>CAWKAX010000016.1:0-169051 GCA_963847695.1 uncultured Acidobacteriota bacterium | reverse complement strand
ATTCTCGCATCCCGGTGAGAGCCGAATCAACGTGTCCTCCAATCCCAGCTGCGCCCGCGCCTCCGCCGGAATCGACGCATGGGTCATCGTCGCCGGATGGCACAGCAGCGACTTCACTCCGCCCAAACTTTCCGCCAGAGTGAAATAACGCCGCGTCTTTACGAACTCCACCACATCCGCCACCGTCCCGTCGATCTCGAACGAAACCATTCCGCCGAATCCGGTCATCTGCTTTTTCGCAATCTCGTGCCCCGGGTGATCTGGCAGGCCGGGGAAGTACACTTGCCGCACCAGCGGATGCCCGTTCAACGCGTTTGCGATCGCGATAGCGTTTTCCGCGTGCCGCTCCATGCGCAGTTCCAGCGTCTTCAACCCGCGCTGGGTCAGCCAACAATCAAACGGCGAAGGCACCGCCCCGGTCGCGTTCTGCAAAAATTTAATCGGCTCGAAAATCTTCAGATCCTTGGCCATCGCCGCGCCCTGAATCGTGTCCGAGTGTCCGCCCAGGTATTTCGTCACGCTGTGCACCACGATGTCCGCGCCCAGCTCGAACGGCTGCTGAAAATACGGCGTCGCAAACGTATTGTCCACCACCAGCAACGCGCCTTTCGCATGCGCCAGCCGCGCCGTCTCCACGATGTCGTAAATCAGCAGCCGCGGATTGGTCGGCGTCTCGATCCACACCAGCTTGGTCTTCGGCGTGATCGCTTTTTCCAGCGCATCCAGATCCGAAATATCCAGCTGCTTGATCGTGATGCCCATCGGCTGGTACACCTTATTCAGAATGCGGTAGGTCCCGCCGTAAACGTCCGTCGGAATCACCACTTCGTCGCCCGGCCGCAAATACGCTTGCAGCACCGCGTTCTCTGCCGCGAGCCCCGAAGCGAAAACCGCCGCGTACGAAACTCCTTCCAGCTCCGCCAGAATCGTCTCCAGACGTTGCCGCGTCGGATTATTCGTCCGCGAATAATTGAATCCGCGATCCTCGCCCGGCCCGTCCTGCTCGTAGGTCGAGGTCTGAAAGATCGGAGCGATCAACGCTCCTGTTTCCGGTTCCGAAGGCTGTCCCGCATGTATCGTTTTCGTCGCAAATTTCATTTCCGTGCTCCTCACTTAAAATTTTCTCCGGCTCAAGATCAAAAACTCAAAATATCTAACGACTCGCGCCCACCACGTTCGCCTCGCGTTCCGCCGAATCCGCACCGGCCAAAGCCTGCGCGATCCGGCTCACCGTCGAATTCTTGCGCACGCTGCGAATCACCAGCGGCAATCCACAACGCGCCGCCGCTTCGATCGCCTGCCGCTGCACCAGGTTGCAGCCTTCGGCCGCCATCGTGATCGCTTGTTCGAAACTCAGGAAGGGAATATGTCGCGCGGCAGAATCTTTGTGCGGATCGGCAGTGAAGTATCCCGGCACATCCTTAATCAGTTCGCATCGACACGCCCGCAAACCCTCCGCCAGCAAGACTGCGGTCAAATCCGAACCGCCGCGTCCCAACGATACAATCTGGCTCGCCGCGTTCGTCGCAAAAAATCCCGGTACCACCGCCACCCGGAAATCCGCCAGCACGCCCGACAATCGTCCGCCGTGCAAATGAATTCGCCCGGCTTCGCGCCCCGTCTCCGGCAGCAACAATCCCGCTTCGTGAATATTCAACGGAGCCGCCGCCACTCCCAGCTTCTCCAAATGCAGCGCCAGCAAAGCCACCGAACGAATCTCGCCCGTCGACCACAACAAATCCTGCGCCGCCGCCCCAGGCGTCGCGTGAATTTTCTTCGCCGCGCGCTCCAGCGTGTCCGTCGCGCCTTCCTGCGCCGACACCACCACCACCAACCGCTCCGCCGGATGCGCCTTCAACAGCCCGCGCACAAAAACCGCCGCCCGCCGGTAAGCCGCCGCCGTCGTCAAGATCGATCCTCCGATCTTAACCACCGCCACATTCGGCCCTTGCTTTGAACTCGCTCCCCCAACTTCCGCCATGAATGAACTCCCCCACCTGATAGAAGATAGCCTTCGGCCACGGCCTATGCGTCATCGCCAGAAAAAGCTCCGAATACACCGAGCCCTCTCCGCCGAATGGCGTTTCCAATGGCCTCCAAAAAGCCAATGGATGTGCTTCTTCTTGTAAGCTCGCATTCCGCATATAAATGCGGATGCAGCTTCGCTCGACTTAACTTGGGAGTTGAATCTTCAATAACCGGGAACCCGGTTGATCGAGGATCTTATCTCTCCCCATCGGGCAGGAATTAGCACCTTGGCGACCGCGCCAGGTTGCTGTGGCTTCGTAGGGCCTGTCCCCTCTGCCACTCTGGATAAGCGCTGCTGTGAAGCAGCAACGAAAGCATAGCAAAACCAATTTCCCAGTCAAAACACTTTTATTTATGCCAGCCATAACCAAAACGCGAACCGCGCCACCGCGAATTTCACGCCACTAAAAACCCGCCGTCATTCTGAGCAGCGCCTTCTGCGACGAAGAATCTCATCCATGCCCCCGCGCCCAGACCACCACGACGCAGCCACCGTTACGGCCCAAGCGACACTGACGACCGGCCGCACTCTGCGGTAAGCTAGCGCCAACAAAAACCGCGCGGAGCGAATTGCGGCATGAAAAGGTGCGTGACAGCATTCTTAATCGCGCTAACCCTGGCGAGCGGCGTCGCAGGCCAGCAAGCGCGCGAACAACTAGGCACGGTGCACTTCGCCACCTCCTGCAACGAATCCGCCCAAAAGGATTTCGATCGCGCCGTCGCGCTCTTGCATTCATTCCAGTTCGGCCCAGCCATCGAATCCTTCCGCTCAACCCTGGCCAGTGACCCCACCTGCGCAATCGCCTACTGGGGCATCGCGCTAAGCCAGTGGGGCAATCCGTTCGCCGCCGGGATGAAAGACCCGGCACAGTTGCAAGCCGGCCTCGACAGCGCGAACCGCGGCAAATCCATCGACGCAAAAACCGAACGCGAACGCGCCTACCTCACCGCCGTCTCCAAACTCTACGAGCATGCCGAATCCACCCCACAGCGCGCACGCCTGCTCGCCTATCGCGACGCAATGGAAATGCTCGCGGCAAAGTATCCCGACGACACCGAAGCTCAAATTTTTTTCGCACTCTCGCTCGCCGCCGCGGAAGATCCCTCCGACAAAACCTACGCCGGACGCCTCCAAGCCGGCGCGATTCTCGAAAAATTGTTCCAGCAGGAACCCGATCATCCGGGCCTCGCGCACTACATCATCCACACCTACGACGTCCCGGCGC
The DNA here is from genome assembly GCA_963847695.1 of uncultured Acidobacteriota bacterium. GTDB lineage: Bacteria > Acidobacteriota > Terriglobia > Acidiferrales > UBA7541 > Palsa-295. The sequence goes on along the minus strand of CAWKAX010000016.1, from coordinate 165,797 downwards.
TCGCCGGACGCGCGATTCCGGCGGCGGAACGCTATTCGAAAATTGCGCCCGACGCCCCGCACGCGCTGCACATGCCTTCGCACACCTTCACCCGCATGGGTTATTGGAATCAGTCGATCACCAGCAACGTCGCCGCCGCAGCTGCGGCCAAACGCGAAGGCCAAACCGGCGAAGAACTCCACGACAGCGATTATTTGGTCTACGCCTATTTGCAAACCGCGCAGGACCAAGCCGCGCGCCACCTGCTCGATTCTTTGCCGGAAATTCAATCGCGCTTCGATGCCCAAATCGCGACCGGCGGAGCCGGCGGCCCAGCCGCCGGATATTTCGCGCTGGCCGCGATTCCGGCGCGCTACGCGCTCGAACGCCAGCAGTGGGAAGAGGCCGCGAAACTCACCGCTGCCAAAACTCCGTTTCCCTATGCCGACGCCATGACTTGGTTCGCACGCGGCTTGGGCGCATCGCGCCTCGGCCAGCCGGCCGAAGCGAACGAGTGCGCCGCCGCTCTGCAGCGCATTCACGACCAGCTGATCAAAGCGAACGAAAATTATTGGGCGCGCCAGGTGGAAATCGAGCAACTGGAAGTCGTCGCCTGGGCCGCGCTCGCATCCAGAGCACGCGATGAAGCTCTGCGCCAGATGAAGTCCGCAGCCGAACTCGAAGATGGCACAGAAAAAAACGCAATCACGCCCGGCCCACTAGCTCCCGCGCACGAACTCTGGGGCGAAATGCTGCTCGAACTGAACGAGCCGGCCCAGGCCCAGGAACAATTCGCCGCCACGCTACAAAAAGAACCACGTCGCTTCCGCGCCCTCTACGGCGCAGCGAAAGCCGCGCGGCTCAGCGGCAACCAGCAAGCCAGCCAGCAATATTTCCGCGAACTCCTAAAAGTCTCCGCCCCCACCGACCACCCCGGCCGCCCCGAGCTGATCGAAGCCGCAAAAGTCACCCAAACCCAGGCGGAGTAGCTTGCTCTCGCGTTGCCCCGGCTTCGCCTTCGGCTTTCATCGCGCCCAGCCCCACGCCGCCAGCAACCCAGGACCCACCTGCCCGCTCCCTGTCCCCCCGAACAGTTATCTCCCTCGCGGCACAGGCCATTAAGCTAATAGACACACCTCCGCCTCTCCCTCACGATAACTACAGTAGTCTTACTCTCTGCACTCCTTCGTCCTGGGGGGAACTAGGCGATGAAATACCTTTCTATCCTTTTTGGTACACTCCTGTTCGCGGCCCTCTCCACTTCCGCGCAAACTGATTTCGCGCACGTATCCTTCGCCGCTCCGGCTTTCGGCGTAACCTCCGCCACCGCCGTCAGTTCGCCGGCTTTCGCGCCACCAATCGCGCAGCCCAATCCTTTCGCCTCGCTCGCACTTGTTCCCACGCCCGCGCTGCCAGCTCCTGATCCCGCGCCGGTTCCGCAAACCGTGCAGGGCGTTTTCGAGAAATACAGCTACGACGCCTACGCCGGCTATACCTTCTTCCGCTTCTATGAAGTTCCCGGCATCGTTTCAAATATGAACGGCTTCAACGGCTCCTTCGTTTATTGGTATCGCGATCGCATCGGTCCCGACGCGGAAGTCTTCGCCACCTACGGCAGCCAGCCGGGCATCAACTCCTGGCTCACCTTCGGCGGCGTCGGTCCTCGCGTTCGCTGGATCAAGCCGCGCGGCATCGACTTCTGGGCCCACGCCCTCTTCGGCGGAGCCTACATGACTCCCAAAACTCCTTACGGCGGACAAGGCACGGTTGCCGGAGCCATCGGCGCCGGAGTCGATCTCAACGGCCACCATCGCCACATGGCCCTGCGCATCGGCATTGACGGCATCGCCACCCATTTCTTCGGCACCTTCCAATTCAGCCCGAAGGCCTCGGTCGGCATCGTCTACAAGTTCTAATCAGCCCGCGGCGAGCGTCTAAGGCCTCCACGCCCTCGGTTTTCGTCAGGGCGCGGCTTCAGCCGCCGAGGTTTGCTTCGTAGGGGGTCGGAGCTTCAGCTCCGACATAACAAATCGCGCGAAGCCCCTTCCTTTCGCGCCGCCTTTTCGCGCGAGCCCTCGTCAAGTCCAAGCACCACCGCTCGCGCGCGGCGCCGTCACCGGTTTCAAAGGTGCGCAATCACACCGCGTACCGAATTTTCATCTCACCACCATGCGGATGGAATTTCACGTGCTTATCCTTACGAACTCATGCTCTCCAAAACATCCACTCCGCATCTAAATTGCGTAGAGATTCGAAACAACCGGCCGATTGCATTCGTAGTACTGAATGAAATGGAAAAAGCACCGCAATTGCACTCTCAACTGAAGTTTTCGCATCAGAAATAGAATCACAGCAGGGAACTACCTTAAAAATGCTCGCCACACTCCAGCAGGCCAAACGCTTCCTTAGAATCCTCTTCGGATTCACCCTGCTCGCCATCGGCGCCGTCATGATCCTCACCCCCGGCCCCGGCTGGCTCACCATCATGCTCGGCCTCGGCATCCTCGCCGCCGAATACGTCTGGGCCCGCCGCCTCCTCGACAAAATGAAAGAACAAGGCCTCCGCCTCCGCGACGTCTTCCTCCCCCGCCCCCGCCAAACCACCGGCCCGGCCTAAGAGTCTCGTCGCAGACCCTCGGCGATCGATCCGCTTCTCCTAGCCCTTCGGCCTTCCACCCAAACCGCCGTTGGCCGTCATCCAGAGGAGCGAAGGGACAAAGATCTTTCTTGCCCAGCCCAAACGAAGCACCGCCGCCGTTCGCCGCCCGCCCCTCACCCTGCTATCATTCCCGCATGTCCCAACCCTGGCAAAAAAAATGACAGCCAAAAGTGGGCCCTAATTACCGGAGCCACCGCCGGCATCGGCCTGGAACTCGCTAAACTCCTCGCCCAATCCGGCGCCCACCTAGTCCTAACCGCCCGCCGCACCGACCGCCTAAACCAAATCGCCTCGGATCTCGCTTCAACTCACAAAATAAAAGTCGAAACGGTAGCCGCCGACCTCACCAAACCAACCGCACCAACCGAAATCTTCAATTTCACCACCAGCAAAAATCTAGAAATCGAACTCCTGATCAACAACGCCGGCTTCGGCGCCTTCGGCTACGCCCACGAAATCCCCGCCGAAAAAATGCTAGAAATGATCCAGGTCAACTGTTCCGCCGTAGTCCAACTCACCCGCCTCTACACGCCGTCGATGGTCGCTCGCGGCCATGGCGACGTAATGATCGTCGCCTCGCTAGCCGCCTTCCAGCCCGTCCCCTTCAATTCCGTCTATGCCGCCACCAAAGCCTTCGACCTGCTCTTCGCCGAAGGCATCGCTGAAGAACTCCGCCCCAAAGGCGTCCATGTCTGCGCCCTCTGCCCCGGGAGCACCAACACCGAATTTCAAAAAGTTGCCGACCAACCCGACCGCGCGTTCCGCTCCGCCGAAACCCCGGAAAAAGTAGCCCGCGTCGGCCTCGAAGCCATGGCCGCCGGCAAATCCTATGTAATCTCCGGCTTCATGAACAACGTCATGAAAGAATCCCAGCGCCTGGCCCCGCGCAGCCTGGTAACAAAAATGGCCGCCAACATGATGCGCCCCGACAAAGCCTAAACCCCCGTTTCAAAGCGGTTCGGTACTTCAGTACCACCACAAAAGAGCTGAGTGGCCCATCGCTCCCGCCAAGGCCGACCCACATACTTGGGCTGTGAAACGGGGATCTGCGGAGTTCCGCATCCATTTAAGGGCGCTCTCTCGAACTACTCTCTCGTCCGATCGATTTCGCGCGTGAACAGAACGTAGCCTTTGGCCGCGTCTCCCCGGAGTTTCTTTTCGATCTAGTATTTTTAGCGACAGGACACCAAACCGAGGCACATGACGAAGTCAATCTTAATGGTCAAACCGCTGCACGTTGACCTACGGCCCGAACCAATCAAACTGGAATGGATCATCAGCGGCAATCCGGTCGCGCACAGCAATAAGCTGGCCACCAGCCGCGACCGCACTTCGAACGTTATCGTCTGGGAATGTACGCCCGGGCGTTTCCAATGGCATTACAGCCAGGACGAAACCGTCGTAATTCTCGCCGGCGAAGCGTTTATCACCGATCAGGAAGGTATCGAGCGTCGCATCGGTCCCGGAGAAGTCGCCTTTTTTCCCGCTGGCACCGTATGCACCTGGCGCATCACCGAGACCATTCGCAAAACGGCCGTTCTTCGTGAAACGATGTGGGGTCCGCTAGGCTTCCTTCTCAAAATCTCCAAAAAAATATTGCGTCTGCGTCCCGCGGGCAGCGCCCACGGCACCGCCGCCTACCCGGCGACGCTCACCACGTCGTAATCGCGCGCTTACCGCCCGGACGGAAGCGTCCCCAACGCCATCTCCGCCACTCGCCGCAATTCCGCCTTCGTCGCCCCGCTCTTGGCCCGCACCGCCATTCCATGTGCCACCGTAAAAACGTAACTCGCCAGATCCGCCGGATTCGCATCCTTCGGCAGGTCACCCTCCGCCTTGGCCCTCTCCAAACGCCTCCGCAAAGCATCCTCCGCGCCTTGCCGCCTTCCCGCCACATCCTTCCGAATCGCCTCCGATTCATCTCCGCCCGAAATCGCGGCCTGCACCAGCAAACATCCCGCCGGATTCTTCGCGCCCGACAACACTTCCAGATTCCCCATCAGCAAATGTTCCACCGCCGCCCTGGCGGTGGGCTGCTTCAACGCTATCTTCCGCAAATTTCGCGGCCGTGCATCCGTAGTGGTCCAGCACTTTGCGGAAAAGCGCTTCCTTATTCCCAAACGCCGCATACAAACTCGGACGCTCGATCCTCATCGCCGCCGTCAAATCTGAAAGGGAAGTGGCCTCGTAGCCTTTTTTCCAAAACACTCGCATCGCCGCGTCCAGAGCCTCTTCGCAGTCAAAACCGCGCGGCCGCCCGATGCGACCGGCACGCGGTCGCGCTTTTGGCCACCATTCTCCGTTTCCGTACGCCCTTCATATTCAGCACCATACGCCTATTTTGTACCGAGCGGTAAAAAATCTGCACCCTCGGCCCCGCCCGCCACATCTCTTACAGCACGGCACAACAAGCGCCGCACTAGGAGATTCCGTTCATGGCCAAGAAACTCGAAGGCAAAGTCGCACTCGTAACCGGAGCCTCAAAAGGCATCGGCGCTTCCATCGCCAAGGCTCTCGAGCCGAAGGCGTTTCAGTCGTCGTCAATTACGCCTCCAGCGGAGGAGGAGCCGCAGACAAAGTTGTCAATGAAATCGTCAGCAAGGGCGGCAAAGCCGGTGGGGGTTCAAGGCGACGTCTCCAGGCAAGCTGACATCGATAAGCTCTTCGCCGAAGCCCAAAAAGCCTACAAGAAAGTCGACATCCTGGTGAACAACGCAGGCGTTTACGAATTCAGTCCGCTCGAAGCCGTCACCGAAGCGCAATTCCACAAAATTTTTAATCTCAACGTCCTCGGCCTGCTGCTCACCACCCAAGCCGCGGTGAAACAATTCGGCGAAGGCGCCAGCGTCATCAACATCGGCTCCGGCGTCAGCCGCATCACGCCGCCGAATTCATCCGTCTACACCGCCACCAAAGGCGCGGTGGGCGCGATGACCGGCGTGCTCGCCAAAGAACTCGGCCCCAAAAAGATTCGCGTGAATTCCATTAACCCCGGAATCGTCGAAACCGAAGGTACCGTCAAGCACCAGTTTCATCGGCTCCGACTTCGAGAAAGGTCTCATTTCGCAAACTCCGCTCGGCCGCACCGGACGCCCCGATGACTTCGGTGGCGTAGCCGTTTTCCTGGCCTCCGACGACTCCCGCTCAATCACGGGCGAAAAGACCCTGCTAACCAGCGGCGGCATGCGCTAAACCAACCGCACCAACAAAAACGGGCTGAGAAAGGCAGGAAGGCCCAGCCCCCACGTTTTTATCTTTTTGTGAGACTTTGATCGTCGAACACAAAATCCAAAAATATCGCAGGAGGGGGAGACCATCATGGGAAAACTAGAAGGAAAAATCGCACTCATCGCCGGCGGCGATAGCGGCATCGGCCTCGCCACCGCCAAAGAATTCGTCGCCGAAGGCGCCTACGTCTTCATCACCGGACGCCGCCAGCCCGAACTCGACGCCGCCGTAAAACAAATCGGCAAAAACATCACCGCCATTCAAGGCGACGTCTCGAAGCTGGCCGATCTCGATCGCCTCTTCGCCACCATCAAAGAAAAGAAAGGCCATCTCGATATTATTTTCGCCAACGCCGGCGGCGGCAGCGTCGCTCCGTTAGCCGCCGTCACCGAAGCCCAATTCGACAAGGAATTTGGCATCAACGTAAAAGGCGTCCTCTTCACCGTGCAAAAGGCCCTGCCGCTTCTGCGCGACAACGCTTCCATCATCATCAACGGCTCCATCGCCGGCATCAAAGGCATCCCGGCATTCACCGTCTACAGCGCCACCAAAGCCGCCGTCCGTTCCTTCGCCCGCTCTTGGACCGCCGACCTCAAAGACCGCAAAATTCGCGTCAACATCGTCAGCCCCGGCCCCATCGAAACTCCGGGCGCCGACAATCTGTTCGCCGATCCAGCCCAACTCCAAGCCTTCAAATCTGGCATGGTCGCCGCCGTCCCGCTGGGCCGCATCGGCAACGCCAGCGAAATCGCCAAACCGGTAGTCTTCCTGGCCTCCGACGACAGCAGCTTCATCACCGGCATAGAACTCTTCGTCGACGGTGGCATGGCCCAAGTCTAAAAAGCGCACCAACAAAAGGGAAACGCGCCGCGCGTCGAAGCGCGTTTCACGAGCGAGCGCAAAAAAAGGCGGGGCATTAGCCCCGCCTCATCTTTTCTTCGTGCGCACCGCCACCATCATCTTGATGGTGACGACGGCGGCCCGCTAAACGCCCAAACCGCCGTTGGCCGTCATCCAGAGGAGCGAAGCGACGAAGGATCTCCTTCTTGCCCAGCCCTAATCGCGAAGCCCCTCCTTCCTTGTTCGCGCCACGCACCCGCAAAGACAAAAATCACCACCGCTACAAGCCAAGCCCAGCGCCAACCGCGCTTCAATTCTTCACGCTCGCCACCTTCAGCGCCCCCGAATCATATACCGTCTTCCCGCCTACCATCGTCAAGACCGATTCCGTCTTCGGCATCTCCGGCACCGGAACGGTGAAAATATCCTGCGACAGCACCGCCAAATCCGCCAGCTTACCCACCGTGATGCTCCCCTTATCCTTCTCCGCGAATTCCGCGTACGCCGAAGTCAGCGTGTAAGCCACCACCGCCTGCTCCCGCGTAATCGCTTCCGAAGTATGGTTCGAATGCAAACTCGCAAACATGATGTTCAGATACGGGTTCGTCGGCCCATCCGACCCCAGTGCCACTGGAATCCCCGCCGCCATCAACGATTTCAGCGGCTGGCTCTCATTGAACAAATCCGGCCGGCCCGACAAGAATGGCACGAAATGCGACGGGTTCTGCACCACCACGATTCCAAACGCCTTCACCCGCGGCACCAGATCCGCGAAAATTCCATCCCCGTGCTCGATTCGTACCCGCCGCTTCGCCCACACCGCCGTTCCACCGGACGCGTCCATCGCATCCAGCAGCGCCTTCGCCGAAACGTAACCAGAAACGTGCAGCATCAATTGATCGTCATTTTTCAGCGATTCTTGCAGCATCGCCGCGATTTCTTTTTCCGAAAACGTCAACGGCAAAGTCCGGAACATCACATCGAACGGCGGCGACGCCGGCATTTTATTTTCGCCGCGCGGCGTGAACGTCCCTTCCACCGGGACGCCATCCAGCATCCACTTGGTCCCGCTCACCGTGATCAATTCACTCGGATGTTGCGGCACGCCTTGCCCTTCCAAAATGTCTCGCCCCGCCACCGTCGTCCCCGGCATCCGCATAATCCGCACGCGAATCCGCACCGGCACTTCTTCAAACAATTTCACATCCCGCTCCGGCGGAGTCCCGTCCGACATATCCTGAATCGAAGTAATTCCGAATTTTGCCGCCTCGTCGAACGTCCGCCGCAGCTCCACCACCGCATCCGCGTCGGAAACTTTGCTCGACATGTACCGCTGCATGTCCAGCCCCGCGTACTCGCGCACCGTTCCGGTCAGCCGGCCGGCTGCGTCCCGTTCGTATCGCCCACCCAACGGATCTTTCGAGTCGTCCGACACTCCGAAAAATTTCAAGCCTTCCGTATTCAAAATAAATCCATGCCCGGTAAAAGTTTCCAGCTCCACCGGATTCGCCGGCGCAATTTTATCCAGCCAATCGCGATTCACAGTCAAATCCCCAAAAACCGTCCCGCCAATCGGCACCACCAGCAAGGCGTGAGCCGGTGCCTTGGCCCCCGCCGCGGTGATCGCCGCCTGCACTTCCGCCGCGCTCGGGTCCATCGATTTCAACTCCACGTCCACTTCGCTCGCCGGATGCAAGTCCACGTGATTGTGCGCATCGTTAATTCCCGGAATCACCGTGCGCCCGCCCAGGTCGATCTGCTTGGTCTGCGCCCCCGCCAGTTTTTTTACCGAGGCCGAATCACCCACCGCCACAATCCGCTCGCCGCGGATCGCCACCGCCTTCGCATAGGGCAGGGAACTATCGCTGGTGAAAATCTTCCCGTTGAAAAGAATCGTATCCGCCGGCTGATCCTGCACCCGCGCCAAGAGCCCAAACACACCACCACCTACCAGAATTGCGGCGATGCAAAAGACCCACCGCCATTCGTCTAATTTTCAATGGAATTTCCTTTGGTACTTCGACCAATGATCCGCCAAGAACTCTTGGAGTGCGGCGGCTCTGCCGCCGCTTTGCCTCTACCCAGAAACCGCTCAGTCGCAGCCTCGCTCGCCGGCGGTACTTCCATCCAAACCCCGCGCGCCCTTCGCGAATGTCGAGCGCCCTTGAACTATTCTTCGTCGTCCGTCTGGGCCTTCACCAACCGCTCGATCACCGCCATATCTTCCAGCGTCGTCGTATCCCCAGAACCGCGCCCTTCGTCGCCAATTCCCGCAGCAACCGCCGCATAATTTTCCCGCTCCGCGTCTTCGGCAGCAGCGGAGTAAACCGCACATCCGCCGGCCGCGCAATCGAGCCAATCGTTGTCGCCACATGATCCATCAGCTTGTCGCGCAATTCCTTCGCCGGCTCATGTCCCACCCGCAGCGCCACGAAACAAACAATCGCTTCGCCTTTAATTTCATCCGGACGCGCCACCACCGCTGCTTCCGCCACTGCCGGATGGCTCACCAGCACGCTTTCAATCTCCATCGAACTCAGCCGGTGGCCCGCCACCTTAATCACGTCGTCGACCCGCCCCAGCACCCAGATGTATCCATCCTTATCGCACTGCGCCGCATCTCCCGCGAAATAAACTCCCGGAATCTTGCTCCAATATTCTTTGGCGTAACGCTCGTCGTCCCCATAAATCGTCCGCAGCATCGAAGGCCACGGCTTTTCGATCACCAAAAATCCCGTCTCCCCTGGAGCCACCGACTCGCCCTTCATATTCACCACGCGCGCCGCCACGCCCGGCAAAGGCAACGTCGCCGAACCTGGTTTCGCCGGCGTCGCGCCCGGCAAAACCGAAATCATGATCGCGCCGGTTTCGGTCTGCCACCAGGTATCCACGATCGGGCAGCGATTTTTTCCCATCGCCTCGAAATACCATTTCCACGCCGCCGGATTGATCGGCTCGCCCACCGTCCCCAACAACCGCAAACTGCTCAAATCGTGCGGCGTAATCCAATCCATGCCCCAGGCCATGAAAGCCCGCACCGCCGTCGCCGAGCTGTAAAAAATCGTTACTTTGTACCGCTCGATGATTTCCCAGAACCGGTCCTTCCGCGGAAAATCCGGCGCGCCTTCGTACATCACAATGCTCGCGCCATTCGAAAGCGGCCCGTAAATCACGTAGCTGTGCCCGGTCACCCAGCCGATATCCGCCGTACACCAGTACACATCCTCATCCCGCAAATCGAAAACCAGCCGCGAAGTCCACGTCGCGCCCAGCAAATATCCCGCCGAAGTGTGCAGCACGCCCTTCGGCTTTCCGGTGGTCCCGCTGGTATACAAAATGAACAGCGGATGCTCCGAATCAAACGGCCGCGCGATCGATTCCTTCAGCGCCGCCTCTTCCAGCTCGTGCCACCACAAATCCCGCCCTTCCTGCCACGCTACTTCTTGTTTCGTCCGCTGCACCACAATTGACTTTTCCACCGTCGGGCACTTTTTCAGCGCCTCGTCCGCCGTATCCTTCAACGGCAGCATCTTCCCGCGCCGGAAACTTCCGTCCGCAGTCACCAGCACCTTGGCCTTGCAATCCGCGATCCGGTCCGCCAGCGCCGTCGCGCTGAATCCTCCGAACACCACCGAATGCACCGCGCCAATCCGCGCGCTAGCCAGCAAAGCAATCGCGATCTCCGGAATCATCGGCATGTAAATCGCGATGCAATCTCCCGCCTTCACTCCCAGCCCTTGCAGCACGTTCGAAAATTTGCAGACTCGCTCGTGCAGTTCCGCATACGTCAGCTGCAAAGTCGATCCGTCTTCCGCCTCCCACATCAACGCCGGCTTGTTGCCGTTCTTCTCCAAATGCCGGTCGAGGCAGTTGTACGAAACGTTCAGCTTTCCGCCCACGAACCACTTCGCGTGCGGCGGATTCCATTCCAAAGTTTTCTTCGGCGCCTCGTCCCACTCCAGCAGCTTGGCCTGCTCCGCCCAGAAAGCATCCGGATCCGCTGCAGCCGCCGCGTACATCTCCCGATAATCCTCCAGCGACTTGACGTGCGCCTTCCGACTGAACTCTTCCGGCGGAGGAACCGGCTTCTCGTCCAGCACATGCGGATCAAATTCCAACATGAATTCCTCCAGGCAAAGGGGCAGGGTATTTTCGAGCGAAGCTCAGGCTAATAAGGCCGCCCATACGGTATTGAAACCCATCGAATTGGTCAAGACAGGGAATCCCGCATCAGCAGGAGTCGTGTTCCACGTATCGGTCAGGCCAGCTGCCGTTGGCTTGGCCTGTGCTTTTGACTCCGTTATTCCGGAGGAGCGAAGCGACGAAGAATCTCCTTCTTGCCCGGCCCATACCGCGAAGCCCCGCCACACCCGTTACCAATGCTCCACGCCGAAATACAACTCTCAGGAAACCGCGGTATTTCGAGGGGAAAATAGAGGAATGTTAGTCCTGGCCGTCCTACCAGCCCTGCTCGTCATCGTAACTCTAGTCGTGGCCTTGGCCCTGGCGCCCCAGGAATGTAGTGTCCAGGGCAACCAGCTAGTCATCCGCACCAATGCCAGAACCCTGACCTACGATCTCAACCAAATGCTCGGTGCCCAGGCCGTCCCAGCTTCCGCGGTGGGCGCCTTCAAAACCATCAAACTCTTCGGCGTAGGCTGGCCTTTCAAGCCCTACGGCTACTTCCGCAACCAAACTTTCGGCACATTCCTAGCCTTCGTCACCGACCGCAACAAAATGGTTCTGCTCGCATTCCCCGACAAAAAACTCCTAGTCTCACCAACGAATCCCGAAGCCCTAACCTCCCGCACCAAAGCCGCCTGAGGATCTCTGTTTACTCACCCGCGTCGTTATTCGTCCCGCAGCGCCACCATTGGATCCAAATGCGCCGCCCGCCGCGCCGGAATGTAGCAAGCCACCAAAGAAATCGCCGCCAGCAAAATCGGCGCCCCAATCAAAACCACCGGATCAAAACCATTCACCCGATACAACAAATTGGCCAAAACTTTCCCCGCCGCCACCGACAGCAGCAACCCCACCCCCGCCCCAATCGCCATCAACGCCAAACCTTCGCGCAATAGCATCCCCACCGCATCCGACGCGTTCGCGCCCAACGCCATGCGAATTCCAATTTCCCGCGTGCGCATCGCCACGTTGTAGGCCCTCACCCCGTACAAACCAATCGCCGCCAGCAACAGCGCCACGCCGCCAAAAATTATAAAAATCCTCGCCCCGGTGCGCACCACCCACAAATCGAAACTGCCATCCAGATGCGCGCGCATGGTCCCGAGTCCCAGCACCGGCAAATTCGCATCCACCGACCGAATCTCACTTCGCACAGTTGAAAGCAACCGCGCCTCAGCCTGCGGCCCCATCGCCGCCGTCCGCAGATGCACCTGCATGTCCGACTGGTACGCCTGCCCAAACGGCACGTACACATGCGCCGGCCAGCCTTTTCCGGTCACGCCTTCCTGCACATTCCCCACGATGCCCACCACCTCCGCGTCCACCGGCGCCTCGTTGCCGCCTCCCGATCCCAACCGCACGCTTTTGCCCACCGCGTTGCCGCCCGGCCACAATTTTTCCGCCGCTGCCTGATCCAGAATCGCTACCCGATGCGTCCCGACGTTCGCATCTGCCGACGAAAACACACGCCCGCGTTGCAACGGAATCTGCAGCGCGTCGAAGTAATCGCTGCTCACCACGTTGTAGCTGAAATCAAATTCCTTCGCCTTATCCGCTGCACCGCCCGCCGCCGAATTCGCCGCCGCGTCGCTCGAACGCGACACCTCCTTGCCCAACGACACCATTCCAAAGGGAACCGTCGCCGCCATTCCCACCGATTCCACTCCCGGAATCGCCTGCAGCCGCTGCTCCAGCGCTGGATACACTTCGCGCCCGCGCGCCTCGTTGTAGCCCGCCAGACTCGCGTCCACTTCCGTCAAAATTTCCCCATTCACCCTGAACCCCGGTTCCACCCGCGCCGCTTGCACCGCGCTGCGAATAAAAAGTCCCGCCGCGCTCAGCAGCATCAACGACAGCGCAATTTGCCCCATCACCAGCAAATTCCGCCGCGCAAAGAGACCGCGCAAACGCCCGCTCTGAAAATCCGTCCGGTCGCCCACCTTGATATCCCCAAACAAATCCCGCCGCGACAAATTCCACGCCGGCCCCAGGCCAAACAAAATCGTGCTCAGCATGCAAAATCCGATCGTCGCCGCCAGCACCCGCACGTCCGGTCCCGCCGAGTACACAATGTCCAGCGGCATCAAATGCGCCAGCGAACCGATCAGCGCGCCGGTCCCCCAATACGCCAGCAGCAAACCGCCCGCGCCGCCGGCCATCGCCAAAAGAAATCCCTCCACCATCAGTTGCCGCAGAATATCCGCGCGGCTCCCGCCTAACGCCTGCCGAATCGCAATCTCCCGCCGCCGCGTGGTCCCGCGCGCCAGCATCATGTTCGCCACGTTCAGCGAAGCGATCAGCAGCACCACCGCCGCCACCGCCAACAGCAAAACCGCCGGCACCATAATTTGTGAGTTGTTCTCCGGATCGGTCGAAATCGAAAGGCGTGACAAGGGCCGCACAATTAATGTCTGGTCCTTATCCTCCACCGGATAAGCCTTGGCCAAATCCGCCGCAACCGTCCCCAACGCCGCGTCCGCCGTTTTTTGCGTCATTCCACTTCGCAGCCGCCCGATCAGCAACAGCGCATGATTGTCCCGCGCCGCCAGCGCCTTCCCGCGCCCCTCAAAATCATTCACCGCCGCCTCATACACGCCCAGCGGCAAATAAAGCTCCGGCGAAATCATCGCCGTCGTCCCGCTGAATCCCTTTGCCGTTACTCCCACCACCGTGTACGGCCGTCCATTGATCTGCAGCGCCTTGCCCAACACGCCCGGGTCGCTGCCGTTTTTCTTCCAATACGAATAGCTTACGATGACCACCGGCACCCCGGCGCCAGGCCGCTCTTCTTCCGCAGTGAACACCCGCCCCTGCGAAAGCGGCACGCCAAACGTCGCAAAGTAATTCGACGACACCATGTCCGCGAAAACCCGCTTGGTCGTGTCGCCGCCACTTTCCCCCAGCCCGACCATCGCCAAATTGTGCGCCGTTAAACTGCTGAAAACTCCGCCGTCAGCGCCCGCGTGCGATTCATCGCCCCGCACGCCATCACGCAGCTCAACGTAGTCCGCATAAGAAAACGCCCGGTACTCCGACTTCTGCGTGTCCCGGCTATAAACCCCCATCAGTGACCCAGGCGCGTTCATCACCAGCGGCTTAAACAAAAACGCATTCACCAAACTGAAAATCGCGCTATTCGCCCCAATCCCCAGCGCCAACACCACCACCGCCGCGCAAGTAAAACCAAACTTCTTCCGGAACATCCGCGCGCCCAACCGCACATCCTTCCCTAAATTCCTCAAAGCAAGCCTCCACCCGCAGAATGCCAGCGCCAACACCACCAAGTACGCGCCACCCACCCGAAAGGTTCCCCGCAATCTCCGTGCTCTCCTGCTTTTCTTCGTGTCCTCTGTGTTAAACCTTCAATCTCTCGCGAAATGCAGATCGCTCCGCTCACTCTTTCCCAAACGGCCTCGGCGGCAACAAAAACTGCATCCCGAAATATCCCACGAAGTAAGGCTGCCCATTCCGCGCTGCTTCCACGCTTCTTCCCGCCATCAACAGCAAGATAAACGGCGGATGAATCTTGTACCGCGCCCCAATCCCGAATGTGTTCGAATTCAGCGCCGGACGAAACGTCCCAACCGAATAAAACTCGGCATCCATCTCCAATTTCTCGGTGAAATCATGCCCGGCCACCACCCCCGCGATGTATCCGTCCGGGCCCAAATGAACGAAGTTGTACCCCGCCTCCCAATTCAAGTTCACCGGCCCTAATTTCTTCGAAAATTCCACCGGCAGAATCAAAACTCGCCCCGCGCGGCGTAATTCCGCGGTCCACCGACGAGTCCGGATTATTCAGCGACACCTGCGGAAACACCGAAACCGCGAATCCTTTCTCCTCGCTGTCGTAGAATCTCCACTTAAATCCCAGCTGATCCTGCCCCAATCCATAACGCGTTCCCGCCGCCGGATCCCACACCCGCAAATACGCATTCTCAAACGTCAGCTGAATCCGGTCGCCCAGTCCAAAATTGATATCCACATCCGGCGTATGCGTGATTGACGACCCGCTAAAAAGAAATGGCATGTACCCCAAATTAATTTCCCACTGCTTATTCCCCGGCGTCCCCGGATCATTCGTATAAAACGGCGGCCCACCCTGCCCGCGCGCTACCCCGCAAAAACCCGCGCACCAAACCGCAAAAATCCCGGCCACCCGCAAGCTCCGGCGCAAATTCCAATGCCCACCCCAAAAAATTTTCATCAGCCCAATGTTACCGCCAAACCCCAATCCCACCCCCGCCGCCCCCCCGATAAATACCGCGAAGCGCCCTCAACCAACCCGCCACCCAGCCCACTGTAGAGTGCGGTGGCTCTGCCACCGCTTTTCCGCAGCCGCCCGCACCACCAGCGCATCCCGCGCGAAGCGCCTCCAAAAACCATGGCCCCAATTTCGCACCAGCCAGCCGTCGACCGCCGAGAACTTTTGGAGTGCGGTGGCTCTGCCACCGCTTTTCCCAAGCCGCCCGCGCCACAAACCCATCCAGCGCGAAGCGCCGCCACGAAACTTGACCTGCCACCAAACCAGCGCCCGTGGGCGCGGCACAGTCTAGCCCAACCCGGAAGGGTTGGGTTCCAATGCCAAAAACACACCGAGCGCCGGAGGCGCAACACGCCGCGCCAAAACCTACCCACACCGATCCGCCTCCACCCAAAATTCACAACACGACCCGTGTGTGTACTTACATGTCATCAACCACCGTGTTATCATGCATCGCTTTCATCTGGAAACACGCCGCCAAAGCGGCCAGGAGGGCGCCACCATGCACGACGCGATCCCGAGCGCCCTCCGCGTCCAGTTGATACACCACCCGAAATTTCTAATAACGCAATCCGCGATTAGAAATCGTCCTAACCCATTGAAAACAAGAGGTCGGCATGCTTTCTAATAGGCCGGTAAACGGTAATTTCACCCCATCTCCCCCAGTTGATACAGCTCCTCGACCCCCCTCCCCCTCCGCCTTCGACCTCCCCCACCCCACATTTATCTGGAACTATTCCCACTCCCGGGGAGAATATGTAACGACACGCGCGGCAGGCCGTCCAATTTACATGGCACTTGGGGCTGAAACTATCGATGACGGGCTGCTCGTCCGCCGCATGATCGCGGGCGACGAGGATTCGTTTACGCAGCTCTACCGGCGTAAACATCCGGCTATCTATCGCTTCGCGCTGCACATGTGCGGCAATAGCGCGATCGCCGAAGACGTCACCCAGGAAGTCTTCATGACCCTGATTCGCGACGCCAAACGCTTCGACCCCGCGCTCGGCACCCTCGGCGGCTTTCTCTTTGGCATCGCCCGCAATCACCTCCGCCGCCGGTGGGATCAGGAACGCGGTGCCGTCCCGCTCCCCGGCACCACCGATGAGCTCCACGCCATGGTGCTCGCGCACGTCAGCCGCAACGGCGGCTCAATTCACGGGAATGGCAACGGAAATGGAAATGGCAATGGCCACAGCCATGTCGCCCCTTTTCCCGATCACAGCGACGAACTGGTCTCGCGCGAAAACATCCGCCGGGTCCGCCAGGCCATCGCCACCCTGCCGGAAAATTATCGCGAGGTCGTCGTCCTCTGCGAGATGGACGAAATGAGTTACGAAGATGCTGCCGCCGTGCTGGAATGTCCCATCGGGACCGTCCGCTCGCGCCTGCATCGCGCCAATCAATGTGCGACCGAAAAATTGCGCGAAGCCGACCACGTGCCGGCCCCGCGCAAATCGGCTGTACTCGGTGAAAAAGCTATGGACCGTAGCAAGGTAAGAGTGGCCAGGTGAGCGATATGAACAACGGAACCAACGTGACCAAATCAAGTGACGAACGAGCGCCCATGGATTGCGCCGAATTCCGCGATCTGCTTCACGAGCTCGACCGCCCCGGCAGCCCCGGCGCGGCCAAGTTCGATTCGGCCATGCTCCACGCCGAAGCTTGCGGCGATTGCGGCGTCCTGCTGGTCGAAGAAGAATCACTGGGATTCGCGCTGCAAAGCGTCGGCCGCGAAACCGCCCGCATGCCCCACGCCGCCCGCATTGAAGCGTCGCTGCTAGAAGAATTTCGAAACGTGAATTCTCGCGCCGTTCAGCCCGCAACCGTTTCGCTGATGCCGGCGCGCCGGAAAATCACGTGGCAAATTGTAGCGATGGGCATCGCCGCCGTTCTGCTTGTCGTTTTGGGTTCGGTGATTTACCAGCGCAACCTGCCGCACGGTCCGGGCACGCAAGCCCCCAGAGTCGCGACGAATCCCGTGAAAATAGATTCGCCATCAGCGACGGTTGCAGAAAATTCCGTCCCCGCTGCTGCGTCAGCGACGGTGGAAAACAATGGCAACGCAGCTAAGGCTATCACGCCAGCGAATCACGCGGCGGCGACCGCCGAACCGGTCGAGTACGCGACCGCCTATGTTCCGCTGCCTTACGCCGACGATCCTTCCGCTCTCGAAGGCGGCTCGGTCGTGCGCGTTACCCTCGGCCGGTCCACGCTCGAAGCCTACGGCCTGCCCGTCGATGGCCTCGAAGCCGGCGACCGCGTCACCGCCGACATGATCGTCAGTGAAGACGGCACGCCCCAGGCCATCCGCCTGGTCTCGGTAGCCGACTAATCAAACTCTGTTTCACGCTCAACTGCGGAGGCGAAAAATGCTGGCTGAGTTTTCAATCAGAAAGTCGGAAAGAAAAATGCGCTCGAGGGTTCTGTGCGCCACTTGCGCGCTCATGATCTGCGCCGCGGGCGCCTCCGTAACCCACGCCCAGAGCGCACCGGCAAACGCCGCCCCGCCGCCCGAGCCGAATGTGATGTTCGAACGAATGGCCCACGGCCCCATGCCGCCCGATGCCATCGAGTTCGTTGGCTTTCAGGCCGGCCTCGACGACAAAGTCGTCACCGGCGCTCCGTTCAGCGCGACGGTCACTACCGAATCGAAGCAGACGTTGGCCGACGGCAACGTGATCCAGCGCAGTTCCACCGGCTCGCTTGCGCGCGATGCTCAGGGACGCACCCGCCGCGACATGACTCTGCCCGCCTTCGGCCCCTGGGCCGAATCCGGCAAGCCCGCTCCGCACATTGTTTCGGTAAACGATCCGGTCGCTGGCTCGCGATCGATCCTCGACGTCGACGCCAAAACCGCACGCGTGATGCAGGTCCCCGGCCATCGCAATGGTCCGGGCAAAGGAGCGGGAGCAAGCCCGGGAAGCGGCGCAGAACGACGTCGTCACCACCTCACTCGGCACCCAGAGCATCGGCGGAGTTTCGGCTGAGGGAACCCGCTACACCCGCACCATCCCGGCCGGACAAATTGGAAATTCCAAGCCCATCGTCATCGTCACCGAGCGCTGGTATTCACCGGATTTGCAAATGGTGGTCATGACCAAGCACTCCGATCCGCGCATGGGCGATACCACTTTCACCATGTCCAATATTCAGCGCCAGGAACCAGCCGCGTCTCTGTTTCAGGTTCCGTCGGACTACACCCTGCAACAGCGTGGCCCCCACGAAGGCCGCGGCAACGGCCCCGCGCCTCCGCCCAACGAGCAGTAATCCACGCAAAAGTTTTCGCGGCGCATTTTTAAATTTGTGGAGCGGTGAGGAAAAGGGAAAAGAAACTATTAATTGGAAATTTTCGCTAGGGTTTTTGCATCGCGCGATCGAGCAGTTCGACCACGTGCAAGACTTCTTGCCCGGTCTTGCGCATCGCCGCTCCTGCGCGCAACTGCAAAATGCATCCAGGATTGGCCGTCACGATAATTTCCGCCTGCGTTTTTTTCACGCATCCATCTCCAACCCCAGCAATTCCATCGACGTCTTGTTTCCGTCACGTTGTAAACCCCGCCGATCCGCAGCACCGCTCCGCATCGGCATCTCGACGAATTAACTCCGGAATCGCGCGCATCAATTGCGGCGGCGCTCGCGCATCTTCTGTCGATGGACCAGATGGCACGAATCCTGATACGTCAATCGAGCGGCCACGGGTTCATCGCCGCACTGAATCGAGTTCCGCCAGGAACTCGTTCATGTCCCGCACTTTCGACGAGACGCCTTCGCGCGCGCTTCCGCGCTGTGTCGTCGGGGAACAGAGCGATACTCCTTCAGCATCGACCGAGAAACCGAAGCGTTGTTGACGATGGCGTCGACTCGTTTCCTGGATCGCCTCAGCGAATGCCGGAAGTCGCGCTCGCCAGTTCGCGCGCCGTATCGCGACGCCCGCGTGCGACGCCAAAGCCCGCAACCTCCCTGCGCTTCCGGCACCACCACTCCGCAGCCATTGGCCTGCAGCACCGAATCGTCGCCCGGTTCACTCGCTGAAGGTCACCTGCGACACGCACCGCCGAAGAACGCCACTGCGCGCGCCGCGTTCCCGTCGCCGGGAACGTCTGCCCAGCTCGCCGAACAAGTACTCGCTGTCGATGCGCGGCAAGAGCTGCTCCTGCGTCTGCACCCCAGCAGCCGCAGAATCCCTGACCCGCGTGCCACCGCCGCGAAGCCCGAACGCTGGTACAACTTCAGCGCGCTCGCCGCCATCGGAATCCTCTTCGGGTAGGGCAGGAGCTCGCGATACACTACGTCGCGCGCCACGCGCGTCAGCAGCGGCCGCTTGTACTTCTGCTCGATCCGCGCCGCGCCAGTTCGAGCAGCCTGCCGGACTCACGCCGGAAGGGCACACCGACTCGCAGTTGCGGCAGTTCAGGCACCGGTCGATGTGCGTGACGAAGGAGTCGCCGATCTCGAGCCGCCCCTGATCCACCAGCGCCATCTGGCGAATGCGCCCGCGCGGCGAGTCGCCCCCTGCCCCCACAGCCGATACGTCGGGCAGTTGTTGGCGCACAGCCCGCAGTGCACGCACCGCGAGTAGTCGGCGTATTCGGGGTTGTCGACGCCGGAGAATCCGCTCAGCGTCAGCTGGAACTCTCGCTGCGCCTCTTCGTGGGATTGTGGCCCGGCCGGCTTCGCAGGTGTCACGGTTGTGGGATCCGATGGCATTCCGTCTCGTCGCGTAGCGCGTACGCTGGCTGGCTCCATTCTAACTGCACTTTCGCGTAGCGCGCGCCTCACCGAAACAGAGAGATGTCGACGGCGTTGCCCATCGCCTGATAGCCGGCATCACCGGGATGAAGATGGTCGCCGGAATCGTACTTCGGATCAAAGGCCTTTGGTTTCGATGCGTCGCGCGTGAGCTGGTCGAAATCGATGACGCCGTCCGGCGCGCCCGGAGTTCGGATCCAGTTGTTCAGCGCGACACGCGCGGCCTCACCTTTTTCGGTGTATTCGTCGTCTCCTTGGTACGGAGTCAGGGTGCCGACGAACACGGTAAGCCCGTGAGCGTGGGCCCGGGTTATAAGCTGCGAAATGCCGACGATCAACTCTTCGGCGGAAGCAAGTTGCGTAGGGTCATCCCACTTTACGTCGTTGATCCCTTCCAAGATGATCAGGTATTTGGCTCCGCCCTGCGCCAGTACATCCCGATCGAAGCGGGCGATGGCGCTGGTTCCCATTCCGTTCCGCAACACACGGTTCCCGCTGATCCCTTCATTCAAAACTGAAATCTGGCTGGTCTTGGGATTTTTCTGCAAACGATCCGCAAAGTAATCCGGCCAGCGATGATTGGCGTCTTTGGTGGAACCGTATCCGTCGGTGATCGAATCGCCAAAGGTTACGATCGCGAAGGCGTTCTTGTCCGCGATTACGTCGATGCCCTTGACGAAATTCCAGGCTTCCGTTGTGCGGGCGGCTTTTCCGCAGCCGCTCCGGTGGAGTCGCCTTTGGTGACGTAGTTGGTGGACATGCCGAGTTCGTGGCACGTTCTGGCCGCGATCTCCTGGTCCACGACGTACACCGCGACCGACAGCGTCGAGAGCGGAGCGACTTCCATCGGAACTTCGTCGCTGACCATCAGGCCGTTGGCGGGAATCGTTATCGAGGTCTGCCCGCCAAAGGTTAAGACGTGGTCGGTGCCGGGCTTGATGCCGCCGTCTCCGGCATCGGTGGCGACGTGCGCCGAACCCACGGTCAGACTGCTGTTGCCGAATTCATTGGTCAGCTGCACTCGCAAAGCTTTGCCGCCGATGGTTACGCGCATCACATTTCGATAGGTGGAATCGCCGGCCGATGGCTCGCCGGATTTCACCGGGCAGGCCATGGGCGCTGCGGTCCAGGTGCCGACCCAGTTCGCAGCCGGCTTATCCGCGGCGAAAGCCGGCGCGGAAATCGCACACAATAAGAGCACAGCAATAAATCCAACTTTCATCCTGAGCACCTCGCGGAGTTGATAGACGTGAATTGCCGCCGAACGGTTCACCTAAGCCGTTACAAAAATCGCGGCGAGCAGAAGTCGTTTCATATTTAGATACCCCTACGAATCGGCCGGGACTGAGAACATTGTGCGGATCGAATACGTTTTTGAGCTTTTGCATCTGTGAGACGTTGCGCGGATCGAGACCCCAGGTGTGCAGATCCAGCTTCCATGCGTCCGGGCACCACGGGACAGTGGAGTTGGCTTCGAGTTTCGCCGCCGCTTGGTGGATCGCGTCGATGGTTTTTTGCACGCGCGCGAATGTGTCCGGATTTTGGTCCGGTGGTAGCACCGCGAAATACACGATGCCTGCGCCGCGCGCTAGTGCGGCCCAGGGAAGAGAATTTGCGTCGGCCGCTGCTTGCGCGACATCGAGGACGTCTTTCATGCGCGAAGGAAGTACGCTTACTTTCACGACCGTCGTTGCGAGGGACGAGGCGAGTGCGATGGGAATGAATTCGCGTTTACGCGCCCAGGCGGGGGCAAGATTTTCGGCGAGGACGGTGACGCCGGTGGCTCCGCAGTCTGCGGCGATCTGGTGCAAATCCTTCGCGTAGCGCGCGAGTACGGGTTCGATTCCGCAGTAGCCGGTGGTGACGGCCCATTCCGAATTGGAGAGAACGCCGGGAGGCATCGGCGCCGGTTCGAATTTCGACGGAGGCACGGCGCTGCTGGTGAAGAGGTCAGCGACGCTGGGGCTGAGAATTTCGACGGTGAGCGGGGTCAGCGGCGATTTCGCGATGCGATGGCGCATCTCGCAGGCCTGCTGCGGCGGAAGGGAAACGCGCCACGAAACCGCGGGTGGCGCCGGGCAACGGAAACGTCTTGAAATTCAGGCGAGTGATGACGCCGAGGGTGCCGAGCGCGCCGATCATCAGTTTGTGAATGTCGTAGCCGGTTACGTTTTTCACCACGCGGCCGCCGCTCTTCGAAGCCACGCCATCTCCGGTGACGAATTCGATGCCGAGCAAATAATCGCGCGCGGTGCCGTATAGCTGGCGCAGCGGGCCGTCCACGCCGGAGGCGATGGTGCCGCCGATGGTGGTGCGCTCGAGGAAGGGAACGGCGAGCGGCAGAAACTGCCCATGCTTCCCAAGAGCTTTGGCCAAATGAAGCAGCGGAATTCCGGCCTCGACGCTGAGCGTGAGGTCGCCGGGATCGTACGAAATAATTTTGTCGAGCGCAGACATATCCAGCGCGACGTCGTATTTTGCGGGAGAAAGTCCGATATTTAGTTTCGTGCGTCCGCCGGTGACGACCACGGCGAATTTTTCGGAGGCCGCGAGCTTGATGATTTCAGAAACCTGTTCGACCGCCTCGGGGCGGACGACGACGGAGGGAGTGATACCGCCGATCTCGAACTGCGCAAGCGACGAGGATTCGGCGATAACGGACCCGGGGCCGAGCAGGCTGGCAAAACGAGACTGCATGGTCGGGCTGGTCACGCTCATATCGCCGCGACGCCCTGCTGCGGCAGCGGCTGGACGTGAATTTCGCCACAACCTTTTTTCGACGGAAAGATCTTACCCGGGTTCAGCAAGCCCTTCGGGTTGAAGGCGTCGCGAACGCGGCGCATCAAATCCAATTCCGCTTCAGAAAAAAGCAGCGGCATCAGGCGATCTTTTTCCATGCCGACGCCGTGCTCTCCGGTAATCGAGCCGCCCATTTCGAGGCAGAACTTGATGATCTCGTCGGAAGCGGCAACCACGCGACGGAATTGTTCCGGGTCGCGCGCGTCAAAAAGAATCAGCGGGTGCAGATTGCCATCGCCCGCGTGAAAAATATTGCCGATCTGAAATCCATATTTTTCGCCGATGTGATTGATCTGCCGCAGCGTCGCCGGAAGTTTGGTGCGCGGAATTACGCCGTCCTGCACGTAGTAAGTGGACGAGAGCCGGCCGACCGCGCCGAAGGCATTCTTGCGGCCCTTCCAGAGCAGGTCGCGTTCTTGCGCATCACGGGCGACGCGAACTTCGCGGGCGTGATGTAGGCGGCAGACTTCGGCGACGTCCTCGGCATGTTGTTCGGCGGCTTCCTTCATGCCGTCGACTTCGAGCAGCAGAACGGCGGCGCAATCGAGCGGAAACCCAGCGTGAACGTAGGCTTCGACGGCGCGCAAGGTCCAGCCGTCGAGCATCTCGCAAGCGGCGGGAGTAATGCCGCGCGCGGTGATGTCGGCGACCGTTTCGGTGGCGTCATCAAGCGTTTCGAAAATGGCGAGAAGAGTTTTTACTGCTTCGGGCGTGCGGGTCAGCTTCACCGTAATTTCGGTGATCAACGCGAGCGTGCCTTCGGAGCCGACGAAAAGGCCCATGAGGTCGTAGCCGACCGGATCGAGGGCGGGGCTGCCGATGCGAATCAGCTCGCCATCGGGTAGCACTGCTTCGAGCGCTAGAGTGTGATTGGTGGTGACGCCGTAGGCCAGCGTGTGTGGGCCGCCGGAATTTTCGGAGACGTTGCCGCCGATGGTGCAGGCTTTCTGGCTGGAAGGATCGGGAGCGAAATGCAATCCGAGATGAGCGACGGCGGCGCTGAGATCGGAATTGACCACGCCGGGCTGCACGGTGGCGCGCTGATTTTCGGCGTCTATATTAAGGATGCGATTCATGCGCGAAAAAACGGTGAGGATGCCGCCGTTGCGGGCCAGCGCGCCGCCGGAAAGCCCGGTGCCGGCGCCGCGACCGATCAGCGGCGTCTGATATTGGTTGGCGAGCTGAACGATGCGCTGAACTTCGGCAGTGGTGCGCGGAAAAACCACGCAGGTGGGACGCGCGATTTCCACCGAGCCATCGTATTCGTAGAGCAGCAATTCCTCAGGGCGATGTAGAACGGCGGCTGGGCCGAGGAGCGATTGCAGGTCGCGGAGGAGTCCGGAATTCATTTTGGTGGCGCGACGCAAGCGGGAATGGCGCGCTGGAATCGAGTATAGGTGCGCGGCGCGACGGGCGTCAACGAGGTGGCGGGCTGGCGCATAGGGCGAACATCCCGTGAGCCAGCGTGAAGTTCGGGACACATAATACATCGTTGGCTCTAAGTTAAGAGGCGACGAGGGGTGTCCCTTTTTCGCGGCCCTATACGCCATCCCGTCAACGAGGTGGCAGCGCTCCAGAGAGCGGATGGTAGAATGACCGGCATGGCGATGAAACCTTGGCTGATCGGCCTACTATTTTGTCTGATGAGCTTTTCGCTTCTGTTGTTAGCGCAGAGCGCGAAGGAAGGAAATCAGAACATGGGGCAACAGGCGCGGCAAGACGGGAAGTTGAATCCCAAGGCGCCTGCGGAATTGGCTCGCTGGGCCTTTTTGGTTGGCGATTGGAACGGCGAGGCGAGACTAAAGCGCGACGGCGGGAAAATCGAAACGCTGCAGGTTTCGTGGAACGGGCGATACATTTTGGACGGATACGCCATTCAGGACGATTACCGGATGACGTCCGCAACCGGAGAGCTAATCGTGCTGGGAACGAATATTCGCGCTTACGACGCCCAGAAAAAGATCTGGAGCATGAAATGGTTGAACGCGCTGACCGGGACTTGGGTGGATCTGGGCTCGGAGCAGCTGGGCGGCTGGCGGGTGGACGAAAAGTCCTTCTCGTACATTATTAAGGAGTCGCCGACCGAACCGTCCTTGACTCGTGCGACCTACACCAATATTTCCCCGAGTCATCTCACCTGGAGCGGCGAGAGATCGAACGACGGGAAGGCGTGGGAAGAATTTCTGATGGTCGACCTGCACCTCCACAACAACTAAGTTGCCAAGGTTTCCGCGACGGCGTACAAGCACCGGTAAGATCGTGGCGTATGGAAAGTTGACCGCGTCACTGCAAAGGTTGCTGGAGCGGCTGGACGCGCTTCGCCGGAAGTGAATTCGATTTCTCGCTTGCTGATTGTCATGGCTATTACTTTCTCCGTAGTGCTCCGTAGCTCTTCAACTCTGGCGGTTGCGAAGCGGCGGGAGTGTGTGCTACTCAATCGATGCTACGGCGCGGGCGCGTTCGAACCGATGCGCCGGTGAATGAGACGCTTGGTCTTCTCAGGAGAGGTAAAGGAACGTGCAACGACCGAAGATTCTGGCGACGCGGGTGTTTTTTCCTGCGGCGCAGCAGGTGCTGGAAAAGGCCGGAGAAGTCGAGTATTGGACCGGCGTCGAGGCCATGCCGCGCGCGGAATTGTTGAAACGCGTGGCGGATAAAGACGCGCTGATGTGCGTGCTGACCGACAAAGTTGACGCGGAATTGCTGGCGGCGGCGCCGAAGCTGCGCGTGGCGTCGACGGCGTCGGTGGGATACGACAACATCGACGTAGCGGCATGCACCGCAAGAAAAGTGATTGCGACGAATACGCCGGGAGTGCTGGACGACACCACGGCGGATCTGGCATGGGCTTTGATGCTGGCGATTGCGCGGCGGCTGGTCGAGGGCGACGCTTGGGTCAGGACCGGGCAGTGGCCGGGATTTGCGATCGACCAACTACTGGGCGGAGACGTCTACGGCAAAACGCTGGGAATTATTGGATTCGGACAAATTGGAAAATGCGTGGCACGACGGGCCCTGGGGTTTCAGATGCGGGTGATTTATTCGGGTTCGCGGCCGGCGCCGGCCGATGTGGAAAAAGAATTAAATGCGCGACTGGTGAGCCAAGACGAACTTTTCCAGCAGGCGGATTTCATTACCTTGCATGTGCCGCTGACGCCGAAGACCCGGCATCTGATCTCCCGGGACAATTTGGAAAAAATGAAGCGGACGGCGTTCTTAATCAATACTTCGCGCGGGCCGGTGGTGGACGAAGAGGCGCTGGCGGAGGCGCTGGAAAATAAAAAGATCGCGGGCGCGGCGTTGGACGTTTTCGAGCACGAGCCAAAGATTCATCCGAAGCTGCTGGCGCGGCGCGACGTGATTCTGACTCCACACATCGGCAGCGCAACGGTGGAGACGCGCACGCGGATGATGGTCTCGGCGGCGACGGGAGTTGCGGCGGTGCTCGAAGGGCGTATCCCGCCCAATGCGTTAAATTCGGATGCGCTGGGGCCGCGGTGAACATGACCCAGCGCGATTCAAAAACGGCGGCGCGACGGATATTTCAGGAAACTCTGGCGGCGATCGATATTCCGGCGGCGATCGCGCGGTGGGTTGGGAGCAGCGAGCTTTTTTCCGGTGGTTCCTCTTCCGGGCAACCCGCAGGGCAAATTCGAGAAATTGTAGCGATTGCGTACGGCAAGGCTTCGGTCGCCATGGCGCAGGGATTTCAGGCCGCGGTGGGCGGGCGTGTGCCGGTGCGGGGAATTTTGGTGCGTCCGGAGATGGTGGAATTCAGCGCGACCCTGCCGGGGTGGGAGATTTTTGTGGGCGGGCATCCGATTCCGAACGCCGCGAGTTTCGCTGCGGGCCAGGCAATTTTGGCGTGCCTCGCGGGTTGCAGCGAAAATTCGCTGGTGGTGTTTCTGATTTCCGGAGGGGGATCGTCGATGGTCGAAGCGTCGCTCGATGCAGGCGTGAGCCTGGAAGAATTTCAGGCGCTGCACGCGGCGCTGGTTACCTGCGGAGCGCCCATCGAAGAAATTAACGTGGTGCGCAAACATTTGTCGGCGACCAAGGGCGGGCGGCTGGCGCTGGCGGCTCCGCGAGCGAGAAAAGTAACGCTGGCAGTGAGCGACGTGCCAGGGGAGTACGAGTCGGCGCTGGCTTCGGGGCCGACAGTGCCGGACCCGACGACGGTGGCGGATGCGGATCGAATAGTCGCAAAGCACGGATTACTGGACCGGCTGCCGGCGGAGATTCGTAAGATATTTGTGGAGGGACGCCTGCGGGAAACTCCGAAGGCGGGCGATGCCGCGTTTGCCAACGCGCATTTCGAGACGCTGCTGGGCGAGCATGATCTGGTGCATCGTTCGCATCACTGTTGCGAGGCCGAAGGGATTTTCTGCATGGCTGACGATCAGACGGACGGATGGCCGTTGGAAAAAACCGCTGATGAACTGTTGAGCCAGTTGGAAGCGATGCAGCGCGATTATCCGGGAAAGCGCGTGGCGATTTTGTCCGGTGGGGAACTGAGCAGCCCGGTGACTGGCGATGGCCTGGGCGGACGGAATTCGGCGTTCGTCCTGACCTGCGTACCGAAAATCGCGGGCAAGAAAATCGCGGTGCTGAGCGCCGGGACGGATGGGATCGATGGCAACAGTCCGGCGGCGGGCGCGGTGGCGGACGGTGAAACGCTGGCGCGGGCGGAAGCGGCGGGAATGGACTGGAAAAATTACATGCGGCGAAGTGACGCCTACAATTTTTTCAAGAAGCTGGATGACGCGATTGTGACCGGGCCGACTGGAAATAATTTGCGAGATTTGAGGATTTTGATTTCGGGTTAAAAACCAGAAACGCGGACAGCGAAACTTCGCTGGCCGCGCTCCTGCCCGTCGCATCAATCCACTTCCAGATTATCTTTACTGCGTGGGCGGTTTCGCCGGCGCGGGGCTCGCTCCTCCGGCGGCTTTGGCCTTTAACGCATCGATCTGCATTTGGACCATAGGACCGGTGCCGAGGGCAAGATCGCCGGACTTGACCAGATTCTCGAGTGCGGGAATCGCATCGGGATCGCCGCGCTTGCTGACCGCGAACAGCGACGAGAATTTGATGTCGATGTACGGTTCCTGGAGATAAGCAATTAGCGCCTGAGTGATCGCTTTGTTTTTCAAATCGAGAACGGCGACGGCGCTGATGGCGGCGCTGCGGGTGTCGAACGGTTTGCCGGGCGCGGCCCATTCCAGCAGCAGCGGAACGGCGCGATCATCGCCCAGCGCGCCCAGGCCTTCGAGCGCGCCATCGCGAAGTTTATCTTCGGGAGATTCGGATTTTACCGCCGCGACCAGA
This sequence comes from uncultured Acidobacteriota bacterium, assembly GCA_963847695.1. Taxonomy (GTDB): domain Bacteria; phylum Acidobacteriota; class Terriglobia; order Acidiferrales; family UBA7541; genus Palsa-295. The sequence goes on along the minus strand of CAWKAX010000016.1, from coordinate 137,763 downwards.
ACTTCGTAGGCGTTCGGCGCTTTGATCGAGCCGAGCGCCGTCAAAGCTGCGGCCCGAACGCGATAGGCCTTGTCATTCGCCGCGATTTCGGTGAGCCGAGGCGCGAGAGCGGCATCGGAGCCAAAATCGCCAAGCTGTTCGACGGCCACTTCACGGACCCAGGGTTTGTCGTCATTCACGCCTGCCAGAATTTGTTTTTCGGCGTCGGGCCCGCCGATTTTGCCCAGGGCTTTGAGCGCCTCGGAACGAACGCCCCAGAAAGGATCGTGCTGCACGGCGTAACCCAGCGCCGCGACGACGTCGGGATTATCTTTGATGTGTCCGAGGGCGACGACGGCGTCGGCGCGATCCGGAACTTCCTGCGCGTTTTTGAGCTGGTAGATCAGTGCAGGCGCATCTTTCTTGAATTCGATCGTCTTGAGAATCTTGGTCGCCCTTATCGAACAAGACCATGAGCGGCGCGGAAGCCGAGGGCAGCGTGAAAGTTTCTTCGGCCTGAGCCACGTCGACGGTGTGAGTCTGGCGTCCGGAGGCGGTGGCAATTTCGACATCGACCGGCATGTCGAAAAGACCGACCAGGCCTTCAACTTTCTGAGTTTGCTTGACCAGCAATTTTACCTGGTGGGCGGAGTCGTCGTACACGTAGCTGACTTCATAGGTCGGAGCGCCGGCACGCCAGACCCATTCGTGGAAAAATTTATCGGTGTTGATGGCGGTAGATTGGTCGATGGCCTTTTCCAGGTCGGCGGTGACTACGTTCTGATTACGATTGGTTTCGAGGTAGTAGTGCAGCGCGCGAAAGAAATTATCGTCGCCGAGCTTGGTGCGAAGCATCTTCAGCACCCAGCCGCCCTTGGTGTAAACGTTTCCGGAATATTCAATGCTGTCGGTGAAATTCCGCTGGACGATGGGGACCGGGTACAGGCGCTTCTGACGGAACCAGCCATTCTGCTCTCGCCAAAATTCGTAAGCGACATCGTCGGCGCCGTAGTGCTGCTCGGTCCAGTAGTGTTCGAAGTAGGTGGCGAAGCCTTCGTTGAGCCAGATATTGGCCCAGTCGCGGCAGGTGACCAGATCGCCGAACCACTGATGCGCCAGTTCGTGGGAGTCGAGGCCGTCGGAACCTTCGCGCTCTTCGGCGGCGAGCTGCGGATGAACCAGGCCTCGGGTGGTGAGCGTAGTGGCGCTGGTGTTTTCCATGCCGCCTTCGACGAAATCGTTGACGGAAGTCTGCGCGTATTGGGCCCAGGGATATTTCACGTCGAGCTTAGTCGAGAACAGCGTGATCATTTCCTTGGTGCGCGCGAAGGTGGATTCGATTTTGGATTCTTCGCCGCGCGGCACCACGTAGCGCACCGGCATGCCGTTCCAGGAATCTTTTTGCTCCACGAATTCGCCGGCGACCACGGAGATGAGATAAGTGGAAAGCGGCAGAGACTGCTTCCAGTCCCAAGTTTTCATGCCGTCGGATTCAGTTTTCACGCCGAGCAGGTCGCCATTGGAAATGGTGATCCAGGTGGCCGGCACAGTGACCAACATTTCTGAAGTGGTGCGGTCATTGGGATAGTCGTAGATCGGAATGTAGTAGCGGGTGTCTTCGGCTTCGCCCTGCGACCAGACTTCTTTGGGGCGATTCGGGTAATTTTTATCGGGAAGCACGAAGTAGAGGCCCTTTTTCGGCTTACCGTCGTAACGAATGAAAACTTCGTGGGTTTCGCCGCGGTGCGAAGGAGCGTTGAGCTGCACCACGACGCTATTTTCGTTGACGGAAAATCTAGCGTCTTTACCGTCGAGCTGAACGGCCTGGATATGCAGGGCGACGGAATCGAATTTAATTTCGGTGGTGCCGTCATGAAACATCGAAAGCGAGTGGGTGACTTCGCCGCGGACCGCGCGCTGGTCGGTGTCGAACCAGAGATGCGTTTTCACGTTGCGCAGATCGTAATCGCGGCTGCGAGCGTAGGGCTCGTCGGCGCGGCCGAGCAGCGGAAACAAAAAGGCGGCGGAAAGAACCAGCGCGCAGGCGAAAATAGCAGAGAGGGAACGAGTGCGGCGGCGAGTGCGAGTCATTAATTCTCCTCAGGTCTTCGTCAAGTATCCGGAGCTCAGCACCCCGGCGGGGAAATCGGACTGCGGACAAACTCTAATTATAATACGGGCGTGGCAAATTGCTGGTTTCGTAATTCAACTGAAGAATGGCTGGTCGCGTTCTGCTACAGCAGGCCTTTGCTGAGGCCGCCATCGACCTGAATGGTGGTGCCGGTCATAGAGCTGGCGCGTTCGGAGCAGAGAAACGCGACCAGCGCGGCGAATTCGTCAGGCCGGCTGATGCGTCCGATGGGAACGGCGGCGGCGGATTGCTTGAGCATTTGATCGTAGGTGACGCCGGAATCTTTGGCGCGCTTCTCGAAAAGTTCTTCGAGGCGGGCGGTCAGGGTGTAGCCGGGGCAGACATTATTCACGGTGATTCCATCGGCCGCGTATTCGTTGGCCAGAGTTTTGGCCAGGCCGGCGACGCCCGCGCGCAGCGAATTCGAAAGCATCAGGCCATCGATGGGCTGCTTGACCGAAATGGAAGTGATGGTGATGAGGCGGCCCCAACGATTGCGTTTCATGCGCGGCAGAACTTCGCGGGCGAAAAAAACGTTGCTGAGCAGGGTGAGGTCGACCGCCGCGCGCCATTCGTCGAGTGAAATCTCGGAGAATTTTTTGGCAGGAGGGCCGCCGGCGTTGGTCACACAGATGTCGATGCGGCCGAATTTCTGGTCGACGGCCTGAACGAAGGACGTGACGGCTTCGGGTTGAGTGACGTCCAGCGCCTGGTAAAAAACGGGGCGCTTGCTCGCAGCTTCGATTTCTTTGGCGGTTTGCTCCAGCTCCGATTTCGTGCGCGCGCAAATAGCGAGCTGGCAGCCTTCTTTGGCAAGCTCTTCGGCGACGGCGCGGCCGAGGCCTTTGCTAGCCGCCGCCACGATGGCGACGCGATCTCTTATCCCAAAATCCATTTTCGGTTATTCCTTTTTGGCGCCGGCGCGCAGGTAGGCGTCATCTTTGCGGATCCAATCTTCGCGGCGCGGCGAGAAGAAATCGAAATCGACGGTGTCTTCCAGGGCTTCGGCGCTGTGCGGGACGTTGGCGGGAATCATCAGAACTTCGCCGGGGCGCACGGTAGTATCCGAGCCATCGTCGAAAATAAATTTCAGGGCGCCGGAGAGAACCATGGTGTATTGCTCGCTGCGATGAAAATGGCGAGGAACGATGGCGCCTTTCAGTAGCACCAGGCGAGCGAAAGTCGCGTCGTCGCCATTGAGCATCTGGCGGGTGATCAGCGGGTTCATTTTATCGGTATCGAGCGTCTCGAATTTTTTGGTGGAAGGCATCGGAATCCTCTGGGCGAATTGGCCGCCAAGAATCGTGTAACGAAACGGAAGAATCGTCAATGGGCGAAGCGCGAGCGGCTGCGACGACGCGCACCTCCCGCGAAGTGACGCGGCAGATGCGCCGGCTCGCGGCATGGACTAAGATGCGCGGGTGACTATCGTGCGGTGCATCGCGGCGGTGGTTTTATTCTTGCAGTTGCCGGTGCCGTTGTATTGGTTCGTGGTGCATCCGCAGATCGGCTACTGGCGGAAACATCAAAAAGCGGCATACGCAGTGGGATTGTTGGCGTGGCCCACGGTTGGCGCGGGACTGGTGATGTTCAGGCACGATTTGTTCTTGCGCGAATTTCCCGCGGTGTGGCGGATGGTGTTCGGGTTTGCGCTGCTGATTATTGAGATGTGGCTATTCGAGCGTGCCAGACGGGATTTGGGCACGGCGCGGTTCATCGGCCAAACGGAATTATCCGGCGGCGGAGAAGTGGTGTCGCAGGGAATTTACGCGCACATGCGGAACCCGCGCTATTTTGGATCGTTCTTGGCGATTGCCGGGGCGTGCCTGGTTGCCGGCACCGCGCGGCTGTGGCTGGTGGCGGCGGCGTGGACGATTTTAATGCGCCTGGCGATCGGTTTCGAGGAGCGCGAAATGCGAAATCGATTCGGTGACGCTTACACGGAGTATTGCCGGCGGGTGCCACGTTTTTTTTAGTTTGCGCCAGACGGCGCGACCGACGCTGCGGGCTTGTAAGCTTTCAGTTCACCGACCTGCGTTTGAACTTTCGCCCACTGCTTCGGTTTTTTCTTAGTAGCGACAGGAGCGTTAGGATCGGCGTAGAAGGCGAGCAGCGTATCGCGCAGCGCGGGAGAGGTAGTGTTGAAGTGGTCTTTGGCCTGCCGGTCGAGCAGGTCGGCGTAAGTCGAATCGGCCAGTGGATAGTCGCCCGGATTGGTCACCGTGCCGGTGTCGAAATTGTCGTTGCGCAGCTCGACGACACCCTTGGAGCGAATTTCGCCGAGGAGTTTCTCGTAGTCGGTGACTGAGCCGTTGAAACTTTGCATGAAAAGCTTCTCGGCTTCGGGCGTGGGCGCTTTGAAGGCCAGCGTACGGAACGGCCCGATTTTCGGGACGATGCGGAAAAAGAACGCGATGATGTCGGCGCCGGCGGAAGGCTTTCTATATTTTTCCTTCCACTCCTTTTCGTAGCTGGCGCGCGATAGATGGTAAAGGAATTTTTGTTTGGTGATTCCCGGAATATCTTTCTGAATGTCTTGTTGTTTTGCGGCCCAGGCGGCTTCGGTCATTTTGGGAATGACCTGGCTGACGCCACGGCGGTAGGTGGCGAGCGCGAGATCGTAGCTGGTGAAGATGGATTTGAGTTCGACGCAATATGTTTCCTGAAAGGCGCGCGCGAGTAGATCTTGCGAGACTTGGAAGCCAATGAAATCGCGATAAGAATCCGGGGCGTAGCGGGCTTTGGCGACCTGCACGACGTCGAACCCGAACTCCGTTTTAATGTGTTCGACTGGGGCTTGATCGTAAGCGACGTCGTCGCCGAACTTGGCTTTTAGTTTGGGGTACAACATGGGCACGGCGTGATTGGTAGCGATGCTGTGGCCGTAATTGTCCGCGGCGTAGTGCGCGAGCGCGCCGAGTGCGAACGCGTATTCGTTGAGATTTGAGGAATCGCGCAGCAGGGCTTCGACGAAATCACCGGTGCGCACGTAGTGAACCAGGTCGCTGAACAAATGGCTGCCGAAGGGGTAATAGCCGAGATCTTGAATCACCGAGCCGCCGTAGGCGTAAGAGTGAGCTTCCTTTAATTCTTCCGCCGTGGAGTTTGGAAAGCGTCTCAGCAGCAGCGGCTTGATGGCGTCGTCCCAAGCGGAATCGACGACGGCTTCATGGGAGAGTACGGAATAAGCCGAAGTAGGAGATGCGTTGGCAAATAACAAAACGATAATCAGCGCGAGGGTGGGCGCGCGATGCGTCAGGCGAAGCTTTCTTCGGGCACTTTGCGACATTAGATAGTTTCAAATGGCTGGGAAGTTATCTTCTCAGAGATTCGTGAGGATGCGAATATGTTGCGTTGGAACGTGTGCGTTAGAATGTGCGTCAGGTAAACCAGAGGATTCGTTTTGAGCGACTCGCGACCGTATCGAAAAATTGTGCCGGGGACGCAGCCGGAATATTTGCATCCGGCGTACGCGTCGACGGTGAAGCGCGCGCCGACCCAGCCGTTGATTTTGTTGCCGCACACCAAGACGGAGCTGACTGGGCCGGTTTTTGGACATTCGCTGATCCGCGAGCAGGATGGCGATTTGACGCGCCAGCACGCGGGCGAGCCATTGGGCGAGCGCATCATCGTCAGCGGGCGGGTACTGGGCGAAAGCGGACGCGGCGTGGGCGGTGCGCTGGTGGAAATCTGGCAGGCCAATGCGGCCGGGCGCTATCTGCATAAAGTGGATCAGCATGGCGCGCCGCTCGATCCGAATTTTTCGGGATGCGGGCGGGCCATCACCGATGATCAAGGCTGGTACCGATTTGTTTCGATCAAGCCCGGCGCGTATCCGTGGGGGAATCATTACAACGGCTGGCGGCCGCAGCATGTTCACTTTTCACTTTTTGGGGCCGGTTTGCTGACGCGGCTGGTGACCCAAATGTATTTTCCCGGGGATCCGCTGCTGGAATTCGATCCGATTTACAAAAGTATCGCGGACGAGCGTGCGCGGCAGCGTTTGGTTTCGCGATTCGATTGGGAGACGACGCAGCCGGATCATGCGTTGGGATACCGGTTCGACATCGTGCTGCGCGGGCGAGGAGAGACGCCGGTGGAGCAGGGCAGATGACGGTGAAAGATGCGGAGATGATCGCGAGCGCGTCGCAGACGGTGGGGCCGTTTTTTGTAATTGGATTGGAGCATTTGTATCGCGCCGACCTGACGTTTCCGGGAATTGCGGGAAAGGCGATCACCCTTAGCGGGCAAGTGCTCGATGCCGATGGGAAACCCGTGCCGGACGCGGTCTTGGAATTTTGGCAGGCGGATGCGCAGGGAAATTTTAGCGAGGCGACGGTTGAAGCGGCCGGCGCAGAGGCTGCTCAATTCACCGGTTTCGCGAGGATTCCTACCGATGATTTAGGGCGATTTGAATTGCGCACGATTCAGCCTGGCGCAGTCGCGGGCGACGCAGGTACGGCGCAGGCGCCGCATCTCGGCGTTTTTATCTTTATGCGCGGGTTGCTGAAGCCGCTCTACACCCGGGTTTATTTCGAGGGCGAAGCGGCGAACGACACGGATCAGGTTCTCCAGCTAGTTCCGCCGGAGCGGCGTAAAACACTGATCGCGCGGAAAGATGCGGCGGGGGCCGGCGGCGGGTTCCGATGGAACGTGGCGCTGCAAGGCTCGGAAGAAACCGTGTTTTTTGCTTGGTGAGATTTTCAGACGCGAGGCGCACTACGAATTCTTGGACAGACGCTCGACGATCTCTTTCGGGATGGGGCGCGATTTGAGCGCGCCCGGCTTGGCTGGATCGGCGGCGGTCCACACGCGGGTGATTTCCCCTTCGGCCACCAGAGTTTCCTGCTTGTAGAAATGATGCTGGACCACGAAGCTGCTGTTGCGAAATTCGGCGACGGAAGTTTTGACCAGCAGTTCGGTGCCGAAGGCGGCGGAAGTCTTGAATTGGATGCGGACGTCGACGATGGGCACGCCGACGATTTGCTGAGCTGGAAAAAGAACATGAAAGGGGAATCCGGCGGCGGCGAACAGGCCGGAAGTGACGTCGTCGCACCAGCGCAGATAATTCGGGAAGAAGACGATGCCGGCGGGATCGCAGTCGCTCCACTGCACGGTGATGCGTTGTTGATGCTGGAACATCGCTAGAGCCTAATGGCGTCGCGGCGCGGCGTCAAAGGAATTCGAGACACACGAAAACATGCGAACGCAGGTAGGGATTATCGGAGCGGGGCCGGCGGGATTAGTGCTGTCGCATTTGCTGCATCTGCAGGGCATCGATTCGGTGGTTTTGGAAACGCACTCGCGCGCCTACGTCGAGGAGCGGGTGCGCGCGGGCGTGTTGGAGCAGGGCACGGTCGACTTGTTGGTCGAAATGGGCGTGGGCGAGCGGCTGAAGAAGCAAGGTTTAGTGCATCACGGCGTGCATTTGCGATTCGGCCGGCAGACGCGGCGGATCGATTTCGCGGATTTGACTGGCGGGAAGGGCGTCACGATTTACGCCCAGCATGAAGTGATCAAGGACTTGATTGCGGCGCGGCTGGCGAGTGGCGGGAAGATTTTGTTCGAGATCGAAGACACGCGAATTCGGAATTTTGAAGATGGCGCGCGCGGCACCCGGCCACGGATTTTGTTCCGGCAGGGAGGAGTCGACCAGGAGCTGGAGTGCGATTTCATCGCTGGATGCGACGGGTACCACGGAATTTGTCGTCCCTCGATTCCGGCAGGTGCGCTGACGATGTTCGAACGCGTCTACCCCTTCGCGTGGCTCGGGATTCTGGCGGAGGCGCCCCCTTCAATGGAGGAATTGATTTACGCCAATAGCGAGAGGGGCTTCGCGCTGCTGAGTATGAGGTCGCCGCAGATCAGCCGGCTGTATGTGCAGTGCGATCCGGAAGAGGACATCGCCAACTGGCCGGACGAGAAAATCTGGAAGGAGTTGCAGTTGCGGCTGGCTTCCGATGACGCTGGCTGGAAATTGACCGAAGGACCGGTGATTCAGAAGGGGATCACCGGTATGCGCAGTTTTGTCGCCGAGCCGATGCGCTATGGAAAGCTGTTTCTAGCCGGGGACGCGGCGCACATCGTCCCACCGACCGGGGCGAAGGGATTGAATCTCGCCGTGGCGGACGTGCGGATTCTGGCGCGGGCGTTTGAGGAATTTTACAAGCGAGGCAGTTCGACGGGACTCGACGAGTATTCGGCGAAGTGTCTGCGCCGGGTGTGGAAAGTGCAGCGATTTTCGTGGTGGATGACTTCTATGCTGCACCGCTTCCCGGACGAGAATGCTTTCGATCACCGGCGACAGGTCGCGGAGCTGGATTACATCACCAGTTCGCGAGCGGGGCAGACCACGCTGGCGGAGAATTACGTGGGGTTGCCGTTCGATTGAGTTTGGTGTTCCTTTCTTCCGATTTTCGTCTACAGGTTTTCTCACCTCAGAATAAGCAATTCTCCGGTTAGTCAAAAATTCCCACAGCATTTACCGTGGTGCCGGAGGAATTCCATGCGATCGATTCTCAAGAACACTGCTCCTTATCTGCTGGCGGCGGTATTGGCTACTCCCATACTGATTACCGGCTGCGCCGAGCATGTCCGTTATTACGACGCAGGCTACGGCGATTACCACACGTGGAATGGCGGCGAAGTGGTGTATTACAACAATTGGGAGAAGGAAACTCATCGCGATCATCGGGAATTCAAGGAACGCAACGCAGACGAGCAGAAAGAGTATTGGTCCTGGCGGCACAACCACAAGTAGGCAGGAATCGAAGCTGAAAAATTATGGCGGAGAGGGTGGGATTTGAACCCACGGTTGGGTTTCCCCAACACTCGCTTTCGAGGCGAGCTCTTTCAACCGCTCAGACACCTCTCCGCAGGGTGATGCGTTCGTCGAGTGGCATTAACAGCTTAACAAAGGCCACGGAGGCGGACAACAGCGGTCCTAGTCCATTTCGAAAGTGACGTAGAGATACTTGCCGTCGCGTTCGATTTGCAGGACCACCGGGCCGCTTGTCGGAATTTTCTTCAGTAGTTCGCGCAGGGCATCCAGCGTTTTGATTTTCTTGCCGTTGACCGCGTGGATCACGTCACCCGGTTGCAGATCCGCTTCGATGCTGGAGGTATCTTCGGCCAATGCGGCGACGATTACGCCGGAAGGGTCACGCAAATCCTCGAGTTGAGCTCCAAGTTCACTATTAATTTCCACGCCGAAAATTCCCAATTTTGAAACAAGGTCTTTTTGAGGGTCGACCAGATCGCCCAGTTGATCGACGTCGTTTTTCTGTTCGGTTACCGTGATGGTCAGGTTCAGGTGCTCGGTGCCGCGCAGAACTTCGGCCGTGACCGTCGAATCAGCGGGGCGCGTCGAAATAATCATTTCGGCCAGCGGCACGCTGCCCATCGAGCGGCCGTTCAGGCTGAGCAGGATATCCTGCGTTTTCATCCCCGCTTTTTCGGCCGGGCCATCGGGGGCCACGTCGGCGACGATCACTCCGCGCTGCTTGCCGAGCGAAAGGCCGGCGGCGAGATCGGGCGTGATGTCCTGCAGCACGGCGCCGATGATACTGCGATGCACGCGGCCGGATTTGCGAAGTTCGTTGTAAACAAATTCGACGACGCTGCTGGGAATGGCGAAGCCCAGACCCTGGCTGCCGCCGGATTCGGTCAGGATGAAAGTATTGATGCCGACCAGTTGGCCGCTGGTGTTAATCAATGGCCCGCCGCTGTTGCCGGGATTAATCGGCGCGTCGGTTTGAATGTAGACGGAAGGAACGTCGGGATCGGCTTGCCGAGCGACGGCGCTGATCACGCCCATGGAAACGCTGTTTTCGAGGCCTTCGGGATTGCCGAAGGCGAGAACGAGTTCTCCTTTTTTTAATTTGGTGTAATCGGCGAAGGGAATCGCCGGAAGATTCTTCTGGTCGATCTTCAGTAGCGCGAGGTCAATTGTGGGAGCGATGCCAACGATTTTGGCGTCGATGGGCGGAGAATGTTCGCCGAGTCCGAGGCTGGCGCGGACTTGCGAATCGCTGGCGGTGACTGGAGTGAGAACGACGCGCACGCTTTGCGCGCCTTTGACTACGTGGGCGTTGGTAATGATGTAGCCGTCGGGATCGACGATGACTCCGGAGCCCAGGCTGCGCTGGCGGTTGATGACGCCGGCCTGATCGGGATTTTTTTCGTCGGTGGCGCGATAGCCGGTGACCTGGATTTGCACGATGGACGGCGTGACGCGCGCGGTGAGTTCCTGCAGGGAATCGTTAAATTGAGAAAGGAGATCTTTGCGGGCATTCTCGCCGGGTTTTTCGGGTGCAGCGGCGGGGGATTGCTGCGCGCGCAACGGAGCGGCGGCCAAGGAAAGTGAAATGACTGCGAGCAAAAGCAATTCAAAAATGGAAATCGATGAGACGCGAATCGCGGAGTTTCGGAACTTCAATGAGTGCTCCTTGCATGCTGCCTGTTTGCGCGAGACTTGAGGCGGCGTTTACAAGTTTAGCAAATCGGATGGGTCTGGCGAGTCTGGGATGGAACGGCGGTGCTTCAGCTACATTTATTCTGCTGTGCGGCGGCGGGCGGCGAAAAAAGTTTGCAGCAGGGCCACGGATTCTTCGGCGTGGACGCCGGCCGTGATTTCGACGCGGTGGTTGGTGCGGTCGTGGGTCAGGACCTCGAAACAGGAGCGTACCGCGCCGCCTTTGGCTTCGTCGGCGCCATAGACCAGACGCGCGACGCGGGCCTGCAGCATGGCCCCGGCGCACATGGCGCAGGGTTCGATGGTGACGTAAACGCTGGCGCCGAGCAGGCGATAATTTCCGATGCGCTGGGCGGCGTCGCGCAGCGCCAGAATTTCGGCATGCGCGGTAGGATCGCAATGCGTGATGGTGCGATTGCCGGCACGGGCGATGATTTGCTGGTCGAGGACGACCACGGCGCCAATGGGGACTTCGCCGCGCTCGGCCGCTTCCCGGGCCTGATCGAGCGCTTCGGCCATGAAGGCGAGATCGACGATGGGATCGTCCGGCATGGCCCAAAGAATATCACGGGGTAACGCTCGGGATTGCGGGTCGGATTAGGACGTTGCGAGGCGCCAAGGCGCTCTTTGTTTTGGGCTGGGCCACAAGGAGATCCTTCGTCGCGGAAGGCGCTCCGCTGGATGACGGCCAACTGCGGTTTGGACGGGGGACGTGTGGGCTCGGAGAAACGGATCGCCGGGGTGGCCCGTGTGCGATCAAAGATTTAACACCGAGGGCACATAGTGAAACTAGAAGGCATGGAGACATTAAGGTAATCGGATGCGTTGTATATTTTGCTCGTGCGGAATTGGCGTTATAAGATGGCCGCACCAACCCTTGGGGAAAGATGGAACTTCGTAAGGATCCGATTACACGCAGTTGGGTAGTGGTGGGGCATCCGGAGCGGGAAAAATCGCGGCCGGATCCGTGTCCGCTGTGCCCGGAAAATCGCATCGAGACGCACGCGCTGCTGGATTTGCCGCCACAGGGGAAGTGGCAGGTGCGGGTGTATCCGCATTTGCGTCCGCTGTATCGAATCGAGGGCGAACCGGGGCGAACGGCGGAAGGGCTTTACGACCGCATGGAGCCGACCGGCGCGCACGAAATCGTGGTGGAGACGCCCGACCACACGCGCACCATGGCGCAGATGACCGACGAGGAAATCGAGCGAGTGCTGGAAGCGTACGCCTACCGAATCGCGGATCTGAAACGCGACGCGCGATTCAAGTACGTGGCAGTTTTCAAAAACGAAGGCCCGCAGGCGGGCGAAGAATGGACTCACGCGCATTCGCAGATTACGGCGACTACTTTTGTGCCGCGCAGAATTTTGTACGAGCTACGTGCGGCACGCGAATGGTATCGAGAACGCGAACGCTGCGTGCTGTGCGACATTCTCAGCCAGGAAATTCGTCAGGCGCAGCGCGTGGTGGATGCGGTGGGCGATTATCATGCGTTTTGCCCGTACGCTTCGCGGGTGCCATATGAAATTTGGCTGATGCCGAAGACGCACAATCACCAGTTCGAGGCGTTATCGCCCGGCGAGAAGCGCCGGAATATGGCGAACCTGCTGGGAAGAACGCTGCGGCGTTTGCAAAAAATCACGCCCAGCTACCACATGGTGCTGCACACCGCGCCGAATACTTTGCAAACCAAGGGTGAGCTGAGCGAATACTGGAGCACCATCGCCGGGGATTACCACTGGCATTTCGAAATTTTGCCGATCGTGGAGCAGCGCAGCAAATCGTACAGCATCAAGGAAGTGTATTTTAACGGGATGTACCCCGAGCAGGCGGCCGAGCGGCTGCGGCAGATCGATCCGGGCCGATGACCGGCGAGCGGGGCGGGATTATCTTCCGGTTGCTATTTCTCATTTTCATTCTCGTGGTGTGCGCGGTGCTGTATCTCGCGCGAGTGCCGCTGCTGCGGTTCGCGGGAGATTTTTGGGTGGTCGACGAGCCACCGGAGACCTCCGACGTGATCGTGGTGCTGAGCGGCGACAACTACGACGCGGAACGCGCCACGCGCGCGGCTTCGTTGTATAAGTCCGGCATGGCGCCGCGAGTGCTGGCGACGGGGCGGGCGCTGCGTTCGTACGCCACGACCACCGATTTGATGAAGCGCGATCTGCAGGAGCACGGCGTGCCGGAGAATGCGATTGTAGCGTTCACCCATCGCGCGGACGATACGCGCGACGAAGCGATCGCGGTGAGCCAGGTCATCACCCAGCATGGCTGGAAGAAAATCATCCTGGTAACTTCGAACTACCACACGCGACGCGCGCAGTATATTTACCAGCACACGCTGCCGGCCGGCGATCAGGTGCTGATGGTGGCGGCGCCGGATTCGGATTACGACGCGAATTACTGGTGGAAGACGCGCACCGGCGTGAAATTATTTTTCCACGAACTAGGCGGGTATGGGACGGCGTTGTGGGAAATGCGCAAGAGCGACGCACCGGCTGCCAAAACAGATTAGTTTCTTCATCCCAAAAATCGCAGCAGAGGCCCGCAGGAGTACAAATGCAGATTCCGTTCGTAGGGCATCCGGCGTATTACCACCTTTTCGTGGTGAGTTATGTGGCGTGGATCCTGTTCGAGATTTTCACCGGGCGGTCGCGCAAGATGATGGACCCCGCAAAGGCGCGCGACCGGGGATCGTTCTTCTTCCTGGTGACGATGATTTGGATCGGCATTGCTCTGGATGTTTCGATCAGCTTCCAAAAGCCGTGGGCGGGGATTCCGTGGGCGCGCACCGGGATTTTCTTTCTGGGGATCGTGTTGATGTGGGCCGGAATTGGATTTCGCTACTATGCGATGCGGGTTTTGGGGAAATACTTCACGTTCAATGTGGCGATTCAGGCGGGGCAAACGGTGGTGGAAGCGGGGCCATACAAATATGTCCGGCATCCTTCTTATACGGGCGCGTTCATGACGCTGTTTGGATTTGGACTGGTCTTTGCGAATTGGCTGGGACTGCTGGTGTTGATGGTGTGCGGAGGCATTGGCTACGGGTATCGCATCCAAGTGGAAGAAAGGGCGCTGGTCGCGGCGCTGGGCGAGCCGTACAAAAACTATATGGCGCGAACCTGGAGGTTCGTGCCGTACCTGATTTATGCTCGCTATTGCGCGCCAGCGGCGGTCGCAACCGGAGTCGTTTCCGGCGGTTTCACGGCAGTAAGATTCAGCACCGAGATTTTTCCGTCAGTGACGATATCGTCCCCTGTGGCATTGGCGATTTTGTGCGGCGCGGCAGGGCGGTCGATATCGACGTAGGAAATTTCCGGCGCGATGAAGAGCAGGTCGCTGGCGACCCAATCACGTTCGCTGTCTATGTGCGAATCGATGCGATGCGACCATTTGGTGTTGGCTCTTTTGCTGGTAGTTCCGATGTCGTGCGTCGCGGCGGCCACCCAAACGTCCTGGCCATCGTAAGTTTTTTCCAGTTTCCAGACGCGCAGATGATGGCGCTTGGCAAAAGTGTTTAGCGACTTCTGAAACACGAGATCGGGCGGACGGCCTTCAAGCAGCAAAGTCGAAACCGGCGCGCTGCCGTAGCCACTCTGGCGCAGCGTCGCGCTCGCCACCTTCACTGCCGATTTCATCCCCAAATTGTCCGCTTCAAACCATCCCGCACGCCCGAAAGCCGTTGCCACCTGCGCTTGACTGCCGATGAACAATAGATTCGTGGGATCGGACGCCACTGCGGTTTTTGAGGTGGTGCGCGGCGGAACGGTTTTCGCCAGATGTTCAAGATTCGGGTTGACCGGCAAGCGCTGCCATCCCGCCCACGAATCTTTTTGCTTGATCATCGAAGGGCGCAGGATCTGAATCTGGATATCAGTTCCGGCGGGGAAGGCGATTTCGCTGCGAATCGAAAGGCCGTAGACGTTTGCACGCCTTTGATCGTGTAGCCGGCGATGGGATTGACCGCGCTGAGCGCGGCCATGGCCACAGTGACTTTGGTGGACGCGTGCGGCTGAACGATGCCGAGGATTTCGTTGTTGCGCACGGTTTCGCGGGCGTTGTCCACGCTGAGCACCCGGGCGTAAAGCGGCGAACGCTGGCCATTGGCGTGAACGATGTTGGCAAAATCAAGCACCATGCGCGGGCGCGAATATTTGTCAGGCGCTTTTTGAGCGAAGAGGATGGTGCCGTTTAGCTTGGTGCCCGGGGGAATGATCAGTTCGCCGGGATTACATTCGATCTGCTCGCCGTTCTTACATAGCGGGTAGGTGACGGTGGCGGTCATCGGATCGCCGGTGCGCGAGCGATCGCTGTAAACCGGACCATCGAGGCGTACGCTGAGAGTTTGTCCCGCGCTGAGATCGGGCTTGCGCCAGGCTGCTGGTGCGTTCCTTCGTTGAGCGGCGGCCCCTGGTGCCGGCTGGGCTGGCTGGGTCGGGTCCGATTGCTCATTCAGAAAATTATAAAAAGCCAGAAAGCCGCTGGTCGCGCCGCTTTCCAGTAGCAGCGTCTGCATCTCGAAATTCGGCGAATAAACGAGGTAGTTCAGCAGCGTCCTTAACGCCCTCGCGTTGACGTCTATTTTTTGCGCTGCAGCATGGCGTCAGCGATTTCTTCGTAGGCGACGATCACGGAAGTCTTGGTGTTGTAACTCGAGCCGAAGATGACCCAGTGCAAAGCGGTGCGGCCCTGCTCGTCGCTGGCGCTCAGGTCCGCGCCGTCTTCGACCATCTTTTTCGCGTTCTGCAAGTGAGGCAGAATCGCTTTTTCTTTGGTCTCGCGCGTGGCTTGGTAAAGTTCGCGGATCAGCGGCGAATCCTTCGAAACGTCAAGGCTGACAGCGGCGGGCGCGGCCTCTTCATCGACCGAGTCGTCCGGCGTGTCCTGAGTTTCTTGAGCGTCTTGAGCGGGCGCAGCCCCGGAGGCCTTCTGCGATTTTCCTTGCTGTTGCGGAGCAACGGCGAAAAGAGCAGGCGGACGGAAAGCAGGCAGCCCGAGCCCAGCGACACAAGCAATGATGAGAAGTGAACGAAGTGCGGATAAGGTCCGCATAACGATTCGATGTACCTCTATATAGGAATGTGAAACACACCACGAGAAGCTGAAAGCTGGAAATCCTGCGAGCACGCGAAATCGAAGCGATTCTGCGGGAGAGGATTCAGGATTTTCGCGAGCGTGGCCGCGTGAGGGCGTGCCAGGCAGGTGCTTGATTCGATGCATGTTGCTATTTAGGTGCCTTGGCTGCTTTCGCTCCGGTGTGGAGCTATACTATAGTTCAGTCGCATCCCGGAGGCTCTGCACCCCGCCGCAGGCCATCCGATCAGACCTCTTGGGGGAAAATTATGTGGCGAAAAGACGAAAAACCTAATAAGCAATCTTCGAATGTGCCGGAGCCCGTGGCGGCAACGACTCCAAAGCCCGTGCAGAACGTGGCTCCCGCGGCGCCGGTCGTGCCGGCTGCTTCTCCCATTGCGCAGACTTCTATTCCACGCCGGCGGCGGCCAGCTACTCGGCGCCCGCGGTCAGCGCCCCGGTGACGCGAAATTCCGCGTCGGTAATCGGGTCGGGGCTGAAAATTCAGGGCGAAATTACCGGCGACTCGGATCTGCTGGTGGAAGGCGAAGCGCACGGAAGAATCCGCATGCTGAACGGGCGGGTGACGGTGGCGGCGAATGGCCGCGTCAACGCCGATATCGAGGCGGTAGATATTACGGTGGAAGGCTCGGTGCAGGGAGGATTGAAGGCCAGCGACCGTGTGCGCCTCGGACCGACGAGTTCGGTACAGGGCAGCGTGATGACGCCGCGCATTGCGATCGAAGATGGAGCAAGGTTGCGCGGGAAAGTGGAAATGATTCGCGCGGGCGAAGTGGCGGCGCCGGTGGCGAAAGTTCCGGCGGCTGCGGCGGCGCCAGCGATTGAAAAACCGGCGACTGCGACGCCGACCACTCCTTCGCCAGCAGCAACCACTACGACCACCAGCCCAGCAACCGGCGCGACGGAAAAGGCGAATGCCGCGCGAGTTTCCGGGGACTAAGGCGCGATGAGCTGGACGGCCAAACCACGATTAAATCCGACTGCTCCGACGGTGAAGCCAACTGGTACGGCCAAGCCTGGGCCGAAAACCGCGGTGGAGACTGTGGGAAACGTGCGGGTCTCCAACGGCTTGAAAGAATTTCTGTGGCTGCTCGATGGCAACACCCAGGGACGAATTCTGGATCTGGGCGCGGTGTTTCAAACCACGGTGATGTTTTTCATCGAGCGCGGGTATCGGCTCTCGACCGAAGACATGATGCGTTCGTGGAAGGAATTCCTGATCTCTGAAGAAGAAAGCATGCGCGGCGGGAAAGTCGGAGACGAAGGCGCGCGCGTTTCGCAGGGCATGCTGGCCGGGAAATTTTTGGACAGCAACTTGCAGTATCCCGAGGACAATTTTCACGGCGTGCTGGCCTGGGATCTGTTCGATTATCTGGACGCGGAATTATTGCCGCGGGTGATGGAGCGGCTGTACTCGATTCTTCGTCCCGGCGGCGCGGTGCTCGCTTCGTTCCACAGCAAGACGCCGGAAAGATTTAATCGTTACAAGATTGTCGACGGGCAAACGGTGGAGTTGATTCCTTCGCCGACGCTGGCGGTTCATTCGCGAATTTTTCAGAATCGGGAGATTCTGGATATTTTCGGAAAGTTCCGGTCGTCGAAGACGTTCGTGGGCCGGGATCAAGTGCGCGAAGCTTTGTTTCTGAAGTAGAATCTTCCAACAAATCCGCAATAACGAAAAATCTCAATTTAATTTTGGACGTGGTGTGCCGCACCCTCCGGCGCTCGGGCCTCTTTATTTTTGGGGCGCCCGATTTGTGGTGGCGCTTTCGCGCTGGATTGGTTTGTAAGGCGGGCTGCTGGGGAAAAGCGGTGGCAGAGCCACCGCACTGCAAAAGTTCTCGGCGGAGCGCTCTTCGCTGAGACGGGTTTGGGCAACGCCGCGGGGATCGCTATGCTTTCTGGGCGGAGTAGGTTTTCCACGCCGAGATGGCAGCGGGAATCAGGGAGGCTACGATTACACCGGCGATGATGAGGTGGATGCGTTTGTCGATGTTGGGTACGCTGCGGCCCAGGGTGTAGCCCAGCAGGACCATGCTCCAGACCCAGAGAAAGCCGCCGAAGATGTCGTAGGCCAGATAACGCGGGTAGCTCATTTTTGCTGCGCCAGTCACCGGCGGGCAAAAGGTGCGCACGATGGGAATGAAGCGGGCGAGGATAATCGTCCGCGCGCCGTGCTTTTCGTAGAATTCGTGAGCGCGCATCAGATGGCTCTTCTTGAAGAAGCGCGAATCTTCGCGCTGGTACAGAGCCGCACCGGCTTTATAGCCAATGAAGTATCCCAGTTGATCTCCGGCGATGGCGCAGAGGGTGACCAGGCCCAGCAGCCAGAAAAGTTTGATTTGGCCCGCGGCAGCGAAAACTCCCGCGGTAACTAGCAGGGAATCGCCGGGCAGGAAAAAGCCGACGAACAATCCGGTCTCGGCGAAGACGATGGCGCTGACCATGGCCACCCCGCCCCACTCGATCAACCCCCGAACATCCAAGAGGTGGTGCAGAAAATTGCGAACGATTTCAGGCACGAATGCGATTCCTTGCGCTGCAGGGGAGTGAATTCAGGTCAAACGCCAGCCGAATAAAGATAGCAGAAAACCGCGCAACCGCCCTGCAGAAACAGCCTCCGCATTAACTCCAAAACACGCCGCCAAAACGCACCACCAAACCATCCTCCAAAGCCCTTGGTACTTTCCTCCTACCGAGTTTAGCCCGCTGTACCATTGGCCATTTCGAGCCCCGGCGTCAGACTGCAGTTGTTCGAGCACGGCTTCTCGCAACACGGGGGACACATGGAAGGCGGATACACAGTCTGGATGGGGCAACCGGTGATTCTAAGGGTAGTTGCAGGGAATTTGCGGGTCCCGCTGCGGGGCCGGCTGGTATCGGAAACGAGCGAAATCGTGCGGTTGCGGATCGCGGACAGCTGGGAAGTGGACATCTTCAAATCGATGGTTTTGGGCGTGGAGCACGATAACCCGGTCTACGTCGTCAACTAGGCGGAACGATGAGCCCGCACAGCAGCTGTAACGTGGAATTCAGCATGCGCTCACAGACGGAAAACGTAACTGAGGCAGAATCGCCAAGCTTCACCGGAACGCGGGATTGGATGTTGGCGGCTCGAGACCTCGCGGTAGTAGCGGCTTTTCAAATCATTTTGCGAACGACGCTGATCCTGCGGCGTTGGAATTACTAAGCACAAAAAGATCCTCCGGCCCTCTGCCCCCAATCCCCCATGCCCCGAGCCTGCACCCCCAGGCTCGGGGTCCTTTCTTTAAGGCGTACTTCCTTCTTTAGGCATATTTGGGCGGTCCGCCAGCTTTGGCCGGCCAGCGACTCCGCTTCAGGCATGCCAAGTGACATTGCTATTGGGGGCAGGTCCTTAGTACAGTAGAGGGCACGCGGTCGAAGTAAGTCTTCCACGAACTCAGGGCGGCATCGAAAACATCCGGAACAGGCCGAATCGCGTACGTCAAACAGAACCTTTCTAAGCTCGGAAAGCTGTGGCGGCGAAACCAGACCGGGCTGTGGTTTTTTGGATATTTCTAATAAATGAGCGTGGGATATTGCGGAGACTCGCGATAGTATCTTGCGGAACGTTTTAAGCCTAAGCTGACAACCAGGAGCCCCATCGATGCAGATTGCTAGTGTTGCGAGCGCCTTCCCGGAGTATTACTACAAGCAGGAGGTACTGACCGAGGCGCTAAAGCATGACTGGCGTCATCGATTGCCGAATCCGGACATCTTGGACCGGCTCGATGAAAGCATGCAGGTGGAAGGACGCTACCTGGTAAATCCCATCGAATTTTATTTGAATCTGAATACCTGGGGCGAAGCAAACGATTCGTGGATCGCGCACGCGCTGGAACTGGGCGAGAAGGCCTTGTGCAAAGCGTTGCACGGCGCGGGAATCGGTGCGAAAGATCTGGGAGCCATATTTGTAACCTCGGTGACCGGGATTGCTGCGCCATCGCTGGATGCGCGGTTGTCCAACCGGATGGGCATGTCGCCGAATATCAAAAGAATTCCGATCTTCGGGCTGGGTTGCGTCGCGGGAGCCGCCGGAATTTCGCGCGCCGCGGATTATGTGAAGGCCTATCCGGATCAGGCTGCCGTGCTGTTGTCGGTGGAGTTGTGTTCGCTGACCTTGCAGCGCGAAGACATCACCATGGCGCATTTGATTTCGGCTTTGCTGTTCGGCGATGGCGCGGCGGCGACGATCGTTTTCGGCGACAAGCGCAAGACGGACGGCCCGGAAATTCTGGCGACGAAATCGATCCTCTACCCGCACACGGAAAAAGTAATGGGCTGGGATATTTCGGAGAAGGGATTCAAAATCGTGTTGTCTCCGGAAGTTCCGGCGACGGTGATCAAGCACCTGGGCAAGGATGTGGACGCGTTCCTGGGCGAACAGGGCCACAAGCGTTCAGACATCAAGACCTGGATTATGCACACTGGCGGCCCGAAGGTTTTGGAATCGACCGCGACGGCGCTGGGAATTACGGCCGATGATCTGGCTGCGTCCTGGGCTTGTTTGCGCAAGGTCGGAAACATTTCTTCGACTTCCGTGCTGCTGGTTCTGGAAGATGTATTTACGAACCGCCGGCCGGCCAAGGGGACTTTGAGCATCCTGGCGGCGATGGGACCTGGGTTCTGTTGCGAATTGGTTTTGCTGCGCTGGTAAAGACGATTTAATTTTCGAAGGTTTTGAGGGCGGCTGAGATAAATTTTCAGCCGCCTTTTTTATTTAGGACGAACTTTCGGTGAACATCAGTTCCTTGGCGCGTTGCGAGGCTTTGACCACGGCTTTGATCAGCGTGACGCGCAGCTTTCCCTCTTCCAGTTCGAGAATTCCATCGATGGTGCACCCTGCCGGAGTGGTCACGGCGTCCTTCAACATGGCCGGATGATGTCCGGTTTCGAGTACCACGCTCGCGGCGCCGAGCATGGTCTGGGCCGCGAGCAGCGTGGCTAACTCGCGCGACAATCCCATTTTCACGCCGCCTTCAGCGAGCGCTTCCAGAATGATGTAGAGAAACGCCGGACCGCTGCCGGATAGTCCGGTGATGGCGTCCATGTGTTTTTCGTCAACGACCACCGTCTTGCCGACCGCATCGAAAAGCTTTCGGGCGATTTCGAGATGCTCGGCTGGTGACATTTTTCCCTTTGCAGATTGCGGTGATGCCTTCACCGACCATCGAGGGAGTGTTAGGCATCGCCCGGATGACCGGAATGTCGGCGCCGAGGCGAGATTCGAAATAGGAAGTGGGTACCGAAGCAGCGATGGAGATGACCAGCTTCTGGGGCGTGACCACGTCGCGAATTTCGTCGAGAACGTGGCCGACGGAAAGTGGCTTCAAACAGATGAGGACGACATCGGATTTTTCGGCGGCCGCGCGATTGTTATTGCCCGGAGTGATCTGCGCGCTGGAGATCGTGCGGCGTTCGGAGCTGCTTTGCTGCACCGTGGCGAAAATGTGCTGCGGCGAGACGAGGCCGTGCTTGAGGAAGGCTTCGATCAGGATGCCGCCCATTTTTCCGGCGCCGAGAATCGCCAGTCCCTGCTTGAAGATGTGGTCCGCCACAAACACCCCCGCCGTGCTGAATAGGATCTGGAGATTGGAATGCGATCGCTGCGCTTATTTTGCCATTGAAGATGCGGCGCGACGATGGGAATCGTCCGGCAGAAAAGAAAAATCCACGGCGAACCGATTCGATTCGCCGTGGATTTCGATGATGCGCGCAGGCGCTAAACGCTAGAGCTGCGGTTGGTTCTTCGGCTTGTCCTTATCCTTCTTGTCCTCGTCCTTCTTGGCCTTATCCGCCTGCTTCTGCCGTTCCTTGGCCTCGGCGGCGGTTTCGGGCGCCGGGGTTGGGGGCGGAGTCGGTTGCGGACGGACAGCGGGAGGCGGCTGCGGTTTGGGTTGCGGTTGCACCGGAGGACGCGCTTCACGCTGATCGTTTTGTTCTTTTTGCTGCACGTCGCGCTGGTTCTCTCGAGCATTGGGCGCCGGCGGGGGCGGCGGATTCTTCGCGGGAGCCGCTGCCGGCGGTGGAACAGGTTTTGCCGCCGGTGGAGTCGCGGGCTGCTCCGGAGCAGGTCGCGTTTGATTCTCGCGATTGTCCGGGGCTAGGCCGCGGTTGATTGTTGTTCGGCCGCGCGCCGGGCTGCGGTTGCGGGTTCGGCGCCGGAGCAACGGGCCGTGCAGCGGCCGGTGCGTTGTTCGCCGGCTGCGCCTGGTTCGGCGGCCGATTCGTATTGTTGTTATTGTTGGCGCGTGCCGGAGGCGGAGTGGCTTTTACCGCTGCGCCTGCAGGATTAGTGCGCGCCGCAGGGCGATCGCCCTTCGGTGCGACTCCCGCACTGACGATCGGAGGTGCAACGCGCGGCGCAGCTCCGGGACGAGCCGGAGGAGCAGGCGGCGCGATGCGCGCGACAACTTTCGTTTGTGCGAAAGCCACCGGCGGTCGGCCGGCGGCTGGAGTTACGTGCGCGACGGAGGAAACGTAGCTGGCGCGGGTCGGCGCGAGCGGCGCTGCTTCCGTGACGCGTACGGTCTGCAATTGTTGTGGCGTGACGCGTACGGCCGAAGCGGAAACCGGCCGCGCACCGACGAATGTTTCCCGAGTGACCGCAGTCACCGCCGCGGGATTGTTCGCGTAGGTGTAGTTGATTTTATTCACCACCGTGATGTTGTTCACCGTGGTGTTGGTGACGTGATACGAGTTGTAGACGTTGGTGACCTGCGTCACGTTGACCACTCGCGTATTCGAAACATTTACGTTCTGCACGTAAGCGGCGCTGGTGCGATACGAAGGCACGAAGACGTCGCGCGGACCGAGCGGGAACCACGCTACGCCGGCGAATCCGCCGCCGAAGCCGATCGAAGCGCCGAAGCTCGGACCGCCGCCGACGAATGCGACCAGAGCCGGAGCGTACACCGGACGCACAGCCGGAGGACCAGGCACCCAACCCCAATAACCGCCGCGCACTTGCGCCCAGCGACCGTAGTGAAATGGAGCGAAGCCCCACGGTTGAGCGTCTACCCAAGTCCAACCCCACGGAGCGATCCAGACCCAGTGGCCGTCGTGATACGGAGCCCATCCGGCGGCGACGGCGCGAGGAATCCAAACCGGGCCGTATTCCGGATCGTTTTGCCAGTCGCCATTTTCGTCGAGGTCGTAGTAGCCATTCATGTCCGGCGAAACGTAACGCGCGGAGGCCGAAGCGTCTTCGCGCAGATCGCGTTCTTGCGACCAGTGCTCGAATTCGTCGGGGCCGAAGGCGGGCTGAACGTCGTACGTGAGTTGATCGCCGCCGCTGAAGGTGTATGCCTGCTGCGGAGTGATGTCGAACGTCTGACCGGCGCCGGTGACTTGGCCCTGGCCATCGCGCACCAAAATCATGGTGGAGTAGCCGTCCGGATCAGCCTGAATGCGATATTTTCCGGGAGCGTAAATCGTGAAAGCCAGATTGGGCGTATCGATTTCGTAGGCGTTGTCGGGATTGTAGTGCCGGATGTGGACTTCGATCACGCCCTGGGTCAGCTGAATCTGAATCGTGTTGTCGTCGAGATTCAGAAAGGAAATCCCGGTCTGCGCGCCCATGCGGATAGCGGTGCTGCCGATGTGAATTTCTCCGCGCGAATCCTGATCGGACCACAGATCATCGCCGGTGGTCAGCGGGCGGTTGCGATCGGCCACCACCCATTCCTGATCGTCATCACCGCCGGGTTGATAGTTGATGTTGCCTTCCACGAAATTCAGCCGAGCGACACGAGTGGGCGGATCTTCCTGTGCCGAAGCGGAACGGGACGTGCCGAGGAAAATACCGAGGGCAAGAAATACAGCGAGTAGCAGCGCTACCTTTTTGTGCATTTTTTAAAAACCCCTTTTTAAGGATTGCAGTTTTTTTATCAAGTTGAGATTGGTGGCCCAGTTTGAAGCCAGGAACCAGGAAAACCACACGATGACTCGAAAGTCAGACATGTGTAACACCCCTACGGAGTGAAACACGGTGAAGCGTTTAAAGTTGTTGTGAACGGGCCGGGAACTGCCGCAGGTTTTATCCTTGCGGCAAGTTTACACCGAAGCCGTTAGATTTTGGATGAGAATCTGGCAGCGGCCGGGCGGGGCCTAGCCGCTCGCGCGGTTTTACCTGAGAACTTTGTCGGCTCCGAACACCAGGCCCAGCGTAAGAATGGCGATAACGATTTCGCCAACGGCGCCCACTACGAACGGGCGGAAGCCCTGCTTGCCCAGTTCGCGAATGTTGGTGCGCAGTCCGACTCCGGCGAAGGTAAGCAAGAAGGCCCAGCGCGAAAGATTCGCTAGGCTGCCCAGCTGATCTTTGCTGAAGACTTGTGCGGTGGCGATGGCCGAGATGAGCAGGAAGCCTAGAACGAATTTCGGAAATTTGTTCCACAGAAATGCAGCCTTGTTGCTGACTTCCGCGTTTCCTTCTTTGCGCGCCCAGTGGATGGCGTAGCCCAGCACGACGAAACCGATCATGGCGTTGCGCGCGGTTTTCGCCAGCACCGCGATTTTTCCAGCGGCGTCGGAATAGAGATTTCCGGCGGCGGTGACTTCAGCAGTGTTGTCGATGCCCAGGCCGGCCCAGAGGCCGTAGCTCAGATCGCTGAGATGCAGCCAATGGCCGATCAGCGGGAAAACAAAAAGGCTGATGGCGCCGAGGGAGAGAATCGCGGCGATGGCGTAAGACGCGTCTTCATCGTCGGCGTCGATCGCACCTTTAGTGGCGATGATTGCCGAAACTCCGCAGATCGAGGAGCCGACGGCCAGCAGCGTCGTGAGCTTTGGTGAGAGGCCGAAGGCGCGGCCGAGCCAAGTCATAAAAACGAGTGACAGCGCGATTTCGATGACGACCAGAACCAGGCTGATGCCGCCGAGCTTGGCGACGTCTCCCAGCAGAAAGCGCGAACCGAGCAAAACGATTCCGGCTTTCAGCCAGAATTCGTAGGTGGCGATCCCGGCTTGAAAAATTCTAGGTATGCCGACGGTATTGGCGATCGCCAGGCCGATCAGAATGGCCCACAGCACGTATTCGATATTCGGCAGAGTCAGATGATGCGCCTTGCCGTAGGTGGCGATCGACTTCTCGATGATTTTTCCGGCGTAGCCCACGGCGACCAGCAGCAGGACGCCGGGAATCAGATCGACCAAGCGGCGGAGAAAGCTGCCTTCCGCCACGGGCTGCGCTACTGCTACTGAGCTGGCCATGAACAATTGCCTCCGTGAGATGTGCTATGCGCTCATGCTTGCGCCACGAAGCGGCGCTGCGGGCGTGCGATCAGTTCACCAGGGAACGTGTTTGATGACGCCGGCCCAGATCAAAAGCGCGAGGCCCAGTGCAAGAAAAACGGCCCAAGTATCGAGCGAGAAGCGCGGGGCCGGGCGTTCGATTTTTTGTGTTGGCGAGTCCGTAGTTTGGGTCATGAAGCGATGCTCCTTCCTGCTGGCGAACGTAAAACTGATTGCAATGTGTTATCGACGCGCAAGTGATCGAGCGCGCTGCGGGCCGCAGCGGCGTCAAGCGTGCGACCGATCAAAACGATGGATGGACTGGCGGCCGAATCAATTTCCCCAAGGCCTCCCACCGTGCTCCAGAATTCCTTTTGTTCAGGCCTGCTGACCTGGGCCACCACCACGGCGGAAATCTCGGGCGCGAGTCCGGCGGCGACGAGTTTTCCGCTGAGATGGCGCAAACCGCTGCCCGGCATGTAGACAGCGATGGTGGCGTTTTCTTGCGCCAGCGAATTCCAGTCGGGCTCATCAGCGGGGCCTTTCGACCCAGCTTGATGGCCGCTGATGAAAATCACGCGCGAGCTTTGATGGCGGTCGGTGAGCGAGACGCCAAGAGATGCCGCGGCGGCGTTCGCGGTGGTGATGCCCGGAACGATTTCAAATTCGATTCCCGCGGAGCGCAGCGCGCGCAGTTCTTCGTTCAGCCGGCCAAAAACGGCGGGGTCGCCACTCTTCAGACGAACGACTTGCTTGCCTTCGCGCGCGGCATCGACCATCAGCGCGTTGATTTCGCCTTGCGTGATTTTTTTCACGCCGCAGCGCTTGCCCACGTTGACCACGATGGCTCGCGGGCCAGCGAGAGAAATGATTTCGGCACCGACGAGATCGTCATGGAGCACGAGGTCGGCGGCGCGCAGCAGACGATGAGCTTTTAGCGTGAGCAGTTCCGGGTCGCCGGGACCGGCGCCGACGAGGAGCACTTTTCCACGCGGGCGCGATTGTGAAATGAAGGGAACCGTCATGAGCTGTGCACCGCCTGTGCCGGGTTAGCGCGATTTTCGGCCGGTTCCGGCGCACTGCCAGTCGCCAGGACGTGCAACGCGCGCTTGCGCGCTTCGGATGCGGGATAGGCAGCAAGAATATCGCGGCGAATCTGGCCGATGGCGGCGAGCCAATCACCCACATTAAAATCCAGCGCATTTTCCAGCGCGCAGCGCAGCTTCTGGGCGAATGCCGGACTTTCGCCCGCGGTGGAAATCGCGATTTGCAGGTTGCCGCGGCGCACCACCGCTGGGAAATAAAAATCGCAATTCGGCGGATCGTCGACAGCGTTGCAAAGAATTCCGCGGCGGTCCGCTTCGACGAATACTTCGTGGTTCAAAGCAAAATCGGAGGTGCCGGCGATGGCCAGAAAAGCTCCCGCGAGATCAGACGGCTGATACTTACGTTTGTGCCACACCAGCCGGCCACTCCGAGCCATTTCGCGAATCGCCGATTTGGCTTCGGGCGCGACCACGGTGATTCGCGCGTCGGACTGCAGCAGAGAAAAAACTTTGGCCAGCGCGATTTCGCCGGCACCAACGACCAGGCAACGCCGGCCAGCCAGCTTGATGAATGCCGGAAATAGTGGGGCGGACATGCTAGTCGGCAACTCCGTGGGGAACTGGACCGGGAGAAAGATCGCGGGACACCGCCACAATTTCTTCCCCAGCCAACTGGCCGCGAAGTTCCGCATCGGAGTGGCGCGAGAAATAGGCGCGCAGGTTTTCGTTTTCGGCGCGGCTGCTGAGATATGAATTCAGCAAGCGCTCGATAGCCGCCGGAACTTCGCCGGCGATGCAGCGGTAGCCGCTAAGCCGCGCGATGCTTTGGTGTTCCCCGACCGCGCCCCCCAGGCAGAAGTAATAGGCGTCGACCAGCTTATCTCCCAGCTTGATTTTTTTTCCTTCGAGACCGATGTCCGCGATCCAGTGCTGGCCGCAGGAATTGGGGCAGCCGGCGACGTGCAGCTTGAGCTGTTGCTCGAAACCGGGAACGCGCACTTCAAGTTCTTCCACCAGCCAGCGCGTGAAACTTTTCGTTTCGGTGATCGCCAGCTTGCAAAATTCGGAGCCGGTGCAGGCGATGGCGCCGCGCCAGAAAGGCGAACCGTTCACCGCCAGCCCGGCGGCATTCAATTCATTTGCGAGCAATTGCGTACTCGCGCCGGGAACGTTCACGATGATCAAGTTCTGCATGTTGGTGGTCCGCAGACCACCGTCGCCGAACCGATCGGCCAGGTCGGCAGCCGCACGAAGCTGCTGCGCGCT
This sequence comes from uncultured Acidobacteriota bacterium, assembly GCA_963847695.1. GTDB lineage: Bacteria > Acidobacteriota > Terriglobia > Acidiferrales > UBA7541 > Palsa-295. The sequence continues at coordinate 110,516 of CAWKAX010000016.1, read as the reverse complement.
CAAGCGCCCGCGCAAAACCGCGGCGCCCACGTAAAAAGTCCCCGTCTGCCTCTGAGCATGAATTCCGGAGTGATCCCGATATACATCCGAGGGTTTTGTTTCCGGCGCGGCGGGCTCAAGCTGGAAACCCATGCGCGTATTTAGTTCGGCGAGAAAAGATTCCGCGGTCCAGCCTTGCTGGGTAAACAAATGTTTCAGTCGAGCCCGATCCCGGCTCTGCCGCAGCGCCTGCTGATCGCGAAAAATTTCCGTAATGGCCTGTACCACCCGGACCACCTGCTCGGGGCGTACGAAAGCGTCAAGACGCACGGCGAGATGCGGATCGGCGGAGAGTCCACCGCCAACGCGCAACGAGAAACCAATCTCGCGCCTCCCGTTTACAAAACGCTCAACGGCAGTCATGCCGATATCGTTAATTTCCGGATACGAACACCACACCGGGCAGCCCGTGATAGACACCTTGAATTTTCGCGGCAGGTTGTAAAACTCGGAATTCCCGGTGAGCAAATGGGCAACTTCGAGCGAAAGTGCGGATGCGTCGTAAATCTCGTCATGGTCCACGCCAGCGAGAGGGCAGCCGGTAACATTGCGAACCACATCGCCACAAGCGCCCTTAGGGCTTAGGCCGACGGCGCCGAGCGTCTCCATTATTTCGGGAATCGATTCGATGGTCAGCCAGTGCAACTGAATATTCTGGCGCACGGTGATGTCCGCCACCGAGCGTCCGAATTTTTCCGAAAGGTAAGAAATAGCGCGGAGCTGATCGGAGCGAAGAAAACCATTCGGTAGGGCAACTCGCAGCATGAAGTAAGGAGTGGCTTTGCCTTCGCCGCCTTTGCCTCCGGTGGCGCCCGCTCCGTCACCCTGGGTGTAAATACCCCACCACTTGAAGTACATATTCGCCCATTCGGGCACCACCGAATCCCGGCCAAGGCGAGCGAATTCTTTGATTTCATCGAAGGCCGCCCACGGATTCTTCTCGCGCTTCAGGCGCTCGACCTTCTGGGCCTTGGTTTCCTTCTTCAGAATTTCAGCGGCCGTCACTTCGCTCAAAACTATGCTCCCAAAAAGAAAAAGGCCCGTTCACCGTGCTGCGGTTGGTGAACGGGCCTGAAATCCGATTTAGTCTAAGAGGGCTAAATTAGTCGGATCGCACTCCCGCGCCAGCCGCGACAAGTACAACAGCACGGGCAACAAACGCGGGCGGTGGTGGAGCGATCCATAACTGTTTGACGTTACCACGGCCCAAAGGATGCGGGGCATTTAAAATATAAATGGGAAAGCGCCGGTTTCCGAATAGCGAAACCGGCGCTTTCCCTAAGTTACCGCGATTCGACCGCCCTTACTTGGTAGCAGCAGGGAAGGCGAACAATTCGAACAAGTCGCTGATAGCCGGGCTGTTGGTGGGCACGTACACGTTGCCACCGGCAGTGGTCGGGTTGGGGAAGTTGTCGCGGCTGCGAGCAGTCACCGTCGGCAAGTTCCAGTTCTTCTCGATGAACTTCAGGATCGAAACGTGATCCGAGTAGTTGTGGGTCACGATGCCGCCCTTGGAGTAGGCCGAGACGACGATCATCGGGATGCGGGTGCCATCTCCGAAGAAGTCGACAGGCTGCACGTAACCGGAGTCATAGTAGCCGCCGCCTTCGTCGAAGGTGATGAAGATCGCGGTGTTGCCGGCCAACTTCGGGTTGGCCTGAACCGCATCCACAATCTTCTTGGTGAAACCTTCGAACAAATCGAGCTTGGAAGACGCCGGATGGCCGTCCACAAAGCCGCTGGGCTTGACAAACGAAACAGCAGGCAAATCGCTGTTTTTGATGTCGTCGTAAAGGTTGATGGTGTCCTGAATGTGCTGGGCGCGGACCACCGAGTTGGCCATGATCGACGTGTCGTACTGGAACGGGTTGCAGATGTTGCAATATTCGTCAGCAGTGGTACCGACGGCGCCGTAGTTCTCCTGGTATTTATCGCCGAGGTAGCGCGACCACTGGTCTCCGTAATACTTCCAGGTGATGTCGTGCTTCAGCATGGTGTCCCCGATGCTGGGCACGGCTGACGGAGGAATGGTGAACGGCGTATTGGCCGGATTGGTATCGGTGAAAGCGTTGCTGCCATCGCCGAAGTATCCCGGGTTGTAGTTATTCAGCAGGTAGTAGTGACCCGCTTCGCAACGGGGATCGATCTTGGTGGGCAAGGACGCGAGATACTTCACGACCGTCGAAACGCCCTTCTGGGTGGCATCTGCGCACGCGCTGTACGAACCGCCGCCGGATGCGGCGGAACCGAAGCCGCCATTGCCGTAGCCGTCTTCGGTGTACCAGTTATTCGTACCCGCCTGCGGAGTGGGATCTTCAATTTCGTTGACTACGCCGGCATTCAGCGTGCCCGGGTCAACCTGAACGTTCTCTGGAGGAGCCTGGGCGGTGCCGTTGCCGTCGGTGAAATAGATGGCGTCGCCGTGGCCCAGCATGATGTGGTTCGCACCGGTTCCACCTTGTACCGACTGGTGGAAGTTGTCGCTCATGGAGTAGGTATCAGCCAAGAGCTTGAAGTACGGAGCATCCCCATTCTGCACGTTGTAGAAACCCAGCGAGGTCGAACCTTCACCGGTGGTTGCGGTGGTGAAAGTGGCCGGCTGCTTGACGCCGTTGGTGCCGGCGCCGACAGTGACTTCCACCCACGCAAAGGAGTGAGCGGTGCAACCCGACGGATTTTCGCGCCAGCCGTGCGATGCAGCACAATCCAGCTGTTGATACATCTGGTAGAAGCGGTGAACCGGGCTAGCGGAGTACGAGTCGTAAACCAAGCCGTCGTCGCCGGTCAATTGAAACGGACCCGCGGGCAGGGCGTTGACATTGGTGATGCGCTCATCCGGAACTCGGGAATCCTGACCGGTGCCGCCCGTGGTCAAGAAGCCGTAATACGCCGGATCCAGGCCATTTTCGGAAGCGATGGCGTCGGCGACGTTCGGAACGTAGTTGACCCGCGGACCGCCGGTCAGCGGGGCCGGAAGCACGTCATTCGGGAAATTGGACTTGGGGTCGGCGCTGATCAGGAAAGGATCGGAACCCGAATCCGTGCCGGCTTGCTGGTGAGCAAGAGCGAAGTTGGGGCCAGCCGAACCATCGGCATTGACGATTTTTTCGGAGAGCAGGTTATTTATTTTCTGGCCTGCCTTGGGAACGTAAGTCGCGAAGACGTGATCGAAGCTGCGATTTTCACCGATGATAACGATGACGTGCTTGATCGGCGAAGCGGTATTGGCGTCAGCAGGCGTCCCGGCTTGTACCGTGCTCGCGAGCGGACCGCCAATCGTGAATTGAAAGAGCGCAAGGGTGGTAATCCCCAGGCGCAGGCAATGCAGTGCATTTGATGCGACGTGCTTCAATGACATCAAGCCTCCTGGCTTTCTTCGAATCAACTGGGCCGAGAGCGAGCTGGTGTACCCAAACTCTGGCCTAACTTAGTGATAACGTCTGGTTGTTGCAACCACATTCTAAATATGTGAACGGTGAGAGAAACGAACTTGCGTTTGATAGTTCTGGTGCGATCGCGCGAGCGAAATAAAAATCGAAACGGCGTATTCGCTCGAACGCACTACTGCGGTTGATGGTTGGGTTCGTTTTTCTAAACGAACGGTGCGGGCTCGCTCGTGCACGAAGTCCGCAGGCGTTTGCGGTTAAGGCTGGGAGTTCGCTTTATCCGATTTTGCTGAAGGCCCAGAACAAGCAGGCCGCCAACGTGATGGAAGCAGGGAGCGTCAAGATCCAGGCCAGCGCCAGGTTTCGCACCGTGGACATTTGCAGCCCGGAGTGATTTGCCGCCATGGTGCCGGCGACGCCTGACGAAAGCACGTGCGTGGTACTCACCGGTAAGCCGAACCAATCAGCGGCGCCGATGGTCGCCATCGCCGTGATTTCCGCCGCCGCACCTTGCGCGTAGGTTAGGTGATCCTTACCGATTTTTTCGCCGACGGTGACCACGATGCGCTTCCAACCGATCATGGTGCCCATGCCCAGCGCGAGCGCGACGGCGACTTTCACCCATGTCGGTATGAACTTGGTGGCGTTGTCGATGTGCTTTTTGTAATTGGCGATGATTTCGCTGTCCGCCGCTGAGAACGATGGCGAATTTTTTTTCTTCATCAGCCGCAAGGCTTCGCTGACCACATACATGTCGTTGCGGAAGTTGCGAACCTTATCTTGCGGCACGGCCTTGAGCTCGTGATATTGCGCCATCTCGGTGCCGATGCCGTTAATCAGTTCGCGCAGCGCCAACATCGTGTTGGGCGTGAACTGCTTGGTTCGGATGTAATCGGTTACTTCCTCGCGCGGGTCGGAAATAACTGCGCTGGCGTCGATGTAGTGATCCAGCACGCCCGCAGTTTGGGTGGAAACCGCGACGAAGTCTTCGGTCTGGGTCGCGTTTACCGCGTGATTCACGGCGTAAGCGGTGGGAACGGTGCCGATCAGGATGAGCATGATTAAGCCCATCCCTTTTTGTCCGTCGTTCGAGCCGTGGAAGAAGCTGACCCCGGTGCAGGTCAGCAGCAGCAAGCAGCGAATCCAGAAGGGAGGCGGCGTATCCCCGACCGGAGCCTTGTACAGTTCTTTGTTCGGGATGAGCTTCTTGCAAATCAGCAGCAGCAAGCCAGCGCAGACAAAGCCAACCAGCGGAGAAAGCAGCAAGGATTTTCCGATGTTGGTAGCTTGGCCCCAATCGACGCCGCTGGTGCCGGTCTTCACCGACATCAGCTGGTTGGCGATTCCGACTCCGATGATCGAACCAATCAACGTGTGCGAGCTGGAGGCCGGCAGGCCGAACCACCAGGTGCCCAGATTCCAGATGATCGCCGCGACCAGCAGGGCGAAAACCATGGCGAAGCCGGCTCTGCCGCCAACCTGCAGGATTAATTCGACCGGCAGCAGCGAAACGATGCCGAAGGCCACCGCGCCGCTCGAAGCCAGCACGCCCAGAAAATTCCACATGCCGGACCAGACCACGGCAACGTGCGGCTCAAGAGTGTGTGTATAGATGACCGTGGCGACGGCGTTGGCCGTATCGTGAAACCCGTTGACGAATTCGAAGCCCAGCGCGGTCAGCAGCGCCACGCCCAACAGCCAGAAGGTCAAAGCGCCAGTGTTATGAACCGCGGAAAGATCGCTGAGCAGGTGCGTGGCGGAATAAATCAGGCCGACCACCAGCGCGATGCCGAAAATCAGCATCCCGATTTTGGCCGGGCCGGTAGGGGACTTGTGCTTATCCAGGATATGCTCGCGCTCTAATACGACCTCCTCATGCCGGTCTATTGCATCGAGCTGCGTCGCCATCCGTCACCCCGCCCCAAGTTGATTTAGGAAATTTGGACTTGATGCGGTGAAACTATCGGGTGAGTGTTACTGCCATGTGACAACCAGGTGAAGACTTCCGCTTGGCCGGAAAAGTGCCAGGTCGGGAGTCGCGGGATTCGTGAACGGACTTTCGATCTTGGGTCGCGCCGGTGCAATTTCGCCGAGGCGGCGCGGAAGAGCTTCACAGGTTTTGGTGCGCGAACCCGGCATGCGCTTCGATCACCGCTAAAATTTGCCGAACGCCGAACGCAAGCGCGGCTGTTGAAGAATCGGGCGGTGTGTCGTAATCTATTCGGACCGCATTTGCTCGCCGGAGCGCCCGTAGCTCAGCTGGATAGAGCGTTTGGCTACGAACCAAAAGGTCGGAAGTTCGAATCTTCCCGGGCGCACCATTCTCCATGCTTACATCGTCTGTAAAATAAGCGACGATTAAAACCCTTTTTACGCCGCCTCACGGGCGCTCGTATTTCATGGTCCACACGCCGCGGTCTCCTCGGTGATACTCGTTTCCGTCCCAAGGTGAGCCGCAGATGTGCAGGTGCGCGTACGGCGTTCCGGCGAACATCACCATGGTTCCGGCGTCGCGCATCACGGTGGAAAGCCCCGCCGCTTTGGCGTCAAACGGCCACAGGACCATCCAGTGCGGACCAATCGGAATGGCCGGGCTGGTGGTGTCGAATGGATCAGTAAAGCTTCGCTGCGTCGCGCCGTTCAGCATGTAAATCAAGCCGGGCGAAGTATTGGTGGGCTTCGGCTTTCGCGCCATCACGTCCCTCAGCCAGACCATCCCCATCGCATCGATAGCCATATCCGGTCGGCCCACGAAATTCTCGTCGCCAGGAACGCAAACCCATTCGTTTTGGCCCGGACGAAGCACCGTCAAATTTCCTTGGTGATCCATTTCTGCGACGGTAGCCTCCGCGGTTACCGATGATGGACCGGCCAGCATGGCCCGACGGATTTTTTCGTTGGTCACTTCGTCGTTCGGGTGATTGCTGTGAAGCTTTGCGGCCATTGGCGTCAGCGCAGCTCCAGAGAGCGCGGCACCAACGAACTCGCGGCGGGTTAAAGAACCGGCTTGACCGGGCTGTCCAGCTGCAAACTTCTCACTGTCATTCATATTTCTCCTTGCTACTCCGGGGAATACTACAAGCTCAGAATCCATCGCGGACACCGCAAAGCGAACGCAACGAGAGTCCCTGCATGCCTTAGATAACATTCGGGCAGGCCGAGGCGCGTGGCTTTTTTTTTGATCCTTCAGAGCTCACCGTTAGTTGCGGCAATCGATATTTCTTGACAGGGGGCGGAGCGTCACTATACTGACTGCCATCGCGGGACTTGGGATTTAGTTCATATGGGAATACCGAGAACGCGACGCTCAGGAATCGAAATCTAAGGAGTTAAGCGCTATGTCCGTGGCCACCGCAACGGCTTTCCGTACCGCAGAACTTGTTCCGCTATTCCGACGCATGTTCGAATTGTGCAAATTGAAGCCGACCGAATCTCTGGTCATTCTCACTGAACCGGATACGAATCAGGAATACGCCGCGGCCATGTACGGCGCGGCGCGGGGAATTGGCGCCGACACCATGACCGTAATGATGCCCTCGGCGCCGGCGGAACAAGTCCCGGTGATGCGGGGAGGAAACGTTTCATCCGCGATTTTGTCGAAGTCGACGCTGGCCGTCGACACCCTGAAAAAAGCGGACATGGTGATCGATCTCTCGAGCGGCGGTTTGCTGCACTCCAAAGAGCAGCGCGAAATTCTTGGCGCCGGCACCCGGATTTTGATGGTGCACGATCCAGTCGAAGCGCTGACCCGGCTGTTTCCCACCGTGGAAGACCGCGCCCGAGTCGAGCGCGGCATGGAACGTCTGAAGAAAACCAAAAAGATTCGCCTCGAATCGGAAAGCGGCACAAAAATTACCTTCGACATGACCGGACGTCCGGTGATTGGCCAATACGGATACACGGACGAGCCGGGACGCTGGGACCATTGGCCGGGAGCTTTCCAATACACCATTCCCAACGAGGGTTTCGGCGACGGTTTGCTGATCATGGATCCGGGAGACATCTGGTATCCGGCGAAACGCTTTCTGACCACGCCCGTGAGAATGCAATTTGAAAAAGGCGCCGTGGTTTCGATCGAAGGCGGCTACGACGCTTTCATGATTAAGGATTACATCGAAGGGTGGAAGGACCCTGAAGGTTTTGCGATTTCGCACCTTGGTTGGGGTTCGCACCCGCGCGCGTTGTGGAATTCGCTGGCGTTTCAGGATCCACTCGACGTCATCGGGCAGGATGGCCGCACCATGTACGGGACCACTCTTATCGCGCTGGGTGAAAACGCCACGTTCGGCGGCAAGCATACCACCGGATGTCACCAGGATTTCGCTCTGCGGCGCCACCGGTTCTATCTCGACGACGAATTGATCGCCGACGCCGGAAAAATCCTCCCGAAAGACCTGCAGTGAGCAAGGAACCGACCGACGGCGCGGCTGCACAAGACCGCGATCGCGCTGCGGCAATTTATCAGCGAAGCGGGATCGGCAGCCGCGTAGGTTTCGGTAGCCGTCCCGCCCTGCTGATTGTCGACTTTCAGCGAGGGTTCACCGATCCATCCTGTCCAGTCGGCGGTGAACTCTCTCGCGAAGTTGCCGCCACCAGCTCATTGTTGGACGCATGTCGCACGAAACGTTTACCCATCGCGTTCACCGCGGTTGGTTTCGACCCCAGCGGCAGCGACGGTGCGACCTGGTTGCGCAAAATGCCCGGCCTCGCCGTTCTGGCTGAAAACACTCTGTGGTGCAAAATCGATAAACGCCTGGAACCGCAGGCAGGCGAGCCGGTCTGGATTAAACGCGCGTCCTCTGCCTTTTTCGGAACTCCGATCATTCCTTTTCTTACGGCCGCTCGGGTGGACACGCTCATCGTTACGGGCTGCGTAACCAGCGGCTGCATTCGAGCCACGACGGTTGATGCGGTGTCTTACGGATATCGCACTATCGTTCCGGTGGAATGCGTCGGAGATCGCGCCGAGGGTCCCCATCGGTGGAATCTTTTTGACATCGATGCGAAATATGCCGACGTCGAACCTTTAGCTAAGGTTTTGGACCTCGTTAATTCGCTGGACGCCGTTAGAAACTAAATCCACTTCAGATTCGAGCAAGCCACAGTCAATCCTTTGTCGCGCTGGAGAAATCAGTCATGGAAAGCAAATATTTATACGGCGCGAACATTCAGGCCAACGGCATTCGCCAACATTATTTGCGCTATGGCGGAAAAGGAACTCCACTCATCCTGATTCCAGGAATCACCAGCCCGGCGATCACTTGGGGATTCGTCGCCGAACGCTACGCCCATGACTTTGATACTTTCGTTCTCGACGTTCGGGGACGAGGGCTCTCGGAAGCGGGCGCCGAACTCGATTACGGCCTCGATGCTTGCGCGAAAGATGTGGTCGCGCTGGCCGAAGCTCTGGGGCTTTCTGACTACGTGCTGGTCGGCCATTCGATGGGCGGACGCATTGCAATTCGAGCCGCCCAAGATCCTGCCGCAAAAATCAAGAAGATCGTTTTGGTCGATCCCCCGGTCGGTGGCCCAGGCCGTCGCCCCTACCCGATTCCGTTCGAGTGGCTGATGAATTCGATGAATGCCACGCGAAAAGGAGCCAGCCTGGAAGAAATGCGGCCTTTCGTTCCGACCTGGCAGGATGACGCGATACGCTTGCGTGCGGAGTGGCTCCCGACTTGCGACGTTAGAGCCGTGGAAATTGCATATCGCGGATTTCACGAAGATGACATCCACTCCGACCTGCCGCGCCTGAAAATGCCTACGCTCTTAGTAGTAGCGGGCAAAGGCGGCGTGGTACAGCCAGAGGACATCGCGGAATTTAAAATGCTGCTACCATCGATCGCAGTTGAAAAAGTGGAAAACGCCGGACACCTGATTCCGTGGGACGATTTCGAGGGCTATTTTCGAGCACAGTCCAAATTCCTCGGCAAGAATTTGTCCGCTTAAACCGTCACACCTCTCGCCGCGCCGGCTCAGAAATCGCGTCGTACGAATAAACCCAATTGGCCTGGATCCCGGTCTTCTGCGGATTGACCATCTGCTTCACCCGGTACAACGTATCGCGGTACCAGCGCTTCACTGGTGATGACACATGATAAGTTTCACCGCGTTTCCGCGATTCCAATTGCACCCGGCTGGTTCGAGGTAACCGAAGCGCCTCGTATTTCTGGAACGCCGACGATAGCTGGGCCTGCTCGGCCAGCACCGCACCCAGCACGTATCCGTCTTCGATAGCCATAGCCGCGCCCTGCGACAAGAACGGCAACATCGGATGCGCCGCGTCGCCCAACAGAGTAATCCGGCCGGAAGACCAGGTCGTCATCGGATCGCGATCGAAGAGTCCCCACTTAAAAATATTTTCCGCCATCGAGAAAAGATTCAAAACGTTGGGATGCCAATTCGGATACCCCGCCAGTAATTCTTCGCGACTGCTCCGCACATTCCAGGATTCTTCCACCCAGGCATCCGCCTCTCGAATCGCCACCACATTCACTGCCCGGCCCGCACTCACGTAGTAGGTAACCACGTGGCCTTTGGGGCCCAGCCAGAACGAAGAATCGGGACTGACCAGATCGAAGTTTGGCTTATCGAGCGGGATCAAAGCGCGCCAGCACATATTCCCGGTAAAGCGCGGCGCTTCTTCTCCGAAAAGACCTTTCCTTACCGTCGATTGAATCCCATCGGCTCCGACAATCACGTCAGCTTCGAATTCTCTGCCGTCGGCAAATTTAGCCACGGCCGATTCGGAAGTTTCGGTTACGGACGCGCATTGCGCCGAAAGAGTGGTGCAGTTCGAGGGAACCAGCGAAAGCAAAATGCGGTGCAGATCGGCGCGATGCGTGTGGAAAAATTCCGCGCCGTACAAGCGCGGACACTCGTCGACCAGCGGAGTACGGAACGCCACTTTGCCGCTGTGCCAGTTGCGGCCCACGATGCTTTGCGGCAAAAAGCTGATTCGCCGCAACTCCTCCCATTTGCCCAGCGCGCGCACCACCTTCACCGCATTCGGCGTCATCTGGATTCCCGCCCCCACTTCACCGAAAGCCGGTGCGCGTTCGAACAAATGAAATTCGATTCCGAGCTTGGCCAGAGTTGCGGCCAGAGCCAGCCCACCGATGCCGCCACCGATGATGCCCACGCGCAATTTCCGGTTCATGCCTCACCTGCCGTAGAAGGGAAGGGGCCGCCAGCAAAATCCATGCCGGCGACCCGTATTCCCAAATGAACTATTTCCATATAGGGTTTCGGCTGCTACTATCAGCCGAACACCACCCTATTGCAAGTACCATTGGCGCGTTTTTTATCGTCATCGCCTGGCGGCCACAAACGGCGGACCACGAAGGAGCACACCACCGATGGACGTTCAGCTCTTGATCGCGAACCAGAATGTGAGCGCGGCAAACGGCGCGGTCTTTGAACGCCGCGACCCGATAACGGGCGAGGTGGTGACGCGTGCCGCGGCGGCCTCCGCAGCTGACGCCTTCGCCGCCGTCGATGCCGCAGCTGCGGCATTTCCAGCTTGGTCCCAGCTGGGGCCGAATGCGCGCCGCACGCTTCTATTGAAGGCCGCGGATTCCATCGAACAGCGTGGTCAGGAATTCACAACGTCGATGATGGCGGAAACGGGTGCCACCGCGGCCTGGGGCGCGTTCAATGTGCGGCTCGGAGCAGTGATGCTCCGAGAAGCTGCGGCGATGACCACCCAAGTTGCAGGCGAAGTGATCCCCTCGGATCAGCCAGGATGTTTGGCGTTCTCGGTTCGCGAACCGGTCGGCGTGGTCGTGGGCATCGCGCCCTGGAATGCGCCGGTAATTTTGGGCGCGCGCGCGATCGCTTTGCCGCTGGCCTGTGGAAATACCGTCGTCCTGAAATCTTCGGAACTCTGTCCCGGCACGCAATATTTGCTGGGCGCGGTCATGCGCGATGCGGGATTTCCTGCCGGTGTCGTCAACGTGATTAGCAATGCGCCGGAAGCGGCGAGCGAGGTTGTCGAAAGCCTGATCAGCAACCCCGCGGTGCGCCGGATCAATTTCACCGGCTCCACCCGCGTAGGGCGGATCGTCGCTGGGCTTGCCGCGCGCTACCTGAAACCCGTGCTGCTGGAATTGGGTGGAAAAGCGCCGATGGTCATCTTGGACGATGCCGATCTCGACGAGGCCGTACGCGCGGCCGCGTTTGGCGCGTTCATGAACCAGGGACAGATTTGCATGTCCACCGAACGAATTGTCATCAGCGAAAAAATCGCCGACGAATTCCTCCTGCGCTTTAAAGCCAAAACAGAGTCGCTGAAGTGCGGAGATCCGAAAATTTCCGGCGTGCACGTCGGCTCGCTCATCGGAATCGACGCCGCCGAGCGCGTTGACGAATTGTTACGAGACGCCGTTTCCAAAGGCGCTCGCGTACTTACAGGAGGGAACCGTCAAGCAACCGTCATGCGTCCCACCGTTCTGGATCGCGTGAGCCCAGAGATGAAAATTTACTACGAGGAATCGTTTGGCCCGGTCGTCTCGGTGATTCGCGTGTCCAGCGACGAGGAAGCGATTCGCGTGGCGAATGACACGGCCTACGGACTCACCGCGGCCGTCTTCAGCAAAGATATTCCGCGCGCCCTGCGCATTGCCCGGCAATTGCAAACGGGGATGTGCCATATCAATGGCGCAACCGTTCATGACGAAGCCCAGATGCCATTTGGCGGCTCGAAGGATAGCGGCTACGGACGATTTGGCGGCCGCGCCGGGATCGAGCAATTCACCGAACTTCGCTGGATTACGATTAACACCACTCCTCCGCATTACCCCATCTGATTTCATTCGCAGGCGATTTGTCAGCAAGAGGTGAAGATTCTGGAGCGGAAAGAGACTTGCCATCCGAGGCAGGTAGCATTACAGTTAGCGGTGTTGCACGAATGAATAAAGTTCATATGAGAACTTCAATCCTTTCCGCCGCCCAACCCAGAGCCGCGAACTCGGGCGAATCCCAGCGCGGCAAAAGGTCCTCCCTATGACTGCCAAAAACTCGATCCTGCCCGTCCTCATCCTCGCCGCTATTTTCGGCGCGGCGTTCAAGCCGCAAGAAGCAGCCAGCCCGGTCACGCTGCGGGTCGAAGCGGACGCGACTTCAGCCGCGGATGCCATGGAGAAATCGACCGAAGCCTTCACTCGCCAGACCGGAATCCAAGTGGTCGTCGAGAAATTGGGATACAAAGCCTCCAGTGCGAAAGCCGCCGAAGACCTGGCCTCGAAAGAAGGGAAGTACGACATCGTGATTCAAAATAACGACGCGCTGGGAAAGTTCGCGTCGCAGAATTTTATTTACTCCGTAGACGAACTCGAAAAGGTTAGCGGTAAGAAAGCCGATTTCGAAGACGATCTCTACCCTAACGCCTGGCACGGGCTGTCCTGGTACAAGGGCGTGCGCTACGGCTACCCGCTCGCCGCCAATACGATGTTCGTGCTCTACCGCAAGGACATCTTGGAAAATCCGGCGGAAAAGCAGGCCTTCCACGCGCGTTACGGCTACGATTTGGCCCCTCCTCAAGATTGGAAGCAATATCGCGACATCGCCGAATTCTTCAACCGTCCCGACCAGAAGTTCTACGGAACTCTTTTGCAGGGCAAGCGGTTTCCCGGCATCTGGTTCGAATGGCTCAATTTCGCCTATTCCTTCGGTGGCGGCGTGATGCAGAAGGAACACTCTTGGGAATATGGCCCGGTCATCATCAATTCGCCGGATACCATTCAGGGCACCGAGTTCTATAACTCGTTGAAGCCATTCAGCCCGCCGGGCGTTTCGAATTTCACTTGGGATGACGCGGTCGGCCAAATGCGCGACGGCCATATTTTTATGTGCCTTTTGTGGAGCGATGCGCTGTTCCATGTCATCGATCCGAAGAATTCCACCGTCATCGGGAAAATCGGTTACCTGCAACTGCCTGCCGGCAAGGCGGGACGAGTCGCCCAGATCGCCGGATCCACCTACATGGTTTCTCGTAATTCAAAACATCCGAGCGAGGCGTTTCAATTCGAGCTGTGGATGTTGAATCGCGACAATCAAATCCAGCAGGAGCTGGCGGGCGGAGCTTCGGCGCGAAAATCGGTTTATCAAGACCCGAGAGTTCTGGAATTGCCCTACGCCTTGGCCGATTCGCAATCACTGGCCGTGGCCCGCAACATGATTGACACCTCTCCGGAGACTCCGCAGATTTCGGACATCGTCGAAACCGCGGTCTCCGATGTTATCGCCGATAAGAAAAGCGCCCACCAGGCTTTGGATTGGGCCGCCGTCGAACTGAATAAGGTACTGGGCAGCAGAGCTCCTCTGAAATATCCGGTCACCGGCGGGAACTGACGGGCGGATGAACGCGTCCAGAAAGATGGCGTGCTCGCCAAACTGCTTGCTAAGAACCACCGACGGCTGTAGAGTGGCCCGCTACAATATGTGGATAAAGTTCATATGGGGATTAAGGGCGTTGAGCCTCTCGATTTTTCGCTCAAGCTTCTTTCGCCGCTCGCTCCCGTTGGTCTTTCGCTCGTACTCGCAGTTCCAGGCGTTTTCCCTGGGCTTGGCAGCAGAGCACCTTCGGAGTCTGACTGAGTATGAAAGCTCTCGTGAAGTATGCGGCCGGACCAGGCAACGTCGAAGTCCGCGAGGTCGATGAACCGGTCTGCGGGCCTTTGCAGGTAAAGGTCGAAGTCGCCTTTTGCGGTTTGTGTGGAACCGATATTCACGTGCTGCAGGATACGTTTCGCAATTATCCCCCGGTGATTCTCGGGCATGAGTTCTCCGGCACCGTGGTTGAAATTGGCAGCAAGGTCACCGGAGCGAAAATCGGCGAGAAAGTTGCCTGCCTGGGCGCCACGGCCGTTACCTGCGGCGCGTGCAGCTACTGCATCGAAGGCCATTTTATATTTTGTGCCAACCGCCGGGGCATGGGCCACGGTGTGAACGGAGGCTTTGCGCGATACGTCGTGGTGCGGCCGGATCAGCTTTACCGCGTTCCGCCGGACTTGCCGCTGGACGAGGCGGCGCTCAGCGAACCGTTCGCGGCGGTGGTGCAGGCGATTACGGAGCTGACCAAAATCCGCATCGGCGATGTGGCGCTAGTTTCCGGCCCGGGGCCGATGGGGCTTCTCAGCGTCAAGCTGCTGGTGGCCGAAGGCATCAAGACGATCGTGACCGGCGCGGCGGGCGACAATAGCCGTCTGGAAGCCGCGCTTCGTTTTGGAGCAGCCGCCGCGATCGACACATCTCAGCGAAACGTCATGGATGTGATACGCCAGCTTGGCGACGGACGCGGCGTGGATGCGGCGTTTGAATGCGCCGGCCATGAGAATTCGGTACGCACCTGCCTGGAAGCGCTGCGGCCTCTGGGGCGCTACACTCAGGTCGGGATCTGTGGCCGTGAAATCCAATTTCCAATCGATCAGATTTTTTACAAGCAGCTGAAGGTCACCGGTTCGATCTGCTACACCGCGAAAACCTGGGAACGGGTGATGAAAATTTTTGCGCAGGGTAAGGTCCGGCTGAACGACATGATTTCGGAGAAACTGCCGATTTCGCGATGGCAAGAAGCCTTCGATCTGTGCACCAGCAAACGATCTCTGAAAGTTTTGATGTATCCCGAGAAGTAGCCGACGACTCGTCGTTCGATTCAGCTGAACTCCGGTGCGCGAAGAAGGAATAACGCCATGAATGCAAAGACCTCGCCCCAGCAATCGACCAGCTACCAGAGCCCGTTGCACCAAATGACGCAGACCACTCCCACTTGCCTGTGGAATGATTCGGCGGCGCAGGCCGAGCTGACCTATTCGATCGTGCACGGCGGGACCGGCGCGACTTGCAATCCCGTGATCGTCTTGGACGTGCTGAAGAAGGAATCCCAACTTTGGAATCCGCGCATCCTCGCGCTGGCCAAGGAAATGCCCACCGCAACCGAAGATCAAATCGCCTGGCGCCTGGTGGAAGAAATCTCCGCCACTCGCGCCAAGCTATTGCGTCCGATTTTCGAACAGCAGAGCGGAAAAAATGGGCGCCTCTCCATTCAAACCGATCCTCGTTTTTATCGTGATTCTGCCGCCATCGCCCAGCAGGCGGTGCACTTCAATCAATTGGCGCCGAACATGATTGTGAAGATCGCGGTTACTCAAGCAGGCGTGGCCGCCATCGAAGAAGCCACCTATCGCGGCATCAGCATCAACGCCACGGTTTGTTTCACGCTGCCGCAGTGCGTCGCAGTAGCCGAAGCGGTGGAACGCGGACTCCAGCGCCGCGAGAAGGAAAAGAAAGACATTTCTACCATGGGACCGGTGTGCACCATCATGGTCGGCCGGCTGGACGACTGGCTAAAAGTAGTCGCTGAGAAACAAAATATCACCGTCGATCCGGGCTATTTGGAGTGGGCCGGCGTGGCAGTCTTTAAGAAGGCCTACCAGATTTTCCGTGAACGCAAATATCGCATCCGTCTGTTGTCTGCTGCGTTCCGCAACCACATGCATTGGAGTGAATTCATCGGCGGCGATGTCGTGATTTCTCCGCCTTACAAATGGCAGGTTCGCTTTAATGCCAGCAACGTCGAGGCCATTCCGCGAATCGATAATCCAGTGAACCCCGCGATCGTCGAAGAGCTGCTACGGCAATTTCCCGATTTCGGCCGGGCCTACAACGAAAACGGATTGTCTTCGCAGGAGTTCGACACATTTCCGGCGACGGTTCGTACGCTAAGACAGTTCGTGGAGGCCTGCCATGAAATGGCCGGCCACGTTCGCGATTTGATGCTGCCCAACCCCGACAAATAATTTCCACACCTGCACGGTTCGTTCGTCTGAAGCGAACCTACCTCGCCGCCTTACGCAGCGGTGCATACGTATTCTTGCCGATGAATTCGTGTTCGATGTAGTGCGCCGGTGACGTCGGCTTGCCCCGCAGCGTCAGCAACGCGAAGCTCACCAGTTCGGCGCCATACAGCTCGGGATGAAACGAGACGGTCCCGATGCAGGGGCTGGCCGGATCCGCAACCATCTCCAGCATTTCCGCGCTGCCGCCGTGACCGACAATCGCAATCTCGTTCTTTCCGTAGGCTTCCTCGGCTGCCTGGGCTGCGCCGATGGCGCTCTCATCGTTGATTCCGGCAATCAAAATTCTCTTTCCGGAGCGCTTGCGCAGGAATTCCTGAACAGCCGCCCGCGAAGTCGCCTTGTCGCCGCCGCTATCGAGGTGCTGCACAGATTTGGGAGGTATGCTGCCCAGCACGCTTTCAACTCCGCGCCACACCCCGATCAAGCGGCTCTGCACCGTTCTGCCGGCCGGCGGGGACTCCAGCAACAACAGCGCATCGAATTTTCTGCGCCACTTCTTGGACGCGTACTCCGCCAGCGCCACCCCGGCGGAAAAGCCGGCGCGATAATTATCGACGCCCAGATACAGCGAACCGTGATGAGGATTGACCAGCGAGATCACCGGAATTCGCGCGCGCGCGAAGATGTCGGCGATTACCGGCGCCACTTGCTCGAACAACTGAAATTCGACGACCAGGTCAACTCGTCTCTCCGCCATTTCTTCTGCGTTGTGGATCGCTTTCTCCGCGTTGCGGTCGTTGTCCCAGACGATCAGATCCACTCCGGCCGCGGCCGTCGCTTTTTCCAAACTGGTTTTGATGTCGACTGCCAGCGAAATCTGGGTCGAGAGATTCGCGAATCCGAATTTCAGCCGCTTGCGCAATTGGTTTAGGCGATACAAATGGCCGTTTTGGGTCAAATACTCCCGCGCCACCAGCGTGTGCAGAATTCGATAGGCCGTGGTGTGCGGCAGGCTGGTGCGCTGAATGATTTCCTTTAGGCTCAAAGACTCGCCTTCAGTCCGAAAGCAATCCAGCAAATCGATGGTCTTGGCCACGATCGGAACCAGATATTTGTCGGAGGTCCGGTTGGCTGCGGTCTCCCCACCACGTGTTGGTTTCATCGCCCGAAACTCCTCGAAGGTAACGTCAGCTGTACTTGCCTATAGATGCCACTAGCGCAGCGCCGGAAGATTACCATTGCCCCTGCACCGTAAACTAGGGTGTGCCAAAACTTCTGGCGTGCTCGCCGCCGCAATTCGTTAAGCGGGAACTTGCACCCAAGCACTCTTTTTCGAACTTTCGACCACCGCTTCAAGAATGCGCATCTGCCGGATTCCGTCCTCAAAGGTTGGGTATTCAACCTGCCCACCAGGATCGGCCACAGTCCGATAGAACCGCCGGAAAGTTTGCTTGAACGTGTCGTCGTAACCCTCGCTATGGCCCCCGGGCAAATCCGCGAAGCTCTGCGCCGTCCCTTGCAGCAGCGTCGGATCCTTCACGATAATCTCGTTCGGCGAATTGCGATGTCCGATCCAGAGTTCATCCGGCCTCTCCGCATTCCAAGCCACCGAACCCTCCGAACCGAATATTTCTACAAACAACCGGTTCTTGCGCCCCGCCGAAATCTGGCTCACCGTTAACGCGCCTCTCGTCGTTTGCCCCATCCGAAAAGTCATCGCGCCAAAATCCTCAGTCGCGACCGCCACCGTGTCGTATTCGACCGGCCTCGACGTCTTCCCGGCGAACGTCTCCACCGAACCCTTGGGCTTTTTACGCGTGGTATGAAAAGTCTGCAAGTCGGCGCAGAGCGAGGTGATCCGAAGCCCAGTCAAGTGCTCGACCAGGTCGCACCAGTGCGTTCCAATATCAGCAAACGTTCGCGAAGGACCCGATTCAATTCTCCAATTCCAATCCGTATCGTAAAGAAGCCAGTCCTGCGAATAGGTGCCCTGGACCGCGTAAATCTGGCCGAGCTTGCCGGCTTCGCGCATGCTCCGGATATTTTGGACCTGCGGATACGATCGCACGTTATACAGCGTGCAATTCGCCAGACGTTTTTCCTCGGCCAGCGCAGCCATCGCCAGCGCTTCGTCTAACGTCGAAGCCAGCGGCTTCTCGCACAGCACGTGCTTATTCGCTTGCAGAGCGGCCTGGGCCATGGGGAAGTGCAGCGCATTGGGCGAGCAGATATGCACCGCCGCGATCTCCGGATCGGACAATAGCTCGCGATAATCGCCCGTCGATCGATCAATCGAATGTGCCGCTGCAAATTCGCGTGTGCCTTCCGCGGTTCGACCGGCCACCGCGACCACCTCTACATTGCCGAGGCGACGCAACGCCTCCACATGCACTCGACCCATGAAACCGGTTCCGAAGACCGCCACTTTTATTTTTTTCATCGTGTCGTTCCGCTCTTTCATTGAAGTCACGTATCACGGCTGACAATCCCACGGCTCTGAACCAAAAACTGTCTTGACGCGACTCTCCGACTGAGTATAGTTGCACCGGCTTGCGATGTGTTGAAAAAAGTTCAGCGGCGAACTAATGGGCTCATGGCGCTCCGGCACCCAGCGAGGACGAAATGAATAAAGTGATCATCTTCTATTTTTTTACCCTGCTCCTCGGCATCGTGCTGGCCCTCCACCTGGCCATGAATAGCGAAGTAGGGAAGGGCATTGGCAATCCCCGAGTTGGCAATGCGGTCTTCTGGTGCATTGGCGCGCTAACCGCGGTGGCGATCGGCTTGACCGGTTGGCGCCCCGGCGCCCTCGCCGGCCTTCGCACCGTGAATCCCATCCTGCTCACCGCCGGTGCGCTCGGCGCCTGCCTGGTCTTCGCCATCATTTGGCTGATCCCGCAAGTCGGCGCTCGCGGTCTCTTCATCAACTTGCTGGCCGGCCAGGTTTTCGGCGCGATGATTCTTTCGCATTTCGGCTGGCTCGGCTCCCCCGTTCAACGCGTCACTCCCATACACATCGTCGGAGCGCTGGTCATGATGGTCGGCGTGGTCTTGGCCACCTACACGCGATAAAGATATTGCCGTCGCAATAGACGTTGCTACACAGGAGTCGGGCCCATGAAAAAATCCAAGCTGGGAAAAACCAATCTCGAAGTAAGTGCTCTGGCCATGGGCACCGATCTGATCGGCAGCAAAATCGACCGCGCCACATCCTTCGCGCTTTTCGATTTCTATCGCAGCAAAGGTGGAAATTTTCTCGACACCGCGAATTTTTATGCCAGCTGGCTGCCGGGCTTTCAGGGCGGCGAAAGCGAAACGACCATCGGCGCCTGGATGAAAGAGCGCGGCAATCGCGACGAGATGGTCATTTCTTCGAAGCTGGCGTTCGATTACCCAGGCAGCAATGGCGGCTTAAACGCTGCCGAAATTGAACGCGAGTGCGAAAAGAGTTTGCGCCGCCTGCAGACCGATCGCATCGATCTCTACTATTCCCACCGCGACGATCGCGAGACCGAACTCGAAGAAACGATGAAGGCCTTCGATCACCTGATTCGCGCCGGCAAGGTCCGCGCCATTGGCGCCAGCAATCTTTCCGTCTGGCGCATCGCCCAAGCGAATGCCGTGGCCCAGGCGCATCACTGGAATCCATACTCCGTCGTCGAGCAACGCTACACGTACCTTCGTCCGCGGCACGGCACCAATTTCGGTCCGCAGATATTCCTGAACGAAGATTTGAAGAGCTACGCTGAATTCGAAGGCATCGCCTTGATCGGGTATTCCGTCCTGCTGCAAGGCGCCTACACCCGCACCGACCGCGAACTGCCCGCGCAATTCGCCGGTCCCGATTCCGACGATCGCCTGGCAACCCTGAAAGCAGTAGCGGCCGAAGTCGGACGCAATCCAAATCAGGTGCTGATCGCCTGGATGCGCCAGAGTAAGCCGGCCATCCTGCCGATCATTGCCGGCAGCCGTACCGAACAACTCGCTGAAAACATCGCGGCTCTGGATCTCACCCTGAGTGAAGATCAAATGCTCCGCCTTACTACTGCAGGCAATCCCGACGTGAAACGCGCGTGGTTGCAGCCTTCCTGACTCGCGAGTGAGCGAGCCAGTCCCCCAGCCCCATATGGTTTTCGGAAGATTTTGCGGGAAATCGTTGAGTCGTGCTTGGCCGTATCCGTTGCGAAAACGCCGCATGGCGGAAAGCGACAAAATCTCTTGACATGGTTTTGGAAGTGAGTATAGTCCGCTACGTTCAGCAATTAAGAATTAAGTTCAATAGGGAATTTCGAGTAGGGGTGCTCTTGATTTCCTGTTCCGGTTTTCGCTTCGAAATCTTCCGACCATTAACGCCAGTCGAAAATTGGAATCGTTCGAAAGAAAAGGGGCAATCAACCATGCGCAACAAAATGAATCGCGCCTCGCAGTTCTGGAAGGCTTCTATCCTGCTGGCTTGTTGTCTGCTGTTCACGCTCCCCCTGTGTAGCCAATCTTTTTACGGTTCCATCGTCGGCACCATAAACGATGCTTCGGATGCCGCGCTCCCCGGCTCTGCAGTGACTCTCACCGGCGACAGCGGCTTCAAGCGCACCACTACTACCGGCGACGACGGCACCTTCAGCTTCCTCAGTTTGGTTCCCGGCACCTACACCGTCACCATCGAGAAATCCGGTTTCAAATCCTACGTGCGCGATTCCATCGTCATTCAAGTGGATTCCACGGTGCGCGTGGACGTCGCCATGCAGGTCGGCGCGGTAGACCAGCGCGTAGAGGTGAGTTCGCAGGCTCCGCTGATGCAGACCGAGAATGCGGCGCTGGGCCAGGTGGTCAATTCCGAGACGGTGCAGGAAATGCCGCTGAATGGCCGCAACGTTCTGAACTTGACCTCGTTGGTTCCTGGTGTCGTGACCCAGGGCGGTGCGTCCGGCAACCTGACCAGCCAAAACATCTTCGCCAGCGGCAACTATCAGATCAATGGCGGCACCGCGAACCAGAACGCGATGTATTACGACGGATCACCGATCCAGGTTTCCTACGGCAGCTTGACCGCGCTGATTCCGACTCAAGACGCCGTCGCTGAATTCAAAGTCCAAACCAACAGCAACGACGCCGAATACGGGCGTTACTCCGGCGGCGTCATCAACCTCACCACCAAATCTGGCGGAAATCAGTACCACGGTTCGGCGTATGAGTTTTTGCGCAACAAAGTGTTGGATGCGAATACCTACTTTTCGAACGCCGCCGGCGCCGCACGCCCGGCGTTTACCCAAAACCAGTATGGCGTCACCTTTGGCGGCCCGATCAAGAAGGACAAACTGTTCTTCTTCTTCAACTACGAAGGTTTTGCGCTGCGGCAAGGTCAAAGTTTCACGGAAACCGTCCCAACGGCCGCGGAATTAAATGGAGACTTCTCAAATTACCGGGATTCCACCGGAGCCGTGATTCCAATTTACGATCCGCTGACCACAACTTGCGGGCAGGTCGGCAATCCTTGCGCGCCCGGGCAGACCCCGAGCCGTACCCAGTTTCCCGGGAACATCATTCCGCAAAATCGTTTCGACCCCGTCGCCAATTACTTCCGCCAGAACGGCCGGCTTTTCGCCGCTCCGAACACGCCCGGAGACACCGTTACCAACCAGTTCAATTTCTTTACCAACGCCAGCGTCGGCGGAAACAACGACCAGATTAACTTCCGTACCGACTGGAACGTCAGTAGCAAGCAGCGGATGTTCGCGCGCTATACGCGATGGGCCTTCGACGAATTGCCTCAAGACCCTTACCAGAACCAGACCTACTGGTTCGATCTTGATCCGCAAAAGTTCACTACCAATTCGATCGTCTGGGGCGATACCTATACTTTCTCTCCGACTACGATCTTCGACATCAGGGTTTCGTACCTGCGGTTCAAATATTTCCAGGGCCCGCCTCCTTCCATTACCGGGCTGGATCTGACCAGTTTTGGTTTCCCGTCCTACATGAACGCGCTCCCGCCCCAATTTAGGACCTTCCCGGCATTTGCGTTTCCGGACTTTGGAACCGGCGGAACGCAGGTCATCAACGCCGTGAACAACAACTACGTGATCAGCCCGTCGCTGACCAAAGTATGGGGCAAGCACACCGTCAAATTCGGAGCGGAACTGCGCCGGCAGGATTCGAACTACTATCAGGTCGCTTCGCCATCCGGCGACTTCTTTTTCGACAACACGTTTACATCTCAAAATTACTTAAACCCGGGTAACACCGGCAGCAGCATCGCCGACTTCCTGCTCGGCGCGGGTAGCCCCGGCGGTGGTTTTACGCCATCGGCGATTCTCACCCCCAACGTCACGGCGGCTTCCATGCGCTATCAGGGCTACTTCGTGCAAGACACCTTCCAGGTCAACAGCAAGCTGACCGTCACCGCCGGCCTGCGCTGGGAAATTCCCGGAGTATGGACCGAGCGTCACGATTCGCTTTCGGTCTTTGATCCAGACATGACCAATATTTTGGCGGGGCCCACCGGGCTTCCGCTCAAGGGCGGATTCCAATTGGTCGCCGCGCCAGGTCATTCCGAGAGAGGCTTAAAGGCCGAGAAGTTCGATCTGTTCGCCCCCCGCATCGGCGTTGCTTACCGCCTGGATCCCGATACGGTCATCCGTGCCGGATTTGGCTTGTTCTATGGGCCATCCGACGCGATCTTCCAGGAGTCTCCGTTCCAGAACGCCGTCAACTTGTATAACAACGCCCAGGTTACGTCTCAGGATAACGGCGCCACGCCGTTTAACATCCTCAGCAACCCGTTTCCGCCTGCGCTCGTTTTCCCCCCGGGCCGCAACGCGGACTTTCAGCAAGTTTTGCTCGGCCAGAACTTCACCTCGGTTTCCGGCGCTGGCGGCTCGGCCGCCATCGCCCACTGGAATCCGGCGTACTACTTGAACTGGAACCTCACCTTGCAACATCAATTTCGCTGGGGACTTAACGTCGAGGCCGCCTACGCCGCGTCCAAGGGCGTGCACCTGCCCATCAATAGCGATAACGGCGTAAACATTAACCAGCTGCCCGACGCGGATCTGTCCATGGGTAATGCCTTGCTTCAAACGGTGTCCAACCCATTTGTAGGTCTGATTAGTTCCGGCCCGCTGGCTTCGCCGACCGTACCGGCCTGGCAACTGCTTCGGCCCTTTCCCACGTATCAAAACGTAGTCGAGGCCGCTGCGTATGTAGGCTCAAGCGATTACAATTCACTTCAAGTGAAGGTACAGAAGCGCTTTCGCAAGGGTGGAACCCTTCTTGCTTCCTACACCTTCTCCAAACTGATGACCGACACCGAAACCAGCACGGATTGGCTGGAAGGCACCATTTTCGGATCCAACCAGCAGGTCTATCAAAACTTCAACAACCTGAAGGGCGAGCGATCGTTGGGCATGTTCGATGCCCGGCAAAGCCTGACCGTCAGCTACGTGTATCCGCTGCCATTCGGCAGAGGCCAGTATTACTTCTCTGGAGTCGAAGGAGTCGCCGACAAATTTGTCTCCGGCTGGAGCTTTGACGGAATCGCCACCTTCCAGGAAGGCTTCCCGCTGAACATCATCGCCGCCAACGACACCAGTCATTCATTCGGTGGGGGATTGCGGCCCGACGTTACGCCGGGATGTAACAAGAAAATCTCCGGCAGCACCCAATCGAAGCTGAACGAATATTTCAACACCTCTTGCTTCACCGAGCCCGCACCGTTCACCTACGGCACCGAAAGCCGCACCGACGGTGCGATTCGTTCTCCCGGAATTAACAATTGGGATGTGGCGTTGGTGAAGGATACTTCGATTACGGAGCGGTTTAGCCTCCAGTTCCGCGCGGAATCGTTCAACCTGTTCAACCGAGTGCAGTTCGGGCCTCCAGGACAGGTTTTCACCGCCAATTCCAACTCGACCTTGGGTGCGATATTTTCACAAGCCAATAACCCCAGGTTGATTCAGTTTGGTCTAAGGCTTAATTTTTAGCCGGCCGACGTCATTGAGACGGAAGTATCTGGCACCTGCGACGTCTTTCAGTGCTGAGAAAGACTCGCAGGTGCTGTTGCGAGAGCACGAATCGCGAGTAAGAGTTCGTGTTCGAACTTGGCAGTCCACGGGAGAGCTACACAGATGCGAACCAGCCGGCGCCAGTTCTTAGGAGCTTCGTCAGCACTCGGAGCGATACTCCCGTTCCTGAAATTCGGGCCCAAGTCAGCCAAGGATCTTCTCGGTTCGACCCATCCAGCGCTTCCTCAAGAGGCAGGCAAATCCGCTTCCGCGCCGATCTATCAGTTTAATACTCCCGATCTGACTGGCTGGCACCCGCAGGGCGGAGGAAAGTGGAATGTTAAGGGCGCTGAAATTATCGCTGCCGGGGATTCCAGCAAGCCGGGATGGCTGGTCCTCGATCGCGGCCTGCAGGATTTTGCGCTGAAATTTTCGTTTCGCTCCACCGGCGGAGAAGTGGGCGTGCTTCTGCGCAACGCTCCGCTGACCTGGTCACGATTTCACCACCCCGAAGGCGCCAGCGACCGGACGGCCGGCATTTATGCCGTGTTGTCCGGCGCCGGTGCCGGATCGCTCGCGCTGGTCACCCGCGATGCTGATGGGAAAGAATTAGAACGCAAAGCGGTGCCGCCGCCTCCGCTCGATGTCGCCGGCGCCGAACACAAAATGGCCAAGGGCGCCTGCGCGCCGATCGCCTGTACCGGAATCAATGATCCAGTCGGCGCTCTCACCGGCTATCCACCCGAACCGCCCGTGCGCATTCGCAAGGGCGAAGACGGCTGGCAAGAAGTGGAAATCGAACTGCGCGGTGCCGCATTGCCGTGGGATACGACGGGCGTTGGCGCGCTGGCCGAAGAACGAAGCCATTTCGGGCAAGTCGCTCTATGCATTTCCGGCGGCGCGAGTGCCAGCTTCAAAGACATTTCAATTTTCGATCTCACCCAACGGGTCGCGGGCCTCGCCGACAATGTTGGCAACACTCAATTCCGCCAGCTCAGCGATCTTTTCTATTCCGAATCCGTCACCGCCGGCGACTTAAACAAGGACGGCTACGATGAAATCGTTGCCGGACCGTTTTATTACATCGGCCCCGATTTCAAAATTGCGCGCGAAATTTTCCCGCCGAATACGGTCAATCCCGGCGGTCCCGGAGAACACGGTAACTACACCAATTGTTTTCTGGCGCACGTTCACGATTTCACCGGCGATGGTTGGCCAGACGTTCTGATCATCATGGGCTTCGGACCTATGCCCAGCTTTTCCGCGCACTCTGTTCATCAACCCGCGCGGCGAATCCCGCCACTGGGACAACTACAACGTCATCCCCACCGTCGACGCCGAAACCACCACACTAGTAGACGTCGATGGCGACGGCCGCCCCGAATTGATCATGGCCCAGGGCGATCGCATCGGTTACGCCAAGCCCGACCCCTCGGATCCCACCAAGCCTTGGACTTTCTATCCCGTTTCTGAAAAGGGAAGTTGGGGGCCGCACGGCTTCGGCGTCGGCGATATCAACGGCGACGGCCGCCTCGACATCTTGCAGGCCAGCGGATGGTGGGAGCAGCCACCAACCGGCGCCAAGGGTCTTTGGAAATTTCATCCCGTTGCGTTCGGCGCCACCGAAGGCGAATGGTTCTTGCGCGGCGGAGGCGACATCGTGGTTTACGACGTCAACGGCGACGGCGTTCCAGACGTCATTAGCAGCCTGAACGCGCACGGTCCAGGCCTGGCGTGGTTCGAGCAGCAGCGCGATGCCCAAGGAAACAGCACCTGGAAGCGCCACTTGATCATGGGCAATCCCGAAACGCCGCTTGCTGCCCGCAAAGACTGGGAAGAAACGGATAAGTCGGTGGCCTTCACGGAACTGCACGCCCTCCAGCTCGCCGATCTCGATGGCGACGGCGTCCCCTGCATCATCACCGGAAAACGCTGGTGGTCCCACGGCTACATCTACGACGAAAACCAGGTCGACAATCCCGCCGTGCTCTACCGCTTCAAACTCTCACGCAAGTCTGGCGGCGCAGTGGAGTGGATTCCCAAACTAATTCACAACGCATCCGGCATCGGCACGCAGATCTTGGCCAAGGACATTAATAAGGACGGCAAGATCGAAATTCTCACCACCGCACGCAAGGGCACTTTCGTTTTTCTCGATACCAGCGGCAAGCGATAAAAGGGGTTCTCGTATTTATGCCTAGAACTAGAAATGGACGCGGTTTTTCGATCGCAGGATTTGCAGCAATCGCGCTGGTTCTGGGCGTGTTTCTCGGCGCCATTTTGGTGGCCAGCGCGCAGCAAAATGAAGATGAAAAGTCGCACTCGTCGTGGGCTACCTATCTCGGCAACGCCGACTCCTCCCACTATTCGTCGCTGCGCCAAATCAATCTCACCAATGTCGACAAGCTTCAGGTGGCCTGGCAATACGACCTTTCCACCGACCGCTCGTATGAGTTCAGCCCGATCGTAGTTGGTCGCACCATGTACGTCATGGCCCACAAAACCTCGGTCGTCGCGCTCGACGCCACCACCGGAAAAGAAATCTGGGTCTATCACTCGAAGTACGCCCCGGGATGGGAAATGCACCGCGGCATTAATTTCTGGCAGAGCAAAGATGGCTCGGAGCAGCGGCTGCTGATTCCGATCGCCCAGCACTTGGAAGCCATCGATGCCAAAACCGGCCAACTAATCACTTCCTTCGGAGTCGATGGACGCGTCGATCTGATGGACGGGCTCGATCGCGATCCCAAGACCATGTCGCAGATTCAATCCGCCACCCCCGGCGTGGTTTTCGGCGACCTGTTGATCTTGGGATCGTCGACCGGGGAAGAATACGGTTCACCTCCGGGAGATATTCGCGCGTACAACGTACGAACTGGAAAAATGGAATGGATTTTTCACACGCTGCCGCATCCCGGCGAACCCGGGTACGAGACGTGGCCCAAAGACACCTGGAAAATCGAAGGCGGCTCCAACTGCTGGGGCGAAATGAGCCTCGACGCCGAGCGCGGCATCGTCTACATCCCCACCGGCGCGCCGACCTACGATTTCTACGGCGCCGATCGCGTCGGCAACAATCTATACGCCGATTCGCTTCTCGCGCTCAATGCCCACACCGGAAAAGTGGTCTGGTATTTCCAACTGGTCCACCACGATTTGTGGGATTACGACGCTACCGCCGCGCCACAGCTTCTAAACGTCCGCCACAACGGCGAAGAAGTTCCCATCGTCGCGCAGGCCACCAAGAATGGTTTTCTCTACGTATTCAATCGCGTCACCGGCAAGCCCCTTTGGCCCATCGAAGAGCGCCCGGTTCCCAAGTCCGATATGCCCGGCGAAGTCACCTCGCCCACGCAGCCGTTTCCAACCGTGCCCCCGCCGTTTGCCAAACAGTCGTTCACTTCCGCGGATCTCGATCCGTACCTTCTAACCGATGCCGAGCGCGCCAAGTGGAAAAAGACCATCGACGCGGCCGTGAACAAAGGTCTCTTCACTCCTCCGGGTCTCACCGACACCATTGAAATGCCGGGAAATCATGGTGGCGCAAACTGGGGCTCCACCGCTTCCAATCCTCACAGCGGAAGCATGTTCGTCTTGTCCATGAATATCCCGGCGCTGCTCAAGAACGAACATCTGTTGCCGCCGAACCTTTGGGAAATCCCGTTGGATGTCGCTCCGGCGGAGCAAGGTAAAGTCATCTATCATTTATATTGTCAGCGCTGCCACGGAATCGACCGCCAAGGCTCTCCTCCGTCCATCCCCTCGCTGGTCAATGCTCCCAAAAATTTCGGCGAAGACTTGATCCGGACCGTCGTGAAAAACGGCATTCAGGAAATGCCCGGATTTCCGGATCTCAGCACGCTCCACGTCACCAACCTGATGATCTATCTCGACAATCCCGATCTCGCGCCCGGCAAGCTCGAACCAGCTAAGGTTGCCGAAACTGCACCAGCGCCCGCCGCCGACGGAAAGCCCGCGGCTCCGGTCAAGTATTGGTCCGGCTACAATTTGCAAACTTCAATTATCAAACCGCCCTGGTCACAGCTCACCGCTTACGATCTCAATAAAGGAACCATCAAGTGGCAGATCCCGCTGGGCGAAGCTCCTCCCGCCGCCGCCGAACACATCACCGGCTCAGGCGTCATGATGCCGAGAAACGGTCCGGTCGTAACTGCCGGCGGTTTGATTTTCGTCGCCACCAAATACGAAGGCAAACTCCATGCCTATGATCAAAACACCGGTAAAGAGGTGTGGTCGGTAAGTTTGCCTGCGGCTTCAGAAGGTGTTCCGGCGGTTTACGAAGTCGACGGCCAGGAATACATCGTCATCTGCGCCACGACCGGCAAAGAGACGGACATTCCGCGAGACGGACCATCGCAGCCGACCGCCACGCCGCCGATTCGATCGTATATCGCTTACTCCTTGCCCAAGAATTTGGCGAGCAAATAGTAGGCGTCTTTCTGCGAATAATTCCGGGTTCGCGATTACCCGCGCGAGGTTTTTGGCATGAGTGATAGCGTCGTTATATTGAACGTCCACATGGAAGCGGTCCCCGGACGCGAAGAGGATCTGGCACGCGAGCTGACCGCGTTGCTGGTACCAACTCGAAAAGAGCCAGGTTGTCTGACCTACGAGTTGCATCGCGACCCTGAAGATCCCGTCAAGTTCATGTTCTTTGAAAAGTTCAAGAGTCAGGCGGCCCTCGATGAACACGTCAACGCTCCCCATTTTAAGAATTTCCTCGCCTATCGCGCCAAAGGCGATCCGGTGGCGGCTACCACAGTCACCCGCTGGCGAGCTGTCTCTTAGAGATTTGCGATCGACGAATCCAGGCGGCAAAATGCTTTGGCTAGACTGCTTGGCCGTTCGTCCACAGAACCTCTGTCTCTGCGACGCGAAAAAGGATTAATTCCATGGCTCCCGAAAATAAGTACACACCCCCCAATGACATGCCGCCCGCGCCGATTCATCGCGTGCTGGTGGGGCAGAAAGCTTTGGTAACTGGCGCCAGCAAAGGCCTGGGTCAATCAATGGCCATCGGCTTGGCTCAGGCCGGCGCCGACGTCCTGGTGAATTACAACAGCGACGAAGAGGGTGCGCGCTGGACCGCCGAAGAAATTAAGAAGCTCGGCCGCAAAGCCGTGATTTTCAAAGCCGACGTCGCCGAAGAAAGTGAAGTCGAGGCCATGTTCCGCAAAATGGTCGAGGAATTCGGCCGCCTCGACATCTGCATTCCCAATTCCGCGCTGCAGCTCAATGCACCGGTAGACCAAATGACCATGGCGCAGTGGCAACGCGTCATCAACGTCAACCTGGGTGGCGTGTTTCTCTGCTCTCGCGAATCCGTCCGGCTGTTCAAGAAGCAGGGAATTGATCGCTCCGTTTCCTACGCTTGCGGAAAACTAATCCTAATCAGCTCGGTGCACGACATTATTCCGTGGGAAGGTCACGCCAACTACGCCGCTGCGAAAGGCGGCTTGATGCTTTTCATGAAAAGCCTGGCGCAGGAAGTCGCTCACTTGAAAATTCGCGTCAATGCGATTTCACCGGGTGCGATTCGCACTCCGATGAACGTCGAAAAAGTTACTTCGCCTGAAATTTTCAATTCGACCCTGCTGAAACTTATTCCGTCCAAAAGAATTGGCGAGCCCGAAGATGTAACGCGCGTGGCCGTCTGGCTTGCTTCCGATGAATCGGATTACATCCAGGGCACCACCATCTACATCGACGGAGGCATGACCCTCTATCCCGGTTTCATTGGCGCCGGCTAAACCATACCGCTTCCAATCAGCGAATATTTTCCAACCCAGGGGCACCTGCAAAAATGGCGAACGAAGAGCGGCTCAATCGAATGCGGCACGCCATGGAAGCTGAGCGGCTCGATGCCCTCGTCCTCCGGCTCCCAGAAAATGTTCTGCTGCTGAGCGGCTTTTGGCCCATGATCGGCGCCACCACCCTGGTTTTTCCTCTGCACGACGATCCCATCTGCATTATTCCCGACTGCTATCAACAAGAGGCCGCGAAGTCCCTGTGGGGCGCTAAAACCATCTTTTACGGTTACGGCGTATTGAACGCGCCAAATCCCGCTGCCGCTGTGCAAAAGATCCTCACGACGCTCGCCAGAGCTAAATCGTGGAAGCGGGTCGGCTACGAAGGCAGTTTCGAAGTGGTGGCTCCATCCTGGAACGCTGCCGAATTTCTGGTCCCAGCCGCGCAAAGCAGAGAACTCTTGGTCGAAGCGTTTGCAGGTTCCCAACTGGTTGACGCTTCCGAGCTCTTGCAAACCCAGCGTCTGCGCAAAACTTCTTACGAAAAAGACAAACTGCGCCTCGCCAGCGAAATCTCCCGCTTCGGCTTGGAAGCGTTCGAGAAGCTCGTCGAAGTCGGAACCACCGGAGTCGAACTCGCCGCCGCGGTCGAACGCGAAGTAATGGTTTCGGGCACCCGCAAAGGCGCTGAACGTGTCCGCGCTTTCGCCCAGGTTGCGGTAGGCCCCGACGAGACCGCCTTCGGCTATCGCCCCAATGAAATCTCAACTCTTCGCCGCATGAAGTCCGGCGACGTCGCGCTGCTCGAACTGGGAGTCGTAGCCGACGGATATTGGGCCGATCGAACGCGCGTGCGTGTCGCGGGCAAGCCCACCGACGAACAACTCAAGATTTTCAACACGGTCCGCGACGCGCAGGAGGCCGCTTGTGCTGCCATCAGACCGGGAGTAACCGGAGCGCAAGTCGATGAAGCCGCGCGCGCGCTGATTCGTGACGCCGGCTACGCGGAATGTTTTCCGCATGTGACCGGCCACGGTTTGGGATTCAGATACCACGAATCTTCGCCGATCCTTGCGCCCAAATCGGAAACGCTGCTTGAAGAAGGGAATCTGACTTCCGTCGAGCCGGGTATTTACAAAGCTCCAGCCGGCGGATTTCGGATCGAAGACGACGTGCTGGTGACTTCCCATGGTGCGGAAATTCTGGGGCCGTTCCCAAAAAATCTGGCATAAGGAATGTCCAGAAAATGGAAGTGAGCTGAGGCCATGACCGAGACAACCCATGTTTAACGACGACGGCAACCCTTCGATTCGAAATCTCGCGATCATCGCTGCACTCTGCGCCGTGATTTTTGGCGCGGTCGCGTGGTCCAGCGCGCAAGAATCATCAGCGCCCCACACGACTTGGAGCACCTATCTCGGCAACCCCGACTCTTCCCACTACACCGCGCTCACCCAGATCAATCGTTCCAACGTTGATAAGCTCGAAGTCGCCTGGTCCTACGATTCGGGCAACGAGCGCGCTTACGAATTCAATCCCATTGTGGTCGGCAACGTGATGTACGTCATCGCCCAACATTCCGACATCGTGGCCCTCGACGCCACCACCGGCAAAGAAATCTGGCGCCACCATCCGAACAGCATCGGGCAGCGGCTCGAAGTCCATCGCGGAATCAACTACTGGCAGAGCAAGGACGGGAAAGAAAAACGCCTGTTCATTCCTTTCGACAATCATCTCGAAGCCATCGATGCCACTACGGGCGAGCTGATCAAATCGTTCGGCGACGGCGGCTCCATCGATCTAAAACTCGGTCTCGGCCGCGATCCGAAATCGATGTACCAAATCCAGGCCGGCACGCCAGGCCAAGTTTTTGAAAATCTGATCATCGTTGGATCTGAAACTGGCGAAGACTATGGCTCGCCTCCCGGCGACATTCGCGCCTACGACGTTCTTACCGGGAAAAGCGTGTGGACGTTCCACACCATTCCGCATCCCGGCGAATTCGGCTACGACACCTGGCCCGAAGGTTCGTGGAAAACCGCCGGAGGGACGAACTGCTGGGGCGAGATGACCCTCGATGAAAAAACGGGCATCGTTTACATTCCCACCGGCGCTCCGGTTTACGATTTTTACGGGGCAGATCGAAAAGGCAACACCCTATTCGCCGATTCGCTGCTCGCCGTCGATGCCCGCACCGGAAAATTAGTCTGGTACTACCAGATGATTCATCACGATCTGTGGGATTACGACGCCACTTCCGCACCGCAGTTGCTGACCATCAAGCACGATGGCCAAGACCTCGAAGTCGTTGCCGAGGCTTCCAAACAAGGCTATCTCTACGTTTTCAATCGCGCCACCGGCAAACCGATCTGGCCCATCGAAGAACGTCCGGTACCGAAGTCAAATATGCCGGGAGAAGTCTCTTCTCCGACTCAACCGGTGCCGACCGCACCACCCCCATTCGCGCGCCAGAAATTCACGGTTGCGGATATTGATCCCTACATTCTTAGTCCGCGCGATCGCGCGCGTTGGACTTCCGTGGTAGGCGCCGCAATCAACGAAGGTGTGTTCACTCCGCCCGAACAGCAAGACACCATCGAAATTCCGGGCAATCGCGGTGGATCAAACTGGGGCATGACCGCCTCCAACCCCACCACCGCCACCATGTTCGTGGTCTCCATGGATATTCCGGCGATTCTGAAAAACGAACGCCGCGCCCCGCCGTCGCTCTGGAATATTCCCAGCGGCGGCACCCCCGCGCAGCAGGGCAAAGCTGTCTACCATTTTTATTGCGAAAGGTGCCACGGAACCGACCGCGAAGGCGCGCCCCCGGCGATTCCTTCGCTGGTCAACGCTCCCGCCAATTTCGGCGAAGACACCATCAAGAGCGTCGTGAAATACGGCTTGAAAGACATGCCAGGATTTCCGGATCTGAACGATCGCCTGCTGAAAGGACTCATTTTGTATCTGGGCAATCCTGAAAGCGCTCCGGGGCCGCTTCCCGCGGGCGGCGAACCACCGGCTGGAGCAAACTCCAGCCGGAGACGTCGTTCGTTTTTGGACCGGCTATGGTCTGCAACCGTCCATCATCAAGCCGCCCTGGTCGGTCATCACCGCGTACGATCTGAATCTCGGCACGATCAAGTGGCAGGTTCCGTTCGGCGAAGCCCCGCAAGCCGCGGCAGAACACTTGAAGGGCACAGGAATCATGCTGCCCAGAAACGGACCGGTGGTCACCGCGAGCGGCCTCTATTTCATCGCCACCAAAGATGAAGGCAAGCTCCGCGCTTACGATCAGGAAAACGGGAAAGTACTCTGGTCGATGGATTTACCGGCCGCGTCGGAAGGAGTGCCAGCCATCTACGAAGTGAATGGCCGCGAATATTTAGTGGTCTGCGCTACGTCAGCAAAACAAACTGAAATTCCCAGAGACGGCCCCGAACAACCGACGGCCGCCCCGGTTCACCGCTCCTACATCGCCTACGCCCTACCGAAATAAGGCGTAGGACAGGCTGTCAGCCGGTCTGCACCCCACTTTCAGTGGGGTGTGCCTTCGGCCCAGAACATAATCCGCCCATCCAACTCGGCCCCGTCCACTAATCCTTTACGTCCGCGCCACTGCCGTTTCAAAACTTCCGCGACCATTCCTTCGGCCAGCGCTCCACCACGACTTTCTTGTCCGTGTAGAATTCCACCGCATCCCGCCCCTGTCCGTGCAGCACGCCCATGAAACTATCCCGCCACCCACTGAAAGGGAAGTACGCCATCGGCGCAGCCACTCCAATATTCACTCCGATATTTCCGGCCGGCACCTCATACCTGAATTTCCGCGCCGCCGCTCCGCTGCTGGTAAAAATCGAAGCCATATTTCCAAACGGACTCTTCGACAGTGTCTCAATGCCTTCTTCCAGAGTCTTGGCGTGCACCAGACTCAGCACCGGCCCAAAAATCTCCGTCGTCGAAAGCGCGCTCGAAGCCGGCACATTATCCAGCAGCGTAGGCTTAAGAAAATTCCCCCCGCCGTTTGTCCCATTTCCGGATCTTCCGTCGAGCAGGACCTTGGCTCCGTCGCTGACGCCGGTATCAATCAATCCTTCGATCCTCTTTTTGCTTTCCGCCGTGATCACCGGTCCCATCTGGCTGTCTTTGTCCAAGCCGTTTCCCACTTTGATGGAACTCGCCACTTTCGCGATTTCATTGCTGAATTCGCCGCGCGCCTCGCCCACCGTCACCGCGACCGAAACCGCCAAGCACCGCTGCCCAGCGCAGCCGAATGCGCTGTCGCTCACGATCCGCGTAGTCGTTTCCAAGTCCGCGTCCGGCAGAATCAGGACATGATTTTTCGCTCCACCCTGGCACTGCACGCGCTTCCCGTATTTTGCGCCTTGCGCATAAATGTATTTCGCCACCGGCGTTGAACCTACGAAGCTAATCGCCCGCACGTCGGGATGCTCGAGCAGACACATCGACCGCGCTTCTGTCGCCATGAACCAGACTCAGCACTCCCGCCGGCAATTTTAGCGCTTCCATCAATTCGAACGCCCGCTGCATCGTCAACGGCACTTTCTCCGAGGCCTTCAAGATAAATGTATTTCCGCAAGCGATCGCATACGGCAGAAACCAGAAGGGAATCATCGCCGGAAAATTAAATGGCGTGATCGCCACCGTCACTCCCAGCGGCTGGCGAATCATCATTTCGTCGATGCCGGAGGCCACGTCTTCCAGGTTGTATCCCTGCATCATGGTCGGAATGCCGCAGGCCACTTCCACATTTTCAATCGCCCGCCGAATCTCCGCGCGCGACTCCGCCACCGTCTTCCCATTTTCCTGCGTACAGATCTGCGCCAATTCCTCGACGCTGTCTTCCAGCAGCTGCTTCAACTTGAATAAATACTGGATACGATCTTCCGGCGGGGTCCGGCGCCACGCGGGATAAGCAGCCGCGGCCGCAGCCACCGCCGCATTCACCTCGTCTTTACTCGCCAGAGGCGATCGCGCCAGCTTCGCACCGGTCGCTGGATTCAATACATCGAGATACTGCTTCGCTGTACCGTCGTGCCAAGCTCCACCGTAGTAGTGCGGCAGTTCACGCAGAGTCGCCATGGGAAAATCCTCCACTTTCAATTTGAGTCTCGGCACCGGCCGGAACGTTCACTCAGAAGATCGGGTCGATTATATCCGCAGTTCAGCATATTTGAAAATAATCCATATGGGAACTCTGGTGGCTCGACCCTGACCGGGGCTCGACCGCGCACCTTCCCTCGTCGTCCCGCCTCTGGTTTTCTGACAATAACGCAGTTACGGATGTTTTTTTCTCGACGTTGAAATTGCTCCTGGTTTGCAGCATCCTCGTGCTCGGCTATTGCCGGTCGCGGTCCGGTGTCCCGAACTTTGGGGAAGGAAGGCAGCATGTTCTCGATTCGGAAGCTCAAAAACTTTTGCCCTCGCGTGTCGGGGCTGGCCGCGAGTCTGGCGCTGGCATTGGTGCTCGTAGTTACACTTGGCGCGGCTGCGCTGGCGCACCCGCAGGAAGTTCCGGCCTCGGCTGTATATAAGGATGCGAAGGCGCCGGTAGAAGCGCGCGTCCGCGACCTGCTGGGACGTATGACGCTGGAAGAAAAAGTCTCACTCTTCAGCGGCGCGAATTGGATGGAAACCGTGGCGATTCCGCGGCTGGGAATTCCCGCGATCAAGATGGCCGATGGCCCGGCGGGCATTCGAGCCTGGTACGGACCTTCAGCGCTCACCAACGCGGCCAATTCGAAATTCCCGAAAATCACCAGCACCGCATTCCCATCGGGCATTGCGCTGGCGGCAACCTGGGATCCGGCCGCGGCCCAGAGCGTAGGACAAGCCCTCGGCCAGGAAGTTCGCGCGATCGGCCGCGACATGATTCTGGGACCCACGGTGAATATTCAGCGCGTTCCGTTGTGGGGCAGAAATTTCGAGGGATTCGGCGAAGACCCTTACCTTACGGCGCGAATGGGCGTCGGCTACATCCAGGGCGTGCAGAGCGAAGGCGTGATCGCCACGGTGAAACATTTCGCGGCGAACAACGAAGAATTCGAGCGGCATCGCATGAACGAAACCATCGACGAACGCACGCTGCAGGAAATTTATTTTCCGGCGTTCAAGGCCGCGGTGCAGGAGGCCGGTGTCTGGTCGGTGATGTCCGCGTATCAGAAAGTGAACGGACTGTACTGTTCGGAGAATCCGTTTTTGCTGCAAGACGTACTGCGCAAGCAGTGGGGCTTCAAGGGATTTGTGGTTTCGGATTGGGGCAGCACCTACAGCACCGATGGAGTGGTGAATGCAGGCATGGATGTCGAAATGCCCGGCGGCGACGTCGCGAGAGAGTGGCTGAAAACAGAGGGAGCAATCAAAAACGGGAACGGTGGCGATTTTCTTTCGCCGGCGAAAGTTTTGCCCCGCGTTGCATCCGGCGCCATTTCGCAGACCACGGTGGACGCCAACGTCTCGAGCATTCTGTACACCATTTTCGCCAGCGGCCTTTTCGACCGCGCGCAGAACACCAAGGAAGGCGAGCTCGATACTCCCGCGCAGCGAGCGGTGGCGCGGCACGCGGAGGCCGAAGGCATCGTGCTGCTGAAAAACACCGGTGACGTGCTGCCGCTCGATATTTCTAAAATTAAAACGCTAGCGGTGATCGGTCCGAACGCTGCAGTGGCGCGAACCGGCGGCGGGGGAAGTTCGCTGGTGCGTTACAAGCAGGCCGTCTCCCCGCTCGACGCAATCAAGGAGCAGGCCGGTACGCAGGTCACTGTGAGCTATTCGCAGGGAGCGACCATCGACGAAGAAGGCGTCAGCGGCGCGGGGCTGGTCGAAAATCTGTCAGCGGCCGGCGGCGGAGACGCAGCGGTCGCCGAAAAATTGCGCGGAGAAGCGGTGGCGATTGCCGCCAAGGCCGACGCCGTAATTCTGGTCGTCGGAGACAACGCTCGCGTCGAATCGGAAGGCTTCGATCGCAAAACTTTGGACCTGCCTCCGGGGCAAGACGAACTGATCGAAGCGGTGGCGAAAGCGAATCGCAACACGATTGTAGTGATTAATGCCGGCGCTCCGGTGAACGTGAGCCGCTGGGTGAACGACGTGCCGGCGCTGGCGGATGCCTGGTTTGGCGGCCAGGAAATGGGTAATGCCCTGGCGGACGTTCTCTTCGGCGCCGTGAATCCTTCGGGAAAGCTGCCATTTACCTTCATCAACGACATGAAGGAATCGCCGGCCGACGGAAATTATCCAGGAGAGAACTTGCAGGTGAAATATGCGGACGGAATTTATGTGGGCTACCGTTATTTCGACAAGAAAAGCATCACGCCGCAGTATCCCTTCGGTTACGGGCTGTCCTACACCAAGTTTGGCTACAGCGATTTGAACATCAAATCAACGGGCGCAGCGAAATACGAAGTGAGTTTGAAAGTTCGCAACGAAGGCGCACGCGCTGGCGCGGAAGTCGTGCAGCTCTACATTCATGACGGACACTCGAAAGTGGATCGGCCGGTGAAGGAGTTGAAAGGTTTCCGGCGGATCGAACTGGGGGCGGGGAAAAGCTCTGAAGTCCGCTTCATGCTGGACAAAACCGCGTTCGCCTACTGGAGTACGGACAAGAAAGACTGGGTAGCGGAGCCGGGGACGTTCGACGTTTTGGTCGGCGCGTCCTCGTCTGATATTCGCGTTAAGGGATCGCTGGATTTGAAGTAGCGGAACTGCGCCGCGGCGCCGCGATCAGCGATACGGCCAGCAACAGCGCGCCAGGCAGCAGCAACGCCCATATGGCCAGACGGGCGGTCATTGCCGATCCCAGCACCGCGCCGATCAGGAAAGCGGACCAAATCGTGCCTAGGACAGTCGCTCGCCACCAGTGCGTGTCCGATGAATCTTGAGCGCCTGCCAGCGGCGTCCCTTTCATTCCCAAAGCCAAGTGCTGACCCAAGCCATTTAAGTCGCCGGTAACAAATCCCAGGCTGACGTTCTGTGCGCCCACTTGCGTTATGGACGTATTTAAAATGCCCATGGCGATACTCAAAAGCACGATGCCCGGCCAGCCAGGCAATTTCCAGTAGCCCGCGACTGCGGCCAACGAGAGCAGCAACGCCACGACGATGGAACGCCGAAACAGCGGTCGCTGCTGTTCGTTACGCGGGATGAGCGTACCGCAGAAAATTCCCAGCACGAAAAACGGAATCGGCAGCAGATCGTGTCCCGCCGCGGCGAAGCTGCCATGGCCGGCCTGTGCGCCGCCGGTGGTGGTGTTGCCACTCATGAACGATGCGAAAACGCCGAAATTCATCAGCGCGTAGGCATCTACGTAACCGGAAATCAGCGCGAGAGCGCCGGCTACGCCCCATTCGACGCTTACAGACTTTTGTGCGGTGGCCACGACGCTCCTCCGTGATCGAAATTCTTCGAATTGCGGGAGCTTAGACGCGTCGCCGGTAAAACTCAACTTCCGAAACTCGGCAGTCCTCGTCGAGGAAGTCGGAGAATAAACCGCCGCAGTGGTATTATCGCGCCGAAATGAAATTCAAATTTGTGATCGCGCTGGCTTTGACGATCGTGGTTGGTTTCTCGCTGCTATTGCCCGCGGCGCCGACGGCGGAAAAATCTCCGCTGCCGCGTTACGACGTCAAAGGAAATTTGCTGCGTCCCGCCGATTATCGCGATTGGGAATTTCTCTCCGCCGGTTACGGCATGAATTACAGTCCAGCACCCGACAGCCACGAGCTGTTTACCAACGTCTTCGTGCAGCGCTGGGCTTACCAGGAATTTCTGGCCAGTGGCAAATGGCCAGAGCGTTCGATGTTTGTGATCGATGAGCGCGCCGGAGACACCAATGGTTCGATCAACAAGAAGGGACATTTTCAAGCCGACTTGATGGATCTGGCAGTGGAAGTGAAGGACTCAGCGCGAAATCCTGATCGCTGGGCGTACTACAAATTTGAAGCGAATGGCGACACAGGGGAAATCCAACCGAAGGCTAACTGCTGGTCCTGTCACGATCAGCACGCAGCGGTCGAGCACACCTTCGTACAGTTTTATCCGACGCTGAAGCCGCTAGCCAAGAAATTCGGCACCTACAACGAAGCCCGCGAAAAGAACTAAGGGCCGGCGCGATCTTTTTTCCGCCCAGCACCCTATAGAGTGCGGCGGATCTGCCGCCGCTGGCCCGAAACATCCCACCGCCGACCCACGATCCAGCGCGAAGCGCAGGCAGAGACGCCCGACTTTGCCGTGAGGCGCGCTAGGGTAGTACGTTCAGGTTGAGGTTTACCGTGGACGTGGCGCCGTTGGGGGCAGTGGCGGTGACGATCAGCGCGTAATTGCCTGGCGGCGTGGCTGCGCCTCCCGGAGATTTCGGCAGACTGCCGCAAGCAGCGAGGCCGACCGCCGCCAGAATCAGCACGGCGAACGACACGGCCCAGCGCGGTTGAGATTTCATTTTTCCCGCAATACCGAACAGGGCGACGCAGCAGGTCGCCAGCATCGCCAGCAGCAGATTCAACCTTCCAGGTATTCCTCCAGTTGGCCCTTCCGTTTGTGGTGACGATAGCGGAGCGCCCGCCGTGCAAAACGTGTTCAGCACGATGGCGATGTTCGTTCCTTTGCCGGTCAGTGTAACGGTGCCCGGAACGATTTGGCAGGTGATGTCTGCCGAGGGGCTGGTGCATCCCAGCGTCGCTGTCCCAGTGGTTCCGGGAGTCGCGGTCAGCAGCAGCCCGAAGACAGCGGTGCCTCCAGGAGTGGTGTTGACCGTGGAGGGTGAGCCGGGAGCTACCGTGATGGTGACCGGCGAGTTGCCGGAGTTGAATGTGGCGGTGACGGTTTGTGCCGCCGTCAGCGTCACCGAGCAAGTGGCCGTGCCGCTGCAGCCGGCGCCGCTCCAGCCGGCGAAGGTGGAGCCTTCGGCGGGATTAGCGGTGAGAGTGATTTGAGTGCCGCTGGCAAAGCTGGCGGAGCAGGTCGGCGCGCAGTTGATGCCCGCCGGAGCGCTGGTAACTGTGCCGGTTCCTGATCCGGTTTCTGCAACGGTCAACGTGAAATTCGTCGTGGTCGAAGTGAAGGTCGCCGTGACCGTCGTCGCTGCGGTGATGGTGACGGTGCAAGTGCCGGTCCCTTCGCATGAGGCAGCGCTCCAGCCGGTGAAGGTGGAGCCGGTCGCGGCTGTCGCGGTCAGAGTGACTTGCGTGTTGTTGGCGAAGCTGGCGGAACAAGTTGCGCCGCAGTTGATTCCTGTGGGTGCGCTGGTGACCGTGCCGGTGCCAGAGCCGGACTTCGCGACAGTCAGCGTGAAATTATTCGTGGTCGCCGTGAAGGCGGCGGTCACCGTTGTTGCGGCGGTGATCGTGACGACGCAAGTTCCGGTGCCCGAGCACGGAGCGCTCCAGCCGGTGAACGTCGAACCGGAAGCAGGCGCAGCCGTCAGCGTGATTGGCGTGCCGCTGGCGAAACTTCCCGAGCAGGTAGCGCCACAATTGATTCCGGCAGGATTGCTGGTCACCGTGCCGGTCCCAGTGCCGGATTTCGCGACGGTCAGCGTGAAGTTGGTGGTCGTCGCAGTGAACGTAGCCGTGACGGTTGCGGCCGCAGTGATGGTCACGATGCAAGTTCCGGTCCCTGAGCAGGGAGCGCCCCAACCGGTGAAAGTAGAACCAGTGGCGGGCGCGGCGGTCAGCGTGATTTGCGTGCCACTAGCAAAACTTCCCGAGCAGGTAGCGCCGCAGTTGATTCCCGCAGGATTGCTGGTCACATTGCCGGTGCCGGTACCAGCTTTGGTAACGGTCAGCGTGAAATTATTTGTGGTCGCGGCAAAATTGGCGACCACGGTTGTCGCCGCGGTGATCGTTAACGTGCAGGTGCCGGTGCCTTCGCACGGCCCTGCGCCCCAACCAGTGAAGGTCGATCCCGTCGCGGGCGCGGCGGTCAAGGTGATTTGAGTGCCGCTGGCGAAATTGGCGAAGCAAGTAGCGCCGCAATTGATTCCCGCAGGATTGCTGGTAACTGTGCCGGTGCCCGTGCCGCCCTTGGTGATCGTCAACGTCTCATTCGTGGTCGCGGCGAAAGTCGCGGTGACGGTTTGATTCGCGCTCAAAGTGATGGTGCAGGTGGTGGCGCTGGTCGATGTGCAGTTCGCGCCAAATCCGGTGAAGGATTGGCCGGTGCCCGGCGTGGCGGTCAGCGTCACTACGCTGTTTCCGGCGAAGGTGGCGACGCACGTAGTCGGGCAATTGATGCCAGCGGGATTGCTGGTCACTGTCCCGGTTCCAGTGGCCGTAATGGTTAGCGAAGCCGCGCCGGTGCCCGACAGTCCGACGGTTTGCATGCTGCCGGCCGTGGGGCCGTTGTCGGTGATGGTGACCGTGCCGGTGTAAGAAATAAATTGTGTGGGAGTGAACTGAATTTCGAGAATGCAATTGGCGCCGACGGCGAGAGTGGCCCCACACGGATTGTTGGAAATGGTAAAGGCTCCGGAAGTGATCGCGATGCTGGAAATGGCCAGCGGCGCATCACCGTTATTCGTGATGGTCACCGGCAGCATTGCATTGCCGTTGATCGGCTGATTGGAGAAGGGAAGCGTAGTGACGGAAAGACCGACGCCGGCGTTGAGCAGAACTTTTCGCACACGATTGTTGTACACGTCGCCGACGTAGAGATTCCCCTGCGGGCCGACGACCACGCCAACGGGAATGGCGAAGCTGGCGGAAAGCGCCGGGCCGCCATCACCAGCGAAGGCAAAGTTTCCATTGCCGGCAAAGGTGGCGATGTTTTTGGTGGCGGCATCCACGCGGCGGATGACTTGATTGTTGGAGTCAGAGATAAAAAAGTTTCCCGCGCCGTTGACCGAGACGCGGTCGGGTGAATTCAACGTGGCGCTGGTGGCCGGACCGCCGTCTCCGGTGTAGCCGGCGTTTCCATTACCCACCACGGTGGTGATGATGCGGGGCGAGCTGGTATCGATCTTGCGGATGACGTTGTTGAAGGTGTCGGCGACGTACAGATTTCCGGCGGCGTCGATATCCAGGCCCAGCGGGCAATCCAGCGTGGAATTCACCGCCGGCCCGCCGTCTCCGGTGTAGGTGCCGTTGGCGCAGCCGGTCGGCGCGGTGTTGTTGCTGCCGCCTCCGGCGATGGTGGTGATGGTTCCCGTGGTGTCGACTTCGCGGACGCGATTGTCCTGGGCGTCGACGAAATAGAGATTCCCGGCGGCATCATGAATCGCGCCGCGCGCGTCGTTCATGCTGGCCGAAAGCGCCGGGCCGCCGTCGCCGCAAGGCAACGGAGTTTGTCCCGCCGCCGTACCGCACCGATTGCCAGAGCCGACGATCGTTGTGATGACGCCGGAGGTCCCGTCGACTTGGCGGATCTTGTTATCGCCATCGTCGGCCACGATCAAGGTGCCGTTGGCTTCGATCGTTACGGTGCGCGGCATGAATAGCTGGGCGCTGGTGGCGGGTCCGCCATCGCCGCAGACAAATTTCGGTTGGGCGCAGGGGATTCCGGTGCCGACCACGGTAGAAATGGTCTGGTCCGCGGCGCTGACTTTACGAATGCGATTGTTTTCGGCGTCGACGATGAACAGGTTGCCCTGCGCATCGAGCCCGGGAGTGCGCGGGAAATACATGCTCGCGCTGGTGGCTGCGGCACCGTCGCCAACCTGGCCGCTGCCGACTACCGTAGAAATTTGTTTGTTGTTAGCCGGATTGTACAGGCGAATGCGATTGGCCCAGTAATCGGCGATCCACAGATCCCCGGTGGTGGAATCGACGAAGATGCCGGCAGGATTGGTCAGCTCGGCGTCGAACGCCGGGCCACCGTCACCGGAAAATCCAAATGTGCCGTTGCCAACGATGCTGGTGATGATGCCCGGAGTCGGACTGGTCGCCGAAGAAACTTCACGGATCAAAGAATTCGTGGTGTCCGAGATGTAGATATTGCCCGAAGTATCCACGGCCACCCCATCGGGGACGCCCAGCATCGCCGAAGTAGCCGGACCGTTGTCGCCGGAGAATCCCTGGGTGCCGTTGCCGGCCACGGTGGTGATGATTTTGGTGCCGACGTCGACGCGGCGGATGCGATTGTTGTTGGTATCGGCGATGAAGAGATTTCCGGCGCTATCGAGCGCGACCGCCTCCGGCGCATTCAACTCGGCGGAAGTCGCCGCTCCGGCGTCTCCGGAAAAACCGGCGTTGCCGTTGCCCGCGTAGGTCGAGATGTTTCCATTGGCGTCGATACGTCGGATGACGTTGTTACCGTTGTCCGCGATGAAAAGATTTCCGGAGCCGTCGAAGGCGATGCCTTGGGGATTGTTCAGTGTGGCGCTGGAGGCCGGCCCGCCGTCCCCGGTGTATTTGCAGGCGCCGGTTCCGGCGATAGTGTTGACCACACCGCCGACAATTTCGCGGACCACGCAGTTATTGGCGTCGGAGTAGTAGAGGTCATTGTTAGCGTTGAGCGCCGCGCCGTAGGGTTCGAAAGTCAGCGTGGTCGTAGCAGCCGTGCCACTGGGCGAAAATCCGGCGGTATTATTTCCGGCGATGATCGTCAGCACGCCGGGCGCCGTGGTGCCGGGCGTGATTTTGTAGATCACACCGGTGTCAGTGACCACGTACAGATTCCCGGCGGGATCGCGCACGACGGATTGCGGCCCTTCGATGGCCGCGGCGGTGGGCGCCACGTTGTTGGGGGGAGCGCCACCGGCGTAAGTCGAGATGGTGTTCTGGGCCCAGGCGGAATTGGCGAACAGCAGCGATGCGAACAAAATAAGAATACGAATATAAATGGTCAGCGCGCGGTTTTTCAAATCAGTCACAACAATCTCCTCAACAAAGCCCGTTAACAGATTGGTCCAGACCGGCAGAGACAGCTTACGCCGGTCAAGACCGAACCCACTCAGGATGTCCCGGTTGCCTAAGGAAAAAACTCGATGCGCGGAGAAGCCCGCCAAAAGTCTGTTGCCCAGCACGATTCTTGGTCAAGTAATGGTTTCGCGAACCTTCGAGCCCGCGATCGATTTCGCCGCCTGATGTCGACGCGGAACAAACCTATACGGCTGGGAGAGCCTCGATGATCGTTCGGATTTGCCTTTTAGGCAATCGACATTAGAGGACAATTCGGGACAAAACGGGAAATTGAGGCGACTCTGGGAGGGCGAGAGCCTCCGCCGTTGAATTTGATGTATGTACCGGCTTCCTTCAGGCGGGCCAGTGGCCTCTGCCGTTGCACTTCCGGGTGCCTCACGCTTCGCACCTCAGAAGGGTGGGAGGCGGCCTTGTATCAGCCCGAGCACCGCCCCTGCGCAGCGCCGGAAAATCGCGCTCGTTCGCTTAGTTCACCCCGGTTCCGGTTAGCGGCACATTCTGGGTACCGGCACCGTCGGTAATCGTCACCGAAGCCGAACGCGCCCCAGTACCGGTCGGGTCCAGGGTAACCTCGATCGTACAGCTGGCCGAACCGCTTAGGCTGGCCGGGCAATTGTTGGTCTGCTGGAAACTAACCGTGTTGGCGCCCGTGACGGCGATGCTGGTGATCTTTATCGCCGAGGAAGTAGTGTTCTTTACCGTGATGGCCTTCGCCGCACTCTTCACGCCCACGGTTTGATTGCCGAATGCCAGGCTGGTCGGGCTAACGCTGATCGCAGCGGCGACGCCGGTCCCCGTGAGCGTGACGTTCTGAGTGCCAACGCTGTCCACCATAGTGATCGACGCCGAGCGCGCGCCGGTGCCAGTCGGGTCAATCGTGACTTCGATGGTGCAGGACGCGGACGCGGCCAGGCTCGCCGGGCAGTTATTCGTTTGGGCGAAGGTAAC
Organism: uncultured Acidobacteriota bacterium; assembly: GCA_963847695.1. Taxonomy (GTDB): domain Bacteria; phylum Acidobacteriota; class Terriglobia; order Acidiferrales; family UBA7541; genus Palsa-295. Next base: position 65,704 of record CAWKAX010000016.1, on the reverse strand, counting down.
AGTATTAGCCCCGGTGACCTTGATGCTCGAAATGGTGATCGCCGATGACCCAGTGTTTTTCACCGTGATGGGCTTGGCCGCACTCTTCACCCCAACGGTTTCGTTGCCAAACGCGATGCTGTTCGGCGAAACGGAAATTGATGCCGCGGCTGCAACTCCGTTGCCAGTCAGCGCCACGTTCTGAGTCCCCACGCTGTCGACGATGGTGATCGACGCCGACCGCGCGCCAGTGCCCGTGGGATCGATTGTGACTTCGATGGTGCAGGAAGCGGATGCCGCGAGGCTCGCCGGACAATTGTTGGTCTGGGCGAAGGTAACGGTATTCGCGCCAGTGACAGTGATGCTGCTGATCGTGATCGCGGCGGAAGTCGACGTATTTTTCACCGTGATCGCTTTCGGCGTGCTCTTCACTCCCACCGTTTCATTGCCAAAGGCAATGCTCGTGGGACTAACAGAAATCGTCGCCGCAGCGGCAGCGCCGGTTCCAGCAAGTGTAATGGTCTGCGTGCCGGCGTTATCGGTGAGCGTGATCGTCGCGGTGAGCGAGCCGGAAGACTTCGGGCTGAATGTTACCGAGATGGTGCAAGTTCCAGAGGCAGCGACGCCTCCGGTGCAATTATTGGTCTGGCCAAAGCTCGACGCATTGGTTCCGCCCACTGCGATGCTGGTGAACGAAAGCGCCGCAGTCCCGGAGTTGGTCAGCGTGACGGTCTTGACCGCACTGGTGGTGCCAACGGTCTGGCTGGCAAATGTCAAACTGGTGGCGCTCAACGAAACTTTGGGCGTCCCTCCAGCCGTGGGCCACGCGGCGTTGACCAGGTTTGCGACGTTCACCGAGCCGAGGCCAGTCGCCAGGTCGTAACCCTTCGCCGCGCTGTAGCCGCTGAGCACTCCGAGCAAATCGCCGCTGACATTGGTGACGCAGTTGGGATCGCCCGTGACGCAGACCTGGGCGTTCGTGCCGCTGGTAGTGTCATAAAAAATGCAGGAGTTGCCGTTCGCCACCGTATTGGAATTACACGCCGTAAGATTTTCAGCGGCAGCAAACTGATAAAGAACCGGATTGATCAACCCATGCGCTTCGCCGGTTTTTTGCTGCACCAGAGCCATGATGCCCGCCATCGCCGGAGAAGACGCCGAAGTTCCGCCGATTTCCTGAAAGCTGATACCGCTGGGATCGCTGTAATCGCAGGTCGACGTGTTGGTAGTCTCGCAGACCAGATAGGCGCTGCCGACAATCCCGTCGGGATAACCGTCCGAAGCAAAAAGCGATACGTCGGGCAAGTCGCGCTTGCCGTCATTCGGAACGCCGGTGCCGGTTTGCCAAGCAGGCTTGATGTAACCTCCGGCGCAGCTGGCCGGAGTGGTACCAGTCGGCGCGGTACATTGGCTGACGCCGCCGCTGCCGGCGCCGATGGCTACGAAGTCTCCGTAATTCGTGAATTGTCCGTCGTAAGCGTCATTACAAAAACCTTCGGCATTGGCATCGCCGGAAAGTAAAACGATGTAGCTGCTGGTACACGTGGAATTCCACGGAATTTCTGGAATGTAGCCTTTGGCCGTGGCGCCGTTGGAGGAATTCGTGGCATTCCAGTAAGTGTCGGTGGCCACGGTCTGCCAGAGAAAATCAGTGCCGCCCACGGCGGTGACGAAGGGACTGGAAGCCATGCCGTTGACCTGCAGACCTTTGGTGTCGGGATTCGGCGCGGCGGTATCCTGGCTGGTGCAACCGGCCGACCCTTGATCCCCGGACGATTCGAAAATGCTGATGCCTTCGGCCGCGCCCTGCTGCCAGATCGAGTTGTACGCGGAATTTCCGGAGGTTCCGAGATTCAGTTCGCAGGTCCCGTAGCTCGCGCTCATGACCGTCGCGGTCTTATTGTCCACGATGTAGGAATCGGAAAGCTGGCCGCCGAAAGTGGTGGCGGTGGAGTTGGTGACCACCATCACGATTTTCGCGGCGGGCGCCACCGCTCCCGACCATTCCACGTCCAGGGTGTTTTCACCCCGGCCCCCGTCTTCGCCGGGATCGGCGCCGTTGTGAATAATGGTCGGAGGATTGTTGGGCAGGCCGAAAGAAGCCTGGAAAGTGGCGATGTCCGACAAATTGACGTCGCTGACGCCGGAGATAGCGATGGTCTGGCCGCTGCCTTTGATGCCGGCGTTCCACACCGGCAGCACGTTGTAAATGGTGGCGAAATCATAGGGCGTGATGTCTTCGTGAGTGAAGCCGCTGTTATCGCCATAAGTAAACTGCGCGACGGTGCCGCCATTCGCAGCGGAGTGTTGCACCGGAGGAACGACGGGAGTGACCCGGCCGGTGGCCGGGTCGCGGCGCACGAGCGCGCCTTTCTTCGACTGATGCGTGGGGAAAAAATCGTGCAGCGAAGCGATGCCTTCGACTACCGGCGCCAAGGCTTCGGGAATTTGCGGGTCGGCGCTGTTGGCGATGTGATCGACGCCATGAACCGTGTAGCGGTGCATTCCGGCGTGGAAAGCGGTGTCGACTTGCCCGGCCGTCCCGGAAAATTCGATGGTGATCCGGCCCTTGCTCACGTTCTCTACTACGAAACCGTGATTCTGCAGCCAGCCGGTTACGGTAGCGAGATCGGAATCAGACGGCCCGAACTTCTGCCCGAATTCTTCGGGGGTCAGCCACTGATGAAAATTGGGCGATTTCGGATCGAGTTGCGCCGGCCATCATCTGCTCCAGCGCGGCTTCCTGTTCCGGGCTACGCTGCAGAACCATCACGATGCGCGTCATGGGCAGTTCGGGCGAGACCGCCCCGCGATCAAATTCCGCGCGCGCGTGCGGGTTCACGTTGCCGCGCAGCGAGATAAGTTTGCCTTCGTCGATGGTTTCGACGATTCGGGAGGCCGTGCCCAGACCTTCGCTGACAGCAGGGGATTGAGCGTGAAGAGGCGCGGTCGCGACGGTAGCAGACATAAGAATCGCGGCAAGAGCGATCAGGCAGGATCGAAAACTCATTCGAAGCCCTCCGGGGCAAGAAAAATGGCAAACCTTCACTGACTGAAGGAAAAATGAATGGCGGTACTGGAACTCGCGACACGATTCGCATCAAACGAGGCGTGCATCATCGCGGCGCTGCGGCTTTTTCGCAATCGACATTCAAGGACAATTCGGGACAAAACGGGAAATCGAGGGGCCCTTGCCGTCGAAGTGCGATTCGCTTTACGTAGCGGCCGCCTTTAGGCGGGCCAGTTGCCGTTGAATTCGATTTTCCGGGTGCCCCACCCTTCGTTCCTCAGAAGGGTGGGAGGTTTTGTAGAAGCTCAACCAACAACCCACGCAGCACAAAAAACGCAGTTGCAGTTGCCTTTGCCTTCTAGCCTCAATCCGTCATCCCGACAGAGGCGCGTCGTGTCGCCACGCCGACGAGGACTCTCTTTTCGATTCAAACTGCCACCGCCCACTCACTGCAGCTTGCCGTATTCGGATTTGGCTTGTTTCAGGAGCGGTATGTCGGGGTCAGCATCCTTCCACAGCGCGAAGAAGTTCTGATAGGCGACCCGGGCTTTGGCTGCATCGCCCTGCGCGGCATAGGCCCGGCCCAGGCCTAGACGGGCCAAGGCGCCGGCGAAGCCGAGCCTGACGACTCCGGGGTGATCCAGAACTTTTTGAAACTCGGCCGCCGATTCGGGAGCGCGATGTTGAGCAAGATAAGCCAGGCCACGTTCGTAGCAGCTCAACATATATTTTCTTCCGGCGAGATCAAAGGGAATTGCCGGTTGCAGCAGCTCCACGGCTTTGGCCGGATTGTTACGGTCGAGCTCGATTTCGGCTCGAAGGACCGGCAGGTCGTAGTTTTTGACTAACGTGGCGTCGGGACGTTCCTTGGCGATTTCGGCGGCCATGGTCTCGGCGCGAACGGGGTCTCCGGCGCGAGCCAGAACATCCGCGGATTGCAATCGAACGTCGCCCGCCGAATTCAGAGCCAGCGCGGCCGCAACATCCTTTTTGGCCGCTACCGGATCACCCATGGTGGCTTCGATAAATGCCTGGTCGAGCAGAGAGTTCGCGGCCGGTTCCTTTTGCCCGGCCGCTTCAAAGGCCGAAGCGGAACGCTGCAGCAGGGCGCGGGCTTTCTGCAGGTGACCGACGTAGGCCTCGGTATCGCCCTCGATTGCCAGGGCTAGCGCGGCCGATTCCGGCCCCGAGGCGGCGAGGAGCGACTGCTCGCGGGCCATGGCGGCCGGGTCGTTTTGGACGAAAGCAATCAAGTAAAGCAGGCGGTGGAAGAGCGGAACATCGATCTTGCGGGCGTTCGCTTGAGCGATGGTGGCTTTAGCTTCGTCAAAACGGTTGAGCGCCAGGTAACTGGTGCAGACTTGCACGTAATAGATGCTTTCGTCCGGTCCCAGGCGCATGGCCTCCAGCCCCAGGCCGAGGGCCTTATCCCACTGGCCGATAAACTGGTAAGCGACTCCGAGATTGTTTTTGGGAATGGTGTCGTGGGGATAGGTGTCGATCCAAAGCTGGTAGACCCGGATGGAATTCTCGAGATCACCGTTCACGTTGTCGTAGTAATGCGAATCGATGTAGAAGCGCTCGACTTCGCTGGCGCGATCGCGCAAGGCGTACGCTTTTTTGGTGTAGTCGGCCCCGACCTGAACTTCGCCGAGATTGGTTTCGACTTGCCCGAGGGTGGCATAAGCCATGGCGAAATTGGGATCTTCGGCGATGGCCTGCTTGAGAACCGGAACCGCGTCCGTTTCGCCCTTATTGGCGCGCAACTGCAAAGCCAGGCTGTAGGCTTTGAGTGCTTCGAGCGACGAGGTTGTGGCCGCTTCGATGGGAGTATTGAATTTCTGAATGGACGCCAGAGACTCGCCGAGTTTTTCGCGGATATCTTCGGCGGCTTTGCCCAGTGCGCCGAGAACGTGATCTTTGTCCGCAGCTTCAGTCGAGACAGTGGCGACGGTATCGCCGGACGCGCAGTTTGCGGCGTTCAGCACGAGGTTATAGGTATTGCCGATCTGGGCGATGGAGCCTTCGATGACCGCGACGCTTTGCGTGCGCTGGCAAATCTGGCGGGCAATATCGTTGCTGACTCGAGTGGTTGCGGGCTGGCCCATATATTGAAGTGTTTGCTGCATCTGGCGGTCAGAAAGAATGTGCAGCAGCGGCGATTGCGCGAGCTGCGAGGCCAGGCCCTGGCGCAGGGCGCCGTCGAATACGGCGTCGCCGGTAGTGTTGGTGAAATCGGCCAGGACGATCGAGCCTTGCGCCGTGAGTTTCGGCGTGCGATGGAAATAAAAATAGGCGGCGACGATGGCGATCGCGACCGCCGCAATAGCGAGAAAAAGCGGCGCGCGCCTGCGTTCAGCTGCGGGCGCGACAGTTGCCGGGGCCGACGTGTTGGTTGAGCTGGCGGTCCCTGCATTTGCGACCGCCGAGGCTGCACCCGTTCCGCTCAGAGGCGTCGCAGTCGCGGTGGCAGCTGTCGCCGCAGTGGAAAGGGCCGGCTGGACCGCGGAATCGGCGATCGTCCCGGTCGGCTGAGCGGCCGGCACTGCCGCGGAAATGCGGGTCGAGCTGGTGTCGCGTCTCAGCCGCGCCAGGTCGGTGCGCAGTTCGGCGGCGTGCTGGTAGCGCATGCGGCGATCTTTCTCGATCGCTTTGGAGATCACTTCTTCGAGCCGAGCAGGAATTTCCGGATTCAGCCGCACCGCCGGAACCGGAGGCTTTTCCAGAATGGCATTGAAGATGACCGCGGTGGTGGCGCCGCGAAAGGGAACTGCACCGGTAGCCATTTCATAGAGCACTGCGCCGAAACTGAAAAGGTCGCTGCGCACGTCGAGTTCTTCGCCGCGCGCCTGTTCCGGGGACATGTAGGCCACCGTGCCGACCGCAGTTCCCGGGCTAGTCAGATCTGCTTCGCTGATCATCGGAGTGTCGTGCGTGGACCCAGCGGAAGTCGCACCCAGAGTCTCGTCCGACGATTTGCGGATCTGTTTCGCCAAACCAAAATCGAGTATTTTTGCGTGGCCTCGGGTTGTAACGAATAGATTCGCCGGCTTGATGTCGCGATGGATGATGGCTTTGGAGTGCGCGGCGTCCAGCGCGTCAGCGATTTCAATGCCGAGATCCAGCAGCGATTCGAGATCGAGCGGCCGGCCGGAAATCTTATGCTTGAGCGTCGCGCCTTCCAAATATTCCATGACGATGAAAGGCAGGCCGTCCTGCTGGCCAATTTCGTAGATGGTGCAAATGTTCGGGTGATTCAGAGCAGAAGCGGCGCGGGCTTCGCGACGGAATCGTTCGAGAGCGGCCGAATCCTGCGCCACGTCGAGCGGAAGAAATTTCAAGGCCACGAAGCGCCCGAGTTCGGTGTCTTCGGCCTTATAGACTACGCCCATGCCTCCGCCGCCGAGTTTTTCGACGATGCGGTAATGGGAAACGACGCGGCCGATCAGGCCCTGGGGATCCGCCATGCGCGCACAGTTTAGTCTGCGCGCCAAAGGCAAGTCAACGAAGGGGAGCAGGCAGCGCTGCGGATGCCTGAAATGGACCCGATTCACCTACAGACATTTTTGTTGGGTCTATACACGCATATCCCTATGGAGGTTCGAAGTGGTACGGACCTATGATTCGCCGTATATTCGGTCTTAGGATTGCACGGCACTCACACAAGGTCTCGCACAGTACGTAAAACGCTGCTCGATTCACGCAACCCGCAGAATCAAAGCTCGACCGGGCGCTATGAATGAGCTAGCGGAAGGATTCTCGATGAAAATCAAGTCGTCAATTCGATCCTTGTTATTGCTGATGGGAGCGCTGTTCTTCTTCGCGGCGCCTTCGTTTGCCCAAATCGGCATTTCGGTATCATTCGGACCTCCAGCCATTCCGGTTTACGAACAGCCGGTCTGCCCGCAAGAGGGGTATATCTGGACGCCTGGTTACTGGGCCTATGAAGACGACGGCGGATACTATTGGGTTCCGGGGACCTGGATTGAAGCTCCCCAACCGAATTATTTGTGGACCCCGGGCTACTGGGGATGGGGCGGCAGCGCCTTCCTCTGGCACGGCGGATATTGGGGCCCGACCGTAGGCTTCTACGGCGGCATCAACTACGGATTCGGCTACGGCGGCCACGGTTACGAGGGCGGCTACTGGAATAGCGGACACTTCTTCTACAACCGCGAAGTGACCAACGTCAACGTGACCGTGATTCATAACACGTACAACAAAACCGTCATCGTCAACAACACTCGCGTCAGCTACAACGGCGGAAACGGCGGAGTAGAAGCGCGAGCGACGGCGCAGGAAGAAGCGTACGACCGCGAAAAGCATGTCGGACCCGTAGCGGCGCAGGAGCAGCACGTACAAGAAGCTCGCCGCAATCCGGAACTTCGCGCCACAGCCAACCAAGGCAAGCCGCCGATCGCAGCCACCCAGCGTCCCAGTGAATTTAAGGGCAGCGGCGTAGTGGCCTCGAGAGAAGCAGGCGGAGAGTACAAGGCCCCAGAACGCGGAGCGACCCCGGCCCACACTGAAAACGCGCCGGCCAAGCCGACCCACGTGAAGGACATTCCGGCGGCAACCCGGACCGCCCCGAACACGGGCAATCCGGCGACGGACAAGAAATATCAAGCGCAACAGGACAAGATGTACGCCAAGCAGGATAAAGAACGGCAGCAGTTGCAGTCCAAGCAGGAAGCCGATCACCAGAAGCTGGCGGCCCAGAAGGCTCCCGACGCGCGCACCCAGCAGGTAGAACAGAAGCACACCCAGCAAACGCAGCAACTGCAGCAACGCCACGAAACGCAGCAAAAGCAAATGGCGGCGAAGCAGGCTCCGCGCCCGGCGGCACCGGCGCACGAGGGCGGCGGCAAACCCAAGTAGTTTTTTATAATTTGGGGTACGGAAAACCGGGCAGTCGCCGAAACGCGATCGCCCGGTTTTTTTGTGTCCCTGCGATTTTTCGAACGGCGCTCGTTGGTTGCTGATCGGGGGATGACTTGAGCTTACGCGACGTGGGTCCGAGACGCAGCCGCCGAGGATTCCATGGCGCGTTGAACGGCGTAGTCCGTGCTGACGATTTTCGCGCCGAGCTTCCGGAGCTCGGCAAGCGCGCGTTCGGCTTCGGCGGAATTTAATGACGCGATGGCGTCCTCGACGATAGAAACGCGCCGGCCATTTTCCAGCAGCCCGCGCGCGGCCAGCCGGACGCAGATTTCAGTCACCACGCCGAAGATGAAAATCTCAGCTTGGGGATCCAGCCGGGTGAGCAGCTCGGCGGCATGCAGGCTTTGGAAAACGTCCAGCGTATCTTTTTCCAGCAAGATTTGCTGATGCGCGAAAAGGTCGGCAGGGAGCTTCGCATCGGCATTGTTAGAGACGGTGACAACTTTATCGGCCAGCGCTTGCGGCACGAATTTTGCTCCCGGCGTGTCGCGCAGGCAGTGGGCAGGGAACTGGTTGAATTCCGGGTCGCCTTCGAGATGAATGCAGCCGTGAGAAATTAGAAGCACGCGGCCTTCGCGCGCCTGATCAGTCAGGCGAATCAGATTCGGCAGCAGATTTTCTGCCCCCGGCACGTACAGCTTCCCGTCCGGCAGCATGAAATCCGCCTGCGTGTCGACTTCCCAGAAGATGACGTCGCGCGCAATCATTTGTTCATTGTATCGCGCGCTCCTGCTCGTTGCATCTCCAACCACCCTGCTGCGGTTGAATTTGAATTTTCGGGTGGCCCATCGCCCAAGTGTTACGCCGATTTTCGCTGTCGCGATGGACGCGCGGTTTTCTGAGATTTGCCCGCGGCTTTCTCGTTAGCCAAGCTTTTCTTCAGCGCAGACATCAAGTCAATCACCGGCGCCAGTTTTTTGCCCTTCTCCAGCCGCGGGACGTTCTTGCCTTTACGTTTGTCTTCAATCAGCTCGCGCAAGCGGGCCTGATAGTTATCGTGAAACTGATCGGGCCGGAAAGGTTTCACCAAACTCTTAGCAAATTGTTCCGCCAGCGAAAGTTCCTGCCGGTTCTGAGCTTTCGAGGAATCCTTCCCGTACCCCGGCGCCTCGTGAATGTCGTTGGGATAATACATCGTATGAACGGCTAGCCCTTTTTCGTAAGGACGCACGATCACGGTTCGGTCGCGTTGGTGCATCGTGACCCGCGCGATCGCAGCGATTTTCATCTGCCGCATGGTATCAAGCAGCAAGGCGTAAGCCCGGCGCCCGGCTTCTTCCGGTACGGCGAAGTAAGAGGTTTCGAAATAAATCGGATCGACTTCGTCAAGCTTGGCAAATTGCAAAATTTCCATTTCGGTCGAAGACGACGGAAGAATGGCTTTCAGCTCCGCCGGATCGACGATGATCATCTTGTCGTCTTCAGTTTCATAGCCCATCACGATTTCATCGCGCGTGACGACTTCTTCGTCGTAGGGGCAATAAAGCTGCTGTTGCACCCGATGCCCGCATTTTTTGTGAACTTCGTGAAAGCTGATGTGCGAATACCGCGCCGCGGGGAACAGCCGGATCGGAACGGAGATCAGTCCAAAGGTAATAAAGCCTTTCCAGGTTGAAGCGGCCATCTGCGTCCTCGCTGTTTTCTGTGGATGCGAAATTAAGAATCAACAATTACCCAGCTACAGCAAATTCATTGCAGCCCGGCTTTCTCGGCGAACTTGATCCATGGTGCAAGCCTTCGGCGATTTCTCCGGACGCCAGCGCAAAAGTTTCGTGCCATGACGAAAACGCCCGCCGGTGAAGTGATCGAACTGAACCTCTACAACCAGCTTGGTAGCCAGCGGTTCCCATTCGAGCGAATGTTTGGTGCTCCAGCGGCTAGGCCCTCCGGGCGCCTTTCCAGTGAACCCCGGCTTCTTGATTAATTTCTCCAGCTTCTTGGTCAGCGCCGGCCGCTCATCGTCAGTGATGGAAGAGCAGAACCCGACGTGATCAAGCAGGCCCTTTTTGTCGTAGAGCCCCAGAAGCAGTGAGCCGACCTGCTTGGCTTTTTCGAGATACCGAAACCCGCCGACTACGCAATCAGCCGTGCGCTGAATCTTGATTTTCTGCATCCCCGTGCGATTCCCGGACTGATAGGCGAGATCGGCGCGCTTGGCCACGATCCCGTCCAGCCCAACGCCCATCCGAAACCATTTTCGCGCCGTAGCCAGGTCGTTGGTCGCAGGAGAAAGCCGGATCGAGCCGTCCTCGACCAGATATTTTTTCGCAAATGTTTCAAGCGCCAAGCGGCGGTCGCGCAGAGACTCCTGGACCAAAGATTCGCCGCGTTCGTCGACTAAAAGATCAAAGACAATGAAGACGCTGGGAGTTTCCTGGCTGAGTTTCAGCACCCGGCTCGCCGCGGGATGAATGCGCATCAAAAGATGATCGAACGAAGGGTTGCCATCAACCGGAATCACAATTTCGCCATCGAGTACGAATTTTTTCGCTTTCAGCCCAGCCAGCGCTGCGGCCAGTTCTGGAAAATAACGAGTAAGCGGCTTGCTCGATTTTGATTCGAGATCGATTTTAGTGCCGTCGCGAAACGCCAGGCACCGAAAGCCATCCCATTTAGGCTCGTACTGCCAGTTCGCGCCCGAAGGCAATTCGCCGGCCGGCAAAGCCTCCATGGGCGCGTAGGTTTTGGCAACCGGCAGACTCACAAGAATTTTTCCAGGTTGGTGCGGCCCTTGGGAGATAGCAGCGGTGCCCACAGGTCGCCAAGTTTCTTGAAACGCGGCAGGACGTTGAGCATCGTGAAGTCTTCCAGGCGAAAACCTTTCTCGACCTCTTTCCAGGTGACCGGTGTGGAAACTCCGGCCGCCGGTTTTGGCCTCACGGAATAAACCGAGGCCAGCGTGCGGTTCCAGGCGTTCTGGTTGTAATCGACCAGAACGTGATTCTTGGGGCGATGCGCCACGCGATATTCGGCCGTGATGAGCCCTGGATTGCGGTTCAGCAGTTCGTGCGATAGCGCTTTGGCAAAAGTCCAAACCTGTTTTTGCAGCGGGCCGCGCACGATCGGAACGTAAACGTGAATCCCGCGCGAGCCGGTGGTTTTGGCGTAGCTGGGAATCTTCAGCGAATCGAGAGCGTCACGCACCACCAGCGCCGTTTCGAGCACGCGTTCAAATTTGGTCCCTTCAACCGGATCTAGATCGAATTGCAGAAAATCGGGGCGATAGACGTCGTCGCAGCGCGCGTACCACGGATTCAGATCGATGCAACCAAGGTTGATGACCCACATCAGCGACGCGACGTGCTGGACCACGGGAAAGTCGATGACGTTACCAGAATCGTGTTCGATCGCACAAACCGGCACCGCAGCGGGCCGGTTTTCCGGCGCGCGCTTCATGAAGAAAAATTCGCCGGCGATGCCGTTCGGATAGCGCTTCATCACCATCGCCCGATCCTTTAGGTGCGGCATCAGGTAGGGCGAGACGTCCAAATAATATTGCAGCAGATCGCGTTTGGTCAGCCCCAGCTTCGGCCAGAATATTTTATTCAGGTTGGTTAATTTGGCGGCGCCGCCTTCAACCTCGATCGTCGCCTCGTTAACGCCCTGCGGAATTCGGATACCGGACGTTTTGGACTTCGCCGATGGCGATTTTTTACTCGCGCTGGCGCGCGGTTTGGCTGGGGCCGATTTGGACGCAGACTTTTTCATTTCAAGTATCAAGTATCAGAAATACAGCCGCGAGTATAGTCAGCGATTGTTAAAGCTACGGGAATACATGCAAGACCCGAGATGCGACTCTCCGAAGCCGTAGTTGGAGAGAAACGCAAGAGCTCTCGACGAGTTGCGGCCCGAGGACAAGACCGCAGGCATAAAAACCATTCCGTGGCCAGAGGGAGTGCGAGAAGAAAAAGATCGAAGCGCGTGCGCTGCGGGGTCGAGATACCAGCGCCGTAGGTGCGACACGCCGCGTCGGGGGTAACTCAATATCTTTCGGCGTACGGACCAACCGCCTCTAATGTGGCTTCGCCGGCAAAGACTTCAAATACGCCACAATCGAAAGCGCATCCTCATGCGACATATGATAAATGTGCATCGGCCGCTGGATCGGCTGCCCATTCGCCCCAATCCCTCTCTCGAAAATGTTCACGGCGTCAGCCTCGGAATATCCGGGCCAGCCGGCAAGCGTCGGCGCGTTCCAGGCCCAATTGTTGTCCGGATGAACCGGAGCGATCCATGTCGGAGCCCCCTGCAGTTCGCGTTCCGCAATCAGATTGCCCGAAGCGTCGCGGGGGGTGTGGCATTCGCCGCACATGGCCACTTGTTCCACCAGGTATTTGCCCCGGGCGACATCACCGTGGGACGCGGGTTTGGGCGCCGCCTGCTGCTTCAGCGCGCGGGTGGAAATACCGGCGGCAGCCACCGCCACCAGCAGAACGCCACTCAGGATCCAGGTCGTCTTCATCGAAATCGCTCCGTTAGATTCTTTCGCGAAAGATGCTAACGCAGTTTTCAGGCCAACCGGGATTTTTTTGTGGAAGGATTTAGAAGATAGACAGGTGGTCCACTAAGGGCTGGGTTCGTGGGCTTAGACGGCTTCTGTGCGCCGTTTGGTGGTCGCTACGATTTCCTTGGTAGGGGTGTGAATGGCGTAGAATTCGTTGGTGGATAATTCAGAAAGTTGCTCGACACGCGCGCGGGCATCGATCAAGCCTTTTACAAAGGCCCTCCAGATGTGCGAACCGTCGGGGAACTTTTCGAAAACATCGTATTCTCGGTCCAACCGATACCTCCGCTGTCAGCACTCGACTTGTAGCTAGTTGTAACAGGCCGCAGCGGGGTTGAATGTTCTGAACGGAACAACCCGTGGATCAGAATTTAAGCGTGGCGGTTGAGACTCGCGAAGTACTCGACCCCTGCGACCTAAGGCCCTTGACTCAGCCTTTGCAGGTGCCCCATCCTTCGCGTTTCCGGCGAAGGGCGGGGCTTTAGACGAGCGAGGTGCGCGAACAACGCAACGAGAAGAGAGTGGTCCCGTACTCGCGGTGATCCGCTTCTCCTGCCACGAAGTCCTGGCGCCGACCCGTTTTTTGGCCGTCATCCAGAGGAGCGAAGCGACGAAGAATCTCCTTCTTGCCCAGCCCAAACTACGAAGCGCCCGCTTGAGGAGTCACAATGTTTGATTCGAACGACAAGAAAGCCTTGGAAACCGGCGCATGGTCTCGCCGGATTTTCCTTTCCGCCTGCGCCGCCGGAATCGTCGGGGCCGGCGGCTGGTACATCCACTCCCAAACCGCCCTGGCTGCGCGGCGGCGAGCAATTGCGTTGGCGCCGCCGCAGCTGGTGCCGGTGGTAAATTTCTCGGATGCGGGCAAGCGTCAGGCCATCGTGCAAGTCCCGAAAATCGTGAAGACCGAAGAGGAGTGGCGGGAGGAATTTCCGCGAGGGCTTTACGAGATTGTGCGCAAGGGTGACACCGAATTCGCCTACAGCGGGAAGTATTGGAATCTCGAAGACAAAGGAATTTACCGCTGCGTCTGCTGCGAAACCGCGCTGTTCAGTTCGGCAGCCAAATTTAATTCAGGAACGGGCTGGCCGAGTTTCTGGCAGCCGCTCGCGCCGGAAAATATAACAACGCGCCCCGATCACAGCTTTGGGATGACCCGCACCGAAGTTTTGTGCGTCCGCTGCGACGCGCATCAGGGGCACTTGTTCAACGATGGCCCGCCGCCCACCGGGCTGCGTTACTGTATCAATTCGGCTTCTCTGAAATTTGTAAAATTTGCCTGACCGTGCCGTCGTGCGAATTTAGCGCGCGATCAGCGTAGCCTGGCTGGCCACGCACAGCCACACCCCATTTTGATTGACCCAGGTGTCCGTAAATCTCCCACGCCGCGTAAACGCCTTGCCGTTTTCCACGCCCTTTTCCTTATAGATTCCAGTGACGATCGCACTGTTGGTGTAAACGGTCACCGCCGTGTCCTGATTGGTGATCTGATCCGAATTGATCGGCGCGGATTTCACGTTCTTAAGAAACTGCGCTTTGTCGGAGAACGATCCGTCGTACTCGGTATAGACGAAAGTGGAGGCCAGCATCTGGTCCAGCGCGCCCGTGTTCTTTTCTTCTTCAGCGAGATTCCAGGCGCTTTCGAGTGCCAGAATTTTCGATTCGTCAGCGGTGGGCGTTTGGTTACGCTGCGCGAAGAGCATGCCGCCCGCGAGCAATACAAGCAGACCGATACCTGTGAACTTCTTCATCAGAAATCTCCCAAGCCCAACGGATTCGCAGAATCCGCGTTTATTCGCTTATCGCATGTTGCGAGGTGCGGCACAAGAAAGGACGGCGGTAGAGGTGCGCGCTGAGAAACACGCGCCCGCGCGTGGGTGAACGCGTGTCGATTGCCAGCGATTCGATTGTTAGCGATTCGATGCGGACGCCGGATTGGCCGGCTCTCCGTTGCTCGACTCGATGAACGTCAGCGCTTCCATCACCGTTTTGTATCCGCCATGCGAACCCAGGACGTTGGTTTCGCCCTTGGAAAAGAGCGGCTTGCGGTGCGACGAGAATTTAGACGGATCGAACGCGCCGCGATTGGTGTGGAACACCCAGACGTATTCGTGATGGCTGCTGTTGGCTTCGGATTGATTCATCACCGCGTTATCCACGGTGGACATCGGCGTGTAGTCGGACAAGCCGCTGCTATCGGTGTGAACAGCGCTCGGCATCGTCACGTTGTAGAACGCGACGTCGTGGGTGAAGATCACCACGAAATCGACCATCGCTGGCGTCGGCGCTGGGCAAACACTGGGGAAAGCTTTCTTGCGATTCTGCGCCAGCCACTTGTACTGGTTGGGCGACAACCCGTAGGCCGAGAAATAATGGGTGCAGGCGGCGTCCTCGCGTTCCAGGCGCGCCACCGCAGAATCTTCATCGTCATCAGGATTCACGCGGCGCGCAGCCGGCTGCGGACCAGCGTCAGACACCGGCCGAACTTCGGCGGCAGCCGCAGGCTGCGGTACGTTTGCAGGCACACTGGTGGCAACGGTCGGCGCAGGCTCCGAGACGGGTGCAGGCGTGGGCTGCGGCGCGGCTTTCACCGGTACCGGAGGCACAGCTACGGGAGCAGCGACCGGCGCTGGCGTCGGCGTTGTAACGGGCGCCGGAGCAGGCGCAACAGCCGGCGCGGACGTCGGAGCCGCCGCCGGACTCGTGGGCGCGTTCGACAAAGTAATTTCGACTTCCGCCGGTTGCGATGGTGCCGGAGCCGGCGATACCGCGACAGGCGTCGGCGCCGGAGCCGGAGCCGGAGCAGCAGCAACCGGAACCGGCGTCGGAGCAGCTACGGCGACAGGCTGAGGTTTCGGTGGCGCGGCCACGACCACGGGCTGCGGCCTGGATACCGGAGCCGCAGGCGCGGGAGTCACATTCGACGCGACGATAGTGTTCGTCGAAGCCGCCGGAGCAGCGGGAGCTGGCGTCGGTTTGGCAGCAGAAATAGCGGCCGCAGTCGAGGATGAAACGCGGGGTGCCGGCGCATCAACAGTCGGCGCGGGCGCGGCAGCATGGTGCGCCAAAGCCGCAACCGAAGCAGATCCCACATCTGTAGGTTTCTCGGCCGGCTCAGGAGGCAACGCCGATTTCGGAATCGCGCTGTCCGCGACGTAGCCTTCCACTCCGCTCTGTGTCTGAACTTTTACGTAGCCCTTCACCCGCCCAGTAATTTCCACGGGTTCGCCGCACTTCAACTTGGCGGCAAGATTAAAATCCACTACGGACTCGTAGACCCACACGCGATCTTCGTTCATCGCGCATTTCACGTTCGTGCCGGCAGCTTGTGCGCTGGGAATAACACCGAGACCAATTCCAATCAAAACTGCCGCAAGCGTCCGACTCATGGTTCCTCCGCCTACATTTGCACGCCCAGCGAATCCCCAAGCGTTTGCTGCGTCCGTGCCGTCAGCTCAGCCCAAATTTCCAGAGCCATGCGAATTTGCTGAACATGAGCCCGGATACCTGTGGCGAGCGGTGCGCGGATGGCGAGTCGAATCGTAAATCCACGGACGAGGCGAGAGTCGCACGGCGATCCCCAAGGTTAATCGCTCACAAATCGCAAGAAACGGCTCGTTCAGTATGGAAGGTAGCGAAACTGCGGCACAACTGAACGAACGTACAGAAATGGGGCAGTGCAGGACAGTTCGCTTTAGTGCCGCCTCGCGCTCAGCGCCCTGCAGCGCAAAGCGAAGCGGGGTGCGAGACGCAGATGTCTACTTTTTGTGGTGACCTGCGCGACGTTTCTTGTCGTAACGGGCCAGGGCGCTCTCGATGATCGGATACGCAGTCGCCGCGGGCTGAAATTCGTCAACTTCAACGATTTTGCCTTCGAGCTGTTTGTAATCCTGAAAAAATCGGCGAACCATCGCCAGCTTATGCGGAGGCAACTCGCTGGCCTCGTGATACGTGTTGTATTCGGGGTCGGCGGTAGCGACGGCGATAATTTTGTGGTCCAGCGTGCCGGAGTCAATCATGGCCATCACGCCAATCGTTCGCGCGTGCATCACCGTCAGCGGTACCACCGGCACTTGGCAGAGCACCAAAACGTCCAGCGGATCGTGATCTTCGGCCAGCGACTGCGGGATAAAACCGTAATTCGCCGGATAAATCACGGCGGAATAGAGCACGCGGTCCATGCGCAGAATGCCGCTGGTCTTATCCAGTTCGTATTTCACGCTGGAGCCGGTGGGGATTTCGATCACCGCGTCGAATTCTCGAGGAACATTTTCGCCGGGGCTGAGGTCATGCCATGGATGCATTTTCTTCTCCCAAAAACAGGTTCATTCAGAACTGAAAAAGTAAATGTCGATTTTTACGGCGAAACCACAGTATTCACGGGCCGGTTAGTCAGCACGTATTTCCCGCCTTCTTTCATGAAAACAAATACGGTCGAGGGATCGATATTCCGTAGCGCCGCGTCCTTCAGATAGTCCGGCGAAAAGAAAAATACGCGATTGGAGCCGGACCACAAACGCGCAAACGATTGATCGTCCAGAAAAACATCGGGTGCACCCGGAAAAAACGAGCCGAACCAAAGATTGCCGTCATGGCCATTAAGCACGTAAACCTCGTGGCCGGTGTAGTAATTCAGTGTCGACCCGCGTTCGTATTTTCCATTGATGACAATCGTGTCGGTGGGCTGCAGCTGATCGCGAATCTGCAGAGCCATGGTTTTCGAAGTCAGCTGCGGCGAAAAAATCACAAAGCCCAGATGCACGGAGTAAAGAAAAACGATCATCATCGCGGTCAACGCGATATTCGCCGCGACCAGCGCGCCGCGCCGGCGGAAAATCCAGTTGGCCACCGTGCCCAGCAGAAGCCCGAGCCCGATCAAAAGCAGCGGCTCGCGAAAGAGCCCGAAAGATTCGATCGTAAGGTCCTGCATGTGGCCGAGTGACAGCTTGTACTGACCGGGATGCGAAACCAGCACGCTGCCGATGTCAGTACCAGGAGGAAACGGATGAGTGACGGCCAGCATGGTGAACGCCGCCGCGCATCCGGCAAGGCCGATCACCACCAGCGCGAGTGAAGCACGCCGGCCGCTGCGGCGTTCGGCACTGCCCGCGGCCGATTCACGTTCGCGCTGCAGCCAGCCGCCAATCAAAAGCGCAAGCGCGGGCAACACGGGCAGCGAATAATATTCCTGCCGCGTAGAAAAGCTGAAAAACAGCATGATCACGCCGGCCCAAACACCGAGTAGTAAATTTGCCCGCGTGCGCGTATCCAGATTTTCGCGCCAAGCACGCACGCGCACCGGAACTTGCTTGAGCGCCGGAAACAAAAACACGAACCAGGGAATCAGCCAGACCAGCAGCAATACCCAGAAGAGAACCAGCGGAACTTTGTCGTAATCGCGCGGGATGCGCTTGTTGATGTACCGCAGGAATTGCTCGTTGATGAAATAAAACCAGAGAAACCCGCGCTCCGGGCCGGACGGTTGCGCCGGGCTGCGCCTAGCCGAAAGAATGTGCCAGGGCGCCGCAACGACGAGGAACACGATCGTGCTGGAAACCGGATGCATCTTCAGCAACTTTCTGAATCCACCGGTAAGCAGCACAAAAACAAAAATAATCATCCCGGGAAAAACGATGCCGATCAAGCTCTTGGTCAGCACGTTCAACGCAACGGTGACGGAGAAAGCCCAGCAAATCCAGACCGAAGGATTCTCCTGTTCGTAGGCGATGAGAAAAAGATACAGACCCAGCGTCAGCCACATGGCCACGACTACGTCGGGAATCAGGAATCGCGTGTAGATGTAAATTCCGGGTCCGGTGATCAGAATCAGCGCGGCATAGAAGCCAGTCTCCTTGCCGAAATTGCGTTTGCCGAAAATATAGGCGCACCATGCCAGCCCGAGTACCGACAAAGCGAGAGGAAGGCGCGTCTGCCATTCGCCAACTCCGAAAAGTTTGTAACTGGTAGCGACCGACCAGTACATCAGCGGAGACTTTTCAAGATATCGAATGCCGTTGATATAAAGCGTGACCCAGTTATGGTTCAAAACCATCTCGCGCGCCGCTTCGGCGTGGATCGAATCGGCGTCGTCGAGCAGACCGGGGCGGGAGAGGCCGGGAATGTAAATCAGGGCCCAGGTAACTACAGCGATGCCCAGCATCGCGGCACTCGACAGAAATCCGCTCGAAGTCTCATTTTTGGAGAGGGAACTCATTTGCAGGTAGACCTTTATTGTAACTGAGTCAGGGGAGGCCGCGCCTCGAATCTTCCGCGAGCGCGGGAGAGTTACCGGTTTGCGGTAGTGGCAACGACTGCCGCGGCCACGGGTGCGGATTGCGACGACATGCCTCCGCCGCCGCACTGCGAATCGATCAAGGCGCGCAACGCATCGTCGAACGACGCTCCGTTGCGAGATTTGGTCGAGCAGACTTGCGCAGCCGAAAGCTGCAAAACTCCGTGGAAATCCCCGCCATCCAGAATCGCACCCTGCAGACTGGCGCCGTTCAAAACCGCGCCATTGAGCTGCGCGCCGCTCAGATCCGCACCAGACAAATCGGCATCGATAAAAATCGCATTGCCCAGCTGCGCCTTGCGCAAATTCGCGCCAGTCAGTTTGGCCGACCAGAGATAGCTCTGCTGCAGGTTGGCGCCTTCAAGATTGGCATTAGCAAGCTTGGCCTCGCGCAGGTCGGCCTTTTCCAGGTTGCCCCGAAGCAGCGAAGCGTCGTTCAGATTCGCGCTGTAGAGACTGGCGCCTTCGAGACGCGCGTCGGGCAGACTCGCGCCAACCAGCGACGCATACGAAAGATTCGCTGATCGAAGATCGGTGCGCGAAAGATTGGCGCCATCGATCTGCGCACGATCGAGATTGGCATGCTGCAAATTGGCGCGATCGAGAATGGCATATTTCAGGCTGGCTTGGCCCAGGTCGGCATTGCGCAAATCGCCGCCGGAAAGAAACGCACCCTGCAGATCTGCTTTGAACAGATGCGCATTCACCAGGAAAATTTCGTAAGCCTGAGCGTAACGGAATTTCGTGCTGCTGAGGCGCGCGCCGCTGACCGAAGAAATTTGATCGTCGGCGCCGGTCCAATCGCTGGGACGGCGTGAAATGGTGGCTTCAGTAAGTTCGGCGTAGGGGTCGTAGCCGACCAGCCACAATGCGCTCGAGGCCCAACGGCGCGGATCGGCAGAGAAAAATTGCGGAGCGCGCTGGCGATCGTGCGGAACGCCGGCGATGATCCCGGCTGCCAGCAGCGACATCACTACAAAAATGCTGGAAAGCAAAGTCACCGGCCGCAGCGCGCGCAATTTTTCGATGATCGGAGCCGTGGGCTTCTCGTCGGTGGCCCATTTGTCTTTCGGGCGGCCGATGCGGGTGGAGCAGTAGAAGGCGACGCCGCTGGCGATGAGCAAAAGCACCTGATGAAGCAAAGTGCCGTGAAATTCCTGCGCGGTAAGGTAGCGGGCCCAATACATCAGCAGCACCAACGGCACCACCCAGTAGGCCAGCAGGACCGAGAAACTTTTTTCGATCAAACGAGTGGAGTGTGCGTCCGGATCCATCCAACGAAAATGGGTGCGCAACAGGCCGCGAACGATGCGCGGACCGTTGTGCCCCAGCGTGCGGCCATCCGGAAAAACCGCCGGAAGTTCGAGCACCGCATCCCACAATTCCTGCAGGCGATAGAGAAAAAACAAGAACATAGCGAGCAGGATAGACGGCGCGAGCAGATAAATTTCGTCAGTGGGCATAGCCGCGGCTGCCGCCGGTGAATGCAGCACCGAAATGATGGCGGTGTCGGCCAGCAGCTGAATGTCTTTGGTCTGCCAGACCATAACTACCGAGAGGAATGAGACGAACATCAGCGTAGCGAATAGGCGCGCGACACTTTTTGAACCGGCAGTAAACGCAGGCAACGCGCCAAATTCCAAAATTTGCGGGGGCAACGAAGCTTCGTGCAGGTTGGAGCCGGCGACTTGCCTGGGCAGCAAGCCCATGGCAGTTTCGAGCGAGGCGCCTTCGAGATTCGCTCCTTCAAGGTTCGCCCCGACCAGACAAGTTTCCTGCAGATTGGCGCGGACCAGGCAGGCGTCGCGCAGATCGGCCAGCAGCAGGTCGGCGTCTTTCAGAATTGCCCCTTGCATGTCGGCGTAACGCAGGTTCACGCCGATCAGTTCGATGCCCTGGAGCCTCGTTTTGCGCAGGTCCGCGCGCTTGCCGCTCTCCCCGTGAGAATCGAGCCACTCTTTGTGATTGGCCAGAACTTCTTCGAAGGCCCATTCGGGCTTGGGCAGGACCACCGCAGGGTCTGGAACCACCAGATCGGATAAAAGATTCGCAGCGTCGATTTCTGGAATCGCCGCGAATATTTCGGGCGAATTTTCTGCTGCTTCGCTAATTTGGGAAGCGGCCGCCGGCGTGGTCGTGATGTTCTCGATGGCCGCGTCGACGTCTTCCGCGCGCGGCAGATCAAGAGTGAAGTTGCTCGATGTTGACTCGTGGTTGTCGGTGGCCGGAAAAGTTTCTTCGACGCCGATCTGCTGGGTTTCCGGCTGCGATTCCTGGGTCAGAAAATTCTTGAGCAGGAACTCCTGCAGCGTAGCGTCGTCCTGCGGCGTGACCGTCGACGATTCGGCCTCTGCTTCTCCGGCTCCGCCACTTGCACCGGCCGGGGCGACAGCGGCGTAGGGTCCGCAGCCGTGCTCAAATTGTCCATGTCGCTCGTCGGCATGGACGGTTTGAACAGAAACGCCATCGATAGTTTGAGCCCTTTCATGTCGTCGACGCGCCTTTCCGGACGCAAATGTCCCGGCGGCTACGAAACCTAATTTTATTCGGATTCACGCGGAGCCTGGCCAAATCGTGACCGGCCGTTTCCGAAATCGACCCTGTACGAACGGCCAATGAAATGTACAGGGACCACAACTTCCCAGTGAGATTGGCTCTCAGCCTGTCTGCACCCCACTCGCAGTGGGGTGTGCCTTCGAATTTGCCAAGGTAGCGGCCACCCATAGGTGCGCCATTTGCTGTTGTCGTTGCCGTCGCCTTTGCCGTTGGTCTGGCTATTGCCGTTGCTTTTGTCGTTGCCCTTTAGGGGGTCGGAGCTTTAGCTCCGACATAAACCGCCCTCCAAGCCCGGGGCTTTTAGCCCCTGAGGAAAGTATTTAAATTGAATTCACCGCCCAAGCAAACACCGCGCGCGATGTTTTCCTGGTCGGGCTACACCACCGAGCATCGAGCGCAAAGTGCCGCCAGAAACTCAGCCTTTCGCCAAACCGGCCCCGCAGGGGCGGCACAATCTAGCCGATCCCGGAAGAGCTGGGAAACCAAATCCGAAAAATCCGAGCGCCGTAGGTGCTACACGCCGCGTCGCCCCCGCTACAACGCGCCCGCGTGCCCTAAAATAATCATGCGAACTTGCCTGTGTGTACTTGTTTCTACCCTATACCATCGTGTTATCATGCATCGCTGTTCCTTAATAACACGCTGCCACCGGCGCAAGAGGGCGTCACAATGCACACCACTCAAACAAATGCCCTCCAAATCCCAGTTGATACAAATCCAAAAATTCTAATAACCGGATCCGCGATTAGGAATCCCCGCAACTCACTCAAAACAAGGGCCCGGCATGCTTTCTAATCGGCGCTTTTTCGGTAACATTTGTACCCAATCCCTCCCAGTTGCAACGCGGCCCGTTTCTAATCGACAATCTTCCGAGAAACTCGCGCGATTAGAAACGCATGTCATCTCCAACAAAACAATGCACATCACTATTTTCTAATCGACAATTTTGTGGCCCCCCTCCCCGCCCTGTACGGTTTGGATGGAGGCGCCAAACTGCTGGGAGACGAGGGAAGTTTTGGCGGTATCCTTATATTAGGCATTCGCGCCCCGCCACCAACGGGCGGCACAGCAACATCGATAATCGCAGGGGAGGCTGACTTGGACGCAAAGGCGTCGGCTTTGGGCACCGCTGGAACCCGGATCGAATCGGACAGCATGGGGAAGATCGCGGTCCCGGTGGACCGCTACTACGGCGCGCAGACCGCGCGTTCGCTGATTCATTTTGATATTGGCCGGGACACCATGCCGCCGGAGCTGATTCGCGCATTCGGCGTGCTGAAAAAAGCGGCGGCACTGGTGAACCAGGATCTGGGCAAGCTTTCGGCGGAGAAGACCAAGCTGATCACCCAGGCGGCGGACGAAGTAATCGCCGGAAAGCTGGACGAGCATTTTCCGCTGCACGTGTGGCAGACCGGAAGCGGCACGCAGACCAACATGAACGCCAATGAAGTGATTTCGAACCGCGCCATCGAAATCGCCGGTGGCGAAATGGGCAGCAAGAAGCCCATCCACCCCAACGACGACGTGAACATGTCGCAATCGTCGAACGATACGTTTCCGACCGCGATGCATATCGCGGCCGCCTCCAGAACGGCCCAGGCTTTGATTCCGTCGGTGGAGCGTTTGCGAGACGCGCTGGCGGCCAAGGCGAAAGAATTTGCGAGCGTAGTGAAAATCGGCCGGACGCACTTGATGGACGCGACGCCGTTGACGGTGGGGCAGGAAATTTCGGGCTGGGTGAACTTACTGGACCGCGATGTGACGCGCCTGAAGCTGGCACTGCCGGGGCTTTACGATTTGGGAATTGGCGGCACGGCAGTGGGGACGGGCTTGAATGCCCACCCGGAATTTGCGGAACGCGCAGCCAAAAAAATTGCTGAGTTGACCGGGCTGCCATTTACCTCGCATCCCAATAAATTCGCGGCGCTTTCGGCGCACGACGAAATTGTATTCGCCAGCGGAGCGCTGAAGACTTTGGCCGCGACGTTGATGAAAATCGCGAATGACGTCCGTTGGCTGGCTTCCGGGCCGCGCGCCGGATTTGGCGAATTGATTCTGCCGGAGAACGAGCCGGGATCTTCGATCATGCCGGGCAAAGTGAATCCGACGCAGTCTGAAGCCATGACCATGGTCGCGGTGCAGGTCTTCGGCAACGATGCGGCCATCGGCTTCGCCGGGTCGCAGGGAAATTTTCAGTTGAATGTTTTTAAGCCGGTGATCATCCACAACTATTTGAATTCGGTGCGGCTGCTGACCGACGCCTGCCGCTCGTTCGTGGATCATGCGATCGAGGGTATGAAGCTGGACCTCGAGCGCATCGAAGAAAATGTTAACAATTCGCTGATGCTGGTGACCGCGTTGAGCCCGAAGATCGGCTACGACAAGGCGGCAGAAATTGCCCACACCGCGCATCACGAGCACACCAGCCTGCGGGAAGCGGCGCTGAAGCTCGGCCATACGACGGCGGAACAGTTCGACGAGTGGGTCAAGCCGGAAAGGATGACGCGGCCTTAAGATTTTCGAAGGTTAGGCGGCGTGCCTTGTCCCGCTTCGGCACAGTACTGTTTACTTCTGCGCGCCACACAATACTTAATGAAGATTAGCTTTGACACTTCCGTTAACTCTGACTACATTCGTTCTCCCTTCTAAGACTTGAGGTACTTCCCCTTCCTCAGGAGAATTCCCATGAGATTACTCATAGCCGAGACCGACCCGTCTCTCGCCGCATTTCTCAACAACGGATTCGGCGCGGAGCACTACGCAGTCGATCTGACCTACGACAGCGACAAAGCCAAAAGCATGGTGCAGGAGAACGATTACGACGTGGCGATTCTGGATTTGAATCTGCCGCAAGCAGACGGCATGGAAGTGCTGCGCGACTTCCGCAGCAAGCGGGAGCGTCTGCCGATTCTGATCCTGACCGGGCGCAACCGAGCAGAGGAGCGAGTCGAAGCGCTGAACCTCGGCGCCGATGACCTGGTGCTGAAGCCCTTCTCGTTCGCCGAGCTGTCAGCGCGCGTGCGGGCGGTGCTGCGCCGCGGGGCGCGATCACCGGAGTCGGTGCTTTGCATGGACAACCTGGAGCTAAACCGGGTGGAACATTCGGTGCGGCGCGCGAACCGGCTGATTGAGCTGACGCCGAAAGAGTTTGGGCTGCTGGAATACCTGATGCGGAACGCGGGGCAGCGAGTCAGCCGGACCCAGATCATCGAGAACGTCTGGAATCTGTCCCACGACACCATGACCAACATTGTGGATGTCTACGTGAATTACCTGCGCAAGAAGATCGATTCGCCCGAGGAACGGAAGCTGATTCATACCGTGCGGGGGATCGGCTACGAGATGCGTCCGGCGGAGGGCGCAATGGCGAAGGCGGCCGGAAGTTCGATTTAGTCAGGTTTAATTCCACGGCGATTTCCAGACAAGAAAGTTTGGCGATTCGGCTTCGGTGATTTTTGGGCCGGGGAAGGAGTATTCGAATGGCGGCGGCGACGGCTTCAAATCTGTACGAAGAACGCGGAAAGATTCTGGTGGCCAGCTCGCAGGCGGCGTTTCGCAAACGGCTGATGGAGCGGTTGCGTCCGGTGGCGATGAAGTCGGTAGAGGCGTTGGGCGGGGCAGATGCGCTGCTGCAACTGGCGACCAGTCCGTTCAAGACGCTGCTGCTCGATTCTTTGATCGAAGATTTGGACGTGAGTGAACTGGTGGACACCGTGCATGCGCGGTATCCGGCGACGCGCGTGATGGTGGTGGAAAAAACGGAAAGAGCTGAACAATTGGCGATTGATTTTTTGGAGCGAGAGACGGCGTTACCGGAAGTCCAGGACAACCCGCGACCGGGAATTAGGGCGATTGAAGAAATAGCCGAACCGGTGACGGAACAGGCCGAGTTCGTTGCCGAGGATGTGCCGATTCTACCGGTGGTGAAGGTCAGCGTAGCCTTGCCGGGGATGATTGGGACGAGTCCGCAGATGCAGCGGTTGTATCGCTTAGCGCGGCTGGTAGCACCGCGAGATACGGCGGTATTGATTGTGGGGCCGACTGGGACCGGAAAGGAATTGGTGGCGCGCGGGATCCACGAAGTGAGCCGGCGGAGCCGCGGGCCCTTTATCGTGGTCAACTGCGCGGCGATTCCGGAGAGTTTGCTGGAAGCGGAATTATTTGGATTCACCCGCGGGGCGTTTACCGGGGCGTTTCAGGCGCGGCTGGGGCGAATTCATGCGGCGCACGGCGGAACGTTGTTACTCGATGAAATTGGAGAACTGCCGCTGAGCATGCAGGCCAAGCTGCTACGTTTTGTGCAAGAGGGAGAAGTGCAGCGGTTGGGCAGCGCGGATTTATTCCGGGTGGATGCGCGACTGATTGCGGCGACGAATGTGGACCTGCTGCAGCGCGTGCGCGAAAAGCAATTTCGAGAGGATCTCTATTATCGGCTGGCGGTTTTCCCGTTGGACCTGCCGCCGCTGCGGACGCGCAGCGAGGATATTTTGCAACTGGCCAGCCATTTCTTGAATGAGTTGTGCCGGCAGTCGGGCGCGGGTCGAAAAATGTTCAGCGCCGCGTCGATTGGATTGTTGCGGCAACATTCCTGGCCGGGGAACGTGCGCGAGTTGCAACATTGGATCGAGCGCGCGGTGGTGCTGGCGGAAGCGAATGAAACGATCGAGCCGGAACATTTGACCATGGGCGACGCGATGCTTCCGCAACTGACTTAAGCGAACTTCCCACTACTGACCTAAGCGAATTCTAAGAAGACCCGCTGCCGGGTGGAACCTGCCGTGCATGGAAGTATTTGCCATGGCGTCCACCGCAATTTCCCAAAAACCAAACTCGCACCGCGCGGTCGCGCCGCACAAGTTGCGGCCGCAGGCGCCCAGCGCGGCGAAGCGAAGTCTGGAGCTGGCCTTTCGCACGTTCACCCAGGCGGCGGAATCGCTCGAGAAATCCTACGGACATTTGCAGGGCGAAGTGCTGCGTCTGCGCGCGGAGCTGGCTACGAAGAATCGGGATCTAGCTACAAGTGTGGAAGAGAACGTCCGGATGCGGCAATACCAGACGCGGATTCTGCAGGGGCTGCCCTGCGGGATTTTGGTCTGGGGCCGCGACGGGCAAGTGTTGCTGGCGAATTCGGAGACGCGTCGACTGCTCGAGGGCGAAACGGCGCGGGCAAACATGGCGGCGGGAACGACCGCGGCGCTGGTGATTCCGGAGGCGCTGCGCAAGTTGCTGTCAGCTCCGGCGAACGTGAGCCGGCAGACGATGGAGTGCGAAGTGGCGACGCCTGCGGGGCGGCGAACGATTGGCGTGAGCTGCGCGTTGCTGGGCGAGGCGCGAGGGACATCATCAGGATTGTTGCCGGGATTGCCCGGCTCGCTGGGCGAATCGATTTTTGTTTTGCGCGACGTGACGGACGAAAAGCGCGAGGCGGAAGAAAGCGAAGCGGGACGGCGGCGGGAGTCGCTCGCGGAGATGGCGACTCTGCTGGCGCACGAGATACGCAATCCGCTGGGGAGTCTGGAACTTTTTGCGGGTTTGCTGGCGGATGCAACGGCGGCGAATCCGGATCTGCGACGGTGGACGGACCACATTCAGGCCGGGCTGCGCTCTCTGTCGGCCACGGTGAACAACGTCCTTCAGTTTCACAGCCAGCCGGGGCCGCAATTCGCTCCGGTGAATTTGGGGCGCTTGATGCGCGAGTCGGTGGATTTCTTGCGGCCGTTGGCGCGGCAGGCCGGGCTGCGCTTCGATCTGCAGAACGGGCTGGGCGAGCTGGAAATTCCGGCGGACGGGCATCGGCTGCAGCAAGTATTTTTTAATCTATCGCTAAATGCGTTTCGGGCTATGGCGGTGGGCGGGACGCTGACGATCCGGCTGCGCTGGGCGAATTACGACGATTTCGAGCAGATCCTGATTGAATTCGAGGACAGCGGGAAGGGAATTCGGCCGGACGATGCGAGCCGGATTTTCGAGCCGGGGTTCACGACGTATGAGGGAAATCCGGGACTGGGACTAGCGGTGTGCCGGGCGGCGGTGGAGCAGCATCGCGGAACGTTGACGGTGGAGAGCCAAGCGGGGCGGGGAGCGGTGTTCTCGATCATTCTTCCCCGGGGGAGCGCGGGGAGATGACCAGCAACCAGGTTTTGGTGGTGGACGACGAAGCACCGATGCGCGCGGCGCTCGAAGCGCATTTCGCGCGCGATGGCTGGAACGTTTCGACCGCGTATGGAGCGAGTGACGCGCTGGCAAAATTCCGGCGCACGCCGTGTCCGCTGGTGGTGACCGATATGCGGATGCCGGACGGCGACGGTATGGGCGTGATGCGCGCGCTGCGCGAGATTTCGCCGCGAGTAGGAATTATTTTTCTGACCGCGTTCGCTTCCGTGCCGGACGCGGTGCGGGCGATTCGCGAAGGCGCGAGCGATTATCTGGTGAAGCCGGTGTGTTTCGAGCAACTGCGCGACGTCGCCGAGCGGGTGCTGGCGCGGGCTTTGACTCGGGTGCATAGCATTCGCGGGCAAAACATTATTGGTGAATCGCCGAAACTGAAAGCGTTGCTCGAACGGGCGCGGCACGTGGCGCGTTCGGAGATGGATGTGTTGGTCGAGGCCGAAAGCGGTACCGGCAAGGAACTGCTGGCGCGGCTGATTCATCAGGCGAGCGACCGGAGGGCGCGTCCTTTCGTGGCGGTGAATTGCGCGGCGTTTCCGGAGACGTTGCTGGAAAGCGAATTATTCGGCCATGCGCGCGGCGCGTTTACCGGAGCGATCGCGGCCAAGGCGGGGAAATTCGAATTGGCCAGCGGCGGAACGCTGCTGTTGGACGAGATTGGCGAGATGCCTTTGCCGCTGCAGCCCAAGTTGCTGCGCACGCTGCAAGAGCGTGAAGTGGATCGGCTGGGCGAGACGCGTCCGGTGCCGGTGGACGTGCGGGTGATCGCTACGACGAACCAGCCGCTGCGACGTTTGGTAGAGCAAGGGAAGTTTCGCGCGGATTTGTATTACCGGCTGAACGTGGTGCCGATGACCATTCCGCCTTTGCGCGAGCGGCCCGAGGACGTCGCGCTGTTGGCTGAACATTTTCTGGCGAAACACCGGGCGAAGGACGAACCCGCGCCGGAGTTCACGCAAGCGTTGTTGGAACGGCTGGTAGCGCATTCGTGGCCGGGAAACATTCGCGAACTGGAAAATTTCTGCCGGCGGGCGATCGCCTTGCATACGGGAGAACCGCTCGGAGCGGATTTTTTTGATGGCGTCGCCCCCGCGGTCGCACCGGTTCCAGTTGCTCACGAAAATGCGGGTACGGAAGATCCTGGAGGTTTGACGGCATCAGCATCTGGGGCCGGCGCTGGCTCGCTGCGCGAAATGGAGCGGCAGCTTCTGGAGCGAACGCTGGCGGCCCATGGCGGGAACCGAACGCATGCGGCGCAGGCGCTCGGAATTTGTCCCCGAACGATGCGCAACAAAATCCGGGAGTACGGATTGCCGCCGAGGAGATACGCATGAGCACGAGTTTGATTGACACGCCGGCCATTCCGTTTCTCGAGCGCTATCTCGATTTGGCGACCTACCGGCAGACGCTGGTGGCTTCGAATCTGGCCAACGTCGATACGCCGGGTTACCAGACGCGGGACATCGCGATTCAAAGCGAGCTGGGATATTCGGCGCTAAGTGATTTCAAAGAGGACGTGCATCCATTCGTGCGGACGGTGCAGGGATTGATCGAGCGGCCGGACGGCAACAACGTGAGCCTGGACCGGGAAGGCCTGCTGCTGGCCCAGACTCAATTGCAATTTAAGACTGCGATCGAATTGATCCGTTCGGAATTTCGCGAAATTCGCGGGGCCATCAACGATGGCCAGGAGAGCTAGCCATGAATCTTTTCGGAATATTGACGATCAGCGGGACGGCTTTATTGGCCGAGCGGGAGCGCGCGGAGGTGGTGGCGAGCAATCTGGCCAACGCGGAAACGACTCGCACGCCCGAGGGTGGGCCGTACGTGCGGCAGCAAGTTGTGTTCGGCGCGCAGCGGCCTTTTGGCATGCCGTTTGGGCATCAGCTGGCGACCATGGTGGATTTCAGCGCACGCGGAGTGAATGTGGACAACGTGGTCGCGGATACGTCGCCTGCGCTGCGTCGGTTCGATCCTGGGCATCCGGATGCGGATGCGGACGGATACGTGTCTTCGCCGAATATTAATCCGGTGGAGGAAGAAGTGAATTTGATGGGCGCGGCACGGGCGTATCAGGCGAATATTTCGGCGGTGCAGGCTACCAAGAACATGATTTCTTCGGCGCTGCAGATACTTTCCTGAGGATTGCGCGCGGAAGAATTTATCGGTAACGGAGCGAGGTGAGCGATGGCGCATCCACTGGCAGGGATTTCTCCTATTCCGCAATATCCGCAGCTGGCGCAAACGGCGGCTGCGTCGACCTCTTCGACGGCGGGAGTGAGCGCGGGATCAGGCGCGAGCGGGGAGAAGAGTGATTTTTTTCAGACTTTGGGCGGAGTGATGGATGAGGTGGGCGGAGCGCAGTCGGACGCGCAGACCAAAGTGCAGGAGATGCTGCAGGGGAATGGACAAGACTTGCATACGGCGATGATCGCGGTGGAGAAGGCGGATTTGTCGTTTCAGTTGATGATGCAGGTGCGCAACAAGATTATTCAGGCTTACCAGACTGTCTCGCAGATGCAGTTCTGATTTGTCCGCGTAGAACTTCACGTACGAAGCCACTAGAAATTGCCTGGGGAGCGCGAGCCTGCCGTGCAGAAATTTTTGAAACAGATGCAGGAATTCATCGCCGCTCTTACGCCCAGCCAGAAAATTGTCTTGGGTATTGCCGGCGTCGCGGTGGTTGCGGTGCTGGCTTTGTTTGTGAAGCTGACCCAGAAGGTGGATTTCAAACCGTTGTATTCCGGCTTGTCGGCTCCAGATGCGCAGACAGTGGCGCAGCGTCTGGCGGCGAAAAACATTCCCTACGAAGTTTCGAATGATGGATCGAGCATTAGCGTGCCGGCGGACGTGCTGGATAAAACGCGCCTGGATTTGGCGGCAGAGGGGATGCCGCAGACTGGGCGATTGGGGTTCGAGCTTTTCGACAAACCGAACTGGGCGGGCAGCGATTTTTCGGAGCAGGTGAATTATCAGCGGGCGCTCGAAGGCGAGCTGGAGCGAACGATTCAGACGCTGGGGAATGTGGAGTCGGTGCGGGTGCATCTGGTGCTGCCGCACGAATCGCTTTTCAGCGATCGCGAGCGGGTAGCGAAAGCTGCGGTCGTAATGAAGCTGCGGGGCGGAGGGCTTTCGGAAGACCAGACGAATGCGGTGACGCATTTGGTGGCGAGCGCGGTGGATAGTTTATCGCCAGAGAATGTGACGTTGATCGGCGCGGACGGCAGGACGCCGCTGGTGGCGAAGGGACGGGAGACGAGCCGCGGTGCTTATGCGCCGGTGGAATTGGAAGCGGCCATGGCCGAGAAGCTCGTGGCGACCTTGGCTCCGGTCGTGGGGGCGGACCATGTGAAGGCCAGCGTGACGCTGGCTTACGATCAGAGTTCGGGCGAGACGACGCAGGAGACGTACGATCCGGCGAACCCGGTGCTGGTGAGTGAGCAGGTGCAGGAAGAACATTTTGGCGGTTCGCCTCCAGCAGGTGTGCCGGGGACGACCAGCAACGTGCCACCGGCGCCGGCAGGAAAAACGGCTCCGGCGGCCGGCGCACCAGCGGCTGCGGCGAGCGCCCCGGCGTCGGCTCCGGCAAAAACGGCTGCGGCGAATCCGGTGAATCCGATGATTTCGGTGAGTTCGGACAACGACGGGCAGCGCAGCGAATCCCGGACGTTTGCAGTGAGCAAAACGGTGAAGCACAGCGTGGACCCGGCCGGACGAGTGCAGAAAATCGCGGCGGCGATTTTGGTGGATGACGTGGTTGAGGTGAAAGAAGAAAAGGGCAAAACCAGCGAGACGCGGCACAAGCGCACTCCGGAAGAAATGAAGCAGATTGAAGAGCTGGCGCGGGCGGCGATTGGATTTGACGAGAAGCGCGGCGATCTGCTTTCGGTGCAGAACATTTCGTTCCTGGAATCGCCGGCGGAGAAGGTAACGCCGCCGGCGGCGGTCGAGCGAGTGCGGCTGGTGGCGGAGAAGTGGATTTGGCTCGGGCGGTATCTGGCTCTGGCGCTGATTTTCGGCGCGATGTACGCGTTGGTGCTGAAACCGATTCGCGACCGGGTGGTGAAGAGTCTTGACGGGGGCGGTAGTGCGAATCCGGCGCTGGCAGCGGGAAGCCCGGGAGCCGGGATCGGCTCCGGGGCTCATGCGGGATTATCGCCGCAGGAAGCCGCGTTGTTATTGAACGCACAGCTACAGGAAGAATTGCAGCTAACCAATTCGGACGTGGAGCGAGTGATCAAGTTGAAGCGGCACTTGGCGGAGAAAGTGAAACGGGATCCGGCGCAGGCCGGGGCCGTCCTGCGGCAGTGGATTCACGAGGGCGAGAGCCATTCATGAGTGCGGGCGTGGTCGGGGAAAAACCGCTGACCGGGTTGCAGAAGGCGGCGATCATTTTGGTGTTGCTGGGCGACGAAGTTTCAACCGCGGTGTATCGCAAGCTGTCCGAGCAGGATTTGCAGACGATTACGCAGCAGATCGCGTCGCTCGGCAGTGTGCCGCCGGAAGCGGCGGTGAGCGTGCTGCAGGAGTACAACCGGATTTCGATGAATCAGGATTGTTTGGTGGAAGGCGGGCCGACAGTTGCGGCGGGATTGCTGGAGAAAGCGTTTGGCGAGAATTTTTCGGACAAGCTGCTGAGTCGGATTTCGGAAGAGAGTGAAAACGCGAGTCCGAGTTTTGAGAATTTGCAGCGTACCGATTCGCAGACGCTGGCGAAGTTCGTCCAAGGGGAGCACCCGCAGACGATCGCGATGATTTTGGCGCAACTGGGCGGTAAGACCGCGGCTTCGCTGCTGGTGCGGCTGCCGGAAAAGCTGCGCGGGCCGACGGTAAAGCGTTTGGCGGAGATGCAGCAATTTTCGCCGGAGATGGCCGACAAAATTTCGACGGTGTTGAACCGCCGGGTACGATCGCTGGGGGAACAGAGCCGCCGGGCCTATGGCGGAGTGAAAAACGCGGCGGAGCTTTTGAACCGCATCGATGCGGGGATTACCAAATCGATTTTGGAGGGAGTGGAAGCCGAGGATGCACGGCTGGCGCTAACCATTCGCAACAACATGTTTACGTTTGCGGATTTGTTGGGCGTACCGGAAACCGGGATTCGCGATTTGTTGAGCGCGGTGGACAAGAAGAACCTGGCGACGGCGTTGAAAGGCGCGCACGAAGATTTGAAGAATCATATTTTCAAGACCATGTCCTCGCGCGCGGTGGAGATGTTGAAGGAAGACATGGAGGCGTTAGGGCCGGTGCGGGCGCAGGCGGTGACTTTGGCGCAGCAGGAAATCGTGCAGGCGGCGCGCGGCTTGGAAGCGCAGGGCAAGCTGGTGCTGAACAACGAAGCGGAAGAGGCGATGATCGTATGAGTTGTGTGCGTGACGGACTGCGGCGATGACAGTGGCGACCATGAATTATCCGCCGGCACCGGGCTGGAAGGGGCGCGGGGGGGCGGGCGAGGCGATCGCTGTTGCGGAATCAGAGACGCCGCCCGAATCGGCGCCGGAAATTACCAACGCGGCGCTGAGCGGACTGCTGGCCCCGGCGGAGCACGACGAGGCGCGTTTGCTGGTGGCGCGTCAGGATGGGTACGAGCGCGGGCAGGCGGATGCGCGCGGCGAAGTGGAAGAATTGGAAGCGCACCTGCGGGATGAGTTGGGGAAAGCGCTGCGCGATTTCGCGCAGGAGCGCGACAAGTATTTTCAGCGCGTGGAAAAGGAAGTAGTTTCGCTCGCGTTGGCGATCGCGCGCAAGGTCTTGCATCGCGAAGCGCAGGTCGAACCGCTGCTGCTGGCGGGTTTGGTTCGGGTGGCTTTGGAAAAAATGGCGGCGAGCCAGCCGGTGCGGATGCAGGTGAATCCGGCGCAGGTAGCGGAATGGGGGCGGTATTTCGATACGCATCCGGAATGGCGAACGCGTCCGGAGATTTCGGGAGACGAGACTTTGGCGGCGGATTGCTGCCGCCTCGAAACGGAGATGGGCCGAACGGAGTTGAATCTCGAAAATCAATTGAAAGAGATCGAAAACGGGTTGTTTGATTTGCTGGCGCAGCGGCCGGAATCGAAGGTGCCGGTGACACATGCCGGATGAAAGCGCGTTACTCGATCCATTTTTTTGCCGGCTGCAGCAGATTCCGACCTGGACCTCTTCGGGGCGAGTAACCAAATCGGTAGGATTTCTGGTGGAGTCGGTGGGGCCGATCTGTTCGGTGGGCGAAGTCTGCGAGATCGTTTCGGCGGACGGTTCGGTGCATGCGGGAGAAGTGGTGGGGTTTCGCGGGCACACGGTGCTGTCGATGCCGCTGGGCCGCCCGGACGGAATTCGTTTTGGCGATCGGGTGGTGACGCAGGGACTGCGTCCGTCGATGTGTGTGGGTGAGTCATTGATTGGACGGGTGATTGATGCGACCGGAGCGCCGCTTGATGCGAAGGGGGCGTATAGTGCGCCGGACTGGCGCAGTCTGTATCATGCGGCGCCGCCTCCGCTGGACCGCACGGCGATTCGCGAGCCATTGGGATGCGGGATTCGGGCGATCGATGGAATGTTGACCTGCGGGCGCGGGCAGCGCATCGGAATTTTCGGCGGCAGCGGAGTGGGCAAGAGCACGCTGATTGGAATGATGGCGCGCGGCACTTCGGCGGATTTGACGGTGGTGGCGCTGGTCGGTGAGCGCGGGCGCGAAGTGCGCGAGTTTATCGAGGATTCGCTGGGGCCGGAGGGTTTGAAGCGCGCGGTGGTAGTGGTGGCGACTTCGGATCAGACGCCGTTGCTGCGTTTGCGGGCGGCGCTGGCGGCGACGACGCTGGCGGAATATTTCGCGGCGAAACATCGCAGCGTTTTACTGGTGGTTGACTCGCTGACGAGATTCGCCATGGCCCAGCGCGAGATTGGTCTGGCGGCGGGCGAGCCGCCGACGGCCAAGGGATATACGCCGTCGGTTTTTTCGCTGCTGGCGCAGCTGATCGAGCGGGCCGGGCATTTTGGCGGTGGGAGCATTACCGCGTTTTACAGTTTGCTGATGGAGGGAGACGACCAGCAGGATCCGTTGGTGGACGCGGTGCGGGCGCTGCTCGATGGGCACATCGTTCTCGACCGGCGGCTGGCAGCGGAAAATCACTATCCGCCGATTGCGGTGCTGGATAGTTTGAGTCGGTTGATCGCGGCAGTTTGCGATGCGGAGCAGTTGCGAAAAATCCAAGCGCTGCGGCAGTCACTGGCGGCGTATGCAGCGTCTTCCGATTTGATCCGCGTGGGCGCTTATCAAAAAGGCGCGGACCGGGTGCTGGACCGGGCGATCGAGGTGGTGCCGGCGCTGAACGCGTTTTTGAAACAGGGTAAAGACGAGATTTCGTCGTTGGCTGACGCGCGAGCGCGGCTGATGTCCCTGCCGAGTTAAGCCATGCCATTTCAATTTTCGCTGCAATCGGTTCTGCGGCTGCGGGCTGCATTCGAGCGCATGGAACGATTGCGGCTGCAGGCTTTGTCGGCGGCGATTGCGCGATTGCGGCAGGAAGTGGTGGCGATTGACCGGTCAAATCTGAAAATTCGCCAGGACACGCAGGCGCGGCTGGCGGGCGGAGTGGCGGCGGTGGAGATTCATTTTGGGTTGTGGATGGCGTCGGCGAATCGGGAGCGGAAACGATCGTTGCTGGCCCAGATCGAGGACCTGGAGGAAAAACGAGAGGTGCAGGAGCGGTCTTACGCGGCGGCGCGGCAGAAGCGGGAAGTGGTGGAGAGTTTGCGCGAGGGGCAGTGGGAGCAGTATCGGCGGGAGCAGGCGCGGCGGGAGCAGCGGCAGGCAGATGAGATGTTTTTGCTGCGCGGCGGGAGATTCAGCGAGCCGGAGGCTGAATGATTTTGCCGCGCGATTGGGCAAAGCTTGCCGGGAGTGCCGACTAAGGAGCTGCGTGAAACCCGCTGTTGCAAGCGATAAATCGGCGTGGGTCGCGCTAAGTGCTGCATTTCAACCTTCCTGACGGATCTTTTCCTGAACGGCAACTTTGGCGAGCCAGATGCTTTTTGGCCGATGAGCGAAAGCCCGCCATGATTCTGGCCACACCACTCAATTCGAGCCTGGTTCAATCCAAAGCGATTGCCGCGCCGGACGCCACTCTGGCGAATTTGCCGCACCGTGCGGGGGCCGGGAAGTCTTCGGGATTTTCGAAGGCGCTGGCAGCGGCAAGTTCGGCCAACGCGGCGAAGCGGCCGGAGAAGGCGAAGACTGAGCGCGCTGCTCCAGCTGCAGTGACGAATTCGTCGGGGCCAGCGACAGTGCCGGTGAGCGCGGTGGTAGTGAATTCGATCGGGCTGGGGAACGCGGCGAGTCTAGCCGGGGCTGCGTCGGCTGCTGCGAAAGATTTCCCGGATGATCCTGCGGTCACGGTAGTGGCTGGATCTTCGAGCAATGGCGCGGCTGCGTCGGGATCGTATGCAGCCGGCGCATCATCGGCGACGTCAGGCGCTCTCACGAATCTTCCCTCAACGAATACTGGGGCTGCAAATTTCCCGACGGTGAATGCAGCTTCGCTCGCTGATTCCGCGGCAAACATTTTTGCGCGGACGACCGGAGTGGCGAGGTTCGCGGCCGAATTGCAGGCGAAACTTCCGCCGGGCGGCGCTGGTTCGGGCGCACCGGCCGGCGAGAGTTCGAGCGGGAGGGAGGGCAAGAATCCGGTTCATGCGGCAGAAGCGGCGAAGGCTGGCGGACCTTTTGAGGTGGTGAATTCGCTCGCGGCGCGAATCGCGAATCCGGTGACGCTGAAGACTGCGACGGCTGCGCTTGAATCTTACGCGGCGCTGGCGCGGCCGGGTGCGAAGGCTTCGACACCCGCGACGGATCGTGGGCCTGAGCGAACCGACGGGAACGCGGAGCGGAGCGCGGCGGCGCAACGTGAAGCGAATCCGGGGAACGCGGGCGCAGCGAGCGCGAATGGGGTTTCGGCGAACACTCCGGCGCAATCGAGCATCGAGAGCCAGCGGGCGATTTCAGATGTGCGGCAGAGTCTGGTGGGACAGCTCGAATCGAAGCTGCAGAGCGAAGTGAATGCGTCCGCACCGCAGACCGCGAACGGCATCAACGCGATTGACGGAAAAGATGCGGCTCAAGCGGGAGGGGAAGGGCAGCAGGGCGGGGCACAAACCGGGGCATCGGGAAATGGCGAACAGAAACGCAACGATTCGCAGAGCGGCGGCACGGTTGAGGGAGACGCTCTGGGGGGGACCGTAGCAGGCACCGATTTGACGAACGCCGCCAAACTGGTTGAGGCGAGCGGCGGCGCGGCGGTGAGCGCGACGCACGGCGGGGATACTTCGGCCACGATGTTCGGCGCGACGTTGGCCACGGCTGCGGCACGACGGCGGCGAGTGCGGCTTCAAGCGCTGCTGCGTCCAGCACGGCAACCGCAGAAAAGGCTCCAGCGCCGCAACAATCGCAGCCGATGCCGCTGCCTTTCGCCGAAGCGGCGCGGCCGGCGGATGCGGTGAAGGCCAGCGAGATTTATCAGCGGGTGGATGGATCGGAGATGCACGTGGCGATGCAGACCGATTTGCTGGGTGCGGTGGATTTGCGGGCGACGATGCATCAGAGCGGACTGACGGCGACGATCAGCGTGCAGCGGTCGGACGTGCAGTCGGTTTTGTCGAGCGAGCTGCCGGCGTTGCAGCATGCGTTGAGCGATCGCAACCTGCACGTGGAGCAGATTTCGATTCTGAACAATTCGGTAAACGAGCGTGCGGGGGGAAGCGGGACTGCTCCGCAGCAGCAAAACCCGAACGGTGGCGGAAAATCACCGGCGAACCCGAAC
The DNA here is from genome assembly GCA_963847695.1 of uncultured Acidobacteriota bacterium. Taxonomy (GTDB): domain Bacteria; phylum Acidobacteriota; class Terriglobia; order Acidiferrales; family UBA7541; genus Palsa-295. The sequence continues at coordinate 28,457 of CAWKAX010000016.1, read as the reverse complement.
ATGCCGCAACCACCGCGAGCGGTGGAGTCACTACGCGAAGAAATGGGCGCGGCGGGTGCAGCGAGTGTGGTGCAGCCGGGTGGCGCAGGTTACGGAAGAATCAACGTTCACGCTTGAAGAGAATGCTTTGAGGAGGTTGTAAAAATGATGCCGATCAACACGGTGGAACCACTTTTCTCGCAGGCCCAGACCAACGCGCGGACCACGCACGCGGCTGCGGCGATCCAGCGTAACGATTCGTCGACTGGCGGAACGTCTTCGGCGGCGCCGCCGAACAATCAATTGACCGGCGATTCGTTTTTGACGCTGCTCTCGGCGCAGCTGCAGGCGCAGGATCCGTTGAATCCGATCGATCCAACGACTTTCGTGACCCAGCTGGTGCAATTCAACCAACTGCAACAGCTGATCGACATCAACCAGACGCTGGACCCCAGCGGCTCGGCGTCGAGCAGCGCGGCGCCAGGCGCGGGGCAGACGAATGCAGCACAAGCGGCTTCGCAAAATAATGCGGCGCAAACGGCGGCGTTACAAAACGCCGCCGCGCAGGTGACGGGCGGAGTTCCGGGAACCACACTTTTCTAAATTCTCTTTAAGGGAGGAAGCTCATGGCTTCTTTTTATACGTCGTTGTCGGGATTGCAGGCGAATTCAAAGGACTTGGCGGTGATTTCGAACAATTTAGCCAATCTGAATACGGTGGGATACAAGGGCACCACGGCGTCGTTTCAGGATTTGTTCTACCAGCAGTTTGGGGCCAGCGGCAACGGCAACCCGCTCGAGGTGGGAGTGGGTGTAGCGGTGGGATCGACACCGGCGAATTTTACCGAAGGAAATATCGAGAATACCGGAGTCACTACCGACGTGGCGATTCAGGGCAACGGTTTTTTTGTGGGCCTCAACCAGGGCCAGCAGGTGTACTTCCGCGCCGGCGATTTGTCGGTCCTGTCGAATGGAACGCTGGTAGCGGCGGATGGCTCCGAGGTGCTGGGGTATCCGGCGGTGAACGGGGTGATCAATACGAACGCGACGCCCGGTCCGCTGATGATATCTTCGGCGGTTTACAACGCGCCGCTGGCGACGACCTTTACGCAACTGACCACCAACCTGAATTCGCAGGCGGCGGTGGGCAGCACCTACCAGACGGCTCTGACGGTTTACGATTCGCAGGGAGCCTCGCACGTGCTGACCTACGCCTTCACCAACACGGCGCCGGACCAATGGACGTATTCGATCAGCATACCGGCCGCGGATGTGGGCGGTACCGGCGCGCCGGTCGTGCTGAAAACGGGAGCGCTGGCGTTTAACGGAGCGGGCCAGCTCACCACGCCAGCGGGCGACGTAACCGGAATCAATATCCCGGCGTTTGCCGACGGCGCAAATCCGCTGACCTTCAACTGGAATCTGTACGATGCGAATAAGGTCGGGCTGCTGACGCAGGTGGCTTCGCCTTCGACGACTTCGGCGACCTTACAGAATGGTTACGCCAGCGGCTCGCTGCTGAATTATTCGGTCGGTCCGGACGGAACGATTGAAGGGTCGTTTAGCAACGGGCAGACCGAAGCGCTGGGCCAGGTGCTGACCGCAACCTTTGCGAATCAGGAAGGGCTGGAGCGGATTGGTTCGAACGACTTCGTGGCGACACTGGCTTCGGGCGCTTCGAATATCGGAGTGGCCGGGACTGGCGGACGCGGGACACTGGAAGGCGGATCGCTCGAGCAGTCGAACGTGGATATTTCGACGGAGTTCGCCAACTTGATTGTGGCGGAGAGTGGATACCAAGCGAACGCCAAGGTGGTGACTACGCTCGATACGATCGTGCAGGATACAATCAACCTGATTCAGTAAGTTGCGCGGATTCGAAAATGCCCGGACGGGACGAGTCCAGCCGAAAGGCGGGGCTCGCCCGTCAGATATTCTTCATTAGTATTCACCAACGTTTACTTTCTGCTGGTGCCAGGCGCTGACAATTTTTTGTTGGCGGCGATGGCGGCGCGCCACTTAAGCGGAGCGAAATGAATTTGGTTTTGCTCATCCCACGCTAACTCCCTCTATTTATTTCGGCTCCCCGATTGCAATGAACGACCTCGAACCTACTCATTCGCCATGGCCGAAGGCTCTATTTCCGCGACGCGAATCGGACGAACCACCACCGGAAATTCCCGGCTGGCCGGCGGGCTGGCGCTCGCGGTGGCATTGGCGCTGGGGATTTGGTTCTGGCACCGGACGGAGACGGCGCAAGCGACCGAAGCGGAAGCGGCGAATAGCGAGGTGAAGAGTCTGCTGCACCTCGACAGCTTCGTGACGAATTTGAACAGCACGTCGGGGAACGGATATTTACGGGTGGGAATCGATCTGGGTCTGGGTATGGAATTGAAAGACAGTCCGGCGCAGGCCACCAATATTTCAAGGGTGCGAGACATCATTCTGGGTGTGCTGGCCACGCGCTCGGTGGAAGAACTGCTGACTCCGGAAGGAAAGACCAAGCTGAAAGACGATCTATTGAATGCGATTCGCGAGCGCTCTCCGGAGATTCACTGCCGCGAGGTGTATTTCACGGAATTTCTGGTGCAGCACTGATGAGCGTAACGACGGCGAAATTCACAGCAGGGGCGGCGGTAAAGGCGCCCGGCGCAGCGAGTGGAGCGAGTGAAATAACTGGTGACGAGTGGGGCGAGATCGTTTCGATTCCGGCCAAGCTGACCGCCAGCATTGCTTTCAAGAATTTGAAATTGCGGGAGCTGTGCGAATTGCGGACCGGAACGATTTTGACGACGGCTCATGCGGCGGGTTTGCCAATTCCGGTTTCAGTCGGCGGGAGTTTCATTGGGTGGGCTGAATTTCAAGTGGTGGGAGAGCGGCTGGCGCTGCGGATTGCGGATCTGGAATGAGCGAGAGGAAAAACAAGCGATGAGCACGTCCGGAACTTTACCGTTGACGGCGGTGATTGCCGAAGCATTGCAGAACGGCTTGGCCCGCCTGCGTTTGCTGGCGAGCAGCAGGTTCAAACGCAATCCTGGCCGGCTGGAATTATGCGAAACGCTGTCGCTGGGCAACCGGGGATTTTTGGCGGTGGTGCGTTGCGAAGGGCAGAGATTTTTGGTGGGCGGAACGAATAGTTCGCTGGCCATGCTGGCGCAATTGCAGGGAAGCGGCGGAGAGCGAAGTTCCACGGAAGCTGGTTCCAACAGGCCTGCTGCGGACGAGGAATAAAAATTGCGGAAGATCGGGTCCACATTTACGGCTGTGCTGCCGACGCTCACGCGTTTGTTGCTGATCGGCGCGGTCGCGATGATTACTGTTGGAACCTGTGCGGCGCGGCCGCAGCCTCTGCAGACCACGTTGGGACCGCTGCCGCTGAAGCTGCCGGCGTCGACGGATACGACCACCTGGACGATTGTTCTGGTGCTGACGCTGCTGACGATTTTGCCGGCGTTGCTGCTATCGATGACGCCGTTCGTGCGAATCATCATTGTTTTTCATTTTTTGCGGCAGGCGCTGGGAACGCAGAACTCACCGAGCAACCAGACGCTGCTGGGGCTGGGGCTGTTTTTGACCTACTTCATCATGCAGCCGGTGGGCGCGCAGATCGGCCAGGCGGCGGTGGCTCCGCTCGAACGGCATGAGATTACGGCGATGCAGGCGCTCGAACGGGCTTCGACGCCACTGCGGGATTTCATGTTGAAGTTCGCGCGTGAAAAAGATTTGGCGCTGCTGACCGAAATCGCGCATTTGCCGCGTCCGGAGAGGCCGCAGGACCTGCCGATGCGGGTGGTGATTCCGGCGTACATCCTTTCGGAGATGAAAGCGGGATTTCAGATTGGGGCGGTGCTGTATTTGCCGTTCATGGTGGTGGACATGGTGGTGGCGGCGATCACGACGTCGGTGGGGATGATGCAGCTGCCTCCGGTGATTATTTCGACGCCGCTGAAAATTCTGCTGTTTGTGGTGGCCGACGGCTGGAATCTGGTCGCGGGATCGTTGCTGAAAAGTTTTTATTAGCGGTTGTGCGGAGCGAGGCGGCGGCTGATGCGAGGCACAAGGAGCGCGCGGTGGAGATGAACGAAGTTGTGGAGCTGACGCGGAGAACGTTGGAGGTGGCGTTCATCATTAGCGCGCCGGTGCTGGCGGCGGCGATGGTGGTAAGCGCGCTGATCAGTTTGGTGCAGGTGCTGACTTCGATGCAGGACGCGACGCTTTCGACCGTGCCGCGGATTGCGGCGGTGGGGTCCTTCGCATTCTGGCTGATGCCGTGGATGACGCGGAAACTGGTGATGTTCACCGTGGCGCTGTTTGGAAATTTCCGGCACTTCGCGCAGTAGCGGGCGGGTCGGGGGATGCTGGGGACCATGCCGGAATTTATCAGCCACGCGCTTTTGGTTGCGATACGGGTGGGCGGGCTGATGACCTTCGCTCCTTTTTACGGAAATAGTGCGCTGCCGAATAGCGTGAAAGGCGGGTTGACCTTGATGCTGACCATGTTGCTGCTGCCTTTGTACGGCGTGGCCGGGGCGGTGGGTGCATCGAGCGCCGCGGCTCCGAGCGTCACGACCTGGACCGGAATGGCTTTGAGCGAGGCCGCGCTGGGATTGCTGATGGGATTTACGACTCAGTTTGTTTTCGACGGAGTGGAGCTGGCCGGGCAGGTGATCAGTTTTCAATTTGGATTTTCGCTGGCGAACGTGATCGATCCGAATTCGCAGGTGCAGGTTACGGTGCTGTCGACGTTTCATACTTTGGCGGCACTGCTGATTTTCATGCAGCTGGGCGTACAGCGCTGGCTGCTGCGGGCGACGGCGATGAGTTTCGAGATGATTCCGGCGGGAAGTTTCGCGAGTGCGCGGGTGCCCGCGCCGCAGGTGTTGAAAGCCGCGGCGGCAATGTGGCTGGTCGGGGCGGAGATTGCGTTTCCGGTGCTGTTCGCGACTTTGCTGGCGGATTTGACGATTGGATTTTTGAGCAAGGCTTCGCCGCAATTTCCGGCGTTGCTGTTTGGGATATCGACCAAGGTTTTGCTGGGGCTGCTGGTGCTGTACGGCGTAGTCGGATTCTGGCCGCAACTCCTCGAGCGCTATTTCTATCACGCGCTGACCACGCTGGAGAATTTGCTGACGGTTGCGGCTGCACATTAGGAACGGGAGTTATGGCGGACGACGACAAAAGCCAGCGTGCTACACCTCGGCGGCGGGAGAAGGCCCGGGAGCAAGGCCAGATTGTGCGCAGCCGCGAGCTGCCCGCGGCGCTCGCGCTGCTGGGAGTTCTTTTATTTCTGCGCTGGGGCTGGAAGGGTTGGATTCCGGTGTGGAAAGACGTATTTCGGGATCTGCTGGCGCGAACCGCGTCGAGCGATATGCAATCGATCACGCCGCTGGTGCATGAGGTGACCTGGACGGTATTGCGCTGGACCGCGGCGCCGCTGGCTTTGGCCTGGAGCATTTCCGCCGCAGGGCAACTGGCTCAGGGCGGACTGGTGATTGCGCCGCAAGCGTTGCAACTGCGCGGGGGAAAACTGAATCCGGTCAACAACCTTTCGCGAATCTTTTCGGTGGCGGGTTTGAGTCCGCTGCTGAAGTCGCTGTTCCCGCTGTCGTTCCTGGCCTATCTGGGAATTTCGATCTTGCTGCGCGAATGGATGCGCCTGGTGCATTCATCGCAGTTCGGCCTAGCGGTCGAAATGGATTGGTTGCGCGACATTCTTTTCGAATTCGCCTGGAAGGGAAGTTTGGTGCTGCTGGTGTGGTCGGGCGTGGACTACGCGCTGCAGAAAATTAATTTCGAGCGTTCGCTGCGGATGTCGAAGCAAGAAGTGCGCGACGAGATGAAGGATCTCGACGGTAATCCGCAGACCAAGGGACGGATCAAGCGGCGGCGACGGGAAATCCGGCGGCGGCAGATGTTGCAGCAGGTTTCGCGCGCGACGGTGATCATCACCAATCCGGACGAGTACGCGGTGGCGCTCGAATATTTACCGGAAAAAATGGCGGCACCGCTGGTGGTGGCCAAGGGGCGCGGGCTGCTGGCCCAGAAAATCAAGCGGGAAGCGCGCTGGTACGAAATTCCGATTGTGGAGAACGTGCCGCTGGCGCAGGCGTTGTATCGCAGCGTTGAGGTGGGCGGAAGCATTCCGGCGAAGTTGTATACGGCGGTGGCGGAAGTGCTGGCGTTTATTTACCGGGCGCAGGCGCGTTTGCGCGAAGAGCGCGAAGCCGCAGCGCGGAAAGCGGCGGAGAGAAACCGTGCGGGGGCGGGCGCGTCAGCGGTCTAGGCGAATTCTATGGCTCCTACAACTTCAACGACGACTTCTGGGTTGCCGATACCGAATCTGCGCCGCGATTGGGTGTTGCCGATTGCGGCGGTGGGAATTGTGTTTGTGATGTTGGTGCCGGTACCGGCGGTGCTGCTGGATTTGTTGCTGGCGGTGAGCATCACCATGTCCGTGCTGGTCTTGCTGGCGGCGTTGCAGATTCTGCGTCCGGTACAGTTTTCAGTTTTCCCGACGCTGTTGCTGCTGCTGACGCTGTTCCGTTTGTCCCTGAATCTGGCCAGCACCCGGAGGATTTTGCTGCATGGAAGCGAAGGGACGGCGGCGGCCGGGCACGTGATCGAGTCGTTCGGGCAATTCGTGGTGGGCGGAAATTACGTGGTCGGGTTCGTGGTGTTTCTGGCGCTGATCGCGATTCAGTATTTGGTGATCAATCACGGCGCGGTGCGGACCGCGGAAGTTTCGGCGCGGTTTACTTTGGATGCGCTGCCCGGTAAGCAGATGGCGATCGATGCGGATTTGAATGCCGGAGCCATCGACGAAAAAACGGCGCGGGCGCGGCGCGAGCAGATCACGCGCGAAGCGGAATTCTATGGAGCCATGGATGGCGCGGCGCGATTCAGCCAGCGCGATTCGTTGGCCACGATTCTGATTACGGCGATCAATATTTTTGCAGGTTTTCTGATTGGGGTTTTTCAACTGGGCATGCCGTTTCGGGAGGCGCTGGCGACGTTCACGATTTTGACCGTGGGCGACGGGCTGGTGACTTTGATCCCGGCGCTGCTGGTATCGGTGGCGGGCGGAATCGTGGTGACGCGGGCGACTTCGGACGAGCCGATCGGCACCCAGCTAGGCAAGCAATTATTTTCGAAGCAGCGGCCGTTGTACATCGCTTCGGGGGTGATGTTGACGCTGGTGCTGATTCCTGGGCTGCCCAAGCTGCCGTTTCTGGTGCTGGCGGCGGGCCTCGGATTTCTGGGTAGCCGCATTAAGGAATTGGTGGCGGCTCCGGCGAAGGAAGCGGATGTCGAGCACAAGCCGGGTATGCAGGAGCAGCTCGAAGGCTTGTTGAAGCTGGATGAGATCAGCGTTGAAGTGGGCTACGGGCTGATTCCGCTGGTGGATCAGAAGCAGGGCGGGCAGATGTTGCCGCGGATTCGAGCGCTGCGGCGGCATCTGGCGACGGAGTTGGGATTCATCGTTCCGGCGATTCACATCACCGACAACATGCGCCTCAAACCGCGCGAATACGTTCTGCGTTTGCGCGGGGTGGAGATTGCGCGCGGCGAGACGTATCAGGATTGGCTGCTGGCGATCAGTTCGGAAGCCGCACCGGTAGCGCTCGAAGGAGTGGAGACGCGCGAGCCGGCGTTTGGAGTGCCGGCGCGATGGATTCCGGCGAAGTTGCGGGACGTGGCGCTGGGCGCGGGGTACGCGGTGGTGGAGCAAACGTCGGTTATCGCGACGCATCTTGCCGAAGTGATCCGGCGGCACGCGCACGAAGTGTTGACGCGGCAAGAAACCAAGCGGCTGCTCGATTCGCTTTCCGATACGCAGCCGAAGCTGGTGGATGAACTCGTTCCGCGCGTCTTGAGCTTGGGTGAGATCGAAAAGATCCTGCAGCAGCTATTGCGCGAGCAGGTTTCGATCCGTAATTTGCCGGTGATTCTGGAAACGCTGATCGATGCGGCGGCGATCAATCGCAGTCTGGTGGCGCTGGTCGAGTCGGTGCGGCAGGCGCTGGGGCGAGCGTTGATTCAACCGCTGCTGCAGGAAGACGGGAAGCTCAAAGTACTGGCGGTGGATGCAGGCCTCGAGGATGAAATCAGCCGGGCCTTTGAGGTTCCCGGCGCGGCGGCGAAATCGCAGGGGCTGCAGACCACTTTTTTGCGGCGGATTCTAGAAAGTTTGCGGCGGGTGGCCGGGGACCAGATGGCGATTGCTTCGCCGATTTTGTTGTGCGGCAGCCCGGCGCGATTTCATCTGCGGCGGCTGCTCGAGCCGTTTGTGCCGCGGATCGTGGTGATTTCTCCCGCGGAGATTCCGCCGGTGGTGTCGGTGCAGTCCTTAGGAGTCGTGCAATGAGCGCAGGAAGTCAGTTTGTGCCGGTGGGAACGCAGCGTTGGCAAGTTTTCGCGACGGCTGCGGGGAGAAATTCACAGTGAGCAACACATCGCAGACGATTCCCACGGTGGCTGTGCCGCTTGACGATTCGCAGCGGGAGAAACTGCTGCTGGACCATCTGCCGCAGGTGCAGTACATCGCGCGACGAATTCACGACCGGGTACCTCCGCAAGTGCTGCTGGAGGATTTGGTCCACGCCGGGATTCTGGGGCTGATGGACGCGGTCAAGAAATATGATCCAAGCAAGAACGTGCAGTTGAAGCATTACGCCGAATTCCGAATTCGCGGAGCGATTCTGGACAGCTTGCGGCAGGTGGATTGGAGTCCACGAACGCTGCGGCGGCAAGCGCGTCGTTTGGAGCAAGCGATTTCGGAGTGCAAAGCGAAATTCAAGCGCGATCCGACCGAGCCGGAGATTGCGGCGCAATTGGGAGTCACGCTGGAGAATTTGCAGCACCTGCTCGGCGATTTGCGCGGCCTCGATATCGGCAGCCTGCAGGCGGAGACGAATGAGGCGGGGTTCGGCGAGGATTTTCTGCAATCGCGTCCGGGGACGGAGAAAGACGATCCGTATCATCAAACGCTGCGTTCGGAAATGACTACGCTACTGGGCCGCGCGGTAGGGGAATTGCCGGAGCGCGAGCGGGAAGTTCTGGCGCTGTATCACTACGAAGAATTGACGATGAAAGAAGTGGGGGCGGTGCTGGGGATTGGCGAATCGCGCGTTTCGCAGATCCATACCACGGCGCTATTACGGCTGCGGGCGCGGCTGCACGATTTGTTGAACGTGCGGCAAGCGGCGTCAAGCGGCGGCGAACGTACGGCGGAGGCGCCGGTCATGCCGTTCAAGCCGACGGAGCGGCCGATGCAAAGTTCCGCGCGTGAGGCGTTCGTACGGCCGTTATCGGAGATGGCTACATGGAAGAAAAGCTAAAATCCGGCGAAGCGGCGGGGGCGGAAAACGCGCCAAGCGCTGGGCCGGTCGTCACTGAGTGCGATTTTTCGCGGTGGGCTGGCTTCAGCGCCGAACGTGTCAAGCAGCTTTCGGCTTTGCATCAGGCGTTTGCAACCAGCCTGGGAAATTCGCTGGGGGCCTATTTGCGGGTGGGAATCGAAGCCAAGCTGTTGGGAGTGGAGCAAGTTTCGTACCGCGAATTTACGGAGCGGCTGCCGGAGCAGGCTTATGTGGTGCATCTTTCGACGTTGCCGGCGGCCGAGTCGGCGGCGATTCAAATCGACATTGGGATTTTGCTGCCGCTCATCGATTTGCTGCTGGGAGGAAGCGGCAACGGCGCGATCGAAGCGCGGGAACTGACCGAGATCGAAGAACAAATTGTAGAGACGCTGCTGGCGTTGATCTGCCGCGAATTGCAACTGGCCTGGCAAGCGATTGTGCCGGTCCAGTTTCAGGTGCAGAGGCGATTGAAACAGAATCAAATCCCGAAGCTGATCGCTCCGGAAGACAAAACTTTGTATCTGAATTTCGAATTGGTGCTGAACGAGATTCGCGGGCTGGTGACGATTGTGTTTTCCTCGGCGATCACCAGCCGGCTATTGCGTTTGCTGGGGCAGGACGCGCCGATGCCGGAGCGCGGCGGACGGCGCGCGCGGGATGAAAGATTGCGGGAACGTTTGCTGGACTCTAGGCTGACTGGCGAACTGAGCATTCCGAAGCTGGCTTTGCGGGTGCGGGAGCTGGTGGATTTGAGTCCTGGCGTGATCCTGACGCTGCCGCACGCGCTGTCCGCGCCGTTGAGCTTTTCGATCAATGGCCAGCTGCTGTGGGCGGGCGCTCCGGTCAGCTGTGGAGCTTTGCGCGGGGCGGTGCTGCAGCGCATGGGAAGCGCCGAAAATTTCGCGGGAGACGAAAATTCATGAGCACCGATAGCACGCCGCTGCATCCCACGGAGGAGCAGACTCCGCTGCCGAATGCGGGCCTGAGTACGGCTTCGCCGGCCGCGGCGGGAAAAAACTTCGGATTGGTGTTAGACGTGGAGGTCGAGGCCAGCCTGCGATTTGGGCAGCGCGAGATGCAGCTGCGGGAGATTCTGGATTTGCATGTGGGTTCAGTGATCGAGCTGGATCGAAGGGTAAAGGAGCCGGTCGAGCTGGTGGTGGCCGGGCGAGTGATTGCGAGGGGTGAAGTGGTGATTGTGGATGGGAATTACGGGCTGCGGGTGGTGGAAGTGCAGGGGGCGGAGGGCGCGGGGGAGCGGCCGGAAAAGTGAACGAGACCGAGCCACGAAGCACGTTGGAGAAGTTTTCGTCGATGCGGCTGCCGGAAATTTACGCCAGCGCGACGGAGCAGAAGTGCGAGAACCCGGCGTGTTCGGTGCAGGGGTTCTGGCGCCGGCTGTTGCGCAAACGCAATGGCGGAGTGATGCTGCAGGGCCGGTGGTATTGCAGCCTGGACTGTTTCGAGCAGGCCATGGCGCAGGTGTTTGAAAAGCTAATGCAGCCGGAGGAAGAAATCATTCCGCGGCCGCACCGGGTGCCGATTGGTTTGTTGCTGCTGGGCCGCGGTGTGATCGATGAAGGGCAGTTGAAGCAGGCGTTGCGGATGCATCGAGAAAAAACGAACGAGAAGTTCGGGCGTTCGCTGGTGCGTTTGGGGCTGGCTTCGGCGCAGGATATTGCGGCGGCGCTGGCGGCGCAGTGGGGCTGCAGCACGTTTCCGCTGGAGTTTGACGATCGTTATTTGGGAATTGCCGGGACTTTGCCGTTCGCGCTGCTCGAAAGTTCGCGGATGTTGCCGGTATGTTACGCGAGCGCCGAGGATTTATTGTTTCTGGGATTTTCGGAGGAGATCGATCATCCGACGATTCGGGCGATCGAGCAACTGGCGGGACGCCGGGCGAAGGCTTGCGTGGTTTCAGACTCAGCGATGGAAGCGGCGATGCATCGGATTCGCGGGCTAGAGCGGCCTACGGAAATGGTGTTCGAGACGGTTTTTGATGCGGCTTCGATTGCGAGGACGATTCGCGATCAGGCGGCGAAGGTGGACGCAGAAGAGTTACTGATTGCGCGGCCACGGAGCTTTCTGTGGATCCGGCTGAAGACCGAGCGGGGGCCTTGGGACCTGTTGTTTCGGCTGGCGAACCGGCCGGATGCAGCGTTTTGAGACGATTTCCTGTGACACCCTTAATGACTTTCTGATTGGCGGCTAAAGCCAAAACCTGGGTTGCCGATATTTCTAGTGAAGGAAATTCCGGCGATCCTGGTTGCGGCATGGCACACGTACTTGAAAGTCCTGTTGCGAGCAAGTTTGAAACTGCTCGAAAAGATTTTCCCAGCGCCCGGCGGCACGGGGCGATTTCCGGATTTACGGGTGTAGTGGAAATGCGCGAGCCGGCTAGCGGGCAGCCTTGGGGCCGGGGCACGGATGAGGTTCGCGGACGGTTGAATTCGTTTCTGGCCGAGGGTGCGATTGATCTGCGGCAGATTAGTGAAGCGATTCGGGAATGCCCGGAATTCGAATCGATTCTGCTGCGCGCGGGAGAATCGGCTTCGATTTCTTCGGGGACGTTCATCACCTCGGTGGAAGAAGCGGTGGTGATTCTGGGCAAAGACCGGTTGCGGACTTTGCTGCTGGACTGGCGGGATGGTGCGGGCGCGACGGGCGACCGTTAGCGGCGCAGATGCTTAAACGCTGCTCTTAATTCCGGCACGGCACATTTTGCCGCCCGCACGAGTTTGCCGCGCAGGAATTGCGCTTCGTTGCCGAGCTCGGCCGAGTTCGCCAGTGTTGCCGTTTCAGATCCTTCACAATCGCTCGAAAACCACAGGACTTTTCTGATCCAGTAGCGCCTCCTCGTTTGGCTCTCCCCTTGCATTGATCTGCCGCAGCGGAACCCAAAAATGAACAGCGGATACTATGCGGCGTTTGCCGGGCTGGTCGCACGGCTCGATGCACTCGATGTGATCGCCAACAATCTGGCGAACGTCAACACCACCGGCTTTCGAGGCCAGCGCGAATTCTATTCGGCGGTGACCGCGAATTTGGCGGACGTGCCGCTGACGCCGCTCAACCGGGCGATCAACGATTTTGGCGTGCTGGGCGGCGCGCATCTGGATTTGACCCAGGGAAGTTTGCAGAGTACCGGAAGCAATCTGGACCTGGCGATTAGCGGGCCGGGATTTTTCACGGTGCAAACCGCGCGCGGCGTGCGTTACACGCGCGATGGATCGTTCCATCTGGACAAGAACAGTACCTTGGTGAATCAGGAAGACGAACCGGTGTTGGGACAGAGTGGGCCTATCGTGCTGCCGCGCGGAGAGGTATCGGTGGCCAGCGACGGGACGGTGGCGGTAGACAATGCGGTCGCCGGGCGGGTGCAGATAGTGGAATTCGCCAACTCCGAGAATCTGACGGCGGAAGGAAACAGCGATTTTTCGGCACCTGCAGGCTCGGAGGCCACCGCGCAGAAGTCCACGGTAAGCGAGGGCATGCTGGAATCGGCGAACCTGAACCCCATCGAGCAGACGGCGATGATGATGAGCTTGCAGCGGCACGCGGAACTACTGGAGCGGACACTTTCGATTTTTCAAAATGATCTGGACAAGACGGCAATCGAAGACATGGCTCGGGACTAAGGCGTTTCGACGGGCACCGGGGAGGCAATTGAAATGTTTCGCGCATTGTATTCGGCAGCGAGCGGGATGGAAGCCCAGCAACTGAGTCTCGACAACATCGCCAACAACCTGGCGAACAGCAGCACTTCGGGATTTCGCCGGCGGCGGTTGCAGTTTGAAGATTTGCTGTATCAGAACCTGATTTCGCCGGGCGCGCCAAATACGCAGCAGACGATTATTCCGGCGGGGTTACAGATCGGGCTGGGAACGCGTCCAGCGGCGACCGAAGTGATACAGCAGGAAGGAAATTTCGATTCGACCGGCAACCAGCTGGATCTGGCGATCCAGGGTGCGGGATTTTTTCAGGTGCTGCTGCCAAACGGGGAGATTGCGTACACGCGCGCAGGAAATTTCAGCGTCGACAATGTGGGCAACCTGGTGACTTCGGATGGAAACCCGGTGCAGCCGGGAATCACGATTCCGCCAAACGCTTTAACGATTACGGTGGGCAGTGACGGGACGGTGAGCGTAACCATTCCGGGGCAGCAGACTCCGGCGCAGGTGGGAGCGATCCAGCTGGCGACGTTTCAAAATGCGGCGGGGCTGAACAGTGTGGGGCAAAACCTGTTTACGGCGACCGGAGCTTCGGGGGATCCGCTGATTGGAACTCCGGGCGGAGCGGAAGGGATTGGGACGATCCAGCAGGGGGCGCTCGAAGAATCGAACGTGAACGTGGTGGAGGAATTCATCAATTTGATTTTGGCGCAGCGGTCGTATGAGGCGGATTCGCGGGTGGTGAAAGCGGCGGATGAAATGTTTCAGACTTTGAACGGGCTGACCACGTAGCGGCGAGGTTGAACGTGCGAGTGAGCATTTTATTCTCGGTGGCTCTAGCGCTGTTGTTGCTGGCGTTTGATGGCGCTTTGGGCGCGGTCGAGCGCACTGCGCTGCGGGAAACGGTGGTGACGCACGGCGACTCGGTGTATCTGTCGGATTTGCTTCCGCGCGGGGCCTCGGACGAGCTTCGAGCGCAGATGGCTCTCTTTATGTTGGGAAATTCGCCGTTGCCGGGGAGTCATCGCAAGTTTGAGAAGTACGAGATTTTGCGGACGCTGCGCGGAGCTCCGGAATTGTTGGCGCAATTGATTGTGCCGGAGGCAGTGGATGTGACGCGCTGGTCGCAGGCGCTGGGGCGCGAGCAGATTCGCGCAGCGTTGGTGAGGCGGAAGGTTGCGGGGTTGGAACAGTTCGGCCAGGGGATTGCAGTCCAGCAGATCGAGGCGCCGGGAGAAGTTCTGGTGACCGATCCGTCCGCGCATCTGGAAATTCTGCGGGTAGTGGAGGCCGGTGCCAGCGCGAAGGTACGGATGTGGATTCCGGCGGAGCCGAAGGTGCCGGCATTTTGGATTACGGTGCATCGTCCGGGGGATTTGGTTTCGGCAGCGAGAGCGATTCCGGTGAACGCCGAGGCGCCGGATTCTTTCGGGAGCGCGGTGCTTCCAGTGGCCACGGAGAAGCCGGCCGATGCAGTGAAACAAGGCGACAAGTTGGAGTTGGTATTTCTGGCGGCGGGAATGCGGATTAGCACTCCGGCGCAGACGCTCGAGGCGGGAAAAGTTGGGCAGAGAGTGCGGGTGCGCAGTTTGGCGACGGGGAAAGTGATGCGGGCGACGCTGCGAAGTGTGGCGATGGCTGAGATCGAGGAGTAGGGGGCGGGGATGAGAGCGTTCGCGCGAATTTTCGGAAAGTACTTGGTCACCTTGGCGTCGTTGGTGATGCTGGCCAGCGTTTCGGCGCCATGTCCGGCGCAGACCATCAAAAAGATTAAAGAATATTTGGGGCAGCCGCAGCCGGATCGGCTAGATGCATATTTGAAGATGGCACGATTGACGGCGCCGCGCGGCGCCGGTGCGGTTACCACCGGAAGTTTGTGGCGGGCGAACACGCCGCTATCGGACATGGCCTCGGACCTGAAGGCGCGGTACGTGGGGGATGAAGTGACGATTCAGCTGGCGGAATCGACGACTTCGGCGCAACAGGGCAGCGTGCAGACGGCGCGGACGTTTGCAGCTTCGTCGAACATCGCGGCGTTTTTTGGAAAGCCGGGAGTGAATACCGCGATTCAGAATTTGTTCTCGCCGAATTCTTCGCAGACGTTGAATGGGAAGGGGCAGACGGCGTTGACCACGAGTTTGGCAACGACGCTGGGCGCGATCGTGATGGAAGTGCTGCCGAATGGATTGCTGGTGATTCAAGCGCAGCGCCAGGTGCGGGCGACGGATCAGACTGAGACGATGATTTTGCGGGGGATTGTGCGTCCGGCGGATTTGTCACCGAACAACGTGGTGTTCTCGACGCAGATCAGCCATTTGGAAGTGACTTTGGAAGGCAGCGGAGTGATTACCGAAGGAACGCATCCGCCGAATATCGTGGTGCGGGTTTTGTTGCGGGTTTTGGGCTTCTGAGGATTTTTCGCATGCTTCGAAAAAGAATGGGTGTCGCGATCGTGAGCGTTCTGGCGGCCGGCGTGTTCGGCGTGACTGGAACGCAGAACCTGCGCGGAGACGCGGACAAGCCGACGATTCGCCAAGTGCGTTTGCGGGATATTTCGACGGTCGAGGGCGTGCGGGACAACATGCTGGTCGGTTACGGGTTGGTGGCCGGACTCAAGCGCACCGGCGACAGCCAGCAAACGCAATTCTCCACGCAGACGCTGGCCAACATTTTGCAGCGCATGGGCGTGCAGATTCCGGTGGCTTCGGTACAGATTCGGAATGTGGCGGCGGTTTTTGTTACGGCTACGTTGCCGCCGTTTGCGAGGCCGGGGACGAGGATCGATGTGACGGTGTCGTCGATTGGAGACGCGAAGAGTCTCGAGGGCGGGTTGTTATTGCTGACGCCTTTGCGCGCGGGAGACGGCGAGACCTATGCGGCGGCACAGGGGCCGCTGGCGCTGGCGGGATATACGGCGGGGTCGCACGGCAATACGACGACGGTGAATCATCCGACGGTCGGACGAATTCCGGACGGCGCGATTGTGGAGCGGGATACTTCCGTAGATATTTCGCATTTGACCAAGATTGCGATGTTGTTGCGCGATCCGGATTTCAGCGTGGCCAGCCAGGCGGCGGCGGCGATCAATCAGGAATTTGGACGTCCAGTGGCGCATGCGGTAGATGGTAGCCGGGTGGAAGTGAACGCTTCGGGAATTATGCCGGATGGAATTTCTTCGTTGCTGGCGCGGCTGGGCGATGTGCCGGTGGCTGTGCCGCTGATCGCCAAGGTGGTGGTGAACGAGCGGACCGGCACCGTGGTTCTGGGCAGCCAGGTAAGTTTGGGGGCGTGTTCGATTCTGCAGGGCAGCCTGGAGGTGGAGATCAAGACGACGTATGCGGTTTCGCAGCCAGCGCCATTTTCGAAAGGCGGGCAGACGGTGGTGGTGCCGGAAACGACGGTGGAGACCAAGGAATCGCCGGCGCAGACGGTGTCGTTAAAAGAAGGCGCTACGGTGGAGGATCTGATTCGCGGCTTGCAGGCGATCGGCGCGACTTCGCGAGACATCGTGGCGATTTTGCAGGCGATCAAGGCGGCTGGGGCGCTGCAGGCCGATCTGGAAGTGATCTGATGGATCTGAGGCTGGGATCGTTCGAGGCGAGGCTGCGGACAGCAGGGCACCAGGATCCAGGGGCGACACCCGTTCACACGGCTGATTGGAGGCATCCGGTGCGGAGTAAGCAGGGCGCAGCGAAGGCTCCAGATACGCCGGAAGTAAGAAGGTTGCGCAAGGCCGCGGCTGAATTCGAAGCGACGCTGGTTTCGAGCTGGTGGAGTGCGATGAAGGATAGCGGGCTATCGGGTGACGAGGATAGTGATCCGGCCAAGGACACGCTGGACCAGCTGGGGATGCAAGCGCTGTCGTCAGCGATTTCATCGGGCAAGGGCCTAGGAATCGGCGAGATGTTGGTGCGTAGTTTGCTTGAGACTCATCCGGAGATCGTCGCGGGCGTTAAAGCGCGCCAATAACCCGGTGTTGGCCGCGCGGCAACGAAGAACGGAGGCAGACGCTAAAGCTTGTGTTCTCAGCGAGGCACGCCAACCGGGTCAAGATTGGAGCCGCGTGGCCGATGAGAATTAGCAAGACAGCCGAGCTGCGACCGCACGATTAAAGACATTCTAATTTTGGTCGATAAGGCTCGTGAAGGTGCGCGGCAGGTTCGTGCCGGGGAGCAACATTGAGAGTTAATCCAGACCACAGTGCAGCGGAAACGCAGGCGGCATCGCAGACGAGTGCAGTAAGTTCCGCGAACCAGGCGAGCCAGGCAGCGAAGAGCGGCCAAGCTCAGCCGTCGTCAACCACGATCGTGCGGGACACGACGGACCGTGCGAATTTATCGTCCGACGCGCTGCAGCTTTCGAATTTGAGCGCGACCCTGGCGACGGTGCCGGCAGTGAGGCAGGAGCGAGTCGCGTCGGTCACGCAGGCGATTCAAAACGGCAGCTTCGCGCCGACCGGCGATCAAATCGCCTCGTCGTTGCTGCGCGATTTCCGGTCGAGCGCGCCGACGACAAACGGATAACACGGCAAGGACGAAATGGCTGAACCGACGGCGAGGATTATGGGAACCGGCGATTCTGCAGGCGCCGAGCCGCCTGCACCGCGAAACAAACGGGCTGCGGCCAAACCGGCGAAAGGCCGAGCCGACGATAAGTCAATCGAAGATCCAGCCGAACTCGTAGCGGATTTAGATGGAAACGAAACGCACGAACTAGACACCATGGCCTGAGTCGTAGCGGGTCGAGGCTGACGGGATGTCACCTGAAATCACACGACTGGCCGATCTGCTGGAACGAAAGCTCAAACTACTGCACGAGCTGAGCGAAGAGCTCAGCGCTTGCCGCGGGGCATTCGTCAGCATGGACCTCGAAGCAATCTACCGGCATATTCATAGGCAAACGCAAACCTGCCAGCAACTCAAGGCGGTGGAAGACGAACGTTCCGCGGTATGGAGCGCGCTTTCGACCAGCCAAAGCGAGCCGTTAAACGCCGGAACGCTAAGCTCCTGGATCAAAAGCCTGGAACCTGTTGAGGGAAATCGTTTGCGCACGGTGCTGACCGCGCTGGCGGTGGCCGAAGGCGAGATTCGGCACCTCAACCATTCGCATATGGTCTTGCTGGACGGTACCAAGCGTACGCTGAACATCTTGAGCAATGCGATGGCGACGCTTTCGCCGATCTACGGTCCACCGCGCGCGGGGAACGGCTTGCAGCGCACGGGCCAGCCGATATGAGCCTGAGCGGAAGCTTGTACACGGTGCTGTCGGCGCTCGATACGGATCAAGGCGCGCTGGCGGTGACCAGCAACAACATCGCGAACGTCAATACTCCCGGATATTCCCGGGAGGTAGCCGAGCTGAGCGAAGCTCCGGTACAGGATCTGGGCAACCAGGAATACGGCACGGGAGTGCAGCTCAGCGGGATTCAGGGAATTCGCGATTCGCTGCTGCAGTTGCGGTTGAATCAACAGGCGCAGACCCAGGGGCAACTGCAGACCGAAGTCAGCGGGCTGACCCAACTGCAGCCGGTCTTCAACGAAGCGGCGGGATCGGGTTTGCAGAACCTGATCAGCCAATTTTTCGATTCCTTCCAGCTGCTGGCGGCGAACCCAACCGACAGTGGACTGCGCCAGGGCACCATCAGCGCGGCGCAGAGCCTGACCACGGCCTTCCATTTGACTTCGCAGGCGATCACCAGCCAGCAGCAGGCTGCGGATCAAGGTGTGGTGCAGAGTGTGGCCCAGATCAACACCCTGACTTCGCAGATCGCAGTTTTGAACGGACAGATTGCGGGAGCTTCGCCAACTACCGGGGCGCCGAACGAACTGCTGGACCAGCGGGCGCTGCTGGTGAACCAGCTATCGCAGATCGTGGACGTGCAATCGATCACCGCCGATCAGAATGGGCTGACAGTGACGACCACCAGCGGGACTTTGCTGCTGAGCGGCTCGCAGTCGTTCAATCTTTCGACCGCGGCGAATCCGACTACCGGATTTCAGAATGTACTGGACTCCGAGGGCAACAACGTGACCTCGACAATTCAGTCCGGATCGCTGGCGGGTTATCTGCAGTTGCGCGACGTGCAGCTGCCGGTGATTGCCGGCAGCGTCAACACCTTGGCTAGCGACATCGCCACCGCGACCAACACGCAAAGCGCGGCCGGGTTTGATTTGAAGGGCGCGCCAGGCGGGAATTTTTTCGCGCCACCGACCGCGGCTGCGGCTGCGGCCAATTTGACTGTGGCAATTAGCGATCCTTCGCGAGTGGCTGCCAGCAGCGACGGAACCGCTGGAAATAACGCCAACGCGACGGCGCTGGCCGAGTTGCAGAACCAGGCGATCGTCGCCGGGCAAACTCCGGTGAGCTACTACGCCGGCCTGGTCTCCCAGGTGGGGGCCTCGATCTCGAATGCCAGTTCGACTCTTTCCGGGCAACAACTGATTACCCAGCAGCTCGAGGATCAACAGAGCGCGGAATCCGGAGTTTCGCTGAACGACGAAGGCGCGAATCTCGTGTTGTATCAAAACGCTTACCAGGCCGCGGCGCAGGTGGCGAGCGTGATCGCCTCGCTGTATCAGACGGCCATCAGTCTGGGCACGGCGGCGGCCACGGCATGAGCACCGTGATCCGCGCCAATCCGAATATCCTGCCGGATTTGTTGGCGGGCTTGGACACCGTGCAGCAAAACCTGGACACCGAGAATGCCGAACTGGCTTCCGGGCAAACGATCAACGCACCATCCGATAATCCGGCCGGCATCGAAGCGCTGATTCTGAATCACGCGGCCAGCGCGCAGTCCGATACCTTTCAGCAAAATATCGGCGACTTGACCGCGCGACTGCAGGCTGCGGATTCGGTGTTGGGGTCGGCGGTGACTGCGGTGAATTCGGCGATTTCACTGGGAGTGGAAGCCGGAAATTCCACGCTGTCCGACCAGGACCGGCAGGCGATCGTTTCGAACCTGCAGGCGATTCAGCAGCAAGTGATCGGCATTGGAAACACCTCCTACAGCGGAACATATTTATTTTCCGGTACCCTGGTGGATACCGAACCGTTCACGCTCGATGCCGCGTCGCCCAACGGAGTCGATTACGCCGGGAACAGTTCAGTGACTTCGGTGGAAATCGCGAGTGGCGAAAGCGTGGACGCGAACACGCCGGGCAACCAGCTATTTTTGAATCCCGCCGGGAATTTGCTGGGCTCGTTGAGCCAGCTGATCACCGCGATACAAAACAACACCGGGATTGCGACGGCAAACACGACATTCGGGCAAGCGGCATCGGAATTCGACGCCCAACGAATTTCCTACGGCGCGGCGCTGAACCAACTGCAGAGCACCGGAACGCTGCTGAGCAGCCAACAAGTCCAACTGGCCACGCAGGCGTCGACGATTGCGGGGGCCAACCTGGCGCAAGTGGCGACGGATTTTAGCCAGTCGGATATTGCCTACCAGTCACTGATCGAAGCGGAAAGCAAAGTCCTGAATCTGCCGACACTATTGAATTTGATTCACTGAGACTTCTTTCGGCAAAGCGGGGTCGAATCCGAAGGAATCGCCCGAGATCACCCGATCCGGGCGGCCAAGTCGGCCCAACCGCGAATCGCGGAGAGGCTGGCGCCTTGGCGGGCCATTTGGGACTGGCGAATTTTCAGGGTAATTTCGAGTTTTGCGATACTGGCTCTTAGCTCACCGAGAACGTCCTCGTAATTTGTCACCGCTTTTTGCAGCTCTTCGTCTCGCGCGGCCTTCGGCGGCAAATCTTTGAGAATCACATCTCCAGCACGCAAGCGGCCGGCGATTTGGCGTAGGGAGCGCGAGTCCGACAGCGAGAAATCCCGGGACCGCTGAGTTTCATCAAGCCAGGCGCGCAGAAACGCAGTTGTTTCGCGCAAGACTTCGAGCATCGATGGGTTCATGAGCGGGCGGAGCGAAGTCTTCCGGTGGCGGGCGACGGGGCGCGAGCCATCCGTGGATGCGGAGCGCGGTCCGGGATTTCTTCTGTTCTTTGTGGCGCGGTTTCGCGCTCGACGCGTTGCCAAGCCTGTTTCATGTTTTCAAATTCGGTGGCCAGGCTGTGCATCAGTTCGGGGTCGGCCTGGGCGCTGGCTTCGAGCAGTTTGTTGCGCACCAGGCCGTAGAAGTCGAAGAGTTCGTGGGCGAGCGGACCGCCCTGGTCAAAATCCAGCACACCTTGCAGGTGACCGACCACGCGGATGGCGTGAGTGAGGGAGTGGGTGCGTTCTTCAAGACGGCCCGCGGCGTGGGCGCGCTGGGCGCGACGAATAGAACGGATGATCTCCTCGTAGAGGATGACGATGAGTCCAACGGGACTGGCCCCGCGTACGGCGGATTCGCGATAGGCGCGAGCGGGATCTCCGGTCATGAACCGAGGGAACCGAGTTGCGAAGTAATCTGGGAGAGCAGCAAGGGCAGTTCCTGCAAAGTGGCATCGACTTGATCGTATTGGGCGGTGAGGGCGGTCTGGCTGGTGCTGATCTGCGATTGAAAATCGGTAATCTGCGAAGTCAGGTCGGATTGGGTCTGGGTTAGGCCCTTACCGTCCTGGATGACGGAGCCGGTGATGGGGTCAACGAGTGAATTCAGAGTGTTGGCCAGCTTCGCGCCGAAGCTGCCGGTTCGGGTGGAATCGAAGAAAGATTGAACCGCGCTGCTGTTGCTTTGCAAGGCGTTGGACAACTGCGAGGTGTTGACGGAGAGCGTGCCGTCATCATTGAGCGAAATGCCCAAGTCGGCGAGGCTGTTGATGGCGCTGGTGCCATTGGTGGCGAAGGAAGTGGCGGAGAGAATTTGGTTTTGGGCCAGGGCGATGGTGGAGTCAGACGCGAGCGGCCCGGCCTGGCTGGTGCCGCTGGGCACGGCGAACTGGGTGGTGAAATCGGCGGCGACGGTGTTGTAGGCGCTGACAAAACTGGTGACGGACGCTTCCTGGGTGGAGACATCGGGCCCAATCGAAAGGGTGACCGGAGCTCCGGAGGCGGTTGGAGATTGCAGATTCAAAGTGACGCCGTTAATTGCGCCGGAGACGACGTTGGAGGTACTGGAAATCGGAATGCCGTCAACGGTGAGTGAGGCGTTGACTCCGGTGACCGCTTTGGTGAACTGCGGAAGGCTGGTCGAGGCGGTGAGGGTCAGGTCGCCCGGCGCGCCGGAAGTGGAACTGGAGATGGCCAGACGCGAGCCGGAGGCGTCGTTGATGACCGTGGCGGAGACGCCGATGTTGGCGTTGTTGATGGACTGGGCGAGGCCGTCGAGCGTGTTGTTCGAACTGTTGACGGTGATGGTGGCGGGGGCGTTCGGGCCGACTTGAATGGTTAAGGTGCCGGTGGCGAGTGGCGTGGAGGAGCTGGCCAACGCGGCGGAGTATTCGGACGAGGTAGTGGCAAGATTCGATATGGCGATGGTGTGAGTGCCGCTGCCGGTGCCACTGATCGCCGTGGCGGTCAAGGCGCCAGTATTCGAGGAGCTGGCCAGCGCGGAAGTCAGCGCGCTGCCAGGATCGGTGAGCGCGTAGGACGCGGTCTGCAGCGCCTCGATATCGGTGGTGAAGCTAGCTAGCGCGGTTTGCTGATTGCTGAGGGCGGTTTGTTGACCTTGCAGCACGGCCAACTCTGCATCCTGATTCGCTAAGGCGGCGTTGACCAGAGTGCTGACGTCGATGCCGGCGCCGAGGCCGCCGCTGGAGGTAGTGGATTGGGAACCGGTGACAATTGCTCCGCCGACACTCGAGCTGCTCAATGCATCCTCTCCTCAATTTTCAGAACCGTTGAAAATTAGGGGGGCGCCAGGGCTGACGCGATGACGCCCCCTTTGGTTCAGTGGTTGTTTACGACAGCAAATGCAGCACCTGTTGCTGCGCGGTATTCGCCTGGGTAAGCGCCGATATCCCTGTCTGCTCCAGAATGGAGAACTTTGACAGGTTGGCGACGACCGTGGGAATGTCCGCGGACGTGATTTGGGACTGCGCAGCCGTTATGTTCTGGATCTGCGTGTTTTCGACGTTACTCGCCGCTTGGAGCCGATTGATGCCTGCTCCAATCGTGCCGCGATCGAGCGAAACGGTGTTGATGGCGCTGTTGATCAGGGTCAGTGTAGCTTCCGGGTCGGTAACACCGCCGACGCCCGGGGTTCCGGTCAGCGACGTCCCGGCGATGGCCAGGGCTGACGCCGAAAGAGCGCTAACCGAGACGCCAATCGTTGACGTACCCGCAGTGCTTGAATCGCTCAGGAAAACAGACGTTGTGGTGGTTCCGCCGAGTGCGGCGGCAAAAATGGTTGCGCCGTTAAACGTGGTGTTTGCGCCGATGCTGGTGATTTCCGAGAGAATCTGCTGATATTCCGCATCCAGCGCTCCACGCTGACTGCTCGAAACGGTGCCGGTGGAAGCCTCGGTTCCGAGTGTGACCGCCCGATTGAGCAAGGTCGTGACCTGGCTCAGCGCGCCATCGGCAACCTGTAGGCTGCCAATGCCGTTATTGGCGTTCGACACCGATTGGGTCAGCGCAGTGACGTTCGCCTGCAAACCGTTGGCAATGGCCAAACCCGCCGCGTCGTCGGCTCCGCTGTTGATGCGCGATCCGGACGACAACTGCTCGAGCGTGGTGTTGAGACTGGCTTGAGTTGCGTTCAAACTGTTTTCTGCAATAAGTGAGGGAATATTGTTCAGGACGCTAAGCGCCATGGAATGGCTCCTTGCTGTTGTGCTGCAAATTTCCGTTGTTGCAACGAAGTCTTTCTCACCGGCGGGACATTTACCCACTCGCCGAAGACCGTGCGCTACTTAAACGGAAGGATCGGTTACAAGTTTCCAATCGGCAGCATTGCGGCGAACGTTAGTGGGTAGTTCTAACCTAGCGATCGATGAATCGAGGCGTCGGCGCCCAGCGGGCAATGTGTTTCAATTTCGGACAGGCTGGTGCGTAACGTGCCCACGTCGGGAAAATTGGAGATGCCTTTTTGCAGGATGCTGGCGGCGCGGGGCCATTCCTGAAGTTTGGCCCAGATGCTGGCGGCGCGCAGGAAATCCTCCGGGCGAGCTTGAATTTTTTCTAATTTTTCTTCGGCGGCGGCCGCGGCGGCGGGCAGGCGATTGAGCAGGACGTTGGCAGCGATCAGGCGATCGTAGAGCTCGGGATTGGAAGGGTCTTTGTCGACGGCGCGAGCGATTTTTTTAAGGCCGCCGTGGGGATTTCCGGAGCGTGCTTCGGAAAGTCCTAGCTTGCTTTCGAGCGCGGCATTCCCCGGGGCGCGCCTGAGGCCTTGACGGTAGTCGGCAGCGGCGGCGAGGTAATCGCCCAAATTGTAACGGGCGTCGCCGGCCGATTCCGCGAGTTGAACCGTGCTGTGACCGCAGCGCGCGGCATTATCGAAACAGCGCAGGGCCTCGGTAAAGCGGCCGAGGCGAGCGCGGCAGATGCCGGCGAAGAGCCAGGCGACTCCAAATTTCGGGTCGAGGGCGCAGGCGCGGTCGATGGCTTCGAGGGCGTTTTGAACGTCGCCGAAGTTTTCGAGTTCGGAGACGCCCAGCTCGAAGTGAGATTGGGCGTTTTCGGGCATGTCCTTCACTTTTTCCCGGCCTAGATCACGATAGAAGAGCAGTTTCTTGGCGCGTTCTTCGTTGCTACGCAACATGCCCAGGTGGTGGATTTTCAGGGTTGAGGTGCGGAGGCTGCGCTGGTGCGCGAGAATCTGCCAGCCTACGGTTTCGTGGACGCGACCGGTGAAAAATATTTGCGGGTCCCGGCGGAAGAGGCGCACGTTTTCGTGATCGACAAAAGCCACCGCGTTGCCAGCCGGTTCGAAAGCGCCATCGTTGGCCACGGCGGGGCGGTCCCAGATTTTGGTTTGCAGGCTCATCACGTAATTGCGAATGGTTACCTGGTAGCCGGTCACCTCGCGGGTAGCAAGGAGGGCGGGGAGGATTTTGCCCGCGAGCGGGTCGAGCTGTTCATCGGCGTCGAGCATCAAGACCCATTCGGCTGAGACGCGACTCAGGGACTCATTGCGCGCCTTAGCGAAATCGTTTTCCCAGGCAATCGAAAAGACATTCGCGCCGAAATTTTTTGCAATTGCGATTGAGGAATCGGTCGAGCCGGTATCGGCGATTACGATTTCGCTGGCGAGTCCCTGGACGCTGCCGAGGCAGGCGGCAAGGTCGCGTTCGCCGTTCTTGACGATCATAGATAGCGCCAGGGTTGGCATTGTGTAGTGCGTCGGTACCGGACGCCGGATGGACTGGTGCATCCGGCGTGCCAAAAGAGTGGGGATGGGCCAAGACGCGGGGCGGGGAATGTTCCGGCTTGAAACACCTCCATTGTTTCAAAGCGACGGCCAGCGACCTGGCGAGCACGAATGGCACGGTTCGTGCACTTCTCGGCCTCATGCATCAGTGAGACACGAACGCCTACGCCATGATTCGATTAACCCGGCTCAATAGTCGACCTTTAGTTGTCAACGCGGACTTGATCAAGTTTATCGAGGAGGCCCCGGACACGGTGCTGACGCTGACGACTGGCGAAAAGCTGGTCGTGGGCGAATCGGTGAACGAAGTACTGGATTTAATTCGCAAATTTCATGTGGAATCGGGGCGCCGCGTCCTGGACGGACCGGGGCCGGCGGGAGCTGCCAGCGGAACCAATCTCTCGGGGGAAAAGCGGTCCTAGCATGGGAGAAATTGACAAAGCCAGCTTCGGAGGCATCCTGGTCGCGCTGGGCGCGATTTTTTTCGGGTTGACGCTGGAGGGCGGGAAATTCACACAAATCATGCAGCCGACGGCGGCGCTGATCGTGCTGGGCGGGACGATGGGGGCGGTGCTTTTGCAATTTCCGTTGCCGATGGTGCTCGGAGCGCTGGCGAGCCTGCTCACGGTTTTCTTTTATCCGGACGGAAATCCCGCGGATATCGTGAAAGAGATGGTGGGCTACGCCCAGAAAGCGCGCCGGGACGGAATGATTTCCCTGGATAGCGGCCTGGAACGAATTGCGGATCCGTTCCTGAAGAAGGCGTTGATGCTGGCGGTGGACGGCACCGATCCCGAAGAACTACGCAAGATCATGCGGCTGGACATGGAGAATCGCAGCGAACGGGACGACAGCATTCCGCGAGTCTTCGAGTCGGCGGGGGGATTTTCTCCGACGATCGGGATCATTGGCGCGGTGCTGGGACTGATTCAGGTGATGCAGCATCTGGATAATATCGGGGAAGTGGGGCGCGGAATCGCGGTGGCCTTTGTGGCTACGATCTACGGCGTGGGTGCCGCGAACCTTTTCTTCCTGCCGATCGCGGGGAAATTGAGGATTCGATTCCGCGAGGCCGAGCTACGCAACGAAATTATTTTGGAGGGCGTGGTTTCGCTACTGGAAGGCATGAATCCGCGGATGCTGGAGACCAAGTTGATGAGTTTCTTGTCGGAGGATCAACCGCGATTGGCGCGGGCTGGATCATGAGAAGGAGGAGGAGGGCGGATCACCTGAGCCACGAACGCTGGCTCGTCTCCTACGCCGATTTTATTACGCTGCTTTTTGCGTTTTTCGTGGTGCTTTATGCTTCGTCGCAAGTAGACAAGCGCAAGGTGGGCAAGGTGGCGGTGGCCATTCAGGTGGCCTTTCAAAACATGGGTATTTTCGATTCGTCGAATTCGCGCCCGGAAATGGTGCACACCGAACCGATGCCCTTTGCGACGGTACAGATCGTGGAAAACGTCGAGCGGATTCAAAACGTCGGGCGCATCGTGAACTCACCGCGAGAGCAGGTTTCGACCTCGCCCGAACGAGCGGAAACCGATGAGGCAGAGAAAAAGCTGCGGGCCACGCTCGCCGATGAAATCGGACGGCACACCGTGTCGGTTTCGCCGACGAAAGAGGGAATCGTGGTGAGCTTGAAGGAAGCGGGATTTTTCGATAGCGGTTCAGCGGCTTTGAAACCTGGAGCCATTCCAACGCTGACAAAGATCGTGAAAGTGATCGGTCCGGAGCAGACGCGCATTCGCATCGAAGGCCACACCGACGATGTTCCGATTCACAGTGCGCGCTACGATTCGAACTGGGAGCTTTCCACCGCGCGGGCGACGGAAATCATCAAGCTGTTGATTGTGAGGTTTGCGATCACGCCCAATCGATTGGCGGCTTCGGGTTATGGGCCGTATTATCCGGTGGCATCGAATCACACCGCGGAGGGTAAATCGCAGAATCGGCGGGTGGACTTGGTGATTTTGAATTCGACTGTCGACTTCGTGCCGGAAGTTCCAAATGTGGTGCCGCATGCGCCCTAAAAACGGGACCCAGCAAACTGAACTTTACTGCTGAATCGGGGCGCAGGAGCGCTCAGCGCCGACCTCTAACAATCGGTTGGAGCGATCGCGGGGCGCATCTTCGGTGGGCCACGGAGGGAGTCGATGATTGGAATAAAGTGCCTTCGTTTGACGCTGGTGAAGTCCCGCGTCGCTCAACCTCATCGTTAGCGGACATGTCCACGCACCCTCACAACATCGAACGGTGGTCCTTTCTTGACCCAGTAGATGCCGCGGCTTTGACCACTGTTCACGTTCTTGAGGGGGCCCTTCCGGTTGTGCGTCGTCACGCACGATTCCGACGATGGTATGTGGCAATTCCTCTGCGGAACCACAAACGATTCGAAGGATGGGAGGATAATCTGCCTCGGCTGTATGATTGAGAGAGATCCTTCATTGACGGAGATTTCAGATCTGCCGCTTGGCTGGACCGCTTGGCGCGACGCTCCTGGAGGCCAGTGGAGTCGTGAACCTCGCGCTGAAGACGGCGAGTAAGGTTTACGGCAGCGCATCCGCTAACCATCGGCTTGAGCGATCACGCGGCGCAGCGTCGGTGAAGGTCCAGGGAGGTGGAGGATGTGGATTAAGCAGCTTCGATTGACGGCACCGCCACCGCGTGTCGCTCAGCCTCGACGTTAGCGTACAAGCTGGTCTCGCGGTAGAATTGAGGGCGGCGACGCGGAGGACACAATTTATGGCACGTGCATTGGCCGACATTGAGCAGGATATCCTCGAATTGAATCAAAAGGAGCGCGCTGAGCTCTTGCGGAAGCTTATTGACGACCTGGACGCTCCTGGCGACGCGGATTCAGGAGATGCTTGGCTCAAGGAGTCGGAGCGGCGTCTTGGTGAGGTGGAGAAGGGAACTGCTCGGACATTTCCGGCCGATGACGTGATAAAGGAAGCGCGAACGCTGTTGAAGTGATGCGCCTGGAAATTCACTTCGAGGCGCGTGAAGAGTTCCTGCAGGCGGCTCAGTTTTATGAAGCTCAAGTGCCGGGCTTGGGTCAGCGTTTTATCAATGAAATCGAGCGGTGCCAGAAAGCATTGCTCGAGGCTCCGCTGATTGGCCAACCCTACGGCAGACGTCTGCGGAAATTCACGGTTGGCGACAAGTTTCCCTATTCAATCGTGTACGCAGT
>CAWKAX010000015.1:0-7724 GCA_963847695.1 uncultured Acidobacteriota bacterium | reverse complement strand
GGAAACTAGCGCCACATCGCCGATGCGGATTTTGGTCAGCTCCGTAATCGCCTGCACCACCGCCGCGAACGGTTCGCTGAGCGCCGCCTCGTCCAGCGGCAAGTCCGGCGGAACGCGGTAAAGCTGATCCGGCCGCACCACGACGTATCGCGCAAAGCCTCCGTTGACACCGTGGCCCATGCCCCGGCGGTTGGCACAAAATATAAAATGGCCTTCGATGCAGTAGCTGCACGCGCCGCAGGTAACGGCCGTGGCGCCCAGGCAGGCAACTTTCTCGCCGATTTTCGCTCCGGTGACCTTGCTGCCAATTTCAACCACGGTGCCGGAGAACTCATGCCCGAGAATCACCGGGGGATAATTGCGAAACGTATCCTGCAGCACGTGAATATCGGTTCCACACAAACCGCAAAAGGCGACTTCGACCTTTACCTGCAAAGGCCCGCAGACCGGTTCATCGACCTCGCGGACTTCGACGTTGCCTGGTCCGGCCGCATACTTCACGAGAGCTTTCATACTCAGTCAGACTCCGAAGGTGCTGCTGCTGCCAAGCCCAGGGAAAACGCCTGGAACTGCGAGTACGAGCGAAAGACCAACGGGAGCGAGCGGCGAAAGAAGCTTGAGCGAAAAATCGAGAGGCTCAACGCCCTTAATCCCCATATGAACTTTATCCACATATTGTAGCGGGCCACTCTACAGCCGTCGGTGGTTCTTAGCAAGCAGTTTGGCGAGCACGCCATCTTTCTGGACGCGTTCATCCGCCCGTCAGTTCCCGCCGGTGACCGGATATTTCAGAGGAGCTCTGCTGCCCAGTACCTTATTCAGTTCGACGGCGGCCCAATCCAAAGCCTGGTGGGCGCTTTTCTTATCGGCGATAACATCGGAGACCGCGGTTTCGACGATGTCCGAAATCTGCGGAGTCTCCGGAGAGGTGTCAATCATGTTGCGGGCCACGGCCAGTGATTGCGAATCGGCCAAGGCGTAGGGCAATTCCAGAACTCTCGGGTCTTGATAAACCGATTTTCGCGACGAAGCTCCGCCGGCCAGCTCCTGCTGGATTTGATTGTCGCGATTCAACATCCACAGCTCAAATTGAAACGCCTCGCTCGGATGTTTTGAATTACGAGAAACCATGTAGGTGGATCCGGCGATCTGGGCGACTCTTCCCGCCTTGCCGGCAGGCAGTTGCAGGTAACCGATTTTTCCGATGACGGTGGAATTCTTCGGATCGATGACATGGAAGAGCGCATCGCTCCACAAAAGGCACATAAAAATATGACCGTCGCGCATTTGGCCGACCGCGTCATCCCAAGTGAAATTCGAAACGCCCGGCGGGCTGAATGGCTTCAACGAGTTATAGAACTCGGTGCCCTGAATGGTATCCGGCGAATTGATGATGACCGGGCCATAATCCCAAGAGTGTTCCTTCTGCATCACGCCGCCACCGAAGGAATAGGCGAAATTGAGCCATTCGAACCAAATCCCGGGAAAGCGCTTGCCCTGCAAAAGAGTTCCGTAGAACTTCTGGTCGGGACGGTTGAAGAATTCGGCGATATCGCGATATTGCTTCCAATCCTGTGGAGGGGCCAAGTCGTAGCCGTAGCGCGCGTGGAAGGCCTGCTTTTCCGCGGGACTTTCCAAGATGTCCTTGCGGTAGAGCACGAACATCGTGTTGGCGGCGAGCGGGTACCCGTAGCGCACGCCCTTGTACCAGGACAGCCCGTGCCAGGCGTTAGGGTAGAGATCGTCTTCGAAATCGGCTTTCTTACCGCTAACCTTTTCGAGTTCGTCTACGGAGTAAATAAAATTCTGCGACGCGAACTTTCCCAGCGCGTCGTTATTTTGAATCACGATGTCGTACTTCCCTTCTTTCGAGGCCAGGTCTTCGGCGGCTTTCGCACTGGAGGCTTTGTATCCCAATTTCTCGACGACCACTTGGATTCCGGTCTGGCGAGTGAAGGCTTCGGTCGATTTCTCCATGGCATCCGCGGCTGAAGTCGCGTCCGCTTCGACCCGCAGCGTGACCGGGCTGGCTGCTTCTTGGGGCTTGAACGCCGCGCCGAAAATAGCGGCGAGGATGAGGACGGGCAGGATCGAGTTTTTGGCAGTCATAGGGAGGACCTTTTGCCGCGCTGGGATTCGCCCGAGTTCGCGGCTCTAAGTTGAGCGGCAGAAAGGATTGAAGTTCTCATATGAACTTTATTCATTCGTGCAACACCGCTAACTGTAATGCTACCTGCCTCGGATGGCAAGTCTCTTTCCGCTCCAGAATCTTCACCTCTTGCTGACAAATCGCCTGCGAATGAAATCAGATGGGGTAATGCGGAGGAGTGGTGTTAATCGTAATCCAGCGAAGTTCGGTGAATTGCTCGATCCCGGCGCGGCCGCCAAATCGTCCGTAGCCGCTATCCTTCGAGCCGCCAAATGGCATCTGGGCTTCGTCATGAACGGTTGCGCCATTGATATGGCACATCCCCGTTTGCAATTGCCGGGCAATGCGCAGGGCGCGCGGAATGTCTTTGCTGAAGACGGCCGCGGTGAGTCCGTAGGCCGTGTCATTCGCCACGCGAATCGCTTCCTCGTCGCTGGACACGCGAATCACCGAGACGACCGGGCCAAACGATTCCTCGTAGTAAATTTTCATCTCTGGGCTCACGCGATCCAGAACGGTGGGACGCATGACGGTTGCTTGACGGTTCCCTCCTGTAAGTACGCGAGCGCCTTTGGAAACGGCGTCTCGTAACAATTCGTCAACGCGCTCGGCGGCGTCGATTCCAATGAGCGAGCCGACGTGCACGCCGGAAATTTTCGGATCTCCGCACTTCAGCGACTCTGTTTTGGCTTTAAAGCGCAGGAGGAATTCGTCGGCGATTTTTTCGCTGATGACAATTCGTTCGGTGGACATGCAAATCTGTCCCTGGTTCATGAACGCGCCAAACGCGGCCGCGCGTACGGCCTCGTCGAGATCGGCATCGTCCAAGATGACCATCGGCGCTTTTCCACCCAATTCCAGCAGCACGGGTTTCAGGTAGCGCGCGGCAAGCCCAGCGACGATCCGCCCTACGCGGGTGGAGCCGGTGAAATTGATCCGGCGCACCGCGGGGTTGCTGATCAGGCTTTCGACAACCTCGCTCGCCGCTTCCGGCGCATTGCTAATCACGTTGACGACACCGGCAGGAAATCCCGCATCGCGCATGACCGCGCCCAGCAAATATTGCGTGCCGGGACAGAGTTCCGAAGATTTCAGGACGACGGTATTTCCACAGGCCAGCGGCAAAGCGATCGCGCGCGCGCCCAAAATTACCGGTGCATTCCAGGGCGCGATGCCCACGACCACGCCGACCGGTTCGCGAACCGAGAACGCCAAACATCCTGGCTGATCCGAGGGGATCACTTCGCCTGCAACTTGGGTGGTCATCGCCGCAGCTTCTCGGAGCATCACTGCTCCGAGCCGCACATTGAACGCGCCCCAGGCCGCGGTGGCACCCGTTTCCGCCATCATCGACGTTGTGAATTCCTGGCCGCGCTGTTCGATGGAATCCGCGGCCTTCAATAGAAGCGTGCGGCGCGCATTCGGCCCCAGCTGGGACCAAGCTGGAAATGCCGCAGCTGCGGCATCGACGGCGGCGAAGGCGTCAGCTGCGGAGGCCGCCGCGGCACGCGTCACCACCTCACCCGTTATCGGGTCGCGGCGTTCAAAGACCGCGCCGTTTGCCGCGCTCACATTCTGGTTCGCGATCAAGAGCTGAACGTCCATCGGTGGTGTGCTCCTTCGTGGTCCGCCGTTTGTGGCCGCCAGGCGATGACGATAAAAAACGCGCCAATGGTACTTGCAATAGGGTGGTGTTCGGCTGATAGTAGCAGCCGAAACCCTATATGGAAATAGTTCATTTGGGAATACGGGTCGCCGGCATGGATTTTGCTGGCGGCCCCTTCCCTTCTACGGCAGGTGAGGCATGAACCGGAAATTGCGCGTGGGCATCATCGGTGGCGGCATCGGTGGGCTGGCTCTGGCCGCAACTCTGGCCAAGCTCGGAATCGAATTTCATTTGTTCGAACGCGCACCGGCTTTCGGTGAAGTGGGGGCGGGAATCCAGATGACGCCGAATGCGGTGAAGGTGGTGCGCGCGCTGGGCAAATGGGAGGAGTTGCGGCGAATCAGCTTTTTGCCGCAAAGCATCGTGGGCCGCAACTGGCACAGCGGCAAAGTGGCGTTCCGTACTCCGCTGGTCGACGAGTGTCCGCGCTTGTACGGCGCGGAATTTTTCCACACGCATCGCGCCGATCTGCACCGCATTTTGCTTTCGCTGGTTCCCTCGAACTGCACCACTCTTTCGGCGCAATGCGCGTCCGTAACCGAAACTTCCGAATCGGCCGTGGCTAAATTTGCCGACGGCAGAGAATTCGAAGCTGACGTGATTGTCGGAGCCGATGGGATTCAATCGACGGTAAGGAAAGGTCTTTTCGGAGAAGAAGCGCCGCGCTTTACCGGGAATATGTGCTGGCGCGCTTTGATCCCGCTCGATAAGCCAAACTTCGATCTGGTCAGTCCCGATTCTTCGTTCTGGCTGGGCCCCAAAGGCCACGTGGTTACCTACTACGTGAGTGCGGGCCGGGCAGTGAATGTGGTGGCGATTCGAGAGGCGGATGCCTGGGTGGAAGAATCCTGGAATGTGCGGAGCAGTCGCGAAGAATTACTGGCGGGGTACCCGAATTGGCATCCCAACGTTTTGAATCTTTTCTCGATGGCGGAAAATATTTTTAAGTGGGGACTCTTCGATCGCGATCCGATGACGACCTGGTCTTCCGGCCGGATTACTCTGTTGGGCGACGCGGCGCATCCGATGTTGCCGTTCTTGTCGCAGGGCGCGGCTATGGCTATCGAAGACGGATACGTGCTGGGTGCGGTGCTGGCCGAGCAGGCCCAGCTATCGTCGGCGTTCCAGAAATACGAGGCGCTTCGGTTACCTCGAACCAGCCGGGTGCAATTGGAATCGCGGAAACGCGGTGAAACTTATCATGTGTCATCACCAGTGAAGCGCTGGTACCGCGATACGTTGTACCGGGTGAAGCAGATGGTCAATCCGCAGAAGACCGGGATCCAGGCCAATTGGGTTTATTCGTACGACGCGATTTCTGAGCCGGCGCGGCGAGAGGTGTGACGGTTTAAGCGGACAAATTCTTGCCGAGGAATTTGGACTGTGCTCGAAAATAGCCCTCGAAATCGTCCCACGGAATCAGGTGTCCGGCGTTTTCCACTTTTTCAACTGCGATCGATGGCAGCAGCATTTTAAATTCCGCGATGTCCTCTGGCTGTACCACGCCGCCTTTGCCCGCTACTACTAAGAGCGTAGGCATTTTCAGGCGCGGCAGGTCGGAGTGGATGTCATCTTCGTGAAATCCGCGATATGCAATTTCCACGGCTCTAACGTCGCAAGTCGGGAGCCACTCCGCACGCAAGCGTATCGCGTCATCCTGCCAGGTCGGAACGAAAGGCCGCATTTCTTCCAGGCTGGCTCCTTTTCGCGTGGCATTCATTGAATTCATCAGCCACTCGAACGGAATCGGGTAGGGGCGACGGCCTGGGCCACCGACCGGGGGATCGACCAAAACGATCTTCTTGATTTTTGCGGCAGGATCTTGGGCGGCTCGAATTGCAATGCGTCCGCCCATCGAATGGCCGACCAGCACGTAGTCAGAAAGCCCCAGAGCTTCGGCCAGCGCGACCACATCTTTCGCGCAAGCATCGAGGCCGTAATCGAGTTCGGCGCCCGCTTCCGAGAGCCCTCGTCCCCGAACGTCGAGAACGAAAGTATCAAAGTCATGGGCGTAGCGTTCGGCGACGAATCCCCAAGTGATCGCCGGGCTGGTGATTCCTGGAATCAGGATGAGTGGAGTTCCTTTTGCGCCATAGCGCAAATAATGTTGGCGAATGCCGTTGGCCTGAATGTTCGCGCCGTATAAATATTTGCTTTCCATGACTGATTTCTCCAGCGCGACAAAGGATTGACTGTGGCTTGCTCGAATCTGAAGTGGATTTAGTTTCTAACGGCGTCCAGCGAGTTAACGAGGTCCAAAACCTTAGCTAAAGGTTCGACGTCGGCATATTTCGCATCGATGTCAAAAAGATTCCACCGGTGGGGACCCTCGGCGCGATCTCCGACGCATTCCACCGGAACGATAGTGCGATATCCGTAAGACACCGCATCAACCGTCGTGGCTCGAATGCAGCCGCTGGTTACGCAGCCCGTAACGATGAGCGTGTCCACCCGAGCGGCCGTAAGAAAAGGAATGATCGGAGTTCCGAAAAAGGCAGAGGACGCGCGTTTAATCCAGACCGGCTCGCCTGCCTGCGGTTCCAGGCGTTTATCGATTTTGCACCACAGAGTGTTTTCAGCCAGAACGGCGAGGCCGGGCATTTTGCGCAACCAGGTCG
Organism: uncultured Acidobacteriota bacterium; assembly: GCA_963847695.1. Lineage (GTDB taxonomy): Bacteria > Acidobacteriota > Terriglobia > Acidiferrales > UBA7541 > Palsa-295. Next base: position 1,291 of record CAWKAX010000015.1, on the reverse strand, counting down.
CACCGTCGCTGCCGCTAGGGTCGAAACCAACCGCGGTGAACGCGATGGGTAAACGTTTCGTGCGACATGCGTCCAACAATGAGCTGGTGGCGGCAACTTCGCGAGAGAGTTCACCGCCGACTGGACAGGATGGATCGGTGAACCCTCGCTGAAAGTCGACAATCAGCAGGGCGGGACGGCTACCGAAACCTACGCGGCTGCCGATCCCGCTTCGCTGATAAATTGCCGCAGCGCGATCGCGGTCTTGTGCAGCCGCGCCGTCGGTCGGTTCCTTGCTCACTGCAGGTCTTTCGGGAGGATTTTTCCGGCGTCGGCGATCAATTCGTCGTCGAGATAGAACCGGTGGCGCCGCAGAGCGAAATCCTGGTGACATCCGGTGGTATGCTTGCCGCCGAACGTGGCGTTTTCACCCAGCGCGATAAGAGTGGTCCCGTACATGGTGCGGCCATCCTGCCCGATGACGTCGAGTGGATCCTGAAACGCCAGCGAATTCCACAACGCGCGCGGGTGCGAACCCCAACCAAGGTGCGAAATCGCAAAACCTTCAGGGTCCTTCCACCCTTCGATGTAATCCTTAATCATGAAAGCGTCGTAGCCGCCTTCGATCGAAACCACGGCGCCTTTTTCAAATTGCATTCTCACGGGCGTGGTCAGAAAGCGTTTCGCCGGATACCAGATGTCTCCCGGATCCATGATCAGCAAACCGTCGCCGAAACCCTCGTTGGGAATGGTGTATTGGAAAGCTCCCGGCCAATGGTCCCAGCGTCCCGGCTCGTCCGTGTATCCGTATTGGCCAATCACCGGACGTCCGGTCATGTCGAAGGTAATTTTTGTGCCGCTTTCCGATTCGAGGCGAATCTTTTTGGTTTTCTTCAGACGTTCCATGCCGCGCTCGACTCGGGCGCGGTCTTCCACAGTGGGAAACAGCCGGGTCAGCGCTTCGACTGGATCGTGCACCATCAAAATCCGGGTGCCGGCGCCAAGAATTTCGCGCTGCTCTTTGGAGTGCAGCAAACCGCCGCTCGAGAGATCGATCACCATGTCCGCTTTTTTCAGGGTGTCGACGGCCAGCGTCGACTTCGACAAAATCGCGGATGAAACGTTTCCTCCCCGCATCACCGGGACTTGTTCCGCCGGCGCCGAGGGCATCATTACGGTCATGGTGTCGGCGCCAATTCCGCGCGCCGCGCCGTACATGGCCGCGGCGTATTCCTGATTCGTATCCGGTTCAGTGAGAATGACCAGAGATTCGGTCGGCTTCAATTTGCACAATTCGAACATGCGTCGGAAT
>CAWKAX010000014.1:0-40702 GCA_963847695.1 uncultured Acidobacteriota bacterium | reverse complement strand
GCACTCCAACCAGTATTGCCGAAATTTTGAATTTCACGTTCGTCTCCCTATCCTGCGGCTGAATTGTGCCGCGGACGGGAGTCAGATGTTCAAAAGGGCGCGGAAGATACAGAGTAATTCGTTTTTCGGCGTGCTTCCTCGTAGTGAACTGGGCGCGGGAGCATGGATGAGATTCTTTGTCGCAAAAAACGCTCCTCAGAATGACGGCGGCCTTTCGTGCGGTGGAAATGACGGCGGTGCTGCGCGCTTCGCGCTGGAGAACGCGGGGGGCGCGGGTGGCTGCGGAAAAGCGGCGGCAGATCCGCCGCACTCTATAGTGGGCTGGGCGGCGGTTGCGTCTCGGGGGCTTTGCGATCGTTTTCGGCGCGGGGGGCGCGCTTCGCGGCTTGAAGTCTGCAAGCGATGCTTCGAAGAACTTTGCGCTATTTGAGGCCTTCGACTTCGTAGAGGTCGGAGAGTTGGCGGGTGTAGGTGTAGACGTAGGATTTTTCGTCGGGGGTGATGGACACGCCGCCGATCGAATCGACTCCGGCGGCATCGGCGGGGACCAATACTTTCCAAACGGTACGTTGGCCGGTGGTGAGATCGATGCGGTAGACGGTGGCCGGCAGGCCGGCAAAATTGTGGACGAAGAACGTTTTGTGATCGTCGGAGAAGGCGTCGATCACTTCCCCGGCTGCATGCCGGGAATCGGGCGCGGATCGCCACCATCGATGGGGTACAGCGCGTGGGTTCCATCCGGCGCCAGGCCGGAAACGTATTTTCCGTCGCGAGTCGAAATCAGAAATACATCGCCGGCGCCTTCGCCGCTGATCGGTTTCGGCGTGCCGTGGTCGAGATCCTGAACGTAGATGCGCGGGCCATGGGCGCCCGGTTCACTGCCGGCGAAGATGATCTTTTTTCCGTCCAGCGAAAATATTGCGCCGATGTGATTGATCTTGTCGCTGCTGATGGTCCGCGTTTCTCCGGCCTTGGTGGGCAGCAGGAAAATTTGTTGGGGCTCGACGTGGGTCAGAGCCACGACCCATTTGCCATCCGGCGAAATGGCCTGCGCGCTGCCCTCGCCCAAGCGCACGGCCGGAGACCCGTCGGTGCCGCGAATGTAGATTCCGTAGCTGGCGCCGCCGGCTTCGCCGACTTCGGCAAAAAGAAGTTGCTTGCCGTCATCGGAAATCCACGAAGCGAGCGAATAATCGAACCAGGAGAGTTCCCGGGCGTGGGTGTCGCCGTTGATGAACGCTTTGATTTCCTGGCGGCCGACGGCGCGTTGCACCAGCGCGCGCCCATCGTGCGTGGTGTCCATTAGAGTGAGCGCGCCGGGCACGCGGGTCAGCATGCGCTGATGGCCATTGAGGTCGACGGCGCGGATGGCGCGACCTAGACCTTCGGGCGTAGCGGTGAACCAAATTTCTTCGCCGTCCGGCGACCAAGCGAGGCCGTCGGTGCTGATCCAGGTCTCGGTGAGTATTTTGTGATTGCCGTTCAGATCGACCGTCGCGACAAATCCGCCATCATCGCGCGGGACGGGATGCTCGAGAAACGCGATGCGATCACCCTTCGGCGAAATGCGCACGTCGCCAATCCAGCCGGAAGTTTTGTACAAAACCTTGCCGATCGGATATTCCAGCTGGCTTACGCCATTTTCCAATCGGGCGATGGCCAGTGTTGAACCATCTTTGGACCAGTCGGCCCAATTCGCGCGATCCAGCATTTCGCGGGGCGCTCCTCCGCTGATGGGCATGCGCGCGAGCGTGCCGAATTGCTGGAATGCGCCGGAGCGGCTGCGCAGCAGCACGGCCATTTCACCCAAAGAGGAAACCGCGAGCAGGGCCGCGCCCGGAACATTCAGCGTGGCCGATTCGGGGCTGCCGACGCGCGCGGAGTAAATGTCCACGGGCGCGCCTTCGAACGCGCCGCTGTAATAAATGGTCTGGCCGTCGGGACCGAAGCGGCCGCCGTAGATCGTGCCGCGGCGGAAAGAAATTTGGTGGTACAGCGGCTGGGTGGCGGGATGCTGATGATGGGCAAAAAATAGTCCGCCGACCAGGCCGGCTGCCAGCGCGATCGCGGCGGCGATACCGGCGGTGGTCCAGCCTCGGCTGCGCGGGATTTCCGCGGTGGCGCCAGACGCGGCCTGCGCTGCGGCGGAGCTCGCGGAGGCGGCTGCTGTTGCTTGCGCGCCGGCGGCGACTTGCTTCGAAAATCCAGAGCCGTGGCCGCTGCGGCTGGAATCGGATTCGCGTTTGGCGCGTTTTAAATCCGCTCGCATTTCGGCGGCGGTCTGGCAGCGCATCTCGCGGTCTTTTTCCAGCGACTTGGCCAGAATTTTTTCGAAGTCTTCAGGAATTTCCGGATTGATCCGGCTGGGCGGAACCGGAGCGCGATTTAGAATCGCTTCGGTGATGACGCCGGAAGTGTTTCCGGTGAAGGCCTGCTTGGCGGTGGCCATTTCGTAGAGCACCGTGCCGAAACTGAAGAGATCGCTGCGCGCGTCGAGTTCTTCGCCGCGAACTTGTTCCGGAGACATGTAGGCGACGGTGCCGACGGCGGTGCCTGGACTGGTGAGCAGCGGGTCGGCGGCGAGGGTGCGCATCGAGGCGGAAGTGACGTCGGCGCCGGCGTGCGTGGGCGTCGCGAGTTTGGCGAGGCCGAAATCGAGAACCTTGGCCTGGCCGCGTTTGGTGACGAAAATATTGGCGGGCTTGATGTCGCGATGAATGATGCCTTTGGTGTGGGCGGCGTCGAGCGCGTCGGCGATTTGAATGCCGAGGTCGAGGACCAGATCGAATTTCAGCGGCTGTTCGCCGATGCGATGTTTCAGGGTCTGGCCTTCGAGCAATTCCATGGCGATGAACGGCACGGTTTCGCCGTTGTCATTGGCCATGTCAATTTCGTAGATGGTGCAAATGTTGGGATGGTTCAGCGCCGAGGCGGCGCGAGCTTCGCGCTGGAAGCGTTCGAGCGCGGCGGGATCTTTGGAGTAGCCTTCGGGGAGAAATTTCAGCGCGACGGCGCGGCCGAGCTTGGTGTCTTCGGCTTTGTAAACCACGCCCATGCCGCCACCACCCAATTTTTCGAGGATGACGTAGTGAGAAAGAGTTTTTCCGATCATGGACTGGGCGGCGCAATGCTATCCGCGCGGACGGGGCAAGTCAAGACGCGGAGCGGAGACGCTGCGGTTGAGTTTGATTTTGAATTTCCGGGTGGCCCATCCTTCGCCGGTTTTGCGAAGGGTGGGGTTTTGATCCGGTGGCGCTCCACGCACGGTCGCGTTGTGGTGCGGTCGGCTTGGGAAAAGCGGTGGCAGAGCCACCGGACTCCAAAAGTTCTTGGCGAGTGGGGGCTGGGCAAGAAGGAGATCCTTCGTCGCGAAAGACGCTCCTCTGGATGACGGCCAAAGGCGGTTTGGGTGGTGGACTGAGAGGCTAGGAGAAGCGGGGCGTTTTGGTGGCGCGGCTGAGCGAGTAAAGATTTAACACAGAGGACACAGGGAAAAGGCACGAGGGCACGGAGAGTACGAAGACAAAGTCCCACCCTTCCAGAGGCGGGAAGGATGGGCCACCCGGAAATTCAAAGGCGAGTCGTCACCGCCATCGGGAGTGAACGTCAAAACAAAAAGGGCGCCGGAGGTGGCGCCCTTTTGCCCTGCTTTGCTACGAATGCATACTGCTGGTATGAGTTCGCCTTGGGGCGAACTGGGTTAGATTACAGCGAGATAGCTCCACTCGCCGTTGACCGCCCTCAACTGGTGGACCCGGCCGTCGTCAGCATGCAGGAAGTAGCTGCCATCCGGGATCGGATGGTGATGCGCCGCGCGGACCGAACAGCGGGTCCAACGGCCGCCACGAGCAGCTCCCCAGCCCCCGCCGTGTTCGCGGGCTTCTTCGCTGAGTTCGATGCCGTACTTAACCTTATATTCCACACCAGTAAGACGTGTCGGAACCAACCGCCCATTACCCTTGAGTTGTTCTTTGGCCATGATATTCATTCGACGCATGAACCGGGCGAAAGGTTCGCCGGAAAGCGCCGACCCCCCAGTCGGGTGATATGATTTTTGGTACTAAACTCTTTACTCCACTACGACTATAGCACAAAAACCGCTGGCAGCCAAGAGCCGCTTCCAAGCCGGTCAAACTGCGAAGGTCCGGCAAGGGCCGCCGTGCGCAGTCACTCCCCCGAAGGTTTTGGCTTCGGGAGACATGGCTCCAGCGAACTTGGGGAGAGTAGCCTAGCTGTAAATGCTTGCAAATACAGGGAATCCTGTAAATTTGAGGCATTGGGAGTAAAGGTAACGGCGGCGGCCGGAGGGTGGCGGCTTTAAAGCGAACGGGGCTGCGGGCGAACGGGCGCAACGTCGAATGACGCCGCGCCCAGCCGCGAATTCCGGGATTCGGCTAGGCGCCGCGATCCAGCAGGACCACCACAATCAGGATGATAAGGATGAGGCCCAGTCCGCCGCTGGGGTAGTAACCCCAATGCGCACTGTAAGGATAGAGCGGCAAACTGCCGAGCAGCGCCAGCACGATGATGATGATCAAAAGCGTCCGTAGCATTCGGTTGACCTCGCGGCGGCAAGATACCCGCGAGGCGGTTTAGTGGCCATACATCGAGTATGGTATTCCGGCGACAAATGAGCATCAGGGTGTGGCAGCTGGTGTCGCGGAAATGTGCCACGGTTTGGGCTGGCGCAAGAATCGCGAATGGGTGGTTGCGGTCGAGTTCTGCGTTGACGGATTACCTCGGCGCCGAAGGCACACCCACTGAAGGCGGGGTGGACACAGACCGAGAGCCTGTCCCACGGGATTAGTCGCGGCCAGACAGCCTGTGATGCTTCGCTTTTTCTTTCCACAGTTGAATTTTCGCGGAGCGAAAATCGTTGCTGCGCATTTCGTCGCGGGGTGTAACATACCCCGCGTAATCGGATGTTCGGCCCCCAGTACCCCGATTTTCCTTCCGGCGTCACACGCAGCTGCCGGATTTTCACGCTCTCGTAATGTCCAGAGACCGCCGCTCGCGGGACATTCCTCTGCGTTCTCTCGCGGCGAGTTTCGTAACCGCGGTTCAGACCGGCGCAATACTTCTTGCTACGTTTTGAGGCGCCTACAATTCCAGCCGTTCGTCATACGTAATTCAAGGAGGCAACATGGCCGCAAATTTTGATCAGCTGAAACTGAAATACCAGTCGGTATTGAATTTTATTCAGGCCCAGGGCGGAAATCTACAGAACGTAAACCTGGAAGGCGACAAGCTGTTCATTCGCGCTTCGGCACCCACGGCGGCCTTGAAGGACCAAATCTGGAACCAGATCAAACTGGTCGATCCGAATTACGCGGATCTGACCGCCCAGATCGACGCGCCTGCCGCTCAAGCCGCCGCTGCTACGGCCACCGGAACCACCGCGGCGCGCACCTATCTGGTGCAGCCCGGCGACAATCTTTCCAAAATCAGCAAGCAGTTCTACGGCGACGCCAACAAATACATGAAGATTTTCGAAGCGAACAAGGACAAAATGTCCGACCCGGATCATCTGAAGGCCGGAACGGACCTGATCATTCCGTAATAAGAAAGATTGTTTTTGACGAATCTGAATTCTGAATTTAAATCGAGGAGGAAAACGCTATGCCATGGATGGATCAGATCGGGGGTTTGCTGAAGCAGTACACTTCGGGCGGCGCAGCAGCGGCGGCCGCGCCGGCGCCGGACGTGAACGCGCACTTTGATCAGGTGGCGGGCGCGGCTCCGGCCAGCACGATTGCGTCGGGCCTGGCTGCGGCGTTTCATTCCGACCAGACGCCCGCATTCGGCAGCATGCTTTCGGGTTTGTTCGCCAATTCCAACGGCGAACAAAAGGCCGGCGTGTTGAATCAGTTGCTGGCGAACGTTAATCCGGCGATGCTTTCATCGATCGCGGGCGGTGGCGCGTTGGCCGGTTTGCTGAAAGGCGGCGCGACGCAAGTCACTCCGGAGCAGGCGCAGCAGATTTCGCCCGAAGTCGTGCAGGAACTCGCGGCGAAGGCCAAGGAAATCAATCCGTCGGTGGTCGACAGCGTCAGCAATTTTTATGCGCAGCACACCACCCTATGCAAGACGCTGGGCGGCGCGGCGCTTTCGATTTGTCTGGCGAAAGTCGCGCAGCACTCGCAAAGCGCATAGCACTGGCGCTCGCGGTACGCGAGCCATCGAAAATTTGGACGAAGCAAAGGCGGCGCGATGCCGCCTTTGCTTTTTCTGCTGAGGCGCGAGAACTTCTCGATCCACGCATTCCTGCGTAGTATGCGTTCGCGGCCCAGTTCCCCTCTCTCGCTTCAGTCCCGCCGCCCGTAAATTAATATTTCTAAAGGAACGTTCCCATCGCCGTAGGGGATTCGCGGTATGTCGCGGATGAGTCGAGGCCTGTACGATGCTTGGGTAACGTGAAGCTACAAAGTGAGTTGGAGTGACGGCTCACTGGGCAGCATCACCGGCCCGAAATCGAGGAAAATACTATGGTGCTCTCAGCCCTGATTATAATTTGCTTAATCGCCATCGCCGGGATTCTGCCCGGTTGGCCCAAGGCCAGCGAACTGCGGCGCAATCCGATGATGTCCGGCGTGGGATTGATGGTGGTGGTGACGCTGATCCTCATGGTTGTTTTGGGGCAGTAGAAGCGTAGCCTGCGGTTTTCTGCTATTGTTTTTTCGCGCTCCAGTTCGTAGGGACTTCAAATCGCACTCACAGGAGATTTCATGGCCACGGATAACGATAGCATTCTGACCGACGTCGCGCGCACGATTGGATCGACGCTCGGCAGCGTCGCAGCGAAAGTGGAAAGCGTCACCAAGAGCGCGCCTAGCCAGGCGCAGATCAAGACCCGGGTTCGCCGTGCGGGAGCCGCCGCGGAGCGCGAAGCCAAGTCGGTAACGCGAAAGGTTCGTGCGCGGGTGAAGTCCGGCGCCGCCAAGCTGCGCCGCAACGCCAAGTCGACGGCCAAATCCGCGCGCAAGACGTTTTCGGGCGCGCGCGCCAAAGCCGCTCGCGGCACCAAGCGCACGGCACGCAAAGTTGTCCGCCGCGCCAAGGCCGCAAAGAAAACCATCAAGAAGAAGGCCGCGCGCCGCCGCTAGTTTCGCGACGGTCTTGTTTCTTACAACTTAGCAGCACGAAGCCGAGCGCGGAGTAGCTAGCCGCGCTCGCACCATTTTCTGGCGTACATTAACGGTTTGAGTCGAAAGCAAAGTAGAGTAAAACGCGCAGGGAATGGCCGGTCAGTATTTGACGGACGCGTGGTGGTGACGCGGCGCATCGGTAGCGTCGCGGGATGATTTTCCCTTCCGGACAAAGTATCCCCGCAGGTTTCGCCAAGCAAGCGCCGCGACAAATAAAATAAGCCCAAAGCCGAGAAACATCGCGAAGGGCAAATATTGTGTATTCATTTTTTACCTCAGCTTCTCCAAAACCATTCCCATCGCTAAAAAAGCCAAAGCTGTCAGCATTCCGATAAACAGAAACCAAAATGTGAACTGGCCCTTGATTGCCTGATCCAGAGGGGCGAAAACAAAAATCAGGACGGCCGCTTCCCGAAAAAACTCTCCAAGCATCGCCCACACGCCCATCGGCGGATCGTTTTGACTGGCAAAAGACACGCGTAGCCCTCCGGTATAAATGAGTACCGTGCCGGAGTTTGTATCTCATTGGCGAACCTAAGGGCAAGCACTTTCAACAAAGTATCGACTGCCGCCTAGACGCGGTCAACGGTACTTCCGATGACCCGTTCGTGTCCATAACGAAAGTTTTTACAATCAATCAGATGCCACCTTGCCGTAATCCGATGCTCCGGAGATTTTCAAGTAGCTCCGGGAAACAGTTCGGCCACTTGCTTGACCCCGCTTCTTTTGCGCCGCTAAGATTGCTCGCCATGAATCGACGCGCGTTACTCTTTGTTTTCGTCCTGGCTACTTCGCTGCTCCTCAGCGAAGCTGGCTGCGCTCGCGCGCAAACTGCCCCCGCAAAAAACGATTATCCGATCCAGCCGCGTGGGTTTGCCTGCCCGGGCGCCAGGATTCCTGCACCGCAGACATTTCCAGCACGGTGATCACCGCCGACGGCACCATGACCGTCGAAAAATTCACGCCTAGTCCCGACGCGCCCATCGATTGTTTCTACGTCTACCCCACCGTTTCGCTCGAGCCCACGCCGAATAGCGACATGACCATCGGCCCGACTGAAAAGCGCGTGGTGCAGACGCAGCTCGCGCGTTTTGCATCGCAATGCCGGCTGTACGCGCCGATGTATCGCCAGGTAACCATCGCCGCGTTGCGTTCGATCCTGCTCGGCAGCGGACCCTCGGCCGAAGACCAGAAAGCCGAACGCCTGCTGGCTTACGACGATGTGCTCGACGCCTGGAATTATTATCTGCAGCACGATAATCACGGCCGCGGCGTCGTGCTCTTCGGCCATTCGCAGGGCGCAAATATTTTAATGCACCTGATCCAGAACGAAATCGACGGCAAGCCGGCGCAGGCGCGACTGATTTCCGCGATTCTGCTCGGCGCGAACATCGCAGTGCCCAAAGGAAAAGACGTCGGCGGCGTGTTCCAGAAAATTCCGCTATGCCGCGCGGCCACGCAAATCGGATGCGCAATCAGCTACGTTTCCTTCCGCGCGACTTCCCCGCCGCCGGAAAATAGCCGCTTCGGCCGGGTCGCGACGGAGGGCATGGTCGCCGCCTGCACCAATCCTGCCGCGCTCGGAGGAGGCAGCGGCGCGCTGCACGCGTATTTGCCTTCGGGAAATAGCAACGCGATTGTCGGCGGCTTTGTCGGCGAACCGCCGGCCTGGGTTTCGCCGCCGAAACCGGTCGACACGCTGTTTGTAAGTTTGCCGGGAATGCTGACTGCCGACTGCGAATCGAACGAGCACGGCTCCTACCTCGCGATCACCGTGCACGACGATCCTTCCGGCGCACGCGCGCACGACATTACCGGCGATCTGATCGTTGCCGGATACGTGCTGAAGGATTGGGGCCTGCATCTGATCGACGTGAATGAAGCCCAGGGAAATCTGCTCGACATCGTCGCGCAGGAATCGAAGGCGTACGCCGCGTGGGGTTCACGAAACAAATAAGGGAGGATTCATGTTCCGGTGGGCCATCGTGTTTTTGGTCGTGACGTTTATCGCGGGGCTATTCGCGTTCGCGGGATTGGTGCTGGCGGCGGTTGCGGTGGCCAAGCTCGTATTTTATTTGTTCCTGATTTTGTTTCTGCTGGCGCTCATCGCCGGGCTGCTGCGCAAAACGCGCTCGGATCTGACCCGCCAGTAACGCGGCGCTGAAGCGCTCGACGGCCCGCCTGTACGCTCGTACAGGTGACGCTGCCGCCGCACATCGCTTCGCCAATCTCCTTCGCGCGCAGCACGCAGCCTAAAATCAAACCATGAGCAGTGAGTCCATCCCGGGAAAGCCCGGAGCCGGCGGAAGCCTGCAAAAAGATGCGCGGCTTGCAGCGGCTACCGCTGCGCCCGCACACCCGCCGTCGCCCGAGCCGCCAAAATCTGCGCCGAATCTAAACGCGACACCGGGCTCCGCCACCGCAGCAAAGCCGCCGATCGCCGCGCCTTCCAAAATTCCCTGGCCCACCATGGATTCAGCCGCGCCGGCCACCGCCGCAACCTACAAGTGCCCCAAGTGCGGCACCAATGCGCGGGAAGTAGCGCGCTTCTGCCCGAAGTGCCACGCCACGCTGCGCTTCGAATGTCCTTCCTGCCACCACGCCCAGCGCGTCGGCGGCAAATGCGAAAAATGCGGCATCGACTTTCTGAAATATATCGGCGCGGTAGTCGCCGCCAAGCAAGCCGAAGCCGATCTAATTCACGATCGCATCGAAAGCCGTAGCAACTTGCTGAAAGGTATTCTCTGGCTGCCGATGAACGGCGGCATCACGCTGCTGAAACACTTCTTCAATCGCGATTAAACGAGAAGGCGGGCACCGATGCTCTGTCCCGCGTGCCACTCCGCCAACCCGCCCGGCGTTCAGTTCTGCACCCAGTGTCACGCCACGCTCTTCTTTCGCTGCCCGCACTGCTGGCACGAACAAGCCACAAATCAGAAATGCGAGCAATGCGGCATGGACCTGGATAATTTCTGGCGGGCGCAGGTCGCAACGGCTCAGGTCATTGAGATCAAAGAGGAAGCCCAGCGCATCGAACGCATCGAAAATCTCGGGGACAGTATGCGTTCGCAAAATCTCGCCGCTCCGGATATCGTTCCGCTGGCCGCGTCGCTACTTGTGCCGGCTCCGCTGGGATGGCTCACCGGGCTGTTTTGTAAATGGCTCCTCAATCGCTGGCGTCGCTTCGCTGATTGAGTGCCACACCAGAAAAATATTGCGACGGCGGATACAGCCGGCAGCGCGAAAATTCCTTTCCCGCCGCGCGTTTTACTTCCTGGAACCAGTAGTCGAAAGTCCCTTCAGCCGCGCCAACGAGTTTGACCGCTTCCCGATACTCCACCGAATGCACAAAATAAATTTCGAACAGCTTCAGCCTTCCCTTCCATTCCGGACGATGCAGCGCCTGCCTCCCGATGCGCTCGAAATCCGCAATGAAATCGCACGCCCGCGAACGCGAAGGCCGCCATTGATATCCCGACGACGGCGCTTCCAGATTTACCGCCCGGACTTTTCCCGTCGATTCATCCAGCCATTCCCGCAGACTGCGATACCGCCCGTGGCACGCATCGAATACTTCATTCGCTTTCATCACGGCTCCAGTGGCGCACCGCAGCGCGCCGGTCGTTCCAGTGAAGAAGGCCTGCGACGGATTCGCCGCTATGCTAGTTTTTCGAACCCGGTCGCTTCGGTGCATCCGCCAGAAATGCGCTGATGTCCCACACCTGATCCGCGTGTGAGATTTCTTCCTGCACCGCCGTCAGGCAGGATTGAAAACATTCGTGCCAGCCGGATAAATATCCGCGGGCGTATTCCTCCGCCAGGCGCTCGCGCTCCTTGTGCTGGCGCTGCATCTGAAACACCTGCTCGTGCTCGATGCCCGGCGCGCGCATCGCCATCTGCGCGCGATGACCCAGCTCGCGCAGCACGCGCAGAATCCAGTGCAGCGGCGCCGGGTAATACACGCCCACGCGCCGTCGCGGCTCGTACCACGCCATCTGCCAGCCCGCGGGAATCGCTCCCCCGTGCGTCACTTCCTTGCGAAACATTTTTTCGATGTTCATCGGCATCCGGCCTCCGGCCCGGTTCCCACGGCCAGTTCGCGGCGCACCGCTTCTTCGCGTTCGGCTCGAAGCAAACGAATGCGTTCGCGCACTTCCCAGGAAAAAGGTTGCTGCGTGGATCGCCACGGCGTTTCCTGCGGTGGCTGTTCTCTGCGTGGTGGTGGATGGTGCGGTCGGTTGCGGAGTGGTTCGTCTTTTTTGTGCCCCGGGCGGGACTGGTATTGCGATTGATTTGGCGATTGATTTGGCTCTAACCAGCAGGTTTTCTGCATTTCATTCGCCTGCGATTCGATTTCCACAGGCGGTTGAAATCGCGTTGCTTCTTTTTCTTTTATTCTTACTACTGATGAACTACCTATCGGCCCCGCAACTTGCTGCACAAATTGCTTTTGCTTCCGATCCGCTGCGCAGCTTTGCGGGACGCTCCCGACATTCCCGCGTACACCGCCCGCAACTTTGCGTACGCCTTCCGCGCCTGGCGCCACCCGAATGTGTTTTTTCGCTTTTAGAATTCTGATCGTGATCCCGCCGTCAACCACCGCCGTCTCGATGTACCCGTGGCGCCGCAAATCTTTCATCCAGCGCTCGAGCGTGCGCCGGTTGAATCCGGTTTCCTCTTCGATCTCGCGATAATGAATCGGCGCGCCCCCCAGCACCCACCCAACGCTTCCGGTTTGGTGCGTCTGGCGCAAAATTAGCCAGCCGTACAGCCAAATTGCGGAACCCATCCGCGCGTAATGCCGCGCCTCGAACAGCACTCCCCTTAACCCGGTGTTGTAATTGTTCTCGCGCACGTTTGCGTACTCTCCGCCGTCGCCGCGCGCGTAATTTTTCGCGCCGCGACCGCCCATTTCATTGCGCTACGGACCGAAACCCTCTAACAAAACCCGCAATACGCCACCCGGACTTGTACGAAACCGCTACGCACCGCCGTGCTCGGTTTCAGTCGGGTTATCACTTCGACCGCCGCCCGTTTCCGGCAGATCCAACACTTTTGGCTCGCTGTGGGTTGGCCGCCGCCGTCACCCGAACTCGCCTTCCGCACAAACGCTCGCTCCCGGTCCCGCCTGCGTCGCCGCTTTTCGTCTTTTTGAAATTGCGGATCTGCGCGCCGCTTTCGCATGTACTCCCGGTTTCGAATTTTTCTTTGCTCCCGCTCCTCTGCGCTCTCGGCTTGCCAGTGCAAAGACTCGGCCGCGTCCACATTGCATTCCATCGTTTCGACCATCGGGCCTCCGTGAGCTTCGGATTTCCACCGGAACGAAATGTCTTGGTTTGCCGTCACACCCTTGTCAAAAATTCAGCGCCCGCCACCCGTCGCCGGTCGCGATCCGTTTCAGACCTCCGATGACGTCGCCTCGCGGTCCGGCGGCCGCTTTTCGCCCGCACCCTGCACGCAATTTGCGCCGGGGTGTCAACCGCGTGCCCCACTTTTCCTCAGGTACTCAACTCCCGGTCCTATCAGGACTAGTTAGCTACTTGCTACTGTACTGAAAAGTTACCTTGCAGCCGACGCCGCACGAATCGAAAGGAGATCGCGTATGCGCAGCCCCCAGCCGTCGCTTGCGTTGATGACTAGCTTTTCGGATATCTCGCTCGAAGGCTTCGAACTCGCTCGCCTCGATGAAATCGCCCAGCTTCGCCGTGAGGTGCAAGAAATTCACGAAGAATGGGTCGAGGCCGAAGTCGCTGCGCGTCTCGCGCGTCTGCTCCTCGAAGGCCGCCGCCCGCAGACCTCGACCGGCGCCGAATCGCTCGCATTACCGGATCTGCGCATCGCAGCCAGAAACTTGCCGGCACCTCCGCCGGCGCTGCGGGGTATCCATGCAAAAACCGGCTCCGCTTCGGTGCTCGACCGTCAGTGTCGGAAGCAGCATGCGGCGCATGCGTTCGCAGCCGGCGAGTCAACCACGAATCTCGCATTTGAATCTTCAACCGCGTCAGGGCCTGCTGCAAATCAAGCAGCCACATCGGCGCGAGCCTCCGCCGATGATTCTCGGCCCGCCGTCGCGGCACGTCCTGCAATTTCGCGGCAGTCCGGAACTTCGCGGGGTGAAGCCGTGCGAAATCGCAGGCGTCCGGCCCTAGCAGCCGCAAAAAGTCGGTCGACCGGACTGCATCGCCCGTGCCTCTCGTCGCAGCTCCACCTTTTTGCCGAACCGCAGCAAAATCCCCAATGCTCCGAACCCGCACGCATCCAACCCGAAGACCATCGTCCAAATCGCGCGCTCCAGTCCCTGATCCGGCGCCCGCGCGTCTTGACCTGCCACACATTAGCCTTCTGCGATTTTCGCGCTGCATCGTAGGCTTCGTTTCGTCAGCTTCCATGCTCTCGCCCGCCTCGTGAACTCTTGCGTTCATCGCTCGATTCGTTTCGCAAATCTGCCTCATCTCACTCATACGCTCGCCGGAAACCCGCTCCAACATGCCAACACTGGCATTTCCGTCCGCGGCCAGCGCGCTTTCTGGCCTACTCAAGCACATCGTTCGCCTCCCACGCGTTGATCGCCACTCACGAAAGCCGCAATGAACATAATCAAGACTCGCCAAGCAAACTCCCCGCGCCAGCCCTCGAACCTCATCACAAGACCCCGCACACACTCCTTGCGCGCAAAATCGAAACTCCGCTAGTCACCAGCCGCCGCAGCGACCAAAATCTCGCATCCATGCATCACGCCGTGTCGAGCTACCCACGCCGTCGCCGGCTTCGTCAGCGACCGAAAACCTGGAGAAAGCATCCGAGCCGCTCGTCTACATGATCCGCACCTAACAACTGCGAGCGCCCCACAAAATCATGCCAGCCTGGCGTCAATTCGATCGCGCCTCGAAGCGCCGATAAGCTCGTACTCAATCGCACAGCCACAACTTGGCAGGCAAACCCAATTCCGCCACAAATCACAGTCCCCCGAAAATGCAGCATCGCATCCATGCACGGCGAAGCAGCATCCCTCTAGAATTCGACATCGCCTTCATGCACCGCAAAGTTGCGTCCCACTAAAATCCGGCGTTATCCCCACACGCCACGGCGCAGCGCGCGAAGGCCCAGCAAGCCGCCAAATTGCCGCATCACTTGCTCGCGCCGCACAGACTGCAACGCACCCGCGCGCCACTTACACGTCGCATTACAAACTACAACGGCAACGCAAATAGCACCCCAGCGCAGCAAGCACCCCCCATTCTCCGCAGCACGCCGTTTACAACACGGCGCTCCATAAATCCCACAATTCTCTCCGCAAACTTTCGTCACCCAAAAACATAGTCTAATAATTCCCGGAGGGACGTGAGAAGGAGTGTTTTGGTTGAGTGTGAATATTTTATCCTTGTGCGATTGCGGAGGAATTGATTGTGGTGAAATGGTTTTGAATCGGTGGCGCCGATGGGAATTCGGTCGGTGATGATTTTTCTACCATTTCCTGCGTGCGCGATTGAGAGCTTGGTGCGGATCTTTTCTGGGGATTGCGTTTGGTGGGATTTGGGGATGAAGGTGGAGGTGCCGGTCTTTGACGGTTGTGTTGTGCGTATCGCGCTCATCAGCCGGAAGGACGGGAGGCCGAGGACGGCGCGCGTTTCTGATTCTAGGATCGTGAGTGGGTTCGGTTGCGAAGATCGGGGCGGAGTGAGGTTTGATTCGAACTTCGCACGTGGATTCGGTTGCGGATCGAATCGGCGTTAGCTTTGATTAAGTTTCGGGAGCGGAGTTGGTTGCGGAGGTCGGAGTCGCTGGGCCGGTGCGTGTCGAAAACGCTTAGGCTATGCGCGTAGTGTGGTGTGGAGACTAAGAGGCTTTTGCTGGCGGATTTGCGGCGCGCGGAGGCCAGGGTTCTAGGAGCTGTTCTTTGCGGTAGAGCAGCGCGTTGATGTCGTAAGGGGCTAGCTCGATGCTGTGGCCGTGGGTGATGGCGTCGGTGGGGCAGGCTTCGACGCAGTAGCCGCAGAAAATGCAGCGCGAATAATCGATGTTGTAAACTTTGGCGTAGCGTTCGCCGGCGGAGATGCGATTGGCGTCGGTATTTTCGGCGGCTTCGATGTAGATGCAATTCGCGGGGCAAGCAGCGGCGCAGAGGAAACATCCCACGCACTTTTCGTAGCCGTGTTCGTCACGCTGCAGCACGTGAATGCCGCGATAGCGCGGTTGCACGCTGGGCGGGACGTCCGGGAAATTTTCAGTGGTGGTCGGGCGAAACATGTTTCGCAACGTGACACTGAAACCCTTGAACATCGTTACGAATGTTTCGCCGACTTCCTGAATTAACGAGGCCATCGAGGAATACTTTAGCAGAGTAAGACGAGGCTCGCAAACTGCCGATTCGTGGCGTTGCCTCTCCAATTAGATGCGATCAGGCAGCGGCTGAAGAGTTGCTCTAACGATCCCTCGCGTCGTTTTGGGATTTTTCTTCGCGAGTGACCGCAGCTTGACGTCACAACAAGCAGATCCCTCACCGCTGAAGGGGTTCGCGATGACAACGGTTGCCTGCAGCTCGATCTGGCTCGGTGCCGGGGGACACGTTCCGCGGTGCGCAATTCAGATTCGATCGCGATCGCGCCTCACGACCAACTCACGTCACTCGCCTGGCGGCGCGACTGGCTCGGTATCTGACAATCGGCCCGTCCCCGCAATGGCCGCTATGATCTGCCGACCGTGGAATCGTCCGTTCTCGATGAAGATGCGCGAGGTTTGTAAGCCGCCGACGACGACGCCTGCGACGTAAATACCCGGAACGTTGGTTTCCAGCGTTTCGGGATCGATCAAGGGCTTTCTGGTCTTGGGATCGAGCCGAATGCCCATGCTTTCGAGGAATTCAAAATCCGGATGGTAGCCGATTAGCGCGAAGACTTGCGAGGCTGGAATCGATTGCTCGCTACGGCCATTCTTCACGCGCACTTGATCGGGGCCAAAGCTTACGACCTCGGTGTTAAACATCGCACGAATCTCGTTGCCGTGAATCCGGTTTTCGATGTCCGGCTTGACCCAATATTTCAGGCTGCGGCTCATCTCCGGACCGCGATGCACGATTGTCACATGCGCGCCGACACGAAAAAGGTCGAGCGCAGCTTCGGCCGCGGAATTCCCGCCGCCGACCACCACCACGTCGCGATTCCAGTACGGATGCGGCTCGTCGAAATAGTGCGAGACGTTCGGCAGATCTTCGCCGGTCACGCCCAGGTGATTAGGCTTATCGTAAAAACCGGTGGCCACGATCACTTTCCGCCCGCGATACACATGCGCGGCGCCGGAACGATCCGTAGTGTGAACAGTGAACGCCTCGTCCTTCCCTTCGACGCGATTGACGCGCTCGTATTGCTTCACCGCGAGTTCAAAATGCTCGACGGCGCGACGGTAATATTTCAAAGCCTCGGCGCGAGTCGGCTTTCCGCCGGCGGTGGTCATCGGCAGGTCGCCGATTTCCATTCGTTCGGGCGTGGTAAAGAACAGCATGTTGGTCGGATAGTGAAACAGAGAATTACAGAGGCAGCCTTTATCGATGACCAGGGGCTTTAAGCCGTCCAGCTTAGCGTCAATCGCGCAAGCCAGACCGGTGGGGCCGGAACCGATGCAAATGACGTCGTATGAATTACTCATAGTAGTAGTTTGCTTTGGGCGCTGCCGAATTTCAACTTGGCCTCAAAGTTTCGATGCGAGAGGGCTGCGGCTGGAGTCATCAATTGCGCAAAAAAAAGCGTCAAGACCTCGAGGAGTGGGAAATACACAGTAGGAATCGGCACAAGCGGTGCCGCACAGGACACCCGCACCGCCTGCAGAGTTGAGAAGAACAGCTACGCGGCTGACGACGAAATGTTTCCGGATTCCACTTCGCGCAGGATCGACCGCAGCACCGAAGCCAGCTCTTCGCGGCTCACCTGGCTCTTGCGGAATTGCACGCGCAGGTGGAACGACTCGTCATCCGCGCGATAGTCGAACAAGAACGGCTGAGGCCGCGGCGCCGATTCGGTCTGCTGCTGACGCGCGCGACGTGCTTCGTCACGCGTCAAGACCGCCTTGCGAGATGCGATTCACCATTTCCTGCATACGCTTTTCGTTCGGCTGACGCGCCACCTGCAGCAAGAGCGACTTGGTCAAAATCCCCCGCTCGATGCAAGCCTGCCGCACATCGCTGGGAATCACGTGCAAAGACATGGTCTCAGTAACGCTCGACCGCGCCCGGCCAATCTTCCGCGCGATATCGTCATGCGTGTAGTCAAAATGATCGGCAAGCCGCTGCAAGCCGTCCGCTTCCTCAAACGGGGTCAAATCCTTGCGCTGCAAATTCTCAATCAAGCCAATTTCCAAAGTCTCGGCGTCGTCCGCAATCTTGATGATGCACGGAACTTCCGGCAGGCCAGCCGCCTTCGAAGCATGATAGCGGCGCTCGCCGGAAATAATGTAGTAGGTGTCCTCGCGCGGAATGTAGCGAACCAGCAGCGGCTCGAGTACACCCTTCTCGCGGACCGAATCCGTCAATTCGCGCAGGTCGCCCAAAGTCTTCCGCGGCTGGTCCGGGTTCGGGCGCACCTTGTCCGTCGGGATCATGCGCCCAACCGCCGCGCCACTGTAACTGGTTAGCGTCTCGACATAATGCGCGTCATGCCGCATCTTGAGTGTGACGGGCAACCCGATCCTCTTGGACACGTTGTAGGACCTCCTGAGCTAGCTTTTTATAATCTTCGGCGCCCG
The DNA here is from genome assembly GCA_963847695.1 of uncultured Acidobacteriota bacterium. Classification (GTDB taxonomy): domain Bacteria; phylum Acidobacteriota; class Terriglobia; order Acidiferrales; family UBA7541; genus Palsa-295. The sequence goes on along the minus strand of CAWKAX010000014.1, from coordinate 22,823 downwards.
ATGATTTCGGCGCGAAGGAAAATACGGTTTCTTTATAAGCAGGACTTTCTTCCAGACGCACGTTCTTGCTGATGCGCGTCTTGAAAAGCGTTTCGCCAAACACCGCGCGAATTTGTTCGTGGGTATCGCGCGAAATATTGGTGCGCTTATCGAACAGCGTAATCACCACGCCCAGCAATTTCAAATCTGGATTCGGCCGGGAGCGAATCCGCCCGTAGGTTTCCAGCAAATCATCGGTGCCTTCAATCGCAAAGTAGGCAGCCTGAATCGGCACTAGCAGATGGGTCGACGCCACCAGCGCATTCACCGTCAAAATTCCCAGCGCCGGCGGCGTATCGAAAACGATGAAGTCGTAATCCTTCGCAATCGGCGTCAGCGCGTCCTTCAGCTTGAAGGGCGCGTCAAACTGCCCGCCCAGTTGCTGCTCCAGCCGCGCCAGGGCGAGCTTCCCCGGAGCCACAAACAGATAGGGGTCTTTCGTCGGGCGAATGACCGCCGCCAGTTCGGTCGGATGGTCCGCGAACACGTCGTACATCGAAGCCTGAATTTCAGCAGGATCGAAAAACGCGATGGTCGCGTTCGATTGTGGATCGAGGTCGATCAGCAGCGTTCGCTTTTTCTTCAGAGCCAGCGCGGCCGCAAGATTGATCGAAGTGGTAGTCTTTCCAACGCCACCTTTTTGATTGGCGACTGCTATGACGCAGGTCAAGCTGTGCCTCTCGTTCGCCGTCCGGCAACCACAGGCCTATATGTGGCGGCCCAAGGCGCTAATCCCACTACGTGAGTCACTCTACTCACTCTCCCCGGCCATCTGCAAGCACAAAATAGAGTTAGCCCCGATCGCCTGTGAATTTCGCCTGCTCCGCACTGGCACACCCCGCTTCCCTGCTTCGATTGCGATACGATATTTGGCATGGTCATTCGCCTGGCAACCCCGGCCGACATTTCGCGGATCGTCGAACTTGTGAATGTCGCCTTCCGCATCGCTGAAGGCTTCTTCGTCGTTGGCGATCGCATCGACGCGGCCGAAGTCGAGACGATGTTTGGCACCGGCACGTTCCTGGTCGGCGAAATTTCGGGCGACCTGGTGGCTTGCGCCTACCTCGAGCTACGCAAGGAGCGCGCCTATTTTGGTTTGCTGTCCGTGGCGCCGGAATTCCAGGCGCGGGGCTTGGCCCGCGAGTTGATTGTCGCGGTCGAACGGCGCGCAAAAGAGGCCGGCTGCGTCGTCATGGATATCCGCACCGTCAGCACCCGCCCCGAATTAATTCCGTTGTATAACAAGTTCGGCTACGCCGAATCGGGCATCGAGCCTTTTCCTACCCATGTGCGCATCACGATGCCCTGCCATTTCGTTCGTATGTCGAAGAACTTGGTTTAGCCCCGCGCTTAAACGTGGCCCGCCTAAGGCTTTGAATACTTGTTGATTGGGTCGCCCGAGCCATCCAAGCCCTGCGATTCGGCTTGTAGCGTTAGGCGTTGAAGTTCGGCCACAATTTGGTCGGCTAATTTTTTCACGGCTTTGGGGTCGGGATTCGTTGGTGCGGAGAATTTCAGCGTGGCAACTTCCGGATTTAATCGTATCGCCATCCCGCCGGCAGTTGGCGCGGCATTTTTATCCACTGGCTCATAAAGAGGCCGCACAGTACGCAAGAGATTATCGGAGGTGAGATAGAGCAGTACGTTGCCGGCGGTCTGGCCTGGTCCCAAGCTCACGCCGCGCAAGACGCCGCCCGGGCCTTTCTGCGTGAATACGCCGGTGAGCAGCAAACCTTCTTCAGGTACTTCCTCCTGAGCCGACAAGAACTTCGCTTTGTAGCCAGCTTTTTTCAACCCGCGCATCAGGTCGTCGGCCAAAATTCTGCTGGGGCCCGAATTCGCCGCAGCTGCCGGCGCGTCTGCGTCGGACGCGTTCAACTTCGGGGCGTTCATCGATCCTGAGTCGACTGGTCCATCACTTGAACTCACTCCGGTTGCCGCCGGCTTTGCCGCAGGCCCGGGTGCTGGAGCGAAATCCATCACGTAAATTGTTTTTTCTTTGTCCAGGTAAGCGATGTGCGGCGGAGGTCCTGAAGGAGCAGTTGCGTCAGGAGCGACAGCTGGGCTAGGCCGAGTAGCGGGAGGTTGAGTAGGCCCTGAGGTTTCCTGAGCTAACGAGACGCCTGGCCACACGGCGCAACACAAGAAAGCCGTAAGAATCGCGTGGCGCATGCTTACATCTTGTAGCGGCCAAGGTCCTCGTCGTTCAGGTTTTCGAGCCATTTGCGCAGGTCTTCGCTGGAACTCTTCTCCGCCACGGCGGAAGAAGTCTTGGAATGCTTCAATACTTCGTCTTCCACAAAAATCGGGCAATCGAGGCGCAGCGCCAAAGCCAGCGCATCGCTCGGGCCGCGAATCAAGCGAAATGGTCTGCCCGTCGCGCTCCATCCAGATCAAAGCGTAGAAAGTATCGTCCTTCAGATCGGAGACCACCACGCGCTGCACCCGCACGTCGAGGCCAGTCAGAACATTTTTCAGCAGGTCGTGCGTCATGGGCCGCGGCGTCTGTACTTTTTCGATTTCCAGCGCGATGGCGTTGGCTTCGTAAATTCCCACCCAGATCGGGCAGCACGCCGCTGCCGGAAGTTTCTTTCAGGACCACCACGGGCATGTTGGTCACGGGATCCATCATCAAGCCTCGAATCTTGACTTCGAGTTCCATGGGGCCTCCCGCACTGCCGTCGATCGAACTTACTCGACGTGTTCGCCAAAAACTAAATTCGCGCTGGCACGCGAAATTTTGACTTGAAGGTATTCTCCCAGAAGTTTCTCGCGCGTTGAAGTGAAATTTACCAGGCGATTACAGCTGGTTCGGCCGCCCCACATTCCGCGCGCCGGATGTTCGCCGTCGGTGTGGATTTCAAAGGTGCCGCCGATCATCATTTCGTTGCGCGCGGTCTGAATTTGCCGCTGGCGCGCGTTCAGAATCGCCAGGCGCTTGCTCTTTTCCTCTTCGGGAATCGCATCCGGCATGTCTTTGGCCGTCGTGTTAGGGCGCGGAGAGTAGGTGAAAGAAAAAATCGCATCGTACTGCGCCGCATCGAGCAGCGACAGGCTGTCTTCGAAATCCGCGGCGGTCTCGCCGGGGAACCCTACGATGATGTCGGAGGTGATGCTGATGTCTCGCGAAGCCGCGCGCATCCAGGCGATCTTCTCCAGATATTCTTCGCGGGTGTAGGTCCGGCGCATGGCTTGCAGCACGCGGCTGGACCCGGACTGCACCGGCAAATGCACGTGATTGCAGATCGCCGGGACGGCGTCGATAGCTTGGACAATTTCGCGCGTGAAATCATTCGGGTGCGAAGTGGTGAAACGCACCCGGCGAATTCCCGGAACGTCCGCCACGGCGCGCAGCAGATCCACAAAACGCCAGGCGCGAGGGCCGGGATCGCGGTAAGAATTCACCGTTTGGCCCAGCAGTTGAATTTCGGTGTAGCCGGCGTCGGCCAGGCGCCGCGCTTCGGCCAGCACCGATTCGCTCGAGCGGCTGCGCTCAGGCCCGCGCGTGCGCGGCACCACGCAGTAGGCGCAGGCGTAATCGCAGCCTTCGATGATTGTGATGTAGGCGCTAAGCAGACGATCACGCCGGGTGATCTCGGTCTCAAAAGTCTCGTCGGTGTCGAGGTCCAGGCCCGTCACGCGTCGGCCGCCGGATTCAAGCTGCTCGATCAGCTGCGGCAACTTGCGGTAGCTCGCCGAACCGCACACCAAGCTGACCCACGGCGCGCGTTCAAAAATTTCTTCGCCTTCCTGCTGTGCCAGGCAGCCCAGCACGCCGATAATTTTCCCGTCGGAGAGCGTTTTCCAGTCGCCCAATCGCGCAAAAACTTTTTGCGCCGCTTTTTCCCGGATGCTGCAAGTGTTGTACAGCACCAAGTCAGCCTGCGAAGGAGTCTCGACCGGATAGTAGCCGCGGCCCTGCAAGACCCCGGCGACCTTCTCCGAATCGTGGTCGTTCATCTGGCAGCCAAAAGTCTCGATGAAGAACGACTTCCCGGCCGCGCCGCCGGAGGCAAGCTCGCCCGCGAGCGCAGTTTTGACAGCCCCGCGCAGCGGCAAAGGAAGCGGCGCAGTGCGCGGCTCGCGCAAAAACGCAGCCTTCTTGCCACTCAGCGATTCAATCCCGATGTCGAACGTCTTACTCATTCTTTGGACAGTTTAGCATGTTCGCCCTGGCACAACCCGGCGCCCGGGCCCCGGAGTCACGCTGCGACTTTGCCGCGGCGTCTGCTAAACTTCGGCCTGCTCGATCTCTTAGACCGACGGAGACTTCCTCATGCCCGAAACGCAAAATTTCAAGAACCACGCAAAGTTCGTACCACTGTTCCATTTTGTGGCGCTGCCCATTCTGGCGTTGAATTTCATCTGGACGCTGCGCGTGGCCATTACCGTTCGTTCCTATGGCTCGATCATTCTATTTTTGGTTTCGATCGCCTTGATCCTGATCGCCTTCTGCTCGCGGCGTTTTGCGCTCATCGTACAGGATCGCGTCATCCGCCTGGAAATGCAGCTCCGCCTCGCGCGGCTGCTGCCGGCCGACTTGCAAGCCAGCATCCCGGCGCTTACGGTCGCCCAGCTCGTTTCGCTACGCTTCGCCAGCGACGGAGAACTCCCCGGCCTGGTTCGCAAAGTCCTGAACGACAAAATCAACGACCGCAAGGCGATCAAGCAAATGATTCAGAACTGGCAGCCGGATAATCTGCGGGCGTAAAAGAGAACGGCGGCGAAACCTCTCGCCGCCGCAAAACCAATACCCGTGATGGGAAAATCCGTAATACGCCCTACTGCCGCGGCGCCGATCTCGACGTCGCCGGAATCCCCAATTCCTTCAACTTCGCGCTGGCCCGCCGCGATTCATCCGAACCCGGAAAACGCCGGACCACTTCCTTCAAATCGCGCGCGCCGGTGGCTTTCATCCCCAATTCCAGTTCAGCCATGCCCTTCTTCAGCAGCGAAGCCGCCAGCTTGTAGCTCTGCGGATAGTTGTTCAGCACGCTGTTGTATTGCCCGATGGCATCCTTGTAATCGCCTTGGGCGTAGGAAATTTCTCCCAGATAAAACTGCGCGTTAGAAGCCAAATCCGTCGCACCGAAATTCTTCACATAGTCCGAAAATTCTTGCCGCGCCAAATCGTATTTCCCGGTAGTGAAATCCCGCAGCGCATTCTGATACAAGGTGTCCGAACCCATGCTGGAAAGCCCGCCCGGGTTGCGCGCGGGCGCGGCCGCCGGCGCAGGTGCCGAAGTATCACCCGCTGCAGCCGGCGCAGGTCCAGCCGCAGCCGAAGGCCCGACCGGCGTCGCCGGCGAATACGACGCCGACGGTGTCGCCCCGCCGGCCAGTCGCCCGTCGATGCTCTGCAACAAGCTTTGAATGTCGTTCATCTGCGTGGCCAGCTTACCGACGCGCGCTTGCACGTCCTGCAAATTGTCCGAAACGCCCTGGGTCTGCGTCGCCATCGCATCGATCTTCGAACTGTCATTCGCGTTCGCTTCGCCCAGGCTCTTCTGCAGCGCGTTCATCTGCGCGTTCATCGAATTCACTGCGTCCAGCTGCTGCTGGATCAGCGTGTGCGTCGACGCGTTGTTCGCGTCGATCGCGCTGCGCATCGATTGCTGCCCCTGCAGCAATTGCGAGACCTGCTCCTGCAGCTGCACCATTTCCTTGGACAGCGCGCCCGTCGGCCGCGGGCTCAACAACGAACCGCCCACAATTCCCACGCCCACCGCCATCATTCCCAGCGCAATCGATCGTCCGCGCATAATTCCCTCCCCCAAGAGTCCTACTGCTTCGCCTTCTAAACGCCGAAAAGTGCGGCGACTTCCGCCGCCGCACTCCTCAGAAAATCGCTGCTACATCGTTTCGTTTGAAATTAAAAATTTAGTGCGCCGCCACGAAGTGCGCCCGCCGATTCTGCTGCCAGCACTCTTCGGTCTGCTCGGTGCAGAAGGGCCGTTCCTTGCCCCAGCTTACCGTATCCATGCGGTCGGCGGTGATGCCCAGCGAAATCAAGAAATTCTTCGCCGCCTGCGCCCGCCGCTCGCCCAATGCGATGTTGTATTCGGTCGAGCCGCGGTCGTCGCAATGCCCTTCGATCGTCACCCGCAGCTGCGGATAAGAACGCAAAAATTCCGCGGTGCGGGTCAAATTGTCGCGCGCGTCCGGACGAATATTCGACCCGTTGAAATCGAAGAACGCGTCTTTCACGTTCTGCTCGAACAGCTCGCTCATGCTCTGATTATTCGAAGTCGGAGGAGGCGCCGCCGTCCCTCCGCCACCGACGGTCACGCGCGCGGTCGCAGTCGCGCTGCCGCCCGGCCCCGTAGCCGTGATCGTGTACGTCGTCGAATCCGCAGGATTCACCGGCGTCGAACCCTGCAGCGCCACTTTGCCCACCCCCGGTTCGATGTCCGCATCGGTCGCGTCCGTCGACGTCCAGCTCAACGTCACCGTGTCGCCGGCCTTCACCGCAGTCGGCGTCGCTGCGAGCGAAACCGTCGGCTGCGCCGAAGTCGGCGCCGGCGCCGAGCTCGGATGCGAGCTAGCCACCTTTTTCCCACAACCTGCAAATCCCAGTGCTGCCATCAACCCCAACGCCAACATGATCTGACGAGAATTACGAACCTGCATGTAGTGCCTCCTCTTCCAGCGTCCTTCGACTCCCAAAAAATCTCACCAAAACAAAATTTACTTCGACGACCAGCTCGGCGATTCGTTCTGGCCTTCGTAAGTCAGTTGCCGCGGCATGCTGCCATCGGCCAACATCGACCAGATTTCGCGTTTGCCGTTGCGCGTCGATTCGAAAACGATGTGCCGCCCGTCAGGCGCCCAGCTCGGACGCTCGTTGCGCCCCGCATCGCGGGTCAATTCAACCAGCTGCCGGTTCACGATATCCATAATGTAGATGTCGAAGTTTCCGCTCGGCCGCCGCCAGCTGAAAGCCAGCAATTGCCCATTCGGTGACCACGACGGATCCACCACGTAGCCCATGTCCGGCATGTCCAGCTTCTGCACGTCGGTGCCGTCCGAATTCGCCAGATACAAAACCGGATCCCCGGCGCGGTCGCTGACAAATACGATCTGCTTGCCGGTTTTAGGATTGAAGGCCGGTGAAGTATTCACCCCGGGGGAGAAAGTAACCTTCTTCATCGAGCCGCCGGTCGAATCGCTGATGAAAATTTCGGGGTCTCCGCCCTGGCTGGACATAAACGCGATCTGGCTGCCGTCCGGCGACCACGCCGGAGAACTATTCGATCCACGGTACCGCGGAAACGAAATCAGCCGGTCCGACGCCGTGGAGTAAATGCAAATCTGCGGCGAAGTGATTCCCCGGAACGGCACGTAGCAAGTAAACGCGATCCGTGTCGAGTCTGGCGACCAGCGCGGCGTCAGCGAGATCGACTTCAGATGCGTCAACTGGTGCTGGTTGCTGCCGTCGTAATCCATGGCCCAGATTTCTTTGGTCCCGCTCTTGGTGCTGACGAAAGCAATTTGCGTTTGCGCGATTCCCGGTCCTCCACCGCTCAGCCGCGCCACAATGTCGTCCGCAAATTGATGCGCGATCTTGCGCGCCCCGTCATCCGTCGCCGGCCCTCGATACACTTTTTGCAGCGCGATCGGCGCGGTCGGATTGTGTACGTCCGACAAATACCCGGCCAGCGCCAGGTTTGTACCGTCCAGAAACATATTGCCGTAGGCCAGCATGTAAGTATTCGCCGGCGCCGCCGCCCAATCCGCAAACTTCACTTCGCTCGGCTGGCTCGGCATCTGCGGCGGATAGAAGCTGGGACTCACCAAATCCAAAATCCCGCAGTAATCGAGATCGGCCCATAGTACGTCGTGAAAAGTTTTCTCCAGCGCCGGAGGTGTCGCCGCCCGCACCGGAAATTCCGGAACCGCCACGCGCGCCTTGGTTACGCCCAGGCCGGTGCCCGTCTTGAACCAGTCCTGCGCCGACGCCGTGCCCGCACAGCACGCCAGCACCGCCACCATCGCCGCCAGAATCGCCAGTTTTCGTGTCATAGTTTTTTTCGCAGTTTGCATTTCGTTGTCATCCCGATAGAGTCACGAAGCGGCGCCTTCTCGCTTACCTCTTAAAATCAAACCAAAATTCCACGCTAACCCGCGATCCCTGATATTCCGGCGGCAATCGATCCAGCGGGCTGGCATCGCGTATCGCCCGCACCGCCGATGTATCCACCGACGGATCGCCGCTCGACTTGGTGATCTGAATATTCGAAACCGAGCCGTCCCGCGAAATATCGAAAGTCGCCACCATGCGGGGGGCAAACTGCACTCGCGGGTCCACCGTCGATTGCAGCCAGCTGGCGCTGATTTTCCTCTGCACCGCCTCTACGTACCACGAAAATCTCGCGCCGAAGTTCCCAGCGCCCGGCCCCTCGAATCCCATCCCCGCCTGCGCCGCAGTTCCCGGCCCCATCGCGAACGACGTCGTCGGCACCGTCGGCGTCCCACCTCCGCCATAAGGCACCGCGTTCGGTGGCGGCGGTTTCGGATTCTCCAAAACCTTCGACGGCCGCGTCACATATTTCGGCGGCGGCTTCAGCTTGTCGAATTTCGGAATCGGCACCGCGTCTGGCGGTGGCGGCGTCGGCATCGCCGGCGGTTCCGCTTTGTACAGGCCCTTCGATTCGTCCACCACCCGGCTCGGCGTCGATACTTCCGGAGTCGGCAACGGCACCGCCGGCAAACTCCCTACCACACCGACGGTCACTGCGCCGCCCGGGCCGCCCCAATCGTTGCCGCTATGCGAAAAAATCGCGGAGCCCACAAACAACAGCGCCAGCACTCCGTGAAACGCGAGCGAAAAAGTCAGCGGTCCCTTTAGAGTTTCCGGTGCGCGAATTGCGGCAGTCGAAGCCATATCACCGAATTTGGGCCCGCTCGCTCAGCGGCTGCGTCACCACGCTGATATTTTGTATTCCCGCCTGGCGCAAAGCATCCACCACCGTTGCCCAGCTTCCAAAAGGCACCGTCTCATCGCACCGCACGTACACCGCCTGATGCTGCGGATCCTTCATCTGCCCCACCACTTGCTGCCCAATCTCGTGGATGTTGATCGGCTTATCGTTCAGGTAGACGCGCTGGGCCCGGTCGATGGTAATCACCATGCGCACCTCGGTCAGCTCTTTCACCGTTTTGGTCTTGGGCACGTCCACTTCGATCCCCGACTGCAGGATCGGCGCGGTGATCATGAAAATAATCAGCAGCACCAGCACCACGTCGATGAACGGAACCATGTTGATTTCCGATAGCGACGTCCCGGTCTCGCGTTGGATCTGCGGCATATTCCCTGCGCTTCCTTAGTTTTTCGGGTTGATGTTGCGGTTACAGTTTTCGATTCGCGAAGGGCCGGGCGGCCAACGAATCGTTAGGCGCTGTAGATGGTCTCGATTTTTGAAACGAATTCAGCTGAAAAGCTGTCCATGCGCTGCGCGACCGCGCGAATCCCGCCCAGGTAATGGTTGTAGGCAATCACCGCCGGTATAGCCGCGAACAATCCCATCGCCGTAGTAATCAGCGCTTCCGCGATTCCAGGCGCCACCGCGCGCAAACTAGCCGTTCCCGCATCACCCAGCCCGGCGAACGCGTCCATGACGCCCCAAACCGTGCCAAACAGCCCAATAAAAGGAGACACCGATCCGGTCGTGGCCAGCCAGGACATCCATTTCTCCAGCCGGCGTACTTCGTCACCCGCGGCAACCTGCATCTGCACGCCCACCGCGCCGGGATTCTTCACCCTTCCGGTGCTTTGGCTGGGCGGAGGAGCCATCCCCGGGGCCACCGGACGATGATCCGCCGCGCCCAGCTGCGCCTCGAGTTCTCGATAGCCCGCCTGATACACGGTGACCATCGGCGAATCGCCTGCGCCTACTTTAAGAGTATTGGGATCCGGCAGGCCGCGCCCGGCCCGAAACATCTGCAGAAATCGTTTGTTTTGAGTTTCGATTTGCCCGATTGCCCGGGACTTTTGAAAAATAATAGCCCAAGAAAAAACGGAGAGGATCAGAAGAATGCACAGAACGACTCGCGCTACCCACCCGGTTTGGGTGATCAGCGACTCAAGCCGGCTATCGAAAAGAATCAGTGCCAGTCCAGAAATTGTTTCCCCCAGGAGAAAAATTTTCAATAAAACAGCCGCAACCACCGTAGCACACGCCACTTGCAGAATTCAAACAAATCGGGCCATACAGAAATTCCCCTATGCTCAAAAAGACACAAAGCGTATAGTCTCGTTCTCCACCTTTTTTAATCTCAAAAACAGGCAGGGATGCGATGTCAGTCAATAAAGTGATTCTCGTGGGACGCCTCGGACGTGACCCGGAAACCCGCTTTACCGGCGGCGGCCAAGCTGTGGCCAATTTTTCGGTGGCTACCGACGAAACCTACAAAGACAAGAATGGCGAACGCCAGAAGCGCACCGAATGGCACAAGATCGTGGTTTGGGGCAAGCAGGCCGAAATCGCCCAGCAATACCTGAAGAAGGGCTCGTTGATCTTCATCGAAGGCCGCATCCAGTCCCGCGAATGGCAGGACAAGGAAAACCAGAAGCGCACCAGCTTCGAAATCGTGGCCACCAATTTCCGCATGCTCGGCGGCAAGAGCGACGGCGCTGCGGCCGGCGCAGGAGCCGGCGCAGGCGCTTCACGCTCCAGTGGCAGCGGCGGCGGACGTTCCGCCGATCCCGATTTCGAGGGCGGCATGTCCGAAGAACCGATGGGTGGCTCCGGCCCGGAAATCTCCGACGAAGACATTCCCTTTTAGTTTTTAATCGCCCTGGCATAAAAAAGGGAGCGGATCAAATCCGCTCCCTTCTTCATTCCCGATTTACGCCTTGAACTTTCCGTCTAGTGATACTCCTTCGATTTCTTTCTCTCTTCGTCCAGGTTGTGCATGAACTCTTCAAACTTCGGCTTCTGCTCCGGCGTCAAGATCGCGCGAATCCGGGTGCGGCCTTGCTGCCGCAATGCGTCGCGTTGCGCGTCCGCCGGCGCGTACACCACCTGAATCTGCGCCCGAGTCTCGTCGATGATCACGGCCAGCTGCTTTTGCTGATCGGCATTCAACTGCAATTCGCGGGTTAGCGAGGAGACCAGCTGATCGCGGGTCGGATGTCCCGGGGTGATAATCGGGTTGCCGAAGACCCGCTCGCTCCACAGATGCGTGCTTACGCCCCCCAGCAGAGCGCCCAGCAGAAACACCACGATCACCAGCACCGCCGCTTCGCTTCGCGTTTTAGTGTTTTGCATGATTTTCTTCCGCCATCAGAATTAATGTCTCGTCCCGATTGGTGGGCAGCTGCGCATCATCGGAAAGCAGCCCGGGCACATCGCTGATCGCCGCCATCTCCACTTGGTCCTGGGTACTGCGGACGCTCTGCTGCCGCGCGTCAAATCCTACCAACATCACCAGCGCCAGCGCCGCCGTGGCGGAAAGCTTCCAGGCCAGCGCAACAAACGGTCTCCAGATCGAGCGCTCTTCGCGGTTCTCCATCTCGCTGCGAATCCGGGCCATCGCGACGCGCGCGAACCCCGAACCAGGGTCCGCCGTCGGCTCCCCCGCGCGCAATAGGCGCGCCGCCACTTGCGCTTCAGCCACCGCCTTCGCACAGCCGCTGCAGGTCTGCAAATGCCCGGTCAGCTGTTTTTCATCGCCCGAGGACAGCTCGCCATTGACGTAATCTTCCAGCGCCGCTTCCTGCGCCGGACACGCCATGGTTCGAAATTCCCTGTTGCTCTCGCTCGTATTCATAGTTCTCCTAAGTTTTCGTATGTCCGGCTCCCGGATATCCGGGATTCGTCTTCAACCGCCGGCGATAAACGTCCATCAACTTAGCGCGGGAGCGAAATAACCTGACTTTGACCGTGTTCACGTTCAAATCGAGGATTACCGCCAACTCCTCGACCGAGAATCCTTCCATTTCCTTCAGCACCAGCAGCGCGCGATCTTGATCCGGAAGATTTTCCAGCATGCGCTCGAGTAAATCCCGAACTTCCGCCCGCTGTACCGGACTTTCCGGCGGCCTTACTGCGGACGCCGCCCCATCCAACCGCGAAACCTGCTCTTCCGACATATCCGCCTCGTACGTCAGCGGCCGAACTTTTTTCTTCCGCAGGTAATCCCAGCACTCATTCACCGAAATCTTGTAAAGCCAGGTCGAAAAAGCCGAGCGCTGATCGAAGCGCTTCAGCGACAAAAAAACTTTCAGGAAAATTTGCTGCACCACATCTTCCACATCTTCGCGCCGGCGCAAAATTCCGCTGACCAGCCCAAACACACGTTGCTGGTGCCGCCGGATCAGCTCCTCAAAAGCGGCCTCCTCGCCGCTCTGCGCTAGCCGAACCAGTTCCCTTTCCTGCTCGCCCTTCTCCCGCCGGCTGAGCGCTAGCGGGAGAGCCGAGACGCTGGCTGCCATGTTCTTTGGGACGCGAGTCATCGCTTTCCGGTTACATCCAGTTTAGAGCGCACTGTTTCATATTGAAACTAGGCCTGTTACTGCCTTCCCCGCCAAGTATTCGCCGAGTTTCTTATTGCAGCAGTAACCACCTCGTGTGAAAATGGCGCCCATGATTATCGGCGACCGCATTCGTCTCCTTCGTGAGACCAAAAAACTCTCCCAGGGCGACATCGAAAAGCGCACTGGATTACTGCGTTGCTATATTTCCCGCGTCGAGAACGGCCACACCGTTCCGGCTATTGAGACGCTGGAAAAACTGGCGCGCGCCATGGAAGTCCCACTCTACCAACTTTTCTACGACGGCGAGGAACCACCCGAATTGCCCAACCTTCCGAAAGGAAAGTCGGCCGATGATATCGCGTGGGGCACCCGTGGAAAAGACGCTCGCGTCCTGGGGCGTTTCCGCCGCTTGCTCGGCCGCATCGATGAAGGCGACCGTCGGCTTCTGCTCTACATGGCGCAGAAGATGGCCAACCGCTAAGAGTTTTTCCCCAGCCGGCGGTGAAGCCCAGCCATCGCCAAGAGCTTTACGGAGTGCGGCGACCAATCGCGGCTTTCCTAAACCGAAACACCTCAGTTCGCCTTCAAATCAGCCGCAAACTTCTAAATCCTTCTTAAGATTCGCACGTCCACCCGCCCCGCATCTCAAGCCATCGTCGCCGTCGCCTACCCCGCCCAAACCTGTCATCCCGAAGCCTAGCGAGGAATCTGCTTTTCACGCTACCGAAGCCACGCTCAGTCGCGAAGTTGGAGTCAGAAACGCCGGCCTAGCTGAAGAAACCTACTCCCACTCAATCGTGCTCGGCGGTTTCGAGCTGATGTCATACACCACCCGGTTCACTCCCGGCACCTCATTCACAATCCGCACCGAAATTTTTTCCAGCACCGGCATGGGCAACCGCGTCCAATCCGCAGTCATCGCGTCCTGCGAATCCACCACCCGCACCGCCACCGTGTATCCGTAAGTCCGTCCATCACCCATCACGCCCACACTCTGCACCGGCAACAAAACTGCAAACGCCTGCCAAACCTTGGCGTACAACCCAGCCTTACGAATCTCATCCACCACCACCGCGTCCGCCCCGCGCAAAATTTCCAGCCGCTCCGGAGTAATCGCCCCCAGCAAACGCACCGCCAACCCCGGCCCCGGAAACGGATGCTTCACCAGGATTTCTTCCGGCAATCCCAGTTCGCGCCCGATATGCCGCACTTCATCCTTGAACAAATCGCGCAAGGGCTCGATCAAACCAAACGGCATATCCGCCGGCAACCCGCCCACGTTATGGTGCGACTTAATCACCGCCGAAGGCCCCTTCACCGAAACCGATTCAATCACGTCCGGATACAATGTTCCCTGCACCAGCCACTTCACCGGCAATCCCGCCGTCCCCGCCACGATTTTTTTCTGCTCTTCCGCGAAAATCGAAATGAATTCATACCCGATAATCTTGCGCTTCTGCTCTGGGTCGGTCACCCCTGCCAGCTTGGACAAAAACCGCTCCGAAGCATCCACCCCGATAACATTCAACCCCAGCCGCTCGCGCAGCAATTCTAGCGTCTCGCTAAACTCATTCCCGCGCAGCAACCCAGTGTTGACGAACACGTTCGTCAACCGGTCGCCCATCGCCCGATGCACCAGCGCCGCCGCCACCGCCGAATCCACCCCACCACTCAGCGCGCAAATCGCCCGCGCGCCTTCCGCCTGCTTGCGAATCGAATCCACCGTCGCCGCGATGAATCCCGAATGGCTCCAGTTCTTTTTCGCCCCGCACACCGAAAAAATAAAATTTTGCAGCATCTCCGTACCGCGGTCGGTGTGATTCACTTCCGGATGAAATTCCAATCCGTAGTACCGCTTCTCCGCATGCTCCACCGAAGCCACCGCGTTATCCGTCTTCCCGGTAATCGCAAATCCCGCCGGTAAATCGATTACATGGTCGCCGTGGCTGTTCCAGATTTTCGTGCGTGAAGGAAACCCGCGAAAAATCTTCGACTCGCAGGTGATGTCCAGATGCGCCGGCCCGTATTCCTTCCGCGTCGCCTTGCCCACTTTTCCGCCCAGCGTGTGCGTCATCCACTGCATGCCGTAACAAATCCCCAGCACCGGAACGCCCAGCTGCAACACCTGCGGATCGCAATGCGGCGCGTCCGCGTCATACACCGAACTAGGGCCCCCGCTCAGCACGATGCCCACCGGCTCGTAGGCGCGAACCTCCTCCAGCTTCGCCGTGCACGGCAATACCGCCGAGAAAACTTCCTGCTCGCGAATCCGCCGCGCAATCAGCTGCGTGTACTGCCCGCCAAAATCCAGCACCACGATTCCGTGCTTGGTGCTCACCGCCGCTTCCGCGCCAGCTTTCGATTCCGCCGTTCCTGTGTTGGGCATCATTCGTTACCTCAGCACGATATTTACTAGCTTTTTCGGCACGACTACCGTCTTCACAATTTCCTTACCTGCAATCAACACCGCGATTCGCGGATCGGTCAATGCCTTCTCGCGTGTCTCGGCCTCGCCCAGTCCGTCATCGGCCAGCATCTTGCCGCGCAGTTTACCGTTAATCTGAATAATCACTTCGAACTGCTCTTCGCGCGCCAGCTCCTCGCGAAACGCCGGCCAGGTCTCCCGCGACAACGTGGTCGTGTGCCCCAGCATCTGCCACAACTCTTCCGCCAGATGCGGGGCCATCGGCGAAAGCATCAGCACCAGCAAATCCAGCGTGCTTTTCAAAATCTCCGGCCGCACTTCCGTATCCAGCGGCTCGCTGGCATGAATCAAATTCACAAATTCCATCAGCAGCGCCACCGACGTATTGAAATGCCAGCGCACATCGTAATCGCTCGTAATCCGCTTCAAAGTCTGATGCGCCTTGCGCACCAGCGCCTTTTCCTTCGCCGTCGCCGACGCCAAATCAATATGTAGCGCCAAATCGACCTGCACCGCCGCCAGCCGCGGCGCTTGCTTCGCCACCAGCCGGTACACCTTATTCAGAAATCGCGCCGAGCCTTCAATCGCCTCTTCGCTCCACTCCAGATCCTTTTCCGGAGGCGCCGCAAACAAGCGTGTACATCCGCCCCGTATCCGCGCCGTACTTCTCCGCCATATCGATCGCGCCCACCACGTTCCCGCGCGATTTCGACATCGCCACGCCGCCCTTCTGCACCATGCCCTGCGTGAACAAGCGCGCGATCGGCTCGTCGTGTTTCACCAGGCCCATATCGCGCATCACCTTGCAGAAAAACCGCGAATACAACAAATGCAGAATCGCGTGCGTGATTCCGCCCACGTACTGATCGATCGGAAACCAGTATTCCGCCTTGTCCTTATCGAACAGCGCTTTATCGTTGTGCGCGTCGGTGTAGCGGTAAAAATACCAGGACGAATCGACGAACGTATCCATCGTGTCCGTCTCACGCCGGGCCGGCCCGCCGCACTTCGGACAAGTCGTATTCAAGAATTCCGGCGCGCTGGCCAAGGGCGACTCGCCCTCGCCGCTCAGCTTCACATTTTCCGGCAGCTTCACCGGCAGCTGATCGTCCGGCACCGCAACCACGCCATCCTTCTCGCAGTAAACGATCGGTATCGGCGTGCCCCAATAACGCTGCCGCGATACGCCCCAGTCCTTCAACCGGTACGTCGTCTCGCTCGCCCCAAAATTCTTCGCCGTCGCGTCCGCCGCCATTTTTTCGATCGCCGCATCGGTGGTCAGCCCGGTATATGGCCCGGAATCCACCAGCTTTCCGTGCTCCGTAAAGGCTTCGCTCATCCGGTCGATCCGCAAAGGCGGCCCATCCAGCGGCTGCACCACGATCTTCAGCGCCAGATGATATTTCTCCGCGAATTCGTAATCGCGCTGATCGTGGGCCGGGACGCACATCACCGCTCCCGTCCCATATTCCGCCAATACAAAATTCGCTACCCAGATCGGAATCTGCGCACCCGAATACGGATTCACCGCAAATCGCCCGGTGAAGAATCCTTCTTTTTCAGCTTTGGCAATATCCTCGGCGCGCATCGACTTCTGCCGCATGGCTTTCAATTGCGAATTCATCGACGCGTTCCCCGGCACGCCTTCCAGCAATTGATCCAGCATCGGATGTCCGGCCGAAATCACAATCGCCGTCGCCCCGTAAATCGTATCCACCCGCGTAGTAAAAACTTCCAGCGCCGTATCCGGCATCTGCGCCACCGCGAACTTCACCCGCGTCCCGCGCGATTTGCCGATCCAGTTCCGCTGCATGGACAGCACGCGCTCCGGCCATCCCCCCTCCAGCTGCTTCATGTCGTCCAGCAACTGGTCTGAATATTGCGTGATACGGAAAAACCATTGCTCCAGTTCGCGGCTTTCCACTCGCGTCGTTTCATGACGCCAGCAAAAACCGTCAATCACCTGCTCGTTGGCCAGCACCGTACAGCAGGCCGGGCACCAGTTCACTTTGCTTTTCTTGCGGTAGGCGATGCCTTTCTCGAACATCCGCAAAAACAGCCACTGGTTCCAGCGGTAATATTCTGGGTCGCAGGTCGCAAATTCCCGCCGCCAGTCGTAACTGAATCCAAACCGCCGCAGCACTCGCCGGAATTCGACGATGTTCTTCTCGGTCCACTCCCGCGGATCCATTTTGTTCTTGATCGCCGCATTTTCCGCCGGCAAACCAAATGCATCCCAGCCCATCGGGTGCAGCACGTTGAATCCGCGCATGCGCTTGTAACGCGCCACCGCGTCGCCAATCGTGTAATTGCGCATGTGGCCCATGTGCAGAGTTCCGGAGGGGTACGGCAGCATTTCGAGGAAATAATATTTGGGGCGTGAGGCGTCGCAATCTACCGCGTTAAAAGCTCCCTGCTCTTCCCACACTTTTTGCCATTTCGCTTCGATCTGAGCCGGGTCGTAATTCGCAATGCGCTGGTCGGGATCGGCCAATTTTACTTTCCTCGCGATTTTGCTTTCGATTTTGCCTTCGATATCGTTCGTACTTTTGCTTTAGATTTTGATTTCGCGCCCGACTTCGTCTTCGCCCGCACAGCGGATTTTTTCTTCTTGCCGCCGGCGCGTTTCGCGCGCGGCTTCATCCCGTCGCCATTCGCTTCCACTTCGCGTCCCAGTAGCTTCCACAACGTCGCCACGTTGCGCTTGTCATCGCCGGGCCTATCGATCGGCGTCTCCAGAATAAACGCGCGCCCAGCGAGCAAGTTGTGATTCAAAATCCGCCCAAACGCTTCCAGCCCAATTTTTCCCTGCCCGATATGCTCGTGCCGGTCCACGCGCGACCCGTGATGCGTCTTCGAGTCGTTCATGTGAATTACATAAACCTTATCCAGGCCGACGGTTCGGTCGATAGCCTGTAAAGTTTGTTCCAAGCCTTCCGCCGTGCGCAAATCCCATCCCGCCGCAAACGTATGCGCCGTATCAATGCAAATTCCCAGCGGCAATCCCGGCGTCGCGTCGATAATCGCCCGCAATTCTTCAAACCGCGATCCAATCGAAGTCCCCTGCCCCGCCGTATTCTCCAGCAAAATTTTCAGGTCGCCCAGTTTCAGCCCGCGCGCGGCTTGCTTCAACCCCTGCGAAATCGCGGCTACCGCCGCCTGCGGAGTGCTCTCGCGCCCGCTGCCCGGATGCGCCACCAGAAAATCCGCGCCCAGCGCAATCGCCCTCACCAGTTCCTGGTGAAATGCTTGCACCGAACGCGTCCGCAACACCGGATTCGGCGAAGCCAGGTTAATCAAATAATTGTCGTGAACCACCAGCGGCCCCAGGCCCAATTCCTTGCGCCGCGCGCGGAATCGAGTCGCTTCCGCTTCCGCAATGCGCATCCCGCCTCGATCCCACATGCGCGGACTGCACGAAAAAATCTGCAGGGCGTTAGCCCCCAGCCCATGGGCGATCTCCAGCGACCCGGAAATGTCCCCAGCGATGCTGGTATGGATTCCAATGCGGGTGCTGCCGTCTTTCCATGCTGGAATTTCAGGTGGTGGAGGTGCTTCCGGGCGATATTCGTCTGCGGCGTCGAAGGTTAAGGTAATTCTGTCAGTTTGTTCAGCCATTCCCTTGGGGGTCCAGGAGCCCAACCCTCCTTCACAGAAGGGCCGCTCATGCGCTTCCAACACGCGCGTTGAATCCCCAATTATACCGTGTCGCAACCACCTCAGCAAAAATACTTTCGCCCTCGCAAACTCATCGAATTCGCCTCCAAAACGCCTTAACCAACAACAAATGCCCCTTTTCGCCCAAATCAGACACTGTCATCCCGAACCCCTTCAGGGTTGAGAGATCTGCTTTTCACGCTCGGGAGGCGATCTCAATCGCCAAGAACCCGAAAAATACGCCCCTGCCTTTTCGTCAGCGCCATCTCCCACTTACCACTAGCGCACCCTTCCCGACCAAGGCAAAATCATCGCGCCAGCCAAACGCCATCAACTGAGGTGCCCACATGCCAGCCCACTACCTGCTCAAAACCGAAGCCTCCGTCTATTCCTTCGCCGACCTCCAGCGCGACAAACAAACCCAATGGGACGGCGTCACCAATCCTACCGCCGTCAAAAATCTGCGCGAAATGAAACCCGGCGACAAACTCATCATCTACCACACCGGCGACGAGAAAGCCGCCGTAGGCACCGCCTCAGTAGTTTCCGTGAAAGTCACCGACCCCAAAAAACCCGCAGTCGAAATCAAAGCCGGAAAAGCCATCGCCAAACCAATCACCCTCGCCAACGTAAAATCCCACAAACTTTTCGCCACTTCCCCGCTGGTGCGCATAGGCCGCCTCTCCGTGGTCCCGCTCACCGCGGAACAGTACGAGTTCCTAGCCGGCAAGTGACCCGGCGCGTCGAAATATTGTCCACACGACGGCTCACGCTCCGTCAGCTGGGCCTCGAAGACGCGGCCTTCATGCTCGAGCTCCTGAATGAAAAGCCATTCCTGGAAAATATCGGCGACCGAGGCGTCCGAAACCTCTCAGACGCCAAGGCCTACCTCGCCAAAGGCGCGATAGCGAGCTACCAGGATTTTGGTTTTGGTTTGTACGCGGTGGAGCAGAAGGACTCAAGCGAACTGACTGGAATTTGCGGCCTCTCGAAACGCGAAGTGCTAGATCACCCCGACCTAGGCTTCGCCCTGCTGCAAAAATTCTGTGGCCACGGCTACGCGCAGGAAGCCGCGGAAGCAGTGATGCTCCACGCGCGAAATAAGCTACACCTGCGGCGCATCGTAGCCATCACCAAACCGCAAAATCACGCCTCAATAAGACTTCTCAAGAAACTCGGCTTCCACTTCGAAAAAACAATCCAACTGCCCGACCAGGAGCACCAGACGAACCTCTTTTCCCACGAAGCCTGACCGCTTTTCCGGGTGCCCCACTCTTCGCCTCTCAGAAGGGTGGGAGGTTTTGTAGCCGCTCGACCGCCAGCACTACGCAGCAAAACCCCGTTTTAGCCTTTCGAATCCCAGGCAAAAAAAAACGGCGGCCGAAGCCGCCGTCTTTCACACTAAAAAATCTAATCTCCCAAAGCCGCCGCCGACGCCGCCCCATAAAAACTAAACCACGGCTTCGCCGCCTTCAACCGCGAATTCACATTATTAATATTCTTCACGCCCTCGTCATTCAGCCAGTCTTCCAAAGCCTTCGCGCCCTGCTTGGCGTACACCGGAATGCCTTCCTTCCAAGTAGCCCGCCCGCACAGCACGCCCGAAAATTCCACGCCTGATTCCGACGCCAGCTCCAAAGTCTCCAAAAACACGTCGTTATTCACGCCCGCCGACAAATAAATGAACGGCTTCTTCGCCGACTGCGCCGCCTTCCGGAAAAGTTCCTTGGCCTGATCGCGCGTGTACGCCGACTCGCCCTTGCACGCTTTCGATCCCGCCACGTACGCCATGTTCACCGGAACTTCCACCTTCAGCACGTCCACCGCGTATCGCTCCTTGGAAAATTCTTCCATGCTCTTCGCCACGATTTCCGGCTTCTGCTTCGCGTACTCGATCCCCTTCTCGTCGCCATTTTCCACGTAGCCCACAAATTCCAGGAAAAACGGAATGTCCGCCGCGATGCATTCGCCACCGATGCGTTCGACCCACGCGTGCTTGATGTTATTCACTTCCGGCGCGTCAAACGGCGTGTAGTACAGCAAAATTTTCACGCAGTCCGCGCCCACTTCCTTCAATCGCAGCGCCGACCAGATATCCAGCAGGTCCGGCAAACGCCCCGGCCGGGTGTTGTCGTAGCCGCTGTTTTCGTACGCCAACAGCAATCCCGCGTTCTTCGACCGCGCCTTGGCCGCGCCCAATCCGTACTCCGGATCCAGCAAAATCGCGCTGGCATGCGGCGTCAGCACCTTGGTCACGATCGTCTTGAATTCTTCCAGCATCTCCGCCGGAACGTCCTTCTTGTCGACGCCTTTTTCTTTGGCGATCGCGCTCTTCAGCGAGCCGCGCTGGTCCATCGCCGCCGCCGCGATCACTCCGCGCTCGTCGGAAACCGCCGTCATGCCCTTTCTTTTGCCCGCCGTAATCTTCATATCCTCCCCCAGGTAGGAGCTCTCGAATCGCGCCGCATTTTAGCATGGACTTGCACCGACCGGCAGCATCCCGCCGCCGTACAAGTTCGATAATCATGGCCTTGGTGTCGAAGCGAAAATCCTTAGGACTGCAACGAAATGACGTGATGCTGATTAGCGCAGGCCGCCACAAATTCCATCACCGGACTCGGCTCTTCGCCGCCCATGTGCGCCAGATCAAATTCCCCGTGCTTTTCGTGAACCAGCGCGTCCGCAATCGGAGCCACCTGCGACAAACCATCCAGAAATTCCGCGCCATAAGCCGCCAACCACGGTAAAGCCGAAAGCGTGCGCTCCTGCAATTCGTGGTGCGGATACAGCGCATCGAAAATCATTTTCTCTTTGCGGTCCAGCACATCGCCGCGCAGACTTTCCGCCCGCGCCGCCTTCGCCTTCAACGTCGAAAACTGGTGCAGAATTTTCTGCTCCGCCAATTCCAGCGACCCAGCCAGACTCGCATCCAGTTTCAATATCGGCTCGCGATACCCGGCCAGCAATTCCTGCAATCCCTTTTCGTCGCGCTCAAATTTCTCTGCCAGCGCCGCCGGCAGAAATTTCTCTTCCATCCTCGGGCGCAGATGTTGCCTTCCGCGCATCACATCGCGAAAATCCAGATCGAACTTCTTTAGGATCCGATCCATCGTGCTGTCGATTACCGTAAAACTGGCCCGCGGCAAAATCGCAGTCATCCGTCCCAGCAACCGCTGATAAACCACTTCGGCCTGCGCCATATACGCAATTTCCGCCGGCCCGCCCACATATGCCGCCGTCGGCAGCAGCGTATCCTGCACGATCGGCCGCAGCAGCACATTCGGAGTAAACGCATCCGGCGTAGCCTCAATCGCCGCGTGCAATTCCTCCGCCGTAAAAGTGGCCCGCCCGGCGTGAAATTTTCCCTCGCGCGCCCGCAAAGGCTCGCGAACTCCATCGACGTTGTAAAACAACAGCGTCGATTCCGCCGCCACCTTTACCTGCGCGTGAAATCCGTTGTGCTCCAGTTCCTTCGACCGCGCCATCAACGCTTCGCGCAGCGCGTCCGCCTCATCCAACGCCCGCCGGTATACCCCCGCCGACAACCGGTGCAGCCGCACATCCAGCGGATCGATAAAAACGATCCCGCGCCCACGCAGCAACCGCGCCAGCAATTTCGCGAATGCCGACCCATAAGTCTCCGCCGGCGTATAAGACTCCCGCAGCGCCGCCGCGATCTCCTCCGCGAATTCGCCTTCGAGCTTCTCCGCCGCCTCAACCACCAGCGCCGTAATTCCCTCGCCCAGCAAAATCTCGCCGACCCGCCGCCCTTCTTTACCCGCACCCTGCCCCGCCTCGAGCTTCAATTCCGAAAATCCGCCGCGCGCATTGAACGCCGCGTGATTGATCTCCGCCAGATCGTGATCCTCAGTCGCCACCCAAAAAACCGGAATCGCGTCAATCCCGCGCTTGGTCAGTTCGGCCGCATAGCAAGCCGCCGTTGTCGCCTTGTACAAACTGTAAGCCGGCCCGCCAAACAATCCGACCTGCTGCCCGGTCACCACCGCCACCGCACCGGCCGCCAACCGCTCTAAATTTTTCTCCGTCTCCGCTTCCAGCACTCCGCCCGGAGCAAACTTTCGGTTCTGCTCCCGCAAAACTTCCACCACCCCGGCCCGCACCGCAGGATCGATCTGCACCTTCCGCGCAGACTCCATCACCCCCGCAATATTCGGCGGGTGCGCGTAGTACTTCGCCACGTGTTCGAAATCGTCAAGAAAGCTG
>CAWKAX010000013.1:0-148531 GCA_963847695.1 uncultured Acidobacteriota bacterium | reverse complement strand
CGGGCCGAATTTCGCCAGCGGAAATCGTTCCAGGATGTTCAACATTTCCAGCGTGGCGATGCCTTGGCCGTTGGGCGGAATTTCGTATACGGTCCAGCCACGATAGGTCGTGGAGATAGGTTCGACCCATTCGCTGGAAAAATCGGCCAGGTCTCCGGCGGTCATGGTCCCGCCGAGCTTCGCCGAATACGCCACGATATTCTTGGCGATGTCGCCGCGGTAATACGCATCGCGCCCTCCCGCAGCAATCGCCGCCAATGATCGCGCGAGATCCGCGTTGCGAAAAACTTCTCCAACGCGCGGCGCGCGGCCGCCAGGCAAATATGTCGCCGCCGCATTTTGATCTTTCCGTAGCAGCTCCACTTCATCGGCCCAATACGCGGCGTCCCATTCGGGTACCGGAAAGCCATCGCGGGCGTAGTAAATCGCCGGGGCCAGAACATCTTCAAATTTCTTGCTGCCGAAACGGTCGAGAAGCTTCGACCAGCCATCCACCGCGCCCGGAACCGTGACGGATTGAATCCCTCGCGTCGGCATCTCGGTGACGCCTTTGGCTTTCAGAAATTCGAGGCTCAAGGCCGCCGGCGCCCAGCCGCTGGCGTTCAAGCCATAGAGCTTTCCCGTCTTCGCATCGTAGACAATCGCGAAAAGATCGCCGCCGATGCCATTCATCATTGGCTCGACCACGCCCATCACGGCGTTGGTCGCGACGGCCGCGTCCACTGCGTTGCCGCCCTGCGCCAGAATGGTCGCGCCCGCCTGCGCCGCCAGCGGACTCTCCGCCGCCACAATGCCCCGCCGCGAAATAACCATCGACCGCGTTTGCGTGCGATCTTGCGCGCAAGCCGAGCCTGGGAAAAACGCGGCGGTCATTAATATGAATATAGCGGCGAAAAATGGAGTAAGGACTACGGCCAGCGCAGACGCGAGCGGACGTTTCATAAATCTCCGTGGAAGCAGGCGGCTATTCTAGCTGGAATCTCTGGTTTGACCAGCGGAGCGGCCTGTTTGCGCGCGCCAGTCCCCCGCGCCCCACAAATAATCGCCACCAATATGGAGCTTGCGGGCGCGCGCTGCTGTTTCTAGCATGTGGCGATATGAATGCCGAAACTCCGGCGAGCGAGAAAATTTGGACTTGGCTCCAGCGTCATGAAAACGAAATGGGCGCTGCGCTGGTGGAACTGATCGCCATTCCCACCGAAAATCCTCCCGGCAGGAATTACCTGGCCTGTGCGGAAGTTTTGAAAAAACTGCTACGGCAGGCGGGCCTCGAGTGTGAACCCATCGCGTCGCCAGAACCCGATGCCGATGGCAACCCAGCTGAGTCCCTGCTCGCCACCTACGGCAGTGGGCCGCGCGCGCTCTATTTCCACGGCCACTACGACGTGGTCCCCGCGCAATCCTTGGAGCAATTTCGCCCGCAGCGCAAAGAACATTTTGTATTTGGCCGTGGCTCGGCAGACATGAAAGGCGGCATCGTGGCCATGCTCTACGCGATTCGCGCGCTACAGGAATCGGGCGTGGCGCTCGACGGAAGAATTGTCGTTTGTCTCGTTCCCGACGAAGAAACCGGAGGCCAACGCGGAAGCGCCTGGCTGTCGCAGCAAAACCTCCTGGGCCGCGACGGAGTCGGCATGTTGCTGCCCGAACCGACCAGCGGCGTGGTGTGGCATGCGAATCGCGGCGCTATATCTCTGCGCGTGCGCGTATTCGGGAAGCCGGCGCACGTCGGCTTGCAGCATCAGGGTGAAAACGCGTTTGAACGCATGCACCGCGTGGTGGAAAAACTGCAGCAATTGAAGCAGCGGGTCGAGCAGCGCGCCACAAAACAAAATGCCGGCGCTGCCGCGGAAGCCGGCCATTCGATCCTGATGCTCGGCGGCGAAAGCGGCGGCGGAACGAATTTTAACGTGGTGCCTGCCGAGTGTTGGTTCACCATCGATCGCCGAATCAACCCCGAAGAAAATCTCGAAAGCGAAAAATCCGAGCTACTCGGAGTTCTAGAACAGTGTCGCCACGAAGACATCCCGCTGGAATGGGAAATCTTTCAGGAGGGCGCTTCGGCGTGCAGCGGGGAAGATACGGATTTAGCCCGTTCGTTGTCCCGCCACGTGCAGGCGGTAACCGGCCACGCACCGCGCTTTGAAATGTGTCCCGGCCTGCTGGAAAATCGCTTTTACGCCGCGAAAAATATCCCAGCCTATGCCTACGGCCCCGGCCTGCTTTCCGTAGCGCACGGGCCCCACGAATATATCGACCTGCGACGCATGATCGAAACCGCAGCGATCTACGCGCTCACCGCGATAGATCTGCTAAAACCCTAGCCGCTAGTCCGGTGCTTTGCGGCTGGCGATTTCGCGCAATACTTCCTCGCGGCGCAGTTTGCTTTCCTCGGCGGCCAGCGTCTGCATCAGCCCGTGGTAGAAATTCATGCATCGGCCCGGCAGCGCGCGCACTTGCCGCACCGCACCAACAAAAATTCCAGCAATTACATTTAACATGCGGGACCCCGGGAAACTGGCGTTCTCTTTCTGGTTCGGCGTGTTCCGGCTCACTCAGGAAAGGGAGACGGATATACGGCGCGCGAAGCGCGGCCGAAGCTCGCTACTTCAATTGGATTGGAACAGCGTGGTGAATGGAAATTACAGGAGGAAGGAAGCGGGAGGCGCGCGGCCCGCGTCCGGAGCAAGCGCGCGGCCCGCCAAAACTTTACAATTTTCGCTGGCTAGGCGAGCGACCGGCGACGGCGCGGTCCAGAATTTGCCCGGCGCCAGAACGATCAGGAAACGCAAAGTCCGCGGCAGTCCGCCGAAGTCGTCGAGCGAACGCGAGCGCGATTCCCAATTGGTTTCGGAATCCTGAAACGCCCGGGGAAATTCTTCGGGATCTACGCGGGTGAAAACCCCGTGGCCATCATTCAGCAGAATCGCCACTGGCCGGCGCAGCGAAGACGCGGTGAGCACCAGGTCGAGCGTACCCGTTGCCATTAACGTCGCGCGCCACCACCTGAATGCCGCCCGGCGCGGAGAAAACCGGGATGATCTGGCTGCGCGCGGTGCTGAGCCGAACTTCAATCCAATATTGCGTGCCGGAAAATTCGTTCGCGCCGGTCTTTACCGCGATCTGATCCGGATGAAAGTCGCCGTCGAAATCGTCAATGCTGGTGCGAACCGCAGATCCGGCGGCGTCTGTAGTTATGCTCGAGGCCGTTGAGCAGGACAGCGCGGCCTTTTCCGCGCGAGAAACCCCAATGAAAGCGAAGAGAAAGAGGAAAAGCAGGAAGAGCGCGCGAGGAAGACCGGTCGCCGCTGAATTGCTGCGCCGGGGGCCGACTTTCTGCAGAATGGGCGCCAGGATCTTCACGGTACGAGCCAGGATACCGTCGAAACAGTAGCACAATCCCGTTTTTTCAGACCCGGGAAAGCCTCGAGCGGTCCCGGCTTCCCATCTCATTCCTGCTGTCTTTTTGGCCGAAGCTACGTCCAAGCACCTTGTTGCTTTCCTGCCGCTGCAATCCGCCCGAATCCGGCCGCCATATTTCGTTATTCTGTGGCGTGCCGCTTCGTGATAGCGTGTGGCGGCCCTAAATATGCCGGATCAGACACTCAGGCCGACCTTTCGCCGCTTTCGCCAGGGCCTCAAACCGCTGCGCAACTGCTTTACCCCGGTGGTCGCCCTGTTCGCCATAAGCCTGCTGACACCCTCCTTGGCGCTCGCTCATCAGAATAATTCCGCCTCCGCCGCGCAAGCCTCTGCGCCAGTGATTGTGCAGCCCGGAGCCCCCGGGCAACCTACCAAGACTTTGCCGCCCTCGACCCACGCTGCTCTCGCGCCGGTGGCCGAAGCCGACGTCGAATTCATGCAGGGCATGATCGTGCACCATTCGCAGGCGATCGAGATGACCGCCTGGATCCCCACCCATACCGAAAACCCGGAACTTCGCGCGCTCGGCGCGCGTATCAGTAGTTCGCAGGCGGATGAAATCAAATTCATGCGGCGCTGGCTCACCGCGCGCGGCTTGCCCTTGACCATGTCCATGGAAGCCATGAACAACATGCACATGGATATGTCCAACGACGGCGCGCCGGTGATGCCCGGCATGCTGTCCGCCGCCCAGATGACCGCGTTGAAGAATGCGAAAGGCGCTGAGTTCGATCATTTATTCTTAGTCGGAATGATTCAGCACCATGCAGGCGCTTTGACCATGGTGCATGATTTGTTCAATACCGCCGGCGCGGGGCAAGAAGCCGATATTTTTAATTTCGCCACCGACGCGGACAACACGCAGCGAGCCGAGATCAAAATCATGCAGTCCATGCTGGAGAAGGAAAAAACCTCGAAGGAGAAACAATGAAGCAATTGCAGAGTTTGACCCTGCGTCTGGCCGCAATCGGGCTGGCCGCAATCGTTTTGGGTTCGGGTGCGCAGGCCATGCAGCAGGCGCAGCCGCCCACACCCGCCGCCGGAGCTGCTGCTCCCGCGCCGGCTCAGGCCCCGGATGCCAAGAAACAAGAAGAAATGAAGAACCCGTTTGCGCCAGAACCGGCGCCGCCGCTGCCCGCCGGAATGACCGGCTCGGACGCGAACGATCCGCGTTACAAGCTGACGCCCGGGATGTATGACGCCGGCGAAACTTCGCTGGGCATCAAGCACCTGACCTTGATCAAGAAGCCCGATGCGTTTCAATTGGGCGCGACTTCACCCGACGATCCGAAAGTCGGCAAAGCGCTCCAGCTGCTCGGCATGCCGGCTGGCATGAAGATGCCGAAGGAGCTACAACTGGTCATCGCCGGATTGGCGTTCTCCAATTCCGACTTCGCTTTCCAGGGCGGCCACCTGTTCCAGGGAAATTTCTACGGCTTCAACATTTTCGACATTTCCGATCCGGCCAAGGCTGCGCTGCTGACCTCTGTAGTTTGCCCCGGCGGCCAAGGCGATCTTTCGGTCTACAAAAATTTGCTGTTCATGTCCGTCGAAATGCCGAACGGCCGCATTGATTGCGGCGCGCAAGGTTTTCCGCCGGATCCTCCGCCGGCCGCTGGTGAAGAGCAACGGCGTCGTTTGCCCTCGGCGCAGAAGGATCGCTTCCGCGGCGTGCGCATTTTCGACATTTCGGACATCAAGAATCCCAAGCAAGTGGCGGCGGTGCAGACCTGCCGCGGCTCGCACACTCATACTCTGGTGGTGGATCCGAACGACAAGGACAACGTCTACATCTACGTTTCCGGCACCTCGTTCGTCCGCCAGAGCGAAGAACTGGCCGGCTGTTCCGGCGGCACTCCGGACAAGAACCCGGACACCGCGCAATTCCGCATCGACGTGATCAAAGTTCCGGTCGCTGGCGCCGCAGGATGCCAAGATCGTTTCCAGCCCGCGCGTTTTCATGGACGCCCGCACTGGCGCATTGAATGGCCTGAGCAATGGCGGCAGCCACGGCGATGATCCGGAAGACAAGAAGCCGCAGGATACCGACCAGTGCCACGACATAACGGTGTATTCGGCCATCGGCCTCGCGGCCGGCGCCTGCTCCGGAAACGGAATCCTGCTGGACATCAAGGACCCGGTTCATCCGAAGCGCGTCGACGCCGTCAACGATCCGAATTATTCCTACTGGCACTCGGCTTCGTTCTCGAATGATGGAACGAAAGTAGTCTTCACCGACGAATGGGGCGGCGGGCTCGGCGCGCGTTGCCGGCCAAACGATCCCAACAAGTGGGGCGCGGACGCCATCTTCCATTTGAAGGACGACAAGCTCAGCCTGGCCAGCTACTACAAGTTGCCGGCCGCGCAGGGCGATACCGAAAACTGCGTAGCGCACAACGGCTCGCTGGTTCCAGTTCCGGGACGCGACATCGAAGTTCAGGCCTGGTATCAGGGCGGCATTTCGGTGATGGATTTCACCGACGCCTCCAAGCCTTTCGAAATTGCTTATTTCGACCGCGGAGCCATCGATTCCAAAATGCTGGTGCTCGGCGGCGATTGGTCGGCCTACTGGTACAACGGCAACATCTACGGTTCGGAAATCGCGCGCGGGTTGGATATTTTTGAACTGACCCCGACGAAGTTCCTGACCCAGAATGAAATCGATGCGGCCAAAGCCGTCCAGGTGCCCTACCTCAACGTGCAGAACCAGCAGAAGATCGAATGGCCGGCGAAGTTGGTTGTCGCCAAGGCTTACATCGATCAGCTCGAACGTTCCGAAGCGTTGCCCGCGGGTAAAATCGCGGAGTTGCGCAGCGGGATCGCCAGCGCTGAGTCTTCGAAAATGAACAAGGGCAAAGTGGCCAAGTTGAAGGCCATGGCTCCCTCGCTCGAATCCAGCGCGAGCTCGGCGAAAACTCCCGCCGACGCAAAACGGCTGCAAGCGTTGGCGGATATTTTGAAGAATCCGTCGGCTTAAACGCCATCACAAGTCGCAGTCGCATCTAGAATCAAAAAGCCCCGAACGGGATTTGTTCCCGTTCGGGGCTTTTCATTTTGCGCTGGTGCTAAGAGTTTTCTCGGTTTCGCGCGGAATCTATTTCTCTGCGGGAAGTCCGACGCGCCGCAACATATCCTGAAACCGCGGATGCGAGCGCAGAGCGTCCATCCCCGGGTCCATATGCAGATAAATGAGCCAGTGCGAGTGCTCGTTGAAGGATATTTCCAGGCAATCCAACGCGCGGTCAAGTTGGCCCAAGCCAACGTACATTCCGGCGAAATAATACGGGGCCACGTATTTTTGTTTCGCTTCGCTGGTCAGGGCATCGAGGATGCGCACCGCTTCCGCTTTCTTCCCGGCGGCGCCCAGCGTTTGTGCCAGCGCCGCGCGCATCAAAGGGCTTCCGCCCGAACGCAGCACGCTTTTCTCGCCCTCTTCCACCGCCTGTTCGTAACGCCCCATGCGCCGCAGCACTAATCCCAAAACCCAACTGGCCACCGGATAATTCGGATCGAGCTCAAACGTTCGGCGAATCTGGTGGATCGCCGCGTCGTAACGCCGGTCCATATATAAGGTCCAGCCGATTGCCACGCTGATGATCAACGACAGCGGATCGAGTTGCTGGCTGTTCTGCATGCGCGCGATAGCTTCCTGATGCTGGCCCATGGTCATCAGGAATTCGGCGTACCAATGACTCACCGTCGGATAGCAGGGATTCAGCGCCAGACTTTTTTCAAATTCCGCGCGCGCCTCCGGCCATTCCCAGTCGTAAAGCCACAGCACCGCCGCGAGCGCGGTGTGCGCTTCGCTTAGATCGGGTGCAAGCCGCACCGCTTCGGTCGCCGCCTCTTTCGCTTTGGGGAAAGCTTCCTTGGCCCGCAAATAGCCATTCCAACCGAGCAGCACGTAGGAATCCGCGATGCCGGAATACGCCAGCGCGTAGGTCGGATCTTTATCCACGGCGCGCTGAAAGAATTCGATGGCCTTATAGAATCCCTGTTCGGTCCATTGATTCCAGTGGTGCCGTCCTTTCAGATACAGGCCGTAAGCGTCAGCATCCTGCGTCTGCCGCTTGCTCAGCCGCTTTTTTTCTGCGCGGGTCAGTTTGATTCGCAAGTTTTCCGAAATTTCGCTGGAGATATCGTCTTGAATCGCGAAAATATCGCCGGGCTTGCGGTCGTACTGCGCGCCCCACAGCCGCGAACCGGTGGCTACATCCACCAATTCGGTTCCAATGCGCAGCGCGCCGCCGCTTTGCATCATTCTTCCGGTCAGCACCGCGCGCACATTCAATTCGCGGCCGACTGCTTGCGGATCTACATCCTTACCCTTGTAACGAAACACCGTGCTCTGGGCCATCACCCGCAGCTTCGGCACCGTCGCCAATATATTGATCAGGCTGCCGGCGATTCCGTCGCTCAGATATTCGTTCTCCGGGTCGTGGCTGGCGTTCTCGAAAGGTAAAACGGCCAGCGAGTCGATCACTCGTGCGACCCGCTCAC
Organism: uncultured Acidobacteriota bacterium; assembly: GCA_963847695.1. Lineage (GTDB taxonomy): Bacteria > Acidobacteriota > Terriglobia > Acidiferrales > UBA7541 > Palsa-295. Next base: position 140,608 of record CAWKAX010000013.1, on the reverse strand, counting down.
GCCGAATCGTGCTGGTGTGCCCCCCGGATTGTTGCACCCGAGTTTGCGTGCCGGAGCCGGGTGTATGCGGACCGCTCGCATCGTTATTATTCGCAGCCGACGCCGCCGCACGGCCAGTGTTTCGCTCCGCCGGCTTCCAGCCCGAATCCGCTCCGCGCGTCAGTTGTTCGAGGTCGTTGCGAATCTCCGCCGCGTGCTGGTAGCGCTGGGTCTTATCTTTATGCAGCGCCTTATTAATGATTCCTTCCAGCCCTGCCGGAATTTCAGCGTTGATGCTGCAAGCCGGGACCGGCGCTCGCGTCAAAACCGCCTCGATAATCGCGCCGCCGGTGCCGGCGCCAAACGCCTGCCTTCCGGTGGCCATCTCGTACAGCACCACACCAAACGAAAAAATATCGGTCAGCGGATCCAGCACGTCGCCGCGAATCTGCTCCGGGGACATGTATGACGGTGTCCCGCTGATCATTCCCACCAGCGACGTATCCGTAACGGAAGAATCCGACGAATCCGAACCGTCGCCGACGATTCCGCGCGGCGCCAGTTTCGCCAATCCAAAATCGAGCACCTTGGCTTGCCCGCGCTTGGTGACAAAAATATTCGCGGGCTTAACGTCGCGGTGAATGATTCCTTCGGCGTGCGCCGCGTCCAGTGCTTCGGCGATTTGCATGCCCAGCTTCAGAATTTCGTCCAGCGGCAGCGGGTTCGCGCCGATGTGCTTGCGCAGCGTCTCGCCGTTCAGAAATTCCATGACGATGAACGCGCGGCCATCCTGCTCGCCAATATCGTAAATGGTGCAGATGCCGGGATGATTCAGCGCGGACGCGGCGCGCGCTTCGCGCCGGAATCGTTCGAGCGCCTGCGGATTCTCCGCCAGTTTTTCAGGAAGGAATTTCAGAGCTACCGCGCGGTTCAAGCGGCTGTCTTCGGCCTTGTACACCACGCCCATTCCGCCGGCGCCGAGTTGCTCCACGATCCGATAGTGCGAAATGGTTTGGCCGATCATGGGCAGGTAAACACGTAAAGCGCCGGTTAGTCGCAGTTCAGGTTAAAGCGTCGGATCGTCGGGGCCGGATTCGCTGAATGATTTCTTTCGTTCGGTCTGGGGCGGCTTGGGCGAACTGACCAGGGGCAGGACCTTAGCTCCGTCGCCGAAAGTATTCAATTTCGCCGCGGGTTCCTGCTCCAGGGTGACGTTCTTGTTGCACACGGTGCACAGCAGCGCCGCGTACGAGCCGCCGTCCGCCTGCCGGAACATATTGCAGCGCATGACGCGCTCACAACACACCGGAACCCACATGGAAGCAGCCTGTTCCGCAGCCATAGGCCCCCTCGCCAAATGCTATCTGCGCCGGATTATACACTGGAAACCACCGGTTCCACCGCACACCAGCGGGCGTTCAGGACGTGCGAACTTTCGACCTGGATACCGCAAACTCGCCTAGAGGTCCGCAGGACGATAATTTGCGAGGTGTACCGCCTGTATTTTCGTTTCGATCCTGTATCGGCGAAAGGGCTCCGGCGTGGCTACTCTGAATTTTGTTCCCGGGCAAAGGATCGAGGCGCTCTTCTTGCCATCCGGACTGCTGGCATCTCCGAAACTAATCCCAAACGGTTGGATCGGAAGCAAGCCAACGCCGCCACCGAACTGGGTGACCGGGTTCCCATAACTCCGTTGTCGTTGCATCGACGGCCACGCGGAGTCCGCACCGGTGCAAGTAGTGCTCATGGGATCGAGGTGGGCCGCGAACGCCGGTTCGTTGAGTGCGTCTTTGCACTGCAGCACACCGACATCTGAGTAGCTCGCTTCTTCAATGGTGCAGGCCAAAGAATCGGTCACTTTGAACGTACCAGCCGTGATCGTAATTAGCTTGGATGTCGTAACTTCGCGGTATTCACTCACCGCTAAGTCAATTCGCATATCGACGGGGTTCGCCGCGACCGAAGAGTAAAACTCACTGCTAACTTCGAATTCTTGACGCAATCGAACAGCTGCTGGCCACAAGATGTGATTTGTACTAATCCAACCCGAGTTCCAGGCGTAGTCACCTGAGCCAACAATCGTCAGACGAACGGCATCGATCACGGCAAGTGCGCCCTGCGGCAGCCCGCTCGTATCGATCGGTATGTACAGGTTTAGCGTCTTGCCCCCAACCGGAGTTTTGGCAGTCTCAGTTTTGTCATTTCTCTCAATGTGTATCCCGGCGGAAATCAACGATCCTACCGGAGCATCGGGATAAGTACGTTCAATTAATAAGCTGTAAGGCGCCGCGATGAGGCCTACCGCGATCAGAACCCCACTGCCAAGAAAGGCCCAGCGAGCGACCGAAGTGTCTCTCCTGAAATATTGCAGAACGATCAAAGCCACGCAGGCAGAGCCTGCAACGGTAAGAGCCACTAGGCCCGGACCCTCGCTGCCAGCGTCAGAGCTTGGAATCTGATCAAGCACCCAGGTCAAACCACTGACGTAGACAATTAACGCGAAGAGAACGAGTAGAAACTGGGCAATCGATTTGGTGATGACGCTGATTGTGACAACTGGGAGGATCAAGACTGCGGTGAGCATGAACTGTGCCTGCAGAAGTCCCGGCAAAAAATGCCACGGCGAAAAGCCAGAACGCCCCAAAAGCACGACGTCAAAAATAAGTACCGGAACATTTATAACGGCGATTACAAAAAGCGCTTTCGCGGCCAACAGCCAGCGCCGTTGATACGGACGAGTGAGCCAAAACTGGCGATCTCCAACCAATGACTCGTCCTGAATTACTCGAGCGATGAGAAACCACCAGGAGAGACAGAGAGACACTCCGAGAATAAAAAAGAGACGACGCGAAACTTCCAAGTCTCCAAAATGATGCTCTTGGTCCCAGAGAATCGGCGTCTTCCAGCCAAACCAGAGCAGCAGCGATAAAGAGACGATAATCTCGAGCCAGTGTTTATGGACGTCCTTACGAAAAATGTGGAGGACTTGGCTCATGCGCTCGCTGCCCTGTTGTCTTTCGCAATTGCCAGAAAAATGGATCGCAAGGACATTGGCGCGTAAGTTGCGTTTATCATGGCGCCAAATATCTGGAGAATATCGGCCGGTGTCCTTTCCGCGTCATAGCGGCTTTCGATGAATCGCACTGTCGAATTAGAAACTTGAATCTGTAGCCAGCTCTTCGGGAGCGAGTCTGGGAGCACAGCAGAGTCGACCGTCAGTTCAATCTGACGAAAGCGCGCAGCGAGTGATTTCAATTCTTCCGAGAAACTAAGCTGTCCCGCTTCGAGATACCCGATATGCGTGGCGAAAGCCTCAATCTCGGCAAGGTCGTGCGACGAGACTAGCAGCGTAGCTTTGCCGGCAGTATGCGATATGCATTCGATCAATTCGTCGCGCGCCAATGGATCGAGTCCGCTGAAAGGCTCATCCATAACAATCAGCGCGGGGCGATAGGCCAAAGAGCTTGCCAGAGCTACCTTCATGCGCATCCCGCGCGACAACTTTTTCAGCTTGCGTTTCGCGGGCAGGTCAAATTTCTTCACCAACTCGTTCTCAAAGTCCCGGTCCCACGCGGGATAAAAATTACGGACGTAGCCCAGGAAATCCGAGACGCGCATCCACTCTGGGAGTTTTTGATTTTCGGAAACGTATCCGATCGAACAGTAGGCGCTTCCAGTCAAGTCACGGCTATCCCAATCCAAAACCTGCGCGCGGCCGCGGGTCGCATGCAGGATATTCATAATGATCTTGATGGCGGTGGTTTTTCCCGCGCCGTTCGGCCCCACCAGCCCGAAGACCGAACCTTCGGGAATGGCTATGTTCAGCCCATTCAAGGCAGTTACGTCGCCAAAATTCTTGCTTAAGCTCTCAGTCACTATTGCATTCGACATTTAAGCAGAAGGTATATCACGGACAAGAGACTCGGACACGCCGAGTATCAATCGACGTCGCCAATCGGAAAAAAAACCGTGACCGATGCAGCCATTTTGGGGTTTGCTGAGTCCAACTGAGCAAATGACGCGGTAAGGGGTGGTGCCTATGGAAACCCTGCTTCAGAACATCAAATTTGCATTACGCTCGCTGGCCAAAAGCCCCGGCTTTACCACCGTGGCGATTCTGACCTTGGCCCTGGGCATCGGCGCCAACACCGCCATCTTCTCCGTAGTGAACGCCGTCCTGCTGCAACCGCTCGCCTATCCCGCGCCCGACCGCCTGGTGCAGCTCCAACTAAAAAGCGAGCAAGGAACCGACGGCGCACTTTCCATTCCCAACTTTCTGGTGATGAGCGCCCAGACCCAGGCCTTTGCTGCCTCGGCGCTCTTCAATAGTTCTGGCCCGGGCGTGAACCTCACCGGCGTCGACCGTCCGGAGCAACTCAAAGGCATTCACGTTTCCTCCGGTTACTTCCAGGTGTTCGTACCGCCTTTGGCGATGGGCCGTTTTTTCACCGCGGAAGAAGATCGCCCCGGCGGCCCGTCTGTCGCGCTGATCAGTAATGGTCTGTGGCGCAGCCGCTTCGGCAGCGATCCCCATATTCTCGAACGCACGCTCGAACTGAGTGGCGAACCCTTTACCATTATTGGCGTGCTAGGCCCAAATTTTCAGAGCGATCCACCGAGCGACATCTGGCTGCCGCTGCAGCCCGATCCCAATAGCGCGAATTTTGGCCACTACTTGCTCGGCGCCGCGCGCTTGCGGGACGGCGTCACCATCGCCCAGGCCAACGCCGCGCTGGATAATGCCCTGGTCGAATTTCGCCGGCGTTATCCCGGCGACGCCTCGTTCGGCCCCAAGGGTGGTTTCAACGCGCAGCCTTTGCGCGACGCAGTGATCGGAGATTCGCGGCGCGGTTTGCTGCTGCTGTTCGGCGCCGTCGGCTTCGTACTGCTTATCGCCTGCGCCAACGTCGCCAATCTGCTGCTGGCCCGCGCCAATATCCGCAAACGCGAAATCGCCATACGCTCCGCGCTGGGCGCCGGACGCGCTCGCCTGATCGGGCAACTGCTCACCGAAAGCGTGATGCTCTCGCTTGCCGGAGGCGCGCTGGGCCTGCTGCTGGGTTTTCTCGGCGTGCGCTGGCTGCTGGCGATCAGTCCGGGAGACATCCCGCGCATCGGTGAAAATGGCGCGCCGGTAACTCTCGATTGGCGCGTGCTGCTGTTCACGCTGGTGGCCGCCGTGGTCACTGGAATTTTATTTGGCCTGGTTCCGGCGCTGCAGTCCTCCCGTTCAGATTTGAGCGTGACCCTGCGCGAGAGTGGCGCCCGCACCGGCAGCGGCGTGCGCCACAATAAAATGCGTTCCATCCTGGTCGTCACCGAGATGGCTCTCGCCTTGGTTCTGCTGGTCGGCGCTGCGTTGCTGATCCGCACGTTCGCCGCGCTCCGCGGCGTCGATCCCGGCTTCAATGCGAAAAACGTTCTCACCATGGATATGTCGCTCAGCGGCAAGCGTTTCGAAAAAACCGCGAACGTAGAAATTTTGGAACGTGACGGGCGCCGCCGCCTTGAAGCTCTGCCCGGCGTCGACTCCGCCGCGCTTACCTGCTGCCTCCCGCTCGAGGGCGGCTTCGATTTGCCCTTCAATATCGTCGGACAGCCGCCCAAAGAAGGGCCCTACACCGGCAGCGGCGGATGGATGGATGTTTCGGTGGATTATTTCAAGGTGTACCGAATTCCGGTGGCCGAGGGCCGGGCCTTCGAAGATCGCGATTCCAATGGCGCCGCACCGGTCGCGATCATCAACCGCGCCATGGAGAAAAAATTCTGGCCCAATGGCGGCGCGGTCGGCTCGCAGATCGTCATCGGCAAAGGCGTCGGCCCCGAATTCGAAGAAGGCCCGCGCGAAGTCGTCGGCGTAGTCGGCGATTCCCGCATATTCGCCATCGATCAGGAACCTTTCCCGTTTATGTTCGTTCCGGTCAGCCAGGTCACCGATGGGATGTCGGCGTTGAACAATCACATCGTCGCCAAGCAGTGGATCGTGCGCACCAAAGTTCCGCCGTTTTCGCTCAGTGCCGATGTCCAGCGCGAGCTTCGCGCGGCCAGCGGCGGATTGCCGGCCGCGCACCTGCGTTTGATGGAGCAGGTGGTTCGCACCGCGACCGCCAGCAACGATTTTTATATGACGTTGCTCACCATCTTCGCCGGCGTCGCGCTCGCACTAGCCGCCATCGGCGTCTACGGATTGATGGCGTATTCCGTGCAGCAACGCACGCCGGAGATCGGTCTGCGCCTCGCGCTCGGCGCGAGTCCCGGGCAAGTGCGCAAAATGGTTGTGCTGCACGGCATGCTACTCGCGGCTATTGGCGTGGTGATCGGGGTCGGCGCCGCGCTCGGGCTTTCGCGTTTGATGGCTAGCTTGCTCTTTGGAGTAAAACCGTGGGACCCCGCCGCGATTATCGTCGTCGCCGCGGTGCTCAGCCTGGTGATGTTTCTTGCAACGTATCTGCCGGCGCGCCGCGCCAGTCGCGTCGATCCGATGATCGCGCTGCGCTACGAATAATTTGTCGGCTTCGAGCTCGGGCGGGTTACTCGTAGCGCAAAGCCACCATCGGGTCCACGTGCATCGCGCGTCGCGCTGGAATCCAGCACGCTGCCAGCGCCACGCACGCCAGCACCAGCGCCACTAGCGAAAATGTCAGCGGATCTTTTGGCTCCGTGGCAAAAAGCTCGGACGCCAAGAATTTCGAGAGCCACAGCGACGCCACAAATCCAATCGCGATACCCGCCAGCGCGAGGCGCATACCCTGGCCGACCACCAGCCGCAAAATATCACGCGGCGCCGCGCCCAGCGCCATGCGGATTCCCATCTCGCGCAGCCGCTGCGAAACCGAGTAGGCCACCACCCCGTAAATTCCAATCGCCGCCAGCAGAATCGCCAGTCCCCCGAAGGCGGTAACCAGCGCCATCAACAATCGCGGCTGCCCCACCGATTCCGAAACCAGATGGTCCAACGATTGCACGCCATCCACCGGTAAATCCGGATCGATCGCGCGAATCTGCGCCCGCACCGCTGAAACCAACGGCTGCGAAGCCGAAGCCGAACGCACTACAAAAGTCATCGCCATCCACGGCGCCTGGGTGTACGGAAGGTACATCTCTTCGAATTTCGGCGCGCTGAGCGAATTGATTTTTACGTCCGAAACGACGCCCACGATTTGCAGTGGGATGCGGTCGCGCGAATTCTGCACCGTCCTTCCGATCGGATCCTGCCCGGCAAAATATTTGTCGGCCACGGTCTGATTGATGATCACTACCGGCATCGCGCCGGTGACGTCCTGGTCGGTAAAGACCCGCCCGCGCAACAACGGAATGCGCATGGCCGAAAAATATCCGGGGCTGACCTGCTTCATCGAAATCAGCGGATCCCGGCCGATGCCTTGGCAGACCATCCCCTCCGGGCAAAAATAAACGTAACGCGCGCCGCCGGTCATCGGCATGTAGCTCACCACGCCTACGGATTCCACGGTATTCACCGCGCTGATACGTTCGAGCGCCTGATGAAAAAATTCCGCGCGTTGCGGCAACGTCCCGTACTTCGCCGTCGGCAGGCTCACCGGAAACGTCATCACTCCGTGCGCATCAAAACCGGGATTCACCCGCAGCAGACTGGCGAAACTCTTGATCAGCAATCCCGCGCCGGTCACCAGCATCAGCGCCACCGCGACTTCCGCGACCACCATCACCTGCCGCGCGCGGGCGCCGCGGCCCGAAGCTGTGCCGCGGCCTTCTTTCAACGCCCCAACCAGATTGGTCGCCGATGTCTGCAGCGCCGGAACCAGTCCAAACACCAAGCCGGTCGCGACGCTCAGCCCCAGCGAAAACAGCAGCACCCAGCCATTCACTTCAACATGATCGAGCCGCGGCACCGCATTGCCCGCCGCCGTGCGCAGCAGCGGCATGGCCAGCGCCGCGAGGCCCACGCCCAACACTCCGCCCATGAAAGCGAGCACCACGCCTTCGGTCAGCAGCTGGCCGGTCAGTCGTCCGCGCGTCGCGCCCAGCGCCTGGCGGACCGACATTTCTTTTTCGCGCGAGGTCGCCCGAGTCAGCAGCAAACTCGCCACGTTCGCGCAAGCAATCAACAGCACGAACGCCACCGCACCAAGCAGCACGAACAACGACGCCCGCACCGGACCGACCAGACTGTCGCTGAGCGAGGTGTAATCCAGCGAATGTTTCGCGGCGTCCGCATTGCCGGGAAAGGCCTGCGCGTAAGCCTGACTGATCGCGTCGCCCTCAGCTTGCGCCTGCGCCAGCGTCGTACCCGGCTTCAGACGCGCGACGACTGACAAAAATCCCGCGCCCGAGCGCAACTGTTCCGGGCGCAAACCCAGAAGATCAAAAACGCGCGGCACCCACACGTCCGGCTCCGGCTGCTGAAAAGGAAATTCGAAGGAGCGCGGCAGCACGCCGACAATCACGGTGGTCTTGCCGTCCAGCGTCACGGTCTTGCCCAGAATCTGCGGGTCGGCGTTGAAATGTGCGCGCCAGAAACCATCAGAAAGAATCGCCACGTCTGCGCCGCCGATCTGGTCTTCGGCCGCCAAGAAATCGCGGCCCATCGCCGGAGCGATCCCCAGCAGATGAAAAAAATCCGCGCTGACCCGGTTCATATTGATCTGCTGCGGCTCGCCGCTGCCGGTCAGATTGGAGGTGGTCTGGTAGAACGCCGCCACATCCTCCAGCGCTTTGGTCTGCTGCTGCAGCGCCTGAAATTTGGTGAACGAAACCGGCGTCCCGGTGGTGCTCTTGGCCCGGTCGCCAGCCGCAATGCTCACCATCTGCTCGGCATGTTTGTAAGGCAGCGGGCTGAGCAGCACGGTATCGATCAGCGAAAAAATCGCCGTGTTCGCACCGATGCCGAGCGCCAGCGTCAAAATCGCGATGATCGTAAATCCCGGCTCGTTGCGCAGGGTGCGCAGCGCGTATCGAATGTCTTGCAGTACTGTTTGCATCAAGACTCTCCCGCTGGGGACCGCCCGTGCTGGCCCTGCTATCTGTTGACGTTCGATCTGCTCGAAGGTTAACCCAAATCCACTGAAATCTGCTCTCTCCGACCCGCCAACCAGGCGGTAGCGATTGCCTGCTTATTTCGTTGTAAACTACCCGCCCCGACCACCTGCTGGAGGTATCTCAATCGGCTGATCCCCGCTGCTTCGCGCGCCGCTGATCTGCGGCTGAAAAGAATGCCGCTAAGCCATGGCGCCGCCCAAATGCCCGCGCTGGGTTTTGGCACCCTGATCCCCGACCCCGCCGTCACCATCACTGCGACCCGCGACGCGCTCGCCGCCGGGTTCCGCCACTTCGATTGCGCCGAACGCTACGGCAACGAACGCGAAGTCGGCCAGGCCTTGCAGGAAGGGATGGCGGCGCAAAACATCGCGCGCGAAGAAATTTTCATCACCACCAAGCTGTGGAATTCCAATCACCGCCCCGAACGCGTCGAACCCGCATTTGAAGCCAGCCTCGACCGCCTGCGCATCAAATTTCTGGACCTCTATCTCATCCACACACCGTTCGCGTTTCAGCCCGGAGCCAATCCGGATCCGCGCGACAAAGACGGCAACGTGATCTACGACCGCGAAATCACTCTGCTCGACACCTGGAAAGCTCTCGAATCTCTGGTCGACCGCGGCCGGTGCGGCGCCATCGGCCTCTCCGACATCACTCTGGACAAGTTGAAACCGCTCTACGAAGCCGCGCGAATCAAACCCGCCGTGGTCCAGGTCGAATCGCATCCGTACCTTCCTGAGACCGAGCTGCTCGAATACTGCAACCAGAACAACATCGTGCTGCTGGCGTTTGCTCCACTGGGCCACGGGATGAAGCCGGGCCTGCTCGGCGATCCGGTAATCAGCGCAATCTCCTCGCGCGTTGGAAAAACTCCGGCGCAAGTTCTGCTGGCCTGGGCCGTGCAACGCGGCACGGCGGTGCTTACCACGCCCAAGTCCGAGTCCCGCGCGCGAGAATGCTTCGACATCTCCGCGCTGCCGCAAGATGCGCTCGACGAAATCAATCGCATTCAAACCCGCCAGCGCCTAAATGCCGTGGTCACCACCGGCGTTCCAGGTTTCATCCCACAAATAAAATAAATTTCGCGGAAATCGACGTGCAGAGGCTTAAGCTCCCTCTAGCCCAGACTGAAACCTTTCCGCCGGCCTGCCCGTATACGCTCGAGAGGGGCTGATGCCTTACTCACCCACACTGCTGATTCATATTCTCGGCGGAACCGTCGGCTTGCTGGCCGGCACCGCGGCAATCATTTTTCGCAAAGGCTCGCCCCGCCACGCGCTGGCTGGCCGTGTATTCGTAGTCGCCATGCTGGTGATGGGAACCTTCGCGGCTTACCTCGCAGTCCTCAAGCACCAACCCAATAATTTTATCGGCGGAGTTTTTACCTTCTACTTGATCCTCACCGCCTGGCTCACCGCCCGGCGCGGAAATCGGCAAACCAGCCGGTGGGATTGGTTTTTGCTGCTGATTCCGCTGGCGCTCGGTGGAATCAATTGGACGAATGGCATCGCCATCGCGCGCGGTAAAGCGGAAGCGCCCGACGGCGTTCCGGTCGGAATGCTTTTCTTCATGGGCTCGATCATGCTGTTGGCCGCCGCGGGCGATGTGCAAATGCTGCTTAGCGGCGGAATGGCCGGCGCACAACGCATCGCGCGCCACGCCTGGCGCATGTGCTTTGGCCTGTTCATCGCGGCTGGATCATTTTTTATGGGTCCAAACAATCGCCCGCTGCGTCTGCTCACGACAGCCGGATTGGGCTCACATCTCTCCCCAGCAATATTCAGCACCGGCCTGTACTTAACTCTCACGCTCGCCCCGTTAATTCTGCTGATCTACTGGCTCATCCGCCTCCGGTTCACCAATTTCTACAAGCAACGGACGATGCGAGTGGCCCCCGCACGAACGAACTGACCCGTTCACTTCAGTCTTTCATTTCAACCAGAATCGTTTCGACTTCGTGTAATTCCGCCAGCTTGCGGCGCCGCAGCCACGCTGCCCCAAACCACAACACCGGCTGCATCAGCACACACACCACCAACAGCGCCAGCCAGTCCCGCGGATGAGCCTTCACGTCTTGCCCGATGCTCCTCCAGTTTGCCGCCGTCAGCGTCGCGCACAAAATCAGCCAGCCGATTGACAAACGAATCGCACTGCGCAGCAGCCGGATTCGAGCCACCACTCTTGTTCGCCAAAGTTCGACGAACGCCCGCGTCGACTCCGTCTCCGGCCGCCACGTTCGCCGCAAAATCCAGATTCGAGTCCCGACCGACGCAAAAACGAGAACACAGACGGCGGTGGCCCAACCCGTTCCCACCCACTTCGATTGCCGCGTCAGATACCAAGCGAAAATCAACATCCCCAGAAACACGATGCCGGTCAGGATATTCCCCAGCACAAACCGCCTTTCCTGCCGCGCAATCCGCTGCTGCACCTTACGTTGAAAATCCCCCGGCAAGCCGGAGCTGGGCTCGGCGGCCGCGCCCCACTCTTCGCGCCAGGCGTTCAGTTCGCGGTCTTCGATCATGATCTCGCTCCCAGCGCATCCTTCAGCATGTTCCGTGCGCGATTCAGCCGCACCGCCACGTTGTTTTCGGTGATGCCCAGCACTTCAGCCATTTGCGCGTGCGACAAACCTTCCAGCATCAGCACGATCATTTGCCGCTGAGCCACTGGCAACGATCGAATCGCCAACATCAGCCGCGCCTTCTGGTCCGCGCTCGCCACCTGCTCTTCCGGGTGCGGACGCGGATCGATCGGCTGGTCGGCCTCTTCGACGTCATCCAGCGCCCGATGCGCCGGCCGCCTTTTCCACGCGTGGCTTAGCCCGCGGTTGTGTGCGATGCGATAAACGAACGTCCGCTCCGAGCACTCACCTCGAAAATGCGGCAGCGCCTGCCAGATGGCCAGCGCGATTTCCTGCACCAGCTCTTCTCGAACGCCGGCGAGACTTTCATAGCTGAACGCTAGCCGGGAGATAGCGGCGCGATGTTCGCCCAGAATTCGATCGAACTGCGCTTCAAGTTCACGGCGGCGCTCACTCACCGTGTTGGCCTGGGCGGCGAATCGATTTTGGCTGGATGCGCATCGCGTGAAGTCGCGCGGGAAAGACCCTTTCAAGATTTTCGGTGCAGCAAGCCGATCACGAAACCGTCACCGCGCCGCCTGCAAATTCTGCTCCGGATACCGCACCTGTCGGTAATAGTGGCTGAAAATCAAAGCCACCACTAGCAGCGCAATCGGAGTCAACACGCTCGCCTCCGGACCTACGGACCCGCCAGTCAGCCACGTCGGCCCGCTGAGAGTCGAATTCAACATATTCTGATACGGCGGAATGCCGCTGTCCGGAACGCCGTAGAACATCTGGCCCCAGTCGTAGCCGAGGTGAAAGCCCACCGCGCACCACAGATTTCCGGTGCGCCGCAAGAACAAACACAAGAGCAACCCGAACAATACGACCGCGAGTGATCCCACCGCGTTCTCATGCGAATTAAAAAAATGTCCCAGGCCAAATAACGCCGACATCAGGAATGCCGCCGGCCAAAACCCCATTCCGGACGTGAGTGTGTACTGGATGTAGCCGCGGAACAAAAACTCCTCAACCAATCCAGCCAGCAGAAATGCCATGCCCCAACCGAAAATCGAAGACAGAATTGCGGTCCCATGAAGGGCCAGCCCACTGATCCGGTATCCGCCCAGCAAGAAAATCACCAGCAGCGTCCCACTGATCGCCAAGAAACCGATCAATCCGCCCGCCCAGAAATCTTTTCCCAGCACCAACCGCACCGGCAGGCCATATTCGCCGAACTTGCGATGCTCGAATTTCCCCATGACCAACGCCGCGGCGCACAGAAACAACAAAGTAATCGCCTCTGACCCGCCCATGACTAGCGGCGTGATGGTCACGTGACCTTGGTTCTTGTACTGCTCGCGAAAGCCCCCCGGCCCGCCCGCGCGTATCAACACGAAAGTTCCGAACAGAAAGGCCGTCATAACCAGAAACATCACCACTCGCCAACCAGCCCTCACACCATTGGGGCCCGCAACAATTGATTTCAACCGGAATGGAGGACGGGCACCTGGCCGAAAAGTCTCGGTCGACAACACTGCTACATTTGCAGCGGCTTTCCCCGGATCGGCGAATGTCATTTTTCCCTCCTGAACTAGCCCCAGGCCCAGACACCGGCCTGAATCTGTCTTTCTAGGTAGTCTCAGGCGGGCAGAAAACCTTACAAAGAGAGTGAGGGTTATAACGCCAGGAAGCCGGGCCCTTCGCTAGCCCGCTTTGGGGCGGGTGGATGGCGTGGCGCGGAATGCAAACGGTTAACAAGAGGCACTAGCGAATCTGGCAGGATGATCGGAGCACACTCCATACATAAACGGCGAGAGCCAAGGTCTGCACGTCACCAAGAGCGTGGCGGCGAGTTCAAGGCCGAGAGGCAAAAAAACGCGCCCTTCAAGACGGAAAGCATGCGCGCCGGAAAAACATCAGCAACGAAGCCTAGCAAGGAGGAGTGTGACCCCTCCAGAGCCATAGGCGCAGAATAGCGATGATCGTAAGCCCCGACTGATTGCGAAGGCTTCGCAGCCGCATCGCAACTCTGCGGATCAATAGGATTGGAGTATCAAGTCCAGCTGCTTCTGAAGCTCGGCCACATTAATCGCAAGGACACTCATGTCATCCGATCCGTAGTCTATTGACTTTATTTTTGAACATAGCTCGCGAACATGCCCGTCCTGATAAGGGTTCCCATATTCCCAAGACTGGAGCCGATGCGTTGTAATTTCCGTTCGTAGAGCGCACAGTCGTACCATCGAACTCCTTGTGTTTTTTCTGGCGTCGACTCCAATGGCCGCTATTTGCTGCTCACCCTTTTCTCTCTCAGCTTTTGCTTTATCGAGGTCCATCGCGACCGGGTAGTGAGTAACAGGATCCCGGCCGTAAAACCGAATACCATCGGCAACAGCGGCGCGGATCCTGATGATCCTTTGATCCCAGACTGTAGAGGAGTGACGGATCTCCCTGATCGTCGACAGCGTTTCTGTATTGAGGGCTTCGAGGGTCAGATTCTCAAGATCATCCCCGAGGCGTTCTGAATGGTCGGCTGGCTTACTTTTGTCCTCGAGGCTCCAATCCTCCCCAAGCTCTTTTAGGCGCTGATTAACCCAATCGGATGGGGGTTGTTCGGTACCGGCCAAAAGCCCAGGACTTACGCTTTTGTGCGACAAAATCCACTCGTGTCTCAGTAACGTTAGAATCGCTTCATGACGTTGAGCTTCCGCTGTTGTAGGATCCGCCGGTGCACGGACTAAACGGCTGAGAATGTCCGTGTTCTGTCTCTGCACCGCATTGATTTTTTCGGTCAGGTCCGTGACCTCATGCGTGTGTTCATTCTCGGTTTTTGCCTCGACGTGCAGTGCCATCCAAGCGGCTAGAATTCCACCCGTCCAAAAAAACAGTCGAACGACGCGCTTTCGACTCTGTCCTTTCATCGCTTCGGCGGCATAGTGATCACCGAACGCTGCGAAGATGATGGGAACAGCTCCATAAGCAAAAAATTTGAGCCATACTGTAGACGGCGAATAGTAAAGACCCTTCAGTTCCAACCCAATTCGAACGCGAAAAACGAAAATTGTCACCATTGACGCTACGATTACGCAAAGCCAGAGGCCCGCGGCAAAAGGCTTAGTCTTTAAGTAATGAAATGTCTTGATCTTCCAGTACCCTATTCGAGAGGTGAACATTGCGTGAAAGTCTACCTTGGAGAAGACGATGCTCCACAGCGATTCTTACAACACCCAGGTGGGTCTTGCGCGAATCAGGGCAAGCTCGAATTGGCCTTCGCTTGCCTCCTTTTGGGGCGGCTGCTAGACTACTGCCGCAAGAGCGCCTGCTGCTCCTGCCAATCTTTCCTGAGAAGGTCTATCCATGTCCGGACACTCGAAATGGGCAACAATCAAGCATAAGAAAGCCGCCACCGACGCAAAACGCGGCAAAATTTTCACGAAAATTATCCGGGAGTTAACCATCGCCGCCCGCACCGGAGGCGCCGACCCGGTCACCAACCCGCGCCTGCGCACCGCCATCCTCACCGCTAAGGGCGAGAATATGCCGAACGACAACATCGATCGCGCCATCCAGCGCGGCACCGGCACTCTCGAAGGCGAAACGCTCGACGAAGTTACCTTCGAAGGCTACGGCCCCGGCGGCGTCGGCGTCCTGGTGCAAGTCGTCACCAACAATCGCAATCGCATCGTCAGCGAAGTCCGCCACATGTTCAGCAAGAATGGCGGCAACATGGCGGAAAACGGCGCGGTCGGCTGGATGTTCCACCGCAAGGGCGACATCATCGTGTCCAAGGAAGCGGCCGACGAAGACAAGATGCTCGGCATCGTGCTCGACGCCGGAGCCGAAGATATGCGCGACGATGGTTCAGCCTGGGAAGTCACCACTCCTCCCGAAGCTTTCGAAAAAGTTCGCGAAGCCCTGATCGCCGCCGGCATCACTCCGGCCAGCGCAGAAGTGGCCTTCGTGCCCCAGAATTACGTCAAGCTGGCCGGCGCCCAGGCCCAGCAGATGGTCCGCATGATGGAAACGCTCGAAGATCACGACGACGTGCAGCACGTCTACGCCAACTTCGACATCGACGAAAAAGAAATGCAAGCTGTCGCCAACTAGCTCGCGCGAGCTGGATCGAATCCAATCCGAGAGCGGGCGTTCCTCGCTCGCTCTCGACTTTCCCCGGGCAAAAATCCCATCCGCAGGAGGGCGCAATGATTTCTGGCGCTCACGTCGTCGTTTACAGCAAAAACGCCGAGGCCGACCGCGCGTTTTTTCGCGATGTTTTGGGATTCCACTCCGTCGATGCCGGCCACGGTTGGCTCATCTTCGCGCTCCCGCCCGCCGAAGCCGCCTTCCATCCCGGCGGCGAGAACGGCCCGCACGAGCTATATTTTCTGTGCGATGACCTGAAAGCCGAAATGGCAACCTTGTCCAAGAAAAGCGTCCAGTGCGGCGCAGTTCATGAGGAGCGCTGGGGTTCGGTCACCAAACTTCGCCTGCCGGGGGGCGGAGAAATTGGCCTGTACCAGCCGAAGCATGCGACCGCATTCAAACTCGCCGGAAAATAACGAGGCCCGCCACTCCTGCCGGCCCGGCGTTGCCGTCCCGCGAACTTCCCCGCAAAATTCGCTGCTCGCGAGGTGTGTAGCCCACTAGACCCTTTGCCTCTTTGCCATCGCCAAGTCCTCGCCCGCGTCTATCACGTCTGATGTCATCTCGTCGGGCAGCCCGGCAGTGAAGGCTTCGGGGGCGTGGGCCCTTTCTTGGTCTGGGTTACCTTGCAGGGATTCTTGCAGCCTGAAACCAACTCCTTCTTCTCCGGGCAGGGCTCCGCGGGGACCGAAAAGTGCTCCTCTTCGCGCATTAGCAATCCGCCACGCTCATAACTGAGGGTGAGCTTCAGACTCTGCGCCTCCGGCGTCAGCTTGATTTCCGGGAGTTTCGCATTGATGACGCCAGTAATGTCGACAACTTGATCAAACGCCGCCAGCAACTCCGACTGGCCCGCCACCTCTTTGTCCACCTCCGCCTTCGCCTTGGCACCCGGCCTCAGTCCGCGTAGCGAAATGCCTGCCTGCAACGCGCGGCCTGAAATCTGGATGGTGATCCCGGACGAATGATTTGACGGCCACAGCTCGACCGTGGTCGCCAGCGGCGCCGCCGCGGCCGCGACAAATGACAAAAACAGAAAGAACGTCGCCCCCCAGAGGATTTTCTTTTTCTTGTTCGCAAGATTGGATAGCTTCTCCGTCATCGCATCGAAAGAATGCCAGTTGGCATCCTGTACTTCTTCGGAAAGCGCCCACAACGCAAAAGCCAATCCGGCTCCCGCGGCTAGCACTGCTGCCGCATAAAAAAAATCGCCCCAGCCCGAAAGCTTCGCAAACGCTACGTGCGAAAACCCGGTCCCCAGCGCGGCGATGGTCGTCGTCAGTCCAAACAGCCACTTGGCATACGTATCTTGTTCCTGGATTTTCACGTCCGGCAGGAAAGAGGTGCGAAATCTTTTGAGCATCTCGACGTCGTCGTTCGACATCGCCGTGCCCACGATCGGCTGGTTGTTCGGACCGCTCCCACTGGCCATGGGCTAGCTCCTTTCGCCTATTCGGTGGACTGGCATTCTCCGGCTCACACTTGGCTGGTTAAGCTCGGGGGCAAGGATAGAAGGCGTAATGTCCGTTCACACACTCCACGGACACTCCTTTCGCGGCCCCCAGCGAACAAGCGTTGATTACCAGAATCGTTACGTCCGGATCCGTGCTCACACACAGCGGGCACCGGTACGACCCTCCGCCCCCACCGCCCTGCGATGAGCGCGTGGCCAGCACGCTAGAAACCGCACCAACGATTTTCTGTACGAGGCTCGGTTTGACCGCTCGGAACGAGTACCGTAATTCTTTTGGGATCTTGGCCCACTCGTCGGCGCTGATCACCCGCCCGACAATTGGCTCCACAGCGGTTTTGGGGCCCATTCCTACCGGAACGCTACCCATGGAGATCACGACTCCTTTTCGAGGGCCTCGAGAGGAAAATTCAGCAGATTCTACGTGTGGTTTATCATGTCGTCAAGATGTGCTCCAACCTATGATTCAGGGAACGCCGCTTCCTTTTCTCGCCTTCTATAACTCTTCTTGGATTTGACACAGCAGTTAAGTGGGCGTAATTTTTCGCTACTATGCGAATCCCTCTCACTTTTCGCCGCAGCACTTTGCTAGCATTTTTCTTCGCAGCACTTCTCTCGACTCCTGAAATTGCGCGTGCCACGACTACGTCCAAGCCGTCGGCGGCCTCGGACCAAGTCCTTTTTCTCAACGGAGACCGCCTCACCGGCACTGTGATGGAAGTCACCACGGACTTGGTTCGCTTCAAGACGGCGGCCATGGGAGAAGTCACCATCAAATGGGAGACGGTGAGCAAAATCACCAGCAGCAATCGTACGGTCGCTCTCTACTCTCCGAAGACGGCTGACGGCACCGTCTATTCCAAGTTCTCGAGTGCGGAAATCCACAAACAGGGCGAGACGCCAGCCATAATTCTGGATGGCCAGCCTCCCGTCCTCATTAGTGCTATTACCGACGCCCAATTCGGGGAGGAGCCACCCACACCTCACGATCTCACCACTTGCCTCGGCCCCTATCCCGAAACTCCCTTCACCCGTCAGAAAACCGCCTGGATCGTCGATCTAAACGGGTCGCCATCCATGATCAATGGCACGCAGAGCCAACAACAGCTCGGCGGCGGGATGACTATCGACGTTTGCGAGAACACCAAAAGGAACCACTCCGTCTTTGACGTTGGCGGTTCGCACGCCCGCAGCTGGAACGCCGGTAAACCGTCCATCGTCACTGACACCTTCGACGCCAGCTTCACTCAACAGTATTTTCTGCGGGGGCCTGAGGGTCCGCTGGTATACGGCGTTGCGGACACTTTTTTCAACACTTCTCTGGGCATGGCCCTGCAGAAAAGCTTTGGCGCGGGCTACCATTCCCGGACTTTCAGCAATAACAGTAAATCCTTCTCGTATTCTTGGGCCGGCGACCTCCGTTACTTCAACGAACGTCTCTACGCTACTTCCTCTACGCTCAACCTCGCCGGAGCGCGCCTGCAGGGTGACGCGCGCTACAAGAAGGGCAAGTTCAGTATTGACGCCAAGGCTTGGATCAATCCCATGTTCAATGACGAACATGCACTGCAGGCACTCGGGAGCCTTAACCCTTCATTCAAACTCAAACCATGGGTCTGCATTGGCCTCAAACAGGAAGACGATTACCTTGGCAATTCTCCAGCCAACAAACGCAAAAACTATCTTTCGACCTCCGTCTCACTGAGTGTTCAGCACGGTAAAGACTCGTGTAATTGAAGGGAACAATAGGAGGTTTCCATGGCTCGAAAAACGAAAGTGCCAAAGAAAAAAACGCGCACCAAGCAGACGATAGCGAAATCCAAGAAGCCCGTAACGACCCGGAAGAAGCGTACGCCCAAGAAGGTAGCAAAACGGTCGGGTAAAAAATTTCCGGCCGCCTTTTCGACCGCGAAAGCCGTTCAAGGAATTGCGGAGGTTTCGTTTGCCGAAGTAACCGGCGCTTGCCGCTGGACCGATACCGACGGCCGGCGGGTTTGCGAAGACGGGGTCACCCAAGCCGATTGCGCCGGACGAAAGAATTCGACATGGATTCCACACGGCAGGTGCTCCTGAAACTCTAAACCGAACCCGTCACGCGAGTACGGCCAGCGCGTCGGGAATCTGGGCGGCAAGCGCCCGAGTTTCATTGTTCGCTTCGCGATGCGCGGGAGTCCGCGTTTCTCTACTCGGCTAGTTCCCTCCTCGTCGCGCACGCGTAAAAAACACTACTCTCGCGCTGCTTGGCGCACTACACTCTTTGCCATCGCTATGTCTTCGCCTCCGGCCATCAAGCCGCCATTATCAGCCGAGCGCTTCTGCGTTTTGGGCGTGGACCCGTCTTCCGCCGGAGCCACCGGCTACGGGGTGGTGGAGTTTAACGGCACCAAGCCGCGCATGCTGCGCTACGGCGCATTGAAAATGCGCACCCGCCTCGAATTTGGCGTGCGGCTGCGCGAAATTCACGAGCTGATCGTCGCGCTGGTCGAGGAATTTTCTCCCGACGCGGTCGCGGTCGAATCCGTTTTCACCGCGCTCAACGTCGGCACCACTTTGCGGCTGGCCGAAGTTCGCGGGGTGGTGCTGCTGGCCGCGGCTCAAGCTTCCATCCCCGCGCACAGCTATTCGCCGCGCGAAGTCAAAGCCAGCATCGCGGGCTATGGCGCCGCTTCCAAGCAGCAAATGCAGCAAATGGTCCGCGCCACTCTGGGCCTCAGCGAATATCCTGAACCCGAAGACGCCGCGGACGCTCTGGCCATCGCCCTGTGCCACGCGCACGCTTCGCGGGCCCTGGCGCGGCTGGATGCCGCGCTGGCGATTCCAGCTTCCAACGTGGGACGCGTAAATCCCCGGCTAATCGCTCCCGGCCTTCGCAACCGCCCGCGCAGCGCGCGCATCTCTTAGCTGTGCCATCTTCAGCGTATTCTCGTTCGCGAGTTCTGCCGCGATTCGCAGTTCTCGTCGCCGCGCTCGCCGCATTTTGCGTTGCCACTTTTCCATCGCCTGTAGCGTGGCGCAGAGCCATGCGAGGAAGCGCGTCTTCGGCGCAAGCCGCCGCCAGCGCGACCATCACCTACCGCAAAATTTTCAAAACCAGCTTCCCCGAGTTCGTCGAAATCAAGCTGAACCCGCAAGGCGTAGGCACCGCCGATCTTCGCCAGCTCGATGAAGACCCCACGCCGCAGCCTTTTGAAATCGGCCAGCCGCTGGCCCAGAGAATTTTCTCGCTGGCCGCCAAGCTCCACAATTTTCAGGGGGTCGACCTCGAAGTCCACCGCCGCCTCGCCAACCTCGGCGAAAAAACTTTCACCTACGCTGCCGGCGCCGAAACGCACGAAACCAAATTCAACTACACCCTCGACGACTCAGCCGCCCAACTCGTGAATATCTTCGAAGGCCTGGCCCGCCAGAGCACCGACCTCTCCGACCTGACGCGCACCATGCGTTACGACCGCCTCGGCGTGAACGACGTTCTCCAAACCATCGACGCCGACTACCAGCACAAGCTTCTGCCAGAACCCGAACGCCTGCTCCCGGCGCTCGACCAAGTGGCCGGCGACGATAAATTCATCGACATTGCGCGCCAAAAAGCCCGCGCACTAGCCGCACGCATCCGCGGCACGCATTGATCCGCCGGCCCGATTCCAGCCGCAGGCCACGCGCATCTGCCTGTTGTACAACTTGACTGATTTCTAACGTGGGTCTATTCTCACCCGCGCTTCCTCTCCAGAACCGGAATGCAACCAAGGTGGCGGGCCCTATGAAAATCCAGCCGTCGGCAATTGTTCGTGCATTCATCCTCTTCGCCTTTCTTTTCATCGGCTCCGCCGCGGCATGGGCCCAAGCGCCCGAGGTCCGCATCACCCAAGCCATCGACGCCGCTAACTTGACCACGCTAAGAGGTAACGTGCATTCCCTGGCTCGCGCGGAATTCGATCGCGGCGCCGCGCCCGCTAGCCTGCCCATGAACCGTATGACTCTTGTTCTGCGCCGCAGCGCCGCGCAGGAAACCGCGCTCGCCGCGCTGCTCGACGACCAGCAGGATCAATCCTCCCCGAACTACCACAAGTGGCTCACTCCCACGGACTTCGGCGAGAAATTCGGCGCGGCGCCGCAGGACATCGCGACCATCACCGCCTGGCTCGAATCTCAGGGCTTTCAAATCAACCACGTCGCCAACGGGCGCATGGAAATCGAATTTTCAGGAACCGCCGGAGAAGTGCAGCAAGCGTTTCACACCACGATCCACCGTTACGCCGTGCCATCCGCTGCTGGAACCGCGAGCGGCGTTGCCATGGAAAGCCACTGGGCCAATTCAAGCGACCCGCAAATCCCCACCGCGCTCGCTCCAGTGGTCGCCGGCATTGCCACCCTGCACAATTTTCTAAAATCGCCGCAGCACATTCTCTCCACCGAAAAATTTCCTTTCGAACGCCAACCCGGCAAGGCGCCGCAATTCTCCGGCGTCAGCGGCGGCGAAGCCATTCACGCCGTCGGCCCCGGCGATCTGGCGATCATCTATAACGCGACGCCTTTGTATACCGCTTCGCCCATCGTCACCGGCGGCGGTTCGACGATCGCGGTGGTGGCTCGCTCCAACATCAATATCAGCGACCTCGACGATTTTAAGGGGATGTTCGCCCTCACCGGCCCGAACATCAACATCATCGTGAATGGCACGGATCCCGGCGATCTTGGCGGCAATGAAGAAGTCGAAGCCATTCTCGACGCCAGCTATTCCAGCGCGCTGGCCCAGCAAGCCCAGGTGAACTTCGTGGTCTCCGCCAGCACCAATACTGCCGATGGCGTGGACCTTTCCGAGCGGCACATCATCGATAACAACCTCGGCGACGTGATGACCGAAAGTTTCGGCGGTTGCGAAGAGGGCGTGACCAGCGGCGAAGCCAACAGCGTTTCGTTGCTGGCCCAGCAGGCTGCGGCGCAAGGCATCACCTATCTGGTTTCCACCGGGGACAATGGTTCGGCCGGCTGCGACGATCCCTCCTCGCCCATGGCCACGCAGGGCGTTTCGGTGAACCTGCTAGCTTCCTCGCCCTACACCATCGGCGTCGGCGGCACCATGTTCAATGAGGGCGCTGCCGCTGCGACCTACTGGAACGCGACCAACGCCAACGGTTTCATCTCGGCCAAATCTTTCATCCCCGAAAATATCTGGAACCAAAGCTGCAGCGTCACCGCCTGCGGCTCTTCCAACGCCAACCTCGTCGCCGGCAGTGGCGGCGTCAGCACTCTCTTCGCGCAACCTGCTTGGCAGACGGGCGTCGCCGGAATTCCTGCGCCGCCCTCCAAACGAACTCTTCCGGACGTCTCGCTCACCGCCGCCGGCCACGATCCGTATCTCATCTGCATCGAGAACAGCTGCAGTAACGGCGAGTTCTTTGGCGTATCCGGCACCTCCGCCAGCGTGCAAGCTTTCGGCGGCATCATGGCCCTGGTCCGCCAGAAAGTCGGCGCGCGCGTGGGCCAGGCCGACTACGTTTTCTACAAATTGGCCTCCAAGGAAACTCTGGCCAGTTGCAACGGCTCGCAAGCCGCTCCGGTGCCAGCCACGAATTGTATTTTTTACGACACCACCGTCGGCAACAACGTCGTTCCCGGCGTCCCGGCCGGCGACTACAACGCCACCGTCGGCTACGACCTCGCCTCCGGCCTCGGCTCGGTAAACATCGCCAACCTGGTCAATCAGTGGAGCACCGCAACCTTCAATCCCAGCGTCACCACGCTCACCGTAAATCCCACCAGCTTCACTCACGGCGCCAGCGCCACTTTCAACATCACCGTCGCGCCCAAAACCGGCACACCTTCCTTCAACAACGAACTAACCGCGTTGCTGGACAGCAGCGGCGCCGCGGTCACTGACGTTGTACTGAGCTCCACCGGCACCGCGTCGGGAACAACCAATACGATTCCCGGCGGAAGCACCACTCTGACGGCGCATTACCCCGGCAATGGCGTGCTCGGCGCCAGCGATTCCACTCCGGTCGCCCTCACTGTTTCTCCGGAACCGAGCATCACCACACTCGTCGCCGTGAGTAGCTCGGGAATCCCTTATTCCGGCGGAGCTTTCGGAACCGCAATCAGCCTAACCGCCTCAGTCGCTGGCAAGTCGGGATTCGGAGTTCCCATTGGTGGCGTGACTTTCAACAACAACGGCATTCCTTTCACCGTGGGGATAGGGCTTGACGCCAATGGAAAAGCATCGATCACCAGCGGTCCTTACGATCAAGTTGGAACGTATTCCCTTACCGCTAGCTATCTCAGCGACCCGAGTTTTCTAGCGAGCACCACGCCATCGCCCATCACCTACACCATCACCAAAGCTTCGCCTTCGGCGACCGTGCAATCAAACCTGTCGACCGTCGCCCCCGGCGCGCCGGTCACTTTGACTGTGACTATCGCCACCAACTCCCAAGTTGGCTTTCCCACCGGAAACATTACCTTCTTTTCGGGAAGCACCATGCTCGCCAGCATGCCGGCGGGTGGATCAGTTCAGAACGGATTTGATTACGCGACCGCGCTTATAATTACGAGCGGTCTCCCTGCCGGAATGAATAGCATCACCGCGCAATACACCGGCGACTCGAATTTCAATGCCGCCACTTCACCCGCCATCACCGTCAACGTAACCGCTCAACCGGATTTCGCGGTTTCCGCCTCTCCGGCAACTGTTACCGTCAGCACTCCCGGCCAATCCGGAACTGCGATGCTCACCGTCGCCGGCTCCAACGGCTTCAGCGCCGCCACCACTTTCGCCTGCTCCGGCTTGCCTTCAAAAAGCGCGTGCGTCTTCTTGCCTGCCACCGTGACTGGTAGCGGCACCTCCATGCTGACCGTCACTACCACTGCCGCCAGCCTCGCCGCGCCGGTTAAGATTCAACTCAATCCTGGGAACCTCGCCGGCCCCGCGCTGCGCGCTATTACCGGTTCGCTCGCACTGTTCTTTCTCGCGATGCAGGTCCGCCGGCGCCGTTGGAATTTCGTGCGGAGTGCCGCCGCGGTGGTGATGCTTGCCGCACTGGCCGCCTGCGGCGGCGGTGGTGGCGGCGGAACCACCCCGCCCGTGATTCCCGGAACACCCACCGGAACTCAAACCGTCACGGTCACCGCGACTAGCGGCACTCTGACCCACACCACAACCTTCACGCTCACTGTGAATTAGAAATCGCGTGGATCGGATTTACGTCGTTGAAATGCTGCGGAACTATCGTTCGTTGAAAATCGAACCTGCGCGGGAAATTAATGAAGTACGTTCAAAAAGCGATTACTGCGATGGCGAAGGTCGGCCCTTGATGTCCAGCGCTACGGAGCCGCCCGGCATCCAGCGGATTCTCACTTTGTCACCGGACTGATACCCGCCGTTATCCAGAATCTGATTCATCTTGTTCTGGGCTTTTTCGGAATAGGTAAACGTGTGAATCAGCATCGCGTTGTCTTCGTCGCGAACAATAATCGTATGCGAATCGGCGTGGACCACTTCGGCTCGCAGCCAAGTCGCCTTCGCCGGAGTTTCTTTCACCACGATCGGCGTGTTCGAAACGATGCTGGTGGTGTTGATGGGCTGCACGTCCTGCACCGGCATCGGCCCCTGAGATTGCGCCGAAGCCGCCGGAGCAATCGCCAGCGCCGCCGCGAACGTAACTCCGAACGCCGCGCTCCACAAAATTCCGCGAACCATTTTAAATGTCGTCATCAAAGGATACCTTCAGCGACTTCAGAAACTTCACATCCTGCGGGGTAATCTCCACTCGCGGCTCGATGGTTTCTTCCTGCATCGTTTCGTCATCGACCCGAATGTGCAGCGATTCCAGAAAACGCCGGTCCTGATTGGTCATCTTGGCATCGCCCGCCGCGCGCCGCGCCAAACCAATCGTCGCATCCAGCTTCAACACGATGTCGAATCCCGCCGCGCGCACCCCGGAAATCGCTTCAGAGATCCGGTCCGAATCCGAAACCGTATCGTTGATGGCGTGTCCCAGTTCGCGCAGCAACTGCTTCATGCGGTCGTCAAGTTGCAAGGCCACACCTCACAGGCAGCAGGCTCTTCCTAAGCCAATTCTAGGTCGGCGTCCCCTGCGAAACAAGCCCCTGCTGCAAAGGTGAAACCCGCTGGTTACCTGTCAGGTTGGCTGCCCTGCGTACTCTGGATGGGCGCACTGGAATCGCGCACCCCTGAATTAATGCGCGCCGGTCTGGGCCGTCTGCTGCAATTCTGATTTCATCGCCGAACGCGCCTGCGGCACGGCAAACGCCGTTTCCACTCGTTCGTCGCTCAGCGCCGCCAGCGTGGCCAGCGTCTTCTGCGCGTCGGTGGTTTGTCCCGCCTTGGCCTGCGCTTCCGAAAGCAAACGCATGGAGAGAGGATTCTGCTCGTCTTCCTGCAGTTCGGCGATCGCTCCCGCGTAGTCGCCCTTGGCGAGCAGCACCGCTCCGTTGGCCGAGTGATAGGCCTTCTGCACCGGCAGGCTGCGGCTGCGCAGCGACATCGCCGTCAACGGTTTGAGCGCCGTTTCGGCCTCCGCCGTGTTTCCCGCGCTCACCGCGATGAACGCGCGGGTTTGCAGGATCGCACTGAGTCCATTGTCCCGGTCGCCGATGGCCAGCGTATATTTTGCCGCCAGCGTGGCACGCGCCGCGTCCAGGTCCTTCAACGCACCCGCCGTATCCGGATTGAACAGCGCCATGGTCCGGTAGATTTCCGCTTCTTGCAGGGTAAAACCTTCCGCTTGGGCCTGCTCGGCCAGCTTGGTCATTTCTTCGCGTCCGCGGCGCAGCTGATTTTCGCGGTAGTAGGTCAGCGCCGAAAGCATCCGGTAACTGAGCTGCGTCGAAGGTTCCTTGGTGCCCTTCTCCGCCACCAAATATTGCGCCCGTGCGTTTTTCTGATCGCCCATCAGCGCGTAAGTCGAAGCGATGCCGACTTGCGACGCATTGAAGCCCGGATTGATCACCAGCGACTTCTGGTAGTGCTCCAGCGCGGCCGGATAGTTTCCCAGCATCCGCTCGATTTCTCCGTAGGAATCCTGCGGGTTGGGTTCGTTCGGCAACAGCGCTACGTACTGCTCCATCAGCGGCGGCGCCAGCTGCGCTTTGCCATCAAACGCGTAGCAGTACGCCAAGTTGTTCAACGCCGGATAATAGCGCGGGTCGCTCTTCAGCACTTTTTCCAGCACTTCTTCCCCGCGGTCGTAGACGCCCTGGTTCGAGCACAGCCACTCGGCATCCATGTTGGCCAGCCGTTTGTCGTTCGGATATTTCGCGCGCAAATCGTTCATGGCCCCAATGGCAGTGACGATCTCGCCGTTCTTGGTTCCGTTCATCCACAAAATCAGCAGTTGCTCGTCGGGCGAAGCGTTGTCCAGATCCTTGATGGCCAGCACGCTTTCGCGGTGCACTTCTTTCGGGTCGGTGCTGAAATATCCCAGCGCCGCGTGGCCCAGCGCAAAACTTGGATCGGCTTTCACCGCTTCGCGCATGAAGGCCAGACCTTCATCGACGAACAGCCGGTCTTCGCGCTCCACCAGTCCCATTTCGTAGAACCGCGCTGCTTCCGCGGACTTCGTGCTCAGCGCCAGCGTCCCCGAAGGTGACGAAGACGGTGACGAAGTCGGTGACGTCGCCGCGGTTGCTGCCGGCGTCGCGTCCTGCGCCTGTGCCCGAGGCGCTGCCAATACCAAGGCGGCTGCGATGCAGGGTAAGAACGGCAAGAAGTTTCGGGTTTTCACGGTTCCTCGCATGGGTTTTCCGAATTGCCCTCAAAAGTTCAAGGCTAGCGGCCCTTCAGGACGTAGCCAGGATCGAATGGCTGCTTCTCTTCAATCTTCACTACTTTCACGCCGCCGGTGACGTTGTACACATCGATGATCCCGATCGCTCCGGCATTTCCTTCCACAATCCGCACCACTTCGTCATCGCTCGCCGCGAAAACCACCGGTACGGTCGTCTTGCGCGAAACGTCGGTCAGCGTCGCCTTGCCTTCGTCCAACGTCGCGCCGGTTACCTTTTCAATTATGAATTTCATTCCCGGCGCACCCGGATCGCGCAGCACTACCGTGATGTTCTTTCCGCCCGGCCAGGCGGCGGTTTTGGCTTTGAATATTTTTCCCAGGTCCACCAGCGTCATCTGCTTCACCGGATTCGCCGGGTTCACCACCACGGCAAAATCGGTCCCGAACGCCAGGGACGTGATGCTGAGAATGAGTATGCTGAGGGCGGCAACGTACCTGCGCATTCGCATCGGTTTCTGCTACAAAACCTCTGGGCTTCAATTTTTAGGAATTCGCCTGAGTAGAACGTAGCATCGCCCGAACGGTGCGCCAGTTTCGCGGCGGCCAGTCGTGTTGCCCCGGTAACCTGTACGAACGTACAGGCGCACCTCGAGCGAAAGACTGTCGAATAGCGGGAGAAAGTTTTCCAATCGCGTGTAAATTATCTAGCGATGCAGGCATCCAGAAAGACTTTGGCGCGCGCGCCGCATCCTCGGCGCTTTGCCCATCACGCTCGTCGCTGCCCTCTTCGCCTGCACGGCTGGCGCGCAACCATGCACCGTCAAGCCCGCCTCCATCCCGCTGGGTCAAACCGTGCGCCTGCGCTGCACCGTTCCGGCGCCAACCGCGCGCATCAATCAGGGTCCGAACGGCCGCACCGTCCGCCTCTTCAAACAAGAAAGCGGCGACTGGCAGGGTCTGCTGCCGATAGCCGTAAAAGATTCTCCCGGCACATATCCCGTAGAATTTCTCGCGGCCGACGGCTCCCCGGTCGCTTCCGTCAACCTGATCATCCGCAAAACAATTTTCCCCACGCAAAACGTCACGCTCGCGCCGCAGATCGAAGCGCTCCATTCCACCACCGATGAAATGCAAACCCTCACCACCTTCCGCGATTCCGTCTCCGACGTGAAATATTGGAGCGATCCGCTGGTCGCCCCACTACCCGGCTGCGTTCTCTCCCCCTTTGGCGTCGCGCGCTTGCACAACGGCAAACCCACCGGCGAATTTCACGGCGGCATCGACCAACGCGCCGCCGCCGGCACCCCAATCCGCGCCGCAGGCGCCGGAGTCGTGAAAATTGTCCAGCCCTTCAACGTCCTCGGCGGCACCGTGGCCATCGACCACGGCCAGGGCCTCGAGACCATGTACCTGCACATGTCCAAATTAAATGTCGCGCTCGGCGATCACGTGAAGAAAGGCGAGGTGATCGGCTACGTCGGCTCTACCGGCCGCGCCAACGGCCCCCACCTGCACTGGGTCGTCTACGTCAACGGCGTCCCGCAAAATCCGCAGCAATGGGTCACCCTGAAATCCTGCTCCGCTAAGAAAAAATAAATCCTAAACCGTTCCCCGGCAATCGAATCCCCACTGACGCTCAAAAGCGGAAGTCCGTTCGAACAGTGACCAGAGCTTGAAAGCGGAACGCGCCAGTAATAGATTGGCCATCGAGCGACGATTCAGGAGGGCGATATGCCAGGCAACGATTCCAACCAGGGCTCCCAGCCGGCCCCGGCCCCACTTTCCAGCGCATCGTCAATCAGGGGGCTGGCGGCGATCGGCGTATTGGTCGTAGTGATTGCAGGCCTTTTCCTCTACGCCGGTGGCTGGCTCACGCCGCGCGCGCTCACTCCCGCGGCATTGGTCAATACTTTCGAGCATCTCAACGGAGTGCATGATGGATTCCGCCGCAATCACGCGAAGGGAGTTGGCGTCACCGGCTACTTCGAAAGCAATGGCCAGGGAGCAGCGCTGTCCAAGGCGCAAGTCTTCCAGCCGGGACGCACGCCGCTGGTCGGCCGCATTGCGTTCGCCGGCGGAATGCCGTTTGCGCCCGA
The DNA here is from genome assembly GCA_963847695.1 of uncultured Acidobacteriota bacterium. Taxonomy (GTDB): domain Bacteria; phylum Acidobacteriota; class Terriglobia; order Acidiferrales; family UBA7541; genus Palsa-295. Next base: position 111,589 of record CAWKAX010000013.1, on the reverse strand, counting down.
TAGTCCGCACGATGTTCGCAGCCTCGCGCTACTCATAAAGACTTCCAACGGCGAAGAATGGCGCACCGGCATGATCAACATCCCCATTTTCCCAGTCAACAACCCGCAGGATTTTCACGCGTTTCTGATCGCCACTTCTCCCGACCCGGCCACAGGCAAAGTCAACGGCGCGGCCGCTGGCGCCTTCATCGGCGCGCACCCGGAGACCCAGGCGGCGATAAGAATACTCGGCAGTAGTCCGCCGACTTCTGGATTTGGTGACAGCCCCTATTACGGCCTGAACGCGTTTCGCTTCGTGAACGCCAAGGGCGAGAGCACTCCGGTGCGCTGGTGGGTTAAGCCGGATCAAAGTTTCGCGCCAGCCGATGCCGCGCCCGCCGATCCTGCGACGCCCGCTTCCGCTCCGCCCCCAACCCCACCGCCCGACAAAAACTACATGTTCGATCAAGTCGTCGCGCAGATCCACGCCGCTCCATTGCGCTGGCATCTGATCCTCATCGTCGGCCAGCCGGGAGATCCAACCGCGCAGGCCGCGTCCCAATGGCCCGCCGACCGCCAGCAGATCGACGTCGGCACCATCGTCATCGACGGAATCCAAAGCGAAGACACCAGCCCGGTGCGCGACATTAATTTTGACCCAACCGTCCTGCCCGATGGCATCTCGGTGTCCGACGATCCCCTGCTCAGCGCGCGCGCCGCAGCTTATTCGCAATCCTTCACCCGCCGCGAAGGCGAGAAGAAAATTCCCAGCGCCGTCTCCACCGCGGAGGTCCAGAAATAACATGCCCGCCACCACAACTACTCCTACGCAGTTCGCTCTCCTCTCGCGCATTCTGCATTGGCTGATGGCCGCGCTGCTCATCACCATGCTTTTCATCGGCGTCTCGATGGTCCGCAGCTTGGGTGACTACCACTGGCTGCTGGCCATTCATCGTCCGCTCGGCATCGCGATCCTTATTTTGGCCCTCCTCCGCCTGCTCACCCGCCTGATGAATCGAACTCCGCCGCTTCCGCCGACCGTCCCGCCGTCCGAACGCGCGATCATGAAGCTCTCCGAGTTCGCGATGTACACATTATTCATCGCGCTGCCGTTGGTCGGCTGGGCCATGCTTTCCGCCGGACACTACCCCATCGTGATGTTCGGCTCAGTTCATCTGCCGCCGATCCTGTCGCCGCAACCCGAGCTCTACGCCACCCTGCGCAAAACGCACACCATCCTGGCCTACGCGCTGTTCCTCGCCTTTCTCGCGCACATGAGCGGCGTCCTGTTCCATCAGCTCGTCATACGGGACAACTTCCTGGGCCGCATGCTCCCCTGGGCCGTCCGTCCCACGAAGGAATAGTGTCGAAGCCGACCCCGCGCGACACACGCCAGAACCACACTGTTGCGTGCGTTACCAACAATGAGATAATGGGTCAGCTGCCGTAGAATCGAAGGATCGCCGTCGCCATGAAACGGGATCGACCCACCGCCTCCTCCTCCAAAACAGAACGAAGGTTCACGTCTACCCGAGTCCTGGTGTTTTTGCTGATCCTGTCAGTTCCGGTCCTTTCCACCTTGGCCAAGGACAGCGCTTACCTGCCGCAATCGAACCACGCGCACTTCATCAATATTGCAGCCAAGATGAAAGCGGTCGATGCGCCGGTCGCCGTCAATGAACCGCCAGCTGCCCTGCCGCTGGTTGCACTGGTTCTTCCCGAACCTCAAGTCCCAACCACGCGGCAAGATCAGCTCGAATCGCCTCCGGTCCTCAAAGTTTCTCTCAAAGTTTGCCTGCAACATCGATCTCCTCCCATCGTAGTCGCCTAGCGCGGTCGTCGTTTCGAGTCGGTTCCTAAACTTTAGTCAGACCAAGTGCGGGTGGAGGCTCATTTATTTTTTGAGGCCCGATTTGTACGTGGTCCTGGGTTCACCGGCGAAAGTCCTGGCACGAGCTTCTTTAACGCCCCGAAATCGCCAAGCTAGCAATTCGATGGGAGTGCGTTCATGCAAATGTTCCAGACAAAACGTTCAAGTGGCAAAAATCGAGGCGCGGCGCTGCTCCTCGCAGTCGCAATGGTAGCCCCGTGGATCTGCGGTTGCGGCGGAGAAAAAAAACTGGCCGAAGATCCGCGCAACGCACCGCACGTCGCGGTGGTGAAAGTCGCGCGGCAGAACTTGACCAGCACTCTCGAGATCGCCTCGGAACTCCAGCCGTTCCAGGAAATCGACGTCTACGCCAAGGTCGCGGGCTACATCCAGCAACTGAATGTGGACTGGGGCACGCACGTAAAGCAGGGGCAAGTGCTGGCGATACTGGAAATTCCGGAGCTGCAGCAGCAGGTCCAACAGGACGAAGCCGCCGTGCGGCGCAGCCAGCAGGATCTGGCGCGCTCGCGGGAAGAACTCGCGCGGGCGCAATCCGCGTACTCGGTGGCGCACGTCACCTACCAGCGGCTGGTCGACGTGCAAAAAACGCGGCCCGAATTGATGGCCCAACAAGAAGTGGATGTGGCCCAAGGAAAAGATGTCGAGGCCGGAGCGGGAGTTTCCGCGGCGAAGGACGCCCAGGCCGCAGCCGAAGACGGCATCGCTTCGGCCCAGGCGCTGCTGGAAAAAGACAAAGCGATGTTCGCGTACGCGCGAATTGTGGCGCCTTTTGACGGCGTAGTGACCCGCATCGACGCCTACAAGGGCGCGCTGTTGCCCGCCGGAACTTCCACCAACTCCGGAAATTCCGCCCTATGCCATTTGTCGCAGGTGAATCTGTTGCGGCTGGTGATTCCAGTGCCGGAGCGTGCCGTGCCGGATATTCGCACCGGCGAAAACGTGATGGTGGAGGTCTCGGCGCTGAAAAAAACATTCAGCGCGCAGATTGTCCGGACCGCGGACCAGATCGATGCGCAGACGCGCACCATGCATACCGAACTGAACGTGCCCAATGCCAATTACGAGATGGTCCCGGGCATGTACGCGTCAGTGAAGATTCCGCTGCACACCGTCTCGAACGCGTTGACCCTGCCGATTCAAGCGGTGGTTGCAGGCGCGTCGGGAGAAGGAAGCGTGCTGGTGGTGGATAGCTCGCAGCACCTGGAAAAGCGCAGCGTGAAACTGGGCCTCGAATCGGCGGCCGATTACGAAATTCTTTCCGGCTTGCGGGAAGGCGAGACGGTGGTGTTCGGCGAACAGGAACAATACAAAGCAGGCCAGTTGGTCCAGCCGAATCCGATCAATCCATCCGGAACCCCGGCGGGAGCGGAGTAAACGACATGGCCTCCTTCTCCCTGCGACATCCTTACTTCGTTATCGTGATTTGCCTGTTCGTGTGCGTGCTGGGATTGACCGGCGTAGCGCAAATGCCGGTGGACATGTTTCCGCCAATCAATATTCCTGTCGTGCTGGTGGCGACTTTCTACGGCGGCATGCCGCCGGAACAGATCGAAGCCGACATCACCGACACGTTCGAACGTTTTTTCACCCTGGGCAGCGGCATCGATCACATGGAGTCGCGTTCGCTCACCGGCGTCAGCCTCATTAAAATTTATTTTCAGGCGGGCACCGACGCGGACGCGGACGTCACCCAAATTTCCAATCTCGCGATGGCCGACTTACGACGCTTACCGCAAGGAACGTTGCCGCCGGTCGTCATGAAAGTCGATGCCTCCAGTTTGCCCGTATGCCTATTAACCGTGGGCGGCGAAGGCCTGAGCGAAACGCAATTGCACGATTACCTGCAGTTTCAAATCCGCAACCAAGTCGCGGGCGTTCCGGGCGCGACGGTGCCTCCGCCCTACGGCGGCCGTTACCGGCAGATCATGGTCTACGTCGATCCGCTGAAATTGCAGGCGCATCAATTGAGCCCGATGGATGTGGTGCGCGCCACCGACTCCACCAACTTAATTCTGCCCGCGGGCGACGTCCGCATCGGACCACTCGATTACAGCATTTACACCAATGCCCAGGTACCCAACGCTGAGGCGCTGAACGAAATACCCCTGAAAACCGAAGGCAACAAATCCGTATTCCTCTCTGACGTCGGCAAAGCAGTGGACGGCGCGGCGTTGCAATACAACATTGTGCGCGTCGACGGGCAGAAGTCGGTTTACGTGCCGATTCTGAAGCAGGGCGGCGACACCAACACCATCGCGGTGGTCAATGGCATCAAGGCGATTCTGCCCAAGCTGCGCGATATTCCGTCGCAGCTGAAAACTCGCGTGGTGTTCGATCAATCCATTTTTGTGAAGCAGGCGATTTCGACGGTAATGAAAGAGGGCGGGATTGGACTGCTGCTGACGGCGCTGATGATTCTTATTTTTCTGGGCAATTTCCGGGCAACGCTGGCAGTGTTTCTGTCGATTCCGTTGTCGTTAATGGTGGCTTTCACCGTACTGCATTTCGGCGGGGCCACCATCAATAGCATGGTGCTGAGTGGGCTGGCGCTGGCGTTTTCACGGTTGATCGATGATTCGGTAATCGTTCTCGAAAATATTTACCGGCACATTGAGGAAGGTGAGGATCCGGTCAGGGCAGCGGAAAAAGGCACGAACGAGGTGGCCTTCGCGGTGCTGGCGATCATGCTGGTAGCCGTGGTGGTATTTTTCCCGGTCACGCTGCTGGCTGGGGTCAGCAAATATCTGTTCTCGGCTTTGGCGCTGGGCGTGGTGATCGCGCTGGTCGCCTCCTATTTCGTGGCGGTCAGCGTGGTGCCTCTCTATTGCGCGAATTTTCTTAAACCGATTCTTTACCATGCCGGCGACGCGCCGGACACGGTTTCCTGGGGAGAGCGTTTCCATCTGCGCTTCAACGTGGTGTTTGCCCGCGCGCTCGATGTGTACGACCGCTGGGTGACCAGGGCGCTGGATAACCCGCGCGTAGTGCTGGCCGGATTTGCGATTTTACTGTTGTTGAGCTTTGCGTTATTTCCTTTAGCCGGCGTTTCGTTTTTCCCGCGGACCGACGCCGGGCAGTTTGTAATTAATTTAAAGGCGCCCACCGGCACGCGAATCGAAATGACCGATCAGGATGTGAAGCAGGTGGAGGACATCGTGCGAGCCGTGGTGCCGGCCAGCGATTTGGAAACGGTGGTTTCCAACACCGGCGTGATGGCCGATCTTTCGGCGTTGTTCACCCCCAATTCCGGAATGCACACGGCCTTTGTGCAGGTCGGCCTGAAGACCGGGCATCACACCAGCAGCTTCGAATACATGGCGCGGGTGCGCAAGCGCCTGGATGCGGAGATGCCGCAACTGCGAACCTATTTTCAGTCGGGAGGATTGGTTGAATCGGTTTTGAACCAGGGCGTGCCGGCGCCCATTGATATTCAGGTCAGCGGAATGGATTTAAAAACGGATGACCGCATCGCGCAGGAAATCGCCCGCAAGGTGCGGGAGCGGCCGGGAATTTCCGACGTTTATATCCCCCAAGACATGGATTACCCGGCGCTACACATCAATGTGAATCGCGCGCGGGCCAGCGAGCTCGGATTAAACCCGCAGGAAGTGGTGGACAACATCATTACCGCGCTCACCTCCGACGCAATGATCGCGCCGAGCTATTGGGTCGACCCCAAGAGCGGCAACAATTATTTCGTGACGGTGCAGTATCCCGAAAATCAGGTGAAATCGATCGAGGATTTGAAGGCCATGCCATTGCACGCGCCCGGTTCGAAATTACCGACGTATTTGAACCAGGTCGCCGATGTGACCCAGATCAAAACTCCTACGGAAGTCGATCACTACCAGCTGCAGCGCATGATCGACGTGTATGTGACGCCTACCAGCGAAGACCTGGGTGGTGCCGCGAAAGAAGTGGCCCAGATTACGGGAGAGACCCAGATTCCGCCCAACGTGCGCATCAATACGCGCGGACTGGTGGTGACCATGCAATCCTCATTCCGCAGCTTCGGATTTGGACTGCTACTGGCGATTCTGCTGGTGTACCTGATTTTGGTCGCGCAGTTTTCGTCGTTCATGGATCCATTCCTGATCGTGCTGGCCGTGCCCACCGGATTGGTCGGAGTGATGTGGACGCTGGCCTTCACCGACACCACGCTGAATATTCAGTCGCTGATGGGAATCGTCATGCTTCAGGGCATGGTGGTTTCCAATAGCATTTTGATCGTGGATTTCGCCAACCAGTTGAGGAAAGAAGGGCGCAGCGTGCGGCAAGCGGTGGCCGATGCCTGCCGGATCCGGTTGCGTCCGATTTTGATGACCTCGCTGGCCACCGTAGTCGGTCTGCTGCCGATGGCGTTAAAGCTGGAAGAGGGGAGCGAATCGTACGCGCCGCTGGCCCGGGTGATTATCGGCGGATTGCTCTCGTCGATCGCGCTGACCGTGTTTGTGGTGCCGGTGGCCTATTTGCTGTTTTACCGGGAGCGTCCGGAGAAGAGCGCAGTTCTCGCCATGCAGGAGGTGCAGTGATGAGGTTGAAATACGTATTGCTGGGTTTGCTCGTCGCGTGCGGCGCCCAGACTGGCGCACCCTTGCGAGCCCAGGTACTGCCTTCGTCCACGCCAGCCGCGCGGACGGAAACCGCCCAGACTCTGACGCTGGCCGACGCCGAAAAAATCGCGATTCAGAATCATCCGGACATTCAAGCGGCGCAGTTTGTTGCTGAAGCGGCTTCGCAACATACGCGCCAAGTGCGATCGGCCTATTTCCCCACGGCCAACGCCAGTTTGACCGGCGCGGAGGCCGAAAATAACAGCCGCGTATCTGCCGGGGGGCTGAACAACCCAATTATCTACGACCGCTACTCCAACGGCGTGCAAGTGAATCAATTGGTGACTGATTTCGGACGCACCCATGAATTGGTCAAGAGTTCGAAACTGCATGCAAAAGCGGAAGAGGAAAACATCGTCACTTCGCGCGCGAATGTTTTGCTGCGGGTGGACGGCGCGTATTACGCATTGCTGAAGGCTCGAGCCGTGGTGCGGGTGGCGCAGGAGACGGTGAAGGCCCGCCAGTTGGTTTCCGATCAGATCACGTCGCTGGCCCAGAATCAGTTGAAATCCGGACTCGACGTCAGTTTCGCCAATGTCGATTTGGCGCAGGCCCGGCTGTTGCTGGTGCAAGCGCAAAATGATCTGCAGTCTTCCCAGGCCGCGCTGGCCGACGCGCTCGGCTACTCCGACCAGCGAACCTTTGAACCGGCGGAGCCGGAAAATGCCGTCGCGCCTCCCGCGGATGAAGCCAGCGCGATTCAGCTGGCGCTGCGCGACCGGCCAGAGTTAATCGGCCGGCGGCTGGACCTCAGTTCAGCGCAGAGTTACGTTGCCGCTGAGCGCGATTTGTGGCTGCCAACAATTACGGCGGTGGGCGTGGCCGGATTGTCGCCGGTCCACCAGCCGGAACTGGCGCCCCGTTACGCGGCGGGCGGTTTCAACGTGAACATACCGATTTTCAACGGGCACTTGTACGGAGCCTTGCGGGGCGAAGCGGACGCGCAGGCCCACGCGCAAGAACAATATTTGCGAGCGGAGCAAAATACGATTGTGCGAGACGTGCAACGCGCCTGGCTGGATGCGAATTCGGGCTACCAGCGGCTCGATCTCACCAATCAGCTGCTGGAGCAAGCGTCGAAGGCTGTGGAACTGGCGCAAGCCCGCTACAAACTGGGAATCAGTTCAATTATTGAATTGAGCCAGGCCCAGTTGAATCAGACCCAGGCGGAAATCGCGCAGGCCAGCGCGCGATACGACTATCAGACAGCCCTAGCCGCCCTGGCGTTCCAAAGCGGACAAATTCGCTAAATGAAATCGCGACGAGCGGCCTCATAAAAAACTAACCGATACCAGTACCTTTTTGTATAATCCGGCTTCCGACCCCGCACTCATCTGGAGGCACCCAATGGCTGCTACGCAACCGGCCCCTACCGCTGAACATCTGAAGAAAATCGCCAATCGCTGGTTTGACGAAGTCTGGAACCATGGCCGCCGCGAAACCGTTTACGAGCTTTTCCCCGCCGGCGCCGTCATCCACGACGGCTCGCAAGACGTCGTCGGTCCCGAAGAATTCCTAAAATTCTACGAAACGCTGCACGAGCGCTTCTCCCACTTCAACATCGTGCCGGCCATCACCTTCGCCGAAGGCAACCTGGTCTGCCAGCATTGGATCGCCACCTTCACCGACAAAGCCTCCGGCAAGCCCGTAAAAATCACCGGCACCTCGATCGTCCGCATCGAGAACGGCGTCTTCGCCGAAGCCTGGCAAAACTGGGACGCGCTGGGCGTCGAAACCCAAATAGCCGCCACCACCGCAGCCGCCGTCTAAAGCAAATCGGAACCGCCGCCCGCAACCACCACCCGCGTTTGCGCGGTTCTGTACTAAAATTACCGCGTGGCAAACGGTTTCTATTCCACCCTCTGGAACTCGATCAAGATCGTCTTCCGCACCATTTGGCGCGCCACCCGCCAACTTTTTCACGAAGCCACCGGCGCGCTCTTCGCCATGTTCGCAGTCTATGGAGCCATCGCCGCCTACCGTGAATGGCACAGCCGGCCCACCGCCTGGCTCGTCGGATTCGCCGCCGTCTACGCCGTCGCCATGCTGATTTTTGCCTTCACGTCTTTCCGGCGCTCGCGCCGCATTCGATGAACAAACCAATCGACCAAACAAAAAAACAAGCCGCCTCTCCCTCCGGCCTCCCGATGGAAGCCGTCGTTACCGCCGCCGATCTCGGCGCCGGCTTCGACCCCGACCGCGAAATCGGCTTCCCCGGCGAATTCCCTTTTACCCGCGGCGTTTATCCCACCATGTACCGCGGCCGCCTCTGGACCACGCGCCAGTACGCCGGCTTCGGCAGCGCCGTCGAATCCAACCAGCGCTACAAATATCTGCTGAGCCAAGGAGTCAAAGGACTCTCCGTCGCCTTCGATCTCCCCACCCAAATCGGCATGGACTCCGATCATCAACTCGCCCTTGGCGAAGTCGGCAAAGTCGGCGTGGCCATCGACTCCCTCGAAGACATGCAAACTCTCTTCAACGGTATTCCGCTCGAAACCGTTTCCACCTCGATGACCATCAATTCCACCGCCGCGATTCTTCTCGCGCTCTACGTCGCGGTCGCCAAAGAACAAGGCGCGAATCTGATGCGCCTCGCCGGCACGGTGCAAAACGACATCCTTAAGGAATACATCGCCCGCGGCACTTACATTTACCCACTGCGTCCAGCGATGCGCATCGTCACCGATATTTTTGCTTGGTGCCGCACCGAACTTCCCAACTGGAACGCCATTTCCATTTCCGGCTACCACATCCGCGAAGCCGGCTCCACCGACGTGCAGGAAGTCGCCTTCACTCTCGCCAACGGCATCGCCTACGTCGACGCCGCTATCAGCGCCGGCCTGCCCGTTGACGAATTTGCGCCGCAACTTTCTTTCTTCTTCAATTCGCACAACGAATTCCTGATGCAGATCGCAAAGTTCCGCGCCGCCCGCCGCTTGTGGGCCCGCACCATGCGCGATCGCTTCCACGCCAAAGATCCTCGCTCGATGATGTTGCGTTTTCACGCGCAGACCGCCGGCTCTTCACTCACCGCCCAACAGCCGGAAAATAATCTGGTCCGCGTCGCGCTGCAGAGTCTCGCCGCCGTTCTCGGCGGCTGCCAATCCCTGCACGCGAATGCGCTGGACGAAGCTCTCGCCCTCCCCACCGAAAATTCCGCGCTGCTTGCCCTGCGCACCCAGCAAATCATCGCCAACGAAACCGGCGTCACCAACACCATCGATCCCGTGGCCGGCTCGTACGCCATCGAACAACTCACCAGCGAAATCGAAGCCGGCGCCCAGGAATATATTTCCCGCATCGACGCGCTCGGCGGCGTCCTGCGCAGCATCGAATCCGGCTACATCCAGCAGGAAGTTCAGAAATCCGCTTTCGAATATCAAGCCGCCGTCGATTCCGGCGAGCAAGTCGTGGTCGGAGTGAATCGCTTCGAGACCAAAGAAGAAAAACAAATCCCCACTCTGCGCATCGATCCTGAAATCGAGCGCACCCAGGTCGCCCGCCTGCACACTCTGCGCGCCCGCCGCGATTCCGCCAAAGTTTCCGCTGCCGTCGCCGAAATCGAACGCCGCGCCCACACCACGGAAAACCTGATGCCCGCCATCCTCCACGCCGTCGAATCCTTTGCGACGGTAGGCGAAATTTCCGACGCCCTCCGCCGCGCCTTCGGCGAATACCACGAGTCGGTAGTAATTTAGGCATCCATGCTTTCCGCCGCCGAACTCGCCAATCTCCGCATCGTCCTGGTCGATACGCGCAATCCCCTGAACATCGGCGCCGCCGCCCGCGCCGTCAGCAACTTCGGCTTTTCGCATTTCCGCCTGGTGCATCCTTACGACGTCGCCTTCCAAGGCGCGCGCTCCGCCGTCGGCGCCGCGAAAATTCTGGAATCCGCGCAAGTTTACGAAACACTCTCCGAGGCCATCGCCGATTGCACCCTGGTCGTCGGCACCACCGCCGTCGGCCATCGCGAATTGCATCTTCCGCTGCGCCGCCTCGAAGCTGGCGCGCGCCTGATTCGTAAGCATCTCGCCCAAAAACAAAAACGTGCCGCCTCCACCGCCGCTAAAGTCGCGCTGCTCTTCGGCTCCGAAAAATTTGGCTTGTCCAACGAAGACCTCAGCCAGTGCCACTGGCTCATGCGCATCCCCACTCGCGAAGAACACATCTCCATGAACCTCGGCCAAGCCGTCGCCATCTGCCTCTACGAACTCATTCGCGATTCAAAGTCCGTCGCCAAATTCGAACGGCTCCCCGAAAAATTTATCCCGGCCAACGCCGGCGAAGTCGAACGCTTCACCGCGGTCCTGCACCAGGCGCTAAACGCCAGCGGCTTCCTCAAACGCCGCACCGTTTCCGATTCCGACGACCGCATTCGCCGCCTGGTCCGCCGCTTGAATCTTCCCCAACGCGACGCCGACATGTGGACCGGCATCCTGCGCCAAATCGTCTGGGCGCTGAATCATCCCGGCGCGCCACAATCGCCATCGAAATAAATAAATCGCAGCAACAGCCGTCGCGATTCGCGCCCGCAACCTGATACTCTGCGCCTGGCAACTTGCAGAAAAAGGAGCCGCCGATCGTGCGGGTCTGCGTAACCGGAGCCACGGGTTTTCTAGGCGGCGCACTCACCCGCCGCCTTCTCGCCGAAGGCGCGCAAGTCCGCGCCCTCGCGCGCCCGTCCTCAAAATCTGAGCAACTCGGCACCGCAGGCGCCCAAGTCGTCCGCGGTGACCTCAGCGATCCAGTCGCCATCAACCTCGCCGTCGAAGACGCCGAAATCCTCTACCACGTCGCCGCCATGGTCGAAGCCCCCGGCGACCTCGCCGATTTTCTCGACGCCAACCGCGGCGGCACCGAACGGGTCTTCCAGGCCGCGCTCGCGCACGGAGTTCGCCGCATCATCTATTCCAGTTCCATCGCGGTCTACGGCCTCGCCGCCGAAAATCAAATCATCGACGAATCCACGCCCTACGACGAGCAACCTGCGCTCCGCGATTCCTACTCCCAGTCCAAAATTCAAGCCGACGCCTTCGCCGTCCGCTTCGCGCGCGACAACGCCGCCAAAATCTCCGTCACGATTCTCCGTCCCGGCGTAATCTACGGCCCCGGCAAGCGCCTGCCCTTCGGTCTACTCGGTTTCTCCGCCGGAAAAACGAACGTCGTCTTCGCCAATCCCGAAAATCGCTACCCGTTGAACTACATCGAAAATTTAGTCGACGCTATTCAACTCGCCGCCGCGGCGCCTCTCGCGCCCACGCCCCGTGAATACATCGTCCTCGATGACGACGACCTGACTCTCGCGCAATATCACCAGACCCGAAAAGAAGTTCAGGGCACCCGCGCCCTCTTCTTCTCCGGCGCGCCGGTTCTCTCCGTCGCGAAATTCGCCGAAGCCATCCGCATCGTCAAACCCGGCTCCGGCGATTTCACCGTGCGCCAGGTTTCGCGCGCACTGCAGAATCGCCACTACTCTTCCCAACACATTCGCCGCGAACTCGGCTGGTCCCCGCGCGTCCCGCTGCGCGAAGCCCTGCGGGCCTCTCTCGCGCCGCCGAGGCCGCCAAATTTCTCCGCCCCGCCAGCGGCGAACCATAAAATCGTGTAAAATTACTAAACCTCCACGTCCGGCGGAGCTTACGACGACCATTTCTTTGAGGGTGCTAGAAATTTGACTTTTGCCGTCGCCATCATTCTGGCCGTCGCCTGCATCCCCTTCATCTACTACCTGCTCTCTCTCTACAGCACCGCCCGCTACTTTTCCGTTTCCTGGCGTGAAAACCCTCCCAACAACGATTTTTTTCCGCTGATCAGCTGCCTCAAACCAATCAAGGGTCTCGACGAAGACGCTTACCAGAATTACGCCAGCTTCTGCCGCCAGGACTATCCGAAATATGAAATCCTATTTTGCGTAGATAAGGACGATCCGGCCGTCCCGGTCCTCGAAAAACTGCAGCGCGATTTTCCTGACCGCGACATCCGCCTGATCTTCGGCTCCGGCCGCAACGCCATCAACGATAAAGTCGGCCGCCTGGTTCGCCTGGTCGACGAAGCCAAATACGATCTTCTCGTCATCACCGATGGCGACATTCGCGTCACGCCCGATTACCTGCGCGTCGTCGCCCATCCTTTCCGCAATCCCAAAGTCGGCGGCTCCACCACCCTCTACGCCTCCACCGATGAAAAAAAATTCATCGAAGAGCTGCAATCTGTCGGCATGATTTCAGATTTTTTCGCCGGCATCCTGGTCGCCTGGCAGCTCGACGGCGTGAAATTCATGTTCGGCCAGACCATCGTGATGACCCGCCAGGCCAACGCCGCTTTCGGCACCTATCGCGTCAACGAAAACAAACCTGCCGACGACCTGCTCGCCGGCCGCATGGTCGCCGAACAAGGCTACGAAGTAAAACTGCTGCCCTACGTGGTCAAAACCGTCGCCGATTTTAATTCCATGCGCGACCTGCTCTACAAACGCACCCGCTGGATGACGGTCATGCGCCTGATGCGCCCCTGGGGCCACTTCGGATTGATCGCCACCTGGGGTCTGCCGTGGTCGCTGATCGCCATCGCCATCCATCCCACCGCCGCCACCGCCGCATTTTTTCTAGGCACATATGCCGCTCTGCGTATCGCCATGGCCCTGCTCATCGGCGCCTACGGCATGAAACAAAAAGGCCTCATCGCCAAAATTCCGCTAATCCCCGTCTGGGACGCAGTCGCCTTCGGCATCTGGCTGGCCAGCTTCACCCGCAGCACCATCCGCTGGCGCGGCGTCAACTACACCATCCGCAACGGCATGTTGGTCCTCCCCAACCAGGTCAAAACTCAAAATGCTACCGGCGACTAAAGTCGCCGTCTGCTTCGCCGGCATCCATTTCGTTATGCCTCGTCCTGCCAATTTTCATCCACACCAAAACACGTGTCATCCCGAGCGCAGAGAGGGATCTGCTTTTCACCAAGTGCGACCACCATCACTCGCGAAGAAAATCACGCCTTGGAAGTTGGAGGGGCGGGGATTCATCCCCGCCGTGAGGCGCTCTAATGATGCAGGGGCTTCAGCCCCTGAAGCCAAGTTGGCCGCCGTCCCGCCTTTGACTTTTAGGGGGTCGGAGCTTCAGCTCCGACAAAAAACAACGGCGCGAAGCGCCCACCTTTCGCGCGGCCTTTTCGCGCGAGCCTTCGTAACGTCCAAGCACCATCCCCATGCGCAAGCCTCTCCGCCTTTCGTCACCGCGCCACCAACCCCATGACCACCTCAAAAAAAATCGCCATCTCCGGCGCCGGCATCTACGGCTCGACCATCGCCATCCGCCTCGCCGAACGCGGACACCAAGTCACCCTCTTCGATCCCGATCGGAGTTCTCCGCGCCGCCTCCGCCATCAACCAATTCCGCATCCACTCCGGCTACCACTACCCCCGCAGCCCGGAAACCATCACCGAAACTCTCGAAGCCCGCGCCGAATTCACCGAAGCCTTCGCGCCCGCCATCGTGCGCACCAGCCGCCACTACTACGCCATCCCCAAAGAAGGCTCGCAAACTCCGCCCGACCTTTTCGAAAAGGTCATGGCCAGCCACGAACTTTTCTGCAAACCCACCCGCCCAACGTGGATGAATTTCGATTTCATCGACCGTTGCTACGAAGTCGACGAGCAACTCTACGATCCCGACCTCCTGCGCCAAACCATCGAAGCCCGCCTCAAGACGCTAAAAATCCCCTTCCACCAACGCGTCTTCGCCGACGAAACCCGCAACGAATACGACTTCATCGTCCGCGCCACCTACGGACTCGGCCCCAGCCTCGGCCAATTCAAAATCGCCAAATATCAAGTCGCCGAAAAAATCCTGATCGATCTTCCCGCACGAACTCCGCGGCATCTCCCTCGTCGTTATCGACGGCCCCTTCACCGCCTTCGATCCCTACGGCGCCTCCGCCCACTCCCAATTCGGCTCCGCCAAACACACCAATCACTGGACCACCACAGATCCCGCCGCGCCAATTCCGCAACCCTACGTGCCGCTAATGAACGCCCCCACCTTTGCGCCCTTCGCCGGCACCCACTTCGAATCCATGCGCAAGACGCCATCCTCGCCGTCCCCGCCACAAAACACGCCCGTATCGTCGGCTCCCGCTTCACCATGCGTGTAGTGGAAAACAACCCCGCCGAAGACCGCCGCACCCTGCTGATCCAGGAGCAAGCTCCGCCAAACGAACTCCACGTCTTCTCCGGCAAAGTAGTAAGCGCCGTAAAAGCCGCCCACCAAATCGCCACCCGCCTCGACCGCGCCTAATCCGGTTCGTTTATGTAGCGGCCACCTTCAGGTGGGCCAGTTGCCTTTGCCTTTACTTTGACTCCGCCTTTGACTTTGACTTTGACTCTGCCTCTGCCTCTGAATTTGAATTTCCGGGTGGCCCATCCTTCGCCGCACCTGCGAAGGGTGGGGTTTTTGCCGTTGCCGTTGCCGTTTTCTAGCTTTCCGCGGTCATCCCGACAGACGCGCTCCCTTTGCGGTGACGACGGTTCTCACTTCGCTTTCAACTCCCGCCCTAACCCAACCCGAAGCGCCACCGGCCACGTCACACCGGCTCGCCCCAGCCCCGGAGGGGCGGCATAAGGTAGCCCGGACCGTAAGGTCCGGGAAGCCACCCCAAGAATCCCCCAGCGCCGGAGGTGCGACACGCCGCCTTAACAACACGCGCAACGATCCGCCCTCGATAAAAATTGTGCCTCCTCCGCGCGTGTGTACTTTCATGTCATCAAACCGGCGTGTTATCATGCATCGCTTTCTGGTGAAAACGCGTCGTCTTCGGCGCAGGGAGGGCACCACAAATGCGGACCGCTTGGCCGGATGCCCTCCCCGTCCAGTTGATACACCACTCGAAATTTCTAATAACGCAATCCGCGATTAGAAATCGTCCTAACTCACTGAAAACAAGAGGTCGACATGATTTCTAATCGGCCGGTAAACGGTAACTTTTTTACCCCATTTCTCCCAGTTGATACTGAGCCCACTTCTAATCGACAATTTCCACCCAATCTCGCGCGATTAGAAACACCCTCCAACCCCATCAAAACAAACGCCGACCATGATTTCTAATCGACAATTTTTACGGGGCTCTCTTCGCCCGGCCTTTGCCCCGTGGGCAACGCCGGCTTCCGGCCCCTGCCGCTTTCAGGTATTCTTCTGAACCTATGCTCGACCTTGGATACGTACGGGACCATCTGGACGCCATTGAAAAAATGGCGGGCGACCGCGGCCTTACGCTCGACCTCGCGCCATTTCGCGAAGTCGACACGGAACGCCGGCAGCTTATCTTCTCCACCGAAAAATTGAAGGCGGAACGCAACAAAGCCAGCGAGGAAATCGCGCAGCTCAAGCGCTCCGGGCAGGACGCCACCGCCATCCTGGCGCGCATGAAAGAAGTTTCCGACACCGTCAAGCGCAACGACGAGCGCATCACCGAACTCGACGAGCGCCTGAAGAATTTCCTGCTGATGGTGCCGAATATTCCGCACGCCAGCGTGCCGGTGGGAAAGTCCGCGGCGGATAACATCGAAGTGCGCCGCTGGGGAGCGCCGCCGAAATTCGATTTCAAACCCAAGGCGCATTTCGAAATCGGCGAAGGGGCGGGGATTCTTGATTTCGAATCGGCCATCAAGATCGCCGGCTCACGTTTCGCGGTGTACATCGGCCTGGGCGCGCGGCTGGAACGGGCCATCGCCAATTTCTTTCTTGATACCCACACGCGTGAGCACGGCTATACCGAAATTCTGCCGCCGTTTCTGGTCAACACCACTTCGCTCACCGGCGTGGGCCAGCTGCCGAAGTTCGCGGCCGACATGTTTCATCTGGAAAATACTGACCTGTGGCTGACCCCTACGTCCGAAGTTGAACTGACCAGCCTGCATCGCGACGAAACCATCGACGAAAGCCGCCTGCCCATCAAAGTCTGCGCCTGGACCGCCTGTTTCCGCTCCGAAGCGGGAGCCGCCGGACGCGACACTCGCGGCTTGAAGCGCCAACACCAATTCCAGAAAGTCGAAATGTTCAAATTCACCCGGCCGGAGACCAGCTACGACGAACTCGAGTCGCTGGTGAAAAACGCCGAGGCGGTGTTGCAGAAATTGGGGCTGCACTACCGGGTGATGCAGCTCTGCACCGCGGATATGGGATTTGCCGCGGCAAAAACTTACGACATCGAAGTCTGGCTGCCCTCGGCCGGCGAATTTATGGAAATTTCTTCGTGCTCGAATACCGAAGCGTTTCAAGCGCGGCGGTCCGGCATCCGCTTCAAACCCAAGACCGGAAAAAGTGACTTCGTGCACACCTTGAACGGCTCCGGCCTCGCGGTAGGACGCACCTGGATCGCGCTGGTCGAAAATTTCCAGCAAGCCGACGGCTCCGTTCTGCTGCCAGAAGTTCTGCGCCCATACATGGGCGTAGACACGATTCCAGCATCGGCAAAAAAAGACTGAGAGGAAATTTCAGGAAAGTTGTAGCGGTAAGAAGTTTTAGGAAACCGGCCCGACTAGAATCATCGGTCCGGTGGGACCCGGCATTCCGCCGGCAGGCTCGAGCGTTACGGCAAAGGCCTTGGCCGCGGTTCCCGGCGGCACTTTGGCGACGATCAAATTCATTTCGCCGTTCGCCGGATTGAAGACCCCGGCGCTGATCGGCGCACCATTCATGGGCACCAGCCACAGCTGATAACTTTTATCCGAAGCGGTCGGTGCCAGGCGGCCGTTGTAGACCATCATCCCGCGCTTCGAATTGTAAATAACTCGCGCGGTGCCCTGCGGCTGATTTTTCTGCTCCGCCAAGGCCACCACCACCGTGTCCCGCGCAGCCATCATTTCGGCCACGTCGTGCGCCTGGCTCAGCCGCGCTTCCTGCTGCACGATGGTGCTGCGCAAATCGGCAACCTGCCGTTCGAGCGCTTCGTTGTGAATCCACAAGAGCACCGCGGCCAGCGCGAACGCGCCCGCGAGCGGAAGCAAAACTCCCCACCAGCGCGCGAACATTCCCTCTTCGCGCTCCGGTTTCAACTGCACCACCGCGCCACGCGGCGGCGAAGTGAGCGCCAGTTGCCGCAGCAGCCGCTCTTTAACCTGCGGCGACGGCGCCACGGCCGGCGCCGAGAACGCGAGCAGCGCCATGCGCCCGTACGAATCCGCGAGCTTCAGCTTGCAGTCCGCGCAGGTGGCGAGATGCGTCTCGAACACTACCTTCTCGTCGCCATCCAGCGCGCCGAGAGCGTAGAGGTCGAAATCTTCTGCCCGAGTTGGATGTGTGCCGCTCATTGCTTAAAAGTCCGCTTCAAAGTTTCAACCGCGGAACGCAGCCGCGTCTTTACGGTGCCTAAAGGATCGCCGGTGCGCGCCGCGATCTCACTGTGGGTCAGGCCTTCGAAATAGGCCAGCTCAAGCGTCGCGCGCTGTTCCTTGGGCAGACTGTCCATTGCGCTTCGAACCTTGTTGACCATCTGCTGCTGCGCGATCGAGCTTTCCAAGTTCGTCGGGAGAACGACGGTGTTCTCCAGCAGTTCTTCTCCGCTGGCGGGATTATGACGCCGCAGGCGGGAGATGGCGCGATTTCTGGCAATCACCAGCAGCCATCCCGGGAGCGAACCGCGCGAAGCATCAAATTGACCGGCGGTGCGCCACAGCTGGTAGAAAATGTCTTGCAAGATCTCTTCCGCCGCTTGGGTATCGCGGAGAATGCGGTTCAAAACGGAAGACAACATTCCTGCGTAGCGGTCGTAAAGCGTCGCCAGCGCAGACTCGTCCCGCTGCACGATGCGGGCGATCAGCGCCGCGTCCGAAACCCTCAACTCCGTTCCTGTCTCCCCAGTCACGAAGAAGTGCGGCTCCGATAGAAGTACGCGGACGGGCGGCTGACGGATTGTAGATGGCGGATGAGCGCGTGGCGAAAAAAGAAGTTCATATAAAGGAGAGCGAAGATGCGGGCGAAGGTTAGCGTGTTCGCGAGGGTGGGGTCAATCGGCAAATCCGTGGATGTTGAGGGGGAAAAAGGGAAAGGCAGTGAGGATGACGGTCGTGGCACGATGCTGCTTAACAGACTGCTGCGTAGGGACTTACGGGTTGCGGGTGTCTGGGTAGGGATGGCGGTTTGGTAACGCCCAATGACGGGATGTCGAGCTTTTTCAGGGGTTTCCATTGACTTATGGCCCAGCTTGAATAAACTTCGATTCGCCTGACACCATAGAGACGAAATAGAGCCGAAACCGGGGGCGGCAGGATTGCGCTGCGCCGGAAAAGGAACACTGAATGGCCATCGTCGCGAAGCCAGCGAGCACACAACCGATCCCGCGAATTGCACCGCGCGAGGATCTGAACCCCTACCGCATCTCGCAAATCCAGTTCGACATTGCCGCCGAATACTTGAAGCTCGACCAAGGCTTACGGCAGATCTTGCGCGCGCCGAAGCGGGTGCTGGAAGTTTCGGTGCCCACCAAGATGGACAACGGGCAGATCAAAGTTTTTACCGGTTTTCGGGTGCAGCACAACGTGGCGCGCGGGCCGGCCAAGGGCGGAATTCGCTACCATCCGGCGGTGACGCTGGACGAAGTGAAAGCGCTGGCGATGTGGATGACCTGGAAAACCGCGACGGTGAATATTCCGTACGGCGGCGGCAAGGGCGGAGTGATTTGCGATCCGAAACGGATGAGCAAGCCCGAGTTGGAGCGCATGACGCGGCGGTACGCTTCAGAGATTCTGCCGATTATCGGACCGGAGCAGGATATTCCGGCGCCGGATGTTTATACCGATTCGCAGACGATGGCGTGGATCATGGACACCTATTCCATGACCAAGGGATATTCTTCGCTGGGAGTGGTGACCGGGAAGCCGATTTCGATTGGCGGCTCGGAAGGGCGCAACGAAGCGACGGCGCGCGGTTGCCTGATCGCGGTGGAAGAGGCCTGCAAGCTGAAGAAGATGTCGCTGCGCGGAGCGAGCGTCGCAATTCAGGGATTCGGCAACGCCGGATCGATCGCCGCAAAACTATTCGCGGAGAAGAAGGCGCGGGTGGTGGCGATCAGCGATTCGCGCGGAGGAGTTTTTAATTCGCGAGGCATCGATCCGCTGAAGGCCATGCGTTACAAGGAGCGTTCCGGGACCGTGGTGGGTATGCCAGGGACTTCGCGCATCTCGAACGACGATTTACTGGCGATGAAGTGCGACATTCTGATTCCGGCGGCGCTGGAGAATGTGATTACCCTGAATAATGCGGATCAGATTAAAGCGAAGATCATTGCCGAAGCGGCGAACGGGCCGACTACGCCGCATGCGGACGAAGTGCTGGCGCGCAAGGGCATCATGGTAATTCCGGACATTCTGGCGAATTCGGGCGGAGTAACGGTCAGCTATTTCGAATGGGTACAGGACTTGCAGAGCTTCTTCTGGTCCGAAGCGGAAGTGAACGCCAAGCTGGAGATGGTGATTCGGCGGGCGTTCCACGAAGTGCACGAATCGTCGCGCAAGCATCGCACACATTTGCGCACTGGCGCTTACGCACTGGCGGTGGGGCGAGTGGCGGACGCGACTTTGGTCCGCGGACTTTTCCCGTAGAACTTTTCGGTTGCGGGGGCGAACGATTTTCTGATCGCCACTGCTATCACCAAAATTAATGTTGCGCCTGCAGTAACAATCCGCGTACATTTTTAATTGCCGCAGCAGCCTGACGATTTTTCGGGCTTGCGCGGCAAATTTTTATTTTCGGCTCCAAAACCGGAGGCAGTGAAGACATTGGGTAACCCAACGAGCGGTTCGACGAGCACAACGCCTCCGATCCTGATGACGATTGCGGGTTTCGATCCTTCTTGCGGTGCGGGAACCGGCGCGGACCTGAAAACTTTCGCCGCGCACAACTGCTACGGAGTGGCGGCGATCACGGCGCTGACGGTGCAGTCGACGCAGGGAGTTTTTTCGGTGCATGCGACGCCGGCGGCAACGCTGCGTGCACAGATCGAAACTCTGGTGGATGACGTGACCTTGGCCGGCGTGAAAATCGGCATGCTGGCGAATCGTGGGAACGCTTCGGTGGTGACGGAGTTTCTGGATAAGAATAAATTCGCGCACGTGGTGCTGGACCCGGTGTTTCGGCCGACGGCGGGCAATGCGGAGTTGTTGGACACTTCCGGATTGAAATTCGTGAAGGATGAATTGCTGAAGCGGGTGAGCGTGATTACGCCCAACATGCCGGAGGCGGAATTCCTGACCGGGATGGAAGTGAAAGACATAGCGTCGATGAAAGCCGCGGGGCTAAAGCTGATTGAAATGGGAGCGCGCGCGGTGGTAGTGACCGGCGGGCATCTGGAAAAGCCCACGGACGTGCTATGCATTGGTGGCGAAGTGGAAACCTTTGGCGGCGAACATGTGAAGAGTCCGAATACGCATGGCTCGGGCTGCACATTTTCCTCGGCGATCGTGGCACATCTGGCGTCGGGCCTGCAGTTGCGGCAGGCGGTGATTTTGGCGAAAGCTTATGTGACGAAGGCGATTGAGAAATCGTATTCGATTGGTAGGGGCGCGGGGCCTTTGAATCAGTTTTACCGGTTTTATCAGGAGCAGCCTTTGCGTGGAGTGCATGAGGTGCCGCAGCATGGGATGCATCCTGCTTCGGAGCCTGCGGCGCATTAGATTCCCTGGAATTTTCGTTCGTACGTGCACGAGTGCCGCCCTCAGCGGCGAAAGCCGCGTGCTTTTCCTATTTCTTACGGCACGGCTGAAGCCGTGCCCTGACGAAAGACTCCGTTGTTGGGGTTTCCTTCCGGTTCGTTCTTCCTCGTTTCGTCGTGAAAAGCAGATTCCTCGCTTTGCTCGGAATGACAGAGGTTGCTGGTGGTTGGAGTTGGGATGCGGAGCGATTCGCTTCGCACGGCATTAGAAGCAGGTCCCTCGCTGCGCTCGGGATGACAACCCACTTAAACTTGCCGTGAAATTCAAAACTGAATTCCCAGCTCAATTTTTGCGCTAGGAGATTTCGGGCCATTGGCGCCAGAGGATGCGGCCGGCGACGACTGTGGCGGTGGGGCGGCCTTTGAAGGTGCGACCGTCGAAGGGGGAGTTGCGGGATTTGCTGGGGGATTCGGAGACGCGATAGGTCCAGGATTGATCTGGGGAGAAGACGGTTAGGTCTGCGATTTCTCCGGCGGCTAGAGTGCGCTTCAGGCCGAGCACGCGAGCGGGGCCGGTGGTGAATAATTCTACGAGACGCAGGAGGGTCATTTTGCCGGTGTGGACTAGTTCGCTGAGGCCCAGGGCCAAAGCGGTTTCAAAGCCCGTTATGCCGAAGGGGGCGCGGTCGAATTCTACGTCTTTGCTGGCGGCGTGGTGCGGGGCGTGGTCGGTGGCGATGGCGTCTACGGTGCCGTCGACTAGGCCTGCAATCAGCGCATCGCGATCGGCGCGCGAGGCTAGGGGCGGATTCATTTTGTAATTGGTGTCGTAACGCACGTCTTCGTCGGTGAGGGTGAAGTGGTGCGGAGTGACTTCACAGGTGACCTGCAGGCCATTTTTTTTCGCCTGGCGAACGTATTCGAGGGCGCCGGTGGTGGACATGTGGGCGATGTGCAGGCGCGCGCGAGTGAGGCCGGCGAGTTCGACGTCGCGGCCGGCGCAGATGGATTCTGATTCGGCGGGAATTCCCTTCAAGCCCAGGCGAATCGAACGCGGACCTTCGCGCATGACGCCGCCGGCGAAGAGCGACGGATCTTCGCAGTGATCGATGACCGGCAAATCCAGAGTTGAACAGTAGTCCATGACTTGGCGCATGAGGCGGGCGGTGGCGACGGGCTTGCCGTCGTCGCTGACGGCGACGATGCCTGCATCTTTCATAGCGGCGATTTCCGCGAGTGATTCGCCTTTGCTGCCGACCGAAGCGGCGCCGATGGGCCAGACGCGAACGCTTTTCGCGGCGGCGGCGCGTTCGACAATTCCGCGAGTGATTCCAGCATTGTCATTCACCGGCTGGGTATTGGGCATGCAGCAGACGGCGGTGAAGCCGCCTTGGGCGGCCGAGCGCGTGCCGGTTTCGATGGTTTCGGACATTTCCTGGCCGGGCTCGCGAAGGTGGCAGTGGAGGTCGATGAAGCCGGGGGCGACGACCATGCCGGTGGCGTCGAAAACTTCGGCGTCTGGCGCGGAGATGCCTGCGGCGATTTTGGAGATACGATCGCCGTCGAGCAGAACGTCTTGAACGGAATCGGTTTTGGTGGCGGGGTCCAGCACGCGGCCGTTTTTGATCAGCAACATTCGTTCAATCCTTGGGAGAGTCTTTTGGTTTTTCTTTCGGGGGAGGCGCTTCGACGGCGGCGCCACCGACCAGGTGATAAAGCAACGCCATGCGGATGGCGAGGCCATTGGTGACTTGATCGAGAACGCAGGACTGCGGGCCATCGGCGACGGCCGGATCGATCTCAAGGCCACGAATCATGGGGCCGGGATGCAAGACTAGCGCGCCAGGATTGGCGAGCTTCAGCCGGGCAGGCGTGAGCTGGTAGCCGAGAATATATTCTTGGGGCGCGAGGGCGGGTTCGTGGAGGCGCTCGGTCTGGACGCGGAGAACGATGACGGCGTCGGCGCCCTTCAGCGCGTCTTCGATACGGGAAATGTGGCGAATGTTTGGCGCTAGAGTTCGCAGTTCGCGCGGGACCCACATGGAGGGGCCGCATAGCGTGATTTTTGCGCCGAATTTGCTGAGCAGGAAGATATTGGAGCGGGCTACTCGGCTATGCAGGATGTCACCGAGGATGGTGAGGTTGAGGCCATCGAGCGAGCCACGGCGATCGCGAATAGTGAGCGCGTCAAGCAGCGCCTGAGTGGGATGCTCGTGCGTGCCGTCACCGGCATTGACGACCGGCAAGCCCAAGCGTTCAGCGATCAGGTGCGGCGCTCCGGAAGAACTGTGGCGGATGACGATGCCATCGGGGCGCATGGCTTCTAGGGTGCGGACGGTATCGAGCAGCGATTCACCTTTTTTTACGCTGGAGGCTTCGGCCTGCAAATTCATGGTATCGGCGCCGAGGCGGGCGGCGGCGGTGGCGAAGCTGATGCGGGTGCGGGTGGAATTTTCGAAAAAAGCGAGGGCGACGGTTTTGCCACGGAGAGTCGCTAATTTTTTTAGAGGATGACGCTGAAATTCCTGGAAAGGCGCGGCTTGATCGAGAATAAATGAAATTTGTTCGCGGGTGAGGTCTTCGATTCCGAGCAGGTGTTCCAAACGCTGCAGCACTGTTTCCCTTTACGTCTCACGCCAGTATAACCCGGCCTCCGCGAAAGTTTGCGGGGTAATTAGGCGACGCGGTCAACCAGAACGACGCGCTCGTCGCCATCGATTTCTTTTAGATGCACTTCCACGATTTCAGTATCGCTGGTCGTAACTTTGCTGCCGATGAAAGAGGCTTCGACGGGCAGCTCACGATGGCCGCGGTCGATAAGTACGCAAAGGCGGATGCGTTTGGGACGGCCGAGGTCGAAGAGGCCATTCATGGCGGCGCGAATGGTGCGGCCGGTGTAGAGCACGTCATCGACGATGACCAAGTCACGGTTATCGACGGAGAAGTCGATTTCGTTGGAATGAACGACTGGCTGGGGACCGACGGTGGAAAGATCGTCGCGGTAGAGAGTGATGTCGATGGTGCCGACCGGGACTTGAACTTTGGAGAAGTCGAGAATGGTTTTGGCCAGGCGCTCGGAAAGCGGAACGCCACGGCGGCGAACGCCGATGAAGGCGAGGTCGTCAGTGCCACCGCTTTTTTCCACGATTTCATGGGCCAGGCGCTGCAGAGTGCGGCCGATTTCTTCGGCGGAGAGCAATTGACGTTTTTCGACGACGCGCATCGGGGCACATCCTAGCACAGACGACGGAGAGTCCGAAGCTGGAGTCGGGGACGCCGACTGGAAGCTAAAGAGTTCCGGAGTGGCTGGAGCCAAGGCGTGGTAGACTTCTGGCCGTGAGTTCGCCGGCGCCGGCAAGCAGTTCACAACGGCCCGCTACAGTTGACCTTCAAGTCAGCGTTGGAAATATCTCCCTCAAAAATCCGGTAATTGCCGCCAGCGGCACATTTGGCTATGGGGTGGAGTTTGCGCACCTGGTCGATCTGGACGCGCTGGGTGGAATCGTGGTGAAAGGGCTTTCGGCGAAACCGATCGAGGGGAACCCCGCGCCGAGGATTTGCGAGACGGCCAGCGGGATGGTGAATTCGATCGGGCTGCAGAATGTCGGGGTACGGGCTTTCGTTGCGGACAAGCTCCCGGAGTTGAGGCGGTTCAAATGCGCGATTTTCGCTAACGTATTCGGGTACACGATTGGGGATTATGTGGAGGTTATCCGGACCCTGGAGGATGCGGAGGGGCTGGCGGGGTATGAACTGAACATCTCCTGCCCGAACGTGGAGCATGGGGGCATGGAATATAGTACCGATCCCGGGCTTACGGCGGAGGTGGTGAGGGCGGCGAGGCAGGCCTCGAAGCGTCCCCTGTGGGTGAAACTCTCGCCGAATGTTAACGCCATTGGGGTTACGGCAAAGGTCGCGGAGGCTGAGGGTGCCGATGCCTTGGTCATCGCGAATACCTATCCGGCGCTGTGTATAGACGCACACAGCCGGAAGTCCCGCATCGGTAGTACGACGGGAGGGTTGTCGGGGGCGGCGATAAAACCTATAACCATGAGGCTGGTTTACGAAGCCTGTAAGGCAGTGAAGATCCCGGTGGTTGGTCTCGGGGGCATTGAAAAGCCAACAGATATAGTCGAGTACCTACTGGCTGGAGCATCGGCGGTGGAAGTGGGAACAGCAAGCTTTGTGGACCCAAAGGCTACCGAGCGACTGGTGAGAGGATTAGAAAGCTGGTGCGAAACAGATAAGACTCCTTTAATCAGTACTTTACGAGGACAGCTACAGCGATAAACCGATTGCGGCGATGGTGCCAAGACGGTTAAAATTGTGGTGTTCGAAATAAAGGTCAGGAGACCATGAAAGCAAAGCTATTTATGATTTTGCAGACGGTGTTTTTAGGCTTGGGCGTGCTGGTGTTTATCCCTACCGCGAACCCTACGGCGGTGGGAGCACCAAGCAGCCCTAACCAAAGCAACATCGCAAGCAACCCCGAGAACGGCAGCTTCGGGACCCCAACTAAGGCCGCGCATGGCGAGGCTAAGCCGCTGGCGGTTTGGGAGTGCACGACGAGCTGGTACGGCGACGATTTTGACGGTCAAGAGACCGCGAACGGCGAGACCTATGATATGTACGCCGACACGGCGGCGCACCCGACCCTGCCCCTGGGATCGATTGTGCGGGTAGTGAATATGCGGAACCATCGCAGCCAAGTGGTGCGCATCAATGATCGAGGACCCTACATCGAAGGCCGCGAATTAGATGTTTCCTACGAAGTGGCACGTAAGCTAGGATTCGATCAGCATGGACTTGCGAAAGTCCGGCTGGAACTCCTAAAGGTGCCTTCACGCCCCGAATACGTTCATCACGAAAACTGATCGTAGCTCTAGACACAGACAATTTGCAGCCGGCGACGGTATTGGCTCGGGAACTTGCGGGCGTCGCCGGGATGTTCAAAGTGGGGAGTCAGCTGTTTACGACAGTAGGGCCGAAGGCTGTCGAAAAGCTGGCGGGCCTCGGGTATGAGATTTTCCTCGATTTGAAATTCCACGACATTCCGAATACGGTGGCGCACGCGGTGGCAGCTGGGGCGCGACTGCCGGGCGTGCGGTTGATGACGATACATGCGTCGGGCGGAGCCGAAATGATGCGGGCGGCGCGGGAGGCGGCGGGTACGCGTGCGAAGCGGCCTCGGCTGCTGGGCGTGACGGTTTTGACCAGCTTGAATACGGAGGCGCTGGCTAGCGTGGGAGTGGCGGCGGCCCCGGGGCGGCAGGCCGTGGCCTTGGCTCAGCTCGCTAAGGCTTCGGGGCTGGATGGAGTGGTGGCCTCGGCGCACGAGATACGCGACATTCGCGCAGCATGCGGGCCGGGGTTTCTGATCGTGGTGCCGGGGATTCGGCCGGCTACGGCGGCTGCCGACGATCAGGCGCGGGTGGCAACGCCTGGGGACGCGATACGCGCGGGGGCGGATTATTTGGTGGTGGGACGTCCGATTACGGCGGCGACGAAACCGCGGGAAGCGGCGATGCAGATTGGGGAAGAGATCGCAGCAGCGTCGTAAATAATCCTTGATACAAATTCTCTAGTACAGTCGGCTCGCGTTCTGCGGGCTGCCTACGCTATTCGATGGAAAATCCTAAACACATTATTGTGGGGACTGCCGGGCACATCGATCACGGCAAGTCGTCGTTGATTTTGGCGCTGACTGGGACGGATCCGGACCGGTGGGCCGAAGAGAAGCGGCGAGGGATCACGATTGATCTGGGGTTCGCTTTCCTGGATTTGGGCGAGGCCAAGATTGGGTTTGTGGATGTGCCGGGGCACGAGCGTTTTGTGCGGAATATGCTGGCGGGCGTAGGCGGAATCGATCTGGTGCTGCTGGTGGTGGCAGCGGACGAATCGATCAAACCGCAGACGCGGGAACATTTCGACATTTGCAAACTGCTAGGGATTCAGCGCGGGATTGTGGTGCTGACGAAATCCGATGCGGTGGATGCGGACGTACTGGGTTTGACGAGGCTCGAAGTGGAAGATTTTGTGCGGGGATCGTTTCTGGAAGGCGCGCCGATTGTGCCGGTGAGTTCGAGAACCGGCGCTGGGCTGGGGGCGCTGAAAGAAACCTTATTGAAGGTGGCCGAAGGTGTGCCGGTTAAGGATCTAACGCAGGCTGTGCGGCTGCCGGTGGACCGTTCGTTTGCGATGAAGGGATTCGGGACGGTAGTGACTGGGACTTTGATTGCCGGGACGCTGAAGGTTGAGGATGAGGTGGAGATTTATCCCGGCGGGAAGCGGCTGAGGGTACGCGGGCTGCATTCTGGTGGAAAGCAGATTCAGCAGGCGGTGGCCGGGCAACGGACGGCGGTTAACCTGGCGGGTGTGGAGCATCGGGAAATTGAGCGCGGGATGGTGTTGGCGCCGCCGGGATTTTTCGCAGCGACCAAGCGGGTGGACGCGCGGATTACGATGCTTGGTTCGGCGAAGGCCTTGAAGAATCGGGGGCGGGTGCATTTTCATCAAGGGACGGCGGAGACTTTGGCGGACGTGATTCTTCTCGGGAAGAAGACGGCGCTGGGGCCAGGAGAAGCAGGGTTGGCGCAGCTGGTCTTGCGAGAGCCGATACATTTGCTGCCGGGCGATCGTTTTATTTTTCGGCAATTTTCACCGGTGGAGACGATCGGCGGCGGAGTGTTGTTGGACGCGTACGCGGAGCGCCACAAGAGCAAAGATGCGGGCGTAGCCGGGTATCTGGAAGCGTTGGAGAGTGGGGATCGTGAAAAGATTTTAAGTGCGATGTTGGAGTGCGCGCCGAGAGGGCTGACGTCTGGCGAGATTTTGCGGCGAACGGGATGGACGGCTGGTGAAATCAACAGCGTTGCCGCTCAGATGGTAACGGCTAAACGCGCGCGGTTGGTGGCGAAGGAGCCGATGCTGCTGGCTTCAGCACGGACGATGATGGAGTGTGAGGCAGCCTTGGGAAAAGTAGTGGAGGAATTTCATAAAGCGAATCCGCTGCTGCCGGGGATACCGAAGCAGGATTTGCTGGGTCGATTCAAACACTCGAGGGTCGAGGTGGTGGAAGCGGCGCTGGCGGATTTGGTGCAGGCGAAAAAGCTGGTGGTCGCGGGCGACGTAGTGAGGGGCGCGGGGCGTGAAGTGGCGTTGACTGCGGACGAAGCGAAAGCGAAAGGTTTGATCGAACGCGAATTTGAAGTGGCGGGGTTGACGGTGCCAGGATTCGCGGCGGTGCTGGAAAAATTGCCGGTGGATTCGGCGCGGGCTCAGAAGATTTTACAGATTCTGGTGCGGGAAAAGGTGCTGGTGAAGATCGCCGCAGATTTGATTTTTCATCAAACGGCATTAGTTCGACTGCGCGAGCTGCTGATCAAATACCGGAAGGAGCACGGCGAGCAGCTGCCGATTGCTGCATTCAAGGAACTTACCGGCGTTTCGAGGAAGTACGCGATACCGTTACTAGAACACCTCGACCGGGAGCGGGTGACGCGCCGGGTGGGCGACCAGCGTGTTATACTGTGATTTGTGGCAGCATTGAGGCCTTGGGAATGGGTTCGATTCGCGGGAACCCTGGCGATTTGAGTTTTATCGAGGTGACTTATGGGTGAGTTTAGCCCGATTCATTGGCTGATCGTTCTGGCGATCATCGTGTTGCTGTTTGGCGGGAAGAAGATCCCGGAAGTGATGAAGGGACTCGGCGAAGGAATTCGCAGCTTCAAGGACGGAATGAGCGGCAATGCGCATTCGACGCAGACGGTGAATCCAAACCCGCCGGTCGTGCCGCCAGTGGTGACTCCGGCACCGACTGCGACGGAAGAGAAGAAGTAAGTTTCGAAACTGGTTTCGATTTTCAGCTGAACTAAAGATTGAACGGCGGCCTAACGGCCGCCGTTTTTATTTTGGCGACGGTTATGCCGGGCGCTGATCGTTCCAGCGCATTTCCCGTAGGATGGACCAGACACGGGAGAGCGGCAGGCCCATCACGTTGAAGAAGTCTCCTTCTACTCCCTGCACGAACTTCCCACCGATGCCTTGAATGCCGTAGGCGCCCGCTTTGTCGAAGGGTTCTTTGGTTTCGATGTAGGCGTCGATATCGGTTTCCGAGAGGCGAGTGAACTTGACCTTGGTGCGTTCGAGCTGGGAGAAAAAGATGCCGTCATAGGCCCGGATGACGAAGAGGCCCGTGAGGACTTCGTGGGTGGTGGCATTCAGCAGGCGCAACATGCGGCGGGCATCTTCGGCGTCTTTAGGCTTCGGAAGGATTTGGTCTTTAATCAGCACGACGGTATCGGCGGCGATGACGATGGAAGGCAGGCCATCGGCCATCCCGCGGGTGGCGACGGCGCGGCCTTTGGCTTCGGCGACACGGCGCACGTAGGCTTCGGCGTTCTCATTGGGCAGGATGGCTTCGTCGACATTGGCAGGCTGGATGTCGAAGGAGAAGCCGGCGTTGCGCAGGATTTCGGCGCGGCGGGGCGATGAGGAAGCGAGAATCAGTTTCAAGTAAACCTCCCAGATAAGTGCAATGCGGACTCGATTTGCGAGCAAGGAACGCTATCACAAGTGCCTGTCCGTTCGTACAGGTTAGAGGCGTACGGTTCGGGCGGTGGCGGATTGTGTGCATGGCGCGGCATCCGGCGTAGTAAGGCCTGGCGAGATGGTCTAGGCTTACAGGTAAAGAAGAATCATTGATCGGGCTAGAAATTTCAAGAAGGCGCCGTGCGCGGCGGAATGGGATATAGGCGAAATGGGATTCTTGTTTTACGCAAACTTTGTGAGGTTCGTGCTGCGGGGCGGGCTGGCGATTGTATTGGTCGAGCAGGCGCGGGCTTTGATTCGCGCGGCGGGCGTGGGGCCGGAAGCTGGGCAGTAGTGACGCGCGTTGTTGGTCTGGGTGTTTGGTGGCAATCCTGAACGGTCGTTAGGCTTGGGGCGAAAAATCGTTACAGCGGAAGATGGCTGGGGGTCGAAGCAATGCAATTGACGAAAGAGCGGCGACCGAATCGGGTCGAGGTTCAGATCCAGGAACTCGGAACGCTTTCGCTGAACGCGCCGAAGATTGAGGACTTCCAGTTCGTAAAATTCCGCATTGAGGGCCAGGTGGCACACCTGCGCCTGGATCGGCCTTCGCAGAACCTGCTGAACGAGCGGATGCTGATGGAAATCGCATCGGGCATTTCGTCGGTGAGCGAAAAGCGCGACGTGAAGATGATTTTGCTGGACGCCGAAGGTAAAGCGTTTTCGGGCGGCATTGAACTTGGCGAGTACACGCAGCGGCGAGTTTTTCAGCTGCTGGACGCGTTTCATACGGCGTTTTCGGCGATGATGGACACATCGAAGCCTGTTCTGGTGGTGGTGAACGGTCCCGCGTACGGCGGCGGGGCGGAACTGGCGGCGTTGGGAGATCTGGTGATCGCGACGCCCAACGCGCGATTCGCCCAGCCGGAGATCAAGTTGGGCGCGTTCCCTCCTCTTTCGGCGGCGGTCCTTCCGTACATTTTGGGACCGAAGGTGGCTCTGGAAACGGTGCTGACCGGCGAAGCGATGTCTGCCGAACGCGCCAAAGAGCTGGGACTGGTGAACTGGCTGGTGAGCGAGGAAGAGCTCGTCGGGAAAGTGGATGAAGTGGTGGGCAAAGTAACGGCGCAGTCAGGGCCGGTTTTGACCATGGCGAAAAAAGCGATTTTGGGCAGCCTCGGGCATGCCGCTGCGCGATGGAGTTCGCAATTCGATGAAGGTTTTCTTGAACGAACTGGCGGACCTGGAAGATTCGCAGGAAGGATCTGCGCGCGCTTGGTGGAAAAGCGGGCGCCGAAGTGGAAGAACCGCTAGTTCCAGGCAGTTATTTTTGCTGAGCTGGCCGCTCCCTCTGTTGATGCCGCGCAGTTATCCGGGCGATCACGCATCCAATCTGAGTTATTCTGAATCCATCCGAGTATGAGCGAAGCGTCCACGACATCTGAAATTAAGAGAATCAGTCCGATGCTGGCGGTGGCCAACATGGATCAGACATTGGCGTTCTATCAAGACATTCTGGGATTCGAACCAACGATGAAATCGGCGGAGTATGCGATCGTGGCGCGGGATGGGCAGATCATTCATTTTATGAAGGCGGCGTCGGAAGACATATCGAAGAGGCTGCGCGGGCACGTGGAGATTTACGTCGAGGTTCGCGGGATTCGGAGTATCTGGGAGCGGGTGAAGAACCTGAAATTGCGGTACAAGATCCGCGATTTGTTCGACCGTGAATACGGGATGACGGAATTTCACATCGAAGACCCAAATGGATATTTGATTTTTGTGGGTGAGCCGACGGCGGAAGCAGGAAAAACGGCGGCGGAAGGCGTTTGATTGACAGTCAAAAGGCCGGCGCTTACACTCACGGTGACAACTTAGCTGGCTCGAGGTAGCCCGGCGGATGGAAATTCAGTCCGCGGGTAAAAATCGAAACGGGCTTCACCTGTTTTGATTTTTGGGGAAGGCCGCGAAAATCGGCCACGGTCCCGCCACTGTAATCGGCTGCTAGCAGCCGAAAGTCAGGAAACCTACCCGAGCAGTCGAAGCTGACACTCTTCGCGAGAGAGAGTGTGGCGAAACGCCTCGTTTTGTTCGCGAGGCTTTTTTTTTGGAGATTATTTTGCAGCGTAGGGCTGAGTGGCGACGATTGGTGCGGGCCGGCGGCGGCCTGGTGGCGACCTGCGCAGCTTTGGCGCTGGGAAATCCGGCGGCGACGGCTGGCGCATTGCGGGCTGAGCGCGCTTGGCATGAGCAGGAGACGGCGAAGAGCGAGATTCCCGCGGCAACGAAAATCGTCACGGACGAGAGCGGGCGACGGGTGGCAGTGCCGGTGAATGTGCGACGGGTGGTTTCACTGGCGCCGAATCTGACGGAGACGATGTACGCGTTGGGCCTGGGCGACAAGGTGGCGGGCGACACAATTTATTGCGACACACCGGAGGCGGCGAAAGAAAAACCTCATGTGGGCGCGCCGGTGAATCCAAATCTGGAAGCGATCGTGGCGCTGCACCCGGACTTGGTGCTGGCGACATCGATCAATCGCTGGGAGACGGTGGACGCGCTGGCGAAGCTGGGCATCGCGGTGTATACGACCGATCCACATACGGTGACGGCGATGCTGGAGACGACGACGCTGCTGGGAGACTTGCTGGGAGCGCACGAGCAGGCGGAAGCGCTCGTAGCGAAACTGCAAGGGGAGCTGGACGCGATTCAGGGGCCGCTGAAGGAGAAGGCGCCGGTCCATGTGCTGTTTACGGTGTGGGAAGATCCGCCAATCAGCATCGGGCAAAATACTTTTATCGCGGACGCGCTGCGGTGGGCTGGGGCGGAATCGGTGATTCTGGCGAAACAGGATTGGCCGCAGGTGAGCATGGAAGAGATTGTGCGGCTGCGGCCAGAATATATTGTGCTGATCAGCAATCATTCCGAGGGCGGGGCCGACGCGGCGAAGGATATCAGCGATTTGCGGGCGCGGGCGGCGTGGAATGAACTTGAGGCGGTGAAGCTGGGCCGGGTGGTGGTGGCGGATGAGGAGTTCGTGCGGCCATCACCGGGCTTGGTGGGAGCGATCGTGAATTTGGCGCACAGTCTGCATCCGGAATTATTTTCTGGCGCAGGGGCCAAGTCGGCGGAGTTAACCCGGGCGGCGGGATGCGGGGGCTTGTTGGGGCAGTCGGATACGAGGGAATTGGTGGTGCCATGCGCCCGTTGACGCCGCGAAAAATTGTGGGAGTTTGCGCCGGGCTGCTGGGGATTCTTTTTATCGAGAGCGTGATTTCGCTGGGGCTAGGTGCGTACGCGATGGACGCGCGCGACATTCTGATGACTTTGTATCGGGGCGCGACGCAGCGGTGGAGCGAGATTCCTCCGGAGTACCGGCAGATTATTTTTGGACTGCGGCTACCGCGTATCGAGCTGGGAATTCTGGTGGGGGCGGCGCTTTCGACGGCGGGCGCGGGGTTTCAGGCGCTGCTGCGGAATCCGCTGGCCGATCCTTACGTGCTGGGAGTTTCGAGCGGCGCGGCGCTGGGCGCGATTCTGAGTTTGATCGCGACGCCGCACACGGTGGGGGCGATTCAACTGGCGGCTTTTGTAGGCGCGACGATTACGGTAGCCGCGGTTTATTTTCTGGGGCGGCGGGGCGGGCAGCTGGACAGCGCGACTTTGCTGCTGGCCGGAATCGTGGCGGCTTCATTTTTGTCGGCAGTGATCATGTTTTTGATGACCACGATCAGCGGGCGGGATTTGCGCGGGATGGCTTTCTGGCTGATGGGGGATCTGCAGACGGCGCCAGCGATGGGTTTGAGTTGGCTGTACATCGTGCTGCTGATTGCGATTGGATGCATTTTTACAACGTCGTCAGATTTGAATCTGATTTTGACGGGCGAGCAGGAAGCGCGGCACCTGGGCGTGAATGTGAACCGGGTGAAGCTGGTGGTGTATATCGCGGCTTCGGTGCTGACGGGCTTGGCGGTTTCGGTGAGCGGAACGATTGGGTACGTCGGGCTGCTGGTGCCACACGTGATGCGGTTACTTTTCGGGACCGATTACCGGCTGCTAATTCCGACTTCGGCGATTGGTGGGGCGATTGCGATTGTGCTGGCGGATACGCTGGCTCGGACGGTGGTGTCACCGGCGGAACTACCTGTGGGTGCGATGACGGCGCTGGCTGGGGCGCCGGTATTTATTTATTTGATGCGCAGGAGAATTCGGTGAGTCCGCTGGCGAATAATTTGGAGCCCGCATCCCGGACACTGCCGCACGGGCCGGACGGGCTGCGCCTGAAAGTTGAACAGGCGAGCTACGCGTACTCGGCGACAGACCGCTCGGCTCCGAAATTTACGCTGGGGCCGGTGAGCCTGGAAGCGAAAGAGCGTGAGTTGATCGCGATCCTGGGGCCGAATGCGAGCGGAAAATCGACGCTACTGAAGCTTCTTGGCGGATTGCTGAAACCTTTGTCGGGGCGAGTGGAAGTGGACGGCGAAGAAGTGAGCGACCTGGAACTGCGGGTGCGCGCGCAACGGATCGCGTTGGTGGCACAGGAAAGCGAATTGCTGTTTCCGCTGCGGGTGTGGGAGTACGTGCTGCAGGGGCGGTATCCGTATGGGAAGCGGCTTAGATTCGAATCGGACGAAGACTGCTTGCTGGCGGGAAATGCGCTGGCGCAGGTAGGAGCGGACGGGTTACGAGATCGCTGGATGGATCAGCTTTCGGGCGGCGAAAAGCAGCGAGTGATTTTGGCGCGAGCTTTGGCGCAGCAGCCGTCTTTGTTGCTGCTGGATGAGCCGACGCAGCATTTGGATATTGGCGGGAAGGTGGAATTGCTGCGGCGGCTGCGCAAGCTAGCGGACGAACAGCGTTACACCGTAGTGGTAGTGACGCACGAATTGAATTTGGCGGCGGAATTTTCGGACCGCATTGCTTTGATGCACAACGGGAAATGTCTGCGGATGGGCACGCCCGCGGAAGTGTACGAGCGGGAGGTGCTGCAGAAGGTTTTCGAAGCTCCGCTGGAAGTGGAGATGCGGGGGAGCGGGCGGCCGCGAGTGATTTTGGGCGGCAATAGCTAAGAGCTTTTTGCTGGCGAAGAGTTCGTTGGTTTACTTCGCCGGTTTGTTCGTTGGAAGTGAAACGCGGTTGCGTTTTTTCTTCTACAAGCGGCGTGGGCGAAGAGATTCGCGGCGCCGTTCACAATCACACGAAACTCCGCGCATGGGAAGACGGTGAAAAGCCGTCGCCGACGCGCGACTGTAAGGCGGCAAATTTTTTCAGTGCTAGCCACTGTCTGAGCAGCGAACCGCGGGTTTTCGGTGGTTCGGGCAGGATGGGAAGGCCGCACTGATGCTTCGAATTCGTGAGCTGTAAGGCGAAAGAGAAGCGAGCTGCCAAGCCAGGAGACCGGCGGAGTTTCAATCTGGACGACGTGCTAGCGCAAGGCTGGGGCGTGTTCGGACAACCTTCAACTCCCGCGCGAGAGGGAGAGGAGGAAAAATGAAACTACGTTCTGGCGTCTTGAGATTCGCATTATTTTTTCTGATTTTGCAGTTCCCCGCTTTTGGTCAGGCTTCTCCTCCCGCGAATTCGTCGGCTTCCAACAGTTACCGTGCGGTGGCGCACAATTCGCAAGGCGCTTCGATTTCCGGGACGATTTTTGATCCGGATGGGCGAGCGGTGGCGGGCGCGCGGGTGACTTTGTTGTACGCGATGGCGGAATTGGAAGTGCGGCAGACGAACGCGCAGGGGCAATACCGGTTTGATGGATTGCGCGGCGGAGATTACCAGTTGATTGCGACGTTCGCGGGATTCGATCAACTGCCGAAAAGCGTAGTTCTGCGGGAGGACGAGCAGCAGGTCAGCGATCTGCATTTGAAGCTAAGCGCGCTACAGGATGTGGTGGTGGTTGCGGCCGGTCCCGGCGGCGTGCTGACTTCGGAGATCGGATCGTCAGTCAGCGTGATTGGCAGGGAGGAGATCGAGGATCGGGGGGCACAGGCGGCGCTTGATGTACTGCGCGGGCTGCCTGGAGTGGAGATCAATCAATCTGGGGGGCGCGGGACGGTGACGAGCGCCTTTATTCGTGGCGGAAATTCGAATTACAACCTGGTGCTAATCAACGGGATTCAGCTGAATGATTTCGGCGGTGGGTTCGATCTCGCTCCGCTGCCGGCGGAAGGTGTGCAGCAAGTCGAGGTGATTCGCGGGCCGGAAAGCGCGTTGTATGGCTCAAATGCGGTGGCGGGAGTGATCAATATCGAGACGATTCGCGGGGATGGGCCGCCTCATTTTTCGTTCTTGGGTGAGGCGGGGAGTCTGTATACCTGGCGGACGGCTACGACGGGAGCGGGACTGAACAAAGGATTCAGCTGGGCGTACAGCTTGTCCCGCATACAGACGCGAGGGCAGATTCAGAACGACGGATATCGCAACCAGACATCGACGGTGAGTTTGGGGTATTCGCGGTCGCCGAGGCGGAAATTCAATGTGAACTTTTTCGGTGACGCCGGCGCGGTGGGTTTGCCGGGGCCGTGGGGATCGGATCCGGATGGGCTATTTCCGGGGCGGGATACGGCGACGCACCAAAACCAGAATTTGTTCGGATACCAAGCGCAGGAGACGGAGCAGTTTTCTTCGCGATTCCAGCAGGTGACGACGGTGAGCGTTTCGACCGATCGGATTACCTTCTATTCGCCTTCGGAGGGAAATTCTTTCACCAACAACCTGCGCGTAGTGGCGAACACGCGGAGCGAGATTGCGATCGCGGCGAAGGATACCTTGGTGGCAGGATTCGAATACGACCGCGACCAATTCAAGAATGCATTCGTGGAAAATGCGGGCGACGTTCCGTTCTACTTGGGGCGCAATAGCTACGCGTTCTTCGCGGAGAATCGGTGGACGCCGGGGGATCGCTGGTTCATCAATACGGGCGTGCGGGTGGACGACATTCAGACCGACATGGTACCGGCTAACGCTGGGAATTTTCAGCCCGGGATTCCGGCGAACACGATTGCGAAAGTGACGCCGAGAATTTCGGCGGCGTATTTGGCGCGGACGACCGATGGAGATGGATTTTTCGGCGGGACGCGGCTGCACGCGAGTTTTGGCACCGGGTTTCGCGCGCCGGATGGATTTGAGCTGGCGTTCACCAACAATCCGGATTTGAAGCCGGAGGAAAGCATCAGCTTTGACGCAGGCGTCGAACAGCGAATGGCCGGCGACAAGGCGATTTTGGACGTGACGTATTTCTACAACCGGTTCAAAGATCAGATCGTCAGCACCGGAGATTTGCCGACCAACTTCGACTCGGAAAATATTGGGAAGTCGCGGGCTTTCGGATTAGAGACGACGATCCGATTGCATCCGATTCGTTCGCTGGAGTTTTCGGGATCGTATACCTGGCTGAACTCGGCGATTTTGGCGCTGGATGGATTTCCGGGGCCGGTGGACCCATTCACGGTGGGCGAGCCGCTGCTTCGGAGGCCGCACAATTCGGCGGGATTCAACGCGACTTGGACGAAGAAGCGGCTGATGTTGAATTTGAACGGCACGATTCGCGGAGCGGTGCTGGACATTGAGCCGAATGACGGGACGTTTGCCTGCGATTTGATGCTGACGTGCATTTTTCGAAACCACGGCTACGAATTGATGAACGCGGGATTTTCTTACCGGCTACCCAAGGGAGTTGAAATTTACGGAAGGTTGAACAACTTTCTGAATCAACGGTATGAGGAAGCCTTTGGCTTTCCTTCGCTGCGGCTGAATTTTATGGCTGGATTCAGGATCGACCTACCTTCTGGCGGGCATCGAGGCCAATAGCCGCGCGCTGGTATTGCTGCGGGCCCGGTTAGCCGCTTGATTGCGCGGCTTGCCGGGCTTCGCTTTTTGGTCGAAGGCAAGGTTGGGCCGGGGGTCAACAATCTGTGAGGCGGATGCTATAATTTGCGAATCGCATGAGCCGCACGAGTCCAGAACAAGCCAATGTGAGCGCAGAGATGATGGCGAAGTACGAGCCGGTCATCGGACTGGAAGTGCACGTTCAGCTTAAGACGAAGACGAAGGCTTTCTGCGCGTGTTCGACTCAGTTTGGAAATCCTCCGAATTCAAATACTTGTCCCGTGTGTTTGGGATTGCCGGGAGCATTGCCGGTATTGAATCGCGCGGCGCGGGATCTGGCGGTAAGGGCGGCTTTAGCTTTGGGCTGCAAGATTCAGGAGCGGTCGATTTTCGCGCGGAAAAATTATTTCTATCCCGACCTGCCGAAAGGCTACCAGATTTCGCAATACGAGCTGCCCCTGGCGCTGGCTGGGACGCTGGAGATTGAAGTTGAAGGCTCCAAGAAGAAGATTGGAATCACGCGGGTGCACATGGAGGAGGACGCGGCGAAGAATCTGCATGAGGGATTCGCCGATTCCGACCGCTGGAGCTACATCGATTACAACCGCTGTGGGATGCCGCTGATCGAAATCGTCTCCGAGCCTGATATACGGACGCCGGCTGAAGCGTATTCATATTTGACGACGCTGAAGCAGGTGCTGGAGTACACGGACGTGAGCGATTGCAACATGGAAGAAGGGTCGTTGCGCTGCGACGCGAACGTGAGCGTGCGGCTACGCGGGGCTCCGAAATTTGGGACGAAGGTGGAAGCGAAGAACTTGAATTCGTTCCGTTACCTGGCGCACGCGCTGGAATATGAAATCGAGCGGCAGATCGGCGTGCTGGAAAACGGCGGCGCGATTACGCAGGAAACTCGGCTGTGGAATGTGGCGGCGGGACGGACGGAATCGATGCGTTCGAAGGAAATGGCGCACGATTACCGGTATTTTCCGGATCCGGATCTACTGCCACTGATTGTTTCGGCGGAGATGGTGCGGGTTGCGCAGGCGGAGATGCCGGAATTGCCGGCGGCGAAGCGGGATCGGTTCGTGACAACGCACGGGATCAGCGCTTACGATGCGGGAGTTTTGACGTCTACTCAGGCGCTGGCTGGTTATTTTGAAGCGGTGGTGGGAGCTGGCGCGAACCCTAAGGCTGCGGCTGGGTGGATTTCGGTGGAGTTGCTGCGGCGGCTGAAGGATGCGGACAAGTCGATTGAAGATTGTCCGGTCTCTGCGGCTGCGCTCGCGGATTTGCTGGGGATCGTGGAGCGCGGAGAGATTACGGCGGCCAGCGGGAAAAAAGTGTTCGCTGAAATGTTTGATACAGGCAAGAAAGCAGCGGAAATCATCGCTGCAGGCGGGATGGCACAGATTTCGGATACGAGCGCGATCGAGGCGATTGCGCGAGCGGTGGTGGCGAAGAGTCCGGACAATGCGGCGAAATTCAAGAGCGGTAACGAGGGAGTTTTTAAATTCTTCGTGGGCCAAGTAATGAAAGAAACCAAAGGACAGGCAAATCCCCAAATCGTAAACGATATTTTACGGCGCGTGCTGGCCGAGGCGTAAACGGATTTCCGGATTTGAAGAGCGAGGACTTATGTTGAAAGAAGGGGACAAGGCACCGAACTTCAGTGTGATAGCGCACGATGGAAGAACCGTTTCGCTGAAGGATTTTAAGGGCAAGAATTTGATTTTATATTTTTATCCGAAGGCGAATACGCCGGGCTGCACGCATGAAGCGAACGCGTTCCGCAACGACATCGAGAAATTTGCAGCAGCGAATACAGAAATTGTGGGTTGCAGCGGCGATACGGTTGAGGCGCAGAAACGATTTCACGAAAAACTGACGCTGAATTTTCCCCTGCTGGCCGATACGAATTTCGATGTGGTGGAAGCGTACGGCGCGCGGCGGATGAAAAGCTTCCTGGGTAAAACTTTCCTGGGAATCGTGCGGACGACTTTCTGGATCGGGCCGGATGGGACGATTCGGAAAATATGGAATAACGTGGTGCCTAAAGGGCACGGGGCGGAAGTTTTGGCGGCGGTGGAAGAAGGATCGCAGGTTCCGCAGCAGAATTAGCGCCGGGCTGGGCGCTGCGCGGGAATCACAGGGTTACGGTAACTTCGCCGGCCATGGTTTCGATGCAGGCGTTGTCGATCAGGCGGGTTGAGCCGACTTTGGCGGCGAGCAGGGCGTAACAATTTCCGCGCAGGGCGCGAACCGGCTCGAAGGTTTCCGCATCCACGATTTCCGCGTAATCGACGGCAACTTCTGGTTGAGATTCGAGTTTAGCCCGCACGACCGCGAGCAGGCGCACGACATCGCGTTCACCGTTGGCGATACTTCTCTGCAATGCGGCAAGCGCTTGGGAAAGCGCGGTCGCTGCTTGGCGCTCCTGAGGTTTCAAATAAACATTCCTGGACGAGAGGGCGAGTCCGTCGGGCTC
Source organism: uncultured Acidobacteriota bacterium (assembly GCA_963847695.1). Lineage (GTDB taxonomy): Bacteria > Acidobacteriota > Terriglobia > Acidiferrales > UBA7541 > Palsa-295. The sequence continues at coordinate 71,616 of CAWKAX010000013.1, read as the reverse complement.
GCGAACGATCGGACAGAGCGCGATCTCGGTATCGAGATTCAGGTCCGCGACCATGCGGCGGATGATTTGAGCCTGCTGGGCGTCTTTACGGCCGAAGAACGCGGTCTGCGGCTTCACGATTTCGAATAGTTTTAGCACTACCGTGGCGACGCCATCGAAGTGCCCCGGGCGGGCGCGACCTTCCCACTTTTCACTTAAACCGTTCACGCTGACGCTGGTGTTGAATCCCGTTGGATACATTTCTTCGGGAGTAGGAGCGAAGAGGAAGTCGACACCTAGATTTTCGAGAGCTTCGCGGTCTGCTTCGAAGGTGCGGGGGTACTTTTGCAGATCTTCGGTCGGGGCGAATTGTTTGGGATTGACGAAGATCGAAACGACTACCGGCGAGCACTGCAGTTTGGCTGCGTGCACGAGCGAGAAATGGCCCTGATGCAACGCGCCCATGGTAGGGACTAGGCCAAGAGAGCGGCCATCAAGGAGCGCGTCTTTGGCCAACTGTTTCATCCAGGAAATGGTGCGGACGATTTCCATTTTGTGCGGTCAGGCCTGGACGCGGGCGGCTTGCTCGCGGTAATACAGAATCAAGTCCGTGCCGGCCGGCTTGGCTTTCAACTGACGAAGCATGGTGGCGAGCTGGCCGCGATGATAGGTGGCGTGATTGACGACGTGCTGGAGCATTTGCCAGAGCGGCTGGGCCTGCGCAACACCAGCCATGGTGGTGTGATGAATGACCCGGGAAACATCTTCAGGCTTTAGGCCAGCGACGTAGGCGAGCAAGTCGCGTTCGATTTCAGCCCAGCGGCCGCGGACGGCGGCTAGATTTGGAAAATCCGAATTGGGTGGCCAGGCATTCACGGGGCGGCCGTTCCAGCGTTCGAGCCAGACCCATTCGACGAGCATGAGGTGCACAAGGGTGTCGCGGACCGAGGGAAAACTGCTGCCGAGATCCTGGACGAACTGGGCTTCGGAAAGAGTGGAGCAAGAGTCGAGGGTCCGGTGATTGGCCCAGGCGTTGTAGCTGTAGAGTTTGGCGAAATCTTCGACGTTCACGAGGCTCTCCTCCGGAAATGTTTGGGATGGCACGTTATTCAGCTGCGCTGTTTGACGAGCGCGGGGGCGCGCAGGTAATCACGAAGTTCGGCGGTGGAGTGGAACGATTCCGCGTCGGAGGGGAAACCGCCGGTGCGGACGTCTTCGCAAAAGGTGGTGACGGCGCGCGAAATTTCGCCAGAAAGATCGACGTACTTGCGGGCAAATTTGGGTTTGTGCCCTTGGGTGAGACCGAGCAGATCGTGCAGGACCAAGACCTGGCCGTCGCATTCGGGACCGGCGCCGATACCGATGGTGGGGATATGCAATTTTTCGGTGATGCGCGCGGAAAGATCGCGAGGAACGGATTCAAGAACGACGGCGAAGGCTCCGGCGCTTTGGACGGCGCGAGCGTCGCGTTCGAGCTGGCGAGCGGCTTCGGCGGTTTTGCCCTGAACGTGGAAACCACCGAGGGCGTGGATGGATTGCGGCGTGAGGCCTACGTGGCCCATGACCGGAATTTCGGCTTCGACCAGGCGAGCGATGAGTTCAATGCGGCGTTCGCCGCCTTCAATTTTTACGGCTTCGGCACCGCCTTCTTTTATCAAGCGGACGGCGTTGCGCACGGATTCTTCGATGGTGACGTGGAAACTACCGTAGGGCATGTCGGCGACGACGAGGGCGCGTTGGGTACCGCGACGGACGGCGCGGGTGTGGTGCAAGATTTCGTCGAAGGTGACGGGCAAGGTGCTGTCGTAACCGAGGACCACCATGCCGACCGAATCGCCGACCAGCAGGATGTCGACACCGGCCTGATCAAGTAGCCGCGCAGTAGGGTAATCGTAGGCGGTGAGGCAGGTGATTTTTGTTTTCGGCGACGAAGCTGGTGAGTTCTTGCGGGAGAGAATGCCAGGGACGGTGATTTTGCCGTCGCCCACACGGGGTGCCACGCTCATATTGCCTCCGGTGCCGCTCCCGGAAATCAGGATGCAGCCCATCACAATTTTGGATAGTAGCAGAATCGGCGGGCATTCGCCAATGGAACTAAGGTTTGGGTGCGGCGCGCGGGGCCATTCAGGCTGGTTGGTTCGTGAGGGGATAAAAAAACGGCTGCGCTTTTGGCTAGCGCAGCCGTTGATCTTTTGACCGCGTAATTACGCAGGACTATCGGTCGTGGTCGTGCTCGTCCCAGTGGTCGTTGCGCCACTGATGCGTATCGGAATCCCACCAGCGCTTTTCTTTGTCGAAGCAACGCTGACGGATTTCCATCAGTTCGGCGCGGTATTTTGCGGCTTCTTTGCTGTCGGCGCCGTGGTGGACCATGGCGTCGTGCAGGTTTTTGTCGGCTCTGTCGGTATCGTGCTGGCAATCGGCAGATGCACGGGCCGGGGTGAAGGCCACGAGACCAGCGGTTAAAAGGAAACCTGTCGCGATTTTTCCTAGAGTAAGTGCGGAAATCTTCATGGAGCAAACCCTCCTGGATGTTTATGAGTTGTGGCCGGCGAAGCTAGTCCATTTTTTTGCTCCGCGAACGCGGAGCCGTGATGTTGTGCACTCGTGAGCATGAATTTCCCTAACGAGGAAATGCTAGCGCGGGAGAGCTGGAGAGCGGATCAGGTAATTGGTGTATATGCCGGAGATTTGCGGCCTTAGCCCAAAACGGTAGCAGTTTCGGCCCAACGCGCGTCGAGCCGCGGTCAATCACCGGGAACAGTGGCTGGTGCTTGAGGTTCGACGCCGCGCCAGCCAACCGGGCGGCCGCGGACGGCTTCTTTCAGCGCGCGGAAGAGCACGACGTACATCATTTGGCGGTAGTAGAAGCGCTGGAGGATGAGCGGCGCAAGCAGGGTCCAGTCTTCATGGCGTTCGAGGGCGAAGGCAACGACGCAGGTTAACAGGTCGATGAGCATGAAGACGGCGAAAAAGATGAGCGAGCGCTCGACATCCTGCGCGGTCCACAGCTGCGGAAGGCGCGCGATGCGCAACTGGCCGAGACCCCAGAGCGCGATGGAAAGCAGGAAGAGCAAGTCGATGACCGGCGAGACCAGCGGCAGAATAATTTGGAACAGGAAAATATTCGGGATGGCGATCCAGCCGAGGGTGCCGTATTTCGGTTTGCCAACAGCGTCGCGGTGCTTCCACACGGCCTGGAGAGTGCCGAAGGTCCAGCGGAAGCGCTGGCGAATGAGGGCTTCGACGGTTTCGGGAACTTCGGTGCGTCCGATGGCGTCTTCATCGTAAAGAATTTTCCAGCCTTCGCGGCGGATGGTGAGGGTGAGGTCGGTGTCTTCGGCAACGGTATCGCCTGAGAAACCATTATGCGAACGCAAGACGCTGGTGCGCCAGGCGCCGACGGCTCCGGGAACGACCGGAATGCAATTGAGCAGATCGAAGGCACGCTTTTCGAGATTCTGGCTGGTGATGTATTCGAGAGCCTGCCAGCGAGTGAGCCAGCGATTGCGGTTGATGACTTTGACGTTGCCGGCGACGGCCGCCACGCGCGGATCGGCGAAATGGCGCACGAGGCGCGGAATGGCTTCGGGATCGACGATGGTGTCGCCGTCGATGGAAATGATGACTTCTCCGGTGGCTTCGGCCAAGCCGTGATTTAGCGCTGCTGGTTTGCCGCGATTGGGCTGGGAGATCATGCGGACGCGAGGGTCGTTGCCGAAAACGGCGCGGACGAGCTCGGGGGTCTGGTCGGTAGAACCATCGTCCATGACCAGGATTTCGAGTTTTGGATAATCGCAGGCGAGCGCAGCCTGAATGGTTTGCACGATGGCGGCTTGTTCGTTGTAGGCCGGGACCAAGACGGTGACTTGCGGCTTGTATTCGGGATGGTCGGCGGGCGCGGGGCGTAATTTTTCGGCGAGAGCCAGGAGGCCGACGATCAAAGCGCGGGCGCTGACCAGAAAAATTCCGGCGATGAAGATGAAGGCGATTCCGGCGCGAAACCAGTGGAAGACCTGGAAGATGAAGGCGTCAGCACGGACCAGAATCCATTCGTTCTGGGTGAGCGGGAGCATGACCTGCGCGCGAGTCTGGCCGAGCAGGTCGGCGACGGAGACGAATTGAAAGCCTTTGGCACGCAAGCCATCGATGATTTGCGGAAGCGCGGCGACGGTATTGGCGCGTTCGCCGCCGCCATCGTGCATCAGGATGATGTTGCCCTTGCCGAGCTGGGCGTCATGCAGGACGCGTTCGACGATGGTGGCGGTGGGAGGCGGCGCTCCGCCATTCGGCTCGCCCCAATCGTGGGGATCGACGCGGGCGCCGACGATGATGTAGCCCATGGCTTGAGGGATGGGCAGCATCTGAATTTCGCTGGCAGTTTCGGGTTGGTGATCGATGCCGTAGGGCGGGCGGAAAAGAAGTGTCTTCACGCCCAAGTTGCTTTCGAGCAAAAGCTCGGTGAGATTTAGTTCGATCTGGAGCTGGGATTTCGAAATCGTTTCGAAATCGGGATGAGTGAAGGTGTGGTTGCCGACGTCGTTGCCGGACTGATATTCGTTGCGGACGATTTGGGGATATTGGCTGGCCGATTCGCCAATGACGAAAAAGGCGGCGGGAGCATTTTTCTCTTTCAGGATGTTCAGGATTTGCGGGGTCCACTTTTCATCGGGGCCATCGTCGAAGGTGAGGGCGAGCTTGGTGGTAGAGGCGCCCATTTGCTCGATGCGCCAGGAGAGTGGATACGTCTGGTAAGACTCGTCGTCGATGACGTCGCTGGAAGAATCATAATCGATGGTGCGGCGGCCGCTTTGAGGAGTGGCGGTGACGCGCCAGATGTCGCCGTCGCCTTCCAAAATTAAGTCGTAGCCGGGAGGAACTTCGTCGAGCTTGGCGCGGATGGCGTCGTCGGGATGAGTGGCGTCCCAGATGGACCACATCGAGGGATCTTCCATGCCCAGGCGCCAGAGCGCGGTGCCGCGGACGCCGGCGCGCTCGGCGGCGCGGAGTTCGTTGTAGGCAGTGACGCCGTCGAGCATCCAGACGTTGTGGACCAGATCCTTTTCGTCTTCGTAGGAGTAGTGAGGATTGAGAGTGTCGGGATCGAAGGTGACGTCTGATTCGGATTCGACGGCGGTGATGATTCCCTGCTGAAAAGTGACGGCCTGGGCGATGGGATGCGGGACAGTTTTGGTTTTGGCGGGCCAATCGTAGCTGTAATTGGCGATGCCCATGACGATCTTGTCGGCCGGAACGATTTTTACGATGTTCTCGATGTTGCGTTCGAACCAGTCTTGCGAAGCAATGGGGCCGGGTTCGGACGAGGGGTAGTGAAAGTCGTAGTTCATCAGGATGACGGCGTCGGCTTCGTTGGCGAGAGACTTGTAGTCGTAGCTCCAATCGGCGGCGGGGAGGGCGACCATGAGTTTCAGGTTCGCGGCGTGCAGGTCGGTACCGAGATCGTGGATGAATTCGACGAAATTCTTCTGGCTGGAATCGGGGACCTGCTCGAAATCGACGACGATGCCTGGATCGTGCTGGGCGGTGGCGAATTCGGTTAGCGATTTGGAAAGCTTTTGGCGGGCGGCAGGATTGGCCAGCATCTCGGCCATTTCCTTGATCAGCCAGTCTTTCCCATCGTAGTTGTTGACCATGGCCATGATCGGAAGTTCAACCTGGCTGGTCTGCATCCAGGAGACGAGCTTTGGATCCTGCTCGATATCGAGGCGGCCATCGGGCGATACGGCGTGCAGCGCTTCGGGGATAAGCAAATCGATATCGTGATAGTGCTGCTGCAGCGAAGCGAGGCTGGTGGAATCGTAACTGACGTAGAAGGCGGCACGCAGCGGATCGTAATTTTGCGGCAATTTACCGAGGGCGGCGACCTTGCGTTTGCGACCGGGACGAACGACTTTGGGTTTGGCTTTGGTGGGGATGGCGTGAACGTTCCAGTGGGTGGCAGCGGCTAAAATATCGGGCAGGCCGGGCTTGTGAAACAAGTTCACGATGAAGACGATCAGGATCAGCGTGAACAATCCGCCGGTAATTTCGAGTACGCGACGGGTGCGGCGCCAGCGGCGACGTTCCTGATCGTAAAAAATGGGCTTGCGTTCAACCATTCGGACAATCCAAGCTAGCGGTCCCGTGAAAAGCTGTCAATGACTCCAACTCAAATTACACGCGTGAACGTCGTGCTTGCTGCGATCAGTGGGCTGGCTCTGCGGTTGTATCTGGTGCTGAAATTTCCAGTCACGGATACGGGCGATGCTCCATTCTACATCGAGCTGGCCTGGAATTGGCTGAAGAACGGGGTGTACGGATTTCCGGTGAATGGGCAGTTGACGCCGGTGGATATGAGGGTTCCGGGGTATCCGGCGTTTTTGGCTTCGGTGTTTGCGGTGGCGGGGCAATCGACGCGGGCGGCGATGCTGGCGCAGGTTGCTGTGGATCTGGCGACGTGTTTTGTGATCGCTCTGATCGCGGCGCGGTTGGCGCCTGAAAATTGCCGGCGGCGGGTGACACTTGGTGCGCTGTGGCTGGCGATGTTGTGCCCGTTTGCGGCGAATTACACGGCGGTGGTGCTGACTGAAACGTTGGTGATTTTTCTTACGGCGCTGGCGATTTTGTTACTGCTGCAGACTCGCCTTGGCGACGGCGCAAAGGTGGCGAGCGCGGAACATGCTTCGCTTAGGTTTGGGGCGCGAACGTGGTTTTTGGCGGGGCTGGTGGTTGGATTCGGAACACTGGTGCGGCCGGAAACGCCGCTGTTACTGATCGCTGCGGGGCTGATTCTGGTGGTGCGCTGGTGGCGCCCAGTAAGTTGGATGGCGTTGGCGCGAGCGGGAGTATTAATGGCGGTGGGGTTGGTCCTGCCGCTGATTCCGTGGGCGGCGCGGAACTGGCACACGTTGCATGACGTGCAATTTTTGGCTCCGCGGTACAGCGAACTTCCCGGGGAATATACGCCGCTGGGATTTACGGCGTGGACGAATACCTGGATGTGGCGATTTCGGGATGTGTATCTGACGCAGTGGAAAGTGAACGACGAAGAAATTGTAATGTCGCAATTGCCGCCGTACGCGTTTGATTCGGAGGATGAGCGGGAGCGGGTGAGCGATTTAGTGGATGAGTACAACGAGGCGCTGACGATCGATCCGAGTCTGGATCAGGGATTTCGAGAGATTGCGCGGGAGCGGACGGAGCGGCATCCGTTGCGGACGTATCTGAAGATTCCGGCGCTGCGCTGCCTGACGCTGTGGTTCACGCCGCGCGTAGAGCTGCTGCCTTCGTCTGGGCGTTTGTGGCCGGTGCGCGAGGAATGGCAGGATGACCGGCCGGATTTTCTGGTTACCGTGGGGCTGACGGCGGTGAATGGAATTTATATCTTGCTGGCGCTGGCCGGAGTTTGGATCGCGCGGCGACGGCCTGGTGTAGCGTTGCTGATTCTTTTCTGCGTCGTGAGGACGCTATTTTTTGCGCGGTTCGTGGAAACGCCAGAGCCGCGTTACGTTTTGGAATGCTATCCGGCGGTGATCGCTTTGGCGGCGCAGACATTCACGCGACGCAGCATCGTTTAATTCTTCCACTCAGTTCCCTTCAGCGATTCGATTCGTTTGGTTTAGCTCTCACCGACCGGCTCAGGATGGATGGTCAAGCGGTAGATCTGAGGGAACCGTTCTTTGACGCGATCTTCGAGAGCGGCGGTGATGTCGTGGACTTCGGTGATGGGCAGTGCCCCATCCAGGGCGCAGTGGCAAGAGACCAGGATTTTATGGTCAACGCTGCGGACGTGGACTTCGTGGCAGTCGGCCATTTCATGATATTCGGCCTGCAAAGTATTTAAGTAATTCTGCACGGAGCGCGCGAGTTCTTTCATTTCTTCGGCGCCGGCGATGCGCGCGCCGAGCGGCTCGATGTGAATATTGATCATTGCGCCGGGTTCAGTGGCAAGGCGAATGTCATTTTCGAGTTCGGTAGCGCGTTCATGGGCCTGCCGCAGGCTGGAGCCTTCGTCGACTTCAAGGTGGAGTTCGATGAAGAGACGGTTGTCGACCTGATGGGCGGAAAGCTCGTGAACGGCGAGGCCACGGCGTTGGGCGACGGCGCGAATGGTTTCGAAAAGATTTTCGTCGGATTTGGCGCGAGGCTCGAAATGGACGACGACATCGGCGGGAACGATTTCCTGGATGTTGCGTTCGACGGATTCGCTGGCGGCGTGAGCCTGCTCAAGCGTGGCGGTGCGCGGAACGCTGATGGTCACGTCGACAAAATAACGCTGGCCGGCTTTACGGACGCGGACGCGTTCGCTTTGCAGCACGCCTTCCGTTTTATCCACGGCTTGTTCGATCTGTTCGCGCAGGCCGTGCGGGGCGACGTCGAGTAAGGCGTCGGCGGTGCGTTTGCCGAGGCGCGAACCGATCCAGATGATCACGCCAGAGACGACGAGGGCGGCTACGGCGTCGAGCATGCCCAGCCAGGAAATCCCAAGACGCTGACCGAGCCAGGCGCCCGAAATTCCGAGGATGACGACGAAAGTGCTCCAAACGTCGGTGGAGAAATGTAGGGCGTCGGCTTCGAGCGCTTCGCTGGGATGCTCGCGAGCGACGCGAGCCAAGGCGCGGGAGCGGACGAAATCGATGGCCATGCAAATGGAGAGGATGACGATGGCGGTGACGCTGGGGCGAATCGCGTTGTCGGCGTGGAAAAATAGGCGTTGGAAGGCTTCCCAAATGATGTAGACGGCGGTGACGAGTAGCAGCGCGGTTTCGACGAAGGCGGAAAAGCTTTCGACTTTACCGTGGCCGTAGAGGTGATCGGCGTCGGCAGGCTTATCCGAAACGCGGACGGAAAGAAAGGTGATGACGGCGGCGAGGAAATCGAGGCCGGAATGCATGGCTTCGGAGAGGACGCCCAAGCTGCCGGTGCGGACTACCAAGAAGATCTTGAGCGCAACCAGCAGGACCGCGGAGCCGACGGACGCAAGAGCCGCCACACGCTTTTCGTGGGAAGCCTGAGCGGGCGTGAGCAGGTTCATCGTCGGCGATTATACGCTGGGACGGTTAGCGGCGAAGCGAAGTTGGCGGCATTTGCGCTCGCGTGGATTACTGGGTCAGCGGCGGCGCTTCCACCAGAGGCAGACGGCGCGGCTCGCCATGGAAACCGCGGACCTCGATTTCATCGAGAATGAGCGAAGGCGCGACGATGGTGCTGGGAATGCCGCCTTGGGCGGACCCGAAGGCGCCGAGCGCGGTGCCGGCAAAACCTCCCGACGGATTTTGCATGTAGGGGAAGACGGTGACGTCGTCACCGTAAGCCGGGATATTGCGCAGCGAGCGCAACTGCAAGCCTTCGATGTGGCCGCCGCGAACCATTTCTTCGCGGCCATCGGCGACGTACACCTTGTACATGACTAGCGGAACACGCTCGCCGCTGGCGACGCCGCCGGCGACGGCTCCGATGAATTCGCTGAAGTCCTCCTGGCGAATGGAGGAGATGGCCGGATTGTCCATGCTGCGGATTTCGAGGCACCACTCGTGGCCATCGTCTTTGCAGGCATCGATGAATTTCTTTTTGAGCTCCGCGGGGTTGAGGCCGTTGTTGGCCTGCAGGAAGAGATTGCTGCTGAGCGGGCGAGTATCGGAAAGCAGGGCGGAGCGGGCGTGACCGTTGGACGCCTGAAATTCGGGTCCGGGGCGGCGGGACATGAGCAGATTTTTCAGTACGCCGTTTTCGACGATTACCACGCGCTGGCCTTTCACACCTTCGTCGTCGTAGTCGTAGTTCCCTAGAAGCAGCTGGCCGTTATATTGCGTCAAAGTGGGATCGTCGATCAGAGACATGCCGACCGGGAGCACGCGAGTACCGACGCGGCCGGACCATTCGCTGCGGCCGCCCATGCGCTGCATCATTTCGTCGAACGCGGGCATGGTAGACAGCGGCGGACGCGCACCGGAAATGGACGGAGCGAGAGCCTGGGCGAGCATGGCGCCGGAAGCGGCGCCTTGGAAAAGAACCGGGCCGGTGAAATCGGAAACGATGGGACTTTGGCGCAGGGTCGCTAGTTGGGTCCCGGCCTGGGCCAATGCTTTGCCTACCGTGGCGGGATCAGGCAAGTCTCCGGGTTTCGCGACGTAGACGGCGTAAAAATCATGCAGCGGCATACCGTCGCCGGCAGTGGTATCGAGCGCGGCTTCGATCGCAGCGAGATTGCGCGAACTGCGGATGATGGTGCCTTCGGTGTTCATCAAATAATAAGTGAGGTAGACGAGGTAGTAGTTCACTCGGGTGGCGTTGAGCTGCGGAAATTTCACGAGAGCGGCGGAAGCCTGGCGCGATTCCTCTTCCCAATTGCGATTGGTCCAATCGGGCCGGGCGAGGGGATCGATTTTGACGATAGGAGTGGTTTGCGAAAAATCGTCAATCTCGGGCGGCTTGGTGAGACTGCGCAAGAAGGATTGCTTCAGCGACATCTGGGTTACGGCCTGCTTGTAGGCCTGGTCGGTGGAGAGCCAAAGATCCTGGCGGAGCGAATTGTAGTCACGGTCGATGCCGACTTCACCGGTGGAGCCGAGGAAACCCTGAAAGCCGTCTTCGCTGACGAAGTTCGAGCTATCGAGGTGATAGTCACCGACGCGGACGTCGATGCTCATGAAGCGATTGCGAGTGTCGTTGCTGGCAATGAGCGCACCGAAGGACGAAGTGACGGAGCGCACGTCGATATCGAGCAGGCGGTATTCGATGTAGAAAGGCTTGTCGACGCCGGGAAGCTGGAGGCGGGTGCGGGAGCGCTCCATTTCGTCGTGCATGGCGCGGAGAGTCTGATCGGTTTCTCCGGCCGGGACGGGGGCCTGGGCAACAGTAGCGACAGGACAGGCGACGATGAGCAGAAATGCGGCGAGCAGCGCGACAGCTGAAAAGGTTCTCACTAGCGTTGCCCCTTGTCGTTTGCATCGTTTGAATCGTGTGCGGGCGCAGGCAGAATCGGCGGTTTGTCCGTCGAAGTTTCTTTCTTCTGCACTTCCATTTCTGAAATCAGAATTGCGGGTGCTACGGCGGAGACCGGCACGGAGCCGGACTCGGCGCCGCAGTAGCCGTTGAAAATATCCGGCGTGTCGCCGGTGGCTACGATTTTGGTGAGCGAAACTAGCGGAGTGCCGACGATATCGACGCCGCGCACGAGTTGATCGGGACGGCCATCGGCGTAAACCTTGTAAACAACCAACGGCAGCACCTGGAAGGCTTGCGGTTGCTGGCGGCCGGTGAAGGTGAAACCACCGGCGATGTCATCGATGAGCAGGCCGAAGGGCTTGCCCTGGGCCTTGACCATGTCGATGAGCTGCTGGCGAAGCTGGTCGTTGGTGACGCTCTTGGAACTGGAGACGATCAGATTTCCCTGCCGCGCTACGGGAACGTAACCGAGCTGGCGGCGACCGTGGCCATTGGATTGAGGAATGCTGACCAGCGGCGAGCGTGACATCAGGAAAGTTTTCAGCACGCCGTGATCGACGAGCTGGACGCTTTCGGCGGGCACGCCTTCGTCATCGAAGGGGTAATGGCCGAGCAGCATTTGCTTATCGAGCGCGGGCTGGGTGGGGTCGTCCTTGATGGAAATAAAGTCAGGCAAAATCTGTTCGCCAATTTTGCTGGTGAAGGTCTGACCTTCGTTGATGTCCTTCTGGCGGAAACCTTCGGCGCGGTGACCAAATACTTCGTGGAAGAAGACCGCGGCGGCGCGTCCGGTCAGCAGCGCGGGACCGGCGTACGGATCGACCAGCGGCGCTTTGTCGAGCGCTTCGGTTTCGGCGGTCATGGCCTGGATGCGGGCGAACACGACTTTGTCGTCGGGAGCATCTTTCGGATTCAGCCAATCGAAATTGGCGTAGCGATTGATGTCCATGCCGTCGGGCGCTTTGCTTTGGACGTACAACTCGAGGCGATAGTGAATCTGCCCGAAGGCGAGTTGGGTGCCTTCAGTATTTACCTGATACTGATTCATGCCCAGGGCGGTGAAGGTGGCGATGGAATTCAGGACTTCCGGAGATTTGCTGAAGGCCGCGGTGTAGGCGCGAACTTTTTCTTCCCAGGGCTTGCGGTCGACTTTGATTTCGACGCGCGGGCCGATGGAGACGTGGGGCTTTTCGCGCGAAAAATCGGGAGCGTTGCCTTCAGCGGTCTGCACCTGAACTTGCTGGCTGGTTTTTACTTTGATAAGAGCTTCGCCGGCGGCGCGGAACTGGCGATTGGTTTCGCGCCAGATTTCGCGGCGCAGCACCGGGATATCGTCATCGACCACGACGCTGGTGCCGGGGCTGGTCCAACTGGGCTGGCGGTCGGCGAGCTTGTGCGTGTCGTCCAGCTGATAGCTGCCGACGCGAGTTTGCACTTCGAGCCAGCGCGCGCGGGTTTCGGTGCTGGTGAGCAACGCGCCGTTGGAACCGGAAACTTCGGAATACTGGCGGTCGGCGACAGTGCTGCTGATGAAGTAGGCAGCGGGATCGCCGTTGGACATGGCGGCCATGGAGCGATCGAGCTCTTCCTTCATGGCGACGAGGACGGGCGGCGTGGGCGCCTGGGCTGCTCCGGCAGCGGCGAGTGAACCGGCCACGGCAACTGCGATTGCGATGCTTCTGAAAATTAGTTTTGCTCGGTGTGTGGGTGTCATCGGTTGCGCGAGGCCTAGTAGTTTAAGTTAGGAAGCCCGGAATCCAAAATTTAAAGGTGAATTTTGAGACATTTGCGACGGTTTTTGTTTTCTGGTGGCGAAGAAGCATCGAACGGCAATCGTTGGTATCATCAAGTAATTGAGAGAGTTTGAAATCGGCAATGCCCAGCCGAAGGAGCTTTGATGCGGGCCGTCGTAGTAAAGAGGTACGGGAATCCCGATGTACTGGAGATGCGGGAGATGCCCGATCCTCAGCCGAAAAGTGGAGAGATTCTGATCCGGGTTCGGGCGGTGGGCGTGAATTTTGCGGACCTGCTGCAGCGCATGGGAATTTATCCCGGAGTGCCCAAGCCGCCATTTGTGCCGGGTTTCGAGGTGGCGGGAGTGGTGGAAAAAGTGACCGACGCGGGGCGCGACGCTGAGGGCGAGCCGTTGCGGACGGGCGACGCGGTGTGCGCGATTGCGCAGTACCAGGGATATTCGGAATGGGTGACGGTACCGGCGCGGCTGGTGTTCCGGCTGCCAGCGGGAATGCCGTTCGATGAAGCCGCGGCGCTGCCGGTGAATTACCTGACGGCGTATCACGCGATGTTCGCGATGGGAAATCTGCAGTCCGGCGACCGGATTTTGATTCATGGAGCGGCGGGCGGCGTGGGAATTGCGGCGGTGCAACTGGCGAAAGCGCGCGGGTTGGAAATTTTCGGCACGGCCGGGCCGAGCAAGCAGGACTACTTGCGCAAGATTGGCGTCGATCACGCGATCGATTACGAGAAGAGCGATTTCGTGCAAGTGGTGCGGAAATTTTCGCCGGACGGAATTGAAATGGCAATGGACGCGATCGGCGGGAAATCTTTCGCGAACAGCTACAAATGCCTGGGACCGACGGGGCGGCTGGTGGTGTACGGATTCTCGGCGGCAGCGGGGCCGGACGGGAAGAAAAGCCTGGTTCGCGGATTGGGCGCGGTGCTTCAAACGCCTCGCTTCAGTCCTTTGAAATTGATGGCCGACAACATTGCGGTCATCGGCATTAACCTGGGCAAAATGCCGTCGCGGGCCGGGTTAATGCGTTCGGAGATGGAAGAAGTCTTCAAACTGTATCAAGCCGGAAAAATCAAGCCGTTGGTCGGAAAATCGTTCCCGCTGGGCGACGCTGCCGCGGCCCATAAATACATTCACGCGCGAAAAAACATCGGAAAAGTAATACTCAACGTGAAATAGTTCCGGCCGTTTAATTGGCACCGGGCGCGGGCTGCGCATTGGCCGGCTTGGTGAAAATGGCCGGATCGATTTTCGGATTTACCTGCACGGTGTCGACGGTCGACTCGAACAACTTCAGGCCATCGCGATAGGTTTCGGTGGCGTAGGCGAACTGGCGGCCTTCGACGGTGCGGTAATCGCTCCAGTGCTGTTCGTTTTCGACGTCGCCCTGCTCGCCCTTAGATTGGTAGCGCGCGGCGGCGAGCAAATGAGTCGTTGGATCGAAATAGAGCTTTAGCGCGGCGAACGGCAGCGTGATCAGGACGCCCTGCAAAGATTTGTCGCCGATCTTCTCTTCCCCGATGGCTTGGGCTGGGACATTGCCGGTCAGTGATTGTTGATAAATTCCCCAGCCACCCCCGAATAGCGCGATGCCACGTTTGAATTCGCCGATGATATCGGTGGTGTCGCGGACCATACTTGGAAATTTTAGCCACGAAGAAGTTCCATCGCAAACCTGGAGAATCTGCACCGAACCGAGATTCACGTCGCCGTAGGAATGATCCGGATATTGGATCTGCCAATTTACCTTGAGCGCTTGATCACCCTTCGGATTGTGAATCGTGCCGCTCTCGGCGAAGGACAAAGTGGTGATGGACTTGAGCGAATCGCCACCGGCGGCCTGGGCGGCGGCCGCGAGGATTTGTTTGCCCTGGGCCAGCGATTCGGGGGAGGCCACGACGGCCTGCTGTTTCGCGGCGCGCATGTCCGGCGTGAGCACGTCGATCTGATCGAAGGGAATCTCGACAAACTGGGAGTCGGGAAATTCTTTCTTGAGCTGATCGCGGAAGGCGCTAACGTTGCCGGCCAGAATCAGGTCCAGATCTTTGGTCGCGAAGTATTTGCGGGCCATAGCCTGGACTTCGGCGAGAGAGGTGGCGCGGACCTTGGCGGGGTAGGTCTGGTTGTAATCCGCGGGCAGATCGAAAGCGGCGACGGTGAGGACGCGGTCGGCGACCTGCTCGGCGGTTTCGGAGGAGATGGGATAGACGCCGGCGAGAAAATCGCGGGCAAAATCGAGTTCCTTTTGATTGATTTCGCCGTTGGCCATTCCGTTTAGAAGATGCAGCACGAGATTGGTGGCTTCGACCGTGGCTGCGGTGCGGGTATAGGTCGTCACGTAGAGCGAACCGGCGTCGCGATGTGCTTCGAGGGCGGACGAGGCTCCGTAGGTCAGGCCTTTCTTGACGCGAACTTCGGTATTCAGACGGCCGTTATAACTTCCGCCAAAAATATGATTGGTGACCTGCAGCGGAAGAAAATCGGGATCGTTGCGGCGAATGGACAGTTTGCCGATGCGGATCTGGGTTTGCACGGCGTCCGGCTTGTCGATCAGCCAGATGTGCTGAGCGGAAGCAGGGGACGTGACGGGCGGTGCGACGGACGGCACATTCACCTTTTGCCAGAGGCCGAAATATTTTTCCGCGATGGCGAAAGCTTCTTCGGGATTGATGTCGCCGGCAAAGCCGAGCAGAGCTTCGTTGGGAGCGTACGTAGCATCGTGAAATTTCACGAGATCGTCACGTTTGAATTTTTTGACGGTGGCCGGCGTGCCCTCTTCGGGCAAGCCGTACGGAGAATTGCCGTAAAGGGCGCGGGCGAAAACGAGAGTGGCCAAATAGTTCGGGTCGGCGTACTGCACCTGGAGATTGGAAAGAACCTGCTGGCGTTGACGCTCGAGTTCATCAGCGGCGAAGGCCGGATGCAGGACGATGTCGGACATCAGATCCATGCCGACGGCGACGTCTTTTTTCACTACGTCGAGGGTGACGGTGGTGGCGTCACGTCCTCCGCTGGCCTGCAGGGTGCCGCCGACGAAGTCGATTGTCTCGGCGATTTCGCGCGCCGAGCGTTTTTCGGTGCCCTGGGTGAGGAGATTGGCGGTCATCTGGGCGACGCCGGGCATCGAGGGAGAATCTTTGGTGGTGCCGGCGGAGAGGAGCACCAGGCGCGCGGCGACGGCGGGTTCGCGATGATCGGTGACGACGAAAACGCGGAGGCCGTTGGAGAGTGTCTTGGTGGCAGCCTTGGGAAATTCGAAGGGCCGCGGAGCGCCGGCGGGTGGCATGGCGGGATCGAGCTTTACGCCGGGAGGCACGACTCCAGATGCTTTCTTCGGGGCGTTGTCATCGGACGCTTCGGATTCGCCGCGCGGAGTGGGAGCAGCGCCCTGCGCTTCTTGCGCGCGAGCGGGCGAAGACGCCGCGGATCCGACAAGCAACAACAACCACACTGAACACCAAACTGATCTCACGCGCTTCATCTTGACTCCTAGTCCTTTTCTAAAATGGAAAGGTGCGGCCAGCGAATCTATTGCGCCGCCGAGGTGGTGACGAACATGACCGTGGCGTGTTGCAGATCGAAATAGTCCTTAGAGACTCGCTGAATATCGGCCGCGGTGCAAGTCAAGTAGCGGCCTAGTTCGGAGTTGACCAAGTCGGGATCTTTGCCGATGACTGCGGCGGCGGCGAGAGCCACGGCTTTTTCTTCGTCAGTATCGCGACCCAAAATGAATCCGGCGATTTCCTGGTTTTTGGCTTTTTCGAGTTCGCTGGGCTCGACGGATTGAGTCTTCAAACCATCGAGAACCTGGATGAGCGATTTTTGGCCGTCTTGCGGAGTGTGCCCAGGATTCATGATGGCGTAAGCCCAATAGAGATTGGCGTCCTCTGTGAAATTCGCTTCGCCACCGGCCTGCACGGCGATCTGGTCCTTATATACAAGTGATTGGTAGAGGCGGCTGCTCTCGCCGCCAGAAAGGATATTGGAGGCCAGATCGAGCGGATAAGTATCCGGCGTGTAGCGCGCGGGAATTTTGTAGCCGATGACGATGGCGGGCAGCGGCGTATTGGAATAGGACTTGGTGACGGTGCGCACGCTGGTTTGCGGCGGCTCGGGATGATTGATGCGCGGTATCGGTTTGGCGGAGGCGGGAATGCCGTTAAAATATTTGTTGGTCCAAGCCAGAGCTTGTTTGGAATTGAAATCGCCGACGACTACAAGAGTAGCGTTGTTCGGTTTGTAAAAGGTGTTGAAGAAGGCGCGAACGTCTTCGATGGTGGCGTTGTTCAGATCGACCATGCTGCCGATGGGCGTGTGATGGTAGGCGTGCTCGGTAAAGGCGGCGGCGCGCAAGTCTTCCTGCAGGTAGCCGTACGGCTGATTTTCGACGCGTACGCGGCGTTCTTCTTTCACGACTTCGCGTTCGGATTTGAAATTCTCCTCGGAGACGTTGAGGCTACCCATGCGGTCAGCTTCGAGCCACAAGACGCGTTCGAGATAGTTGCTGGGAAAAGTTTCGTAGAAATTGGTGGTGTCGTCGCTGGTTTCGGCGTTGTCGAAACCGCCGACGGCTTCGATGATGCGGGAATGTTCTTCAGCCGGAACGTGGGCGGAACCCTTGAACATCAGGTGTTCGAAGAGATGGGCGAATCCGGTGTGGCCGGGTTGTTCGTCTTTGGAGCCGACGTGATACCAGACCTGAAGATTGATGACCGGGACAGCGTGGTCTTCCAGAAAAATGACCTGCAGGCCGTTGGGCAAGGTGTGCACGGTGTAAGCGAGTTTTGGAGGCATCACATCCGCAGGTTTCTGCTGGGCGTGAAGGCCGGAGGTGAAGACGGCGGCGCCGATGGTGGCGCACAAGAGGGCCACAGCGAACCGAAAGCGATGAGTCATATGCGTCGAACTCCCATGGGTGCGGGGATGTGGTGCGAACGAGCGGCCAAAATTAGCAAATCAGTATGGTAGACACAAAATCGGGTGTCAAACGACCGCCGGCGGGTTGCACATTCGCCAATCGCCTTTATTTAGACGTAGGGGAAGGGATTTCGGCGTCTGGGCTGGAATATAGGTACGGGCGGGCATAGCGGCGACCGCGCCGCCCGATAAGAGCGAAGCGATCGCCGGGGCCTTCGCTTAGAAGGTGAAGCGGATCGCGAACTGGAAGGCTCGCGGGCCGCCGGAACCGAAGAAACCGCCGGCGGTGTTGACCGGAGCGAAAAAGTCGGAGTCGACGTTTCCCGGATTGGAGCCTTGGGGCAAGATCGAAATATTGCGGCCGGAGTAGGAAGTATTGGTAAAGCCGCGAATATTGACGCTGTTAAAGAGGTTGAAGGCTTCGGCCATCAAGTCGAGGTGGTAGCGCTCCTTGATGGCGAGGTCCTTGACCAGGCGCAAATCGACGGAGTTGAACGGGCTGCTGAAATTAATCCCGTTCGGAACGTTGTCCAAGGGGCCACCGGCATTGCAAGGAGCGGGAGCTGGGCAGGCGGGCAGTGCATTCCATTCGTTGATGGCGCGATTGAGCTGCGTGCTGTTCTGGACGCTGCGGCCCAAGGAATTGCGCGCCAGGATCGGCAGGCGCGCGGGCAACGATTCGCCATTGAGAGTGAGATCGGGAAGAAAGGTATCGGCCGGAACGCCGGAGCCGTAGGTGTAGAGCGGCGCGAGTGAAAATCCCCAAGGCAATTGGATCAAGCCGTAGGCGGTGAGGCGATGGCGCTCGTCGCTGGCCGCGTAGCCTTTTTCGGTCTTCGCTCCGACGGTGCCCTGGAGCAAGTTGACGTTTTCGACTGTGGTGTAGGACGGAACCTGGTCGTCATCGGAATCGTCGAGCGACTTGGACAGGGTGTAGGCGATGTTGAACAGATAGGTGACGGGGCCGACGCGCACGGGTTTGTGCTGTACGTTGACGAGCAGGCCGCTGTACCAGGATTTCGCGGCGGAGGCGGCCAAAGTAACTTGGTCGGAGACGCCGTTGAGAGGATCAGTGACGGTGCAAGGAATGTTGCTGCCCGGGCAAGAAATGAAGGGCGAGGTGGAATTTGTGTTGCGCAGGAACTGAGCGATCAATTCGCGCTGGCCGAAAATGTAGAGTCCGTCGGCGCTGACGAGCCAGTCAGAACCGAACTGTTGCTGAAAGCCCAAGGAAGTTTGCTGGAACATCGGATGGTGGGCGTTTTTATCGACGACGATGATGCCGACGCCGCTGGTCTGGCGCTGGCCGCTAAACGGGGCGGCCAGGCTGGGACTACCGGGCGCGAAAACGTCGCCGGGAATGGGAGCGAAGCAGGTATTTAGATCCGGCGCATTGGGGTCGCCAGGAAAAGTGCAGACCGAACCGGAATATTGATTGATGGTGAGAGCGCGATCGTCCTGCACACGTTCGTATCCCGGCACTTCGAAAACGATACGGTCGTAATAAATTCCGAAGCCGCCGCGAATGACGGAGCGGCCTTTGCCGAATGGATCATAGGCGAAGCCGACGCGCGGGCCGAAGTTTTTCGAATCCGGGTGACGGCGAAGGTCGATGATGTTAGCAACCCAAACACAAGGTTTGGTGGGTTCGACGAAAAGACTGGGGCATGGGCCATGGTTGGAATCGGTACCCGTGGCGTCGGTATCGAAATCCCAACGCAAACCGAGATTCAAGGTGAGGTTGTGAGTGACGCGCCAGTCATCCTGCAGATACAGGCCGATGTAGGAATTGGCAATCTGCGGGATGGGTACGGGCTGCACCGGAGCGGCGCTCAGGGCTGCGCCGCCGATCGGAATATCGAGATCGTTCAAGACGCCGTCGCCGTTCAGGTCCTTATTCGGCAAAGCAAAATTGGAGGTAAGGAAAACGGTGCCGCTGCCGAAGACGTTGATTTCGCCGGTTGCGGTGGGGCGCTGGTAATCGCCGCCGAAGTGCAGGGTGTGTTTGCCGAGAGCCCAGCTGAAATTGTCGCCGAACTGAATGCGGTTCAGGTGGGTGCTTTGCGGCACGTTGAAATTCACTCCGTCGGCGAGGCCAGGGAAAATCAGTTCGTTGGTCAAGCCGAGATTCGGGTCCGTGGTGGGCAAGCTGTTGGGGAATTCCGGAATGCTATTGAGAAACGTATCGAAATGGAAGATGAGGCTATTCACTTTGGTGGGCGAAATGGTGTGAACCCAGTTGCCGACCACGGAACTAAAACGGTTTAGGGAATTTTGCCGTTCGGAGGCGGACTGCAGCGGAGTGACGCTGGCTGGTTCGGCGGCGGCGGTGTCGGTGGAGCGATCGAAGGAATATCGCGCCATCAATGTGTTGTTGGAGTCGACTTGATAATCGAGGCGCGTGGAGACCAGGGCTTCGCGCAGCGGCGCGGGCGCCGAGGTATTGAGAATCGTATCGGTGACGAAATCGCGAGTGCCGGTTTCGATGGAGGCATTCTGGTTGCGGTATTCCGCTGAAGCAAACCACCAGACCTTATTCGGCTTGATGGGGCCGCCGATCGAACCACCGAACTGCTCGCGGTCGAATGGGGGCGTGGGCTGCGAGCGGTCGAAGGTATACGGCAGCGCCTGGAGGTGGCGGTTGCGTTCGTAATCGAAAAGGGAGCCGTGATATTCGTTGGAGCCGGACTTGGTGATGATGTTGATGACGCTGATGCCGGAACGGCCAACTTCGGCGGTGAAACGGCCGGTGGCGATTTGAAATTCCTGAATCGAATCCTGAGGAAAGTTCGAGAGCGTACCGCCGACAACCTCGTCGTTGTTGTCGCCGCCATCGACGGTGATATTGCCGCCACGGCCGATGCCGCCTGCGGAGCTGACTTCAAGAGTGTTGGTCTTGGTGGGATCGAAATTGGGAGCGGGGCGGTTTCCGGGGACCAGGTAAGCAAGTTCAAGAAAATTGCGGCCGTTCAACGGCAGGGTTTCGATGGTTTGAGAATCGATTTGACCCTGGATCATGGACTGGGTCAACTCGACGCTGGTGTTGGTGCCGCTAACGTTCACGGTCTGGCCCACGGTGGCGATCTTTAGATCAGCGTTGATGGTGGTGACGCGACCGGCTTCAAGAATGACGCCGGAATAATCGGATGGCGCAAAACCGGAGAATTCGACGCGCAAGGTGTAAGAGCCTGGCGGAAGGTCCGGGATGGAATACAGGCCATCAGAATTTGAAACGGTAGAGCGGGTCGCGCCGGTGGCAGAGTTGGTGGCCGTGATATTCGCGGCGACGACTCCGGCCTGGTGCGGATCCCTGACGATGCCGTTAATGGTGCTGGTGGGAACTTGCGCTGCGGCAGAGAGAACTGCGACTCCGAAGAAAATAGCGAGCAGCCACACCTTGAGCAACGACATTCGCTTCATCCGTTCTCCGATCTTGAATGGAAATAAAATTTCGCGCGTCAACGACGAATAGCCATCAGGCGTTCGCCGCCCGCAAAGCGGGACTTCGCAGACTCACCAGCCAGACTCTCACTGGCTGGGGAGCCTGCCACTGCGATTCAGGTTCCGGGGTGGAGGGTCTGAAACGCAGTGCGATTCGATGAGCGCAATGTAGCCGGAGAAGAAAAATGTCGCAATAATACAAAACTACTATTTGTTCATTTTTTTCTGGTGATGCTCGAACATGGAAATCGGTAGGCGAATGCGGCTGCTTAGAAATGATTTAGCGCAGTGATGTTCTTGGCTTCGACGCAGTGGTAGGTCTGGCCGGCGGCGAGGTTTTTGTAGTCCTCGGTTTTGCCATTGGGCCACTGAATCACGACGCGGGAGATGCGGTCGCGACGGCCCAGGCCGAAGGTGACGGAAAGCTCGGACTGTGAAAGGTAGCTGGAGCCGCTTTTGACCAGGCGGGACTGGGTCAGGCCATCGTATTCGATCTGGATACTGGCGCCGATGGCGTCGCGATTGGACTGGGTGCCGGTGAGTAGGAAACGAATACTGTGGTAGCCGGCGAGTTGATCGTTGCGATAGAGAAACGCGGGGCCGTTATTGGTGGTGATCAGCAGATCGACGTCGCCGTCGCGATCAAAGTCACCGTGACAGAGTCCGCGGCCAACTTTGGGCTGACTGAATTCCCCACCGACGGCGGCGGCGACATCGCGAAATTTTCCGTGGCCATCATTGAGGAAAAGTTGAGGAGATTGAGCGTAGCCGACGTTGCCGCGAATGTTGCGGACGGTTTCGTCGATGTGACCATTGGCTACGGCTAGATCCACGAAGCCGTCGAGGTCGGCGTCGAAGAAGGCGCAGCCGAAACCAAGAGTATTTTGAGACGGGAGGCCGACGCCGGCCTGTTCGGCCACGTCGTTGTACGTGCCGTTCTTATTGGGACGGAAGAGACCGATCATTTCGTTGTCAAAATTGGTGATGGCGATGCCGGGGTAACCGGAGCCATCGAAATCCGCAGTGTCGACGCCCATGCCGGCGCGGGCTTTGCCTTCGGCGCTGAAGGCGACGCCAGCTTCGACGCCTACGTCCCTAAATTTTCCGTTGCGCAGATTGCGGTAAAGCTTGTTGGGCTGGGTGTCATTGGCCACGAGCAGATCGGGCCAGCCATCACGGTCGTAATCGAGGAGCGCGACGCCGAGGGATTTGGAGCTGGTGTCGAACATGCCGCTGGAGGCCGTGACGTCTTCAAAGGTTCCGTTGCCGCGATTGTGGAATAGCCAGCAGGTTTCGCCGCGATAGGCTTCGGGAGTGCAATAGGATTTGTGCTTGCTGTCGAGACTGCAGAAAACGTCGTGCTCGGGCGACCATTTCACGTAGTTGCAAACGAATAAATCGAGGAAGCCGTCGCGGTCGTAATCGAACCAGAGGGCCGAGGTGCTGAAGGCCATGCGTTTGCCGAGACCGCTGGAGTCGGTAACGTCGATAAATGTTCCTTTGCCGGTATTTTGGAAGAGGCGGTTTTGGCCTACGCAGGTGATAAGGAGGTCGGGGAAACCGTCATTGTTATAGTCACCGACGGCCACGCCCATTCCGTATATTTCGAGATCGAGGCCAGCGCGATGGGTGACATCGGTGAAGGTGCCGTCGCGATTGTTGCGATACAACTGCAACGCAGTGCGCGAACGCTTGTGGCCGGGCCAATCCATGCCGTTGATAAGAAGAATGTCCTGCCAGCCATCACCGTCGTAATCGAGGAAAGCGCAGCCGGAGCCTAGAGTTTCGGGCAGGAGTTTTCCGCCGTAGGCGCCGCTATTGTGGCGGAAGCGAATCCCGGCTGCGTTCGTGACGTCGGTGAATTTAAACCCGGGCGCTGCGGAGGAATCCGCGGGCGAGATGAGCGCGCTGCCGGCACGAGACAGTGACGCCGAAGCTAACGCACCGCCGGCTAAAATCTCGGCGAGAAACGAACGGCGATTCACGAAATATTCACCAGGCCATTGCGGATGGCATAAACGATCAGCTCCGCCGTTTTGTGGATTCCCAGCGCGTCCATGATATTGGCACGATGAACGGCGACGGTATTGGCGCTGAGATTCAATTTATCGGCGATGGCTTTGTTGGAGTGGCCGTCGGCGATCAGTTGCAGAACTTCCAGTTCGCGGACGGTAAGTTTGGAATCGCGTTCACCTTTCAGCACGGCTTGTTTAGAGACCCCGGGGCTCAACACGATTTCTCCGCCGGCAACGCGGCGGATGGCGCTGCCGAGGCCGACATCCTCGGCATTTTTGAGCAGGTAGCCGCGAGCGCCGGCATCGAGGGCCTGATGCACGAGGGTATCTTCGGCGTGCATGCTGAGCATCAGAATCATCTGGTCCGGAAATTCCTGCAGGATGGCCTTGGTGGCGGCGAGGCCGCTCATTCCGGCGAGGGCGCAATCCATGACGATGACGTCGGGGCGATGTTTGCGCGCCAGAGTGACGGCGTCTTTGCCATCGCTCGCTTCGGCGACAACTTGCAGGTCCGGTTCGTCTTCCAAGATGCGGCGGAAACCGAGGCGGACGAGGTTGTGATCGTCAACGAGAACGACTGAGATTTTTTTCGGGGTGCTAGTCGGCATTTTGTTGCGCTTCCTGACGCGGAACGACGAGACGCACGAGAGTTCCACCTTGCGTCGGCGTAGTAAATTCGATGGTGCCGTTCAGCAATTCGGCACGTTCACGCATTCCGACGCGGCCGATGCCCGAGTGATTCTCCGGGACTTCGCTGCCGCGGCCATGATCTTCCACTTCGAGTTCAAGTGACTCAGCTAAAAATTTCAAGCGGATTTGCGCGGCGCGCGCGCCGGAATGCCTGGCGACATTATTAACCGCTTCCTGCAAAACGCGGTAGATGTGGACGGCGGAATTGCCATCGACAGCGAATGGCGCACCGGATTTTGTGTAGCTGAGATCGATGCCGGTTTGTTTTTCCACGGTAGGAATGTACCAGTCCAGGGTGCTTTCGAGGCCGTTTTCGTCGAGCATCACGGGGTGGAGGGCTTGCGAGAGGCTGCGCACGTTGTCGAGCGTGGTTTGTGCGATCTCACGCACTTCGCTGAGATCGGCGCGCACCGGCGAGCTCTCGGGAAGATGGTTGGCCGAGCGCGTGAGCATCGAGCCGATGGCGGTGAGGATTTGCCCGAATTCGTCGTGGAGTTCGCGCGAGATGGAACGCAGCGTGGATTCCTGCGACGAGATTAATTTTTGAGCGAGTTCGCTCCGCTGGCGAGAGACGTCGGCGAGTTGGACAAAGAGGCGGCGATTCCAGCGAATGACATAGAGACCGGTGAGAAGAATGGCGGCGAGAGTGCCGGTGAGAAATAAGTAGACCTGGCGCTGGACGCGGTCGTAGATGGCTCCGACCTGAGCCGCGGCCTGCTGTTCATTTTCATTATTCTGGACGAGCAAACGGGAAATGGTGGTGCTGAGTGTGGCTTCACGGGCTTGCAGGGTGACGCGAATTTGCTCGCGGGCTTCAGCCTCTTTTCCGTCTCGAGCGAGAGCGAAAGTGCGATCCGCGGCGTCCCAGAATTGCGCGAGGGATTGCTGGAGATAGAGAGTCTGGTCGGCGCTACGTTTGGCTACGCTGAATTGATCTTCGGCTTGGATCGCGCTGCTGAGGTCAGTGCGGATGCGCTGAAACTGCGCTTCCCAGGACAGCAGAGGGTAGGGCTCATCGTTATCGAGCATGTCGCGCATGGCCAGGCCGAGCGAGTTCAAATCGTTTTGGGCACGCAGAAGCTGCAAGGAATCGCGGCGATTTTGTTCGACCAGCTGATTCTGCAGTTCGCGCAAAGTGCCAATCTGGCGGGAGATGTAGACGGAGTAGGCTACGACGGCGGCGATGGTGACGAGCAATCCGAGGAAGAGGCCGGCGGAAGGCGAGCGCTTCGAAGACAAAGCCATGGACGAAGGATATAACGGCGACGTGAGGTCCGCCACCGGCAGGCCGGCCTTACGGATTCTGGTTCGAGCTTGCCGGCAACGAATCGAGCGCGGCCATTACCGAAACTTAATGCGCGTTGGAATTGATGACGATGGACCATCGCGTCGCTCTTGGCCCGATACAGCAAGCTCAGACCAGAGCGCTACTCTAGTATCTCCGGGTTATTTCGGAAGTAAGGCCGTCTGGCCGAGATGGAAGGCGAGATGGTTGGTGCGGCTGAGTAGGACGGCGAAGCGGTTACGCAGTGGATCCTTAGCGAAGTCCTCGTCAGAGACTGCAGAATGTTTTTGCAGCCAATCGGCGGGGGAAAGCTTGGCAAATTCGGATGCTAGCTTTCCGTTCACTTCTTCCCAGGCTTTCTTGACTTCGTCGGCGGAGGGCAAATCAGGAACTGATTTGTCCGGCTTAGTGACGAAAGGGACGTCCAATTCCGGATGAAGGCGAGGGCCCAGGCCGAGTAACGGAAGCATGGCGTCATGGACGGCGGTGAGGTGTCCCCACAGATAAATGAGACGATTTTTGCCGGGAGCGACTTCTTTTTGCAGGTCCGCAGTGGAGCGGACGGAGAACACTTTCCCGGCTCTTTCGATGTTCTGCTTCCAGGCAGCTAGTGCGACGGTGAGAAGTCGTTCTTCCGTGGATGACATGGTGCGGGAATGCTCCTTCCGCGATTCGAGGTTGACTCGAGACTGCCTGCGGGTCCCCTTCGGGACACTTGAACTTCGACCTGCATTGGATTCTGGGTAACTGCGAATCGGTGCAAGAAATTTCTTCGGCCTTTCGCGCGTGTTGCATCGATTTCGGTTATTGAGGGGTGGGAAGATGTGTGACAATTCCGGAAACTTTGAGCGCGGACGGTGGTGGGAACGGTGTTGCGTTTCGTTCCCTGAGGAACTGTGATCGGCGAAGCCTGAGCGGCGAGGAACCCGCGGGCTGCACGAATCGAAAGCGGGAAGAGGCATGGGCACTCAGGCAAAAACGCGAAGACCGTTGGGCTTGGTCACGGCTGTTTTTGCCGGCCTGTGTATTGCGAGCTTTTTTGGCGGGTCATGTTTCGGACAATCGACCGCTACGCCAGCTGCCCCTCCGGCTACGATTTCGCTGACGTTGAAAGATGCGGTGCAGATCGCGCTGAAACAGAATCCGCAGGTGGTGGTGGCGCGGCTGCTGTCGCTCGAAAGCGACCGGGGCCGGCAGATCGCACGGGCGGCGCTGTTGCCGCAAGCGAATCTGACCGCGGCCGGGGCCGTATCGCAGTACAACCTGGCGTCGGTCGAACGAACCCCCACTCGCGGCACCGCGGGACCTTATCAATTCATTCAGGCGGGGCCGGCGTTTTCGCAGACGATATTGAACCTACCGCTTTTTCGCAGCTACCAAATTTCGAGCGAAAACATACGGGAGGCGCGCGCGCTGGAGAGCGCCACGCGAGAGGAAGTAGTGGCATCTGTGGTGAGCCAGTACATTCTGGTTCTGCGGGCGATCGCGACCTACGACGCGGCCAAGGTGCGGGTGGATCTGGCGCAGCGGCTATTCGAGCAGGCTTCGAGCCTGCAGAAAACCGGGATCGGATTGAAGATCGATACGACGCGGGCGCAGGTCGAATTGCAAAACGAAAAGCAGAATCTGATCGACGCGGAGACGGACACGCACACGACGAACTACGTGTTGGCGCAATTGCTGAACCTGCCGGCGAACCAGGAACCAGTCGTGGCGGACAAGCTGGAGTTTTTTAACCTGCCGGAATTCGACAAAACGGCGGTTATTGCTTCGGCGCTGGTTGACCGCCCGGAAGTCAAGGCACAGGCTTCGCAGGAACGCATTGCGGATCTAGGCAAGAAATCGGCGTCGGAAGAGCGGCTGCCGCAGATCGATTTTACGGGCGACTGGCTGTATCAGGGTTCGCGTTTTAACAATGGAGTCCCGGCGTACAACTACAGCATCGGTTTGACGGTCCCACTTTTCACCAGCGGGCGAATTCACGCGGAAATCGCGCGGGCTGAACTGGAGAAAAAGCGAATTGCTGAAAACCGCCAGTCGCTCGAAGCCAGCATCGTGCAGGAAGTGAAATCGGCGATCGATCAATTGAACGCGGCACGACAGAATGTGGACGTGGCCAATCTAGGTTTGCAACTGGCGAACGACGAGGTGGCGCAGGCGGAGCGGCGATTCGCGGCCGGCGTAACAACCAATGTGGAGGTAGTGACGGCGCAGGACGCATTGGCGCGGGCGAATTCGAATCAAATCGATGCGCTGTACCGTTTCAACCAATCGCGCGTGAATCTGGCGCAGGCGATGGGCGAAGTGCAAAATACGTACGCGAAGTAAGGATGAAGAAGGAAGGAAAACTGAATCGATGAGCAGCCCGACCACGCCACCGACGCCCGTTCCGCTCGCTAGCAGCGCTCCGTCCTCACCGGCTCCTGCAGCGATGGGGGCGGGAGCGTCGCCATCGTTCCTGGCAACGTCGCGAGATTCGGTGCGCAATCTGCCGCCGGCGGCGAAATTCGCGCTGATCGCGCTGCTTTTGATTTTGCTGGTGGCGGTGTACTTCTGGTGGGGACGGGTGACCACGGACGACGCGCAGGTGGACGCACATATCACGGCGGTAGCGTCGCAGGTTTCGGGCTACGTGGTCACCCTTCCGATCAACGACAACGTCGACGTCAAAGAGGGCGACGTGCTGGTGCAAATCGATCCGCGGGAATACAAAGCGGAAGTGGATCAGGCAAAAGCACAGCTCGATTTCGCGGAAGCGGAAGCGAAATCCGCGGAATTGCAAATCGGGCTGACGCGCGGCACGACTACGCACAGCACCGGCGGAGCTGAGGCGCAACAGCTATCGGACGCGGCGGATTACACCATGTCCGTAGCACAACTGCAGCGCGCGGGAACGGCGAATCTGCTGCAGGCCAGGGCCGAGGTGGCGGCAAAGCAAGCCACCAACGAGCGAGCACAAGCCGATTTGCAGCGTTACACACCGCTACTGGGCACTGGTGACGTTTCGAAATTTCAATACGATGCAGTGGACGCCACAGCGCGGGTAGCGCAAAACGAACTGGCCGCAGCGCAGCAACAACTGGCCGCAGCGGAGCAGAATGTGGCGATCGCGCAAGCCAGTGCAAATTCGTCGAAAGCTCGAGCGACACGGTCGCAATCTTTGTTGCTCGAGACCAAAGCGCGCGAGCAGCAGATCCCGATTACCGAGGCAACTTACAAATCGGCGCTGGCGGCAGTGGAACGGGCGCGGGCGGTTCTGGACCAGGCGCAATTGAATTTGGGTTACACGACGATCCAGGCGCCGATCACCGGGCAAGTGACGCAGAAGATCGTGAACCTGGGCCAGTACGTGCTGCCCGGGAACTTGCTGTTCACGCTGGTGCCGCTCGACAAGGTTTTCGTCACCGCGAATTTTAAAGAGACGCAGCTGGCGCACGTTCGTCCGGGGCAGCACGCGAAGATTCACGTGGATACATACGATCGCGATTTCGACGGCGTGGTGGATTCGATCGCGGCGGCGTCCGGCTCGCGCCAAGCTTTATTGCCGCCACAAAACGCGACAGGGAATTTCATCAAGGTGGTGCAGCGCATCCCGGTAAAAATTCTGGTTAAGCAGAGTGATGATTCGCGGTACATCCTGCGACCGGGGATGAACGTGGAAGCAACGATTTACAGGCACTGAGCCGAGGACATTCGCATGAGCTATCTTGCCGGCGGCGTTCCTCAAGGCACTGACGCTTGGGAGGACGAATACGGAAGAATTATCACCCGCTCGCTGGCCGATCTTTCGCACCGGCACCGGATGATGATTTTGCTGAGCATTGGACTCATCACCGGAGTCGAAATTTCGAACCGGCTCTCCATCAACGTTTTGCTCCCGGACATGCAGGGCAACGTAGCGGGCAGCCCCGATTCCATCAGCTGGGTGGTGATTCTCTACAATCTGGGATTTCTGTGCTCGATCGCGCTGAGCTACTGGATGACGCGGGTTCTGGGATCCCGGCGGCATCTGCTGCTTAGCTTGAGCCTCTACGCGGCTGGCGCATTCGGGTGCTTCTGCAGTCCGCACAACTTGACTACTCTGCTGGCTTCAAGAGTGGTGATGGGTTTCGGCGGCGGGGCTTTTCTGGTGCGCACCGTGATTCTGGCCGGCCTGATGTTTCCGGGTGCGGCGCGCACGGTCGCGGTGACGTGGCTTTATCTTGAGTTGCTGACCTTCGAGGTCATCTATCCGGTTTCCATGGGATGGATCGCAGATCACATCCATTGGAATTATGCTTTTCTGATCGACTTCCCTTTTCTGGTGATTGGCGCGATTTTGATTTGGAAGTACATCCCACCCGGGATGATGTTTGTGCGCAGCGAAAGGTCTTCGGTAGATGCGTGGGGCGCGGGGCTGCTGGTGGCGGGGCTGGCGTCGATGCAAATTGCGTTGAGCCGCGGCGAGCAGGACGAATGGTTTCAATCAGGATTCATCACCAGTTTTCTGGTGATCGCGCTGATTTGCTTCGCAATTTTTTTATGGTGGGATTGGCGGCCAGAAAATCGAGCGCCGATTTTGCACTTGCGGACGATCTGGCGGGAAGGTCCGCTGCGGGCCTCGCTTGGAGTCGTCCTGTTTGTGGGCGCGATTCTTGGTGCGGGACTCTACTCACTGCCGCAATATCTGCGGCACGTGCAGGACTTCAGCTCGGCGCAGACTGGGGGATTTGTTTCGGCGTATACCGGCGGATTGGGAATCGGCCTGGTCGTCAGCCTGCGGTTTTTGCTGCCGCGGCTAGGGGGAAAGCGGGTGGTAGCGGCGGGCGCGATTATGACCGGCGCGACATGCGTCGCATTTATTTATGCATGGACCCCAACGACGCCCACGTGGTTTCTGGCGCTCGCGACCTTCAGTCAGGGATTCTCGGTGGCGCCGCTTTTGTTAGGAGCGGCTAACGTAGCTACCAGTCAAGCCGCACTTGCCGAGGTGAACGACATTTCCACCAGTTTCTTCTTCGTGCGGCAGTTGGGAAATACATTTGGGGTGACGGCGGCGACGGTCATGTTCGATGTCCGGATGACGTTTCACTCCTCGCGCTTGCTGGATGTGGCGAACGGCTTGGACCCTACCGTGCAATCTACGCTGTCGCAGTATTCAAACCTGATCCTACGCAACGGCGGGGCCACCAGTATTCCGTCGCTCGGGGCGCTGCAGATTTTTCAGAATAACGTAATCGTGCAGAGCCAGGTTCTGACGTTCATCGATATTTATTTTATGCTGGCGCTGTTCGGCTTGGCGATTCTGTGCCTAATCGGCGTGTCAGGAATCAAAAGACAGACGATTACTTCCAACTTGCACTTCCACCTGTGGTGAAACCGGAAACCTTGGCGGATTAGAGCGGCGTGGTGATGAGGGTGCCGGCTGCGGCGAAAACGGAATCCATTTCCGCGCGGGCCAGCGGCAAGAAGCTATCGACCACGTTGCCGTCGAACTGGCCGTTGCGGCCGCGGAGCAAGATGCCTTCGGCCTGCTCGAAGGGCATGCCTTCACGGTACGGGCGAGTGGAGACCATGGCGTCGAAGGCGTCGATGACGGAAACGATGCGGGAGCCGATGGGAATTTCTTCACCCTTCAATTTGCCGGGGTAGCCTGCGCCGTTAAAGTCTTCGTGATGGTGCAAGATGATCAGGCTGGCGCGCTCCATGCCGGGGATCTGACGCAGGACGGCCCAGCCGAATTCAGGGTGACGCTTCATCAAGTCGTATTCTTCCGTAGTGAGCTTCGCGGGCTTCTTCAGAATGGAATCGGGGATGCCGATTTTGCCGATGTCGTGCAGCAACGCCGCAATTTCAATGTCTGCAAGATAGTCTTCGTCCAGACCCAACTCCCCTGCTACGTGCAAGGCCCATTCCGCTAGCCGCGTGCTATGCACGCCGGTGTTGAGATCTTTCAAGTCCAGCAAATGATTGAAGGAGCAGATCAGCGAGGTGCGCATGGTACCCAACTGCTCTTCCAATTGTTTGACGCGCATGGCGTCAGGGGACCAGTGCGATGCGGGCTGGACGAACGATTCGGAGAAGCCGACAGACGAAATCCCAAAGCCGATGGGAGGAACGGGCTTCAGGATTTCTGCGACCGCGGTGTCGATGTTAGCCATTTCTAATTTGCTTGCCTTTACTGCAGCAAACCGCGAAGCGGGTTCACTGCGGTCAGGGCGCCGTACACATCCAATCGGCCGTAGCCCATGTTGACTCCAACAAATTTGGAGTTGGTCAGGGCCAAGGAGGCCGTGGTCTGGTTGGACTTAGGTTGCGCGTTAAGGATTAAAGATGTGGTTCCGGCCACCATCGGCGAGCTGAACGAAGTTCCCCAACCGGCAGCGTAGAGACCGAACGGGTAGGTAGTGATGACGGCTTCGCCGGGAGCAGCGACCCACACGATCTGATTTCCGTAGTTGGAAAAGGTGGAGCGCTGATCCTGATTGTTGGTGGAGGCGACGCCCATCACGTGCGGCAGGCCGGCGGGATAAACCATTTCCATTTTCCCGTCATTGCCGGCGGAGGCTACAAGGATTACGTTCTGAGAGCTGGCGTAGTTAATGGCGTCGGTCAGTTCGGTTGAAGCCGAAGTGAGATCGAAGCTCATATTGATGACGTTGGCCTTGTGCTGCACGCCGTAGTAAATCGCAGCGATGATGTTGGAGAGCGATCCGCTGCCGTTGGCGCTGAAGGCCTTGAGCGGCATCAGTTTCGCCGTCGGCGCCACCAGGTGAACCATGCCCAGGACCATGGTGCCGTGTCCGAAGGCTTCGTATTGCGAACCATCGAGCATCGCGGCGGTGTGTTGATCGAGCATGGCGGCGGTGTGCTGGTTTACATAGGCGGCCGCGCAGGTTTCGCACGGCGGAGGCGCGGACATGGTGATGTCGTTCATTTCCGAGCCGCCGACTTGATTGCGAGTGAAATCGTAGCCCTGAAGCAAGACCGCCTGTAGCGCGGGGTGAGTGGGATCCACACCAGTATCGATGTCAGCAACGACGCCCGAGCCCGAGAGATTGAAAGTGTTCTGGGCCAGTTGGAGTCGAACGATCTGGGCAGCCGGTTGATTCACGTAGCCGTGAGTGACCTGTGTGCCGTAGTAGTTGACCGGCGTGTTATCCCACAGACCTTGCGGCGCGGTAGAGGCGGTCGCCTTATCAGCATCGTTCGGAGGAATAACGAGAACCTGATCCGCTTCCGCGTCGAGGATTCCGGTCACCAAGCGCAGTAGGTCAGCGAGCAACTGAGGCAAGAGTCCCTGGGCCGGGCGGACCAAGAAAACCTGGTTGGCGTTCCCATCAAGGTTGCCGACGACGGTGCAGCCACTATTACGGCAGACGGACTGGAGACCGGCAAGGCCGAGATTGGTTCGGACGATGACTCCGGGCTGCGGCTGGCCGGAAAGAACCTGACCGAGGGTCGTCAAGAGACCACCGAGGCCTTGGGCTGAAGCGGGTTGGGCCCAGAATCCGATGACGAGGAGGATGAGAAGTCCGATGCGCTGCTTCATGGCCGGGAACGGCTCCTTTGCTGCTTAGCAAATCGATCACTCGCTAAAACCTGTTGCTTGTTACTCGCTCACTTTGCCGGGTGCGATCGACCTGGACAATGGTACAGAGGCACCCTTTTGGTACCCGCGAATTCAAACTTTCTTCCTAGTACCACGTTTTCCGGTACTGTCGCTTGCGATAAAGCTATTTGTATCAGCACGATAAGAGAAGTCGTCCGGTTGGCCCCCGGAAGGGTCAATCAGGGGTAGTCCTATGTCTTGACCGCCCGGCAGCTCCACTCTGACCCGGAAGCCGCCTTCGAGCAGACACTGGATATGAAATTCGCCGGAAGCATTCGTCAGGCAGGTGGCGAGCACGCGCTGGCCTTTCCACAGGGTGACAGGCAGACCGCCGAGGCGTTCATCTGGGTTCAAAGAATTGAGAATCTGACCGATTATCGCGACCTGATCGGAATCAAGTTGTGGTTCGATGCGAACGTCGATCCGGAAGCGGCCGGTCCCATAAAGCAAGTGGCGCGGCTGATATCCGGCGGAACGAACGCCGGCCAGTAGAGGCTGGCGGGAATTATCCAGAAGCAGGCGAGCGAAAGCATTCTTGGATGTCTTCGCCGCACGTCCGGTGAATGCCGCTTTGACGGTGCGCACCGCGCCATCCGAAACCTGATACCTCGATTCGCTCTGAGCCGCCTGATGGAATCGAACCCAAAGATGCATCAGTTTCATGCACTTTTTGCAACCGGTTGCGATGTGTTCTTGCATTTGCACTCGCTGCTTCTCCTGGATAACGTTGCGGGCGAAATCTACCCACTGTTCCGACGCGTAATGACGCATTTTCCATCCCCCTAAATCCCACTTCCCCACATACCCCAATCGAAGACTCGGACCCATCACGTTGTATAAGGGTACGCAGTGGTCTGAAAAATATAGGGGGTTGAAAGAAAAATACCGGGAGGATCAGGCGGGGGGAATCTTGCCGGTGAGGGCAAAGGCGGCCCAGTAATAAGGATGCGGGCGCGTTTCACGCAGTTCGACCATGGCGCCGCGGAGCGCAGCGGCGTTGCTGGTGCCGTCACAATAGCGGCGGTAGAAGGCGTCCATCAATTTGGCGGTGCTGCGATCGTGCACATCCCAGAGGCTGAGGAGGACGGATTGCGCTCCGGCGTATAGCAGGCCGCGAATCAAACCGAGGAGTTCATCGCCGGCGGTGACCACGTTCATGCCGGTGGCGCAGCCGCTGAGGGTGACGAGTTCGGCGTTGAGTTTCAGATGGTAGAAGTCGTAGAGGCTCAAGTAGGCGTCGCCCAGGCGGATGCCGGAGAACATCGGATTGTCTTGGCGGAAGCGACCGTGGGTGGCGATGTGAATCAGGCGGCTGTTTGCACCTTTGTCACGCAGCGCTTTTTCGTTGGCATTTTCGCCGACGATGAGTTCGGCATCCGGAATGATGGCCGCAACCGCGCGGACCTCGTCGTCGATGAAAGGCGCACGTGAATCCGGCACGCCGAGAACGAGAGCCGGGCCATAAGATTCGGATGATTTTTGCTGGCAGTGGGCGAAAACGCCGGCGCTGGGCGCATAGGAAACGGTGAATGAATCCATTGCGTATTGCGTGCCGTCGTGAAAGGCGTGGAAGGGTGCGTAATGCAGGACACCGTGAGGAACAACGATCAGATGCGTTCCGGTGAGGTAAGGACGAACGGGCGCGAGGACTTCGTCATAGAGCTGCCGCAGGTGAGCCTGAGTCGCCTCCAGCATGGGCTTTTCAAAAGTTCGGACGTATTCCGCACCCAAGCGGAATTTGGAAATTTGAAACTGGAGCATGCGCATCAGGTTGACGACGCGGGACACCGGAGTGATTGGAACGATTTCGAGGCGTTCGCGGGTGACCACGGCGGCGATGAATTGATCTTTCAGGCTGAAATACTCGACCAGAGCGGCATCGGCGGGCAGGCTGGCGCGAATCGAATCGAGCGAACTCATCAGCGGAGGTTGGCTGGCGATTTCGCCGGATTGCGGAACTTCGCGCAAGACGTGGAGCAGATCGTTTTCGTGGGCCAGGGCCTGTTCCTGCAATTTGCCAATTCTTTCGGGCGAAGGCTCTTCGGCACTAAGTTGTTCGAGTTCGATGCGGCGGTAATACCAGTTCAGCTCCTCGCGCATTTCGCGGATGCGGCGAACTAATTGGCTCTGGCCGGCGGCGGCAGTGGGGATCGCTGGGCCGGAGCGCATCAATAATTCGGCGAGGCTTCGCGATTTGGCTAGTTCGATGTAGCTGAACGCTTCCTCCGCTGGTTGATGGCGCTCTTTTCTGCTGAGGCAGAGTTCGACCAGGGTTTCGTAAACCTCCAGGCGATTTTTCATGAAGGCGATTTTGAGTTCTTCTCCGCGCAGGCTGCCGCGCAGGGTTTCGAGCGCTTCGCGCGCGTTCTGGCAGGATTCGTATGCGCCCGGCAGATCGCCGGAAGCTTGGCGAATCTGGCCCATCAGGAACTGAGCCTGATAACGCAGGGCCGGCGATTCGATTTTGGAAAGACGTTCGATGGCGCGGGCACATTCAGCTTGGGCAGCAGGCAATTCGGAAGTTCGCATCGATAAACGCGACAGAAGCAAATGGCAGAGGATGGCTTTGCCGGGCAGCACCGAGCCTTCGAAAAATTTGGCGGCAGCGACGCAGAGCCGGCGGGCTTCGGGCAGACGGCCTTCGTTGTACAGGACTACAGCCTGGTAAAGATCGATGAGCCAGGGCCAGACCAGATTTTTTTCGCTGACGAATTTGGCGCGGGCTTCGGCGAAGAGTTCGAGCGAGCCCAGTGCTTTGCCGAGCTGGCTGAGCGCCATGGCCTCATTGGCTTGGCATTTGGCTTCCTCGTAGCCCATGCCGAGTTTCTGAAATTTTAAATAACCTTCGTGCGCGGTTTCCTTGGCTTCGGTGCTCAGGTTGAGCTCGAGATAAATTTCAGAGAGGTCCAGATAACAGAGCGCCAGGATGTGGGCATCGCCGTTCTTTTCACATTCGATGCGCGTGGCGCGCAACATTTCGATGGCGCGGCTGTATTCTCCGCGCAAGTAGTAGAGGTAGGCAATGTTGTAGTCGCTCTGGGTGACGAGCAAAGTCATGCCGTGTTCAACGCACATGGCCCGAGCGCGTTGGTAAGTGGCGAGAGCGCGGGGAAAATCGTTCAGGGTGATGAGGCAAACGGCCATGTTGTAAAGCGCGACGGCAAGGCCCTCTGAATCTCGAAAGGGGAGAAGAGTTTCGTAGGCGCGTTCGTAGCAAGCCAGCCCTTCTTCGAAACGATCCTGGCGGTGGTAGATGTTGCCGACGTTGATTTCGACGTGGCCGAGACGCTGCTCATCTCCGAGGCGGCGGAAAATTTCTTTGGCGTGGTTTGCGGCTGCAAAGGCCTGATCGTATTTTCCGAGAAGAATAAAAGGCTGAATGGACGGGATGAGGGTGCGAGCTTCCTCTTCGGCATCACCGATTTTGCGGAAGAGCTGCAGAGCTTCGCCGTGGAAATCGAGCGCGTGCTGGTTTTCTCCCATCATGTAAAGGGCGTTGGCTTTCGAACGGAGGCTGCGGCCCAAGGCCTTTTCGCCGCGAAGCTGGCGGGCGATGGCGACGCTGGCTTCCGCCAGGAAGAGAGCTTCGCGCGCATTTTCGCGCAAGCGGCTGCGCACGACATCGTTGAGCTGCTGGACTACGGCATCGTCGTGGAGGCGCGGATGCGCGGTGATGTACTGGCGGCGGACTGATTCCTCGGAGAGGTTGGCGAGTTCCTGAAGCGTTCTTTCCGAGAGCGGCCGGGCGTGGGTGGTGGCGCTCACGAAAACCCCACTTCAAGGAGGCTTTTGCGCAATTTTTCGAGACAGCGCTGACGGATGAATCCCACCGAGCCCACCGCGAGGCCCAAGGTTTCGGCAATTTCCAGATAGGGGCGAGCGGGTTCGTCGAAAAAAAGCATCTCGACCAATCGGCGGCAACGGGGAGGCAGGTCGCTCATGGCTCGTCGCAGACTTTGTTCTTCCTGGGCTTCGCGGAGGATGGCCTCCGCGCGGGCAGGAGTGCCCCTATCCAATACTTCGGCATTCGGATCGGAAAGTTCAACCCTTTGCAGGTACTGTTTGCGGTGAAAGCACTTATGGGCGGTGACCTGCATGATCCACTTGGGTAGCGCCTGGGCCCGACGCAACTTGGGCAGCTCGGTCAGCAGGTCGAGACACACCGCCTGGAAAATATCGTTGGCGTCGTCCGCGGAAAATCCGTATTTCATCGGAATAGAAAAAATCAGCTTCTGGTATTTTTCGACCAGCGCGAACCAGGCCTGGTCGCTTCCTGCCAAACACTCACGGACCAGCCGGGTATCCGGCCAAGAGCTGCCGATTTCGCGAATAGTCAGCGGTTTGCGGGCAGGGTTGGGACCGGCGCTGGGCATTATTGCAGGGTGAGCTGTTCGATATTCCAAAGCGCGTACGGGACCAGAATTGCCGGATGAAAATTGCCCACGCGGTTGCCGGCGCCAACGAGGATGTTGGGGCTGACCACGCAAATGATGGGCAGATTTTCGGCGACGAGGTCCTGCACGCGATCATAAAGATGCTTGCGCTTGGCGTAATCGAGAGTGATCAACTGCTGTTGCATCAGCTGGTCTATTTCGGCTTCCCACGGGGTGGCGGGCTTTTCCTGATTCGGATGCCAGAGATGAGTTTCTCCGCTGGAGAGCCAGACATTCATTTCGCTGGTGGGATCCGCATCGCCACTGACCAGGCCCATCACCGCGGCTTCGTAGCTGTAGGTGTTTTGCAGGCGATCGACCATAGCGCGAAATTCGAGTGGAACAACTTGGACTTTCATTCCCAGCTGGCTGAGATCGTCTTGAATGATGGTGGCAATTTTCAGGCGCTGGGCGTTTGAGGAGCTGGTCAAGATGGAGAATTCGACGGGCACGCCTTCAGGATCGAGGAGCGCGCCTTCACTGTTCCAGCTGAACCCGGCGGATTTCAGGAGTTCGCGAGCGCGATCGAGAGATCGCGAGGGGTGCGCGATCTTATCGTCGATCCAGAGTTTATTTCCTGGCGTGACCTGAGTCCAAATCGGAGTGGCGCGTCCGGAGTAGACCAGGCGCACGATGCCGTCGCGATCGATGGCGGCGGAGGCGGCCTGGCGGAAGCGCACATCTTGAAACCAGGATTGTTTCTTGGCGATGTCCGGCAGGTTCCTGGCACCGAGATCATTCAAATTGAAAAACAGAAAATTGTATTCGAGGCCGGGGCCGAGATCGTCGAGATGATAACCGCGGCTTCCCTGCTCTTTCTGCAGGACGGCGAAATTTTCGGCGCTGAAGCGGGTGAGCACGTCGGCTTCGCCAGATTGGAAGCGAATGACCTGCGCGTCTTCGCTGGGGACGAAGGTGAAGGTGACTTCGTTGAGATAAGGCAGGCGGCTGCCGGCGCGATCGGATTTCCAGTAGAAAGGGTTGCGTTCGAGGACGACTCGTTGACCGGGCACGTACCCCTTCAGTCGGAAGGCGCCTAATCCGGCGAACTGCTGCGGGGACATCGACAGGGTCCACGACTTTGAAAAGCTGCCGTCGCGATACGAGGCTTCTAGAAGATGGCGCGGGAGAATCGCGAGGCCGTCGAAGAGACGCTCGGCGGCGGCGTACGGTTGGGCTAGCTCAAATCGTACTGAATAGTCATCGAGTTTCTGAACGGTGATGGGCTTGCCGCCTACAACGAGGAGGTCGCGTTGTGGCGAGTCAACTTTTTCATCGAGATAAACCTGGAAGCTGAAAACCACGTCATCGGCAGTGAACGGCTGGCCATCGGAGAATTTCAGTCCCCGGCGGAGTTGGAGCGTGTACTGCTTGCCGTCGCGCGATACGGTCCAGGATTTTGCGAGGGCGGGTTCGGTTTTGAGCGAACCGCGATTGATGTGGATCAAGTCCGCCGTGAGGCAGCGGATGACTTCGCGGGAAGGCTCGTCGGTAACCAGCACGGGATTCAGCGTTTTCGGTTCGGAGCGCAGGGCCACGCGGAGGGTGCCGCCAGAATGGCCGGTCAAATCGGCAGCGACCATGCGTTCTTCGGTCGCTTGTGGCGCAGCGTAAGCGGGCGTTGTCGAGGCCGCGAGAAACAGACACGCGAAGGCGACGTATATGACGAGGAAACGGGTCGAGAGCTGGGATCTCCTCATATCTCGAATTCTCACAGAGATTTCGAACGATTCACAGCGGGACGGATTTTTGAATTTCCTGAAGCGCATCCGCAGCGGTGTAGAAAACGAGGAACAGCGGGACTAAGAAAAGCGCGGGCAGGAACATCCACCAGTATGACGAAAGAATGTAGTACTGCTGCAACGAAGCCAACAAGGTTCCCCAGCTGGCCATTGGTTCGCCCACGCCTAAGCCCAAAAAACTAAGCGTGACTTCGGCGAGAACGTATTGCGGGATGAGCAGGGTCATTTGAGTAAGGATGACGCCGTAGGCTTGCGGCAGCACGTGCCAGCGCAGGAGGTATAGGTCGGACGCGCCGAATCCGCGGGCGGCGACGACGAAATTGCGCTGCTTCGCGCTTAAGACTACGC
This sequence comes from uncultured Acidobacteriota bacterium, assembly GCA_963847695.1. Classification (GTDB taxonomy): domain Bacteria; phylum Acidobacteriota; class Terriglobia; order Acidiferrales; family UBA7541; genus Palsa-295. The sequence goes on along the minus strand of CAWKAX010000013.1, from coordinate 32,475 downwards.
CGCGGATCAGGCGGGCGGGGCGGGCCCAGCCGATCAAGCCCATCACGGAAACGAGGAGTAGGAAAACTTGGGCTTGCGAGATGTGTAGCGGTAGCGCGGCACGTACGGCGAACAATAGGTAGAGCCAGGGCAGCGCGAGGAAGAGCTCTCCGCCGCGCATAAGGACTTCGTCAATCCAGCCGCCGTAGAAGCCGGAAAAGCCGCCGAGCACGACTGCAAGAGACAGGGAGAAGACGGTGGCGAGCAGGCCCGCGAGCAAAGAGATTTGGCCGCCGTAGAGAAAGCGCGAGAATTGATCGCGGCCGTAGCCGTCGGTGCCCATCAAATGAATTTCGGCAGGCTCATCGACGCCGAACAGGTGCGTGTGCAATCGGATTACCCCTGCAATTTTGTATTCCGATTCCGCGAAGAAAGAAATGGACCGGGTACATCTCAGTGGGAGAGTCAGCAGCGTTGGCTATGTAGATGAATGGGCGGGCGTGAAAATTTCCTTGGGCGTCCCAGAAATGGATTGCGGTCGGAGGCGCGAATGGTGCATTGCGATTCTGGGCGGCGAAATTGTAGGGCGCGAAAAATCCGGCGGTCAGCACTATCGCGTAGACCGACGCAAGGAGTGCGGCAGCACAGGCGAGTTTTTGGCGATGGGCGAGCATGGCTACTCGATGCGCACCCGAGGGTCGGTGGCGAAGAGCATGACGTCGGCGATTAAATTACCGGCAATCAGAAATACGGCGGAAAGCATTACGGTGCCGATAACCACGTAGACGTCTTTGGCGAGGATCGCTTCGACGAGGAGCGGGCCGATGCCGGGCCAGTTTAGGACGACTTCGACGAGCAACGATGCGCTGAGCATGCCGGCAATGGAAAAGCCGAAAAGCGAAATTAGGGGATTGGCGGCGACGGGCAGCGCGTAACGGAGCAAGACGCGAGATTCGGAAATTCCGTGGCCGCGTGCGGCGCGAACGAAGGGCGCGTCAAGGGCTTCGATCATTGCGGAGCGCACGTGACGGAGCAACGGCGGGAGTGTGGCCAAGGAGAGACCTAGGGCCGGCAAGACCAGATGTTTCAGTACGTCTTTTATTTTGTTGGCTGCGCTTAGTTCATCGACGTTACCCGAGACCATTCCTCCGGTCGGAAACCATCCGGTGCGAACTGCGAGCAGCAACAGCAGGAGAAACAGCACGAGATCGGGCACGGTCAGAAGCGTCGACGTGAAAAAGCCGCCGACACGATCGGTCCAGGATCCGCGGCGGGCTGCACTCCAGATTCCCAGCGGAAGCGCGAGTAACCAGCTGAGTAGCATGGCGCTGCCGGTGAGGAGAACCGTATTGCGGGCGCGCACCGCGAGAAGCGGACCGACCGGCGAGTTGTAGGCAAGGGAAACGCCGAAATCTCCTTTGAGGGTGGAACGCAGCCAGGCGGCGTAACGAATTGGGAGCGGCTGGTCGAGCCCGTACTGGGCGCGGAGGCCGGCGACGGTTCTCGGAGAGATCTGCGGGTTCAGGCTCAGGGACGAAAAGTAATCGCCCGGCGCGAACTGGAGCAACGCAAACGAAAATATCGAGACGCCAATCAGGAGCAACGCGGCGTGGGCTACTCTGCGGGCAAGGTATCTCATCGATGGCTCAGGCCGAGCGCTGCAGTAGGATTTTTTCGACGGACTGGACACCGGAGAGAAGTTCTTGGGTGTAAGGGTGAGCGGGCTTAGCGAAAAGTTCGCGGGTCTCGCGCTGTTCCACGATTTTCCCTTGGTACATCACGGCGATGCGATCGGCAAAACGAGAGACGAGGGCGAGATCGTGGGCGACGAAGAGATAACCCAAGGCATAGGAAGATTGCAGATCGCCCAGCAGATTTAGAAGTAGATCCTGGTTGCCGGCGTCGAGGTTCGAGAGCGCTTCATCCAGAACTAACACGCTGGGCTGCAGCGCGAGAGCGCGAGCGATTGCGAGCCTCTGGCGCTGGCCGCCGCTGAATTCGAATGGGCGTTTCTGCGCGTGCGTCGCGTCGAGGCCGACCTGTTGCATCAGGTGCAACGCTCTGTCGCGTTGCTCGGCTGTGGAACCCAGGCGCTGGACGACCAGCGGCTCGGCGATGATTTCGCATGCGGTGAGCCGAGGGTTCAGAGCCGACGCAGGATCTTGAAAAATCAGCTGGATCTGCGGCCGAAGGGACGCGAGGCTGCGGTGATTGAACTGCGAAATTTCCTGACCTTGCAGTTCGATGCTTCCTGCGGTGGGGGCCTCAAGCAAGGCCAAGCAACGAGCGAGGCTGGATTTTCCGGCGCCGGATTCACCAACCAAGGCGAGTGTCTCTCCGCGGAAAAGATCCAAATCGACGGCTTCAAAAGCAGTGACGGTGTATTTCGTGCGTGAGAACGCGCGACGTTGGACATATTGCAGGCCTAAGCTTCGGGCGCGCAGGAGTGGTTCGGAAGGAGACATTTAGGTGACCATTTCGAAATCGAGATTTTCTTGGGCTGACGCAGCCGCGGCGCTGCGCAACATCGTTCGCGTCAACGGGTGTGCGGGACGGCGAAACATCTGTTCGAAAGTTCCCTGCTCCACGATTTCGCCACGCTCCATCACGATGAGTCGATCAGCGAGATGTGCCTGAACTTCGGCGGCGTGGCTGATCAAGAGAATTGCGACACCAGTTTCGTGTTTCAGTTGTTGGAGCAAGGCCAGCAGTTCATTTTGGCTGCGGGTATCGAGTGAGGCGGTCGGCTCGTCGGCAACGATCAAGGATGGCTTGCAGGCCAGGGCCTGGGCGAGGACGACGCGCTGGCGCTGGCCTCCGCTGAGTTGGTGCGGATAGGCAGCGAAAATTCGCGGTGTGGCGGGGAGGCCGACTTGCGCGAGGGCGTGTTCCGCGTCTGCGCGACACTGTTTCCAATTTGAATTTGTGTGGGCGTGGACTACTTCGGCTACTTGATCGACAATTCGCATGAGCGGACTGAGCGCTTGCTCTGGTTCCTGGAAGACCATGGCGATTTGCGCGCCGCGGATTTTGCGCATTTCGTTCGCGGGCAGCGTGAGTAAGTCTTTTCCGTGCCATCGGATCGAACCGGTGGCCTGCGCGCGATTTTTGGAGAGGAGGCCTAGCACCGCGAGGGCGATGCTGGTTTTTCCGCAACCAGATTCGCCCATTAGGCCAACAACTTCACCGGCGCTGACATTGAAACTCACGTCTGCGACGGCCGGCGCACGGTCGAAGTCGTTGCCGACACCGTATCGGATTTTTAGATTTCTTACGTCCAACAGGGGTGGCATAGCTCTCTTTATGCGTGCAGCGGCGGCGGCCGAGCCGTTTGAGACCCTGATTCGCACGCTCTAACGATAGAGGCTGTATTTGTAGCGTGTCGATAGGACTGCGGCTGGTTGTCGTCGAAGGAGCAACTGGCCGTAAGTACTGCGCCGGCCCTAAAGCAGCGGGCAGTAAAGTCTGCACCTACCGCGATTTTTGAGCATCGAAGCTGGTATCGGCAAAGAATGGTCGAAACGTAAACCGCTGGCGCAAGCTAAAACAACCGACGCTTCATTCGTGATTTGACCCGGGGTTGCTGAAATCGCCGAGTGGTCCAATACTCTTTACGTAGCGAAACGGAATCCATATGGCCAAACCAATATTGCTAAGTGTCGATGACGACCCCGATGTGTTGCGGGCGATCGAGCGCGACCTGCGCACCAAGTACGGAGCTGATTTCCGGGTGATTGGGACCGATTCGCCAGAGTCGGCGTTAGTGCTGCTGAAGCAGCTGAAGTTGCGCAACGAGAGTGTGGCGTTACTTTTAGCGGATCAGCGCATGCCGCACATGGATGGAGTGACGTTCCTACAGGAAGCAATTCATGTCTTTCCTGAGGCGAAACGAGCGCTATTAACCGCCTATGCGGATACGAATGCCGCGATCGGCGCGATCAATCAAGCCAGCATCAATTATTTTTTCCTGAAACCGTGGGATCCTCCCTCGGAACATCTTTATCCTCAGCTGGACGATTTGCTGGACGACTGGCGCGCGTCGTACCGGCCAAAATTCGAAGGTATTCGAGTGCTGGGCACGCGCTGGTCGCCGAAGTCATACGAGCTGCGCGATTTTCTGGCGCGGAACCGGGTTCCCTATCAGTGGATCGACGTGGAGCAATCGGTTAACGATCCGGAAACGAAACGGCTGCTGGAAGTTCTGGGACCGGAGGCGGCGAGCCTGCCGGTGGTTCTGTTTCCGGATGGGACCAAGCTGCTCGATAGCGTGCCAGCGGATGTGGCGCAACGCGTGGGGCTGAAGACCCGCGCGCAAACGAATTTTTACGACCTCGCGATTATTGGCGGGGGGCCAGCAGGTTTAGCGGCGGCGGTATATGGCGCGTCGGAAGGGTTGCACACGGTGATGATCGAACGCGAAGCTCCGGGCGGGCAGGCCGGGATGAGTTCGCGGATCGAAAATTATTTGGGATTCCCCATGGGGTTGAGCGGCGGGGATCTGGCGCGACGGGCAGTGACGCAGGCGCAAAGATTTGGCGTTGAAATTCTTTCGCCTCAGGAAGCGCTGAGTGTGCGAGCGGAGGGGCCCTACCGCATCATCAAAATGGCCGACGGAAATGAGCTTTCCTGCCACGCGATGATGATTGCGACCGGTGTGCAGTGGCGGAGGCTGGCAGCTCCGGGGATGGACCGGCTGCAGGGCGCCGGGATTTATTACGGCGGCGGGGCGACGGAGGCGTTGTCCTGCAAGGGCGAAATCGTTTACGTGATTGGCGGCGCGAATTCTGCGGGCCAGGCGGCGATGAACTTCGCGAAGTATGCTGAACGCGTGGTGATCGTGGTTCGGGGACCGTCCCTATCGAGCACCATGTCGCAATACCTGATCGACCAGATCAAGGAAATGCCGAATATTCAGATCTGGGCGAACGCCAGTGTCACGGAAGTGCACGGCGAGACCCATCTCGAAGAAATTTCGTTTTTGTGTTCGGACAGCAACAAAATGGAACGCGTTCCGGCAACTTCGATGTTCATTTTCATTGGAGCTTTACCACGGACGGACTGGTTGGCAGGAGTGGTGGAGCGCGACGAGCACGGATTTATTTTGACCGGCCCGGACCTGATGCGAAATGGGCAGCGGCCGAAGGGCTGGACGCTGGATCGCGATCCTTTTCTGCTGGAAACGAATCTGCCGGGGCTATTTGCAGTGGGCGATGTGCGGCATGGCTCGGTGAAGCGGGTAGCATCGGGCGTAGGCGAAGGTTCGGTCGCGGTGCAATTCATCCATCAGTATCTGAGCAAAGTCTAAATGGCTGAAAAATCTGAATTGCTGCGGGTGCCGGCGTTCGCCGGCTTGCCCGACGATCAAATCGAGTGGTTCCTAAGCCAGGCGAAGGAATTGAAGTTAGCCGCGGGCGAAATGGTTTTTCGCCAAGACGATGTCGCGGACGCAATGTACGTTTTTCTGGAAGGGCAGCTGCAGATGCGCGGCGAGCTGGCCGGCGAAACGGTGGTCATCCCGCTGGCGACGGGGGACGTGACTGGAGTATTGCCGTTCTCGCGGATGAAGCAGTTCAGTGTGGGTCTCAAAACAGTTACCGAAACGCGTCTGCTACGTTTCCCCTCGGCACAGTTTCCGGAGCTGGTTTACAAAATGCCGGAGTTGGCCCAGCGTCTGGTTGGGCTGATGTCTGACCGGATTCGCGAAACTACCCGGCGCGAGCAGCAGCGCGATCGTTTGGCTTCGTTGGGAAAACTTTCCGCCGGGCTGGCGCACGAACTGAACAATCCGGCATCGGCGGCCAAGCGCGCCACCAGTCAACTGCGCGAAGTCCTGACCAAGATACGAGATGCCAGTCATGAATTGGGCAGCCGCGATTTGACTGCGGCGCAACGCGCCGAGATCGAGAAGGTCGAGACGGCATTCGTGCAGAGCGACGAGACCCCACCCGATCCGCTAGCCATCAGCGACCTGGAAGAACAGATCGATTCCCTGCTGCGCAGCCACGGGCAGAACGATTTGTGGCAACTGGCAGCCGATCTGGCGCGGAAGAATGTGAAACCGGAAGCACTGGAATCGCTTTTCGCGATTCTGGATGCGGGCACTGCTCGCGCGGCGCTGGTGCGGATCGCGGCGTCGGTGGAAATAGCGACGCTGCTGAATGAAATCGAAAGCGGCACTTCGCGGATTTCGGATCTGGTGCGGGCGATCAAAGAATATACGTATATGGATCAGACGCCACTGCAAAACGTGGACATCGTGAAAAGCCTGGAAACGACGCTGACCATTCTGAATCACAAGTTGAAGCACGGGGTCACGGTGGAGCGGGACTATCAGAAAATTCCACTACTGGTGAATTCTTTCGGCAGCGAATTGAACCAGGTATGGACCAACATTATCGATAACGCGATCGACGCGATGCACGGCGAAGGCAAACTGAAAGTCAGGGTTTACCGCGAAGATGATTGCGTGGTGGTCGAAATTACGGATAACGGCCCGGGAATCCCGGAGGAAGTGCGGGCGCACATTTACGAGCCATTTTTTACGACGAAAGGTGTGGGAGAAGGGACCGGTCTGGGGCTCGATACGGTGCAGCGCATCGTGAAAAAACATCGGGGCAACATCCAACTTGAGTCTGCGCCGGGCCAGACCCAGTTCCAAGTTTGGCTGCCCATTGCAGATCCGACGAAGTAGGTTTTCTCAGGAATCCGTGTCAGCAGTAAACGTCTGATTCAGGCTTCTTCCGGTCGTGCTTTCAGCGCGATAGAGATGGCGTCGACCAATCGGTTCCAACCCGCTTCTTCTTTTCGTAAGCGCTTTTTCCCGTCAGCAGTCAATTCGTAGAACTTAGCGCGACGATTGTTGTCGGAAGTGCCCCACTGAGAACTGAGCCATCCCTGGCGAACGAGACGGAATAACGCAGGATAGAGCGCCCCCTGCTCGATCAGCAGCGCGCCTCCGGAAATTTGGGCGATGCGCAACAAAATGCCGTAGCCGTGAAGCGGGCCGAGCGAAACGGCTTTTAGGATCAGCAGGTCGAGAGTTCCCGGAAGAATTTGGGCTGGCGACTTCAACTGGCCTCCTAAGAATCTTAGGAGATTAGAGTGCGCTGCTCGCGGTTGTCAAGAGAACGCCAACCCGCGCGAGTCAATGAATGGGCCCGATGCTGCCATATACATCGCTACGTGACGCCACGCTGGCGCATCCAACCTTGGTCGGGCAGCCGGTCGGTGTCATTTACTCCCGCGCCGTTCGTGCACCCGGCCGCTATTGGGACTTGAGCTTCGGCGCAGGCGTAGAAGTCGCGAGTCTTACGCGACTTACGCCCCAGACGGAGAGGAGAGTACTTCAATGACTTCACTACGAGATGCTTTGCGAAATGCACAGGACAAAGGCGTGGCGATTGGCCACTTCAACGTCTCTGATCTAGTGATCTTGAAAGCCGTGTTCACTGGCGCGCGAGAGCTGAATGTTCCAGTGCTGGTGGGACTGTCGGAGGGCGAGCGCGAGTTCGTGGGGACACGCGAGATTGCGGCCTTCGTGAAAACTCTGCGTGAGGAGTTCGACTTCCCTATTTTCCTGAACGCGGATCATACGCACTCTTTAGCCCAGGGCATCGAAGCCGCCAAAGCGGGCTTCGATTCGATCGTGTTCGACCGTTCCGCTTTACCCTTGGAAGAAAATGTGCGCGAAACAAGACAAGCGGTGCAGGAGCTGAAAGCGATCAACCCTGCCATCTTAGTCGAAGGAGAAATCGGAGACATCGGAACCGGTTCGGAAATACATGAGACATCGCCGGATCTTTCGAACGGTTTGTCGTCGCCGGAAGAAGCGAAACAGTTTGTGGAGAGCACGGGCATTGACGTTCTGGCTCCCGCGGTGGGCAACATGCACGGAATGATCAAGAGCATGGTGACCGGACAGACCAAAAAGCGGCTGCAGATCGAACGAATCGCCGCGATCAAACGAGCAACGGGAGTGTTCCTGACTCTTCACGGCGGGTCTGGAACTGATGACAAGGATTTGAGCGCAGCGATCGCCGCCGGGATAAACATGGTGCATATCAATACGGAACTCCGCGTGGCGTGGCGGCGCGGACTGGAGAAAGGCTTGGCGGAGCATCCGGACGAGGTGGTTCCGTACAAAATTCTACCTGCGGCAGTGGCTGCCGTAGAAGCCGTAGTCGTCGGCCGCTTACAGCTGTTCAACGGCAAGCGTCAACTCGCTCAAGGCACCTAGGTGGACGGGCCGGAGTGCCCTAAGACCCTGCGTGAAATCATTTCTTCAATCAGAACTCGCCGTTCTCGCTCCGATCTCTTCGCCTCAGACCGCCTTCAAAAGCGAAAGGCCCGTAAGCAATAAGTGGACGACGTCCAAGCCCTTAGTGCTTTTCTGCTAATTGGTTTGAATTATGGCGAACCTAGTAGCTCTACCTAAGATTCTTAGCGCATCTGCTGACGTCGGGCTTTATTTTCATTGGGTTACGGGCATTTCTAATCGCAAATGGTGCGTTTAGAATCGTGAAATTGTATCAACTGGGATTCGGAACAGGCCGTTCTTCATCGGCTGCCAGGCGGGCTGGCCGATACCAAGGTCCAATTGTTCTGATGCTAGCGCCTCTGGCTTACTGGGGGTGGCCGGACGCATGAGGGCCAAGCGTAGAAAGCTAGCTTGTCGGGAGGAGATGCTATGCGCGAGTCCAAGACGGAAAATGTGACACAAGGTCGGAGGGCCGAGGCACGTACTTCCCCCGGGATTGCTCCCATTGTGGCAGCCGTGGTCGTGCTGGCGGTACTGGTAGCGACGGCCGTTTATGCGCAGGACAGTAAGTACTCGCTGAAGACTTCGAGCGGGATCGCGTTCGCCGATTTCACCGGGTATGAAGATTGGTCGGACGTCTCTTCTGCGCGAACCGACGAGGTGCTTAAGGTGATCGTCGCCAATCCTACGATGATCAACGCTTACAAGGCCGGTGATCCGGTCAACGGCCAATTTTTCCCTGAAGGCTCCAAGATCGTGAAGCTGCAGTGGAAGCAGAAGAAGAGCACGGAGGCGCCTTTTGTGGTGGAGGTGCCGGACGTCTTCAAGCAGGTTTTCGTGATGGAGAAGGACAGCAAGAGATTTCCAAAAACTGGCGGATGGGGATACGCGGTGTTCAACTACGATGCGGCGTCTGACAAGTTCACGGCAGACCCCGCCCCGGCCGACTGCGGGAACACGTGCCATATTGCAGTGAAGGGGAAGGACTACATTTTCCATCCGTATCAGAAGCGCTGAGCGGCATCCTTTATATACGTGAGGTCATGGGGTGACTCTAAACCGAGTGTCGCACCTCCGGCGCTCGAGTGCCTTGGTTTAGTCGTTCTCGGCCCTTACGGGCCGAGCTAACTTATGCCGCGCCTCCGACGCTTAAGCGAAAGTCGTTCCAGAGACGATCTCGAGCGAGGGCGGTCCTCCAGATTAATTGGTCCATTACTCAGCGCGCTGGACGCAGTTACCTAGTATTTCTGCGACGTAGGAATCGCCTCGTTCGGTACTGAACATCGCGTCGTACAAACTCCGTCCTGGCCAATTCAAATTTAAGTATTGCTTCACGAACGCGGCGCGGTCTCGATCGGTGGTGTCGACCTGCTCGATCGCTTCTCGTTCGGATGTGCCGGCGCAGATTAAGCGGTGGATCTTATAATTACGCGAGGCGTAGAGGAAGGTACGGAAGACATCTTTGCGACCGCGGAGAAAATACTGGGACCCGCGGCCTACAATCACGCATGGCCCGGCAGCGAGTGCGGAATTGATTGCCGCCTCTGAAACAGTGGCGATGCGACGGGCATCGAGTAGAGACAGGCGGTTGGTTGGCGGCAGGCCTCCCTCAAACGCTCCCCGAAGGAAAGAGAGGAATACGCGGTAGACCGCCGGGTCATTTCGCCACTCCACTTTCCCTACCGCTTCAGGAGAACTGTTGGTGAGTTTGGCGATTTCCTGGGTCAAGCGGCCGTCCCACAGGTTCCAGCCGAGACGTTCGGCGAGAAGAGCCGCAATCGCGGATCCGCCACAGCCAAACTCACGTTCGATGGTGATGGCTTGAATCATTGATGGCCCTCCTATCCGGCCGCCACGGCTCCGCCGGCGCCTGGTTCGTTGCTCTTCAAGAAAAAGGCGAGAAGGAACATGACCGCGCACAGCGCGCCGAGGATGTAAAAGGTGTCCATGTAGGAGATGGCGCGTCCTTGCGCATTTACCAAACCGTAGAACCTGGCGACCGCTTGGTTGTGGGCGTCAGCGGCGCGAAGGCCCGAGTGTGCGATGTCTGCACTTAAACCGTGGAGCGCGGAACGGAATGCCGGCGTATCGGGAGTGGCGTGACCGACGAGAATCTGCTGGTGATACTGCGATCTCCGGATGATGACGGTCGTGACCATCGAAGTCCCGATGCTGCCGCCGATGTTGCGCATGAAATTGATGATTCCAGAAACGCTATTGCCCTTCTCCGGAGGAACGCCGATATAGCCAGCGGCGGTGATGGGCACGAAAAGAAATCCGATGCCGATGACCTGGGTGATGCGTAGCCACATGGCGAAACGAAAGCTGATGTACAGATTGATGTTGTGAGCCGAATAGAACAGGCCTGCGGCTAAGCAGAACCAACCCATTGCTATCAGATATTTAGCTTGAATCTTTGAAGTGAGGCGGCCGGTGATAGGCATCATGAACAGTAAGACGACGCCTCCGCCAGACAAAACTAGACCCGCCAGTTGGGCGGTGTAACCCATCAGCGTCTGTAGGAATTCAGGAATCAGTACCAAGGTGCTGAACAACATGAAACCCATCATGAACATCATCAGATTGGCCGCGGCGAAGTTAAAGCTTTTGAACATGCGCACGTCGATGATGGGATCCTTGCGAAACCACTCCCAGATGACTAGGGTGACCAGGCAAACCGCCGCGGTGATTGCCAGAGTGGTGATGAAATGCGAACCGAACCAATCGTCTTCCTGACCCTTATCGAGAAGTACCTGCAGCGAGCCGACGCCGAGCGCGAGCATGGACATGCCGATGTAGTCCACGCGAAAGATCCCTTTTTTCGCCCGGCGGAGGAATGGAGGATCTTCGACTAGAGTGAAAGTCAGATAAAGGGCCAGAAGGACTACCGGCAAGGTGATGAAAAAAATCCAACGCCAGGAATAATTGTCGGTGATCCATCCACCTAGCATCGGGCCGACCGTTGGGGCGAGTACTGCAGAAATGCCGTAGAGTGCGAAGGCGACGCCGCGCTTTTCTGGAGGAAACGAATCGTTGAGGATCGCCTGGGCCATCGGCTGCAGGCCACCGCCACCGACACCTTGCATAGCTCGGAAGAACAACAGCACGGGCAGGCTGGGCGCTAGACCGCAAAGTAAGGAGCTGAGCGTAAAAATAGAAAGCGAGATCATGAAATAGCGTTTGCGGCCAATCATTTCGGCGAGCCAACCGCTGATGGGAAGGATGATGGCGTTGGCTGCTAGGTACGAGGTGAGGACCCAGGTGCTGTCGTCGTAACTGGCGCCCAATCCTCCAGCGATGTAAGGCAAAGCGACGTTGGCGACGCTGGTATCGAGGACTTCTACGAACGCCGCCATCGAGACGGTGGCGCCAATGGCCCAGGGATTTACCTTGGGGCGCCAGACGGCTTGCTCCAACGGGAGCGCGATTGCCGCCGCACTCATTGCAAGTAAACTTTCGCTTCGACATTCATGCCGGGCCGAAGCTGGAGGTCGTGATTTTCACCTGCTTCGAGAACGATCTTGACCGGCACGCGCTGAGCGATTTTTACGTAGTTGCCGGTTGCATTCTCCGGAGGGAGCAGGCTGAAGAGCGGTCCAGCGGCACCGGAGATGCTGTCGACATGGCCTTTGTAGTCGCGACCATTCGAATCGAGATGAACGTTCACCTTCTGCCCAACGCGCATGTATTTGAGTTGGGTTTCTTTGAAATTTGCGGTGATCCACACCTGGTCGAGTGGAACTACAGTGAGCAACTGTTCACCGGGGTCGACATTCAGGCCCACGACGACCTTTTTAGTGACCTCCCCACTGACCGGCGCTAGAACCTTGGTGTATCCGAGGTTGAGCGCGGCCTGATCGAGTTCTGCGCTCTTCTGGCGTTCGTCAGCGACGGCGGAGAGCGCGCGGGCGCGGGTGGACGCCACACGTTGCGGCCCGGCTTGGGCGGATTCGTTATGCGCGATCGCTTCGATGAGCCGGCTGCGGGCTTCATTGACGTTTTGTTCCGCAGCGGCCTCGTCCGCGTTGGCCGCGGTTACTGCAGCAGTGTCGGTTTGTGCCGCTGCTACGGCGTGATCGTAAATTTGCTTGGGCACTTCGTCTTTAGTCAGCAGCAAGTGATAACGCTGGACGTCATCCTCAGCTTTTACATTTTCTGCTTCGGCTTCCTGGATGCGAGCGCGGGCAGCGGCAACCTGCTTTTCACCGGCCGCAACAGCGGCTTTGGCGTTTTCAATGTCTGAAGAGGTGAATTTTATTTGACTGGCAGTATCGACGGAGCTGATCGGCACATCAATGTTTAGGGCGCGAGCCGAGGCCTGAGCGGTTTCGAGATTGGCCTGGGCTCGCGCCACGGCAACTTCATAGTCTTTGGGGTCTATCTCCACGAGCACCGCGCCGGCCTGCACGAACTGGTTATCTTCCACCCGCACGGCCTGGACATAGCCAGAAATGCGCGCGCTGACAGGGTAGAGGTGAACATCGACTTGCGCATCGTCAGTGCTTTCGAAGCTGGACAAGTAGTGCCAAAGAAAGGTCCCGCCGATCACAAGTACAACCACGGCGGCTACGATGATCCATTTCTTGCGAGAGCGCGGGCTTGGATAGGTAGGAGGCGGCGAATGGGGGTTCGCCGCCGAGGTGGTAGGCACTGACGGAGATGGAACTTCCGGATTTTTGACCGTGTCTTGATCGGGCATTTTATTTTCCTTTCAAATACTGCGCATAGTTCGATTCCGCGACCCCGATCGCGCGCGCGACTGAGATTTTTGCGATGTTGTAGCTGTAGAGGCTGGCGATATAGGCGTCGTTGGCGTTCGCGAGGGATTCCTGCGCTTGAACGACTTCGATGTTGTCGGTGACTCCGGAAGCGAAGCGATCGCGCGATTGTTGGACAGTTTCCGTGGCGAGCCGGACGGCATTTTTTTCGACGGATACTTCTTGGGCGGTGTCCTGGAGATCGAGGAACGCGTCGCGGACGTCCTGGTCGATCTTGGCGCGGAGATCTTCCAGTTGTTGCCTGGCGCCGGCCAGGAAAGAATCGGCGACGAGATTATCGCCGTGAATTTTGCCGCCCAGAAAAATGGGAAGACGAAGTTCGGCGGCCGCGTTGACGGTGCCGTGGTTCGACGCGGCGTTGGGTCCGGTGACGCCGTAATCCGCTACGGCCGTCAGCGTTGGGTAGCGCTCGGCGGCAGCAGCTTTCTTTTGGAGTTCAGCGGAGCGTAGTTGTTGGGCCAAGCTCTTGTAGTCGGGGCGAGAGGCGTAGGCCTGCTGCAGGGCTTCGTCGAGCGTTGCAGTCGTTAGCGGCTCGAAGGGAACTTCCGTGGTTATGTCGAACTTTTGACCAGCGGGAAGCCCGATGGCCCGGGCCAGAACCAACTTTTGTTTCGCGAGATTATTTCTCGCGACAATCAGCTGTTGTTCTCTGGCTTGAAGCTCAACATCGGACCTTAATACATCGACCGCAGCTGCAAGCCCGGCGTCATGCTGGTCAGTGGTCTGATGGAACAACACTTTGGCAGTGTCGCGTTGAGCGGTGGCGGATTCGACTTGGGATTGGTCGGCAATCACCAGCAAATAATTGGAGGCCACGACCAAGACGATCAGCTCGCGGGCGTTCTGGTAGCTGTATCGCGCCGATTGCAGCTGCGCGGTGGAAGACCGGGCGCGTTCGATCGACTCCCAATTGAAAACCGACTGGCTGAGGTAACCGCGGGTATCGAAGACTCCAAAGGGGCCAATGACGCGCGGAACGTTCGGAATGTTGACGCCGAACGCGGCTTTCAGATCGATTTGACGGACTCCAAAACTGGTGGCGGTGGTCACGTTCGGCAACAGCACGCTGAGTGCACGCCATCGTTCACCGCGGGCGTCTGACATAGCGTCGTTGGAAAGCAGGCCTCCAAGGTTCTGTCGAAACGCGCGATTGACGGCGTCTTCCAGCGTCAGTGCCAGTGGCGTCGGACTCGCGATGCCGGTGGAAACTCCTCCAAGGTACGGATTCTGCGTTTGAGTATCTGCGTTCGGAGCAGTAAGTGTGGCGGCACCGTAGGTCGCCGCGGATTGGCCTGGGGTAGGCAATCCGGACTGCGCGTAAAGCGGGGCTGCCGCGAGAACAGCAAACCACAGGGCGATGGCGCAGCTGCAAAGCCCTGCGCGCCTGCTGACCGAAAAGTGGAGAGCCGCGTCGATAAAGGTTTCGACCGAACCGATGCTGGATCGCCGGTATACCCCCTCGACTCTCGCCGTATTTTGCCTGGACATATGCTTGGCCCTGACCGGAAGTTTCGGTATCAACGTGCACGATTAGGCCAGCGGCGCGGGAGCAAAACAATTGGACGAAGGTATGCCCAACACTTTGGTATCGATTCGTGAAGGGTCAGCGTGGCATCGGAAACACGGATCATTTTGACGCGAATAACGCCGGTCACATCGCGACGAGAGTGCGGGAGTTACACTTTTTCTCGCCGGTAGCCATCTAAGTGGCGTAGCTAGCACCAGCGCTAAACCGGTCAACCGTGGGGCGACCGACTGCTTCGCGCCGGCTGCACGATGCTGGATTCGAGAGGCGGGCCCGGCCCATGCGACCGCGATCACGGCGGCGATACCTTGGTCCAATTGTGTGGGCTGGTAATTTTTGGTCCTATCGCCCGGTCGCGACATGCGATTGGGTCTCCGTCAACGTGATGGCCAATTACGAGAGTGGTAATATGCGTCGGGTTATCCAGGACGGTAGGTCTTGTATTTGCGATCGGACTCCGACACTGGAAGGAGGATCGGCTGCTTGGACACGAAAAAAATAGCGCAGCGCCGCGATCATCCGGAGCATCGTCCCTGCGGATTGTTTGGGAAGATGTTTTGGCTGACGGTTTTTTTGTTTTTCTGCTCCGTGCCTCGAATCTGCGCACAGGTAACAGCTGACGATGCTTCTGGTCCGACGCCCCGGCAGTATTTGTTCGGTGATTGGGGCGGCGAAAGAACGGCATTGGCTAATAAGGGTGTGACCTTCGATTTCTTTTACGTGGCTGACCTGCAGGCGAATCCGGCTGGCGGCTTGACCCAAACGCAGGCGGGATGGGGCCGTATTCGCGGAACGATGGACGTCGATTTTGGAAAGCTAAGAGGCTGGGATGGTTTTAGCTTTCATGTGACCGGGTTGTGGCAATTCGGCGGGAATCTCGGCGCGGACATTGGCGTGCTGGCTAATCCGAGCGGGTTGGTTAGCGCGCATACGACGCGACTAGATTCGTTCTGGTTGCAGCAGGCACTTTTCGATAATCGAGTTTTTGTGCGCGCCGGACAATTTGCTGGTTTGGATTTTTACGGAGTGCAAGACTATGGCGCGTCTTATTTGATCGAGCCGCTCGATTACGCCTTCGGAAATCTATTCTCCACGACTTTCGAATCATTTAATCCCGCGGCAACGCCTGCGGCTGAAATTCGGGTGGTGCCGTGGCGTACTTTCTACGTCAAGTCGGCGATGCTCTCCGGCAATCGCAATCCTTACCAGCAAGACACGAACGGTTTTCATTTCCAGATTCGTGATTCTCCGGATTTCGTTTTTGAGACTGGCTTCACGCGCGACATGCCCGACGCTTCGGGGCGCCCAGTGCGCACCGGCCGGAAACTTTACCCAGGCAATTACAAATTTGGCGCCGCTTACAACGGGGGCAAGTTCGCGAACGCGGCGGGAGTCGAGAGCAGCGGCAATTATCTGGTATACGGAATGGCGAACCAGGCGCTGTACAGGCCTGCGGCTGGAACAAATCGCGGCTTGGACGCTACGCTCGGTTTCGACTGGAGCCCGAATAGCGTCAACCGCCAGAACAGCCAGATCACCGCTGGCGTGCGTTACAACGGACTAATTCCTAGCCGGCCACAAGATGGCGCCAGCTTGGGTTTTGTCTACACGCACATCGGCGATCCATTTCAGACGGTAGGGATTCCGACCGGGCTACCGGGACTTGGATCGGAAAAAGCGCTGGAATTGAACTACGCGCTGTGGCTCAGACCATACTTGCTTTGGCAGCCGGTTTTTCAATATTACTGGGACGTGGGCGGTGACTCTCGGATACCCAATGCCGCCGTGCTGGGATTTCGCGTGAAAGTCGATTTCTAGTTGGCGGAGCGGACATGAAAAATCGAGAGCAGCAACTGCGGGACATAGCGGGACAATCGTTTGACCTTTGCGTGATCGGCGGCGGTGCGACGGGTGCGGGATGTGCGCTCGATGCGCAGCTTCGGGGACTTCGCACGGTGCTCCTGGAGGCCGGCGATTTTGCCGGAGCAACCTCGAGCGCAGCTACGAAGATCATTCATGGCGGTGTGCGTTATTTGGAAGAAGCCGTCAAGGACGTGGATCCGAAGGAATATCACGTGGTGGTGCGGGCGCTGCACGAACGAGTTCGGATGTTGAACAACGCGCCACATCTCACACGGCAACTCGAATTCGTGGTGCCCAGCTATAGCTGGCTGAATGTCGCGTATCTCGATATCGGACTGAAAATCTACGATTGGCTTGCGGGCTCCGCACGCATTTCGCCGAGCAAATATATTTCGCGCGAGGAAACGCTGAAGCGGATGCCCGCATTGAAACAAGAGGGATTGATCGGAGCGGTGGAGTATGCCGACGGACAACTCGACGACGCGCGTTACAACGTGGCGCTGATTCAGACCTTTGCGAAGGCGGGCGGGAATCCGCTGAATTACGCGCGAGTAAATGATTTTGGCCGAGGTGCGACCGGACGATTGTCCAGTGTGACGGCTACGGATCAAGTGACCGGAGCAAAGTTTGCGGTGAGCGCTAAGGTCTTCGTCAACGCGACCGGTCCCTTCGCGGATTCGATTCGCCTGCTGGCGACACCGACTTTGCCGAAGCGCATGCGCCTGAGCAAGGGTTCACACATTTTGTTGCCCCTCGACGTGTTTCCGACTCAAGACGCGATGCTGATCCCGAAGACGGATGACGGACGGGTACTCTTCGCCGTTCCGTGGAACGGCCGGCTCTTGGTGGGCACGACCGAGCAAGAGGTGACACCTGAAGATGAGTTGTTCGTCACACGTGAGGATGTTGCTTTCATGTTGGGGCAGCTAAATAAATACGTCGAACATCCGTTACAGCCTTCCCAAATCGTTAGCGGCTACGCAGGAGCGCGTCCGCTGGTCAGTTCGGACGAGAATCAAAGCACCAAAAAAATCGCTCGCGACGATGTGATCGAAGTGGACGCAGCCAGCGGCTTGATCAGCATCATGGGCGGAAAATGGACTACGCATCGGGCCATGGCTGAGGACACTATCGACGCCGCACAGACAGCCCTTGGCGGTCCGGTGACCGAGTCTCCCACGCGATCTCATCTGCTTTACGGTGGAGAAGGTTTCGGCGCCGATCTTTGGGAGAAGCTGATGGCTGACTATCTCATCTCGAAAGAAACGGCCCGTCACCTGGCAGCCAAATTCGGGACGGCGGCTTGGAAGGTGCTGGAACTGACCCGCGAAAATCCCAGCCTGGCTGAGGCGATTCTGGCCGGCACTCCGCCGATTCAGGCTGAGGTGGTTTACTCGGTTCGCGAGGAGTTCGCCGTCAAGCTGGAAGACGTCATCGCACGCCGGCTCGGCATTCAATTTTGGTCCTGGCGGGAAGCCATTCAGTCAGCGCCGGTCGTCGCCGCACGGATGGCGGAGGAGCTTCACTGGTCAGGCGAGCAAACGAAGGCAGCGATCGCCGCCTACGTTGGAAAAATAAATGGTCTTTTTCAGCATGCCGGCCTCGAACCAGAAGCAATTCCCGGTTCTGCCGCCGGGCGCGTATCCGCAGGTTAAGAGCAAAGGAGAACCGCTATGTCCGCGTATTTGGGAGCCATTGATCAAGGCACAACCAGCACGCGCTTCATCGTGTTCGATCGCACTGGAAGAATCGTTTCGGTGGCGCAGAAGGAACACGAACAGATTTTTCCTAAGCCCGGCTGGGTGGAACACGATCCGGACGAAATCTGGCGCCGCACGCAGGAAGTGATCGCTCAAGCCATGCAGGCGAAAGGTTTGCGACCGAAGGATCTAGCGGCAATCGGCATCACGAACCAGCGCGAGACGACGATCGTCTGGAACCGGAAGACAGGCCGAGCCGTGTATAACGCGCTCGTTTGGCAGGACACGCGCGTGGATGACGCCGTGGCGGAATTTTCCCGCGATGGCGGGCAGGATCGATTTCGAGAGAAAACCGGCCTGCCTCTGGCGACTTACTTCAGCGGACTGAAGATTCGATGGATTTTGAAGAACGTCCAGGGTGCGCGAGAGGCGGCAGAAGCGGGCGAATTGTTGTTCGGAAATATCGACTGCTTTCTGGTCTGGAAACTTACCGGCGGCCCACAGGGAGGCGTTCATGTCACCGACGTCACCAACGCGAGTCGAACCCAGCTGATGGACCTGAATACGCTGAACTGGGATAGCGAAATGTTGCGGCTGTACGAAATCCCCAGCGAAATGCTTCCTAAGATCGTATCGAGCAGCGAAGTATATGGACAAGCGCAGCTCGAAGCCGTCAAAAGCGTGCCGATCGCCGGAATTCTCGGAGACCAGCAAGCAGCGCTCGTGGGACAGACTTGCTTTAACCCCGGTGAGGCAAAGAACACTTACGGCACGGGCTGTTTCATGCTGGAGAACACTGGCGCGAAGCTCATTCACTCCAAGTTTGGTCTGCTTACCACCGTTGCTTACAAGTTTGGTGACAAGCCAGCACAGTACGCACTGGAAGGAAGCATCGCGATTACCGGCGCTTTGGTGCAATGGCTGCGGGACAACCTGGGACTGATCGCAAAAAGCTCGGACGTGGAGACGCTGGCACGTACGGTGACGGACAATGGCGGCGTTTACTTCGTTCCCGCGTTTTCCGGGCTCTACGCACCGTACTGGAAAAGTTCCGCCCGGGGCGTGATTGCGGGATTAACTCGATACGCTAACAAGGGTCACCTCGCCCGCGCGGTGCTGGAAGCTACCGCGTTTCAAACGCGCGAAGTGCTAGAAGCGATGGAGAAAGACTCGCAAATTCAGCTGAAGGTGCTGCGCACTGACGGCGGAATGGTGGCGAACGATATGTTGATGCAATTCCAATCCGACATTCTGAATCTTCCGGTCGTCCGTCCAGTGATCCGGGAAACGACGGCGCTCGGTGCGGCGTACGCCGCCGGACTTGCCGTGGGATTCTACGCGAGCATCGACGACCTGCGATCAAACTGGGCCATCGACTGCACCTGGACGCCGAATATGGACGAAGCTACGCGAGAACGCCTATACAAATTCTGGAAGAAGGCTGTGACGCGATCTTTCGATTGGCTCGATGAGTAGTCAATTCTTGGCAGCCCCGCCGGCGCCGACATGTCAGCATGCGGAAAGGATATGACGATGGACGCTGAATCGCAGCTCGAGCAACCAACACGGGATGAGCGAATTCGTGCAGCGCTGGATGAGCATTGGGCGGCGTCCGATGCGAACGACAGTGAAACGGAGCACCGCATCTATCTTGAGGATGCAGTGCTGGAATATCCGCAGTCGGGCGAGCGAACTCGGGGCCGAAGCAATATTCAGAACCAACGTGCCGGGCAGCCGAGCGAAAAACGGTTTTCGATCCGGCGGATTGTTGGAAGAGGCGAGCTGTGGGTGACCGAATTTGTCCTAACCTATGATGCGAAGCCGTCTTACACGGTGAGCATCATGGAGTTCAGGGGTGACAAGGTTGCTCGGGAGACGCAGTATTTTGCGGATCCGTTCAAAGCACCGGCGTTTCGCGCCCAGTGGGTCGAACGGATGGACGCGTAGATTCGAGGCGAAGGAGAACAGCAATGAACTGGAACCGGTTGATCGAGTTTGCGCTGCTGGGTAGCAAGGATTTAGAACAGTTTGCGATCCTACTGGTACGCGTCTCGATTGGGCTGTTCTTTGCCATTTCCGGGGCAAACAAATTATTCACCGCTGGGGGAACCAAGCCGGTCTACGACACGCTGGTTGCGGCCAAAATTCCATTTCCTAAGCAGACGGCGTATTTCGTAGCGAGTGTGGAGTTTGTGGCGGGATCGCTGGTCGCCGTGGGATTTCTTTCAAGTCCAGCGTCGATGGCTTTGATGATTGATATGATCGTCGCCATCCTGACCAACGCGCTTTCGACTATTCCAAAGCGGCTTTCGACGCTTAGCTGGCTAGATGATTTTCTGTACCTGCCGGAAGTTTTGTATGTGTTGTGTTTTATCTGGCTGATTTGCTCTGGCCCGGGAAAGTTCAGCGTCGATTACCACCTAGCCGGGTGGCTGCTGAAGTGATCTGCAAATGTATCTCCCGTGGAATGGAAAATGGCCGTTTTACTTGGGCAGACCTTTTGCCGCGCCGGCCGCTCCGAAACCAGCTAAGTAAACCCCATCACGCTCATGAACCATTCCCGCTGGCTGGCTCCGCTCCTCTCTGGACTTCTCCATGTTCGAGGGGGCCGAGTCAAGCGACTCACAGACTAAGTCTTTGCGAGCATCCGTAATACGACAATCCAGAGGTGCTGTGCAGATTGCGCCACCGAATACGTTGCGTTCAGGCAACCTCGGCGCATCGGGCTGCACTAGCGTAAACGGGATCGTGACATTCTCAGATACGGGGACGATATCGTCGAGTTCCGCAGGAGGAAGTACAGGAACGAGCGGTCTGCTCACCGGCGAGGGCTGAGAAGATGGGTCTATATGAACGGCTGGCTGATCCGGAGAATCAGAGTGTTGCACCTCGGCGACTTCTTTGACGCCTTCTTTTCTTGAGCGCGGAGCCTGTCGCATCGTGCCTTGTTCCGGGTGTCGTCCCTGAGGTGTAGTGGCTACAGCCCACACGCGGCATGCCAGCGCAATCTGGAAAACGGGAAGATACGAGTTGACAGTCCAACCCAAGAGCATGAGAGCAACTCCGGTAGACAATGCCGGAACGACGAACTTAAAGAGTGGGCCTTTAAGATTAACTTTTCCTCGTATCGTTTTGAGGGTCAAGATTTCCTCACCGAATCGCAGGTCGACTTTGCCTAGATGATAAGTGAGGGCACGATGTATGCCATTCCGTCTCACGGGGGTCGGACTGATTCAGTTCAGATTGATTAGCTTAGTTCCGGACGTAAGGTACTCGACTTCAGTCGCGGCTCGGGCCTGACCAACAGCGTGGTGGTGTGCTGCACGGCCCAGGCCAAGAACATCTGAACTGGACATGACTGCACGGCCAGCCAGCAAATGAACGGCAACGTTAGAGCCGTAAATCGCCGGCTTGTTTGCACGACCAACTCCGACGCAGCAACGGTAAATCTCGCGTTGACTCTCATGCCCGTCTCGCTTGGAGCTTGCCTAACGCATTCGTTCGCCCAAAGTTTCGGCTGAGGCGTTTCCTTAAAAACCTGCGTGCGTGAAAGGTGCGGGTCTTGACCGCGGCAACGGTCAGGCCCAGATGACGCGCGGTTTCGGCGCTGGTCCGGCCTTGCAGCTCGCCGTGCAACACAACGACGCGCAGGCTCTCACGCATTTCACCAACGGCTTGGCGCAAGGTGGCGTGGCGTTCGCTTTCGCAGAGAATTTCGAGCGGGGTGGGTGTTGCATCAACGATCTGGACGCCGCCCTCATCCGGCGGAAGATCCACGCTGTTCTGCTGAAGCGGCTCGCGGGAGCGGCGTTGCCGCAGGGCCATCAAGGCGTCGTTGATGACAATCCGAGTGAGCCAGGTAGAGAAGCTGGAGTCTCCGCGGAATCTGCGCAGGTTGACCAGCGCACGCTGAAAACCCCGCTGGACGGCGTCTTCCGCGTCCTGATGATTTCGAAGTATGCGGATGGCCGTGCAATAGGCTTGGCGCTGATGACGTTTATAAAGTTCTCCGAAAGCGTCCTGGTGCCCGGACTTGGCCCTGGCAACGAGCGACAGTTCGTCGTTCAGGTTTTGAGGATCGGCGGCCGCCGGCCGCCGCCTGAGTGCGTTTGTCCTCCGCGGCAGATCGAACACCAGCCGCACTGTCCCCTGGCCCCGCGTTGCGTTAACACTAGCTTGATTCATCACGTCCTCCCCTAATGTTTTTCGTTGGCACCTGCCAGACCACTCGCATGTGCTGCATGCATAAAAGCAGAGGCGTGAACCTGCGGCAATTGGACGATGGTATCCCCAACACCAAAGTAGGAATTAGAGGAGATGAGCCAGTGTGGGCACGCTTTATTTCACGGGAAACCGACACCAAAGTGTTGGGGATACCATCGTCCAATTGTTTCGGCGGGGAGGCTCGAGTGTAATGGCGCAATCGCGACCGATTCGTCGGACGAGCGACATTCGAAAGAACGGCTGGCCGCACGGTTTGCCCGCCAGGAGGAAGACGATGAGCATTATCGACAAGGCCCAAGAAGCGAACCGCAAATATGCAGAGAAGTACGATCCAACCCTGGGGAAGCGGCCGGCTCCCAAAATTGCGGTCGTGACCTGCATGGATCCGCGGCTGTCCGACCTTTCGGGAATCTTGGGCCTGCCGCAGGCGGATCTGGACGTGATCCGAACCGGTGGGCCAGCGGTGACGGATGATGTTCTCGGAGAGCTGGTGGTTTCGAATCGCATACTCGGAACCAGGGAGATATTGCTCCTCAACCACACCGGCTGCGGCTTCACGACGTTTACGGACGAGGAGCTGAACGCAAAGCTGACCGCCGCGACCGGAGATGCTTCGCCGGCTCCCATGCGTTTCTTCTCTTATAAGGACCCCGAAGAAAATACCCGAGAGCAAATCCAGAAAGTCCGATCGCACCCATGGATTTCCAAGGATGTCCCAGTGCGCGGATTTATTTTCGACGTGGACACCGGCTTGATCCGGGAAGTTCAGCCGGCGGCGCGGCGCGCCACTGCCTGAAGACTGCGAGGCTTTCGGAAGGGCTGCGACGTCCGCACAATTCAGTCGCTGTGAGGAGGAATGATGACGGCAAAAACCAGCTTTCAGAGGGACATCCGCCCGCTCTTTACGGACCGAGATATTGAGGGCATGCGTAAGGGGTTCGACTTGGCGAGTTACGATGACGTAAAAAAGTATGCTGGGCCCATCTACGACCGCATCCGTGGAATCGGCGGAGCGGTGATGCCCCCACCTCCACCGAAAGGCGAGGGGCCCTGGCCGCAGTCCCGGATCGAACTATTCGCGAAATGGATGGCGGACGGGTTCCAACCTTAACCGGCTCACAAGGAGAACGTATGTCAAACGAGAAGACAGGAAGTGCCGTTGGCACGAGTCCAGCGCTGCAGCCCGCGGAAACAAATCCGTTGGACTTTGTGCCCGATGCAATTCCCTTCGACACTCCGTATGGCGCTCCGATATCGCTGGATCGGGCGCAGGCGATCATTTCCGCGGCGGTGGCCGAGGCGAAGAAACGGAATTGGAAAATGAATGTGGCGGTATCCGATTCCGGTGGGAACCTGGTCGCTTTCCAGAGGATGGACGGCGCAATGCTTGCGTCGATTGCCATTGCCGAACATAAGGCTCGAGCGGCGGTCACGTTTCGTCGCCCGACCAAGGTCTTCGAAGATGGCGTCCAGCTGATGCACCTTAACTATCTGCTGGCGTTTGATGGAATCATCGCGTCTCGAGGCGGCATCCCACTGATCGAACATGGAGTGATTATCGGTGCCATCGGTTGTTCGGGAGGCGCAGATTCACAAGACGAGATCGTAAGCCAAGCGGGCGCGACACTCATCAATCAACAAACGAATCTCTAGAGGATCTGAAAAGAATCGGCCGGCTTACATGAGAATGAAACGAAAAAGGAGAATCCAATGACAACCGTAGGTGCAGTGGTCAAGTCCGCACAACTTCGTATCACCAAGCGTTCGCCGGGCTATTGGCGGGTCACAATCGACAATCCGCCGCTCAATGTGATGGGGCCGGAAATGGTCAAGCAGTTTCAAGAAGTGATTAACGCGCTCGAAGCTGACGAGCAGGTCAGGGTTGTGGTTATCGACAGCGCGGTCAATGACTACTTTCTGAATCACTCGGATTTCACGGGCAAGCTTGAGGATATGACGTCATTGCCGGCGGGCCCGACTGGGTTGCCGCCCTGGCCGGATTTTCTGGTGCGCCTCACTCGCTTGCCAGTCGCGTCAATCGCGCTGATCCGCGGGCGGGCGACGGGCAACGGCAGCGAGATCACACTGGCGTGCGATATGAGTTTTGCGAGCCGCGAGAAGACCATCATCTCGCAGTGGGAAGTTGGCGTGGGAATGGTCGCCGGCGGCGGGCCCATGGCGCGGCTGCCTCAGCTCATCGGACGAAATCGCGCACTCGAGGTGCTATTGAGTTCGGAAGACATCCGAGCCGAGCAAGCCGAAGCTTACGGCTATATCAATCGCGCGTTGCCCGACGCCGAGCTGGATGCGTTCGTCGACGCGCTCGCAACGCGCATCGCAAAGTTCGACAAATGGGCGATCAGCAACACCAAACGCCTGGTGAACACGAGTTTGCCGCCGGACGTTGAACTCGGCGCCGGATGGGATGCGTGCATTGCTTCGCTCGGCCGGCCTGCCGCGCAGAATGGGATAAAAGAACTGACGGCGCGCGGGTTTCAGAAGCCGGGGGACGTCGAGAATCGGCTCGGATACTATCTGGGTCAGATCACGCGGTAGAAGGGCGCTGACGGAAGCTTCCTTCTATCGGTGGGCTAGTCGTTGCTGGTGGCGTTCAGTCCCGCCACGTCGGAGGAAACAGCCAGGGTGAAGTGAAAGCTTGCGCCGCGAGGGTGATTGTTCGTGGCCCACAGGCGGCCACCGTGGGCTTCGATTATGGTTCGACTGATGCGCAGCCCCATGCCGGTGCCGTGTTCCTTGGTGGTAAAGAAAGCGTTGAAAATCTGGCCAGCTTGATCGGGAGGCAACCCGACACCGGTATCGACGACTGAGACGAGCAACTCTTCGGCGCTTTCATTTTGAGTGCCGAGCGTCAGTTGGCGGGGGCCATCCACCGCCCGCATCGCATCGATGCTGTTGATCATCAGGTTCATCAGCACCTGCTGCAGCTGCACGCGGTCGGCCACAATCAGCGGGCGTGCGGCTGCGAGTTGGGTGTGAACGGAAACGGAGTGTTGGGTGGCTTCGTTATGTAGAAGGATCTGCATTTCTCGAATCATCTCGTTGACGTCGACTGGCTCCCTGGTCACCATGCCTTTCTTAAAAAACAGTCTGACGCGGTTGATGATTTCCGCGGCGCGATTTGCATCGCGAATGATCAATGCCGTCCCAGCCCGAGCGCCTTCGATATCCGGCGGATCGCGGTCCAGCCGGCGCAGACAGGTAGAAGCATTGGTGATCGCACCGCTGATAGGCTGATTAATCTCGTGCGCCAACGTGGCGCAGAGCTCGCCCATGGTGGTGACGCGGTTGGCGTGCGCGAGATCGGCCTGCGCTTTCCGTAGCGCTTCTTCAGCAAGCTTGCGGTCCTCGATATCGATGCCGGTGCCATACCATTTGACGATTTTTGCATTGCTATCGCGCAGCGGCACATTGCGCACCAGCAACCAGCGGTAATCACGCTGGGCGGTCCAGACGCGCGTCTCAATCTCGACTGGCTCGCCGGTGGCCAGTGCGGCGTTCCACCGTGAGGTATAGCGAGCGCGATCCTCGGGATGAACAATCGATTGCCAACCCGATCCGAGCAACGCATCTATCGGCAAGCCGGTTGATTCCAACAAGCGTTGATTGACGAAGTCGACGGAGCCGTCTGGAAGAGTGCTCCACACCTGCGCAGGAATCGTGTTGATTACTTGGCGAAGCCGGTCTTCACTACTCTGTAAGCTCTGGTAGAGATCCTGCAATCGCCCCGCGGTGTCGTTGAATACGCGTCCCAGTTGGGCCAGCTCGTCATCTCCCTGAACGGGAACCCGATGTTTGAATTCTCCTCGCGCCAACATCTTGGAACCTTCGACCAGCTGCTCGAGCGGCCGGGTGATGCTGCTGGTGATGATCAGCCCCAAGCTTCCGGCGATTAGCAAAGTGAGAACGACCATGGCCGGCACTACGATAAAGACCCGCTGCTGTACTTGCCGGATGTTGGCTGCGGCTTGAGCGTGCTCTGCTTTTACTTCTCCATCGACTCTTTCCACCAAATCAGAGATGGATGATTCGAGCGGGCGCAGCTGATTAGCCAGCCGGACTTGCACGGCGTTCCAATCATTCGCTTCCGCTAACTCGATCATGGAGGCGGTCTCCGAATGGAGGTTGAACTGCGCGACCGCCAGCGTGGGGAGGATGGTCGGGTCCGAGGCTTTGTCCGAATGCGCAGCAGAAATTGCGCTTTCGGCACGCCGCATGTCATCCGCAACGGCCTCATTCATGGATTGCGTCTCGAGCTTCAGGCGATTAGAGTCTCTGGCGTTCGCCAGCGACTCGAGCTCGTCGCGAAACTTGGACACGTCGGAATGTACGCGCAATACGGAGACTAGCTCGTCGTCATATTCATTGAGCCGTTCGGCCTGGGCGCGAACGATGTGGAATTGCCGCAGAACGATGGCGTCACCGGCCAACATCAAGACGATGATGAGCGCGAAGCACAGCACCAAGCGTGGGCCAATGTTAAGTCGCAGTCGATTCATCTTAGTGCGGACCAGTTCCGGGTTGGGCTTTGTTACTGGCCATGATCTGAGCGAGCCGCTTTTCCAGTGCCGCGGCAGCAGCTGGAGCGTCGGACTGACGGGTCAGGACCGAATGGAACGCGCGGGTGTAGGCTTCGGAGACTTCCTCATACCTAGCTCCCGCAACGGCCGACGGGCGAACAACGATTTCACTACCTCCAGATTCTCCCGGTTTGTACCACCAGGGATAGATATCCTTCATCACCGGGGGAACTTCAAAATACTCCACTTTGCGGTCTCGATTTTTAGCATAGGTGGAGTTGAATTCGGCGTGCTTGCGCAGCAGGAAACGGATGAACTTGAGAGATTCATCGCGGTGAGCTGAAAAGCGTGATATCCCCAGAGCGTAGCCGCCGATAGTAGCCACTCGCGCGCTCTTTCCCGCGGGGACGCTGGTGACTCCAGCCTGGTCGCGGAAAGGTTTATCTTCCGCAAAGATCTCATAGACAATGGCGTGGCTGAGCAGGAACGCGGCCTCACCCGAAACCCAAAACTTATTTTCAGCGTCCGTCGCGGTGTACGAAACCACGCTGGGAGGGGAGATCCAACCGACCCAGTGTGCCGCGCGCTCCCAACTGTGGATCACATCCGCATTGTTGACGCTAATTCTTCCGTCGGGCTCGATAATATGACCGCCCCCGTCGGCTACTTGCCACTCCAATCCTTCCATCGTCAGTTGTTCGGCGTCCGTCGCGATCGCCCCGGCCCAGACGAATCCCCAAAAATCTTTTTTCCCGCTGGCGCGCTCTCCGGATTGAATCTGGACGGCCATTTTCTCCAACTCGTCCCAGGTTCTCGGCGGCGTCTTATATCCGTATTTGGCCAGCAAGTCGGTCCGATAAACCAATACCTGGATACCCAGCGGCTGGTTGGGCATGGCCACAATCTTCCCGCCGATCTTATAGCTCTCGACGATCTCTGGATCTTCTGAGGAAAGCTCCGAGACGAAGTAAGGCTGCAGGTCGACGAGGTAATCAGCCATCGCTCCGGTCCAGATGGTATCGACGCCATACAGGTCTGGGGATGGGGCGCCGCGACGGAGTAAATCCATGGCCAGATTGAATTTCGATGCAGTGTCTTCCGGCGTAGGGAGATCGTTGACGCGAATGCCGGTTTCTCGCGTGAATTCCTGCAGATACGAGTCCGGAATCATTCGATGATCGCCCTTCACCCCGCGGCCGTCAGAATCGAAGAAGGTGATGGTCACGGGCTCTGCGGGCTTGCGGCAACCGGCGAAAAGAGAAGCCAACAGCAGAATTCCCGCCACAGCTCGCAGCGGGAGGCGCCCTGAACGCCGTTGGTCTCGACGCGTCAAGTGATGTGTCGTCTTGATTGGAATGGAAAGCGGAAGCAGCTTTTCACCGCCCTGGCGAAATTATAAATACGCTCTCGCGTGATTCCTACGGATAATCGGCCTAACGTCGTCACGCGGGCCGAAATGGTAGCAGAAATCATCGTGGGACCTGCCAGCCCGGACCGCCTACGCGCTTGCGAAGAATCCTCGCGAATCGTCCAGATTTGTGGTGATCGTTAACCTGGTCCCTACACCCAAACTTGGATTCTTTGACGTGGCGGGTAGCGAATCGGTTACAGGCGGGATGTTGCCGCTGGGGGAGGGCCACAGGCAGAGTTACGGCGCAAAGTCGGCGGGGAAACTAGCAAAGCGTTCTTCGGAGTGCATCGATGCAGGGTTCGCGAAACCTACGAAATATGTGGTTCGTTATCCCGACGGGTCGATCGTCAGGTCAAGGGAGATGGGGGAGCCGTCGGACCAAGCCTGGCGGACATCCGCACCAGGTCGGCGAGGGAATTTGCTTTCATCTTTTGCATGACTTGCCCACGGTGCGCCTTCACCGTGATTTCGCTGATGCCGAGCTCTCCCCCGACTTGCTTGTTCAACAACCCGGCAACGACCAGTGCCATCACCTGCCGTTCCCGCGATGTGAGTGACGAGTAACGGTCTTGAAGCTCCTGAATCTCGGCGTTCTGGGCGAGCGCGACGGTGCTTCGTGCAATGGCGTTGCGGATGGCGGTTACTAAAACTTGGTGGTTGACGGGCTTGGTCAGGAATTCGAGCGCGCCCGCTTTCATGGCCTGCACGGACTGTGGCACATCGCCATGACCGGTGATGAAAATGATCGGCACGTCGCTGTGTTTAGCCGCGAGCTGCTTCTGCAGGTCCAGGCCGTTCAGGCCAGGCAGCGAAAGATCGAGGAGCAGACAGCTGGGGACACTTTTTCTGGGATGATCGAGGAATTCTTGGGCCGACGCGAAGGCTTCGGGCTTCCAATGCTCATCGCGAACCAACAGCTCCATCGATTCGCGGACGGAGACGTCATCGTCAACGATGAACACGATGGGGATGGCACTGGGCATGGGCAACGTCCCTACTTGATGTCTAAGTGCGCTCGCCGCATTCATTGTACCCCTCAGAACGCTTTCACGGATGACCTTCAGGTAGCTTGCAGTGCGGCCCTAATCGCCGCGAGCAGCGCGGCTTCACTGAATGGTTTTGGCAGGAACGCCACTGCGCCTTGCTCGAACACTTGGGCACGAATCCTCTCGTCTTTTTGCGCCGTGATGAATATCACCGGCACCTCTTCCCCTCGGCGCTTTAGCTCCTGATGAAGTTCCGGACCGCTCATGCCCGGCATGCCAACGTCCAGAATCAGACAGCTGCTCTCAGAAACAGCGCCCGATCCGAGAAACTCTTGCGCTGACGAAAAAGCACGAGCCTCGAACCCGAACTCTTTGATCAGGCCGGGCAGTGACTCTCGTATAGATTGGTCATCATCAACCACGCACAGAAGCGGCTGCCTATTTCCGCTGCTGCCCTTAGAAGACTTCATAGAACAAGGATGGGGCATCGAACAAAGGACGTCCATCGTACCTTGGTATTGGTTCGTTTCGGGACCGCGCTGGACAGGCGGTTCCTATCGAGAGACCTCGCCCGGCTGAACGTGAACGCAGCTAAGCCTCAACGTTCTAACGAGATAACCGATCGGTAGAGTGCCGCCCAGGAGACGCAGCCTGATGCAGCCCGACCGGCCAACGGAGGGCAGAAGGTTTGGTGGACGTGACCGGGATCGAACCGGTGACCCCCTGCTTGCAAAGCAGGTGCTCTCCCAGCTGAGCTACACGCCCATCCGCGTGGTACGAGGCTATTTTCTAACACTTACGGAGCTACTGCAACCTGCGGCCTAGCTGGTATTTCTATGGGTAAGGTCGCGCGGCGAAGAGTCGTTCTGTGGCCGACTGCCTTTCTGCATCCACCGCGTGCTTTGTCTTTTTTGTGTGCAAATGTCACGCTGTCAGCCGATCGTTGACAATTGGGGAGGGCGGGGCATATTCTCCTAACATACTTAGGAGGCGGAGAATTTTGAGCGACTCTCTCAGACGGATTCTCCGCGGGTAATCCTGTTGCGCGCCATTTCCCGAATGCGGTTCGATAACAGCGCGTCTAAGCGAGTCGCCCGCACCCTTTGCTCTCATCAGCTCGGGAAAGTCAGATCGGATTTCGCACAGAAAGGACCGACGGGGCGACTATGAATTTGCTGACTTCGCTTCGTATCTTCGCTGGCGGCTTGTTTCGCCGTTCGCGGGTAGAACGCGAAATGGATGAAGAACTCGATTCACACGTCAAAAATCGTACCGACGATCTTATCCGGGATGGACTGCCGGCTGATGATGCAGAACGACGAGCTCGGCTGGAGTTTGGCGGGTATCAGAAATTCAAAGAGGAATGTCGAGAAGCAGCAGGAGTCCACTTTCTGGAGACTCTATTGCAGGATGGGCGCTATGCGTTGCGCGTGCTACGCAAAGCTCCCGGATTCGCGGCTGCTGCAATTGTGACTCTGGCGCTCGGGATCGCCGCCAATACCGCGATCTTCAGTGTGGTGTACGCAACCCTGCTGAAGCCCCTTCCCTACCCGCACGCCGAACAGCTTTTCAGTGTGAATCAGCGCGAGTCGCATGACGAATCGGTGCGAACCGGCTTTTCCTACCTGACCTTTTCCGATCTCCGCGATCAAAACCGAATCTTCAGCGCCGTGGCCGGAGCCCAAGAACACGAACTGACGCTTACCGGGCACGGCGAACCACAAGTCGTAAGTACTTCCGTGGTGACTTCGGATTTTTTTTCGGTCTTCGACCAAAAGCCGATTCTCGGACGGACTTTTTTGCCAGACGACGGAACGGTTGGCGCACCGGCGGTCGTTATCTTGAGCGAGGGCTTGTGGAAGAGTTCATTCAGCGGCGATACGGGGGTTATTGGTAAGGCGATCGACCTCGACAAGCGATCCTTTATTATCGTGGGCGTGGTTCCGGCAGGATTTCGCTTCCCCTTACTTTCGAAAAGCGAACAGATTTGGATTCCTCTCGCTCAGGATCCTTTGTTCGGAGGCTGGATGGGACGACGCGGAGGGCATTGGCTGCAAGTTACCGGACGCCTGAAGCCTGGCGTTTCGATGAGCGAAGCGCAAACGGAACTGAGTGCTCTTGCCTCGCGCTGGGCCAAGGACTTCCGTGCGGAAAACGACGGCTGGGATGTTGGTATGGTTCCGTTACAACAAATGATCGTCGGAGATGTGCAATCGGCTCTGCTGGTGCTGCTGGGCGCCGTCGGGCTCGTGTTACTCGTCGCGTGCGCGAACATCGCCAATCTTTTGCTCTCTCGCGCGACCTCGCGCGCGAAGGAAATCGCACTGCGTACCACGCTAGGGGCGGGCCGCACGCGTATTATCCGGCAGCTGCTGAGCGAAACGGCGGTACTCAGTCTGTTGGGGGGGGCGTGTGGGGTATCGCTCGCGTATGCGGGAATACGTGGCCTGATTCCGTTTTTGCCGTCGACGCTGCCACAGGTGAACGAGATTCGCGTGGATCATTACGTACTGGGTTTCGCATTCCTACTTTCTGCATTCGCCACCGCGGCCGCCGGGATTCTTCCCGCCATCTATATGGCGAACTCAAGCCTGCAGGCCAGCCTGCGTGAAGGCGGCGGGCGATCGGGACATGGCCGCGGTGGGCGCCGGGCTCGGAGCGTGCTTGCTTCGGCTGAGATCGCGTTAGCGATGGTCTTGCTTGTCACTTCCGGGTTGTTGATCCGTAGCTTCGCGGCGCTTACGGCAGTGAACCCGGGATTTCAAGTTGAGAACATCGTGAAAGCCGACATCTCTCTTCCTCGGGCACAATATTCAACTGAGCAGCAGTGGGCAGCATTTGCTCAAAACCTGCTCGAAGGGGTCAAAGAACAACCGGTTTGCGTGATGCTGCTGTAGCGATTCCAATGCCGTTGGCTGACGGGCAAGTGAACCTGACATGTGATATCGAAGGCAGGCCAACGTTATCTGCCGGTTCTTTCCGGTCCGCTGACTACGTTTCCGTTAGCCCCGGCTATTTTTTGGTGATGTTGATACCGTTGATGTGCGGACGACTATTCGATCAGCGCGACATTTTTTCTTCTCCGCGCGTCGCTCTTATCAATCGCACGATGGCACGACTTTATTTCCCGAACGAGGAACCCGTGGGAAAGTGTTTGGTTTTCGGGTTCCTGCCCGATGGCGCGGCACACGCGAGATTGTAGGAGTTGTCGGGG
>CAWKAX010000012.1:0-20307 GCA_963847695.1 uncultured Acidobacteriota bacterium | reverse complement strand
GAAGACTCGCTCATCCTCGTTAATGATACGCGCCGCGCCAAAAGCGTTGCATGGCACACCCTAGTTCTCGCTCCCTCGTTCGCTGGCACAACGGTCACTTGCCGGGCGCAATGGCCGTATTCGTCGACGGCACGTTCGGACCAGAAGGCGTTATGAGTTGGCCGTCGCTGCTGGAGCTGCTGCTCTGGCAGAGACTCGCATCATGCTGCAGCTCCGGAAACTCCTTGCACAAATTGGCCAAGACGCCGGGAATGTGGTCGGCCGCGACTTTTCGTCCGAGGGCCGCGCTCTCGGCGTTCAATTCCGATGATTCACGTGCGAAATGCTGGCCGGCAGGGGTTTGAAAGAATTGATCGATCGCTTTGATCTCATCGTCGGTGAAATGCTTCGCGTAGATGGCGACGGCCGCGTCCTTAAAAGCAGGCAAACGCATGATGTTGACGAACTCTCGCTCGGAAGCTTTGAACATTTCCTCCCGGTTCGGACTCGTTCGAGGTATCGCGCCGCCGATTCTGCTGTCGAGCTCGTTGAAAGATTCCCTGAACGCGATTTCCGCCGGGTCCTTGCCGCGCATGGTGTGGAACAGCTGCTCAATATCGGCTCGCAATTGGGGAGAAATAATACCGGCGACGCCGGGATCTTCCGGATCGAATTTCACCGAAATAGTGGTCTCCACTTCAACGCCCTTGCCGTCAAGTTTCCAGGGCTTGTATTTCCATTGTTTCACCGCCAGGGTAGCCGCATCGATCAATTCCGGCTGGCCAGAAATGGCATTAACTTGTTTCACCGAACCGTCCCTGCCGAGCAGCGCAGCAAACACCACCGTTCCACCGATTTTCGCAGCCAAAGCTTGGGCCGGATATTCGGGAGGGACCTTTTGCAGCAAGTCCTTCTCCACGATGTCGCCGGAAAGTTTCATGCGCGGTATGTGTTCTGGCCCGTAAGGCGCGCCCTGCACGAAAGAAGGATCATCAGGGCTGGGCAGCGTCGATTGCTGCGCAAGCGTCAGAGAGGGTAAGCAGACGACGGCGGCCAAGGTGATCCAAGTGCTTCGTCCGAACATGGCGGGTCTCCAAAGCAAGATTATTTACCAGGCAGATAGTCAATCGGGAGTATACCTAACGGCGGAAAGCGGGCAAGTGAGGAATTTGGCCGGGATCCGCCATCCAGAACGGTAAGCTAGCCTCATAAAAGATATTTGGTAATATGTGAATCGATGAAACCAGCGCTGGCAATAAAATCCAAGCCCACCATTCGCTTCACCGCGAAATTTGTTCCGCCCACGCACGGGCAAAAATCCGACGCGGCGATTCTGATTCTGCCGCCGAAAGCCGCCGCCGCGCTGGGCACGCGGGGCAACATCACGGTCGAAGGCGCGATCAACGCCTTCCCTTTTCGCGCCGCGGTCGAAGTGAACGTGAAAGGAATTCACTCCCTCGCGGTGAATAAATCCATGCGCCACGCCGCCGGCGCCGACGCGCTCGAAACCGTCACCGTGGAAATTACCCGCGCCGGCGACGAGCCGGAAATGCGCGTGCCCGACGATCTGCGCAAGGCGCTGGCCGCCGCCGGCCCGCAGTCGCGAGCCGGCTGGGACGACATCACGCCCCTCGCCCGCCGCGACTGGATTTTCTCCATCACTTCCGCCAAGCAACCGGAAACGCGCGCCCGCCGCATCGCCAAAGCCGTCGACATGCTCTCCACCGGCAAACGCCGCCTCTGCTGCTTCCCCGGCGTGAAATGGATCATGCGCGACCA
The DNA here is from genome assembly GCA_963847695.1 of uncultured Acidobacteriota bacterium. GTDB lineage: Bacteria > Acidobacteriota > Terriglobia > Acidiferrales > UBA7541 > Palsa-295. The sequence goes on along the minus strand of CAWKAX010000012.1, from coordinate 18,549 downwards.
CGAAAAAACCTGCGGCATGTGGCAACCGCTGCCGAGTTCCAAATCCTAGCAATAGAGGGATCGTTCCGTTTCACGCGGCTGCCTGCATCCACGTCCGTAGGACAGGCTGTCAGCCTGTCCTACACCTATTCGCCCGTTTTTGGCCTGCCCGAGAAGCCGCTGGCTTCACGCAGCGCGTCGGCGTCCATCAGCTTGCCGCCCATCATCACCGTGCGGGTGTTGCGCAGGTCGCCGATGCGCCGCGAAGGATCGCCTTCCACCAGCACCAGATCAGCATTCTTGCCGACGGCGATCGAGCCAACGTTCGCATCCACGCCAAGAAGATGCGCCGGGGCCAGCGTTGCGGCGGCCAACGCTTCCGATGGCGTGAATCCCGCGGCGACGTACAATTCCAGTTCGCGGACCAGTTCGAGCCCAGTTCCGTCCGTTCCCGCAACGATGGCAACTCCGGCGGTGTGCATCGCAGTGACCAACGCCGAGAGTTTCGCAAAACTCGCGCGATAATCCGCCCGAGTCAAATCCTTGGGAACCGCGAAGCCTCCTTGCCGGAAACCTCGTTCGGTCGTCGGAGGCAACGTGCCAACGAACGGCGCATAGGCCGGCGAGAGATCGCCATTCTCTGGCACAAAAAGCGATTCGGCGACAACCAAAGTCGGATCGGACGCGATTTTTTTCGCGGCCATGGTGGTCACCAGATTTTTTATCGGCGGGGCGTTCAGGTCCACGTCCTTGGCATAACGCCCGGTGCCTTCAAAACGATTGATCCCGTTCGAAGTGTTGACGATCGAATCCGGCATCGCCTCCATCATCACAAAATAAATGTGCGTGATTTCGTCATAGCCCGCGGCAATCGCCTGCGAAGGACGCATCCCCGCCGGCACATGCCCGTGAACGTGCAATCCCAGCTTGTGCGCTTCGGCCGCGGCCGGCGCCACCCACGCCGGATTGTAGGTGCCGTAAAATTTAATTCCGGTGAAGCCGTCGGCTTTCGCCTTGTCCACCGCGGCGATCGCTTCCGCTTCGGAAGTCACCACCGTGCCGAGCTGCGCGGTATTCGGTCCCTTGCCGTCCATCAACACCGACGGATACACCTTCGGCGAAAGCAATTCGCCTTGGGCCCGTCGCGCGGCCCGCGCGATCGTCAGCTGATTATCGTTTCCCGGATCGCGAATCGACGTGATTCCCAGCGACAACAGAAATGGGCCGGCAGAATCGTCGGGGAAATGTTGATGCGAATCCCACAGCCCCGGCACCAAGGTTTTTCCGGCGCCATCGAAAATTTGCGCGCCAGCCGGTGCGGATGTGCTCCGGGATGGCCCGGCGGCAACGATTACGCCTTTGGCCACCACTACCGTCTGGTCCTCCGCGAAATGCGTGCCATCGAGAAACGCGCGCACATGCGTAAACGCGACCGGACCGTCGGGAGTTTTCAGCAGCTTCTGCACCATCGCCGGGCTGCGCTTGGCGAGCGCCTCGTCCTGCGCCCTATCCATCGCGAGGAATTCGCTTTCATAGCCAACCGGCAGAATTCCCAGCCCACCAACAAATCCGAAAAATTTCCCGTCGGCGGTGGTCCATACCGGCGTCGGCGAAGGCGACAGGCCAGTGATGGCCCACAACGCGACGGTTTTTTTCGCCGGGCCCTGCCCTACCGCCATTTCCGTCAACTTCTCCGCCCGCGCGCGGCCACCCGGCAAAAGCGCCAGTGATTTGTCCGCCGAAGCCAGCAAGGTTTCAATCAGCAGCGCGGTCCCACCGGAGGCGGTGCCGCCCTGCGCCACATAAAACGCCGTCGCGGCGTATTTGCTCTCCCCCGCGTCGACCGGACTTTTCCAGGTCGCGTTGCCGCCGGAAATCTTGAAAGTCTCCGCCGCGTCGCCATTCGGCGTCACGCCGCGCACCACCAGCGCCGACGGCATCCCGTCCGCGCCGATCTGGGCCTGCTGATCGACTTCCCAAACTTGCCCGCGCAGCAAAATGCTCTCGCGCGACATGCGGCTGCCGTCCGCGGCCGTCCACACGAACGATTTGCCGTTGGTGCCCGAAGTCGACAGCACGGTGAACGCCTGCGCATCCGCAGGCGGCTTCGCCAGTTGATCCTGCGGCACCTGCGCGCGCAAAAGCGCAGGAAAAAGCACCACGGTGGCCAGCGCCATCAGCAGAATTGCAGCGGATTTAGAAGCTACAGCGGCAAACTTGGAAGCTACGAATATTCGTCTCGGCACGGCAGGCACACTCCTAGGAAATGCAAAGTGACGGATTGGACGTAAACAAACGGAACAAGTGAGCGACGTTCAGCAAAGGACTGGCGTGCAGACAGGCTGAAAACCTATCCCACGGCAATCTCGCGCCGCCCAGAACTTTTGGAGTGCGGTGGCTCTGCCACCGCTTTTGAGGAGCCGCCCGCGCCACCCAAACCATCCAGCGCGAAGCGCATGCGAGCGAAGATCATCGTTCCGCTTCTCCTAGCCGTTTGGTCCATTCACCAAACCGTTTTTGGCCGTCATCCAGAGGAGCGCTTTTCGCGACGAAGAATCTCCTTCTTGCCCAGGCTCACACGACGAAGAGCCTCTATTCGCCTTCCCGCCTACTGCCCCTTCACGTGCGCCAGCGGGACCTGCGAAAACAATTGCAGATCCACAATCATATTCAGCCGGCGGTCCAACTGAAAAAAAGTCGCCGCCTTCCGTCCCGGCAGCACCTGGCTCACCAGCGGCACGTACTGCAAACGCAGCGTCTGCGCCCGGCCGTCCGTCTCCAGCCAGCTGCGCACGTAAATCAATGCGTCCTGGTCGGACATGGTGGCCCACGTTTCCGCGTACTGCTTCAGCAGCGCGTATTTCTGATTGTTCACTGCGGTCAGGTCTTTCACGTAATGGTTGTAGACCGGCCAAAACTTCTGGCCTTCGTCTTCGGAGAGCGCCATGTTCTCGCCAATCACCTGCATTTTCATCGCGCGCAAATCTTTGCGCAACAAGGTAATGTCGTCGTCCGAGACCGTGGGAGTGATGACGCCCTGCTGAATGGTCACGTTCTGCTGCGCCGGCGAAGCCTTCGCCGGACTCTGCTGCTGGCCGCGCGCCAAGCCGCCGCCGCCGAGCGCCGTCGCCACCAACATCCCCGCCACAAACGCCGTAGCTAGTCCCGCCGGCCCCGCAAATTTCCGCATCATCGAAGTTCTCCTTGACCCTGCCCGCCAGCCACCCGACCGGCGCGCACAGAAACTCTGCAGGCATGGTAATACACTTGCCTCGCCAGCGGATTACAACCAGCTGAACATTCCTTACCCCAGATGGATGCGCGCCGCCGCCCCTGTGATTTGCGGAAAGATTTGCGGTAAGCTCCACTCCGCGCGAGCGGCTACACGCGCTGCGCCAGGAGCTGCCGATGAAATCGCGGCCAACCGGAATCACCGTTCTTGCCGTTCTCGGTTTTATCAGCGTGGCGTTTTATCTGGCCATGACTGTCATCGCGCTGATCAAACCAGATGCGGTGGCGAGTCTGCTGCTGAGCATGAGCGGCGGCAACGGAATTGGCCTGACACCTGCGCAGAGCCTGTTCGGAATCTTAGCCGCCTACTTTCTAATCAGCGGGCTGATCACCGCGGCGCTCTCTTGGGGCCTGTGGACGCTGAAAAACTGGGCGCGCATCGTATGCATCGTGCTCATCGGCATCTCCGTCCTCGGCGGCGCCGTACAAGTCTCCATGTCGTTCTCGCACGCGTCGGTAGTCGGAACCGTCTTCGGCATCGCGCGACTCATCGTCGCCATCCTGATTTGCGTCTACCTGACCTCTCCCGCGCGTCCGCAGCGCATTCCAGCCAACGGCTTAACGGCGGTCTACGCCGCGGTTGGGCACAGCGCGCCGCCGCCCATGTGATTTCGTATTTTTCGTTGGCGAGCACGAATGGGAATAGACTGATTCGCAAGGACGCCTCGATGAGGGTTCACTATTCGCTCGCGCTGGTGCTCAGTTGCCTCAGCCTTCTATTCCCCGTGACGTTTTCCGCGCAAAGCAACGATACCGCCGGGAGCAAGACACCAACCAACTGCAACAAAAGCGGCGACCTCAGGTACGCGCTGTGTCGCGGGGCGTGGTCGGGGAAGACCGTTGCGCTGTTCAATACATGGTCCGCCCGGGATTTGAGTCCCGACCGCCAGCTGGATCTCCGATCGCCGGACGGAAAGAAAATTCTGCGCGTGCGAGGCGCGCGTGTTCGTTTGCAAATGAATGGAAGGCGATACTGGACTCCGTTTGGCAACATGCGCGGCGCCGAAGTTGGATGGGCGCCCGACTCGACCCGGTTATTTGTCACCTGGACCGAAACTGGTCAGTTGGGTCCGTGGCACACGCAGATTTATGACGTGACGCAGACGGGGCTAATCGAGATCCCCGGAGTGACGCGCCGAGTCAGACCCGACCTGATTCTTCGAATGAAGAAATGGCCGATTCCGAAGTGGGTGGACTCTTCAGCAGCGCGACAGATGTGGTTCTCGTTGGATCTCTGTGCGTATGACGTGGTCGGATCGCAATGGGTGAATGGATCGCGCGAACTCGTCGTAGCGGCGTTGGCCGGACCGGACAGTGGATGCAAATACATGGGCGATTTTGTCGCATACAGAATTGACGTGGCCACCGGAAAGATTCTGAGTGCCTACTCGGAAGAAGAGGCGAGAATCAACTTTGGCGAAGAGGATTTGCCGGTGATCGACCCAGACCACGACCTTCCATAGGGCCACACTGCGCCTGCAACCATCATTCGACCGGCGTACTGGGAAGTTATTTTCAGCTAGCCGCTGAATCCCCTGCCGTCAGCCGCTTGCGCATCGCGAACGCCACGCCGGCGATTCCGATCAGCGCCAAGCCAAATGTGCCCGGCTCGGGCGCCGGATTGGTGACCGAAGCAATCATCACGTTGCCGGAAAGGCCGGTGATGGTGCCGCTGGCGCCGCCGAAAGATAGCAGCTCACCGCTTCCCGCAGGATCGCAGCCTTCGTCGGTGAAGATGCACCATTCGAATCCATCCAGCGCGTTCTGAAAAATCACACTCGACGGCTGCGTGTTATCAAAATTGAAATAGAGGCCGGCGGCGGTAGCGGTGAATCCAGGACCCGTCTGGTTGACTTCGGGAAACTGGCCCTTCTCGATGCCGGTTCCTCCACCTTTTGTCGTGCCGTTTCCTGCGTTTGTGACACCGAACGTAAACGATTCAAGGTCGATTGGAGTCAATGATCCCATATTGCCGTCAGTCGTAATCGATCCCGAGATGACTTCTCCATCTATACTCTGGGCCAGCAGGTAGTAAGTCGTCGAGTCAGCCCGCAAAACGCCAGGGATTCCGAGAGCCAGGAACAGCAGCGCGATAATGAAATAGTAGGGCTTCATGTGCAGTAATCCTCCGGGCAGCGGGGGGCCCACGTTCATCGGCCGAACGTACTCCCAGGCCGGGAGGCTGTCAAATTAAATAATTGGTACTATGGGTACCGTTTGTAATTTCCGTGACCGACGCCCTCGCACAGGATCTCTACGAGAAAAGCCACCGATCAGGCGCCAGCGTTTAATCCCCTAAACAGGAGCCAGAAACTCAACACCAGCTCGAAGATAACCATAGGCGTGTCGAACCACGAGAGGCTCACGATTTTGGGGAAGCCGGGGAAAATATAAAAAACGAAAGTGCAGGCGGCGCACCAGGCGCTGAAAATCAGGCCAAACGCGGCAAGGGCACTGGGAATATATTTCGACTTCAACCACAAATAGCTGCCAGCGGTGCCGGCCAATCCCCAAAACAACAAGCCAACGTAGTACCCGTCGTAACCGCTGAGATACAACTTCGCCAAGGCCGGCAGTTGTTCCGGCCCAAAGGCGCGCGAGTAATCCGCGTCACTCAAGAGCCGCAGAGCAGTAAAGAGATTAAGCGTCACCAGGATCCAGGTGAGAACGTGAATCAGCCTGCCGAATGCAGCGAGCAAAGCAACGTACTCACTGACCGGCTTGAGGATGACGTAAAGCGCTGTCAGCAGCACGACATCTGCGACGCAGTAAGCCATGTTGCCAGCCAGGCCGATACGAAAGAGTGTTTCGTGCGTCAGAATATTTCGCGCGGTTTCCGCCGGATTGCCGCGGATGATCAGGCTGGCGAATACGCCGTAATTCACCGCGACCACGATGGCGAACGAGACCGGAAAAGCAACTCCCGCGATCTTCGCAGCCGTGCGTTGTGGCTTGTCGATAGGGTTGATCTTCATTTCAAGCACTCCCGATCATTCGATCAAGAATGTCGATACCCCAGCACAAATTTGCGTAGCTCCTGATAGACGCGGTATCGGAAGTCCACCAATCAACCCCATATGAATTGCCAGTAACGTGCTCGACATTGCGTTCTCCGGTGTTTTGCACGTGATCTTTGGATTTTTTCCAGTTTGCGGGCGCGCCGCCGTCCCGGACATCGCCTAGACAAAAGCGCAAAGTAGCACAATGCGTTTCACGGCCGGAATTTAACAAACGAACCGATCAGACGCAACCTGGTGGGTGCTTATCAATTAATCTCGACGGCGGTGCCGAAGTCAGTCTCCAGCAATTTCTTTAGGATCATCGAGAACCCGGGAATCACTTCGCCATACATCCGCCGCTTGGGCTTGGGGCCGCCGAATAAACCGACGATTCCGTCACACTCCCCGTGGGCTATTCTGAGTCGGACTGAATCCTCCCGAAGCAGCGCATCGACAAGTTTGTGGCGCAGCTCAGCGGAGTTGAGGTCGGGAAACGGTACGCCCAGGATGGCAACGAACAGTGCAGCAGACATGTGCGAAACATTCGCACGATGCTGGACACAGATCTCCAGAATTTTGGCGATGGCCTCTGGAATTTTCTGGGCATTCGAGTCCTCGGCGAACACCACGACGTACTGAAAGTGTCGCGTTTCGGGTGGCTGACTTTCGGAAGGCGTCTCGCGCAAGATCTTTTCGAGGACTTCGGGAGATATGTACTTGCCGAACACTTTCCGGGCCTGTCGTCGCGCGAGCATCTTTCGGATTCCCATCCTGGCTCCTGCGTTAAGACTTTACCGTGAAAAAACCACGCCGTGGGGCGCGCCGGAGCCTTTCCAGCCGTGGGGCCAATCGCGATTGGCGAAATCGAATCCGGGCTTGCCATTGGCGTCGTGAAACGCGGTGTCGACGCTGACTGCTCCGGTGGCTTCGTCGAGTTTCAGCAGGTACAGACGATTCTCATTGCCGGTGACCACCAGGCGATGCGTCTTGGCGTCCCAGCCGGTCCAGTGCGAAAAATATTTGTCGCTCAGCTTTAGCCGCGAGACTTCCTTCGGGTTCGCGCCATCGGAAATATCCAGGACGATCACGCCGTGGATTACCGGCACGCTTTGCACCAGAAAATGCCCGACGATGGTCGGCACGCCGCAGAACGAGCCGGGAAAAGTCCAGACCAGTTTTGACTTCGGCGCGTCAGTCGCCACATCGGTGATGCGTTCGATGCCGCAGCCCAGCGTCTGCACGTAGACCGCGCCATCGGCGCCGAGCCGCGGCTCCTCCGGACTGATTTGCCCGTACTGGTTTGCGCCCACGTCGAGATATTCCGTCTTCAGCAATTTCAAATCGGACAAGCGCCACACTTGGTAGGTCACGCCGGCAAAAATATATTCGTCGTGCATCGACGAATTGGTGGAAACGATGCGGTCAATATCCGGCATCACCACCAAACTGTACGGCGTGAGCAGCGCGTCCGGAAACGCGGGGTCCGCCGAACTCGCCGAGCGCACCACTTTCCCCGCGTCGTCAATTTCCACGATGCCGCCGCTCTGCCCCATTTGATTTTCGTCGCTGCCCGGATGCTTATGCTGGAACGCCGCCAGCACGTGCCCATTCGGCAGCCGCAAAAAAGAATGCGGATGCATGTAGCCATCCATGTCGGTGAACGACGTGACCACCTTCGGATGCAGCGCGTCGCGCACGTCAAAAATAAATGTGCGCCCAGCGACGTGATCGTTGGCAAACAGCATTCCGCTGGCCGGCATCACGTATTCGGTGTGATGCACCTGCATGGTCTGCTGATCGGTCGCGACCGACGTGATCAATTTACCGTAAGTCGGCGAGAGCGGATCCGCATCGATCACCGCCAGAAAATCCATCCCCTGCTTCGCCGCGTCACCCGTCCAAGCAAATAAATAATGCGTCGCCACGGTCGTCGCCGGGAAAGTCTTGGCAAAATCCTGCGGCCGCGCCGGAATCGCCGCTACGCCGAGCATCAGGATGAAACCTGCAAGAACTGCAGCTGTACGCGCCACGAAAACCTCCGTTGGAGTAAGAGTTGCGAGCGACTCGCCCGCAAGCATAGCAAAGCTTTACTGCGCAGGCGTGCGCGAATCGTAAAGCAGCACCACATCGCCTGCGTAAGAATGGCGCAAAACCGCCAGCCGCTTGCCGTCGCGCGACCAGCGAAAATCCGAAATGAATTTCGATTTAAAGTCGCTCAGCGTGTAACCCTTCGAACCGTTCAGCGGCTGAATCCAGATATTGTCCACGCCTTTTTCCTCCAGCAGCAGCGCCAACGCCTTGCCGTCCGGCGTAAAGTGAAACGCATTGTGTGGAATCGGCGGAAAGGAGTGCGTGGCGACGGTGGCCAGCGGCTCGGCATCAACGTAACGGACGGACGGCGCTCCCGTGGTCCCGAGGGAATACAATCCTATTTTGGTTTTGTAAGTTCGCGTGGCGGGATCCGCCTGGCTGAAATAAGCGGCGATGGTCTGTCCATCGGCGGATAGCGCCGCGCCCTGCAGCAAGGCGCCGGGAAGAGAGACCGAAGCCACCACTTCCGGAGGCGCTCCGGATGTCGGGTACCTCATCAGATTGTCGCTGCGCCAGGCGTCGTACGCATAAATCCATTTGCCGTCCTGCGAGCAACCAAACAGAGTGGTATCTGCCGTAGACGCCACGGCCTTGGGGTCGGAGCCATCAGCGTTGGCCCGCCAGAGTTTCACGCCTTTCGTGCCGCCATGCAGATACCACAGCATGTAAATGGATTTGCCGCCGTCGCACGAAGCCACTTCCCGGATCCAGCCATTCGAATCGCTCAGCAACGTGGTGATGTCGCCGCCATCGGGAGCGAATCGCAGCAGACGGACGCCCTCGGAAATCAGCAAATGGCCGTCGAAACTCCAATCCATCCCGGCCAAAATTTGCTGCGGCGGAATCCCGGTGATCGCCGTAGCAGTCCCCTTGCCCGACGAATCCAAAACGTCGGCCTCCATAAAAGACTGATCCTGCAAAGTCGCCAGCGTCTTGCCATCGGCGGTCACGCTGACCGTGTCATGGTCCACCACATCGTTGGTCAACACCCGAAATTTTCCGTCCGGATAAGAAATCACCCCTATGCGGGAATTCGTCGTGAACGGCTGGCCGCCCAGCGCGGCAAATACCACGAAAATATTTTGTCCGCTGGGATCCCAGGAAAGGCGCAGAAGCACCTTGTCGTCGAAGCTCTGAAAGGGTTTCGATTTTCCCGAAGCGAAATCGAACATGATGATTTCACTGCCAAAATCCTCGCGCGCCGATTTGCTCTGTACGATCGCGATTCTCTGGTCATCCGGCGACCATCCGATGTGATCCGGGTCGCTGGTCCCTTGGACCACCAGCAGTACCTTCTCGTCGCTGCCGTCGGCATTAGCTTGCAGCAATCTCCACTTGCCCACCTCCGGGTCGTTGGCCCGGACGTAGGCGATCAGCTTGCCGGAGTGGGAAAACGTCGCGTTGCAGTCCACGTCCTTGGCCACAATCGCCGGCGTCCCGCCCAGCAACGGCGACCGGTACAAATCAAAGCTTCCCGAGGATGCTGTCGAAAGCTGCCGGTAGTAGATGTAGCTCCCATCCGGAGAAAATGCCAAATCCGAAAAACTGCGGCCTGACGATCCCACGATCTGAGTGACGCTGCCGGTGGGCAGATTTCTCAGCCAGAGGCTTTGTTCCCCTTCTTGCGCGACCACCGTCAGTATGAATTTACCGTCCGGCGAAATTGCGGTGTTCTGCAAGTCTCCGCTGTCGGTCACTTTGGTCATGGAGAATTTTTCGAAAGGTGGCGGAGCGGCCGGATGGGTCAGCTTGTAAATCCCCCACGTGGCCCCCGCAGCGAGAGCGAGGACGATTATGGCGACGAGAAGCGTTCCCACTTTGTGTTCGCGTGCCGCGGCCACCACCCGGCTCGAACCGGAAGTTTCGGCCGCCACACCAGCGGCAGCCGTTCCGTGGGCGCTCGTTGCCGATACCTTCATCGATGGCGCCGAACCACTACCCGCACGACTATCCGATGGAGACGCGGACTCCGCGGAAGACCCGCCGCCAGCGGACCAGCTTCGTCCCGATTCCAAATCCCGCTTGAACCTCTGTAAATCCGTTCGCAGCTCGGACGCGTGCTGGTAACGCAGCGTCCGGTCCTTCTCCAGCAATTTGTTGATGATCTCGTCCAGCCGCACCGGCAAGCCCGGATTCAGACGCACCGGGGCCAGCGGCGTCTTGTTCAAAATGGAATCGAAGATCGCCGCGGTGCTCTCTCCGCGGAATGGCACTTGCCTGGTCGCCATTTCATACAGCACCGCACCAAATGAAAATAGGTCCGTGCGCGTGTCCAATTCCTTGCCCAGCGCCTGCTCCGGAGACATGTAGGCGATGGTGCCCAGCGTGGTCCCCGGGCTGGTGAGGTGTTCGTCCAGCGTGCCGAGCGTCACTTGCGAACCGCCCGGCGCTCCGAGGTTCGCGTAATCCGTGGTCAGCTTGGCCAATCCAAAATCCAGAATTTTGGCGTGGCCTTTGCGGGTCACAAACAGGTTGGCCGGCTTGATATCGCGATGCACGATGCCTTGCGCGTGCGCCGTGTCCAGCGCATCTGCAATTTCGATGGATAGCGAGAGTAGCGCGTCGAGTTCGAGCGGCCGGTCGAGCAGCACGTGTTTCAGCGTGGTGCCGTCCAGAAATTCCATCACCAGAAATGGCCAGCCTTCGTGGCTGGAAATTTCGTGAATGGTGCAAATATTCGGATGGTTCAGGGCCGAAGCGGCGCGCGCCTCGCGCCGGAATCGCTCCAGCGCCTGCGCATCCTGGGCCACGCCTTCGGGGAGAACTTTGATCGCCACGAACCGGCCGAGTTCCAGGTCCTCGGCCTTGTAGACCACGCCCATGCCGCCGCCCCCCAGCTTTTCGACGACGCGATAGTGCGAGATGGTCTGACCGATTACCGAGTCCGGCATTTGGCGCTCATGTTAGGTTGGGGCGCAAGGCAAGTCAACGAGCGGCGCGCGCCAATTTGCGCACCCGCGTCTTTTCGCCACGCGCTCCGGAGCAGGACATTGTGGTGCGCGGGGCCGAGAGAAATAGCGATCTGCGGTTTATTTCTACGGCTCGGCGGGCCGCCGGTCTGGCGGCGTCTCGGTCCGCTTGCTTCGCGTCGAACGAACCCAGCCGATCAGGCCAGCTACGAAGAAAAAAAGTCCCAAGCCAAGGTAGGCAAAGTACGAGTGCCACCCGCCTCCTTCTCCGGAAGCAAAATACTCGTAGTTGTGGTGCAGAATCTGATAAAGGGAAAAACGCGCGAGCTGCTCGCCCGCGAGCACATCAAACTCACCCCAAACGGCGGCAAGGAACCGTGGGCAAGGTCGATGATGCGCGAGTGTTTGGTTAGTCCAGCCTGAACTACCGCTCGCCGGGAGTGCTAACTAAGCAGGTATATGGCTAAGGCAGAAAGTATATAATCCGGGGCTTATGACCAAGGTCCCGGGGAAACGAGCAGAGTGGCTGCTCCTCATCGTCGTGAACCTTACGGTTCCCGCGGTTCTCACCTGGAAAGTTCATACTGGCGACGCAAGCCGCAGCGTGGCCTACATCAGCGGTGCGGTTTCCATTGTTTTTCTGAATGCATTCCTGCTTGCAGCGATAAATCGTCGCAATAAGGCAAACGGCGCCGCTGTTCCACGCAATTTGACGACAGCGGCGATTGGTTTGGCGCTACTTTCCGCAGCGCTGACGGCGTTCGGTGTTCATTCAACACCCGAAAGCAACGAATACACCCAACTTGCGTTTTCCAATACTCCATTAGCGGACATTCACCCCAGGCAGAAAGCGCTAGTTGTCGAATTGCTGCGACGCAGGCTCGCCAATAGTTTGGCCTACGAAAAACAGGCCGCTGAGGCCAAGCCGATTTCTCCTCCGGTCTACTCACCTGAGTCGTTTGCTAACGTGAATGTCATCCGCTCAACGCTGGAGCAGTACAGCAAGCTCAACGCGATAGACGTCGCATATCGTCAACAGCAAGAGCAATCTCTAAGCGATTTCCGGGACCAAATGATGAAAGAAGATCCTGCCTACTTGAAATCCTTCGAAGCGGGCGATCAGGAGCGCGCCACGGAGGAAGGAAACCTCTACCAGCTTTCGCAGGAGCGCGCAGCCGCCACAATCGCGCTGTACAGTTATGCAGCGGCGCACACTAAGGACATCAACGTTAAAGACGGACAGCTGAAGTTCGCAAGCGCCGATGTACAAACGGAGTTTTCTCGGCAACTCGAAAAGGCCAAGGACTTGGACACGCGAGCGTACGCAGCCTTCCAAAGCGCTGCCGCCGAGCGACGTAAAGGGCTAAAGGAACAGGGGATCCTGCCTAATTCGTGATCCGCCGCGCTAATTCCCCGCTGCCGCTGCTGCACCCGGCTGAAATCCGGCTACGCCGAATTGCCATAGCGCGAAGCTGAAAATGTCTCCATACAATTCGTCGCGCTGCGTTTTGGTCGAGCCAATTCCGTGCCCGGCGTCGTAATCCACCCGCAGCAGCACCGGTTTGCCGCTGGAAGTCGCTGCCTGCAGCCGCGCCGCCATCTTGCCCGGCTCCCAGGAAGCGACCCGTGGATCGTTCCAGCCGGTGGTAACCATCACCGCCGGATACGGCGTGCCATCCTTAATATGATGATAGGCGCTCATCTCATACAGCGCTTTGAACCCCTCCGCTTCGGTCACCGTTCCGGTCTCCGGTATGTTCGGCGGGCCGTTGGGGCTGAATTCGGAACGCACCATGTCGGAATCCGGCACCAGATCGAACGCGGCCGCAAACAAATCGGGACGCTCCGTGATCGATCGTCCCACGAGAATTCCTCCTGCGCTGCCGCCCAGAATCGCCAGCTTCGAAGCCGCAGTATATTTCCGATCGATCAAATATTGCGCGCAGGCAATCGCGTCTTTCCAGGTATTCGGCTTGGTTAATTTTTTCCCCGCCAGATGCCACTCTTCTCCGTATTCGCCGCCGCCGCGGACGTGCGCTGTGGCGATAATTCCGCCGCGCTCGTACCAGGCCACGAATATCGGGTCGAAATACGGATCGGAAGTGATGCCGTAGGCTCCGTAGCCTTCGAGAATCGTCGGGGCCGATCCATCCAGCTTGGTTCCCTTCTTGAAAACGATGGAGAGCGGCACCATGGTGCCGTCCCAACTTTTCGCCTTCACTTCCAGGGATTGCAAATCCGTCGGCGCATCATACGGGCCCAGCGGCTGCAGTTTGGTGTCCATTGTTTTTCCGTTCGCCGGATCGTAGGCGTAGATGGATTGCGCCTTGGTCCACGAATCGATGGTCAACAGCACTCCCGGCACGCGCTGATCGGCCGCGGCAATCGAGATAATTCCTTCCGCCGGCAAGGTAACTTGTTGCGGCGCTGGTTGCGCGGAGCCGCTGGCGTACGGCACCCGCAACAGCCGACCCAATCCGCCGTCGAGTTGCTGCACGTAAACCGCGTCCGCCGCGGCCGAGAGGCCCTTGATCACCGCCTGGCTTTCCGGGACCACCACCGTCGCGTGCGCCACCTCCGGATTCGAAAGCGTGGTGTGCAGCACCTGGAATCGCGGCGCGTTTTTATGCGAGAGCAAATACACATCGTCGCCCTTGTAGTCGAGCGAAGTGACCTCGTCGTCCACGTCGCACAATTTTTTCCAGGGAATATTTCCGCTGGCCAGGCTGGCCACCGGCGCCACATACAACGTTGCTTCGATCGCCACGCCGTGCAACACAAACCCGATCGCGTACTTCGAGTCCGGCACGGCCTGCACAAACGGCAGATCGGTCGGAGCAAATTTTGCTCCCGGCGCGCCGTCGCCGAAAATCAGCCGGTCTTTTTCTGGATCGGTGCCGACCACGTGCAAATACACGCGGCTCAGTAATTCCTTATCGTTCGGCCCCGAACTGGGTCCGAGTTTTTGCAGACGGTTATAGGTAAAAGAATGTCCGTCGGGCAGCCAGCTGGGCCCGCCGAACTGCGCGCGGTCGATGGTCTCGCCGGATTCTTTCCCGGTCTGCACCTCGAAGATGTGAATCGTAGCGTCTTCCGATCCCGCCAGCGACAAGCCCGCCACCACCCATCGCCCATCCTGCGAAACCGCGTAGTAGCTGATCACCGCGTGCGCACCGGAGCCGCCGGCAAATTTCGCCGGGTCCACTAAAAGTTTTTCCGCGCCGCTCAATCCCGCGCGCGTATACAGCTTCCCCACTTCTTCGGAAGCCAGCCGCTTCATGTAGAAATACGTGTCGCCCGGCAACTCGCGAATATCGAACACCGCCGCGGGCGTGCTGTCGGTCAGCTCTTTGAGCCGCGCCTGCATCGCCTCGCGCCCCGGTATGGCGCCCAGTTGCTGCCGCGTATAATCATTCTCCGCCTTGAACCACGCCGCCACTTCCGCATCTTTCAGATTTTCAAAGTAGCGATAAGGATCGTCGACCTTCACTCCGAAATATTCGTCGGTAACCACCCGCACCGGCGCCACCGGCGGCTTGGCCGCCGACCGAGCACTTTGAGCCTGCGCCGCAGGCGCGGCGCTTTGCGCGTTCGCCGCGCCCGGCGCGAGGAGCAGCGTGCAAAAAGCGATCGGCGCGAAAAGTAAAGATGCAAAGCCCCGGAGCGTCGGCTGCGTGAATTGTCGTGCGCACATTTCCTTTGCCTCCATGAATGAACGACTTGGCGATACGTTACGAGGCCTCAGTCGCCCGCGAGCATATCAAATTCCCACCGCGAACAACCAAGCCTAACCAGGACGCCAAGCGCGCCGCCCGCACCGCGCAGGCCCGCGGGGCATCCGCAACTCTCGCCGCGCCCAGCCCACGGTAGAGTGCGGCGGCCCTGCCGCCGCTTTTGAGGGCCAGACACGCCGCTGCGACGGCCGGACAGACTCCGTCACCATCAGGTTAGAAGGGTGGAGATTTGCAGATCGAGGCTAAGACCGTGACCTTACGAAGCGAGCCGACGGAAACGTAGCTGGCAGGTGGCTGTAACGAAAAAAAACTACTGAATATCTTTAGGTTGGAATCCGAGCGCGAACACCACGGACTTGGCAATTTCTACGATTACGCTTTCTCGCCTGCGTTCGCGTTCCCGGTCTTCGCCGCAGATATTCTTTTCGAACCGCAGTTATTTGTTCGGGCTGAATTTCACTGTTGGCGGGCAATCCGGTTTGTCCGGACGAGAGTCTGATGTGGTTGGGGTAAGTAGTGATGGTGGTTGAAAACGGCACCACCAAAACGGTCATCGCCTTCGGATGTCTGTTCCGAACATTCGTTGATACGATCAGAACCGGGCGCGGACCTTTTCCCGGAGGATCACTCGGAAAATCCACGTCCCATATTTCCCCGCGAAGAGGCTGCGGCCATTCAGCCATTACTCTTCAACTTGGACGACGCTCGCCGCGCCCACACGTCCCCATTCTGCTTGCTCATCCATATCCCCAGCGGTTAGCCCGTCGTAATATTCTTTCGTCGCGGCTTCGAGTTTTTGCATCTCCACTTTCGCCTGCAGCTCGCGAATCAGGCTTTCCAGGTAGGCGCTTAAAGACGGGGCTTGGGTCTCCGCGCAACGCGTCTCCAGGTATTCGACGACATCCGGCGACAGCGAAAACGTCCGCTTCTCTTTATTCCCAGCTCCGGACCTGGACAACCTCCGAGCCTTCCGTATGGCGCTCTTCATACCAGAATCATACTTTTCTTCATACCGCCTGTCAACCGGCCCGCCTATTCGTAACGCAGCGATACCAGCGGGTCGACGCGCGTAGCACGTCGCGCCGGCAGGTAATTCGCAAGCAGCGCCACCGCAAATAGCGCGGCGCAAGCCGCAGCCAGTGTGGCTGGATCGAACGGCTTCACTTCGAACAACATGCTGGTCAGCAGACGCGTAGCCACCAACGCCGCGCCGAGTCCCAACACCAGCCCGATGGCCACCAGCCGCATGCCGCGCCCCAGCACCATTTGCAACACCTCCACCGGCCGCGCTCCCAGCGCCATGCGAATGCCGATTTCGCGGGTGCGCTCCGCCACGCTGTACGCCATCACGCCGTAAATCCCGGCCATCGAAAGCGCCATCGCCAGCAGCGCGAAAATTCCAATCAGCAAAGCGCGAAAGCGCGGAGCCGCCACCGACTCCGACAACTCGGCCTGCATCGTGCTGAATTTCGACGGCACGTCCGGAGAGACGCCGCGCATCGTGCCTCGCAACGACTCCTGCACCGCGCCGGTTTCGAGCGGCGTCCGCGCCACCACGATCAGCGATGTCGATGGCAGCGGATGCTGTTCGTAGGCCATGAAAATTTCTGGCCACGGCGCCGCCGACGGCCCGAACTGCCGCGTGTTCCCCACCACCCCCACGATGCGCATCCCCGTCAACGAATCCATCCCGCAAAAAATCAGGTGGCCGATCGGGTTCTGGTTTGGAAACGCCTGCTTGGCCAGCGCCTGGTTGATCACCGCGACAAACGGCGCGTCGTAGCTGTCGCCATCCGCAAAATCACGGCCGCTTTGCAGCGGAATTCCCACCGTGCTGAAATAATTCGGCGAGACGATCGAGAACACCGCCTGCGGACCGCTGACGCTCAGCGTCTCCATCGGCGGCAGCGTATCGATCCAGTAGGTGCCGTCGGAGCTGGCGTCGTGCGGCAAGCCGCGCGTGGCCGCCACCGAAGCGATCCCCGGAATCGCCGCAGCCTGCGCCAGAAATGTTTTGTACATCTGCGTCGCGTGCCGCGCGCCTTCCAGGCCCGCCGCCGGAATGTCCGTATTCATCACCACTACTTTTTCCGGACGAAAACCCATCGGCACTTCGAGCAGCGCCTGCAAACTGCGAATCAGCAATCCCGCGCCGGCCAGCAGCACCACCGAGAGAGCAACTTCAGAAATCACCAGCGCGCCTTGCAAACGCCCCGCGCCGCGGCTCGTGCCTCCGCGCGCGCCCGATTGGGTCAGCGCTTCATTCAAATCCGTGCGCGAAGCCTGAAACGCCGGCGCGATCCCGAACAGCACGACAGAAATCAACGCAACTCCGCAGGTAAACGCCAGGACCGGCAGGTCGATGCCGGCTTCGCCGAGCCGCGGAATATCCTGCGGCGCCAGACGCATCAAGAACCGCGAAGCAAAAAACGCAATCGCCAGTCCCGCCGCGCCGCCGGCCAGCGCGATCAGCCCGCTTTCGGTGAGCAATTGGCGAATGATTCGCCCGCGGCTCGCGCCCATCGCCGAACGAATCGCAATTTCGCGGGCGCGCCCGGTAGCCTTGGCCAGCAACAAATTCGCAATGTTGGCGCACGCGATCAACAACACGACGCAAACCGCGGCGAGCAAAAGTTCCAGCGTCAGCCGAATGTCCGAAACCATGTCGTCGCGCAGCAAAGTCACCGCCGCACTTTTATCCTGATTGCTGCCCGGGTACATCTGCTCGAGCCGCGCGGCGATCGTCGTCATTTCCGCCTGCGCCGCGTTCCGTGTGACGCCGTCCCTCAGCCGCGCGACCACCCGATAGTTATGCCCGGAGCGCGAAGTCGTTTCCGGCACCGCCGTATTCGACGGAATCCACAGATCGGTTTTCTCCGGGTAGCGAAATCCCGGCGGCGCGATGCCCACGATATTCAAGCTGCGCCCGAAAATCTGAATGCTCTGTCCTAGCGCCGCCGGATCACTGCCCATCCGCTCGTGCCAGTACGAATTGGAAATAATCACGCCGCCGTTTTTCTGCTCGTCCGCGGTAAAAAAGTGCCCGCGCGCCGGCTCCAGCAGAAACACGCGAAAGAAATCCGGCGTCACCATCGCGCAGTGCGCGTATTGTCCGCCGCTACTCAACGAAACGCTGCAATCTTCATCCTCGTAATCCGCCATCGACTCAAAACTCGTGGCCTGATCGCGCCAGTCGTGAAAATCTGGCGCCGAAACCGGCCCGTGGTTCCCACTTTTCTTCCACCGCGAAGCAATCTTCACCATGCGATCCGGCGACTGATACTCCAGCGGCCGCAGCAAAACCGCATTCACCACGCTAAACATCGCCGTATTCGCCCCAATCCCAATCGCCAGCGTCAGAATCGCAATCGCCGTGAATCCCGGATTCTTCGCCAGCATCCGCGCGCCATACCGCAAATCCTGCCAGAAATTGCTCATAGTTCGCCCTCGCTACCCAACATACGCAAGAACCCGCGCAGATGTTCCGGTGGAAGATGGTCAGATTTTCAGTGACGCTCGCCAGTTTGTTTCTAGCCTGCCCCGGTT
>CAWKAX010000011.1:0-81986 GCA_963847695.1 uncultured Acidobacteriota bacterium | reverse complement strand
ATGCTGAAACCAACGCAGCGTTAAAAGCCGGCGAGGCCGCCTTCGCTAGACAGGACTTTGAGGAGGCCATTAAGAATTATTCACACGCCTTGGAACTCGATCCGACGTCCTATCCCGCGGCGCTCTTCGTAGGCGATTCCTACTTCGCGGAAAAAAAATTCCCTCAGGCAGCGGAATGGTACGACCGCGCTGCCAAAATAAATCCGAACATCGAGACTGCTTACCGCTATCACGCGGATATGTTGACCAAGCGAGGCGATTTCAGCGGCGCGCGAACTCTTGGTATCGAGGCCATCGTCGCCGAGCCCTACAACAACACCCCTTGGCGCGGACTGGCCGCATGGGCGAACAGCAGCCACGTGCGGCTGACACCCGGCAAGATTAGAACGGGATGTACGATCACGCCCTCCGGTGAAGCCAAGGTCAACGTAGTCATCGCTCCTGATCAGGAACCGGATGCGATTGCGGTCTGGACGGCTTATTGCGCCGTCAGGGCCGGTTGGTACGATCATGATTTCAGAGCTAAGTTTCCCAATGAATCTACCTACCGCCACTCCATGCCTGAAGAAGCGGCGGCACTCACTGTGGCGGCAAGAACGGCCGAAGGAATTCTCCAAAAGACGCCGGACAGTCCCATCGCGAAAGACCCGGACATCCAGCTTTTGCTCCGCGTGTATCGGGAGCTGTTGATCGAACCGTACGTTCTGATCAGTGGCGCAGATCGCGAAATTGCGCGAGACTACGTCGCCTTCCGGGCCCAAAATCGCGACGAGATTCTAAAATATCTAAGCGATTTTATAGTTCCGGAACCGCCGAAAACGCCCTGAGCGCCGCGAGCAAGATTCACACGGTACTCAATTTTAGGTTTTCAAATGACCGATAAAGAATTCGAAGAGTTACGCCACGAGGCTGTGCACCAGCTCATGGGGCTCAATAAAGTGTGCGACGAAAAGTTCGACAACCTTGCATTTCGTTGGGAATACGACCTCGATGCCGGAACTTTAATATTCTTTAAAGATGATGCGCCACACGTCGTCGCATCGATTCAAGCCGTCGGCAGTTCATCCAAAACGGGGAAGACTTGGATGTGGGCTTGGGCGAATAACAGTCTGCCCTCTCGCATCAAAGAAGCAGTCTTAGCCGTGCGAGATTTCGGCGGGGCCGGGAATATCGGCGTTCTTACCGAAGCTTGCTCGCCCGATAACGAATACCTCGGGTGGGAAATGACCGCCATCACCGCCAAGATCCTAGGCTCCGTAGGAGCTTACAGATGTCCAGGTGAGAACGGATTTCTATATTTCGTCTATTCCCAGATTTACTACGCCGATTCCGATGAGGGCAGAGCACTGCTCAGAAATCGCGTGGCTTGCGCTGCGCATGGCACCGGGTTCCAAACCTACGTATGCGAACACCTCATCACAAAGCCGGAGCAGGAATGGTTTTCTTGCGAGGCAAGCGAAGCCGACCGCTGGCCTGATGCGTGGTGCGGAAGCTGCAATGCGTTCTTCGAGGAAGAAGGAGAATGGAACAAAAAGAACGAAGGCAAAATGAAAATCAATCTTCTTTGCCATTACTGCTATGAACAGAAGCGAGCTAAGGCGACCAACTCCTAGATTTTTAAATGAATTGGGTGGCAGACCGAACCAACAACGTTGGCGCTTGAGCTAGTATTCCGCGCGACGCGAAGCCTGAGCTGGCTGCTTGATATTCGCGCGCGACGGCGGCGGCAAGATCGTCGCCATCTTGCGAATCATCGCCAACACCAATTTCTTATCGTCGTCCGAAAGGGTAGTCGAATATTTCTTGATGTCCGCCAGGAACCGAATTTCTTCTTCCGAAAGCTCGCCCAGCATTTTCCGCGTCTCGCGGTCGCCGGCCGTATCGCTGCCGGGGAAGAAGTCCGCCAGGGAAATCTCCATAGCCTCGGCAATCTTCGCCAACGTCTCCAGCGACGGCACCGTATGGCCGTTCTCCACCCGCGACAGATAGCAACGCAGCAGGCCCGTCCGGCGCTCGATGTCGCCTTGCGACAGCCCGCGGTCCGCGCGGTAGGATTTGATCACTTCGCCGATGTTGACCTTCGGTTTCTCTTTGGGCATGGGTGGGTACCTTTCCTCTAACTGGGGCGTATCTTACGAGTAACCCCAGAACCTCTGCAAAGGTTATTTTCCAGCAATGTTCCTGACAAGAACACCGCCTGTTGATTCGCCCTTCTGCGGGCTAAGCTAAGCGTTTTTTAATCTCAAGAATCTGGTTCTAAAGCGACCTCATCGGTGGATAACCACTCGTCTTATAAATTCTTCAGCTAACAGCAGCCATCGCCCGTTGTTTCTTTACGCCATCTCCGTTATAAATGCCAGCGCTGCGTTCCATCGGCAGCCGGAGCTGATCGTCTAGGACCCATGGCCCAAACCAATCGTCGCTCGAAATCCTGCCGTCACGTCAGTACCTCAGGATGCTTGCAATTTCTGGGCCGCCGAAGTACCGGAACGGCTGCCGTACTCCTTACCGTTTTATTTTTTCTGGTCTTTTCTTCCGCTCTGCTAGCCGATTCGCTCTCCGGCACGGTGAAAGATCCTTCCGGCGCCGTAATCGTCGGCGCCCGCATCGAAATCTCCAGCCCAACTCTCGCGCAACCACTCCTCTTCACCTCCGATAATTCCGGAAGATTCACCGCCCCAGAACTGAAGCCCGGAAACTATTCCGTGCGCGTCACCAAAGATGGCTTTGAAGTTCTCATTGTCACCGTCGACCTCAGTGGTACCGCCGATCTGCCGTTGAACCTCGTCCTAGCCGCCCAGCAAACCAGCGTCACGGTCACCGGTAAAGCCTCCGGCCTCGCCAATTCAGATTCAAAATACCGCCAGTTGCGCGACATCGGCCTAGGCGATTCCTTCCGTTGCGAAAACTTCAAACTTCAGATAGACGTGGGCACCTTCGAATTCAAATCGGGCACCATGACGCTCCTGGCCCCCATCGACAAATTCGAAACCGGCGCCGTGTTCGTGGGCCAGGGACATTTCAGCCTCAAGCCTTTCGACAGCCTGAATACCCGCGAACTCGTCCGCCGCTCCGGCAGCCCGGAGGCCGAAGAAGACTTCACCGAAATTGTTCTGCGCTTTTCGCCCGGAGAATATCCGCAACTCGGCGCAGGACTAGGTTCCTCTGTCCCCACGCCCTCCGAAGCCGCCGCAACCTTTCAGCGCTGGAAAGAAAAAATCCGCCATCGCCACGAATTCCCCGAAAGCTTCACCCAAGCCATCCTCGAAGGCGAATCGGTCGATAACGTCGACGCCGACGTTCTTGCCGCCGTATACAATCCTGCGCATCATCCAGCGTTTTTCAACGCCTACATGCGCGGCACGCCGCATCGTGACCTGCGCTTTTTCATGCGCGTGCGCGTTGGCGCTTTGTCGCAGATGGAATCGCCCGAAGAAGTCGCGCTGATCAACTACAACGGCGGGGAACTGGACGACGGTGTCTGGTACTCCGCGCACCTGCTCACCGAATATAAAGCGCACACCGCCAGCGCACTCGAAGACAAGCGCCTCTTCGCCACCAAGCGCTATAACATCGAAACCGTAATCGGGAAGAATGAGCACCTGCACAGCGTAGCTACCGTCACTTTCGAACCGCTGCTGGAGGGCGAGCGCGTCCTCAAATTCAGCCTGCTCCCCGATCTGCGCGTCACTCGCGTCAGCGATCAGAACGGCCAGGATCTTCATTTCGTCCAGGAAGACAAGAAGCAGGACGGCTCGTTCTACGCCATTCTCGATGCCGCACCCGTGTTGAGCCAGGAACACTCCATCACCGTCGAATACGCCGGAGACAAAATTCTCACCGCCGCCGGTAACGGCAGCTTTTATGTCCGCGCCCGCGAATCCTGGTACCCCAACCTGAATGGCTTCGGTGAAAAAGCTCTCTACGATCTCACCTTCAAAGTTCCGCACCCGAATCTGGTCATTAGCGTCGGAAATCTTCAGGGCCAGTCTCAAGAAGCCGGATTTTTCGTCACGCATTGGGTCACGCCAGTTCCAGTTGCCGTCGCCGGTTTTAACTACGGCCAATATAGAAAGGTCGATCTTCCCGACACCATCACGCACTACAACCTTACCGGCTACTACTTGACCGATTTGCCGGACAGCCTTCGTCAGTATGGCGACAAGGCCTTCCTGAACAACATGGCTCCCGGCGCCATGACCAAGTACGCCCTCGAACAAACCCGCGCCCAGATGCAGGTCTGCACCATGTTTTTTGGCAAAGGCCCGTACGAAAGCTTGCAAATTACCGAACAGCCCAATTTTAATTTCGGCCAGTCCTGGCCCGGTCTGGTCTATCTGCCAATTTCCGCGTACATCGATTCCACCCAGCGTTGGCTGATGTTCGGACAAATTAATGACAAATTTACCGGCTTCGTGCAGGAGGTCACGCCCCATGAAGTCGCGCACCAGTGGTTTGGCCACGGCGTTACCTGGGCCACCTATCACGACATTTGGCTCTCCGAAGGTTTTGCGGAATTCGCCGCGGGATTATTTTTGCAGCAGGGCGTCGGCGGCAAATGGCAGAAAGACTATCTCGATTTTTGGGAGCGGCAGCGCGTCCGCATTCTCGAAAAGAATAATTTCGGCTACCTCGCCCAACGACGCCGGTCCCATCTGGATGGGTTTGCGTTTAAATTCTCCGCGTACTCCGCAAGCCTATCAAGGCGTCACCTATTCCAAGGGAGCCTACGTGCTCCTGATGCTTCGCTCGATCATGTACGCCGACCAGGTTCCGCCCGACCAGCACGATGCCGCCTTCATCGCCATGATGCACGACTACATGGCCACCTATCACGATTCGCCCGCCTCCACTGAAGCCTTCAAAGCCATCGTCGAAAAACACATGACCAAGCAGCTGGATCTGCAGCAGAACGGCCGCCTCGACTGGTTTTTCAACGAATGGGTCTACGGCACCCAAGTTCCGCGTTACGCTTTCAAATACGAAATCGAGCCCGCCGATGGCGGCAAAGTCAAAATTCACGCCGAAATCACCCAAAGCGAAGTCGACGATCACTTCGCCATGTTCGTCCCGGTCTTTGCCGATTTCGGCAGCGGCATGTTGCGCTTGGGGCAAGTCGCCATCGCCGGCAATTCCACCCGCACGGTGAATTTCATTTTGGACGCTCGCCCGAAGAAGGTCGCGCTGAATTATTACAAAGATGTTTTGGAGCGTTAAGGTATCAGGCGGGAGTTAGATCGCGGATTGCTGTGCGGCCACCGGCGCAATCACTGTTTCGGGTTTCGTCTTGCTCTTCCCGGCGCGCTTGTCCTCGTACAACGCTACGTCGGCGCGCCTCAATAGCTCCTGCATCGAATCGGTCGGGCGCAGATCAGTCCATCCGCTCGAAAATCGCAGATGCACCTTTTGATCGTCGAATTCGAAGTCCAGCCCCTGAATCCGGCCGAGTACGCGATTCACTTCTTCGCACTTGCATTCCGGAAGAATCGCCATGAATTCGTCGCCGCCTAATCGCACCGCCAAATCTGAACCGCGGATCGCCCGTTGCACCCGGTCTGAAAAACTCTTGATCACCGTGTCGCCCGCGGCGTGTCCGTACCGATCGTTTACCGCCTTCAGTCCGTCCAGGTCCATCAGCAGTACGGTCAACGGCCGTCCATGGCGTTGGGCCCGGCTCATTTCTTCCGCCAGCCGCTGTTCGCCGGATCTCCGGTTGTACAAGCCGGTTAATTGGTCGAGCGCCGCCAGTTTGTAAACTTCCGAGGCCAGGCTCTCCACTTTCGCCAGCGATTCGATTTGCGTTCCCACTTGGGCGCGCAGCTTCGAAATCTGAAACTGCTGATAAATCAGATACACGCTGAATACCAGGACTAGCCCAACCAGTGCCCGCACCGCCTGGTTCAGATAGAAGGAATAGAAAGCGTCTTCACCGCGCAGAATTCCCGGAAAGGCGAACGAAGCCACGCACAAGGTCAGCAGCAATACCACCGCCACCGTGGTCGAACCCAGCCACCATTGCCGCCGGTCCAAATGCTGCAGGCTTTCCCGGATGATAGTCGGCTTGTCCACGACTGGGTGGCTGGTGCCCGGCGCCGCTTCTTGGGTGTTTTCTGTCATCACGAATGACTCGATGGACTCTACCGCTGAGGATGACAGACCCCCTTCCGGGTTGCCTATCCGTAACTTCCACATCGTTTCCAACTGAATAACTGTACTTCCCTCGCGCCTCTTCCTTCTTAAGAGCCGCCCCCATTACACCGGTCTCTGCTTCGCATCCCGCGCGAAATCCACAGCTCCGCTCGGTGTACCGAGCAAGTTCGCGCCCGCCGCCATTTTTCGTCACCCAAGCTCTACCTTCCTCGCGACCCTCGGGTCACCCAAACGACCTTTCAAAGGAGATCGCGATGAATCGAGCTATCCGCACCGCCCTGCTGGCCCTGGTTGTTTCCGCGTTCGTGCTGCCCGCTGCGTTCGGCTTTGATGGCACCCAGCCTCCGGTCCCACCCACCAAGCCGTTGGCCCTCGATGGGACCCAACCGCCGGTTCCACCAACCAAACCTATGCTGCTTGATGGCACCCAGCCTCCAGTGCCGCCGACCAAGCCGTTGCTTTTCGATGGTACCCAGCCGCCGGTTCCGCCGACCAAGCCGTTGCTTTTCGATGGTACCCAGCCGCCGGTTCCGCCGACCAAGCCCTTGGCGCTCGACGGCACGCAACCGCCCGTTCCGCCAACGAAGCCGCTGGCGCTCGACGGCACCCAACCACCGGTCCCGCCGACCAAGCCGCTGAACGCGCCGCTAGGTCAGGTCTAAGTCGACAGCGAGACGGGGATATACTCTGTAGATAAGACTCAAAACTGTACAGGAGAGGGGAGAACTACCCGTTCTCCCCATTTCTAATTTGTGCTAGCATCCGCTGGTGCATCTGTTTCTCCACCGAATGGGCGTCAGCGTCTGGCAGACAATGCCCGTGATTCTTCAGCGGCTGGGTCTGATCATCTGGCCGGCAGGCATTTTGCTGGAGGCACTCATCCTTGGGCGGATGCTCTATCAGAGAGCTTTCAAACAGTTCCGAGTTTTCTATCTGTACATTCTTTGCGTATTTCTGATTTCCGGCATTTTGTACGGGCTTTACTGGATCCCCGGTGATTTCCACGTCGTCTACGCCAAATGGTATTGGCAGACCCAGATGCTCACGGCGGTCGCAGGCTACGGAGTTATTTTGGATTTTGCACTCAAGTCGCTCGCTGACTATCCCGGAGCCGACCGTTTCGTCCGGGCCGTGGGCTTGTGCATATTATTCTGCACGTTCGGTCTAGTCGGCTTTCACTTGATTGCCACTGGAAGTTGGTCGGTCCACGCACTCACCAGTGACTTAGAAAAATATCTTCGTATCGTCGAGGCCGTCTTTCTCGCCGCAACTCTACTGATTTTGTCTTACTTTAGAATCTCCATTGGGCGCAATCTCACCGGAATCGCCCTGGGAATGGGCTTATACGTTTCGGTCAGCCTTACGATGCTGGCCCTGGTCAAATATGTCGGGCCCAACTTCTACCCTCTTTGGGAATTCTTGCAAAGCTCCTCCTACCTGGCAGCACTCATCATCTGGACCGTCGCTCTTTGGTCTTACGATCCCATGCCGCCGCCCTGCAAGCCTCCCTCCTCGGGGAACTATGAGGAACTGGCCAGCCGCACTCGCGCTGAATTGGAATCGCTGCGCGACTATTTTGGCAGTGGTGTGCGCTCATGATTGCTCTCCTGCTGACCATCGCGCTCGGTCTCGGGCTCATCCTATTGTTGTACGCCCTGATCCGCCGCCGCAATCTGCCGGTGGAGGGCAGCGCCTACCAATTCGTCGAAGCCCGCGGCTCGCTTCGTGCCCTGCAGCGCGACTTGTTACCTCGCGATTTTATCGACCGTCTGTTCGACCGCAGCGATCTCGAATACATCCGCGCTCACACCTGTGGCGAGGTTCAGCGTATGTTTCTCGCCGAACGTAAACGCATCTCGATTCTTTGGGTCCAGCGAGTCCGGTCCGAAATCCAGAAACTCGTGCATTTCCATCGCGGCCATTCGCGGTTTCAGAGCGAGATCAGCATCATTACTGAACTTCGTCTGGCTGCCGATTTTGGCGCCTTGCTCATCATCTGCAGGATGTTGGAAGCCATTTTTTATTTCCGAGGTCCGTATGCTGCGGCGTGGCTGGTCGATTCGGCCGCAGCCACCGCGGCCAGACTCTGTACCGTTTCAGAAAAGTCTCTGGCGTTTCTGAATGCCCCAGGTTTACGGGCTATAGGCGGCGGTTCGCGCCGAGGCGACGCGACCGTTTAATCTAAAATATTTGTCTTGGGAGCAATGGCGTTTTGAACCCGATGATCAAGAGGAGTGATGTGCTTGCCGCCGCAGAGGACCTGCGCCGCCGTACCCTCGTTCATCTCCCGCTCTCGCTTGAGCGGATGATCTACCTGGCTTCCACCCGGGATTACAACAGCGGCCTTTACCACCACGAGGGCTTGGCCTCCCGTTTTTCCGCCGAAGCCGCCTGCGAAGGCCTGGCTGATTGCCACCGCCAATCGTTCAGCGAATTGCTCGCCGCGCCCCTGGAAGATCTGGTCCGCCAGCTTCAGGCCTATGCCGAGAGCACTCAGGCTCTGTCCTCGAATTTCGTCACCACCTGGCAGGAACTGGAACCTTATCGTGCTGCGGTTCCAATCGGGACCGACCCGCTGGCCGCCCAATTCGTTTTCTCCAACCTTAAAGTCGCCTTGGCAATTTTCGCGAGCCGTCTGGCTCCGCGGCCGGCGGCGCCTCCGGCGTAGTCACCAGTCGCATCGCCACCGCCGTCACTTGCCCCAACACTTCAGCTTCGTCCGGAAATACGAACTGCCGGATCGGCGCCCCCGACAACGGATGAGGCACCAGCGTCAGCTGCGATCCCTTCAATTCCGCCCACGAACACGCATAACTATCCCGCAGCTCCACGAAGTAGATCGGCCGGTCGAATTCCGCTCTCCATTCCGTGGTGTTGACTCGATTGACTTTGCTGTCGATTTGCACGAACGATCCCGGCCGTAGCAGGGGATACATCGAATAGTCATCCATCCCGATAAATCCATACTGGCAATGCCGTACGTCCAGCCGCTGGATCACCGAAATGGGCACCTCGCCCCAGAGTTCCACCATCCTCGAAATCAGACTGGTTTTATCGATGCTGAATCCGCGATCGAATCGAATCGGAAACGTCACCGGCTTGCCATAATCCTCGGTCTCGATCGACGCCAAGTGAGTGTTTCCCAGCGGCAAAGATTCCCTCAGCCGGGCCGCGTCGCTTAAAATGACCCCGAAAATCGCCAGCAATTCGGTGAAGTTCAGGCGGTAAATCACGCTGATGGTGAATAGCTTGTAAATGCTCGGCACCGAACTCGTGTTTTCCAGCTGGGTCAGCCAGGCATTCGAGATGTAGAACTCGTCATTCGCCGATTCAATCGCCACCTTGCGGCTCAGTTCTTCCACTTCGCGCGTCGTGATCCCCAGGCGGTTCCGCAATTGCTTCAGATATTCGCCAGGTCGATATCCAGGCTCCATGTTTTAAATCTCCAAGTTTGTAACGGGTTAGGGGGCCTAGTGAGCCGGGAGCCTAAGGCTTCCTGGCGGGTTTATCAACTGATTTATACCGCGAGCGCCGTTACACCCGTCAGCTTCAGCGCCCGCGATTCGTCCAGAAACAATAATCTCTGCTTTCAATTGCAAGCAGTCGCCATTTTTTGGCATCAGGCTCGCTCGTTTTACCAGTACCTTGTCGTGATTCAAATCTTCCGCGATTGAGGGCGAACACCTGCCGCACGAACTCGCTTGGATCGCCATAATGACCTTCCCGGTACAGAAAAGCTTTGCGTAAAACTACGAGAACCTCCTAGCATTGATACGAGTCCCCTCCGCAGCGCGCCCGGTCGCCCGGACGGTACACTTTTCGTGTCACCCTCCCCTCTCTATTCTCCTAACCTCTGCCCATTGTGCCAATCTGAACCGAGGTCACTCATCGTCAGGGGGTTTTATGGGCTCTTTTTCCGGTTCACCTGCCAATCCCGGCGCGCCTTATCCCGAACATCGCGAAGTTCCTCGTTTCACCTTCATCGCCCATATCGAACTTCGCGAACCTCGCACCGATATGCGTATCACCGGCCGTATTTCGGAGATCAGCCGCAAGGGTTGCTTCGTCGACGTCCTCGTCACCTTGCCTCAGGGTACCAACCTCAACATGCGGATTACCTGCGATCAGGGGGCCTTCGAAACCAAAAGTCGCGTGGTCTACGTCCACGAAGGGATGGGCATGGGCGTTACCTTCGTCGATCCGGCCGAGGATCAACTCAAAATCCTGGACGATTGGCTGGCGCAACTTTCTTCGTAGCTGTCCCGCCCCAGAGCAATTTCGTGAACCTTCCCGAAATTGCCGGCCGGCCCCGAATTTTGGTATCCCACCCGCTTACGATAAAATAAACACTGGTTTCTCCTGGGGGCTCTTCTGTGGGTTTTAGTGCCAGTACGCGTCAGCTTGGGGATGTAACGATTGTCGATGTGCGCGGCCGTTTCACCTTGATCGAAGGCGAAGCCGTTCATGGACTGCTTATGGATTTATTCGAAGATGGCCGTCGCCGGATTCTTCTCAATTTTCGCGACGTGACCTATCTCGATAGCTCTGGAATCGGCCAGTTGGTTCGCGGTCTATATTCCGCTCGCAAAAATAGCGCTGAACTTCATGCCGTCGACCTGAACCCCCGCGCTCGGGAGATTCTGCACATGACCAACCTGCACACCGTCTTCACTGATTTTCCAGACGAGCAGAGCGCTCTCCGGGCCCTCGCCAACGGCAACTGACCGGACGAGTTTTTCTCCGGCTCTGGGACCAAGCGAATTTATTTCTGGATTACCCCGCACGCGATTCGTCCGCCCGAGTTTCCCGACGGATCCGTCTTGTAATCATCCTGCATCGCATGAATGACGATCGAGGTCCCGCCCGGCGAAAATAGCGAATTCGGTCCTTCGCTCAGCGTCACATTGGTATCCAGCAGGGAAGTCGTCGCTTTGCCGTCCGGCCCTACCTCAATGTTCGGAAGATCCCCATTGTGCGGACCCGCGGGATTGTCGCGACCATGTTTCTTGCTGGCTGGATTGAAGTGCCCGCCCGCCGTCTTGAACTCCGGCCCTTCGCATTTCCCCACCGTGTGAATGTGGATTCCATGCGTTCCCGGCGGCAGCTGCGAAACACTCACGTCCACCCGCACTCCGCCCGCCGAAGGCACGAACGTCGCCGTGCCGATCTTCTCGCCCGACGCATTCACAATGTCCGCGTGCGCCCCCGCTGCCATCTGCACTGACGACCGCAGCGCCACCGTTTCCGTCTGCGCTTGACCCTTGGCCGGAGCGCAGAAAATCCCCCAGCCCATCGCGAAAAACACTACGCCTGCGGCTCGAAACCTCATGAAATCACCTCAAAACCTGTCGCATAGTTATAGATGTGTTACCGCCGCCAATGCAATCGGGAATCCACCTGACCTAGCCTCTATTTTTCGATTGGGCCAAAAAAAATCCAGCCGCCATTTCGAATTTACGCGCCCGCTCCATACCCGGTTCGCTGTATGTGCGCCACAGATGGCCCTGGCGAGATTCTTCACTGAAGATACTTTCGCACTTAGTCTCTAACCATTCTTCGCCCGACCCAAAAAAATAGCCCAGAACAAAATTCTTGTTCCAGGCCATTTCAAACACTGAACTCAAGACGCTCTAATCTTAAATCTGATCCCGATCCTGATACTCCGGTGGAACGTCGTCTTCCGGAACTTCTGACGTGGTCACTTCGCCCTGGTCCGGATCCTTGGCGTTCTCCACGCCGCTCACCACTTCCGCTTCGTAATCCTGACCCTCTTCGGCCAGTTCGGTCACGCTTTCCGAATCCGCACTCTCGCGTTCCGATAGTCCTTGCGTATCCCCGGATTGCCCGCCCGAAGCAGCGCCCAAGCCTCTGCGCCCGCGAATCGCCACCGGATTCACGATATCCTGCGTGCCGCGGCTCGGCCGCTTCGCCTTCTTCACTGGCTTCTTCTTCGCCGCCGCTTTTTTCTTCGGCGCAGGCTTCTTCGCCGCTGCCTTCTTCTTCGGAACCGGTTTCTTCTTCGCCGCCAACTTCTTCTTTGCTGATTTTTTCTTGGCCATCTCGGCAGTCTACCAAACGCCTATCGCAGCCACAACCCACGCATCCGCCGTACCCAAATACCACGGGGTTCAGGCAAATAGCGCAATCCTCAAAGCATTTTTCTCATCCAATTCGGATATGCCCTTATTCCCGTTTTCGCCTCTACCCGCGCTGCGCCGGTCCGCGACCCCAACCAAACGCGCTATAGTGGTGGTTGGATGAAAATACGGGCCAGCGGTCAACAAAAGTCCGGCGTCGATAAAGTCAGCTCGCGCGTCTCCCGCCAGGAAACCAAAGCCGGCGAAAGCAAAACCGCCAAGCAAAAGTTCGACTGGAAGCAGCTCCCGGACGTCCTTGCCCTAATCAAACCTCGCACCGGAATCCTGGCTCTCGGCTTCGGCCTGATGATCGTCAATCGTCTCTCCGGCCTCGTTCTTCCCGGTTCTACCAAATACCTCATCGACAATGTCATCGGTAAGCGCGACGTCCACTTGCTGCTTCCGCTGGTTCTGGTAGTTGTCACCGCGACGGTCATCCAGGGCGTCACTTCGTATTTTTTGACCCAGCTCCTCTCCAAATCTTCCTGGCGCATGATTTCCGAGATGCGCGAAAAAGTTCAGGCGCACATCGGCCGCTTGCAGATCGCCTATTACGACGCCAATAAAACCGGCGTGCTGGTCTCGCGCATCATGACCGACGTCGAAGGCGTCCGCAATCTCATCGGCACCGGCCTCATCGAATTTGTCGGCGGCATCATGACCGCCATTTTCGCCCTGGTCATCTTGCTGCGCATCAGCTTGCTGATGACCGCTGTCGCGGCCGCCGTGCTGGTCGTTTTTGGCGTCTTCGTCAATCAAGCCTTCAAAACCATTCGCCCCATCTTCCGCGCTCGCCCGAAAATCAATGCCGAAGTCACCGGCCGCCTCACTGAAAGTCTTTCCGGCGTTCGAGTCGTCAAGGGCTACCACGCCGAAGCCCGCGAGGAACAGGTCTTCGCCTCCGGCGTGCAGCGCCTGCTCGAAAATGTTCTGCAAACCTTGACCGCGACCTCGCTGATGACTCTTTCCGCCACTGGTTTGATGGGTCTAGTCAGCGCCGCCATCATGTACCTCGGCGCACGGCAAGTGCTCTCCGGCGCCATGACCCTCGGCACCTTTTTCACCTTCACTTTTTTCTTGGCGATGCTGGTCGCACCCGTTTTCCAAATCGTCGGCATCGGCCCGCAAATCACCGAAGCTCTCGCCGGTCTCGAACGCACGCGCGAAGTTCTGAATGAGCGTCCCGAAGACGAATCGCCCGATCGCACCATCCGGCTCGACCGCATCAGCGGCGAAGTCGTCTTCGACAACGTCGATTTCGCCTACGACACCGGCAAAACCGTTTTGCACGGAGTCAGTTTCGATTCGCTGCCGGGCACCGTCACCGCGCTCGTCGGCCCCTCCGGGGCAGGGAAGTCCACCGTCATCGGCCTCATCGCCGCCTTTTACGTCCCCGCGTCGGGCCGCGTTCTGGTCGACGGTATCGATCTTTCCAAAGTAAAGCTCGACACCTACCGCACCCAACTCGGCGTCGTGCTGCAGGAAACTTTCCTTTTCGACGGCACCATTCGCCAGAACGTCGCCTTCTCCCGCCCCGACGCCACCGAAGAAGAAATCATGAACGCCTGCCGCATCGCTCGCGTGGATGAATTTGCGGACCACTTCGAAAATGGCTACGACACCATCGTTGGCGAACGCGGCGTAAAACTTTCCGGCGGCCAGCGCCAGCGCGTTTCCATCGCTCGCGCCATCCTCGCCGATCCGCGCATCCTGATTCTCGACGAAGCCACCTCCAGCCTCGACTCCGAATCCGAAGCGTTCATCCAGGAAGGCTTGCGTTACCTGATGCGCGGGCGCACCACTTTCGTCATCGCCCACCGCCTTTCCACCGTTCGCCGCGCCGACCAAATTCTAGTCGTCGAAGCCGGCCGCATCGTCGAACGCGGCAATCACGCCGCCCTCTACGATCTCCACGGCCGCTATTACGACCTCTACACCAAACAGTACGGCCTAGAATCCAACCTCTTCTTAGCCCCCGGCGAAGGCACTGGCAACAAACTGGAAGGCACCGACGCCAACGGCGCAAGCGGCCCCTCGAACCCCGCAGATTCCGCCGCCCTCCCCGAAGCCATCCGCATCATCCGCACCGGCCGTTCGTAAAATCGGTGGCGCCGCGCGGAAATGCACCCGCCTGTTGCTGTCCACCACCGTTGCAAGATATTATCTAGGCACGCCGCGCGTGCCATCGCGCGGCGCACGCGACAAAAAAGCCCGGATGGCGGAATTGGCAGACGCAGAAGACTCAAAATCTTCCGGTCGCAAGGCCGTGGGGGTTCGATTCCCTCTCCGGGCACCAACTTTTCTTTCCTAAATTATTCTGAAGTTTTCCGCTTAGACGCACCCGCCATCGCACTTCCGCCCACCGGCACGCGCATTCGATCTGTAGCAAACGCAACCGGCCCTGCATAATTCGCCCGAATCGAACTGCGCACCGCAGCCTCGCGGCTCTCCACGTCCGGAGCCGTGTGGCTCAGCAACAAACTCTTCACTCCGCTGGCTTTCGCCGCTTCTCCGATCTTCTTCGGCGGCGTGTGCAGCTCGTACAACTGCTCCGGCGAAGCCGGCGGATCCAAAACCGCGCAGTTGAACACCAACAAGTCCGCGCCCTTCGCCAGCTTCTCCAGATTTGGAATCGCCGAAGCGTCCATGTCTCCCGAAAAAACTACTGACACTCCGTGATAGCTGATCCGGTACGCAACCGACGGGCAATCTCCGTGGTGCGTCGCGATCTCATCGATCGTTAACCCGTTCTCGTCCAGAATTCTCGTCTCCGCCGAATTCAAATCAATCGCTAAATCCTTCACCTGAAATGTTTCTTCGGCTCCAAATGTTTTTTGATATGCCCAAGCCCCGCCGTCTCCCACCAGCAAATCCACGAATCGCGAAGTTTTGGGAAAGACCCCCGCGCCATCGGGACCAAAAATGCGATAGGTAATCGGTCCATCCGCTGTCAATCCGCGCGCATTGAAGAACCCAGCCAAATCCCCGCTGTGATCGATGTGCAGATGCGTCAACAAAACCGTATCCACGCGGTTCAGATCCAAATTCAACTCGCCGATGCGCACAAACGCGCCCGGCCCTGCATCCAACAATATTCGCGGCGTTCCATCCAACTCAATAATGTAACTCGCGCTAGCCCGCCCAAACGCTCGCGGACCTCCAGATCCCAGCACGATCACTTCAAGCGGAGCCTTCACCGGCCCGGGCGCCGCTTGCAACTCCGCAGGAAATACGAAACTCAGAACAACAAGAACAAGCACTAGATATTTCATGGTTGGTTTACCTCGAGGAAATCAGCTGCGGTCGTACGCCGTTACGTTTTGTTGGTAGGAACCTGAAATTTCTTATTCTGCACGATCGCGCGGAATACTTTCCCGCGCCCCAAAACCAAATCTCCGGACCGCGCCTCAACCTCAAACACCAGAAATCTTCCCTGATACCCAACCAGTCGCGCCGTAGCCCGCACCGTCGCGCCCTCATGCACCGCCTTCAAATGATCCACTTCAATCCGCGTGCCCAGCGAAATCGCGCCCTCCGGCAATTCAGACAGCAGGGAATTGGCCGCCGCGACTTCCATCATCCCGATCATTGCCGGAGTCGAAAACACCGGCGGCAACCGCGGATCATAAACCGCAATCGTCCATTCGTGCGGCACCACGCGCTCGATCGAAGCTTCCAGACCCAGCGGCATCCGCCGCTCGTCTGAATCCTGATATCCGCCCGCTTTCGCCGAATCACCCTTGCCGTCTTCGTGGTTCGTCATCGCGAAGGTTCACCAGCTTTCGCCCCGGGCGCCGGAGAAAATCGCAACCGCCGCGGGTCCAGCAGCGTCCGCGCGATTTCCGCCACCGTAATTCCCAGCGAATCCCAGCAACGCTGTTTCAAGCCGCGATAATCCTGCGATCCACTAAAAACATCGCGAATCAAATCGCGAAACGCTGGCGAATAATTCAACAGCTGCACCATCCGCGTGGTAATCGCGTTCCCCAGAAAATTCCCGCAGAAAAGTTTGCCCGCGATGCGCGCCGCAAATTCCAGATCCGCCGAAAACGCTTCCCGCAACTTCGCCGGATACAGTTCGGGACGCCCTTCGGCGATCGCCTGCGCCAGCAAATCTCCAGACCGCAGCGCGTAATACAAACCTTCGCCCGTAATCGGGTCTACCGTCGCCGCTGCGTCTCCCGCCATCGCCCAGTTTCGCCCGCTGATGCGCCGGGTCCGAATCGTCTGTGCTTCCGGAGAAGGCAGCACGTGGCTGTAAAACTGCGCCCCCGCCCGCGGAATTCTCTCGTCTTCCACAAAAGCGTCCAAATGCTTGCGCAACACTTGCGTCGAATTTTTCCCCATCTTCGCGCAGATTCCCACCGACAAATGGTCCGCCCGCGGGAACGACCACAAATATCCCTCGAACTCTTTCAGGAATTTCACCTTGATGATGTCTTCTTCGGTGGGCACAAAATAACCAAGCGTCACTTCCAAATCGTTTGATTTGAGCGCCGTCGTCTCCGGCAACAATTGGTTCCGCGCGCCGGCCGCCAGCACGATGAAATCCGACCAGCGCTCTTCGCCCTGCGCCGTAAATTTCACCCGCGCGCCATCGGTATTCACGTTGGTCACCCGCGAACATACCGCCGTGCAGCCCGCCGCGATCGCCCGGTCCAGCAGCAATTGATTCAACACCTTGCGCGCGTAAATCACGATCGGCCGATTCATTTCGAATTGCGCCCGATGCCCGCCGCTCGAAATCAGTTCAGCTTTTCGTACGATTCGTTTCGGTTGGGAAGATTCTAAAAGGAAGGGATAAGCTTCGATCGCTTTGTGAGTCAGTCCGCCGCCGCACGGCTTTTCCCACGCCAAACGCTCATCGTAAATCGTAACCTGATAACCTGCGCTGGCCAGCCGCTCGCCACACAGCGATCCCGCCGGTCCGCCGCCCACGATGGAAATTTCTTTCATGCCACCCGCTACCGGACGCCCGGCATCATGTGATTGGAAACAAGCTCGCGACGAACCACGCGCCGAGTATAGCACCAAATAAAGCTGTCGCCGTGGCCGCCCCAGTCCGCGAACGCAGCGCGTCGCAAGCCAGCCGTTGCAGCACCGAAAAGATCGCAAGATACACAAAAAGAATGACTAACAGAACCTGCCCACTGGCCAAAAAATAATAGCCGAACGCACCAGCCAGGAAAATCTCGAGCCGCAAGCCCAAAAACACCGCGAACCTGCCCGCACGCGTCCAACCTTTTCGCACCGGCCCCAGCACCACCTCTTCCGCGAAAAAATAGATCCACAAAAACGGCAGAATCCCGCCGAACCGCTCCCAGCGCGGCGCATTCATCCATGCATCGGTCAGTTGCCAATTCATCCACGCCGCAATCGCCAGAAACGTCGCAAACGCCAGCGCCGCTGCGCCGAAAATCCGCGCTGGCCTTATCGACATATACTCCAGCGCGAACCCGAAATTCAAAACCAGCAAGATCACGCCGACGATCAGCAGCAGGGAAACGAGGTACGCTCCGCTGAACATCCGCAAAAAAAACAGCGGCACACCGACCTTCAGCAACAGCACCGTCGCCACCGCCCCCAGCGCCACCTCAGCCAGCACCATCGCCACGCGCGGCCGCAGCCCCGGCACTTCCGGCGCCGTCGCTCCTCCTATTTTCGCGAACAACACCGCGGCCAGCGGAAACATCAGCAAAATTCCCACGAATCCCAACGCGCCCCCGGCCAGCCGCCGCCTTCCATTACCAAACGTCTCATACGTCGCCAGATCCAAATTCAGCGCCACCGTCTCCGGCGAAATATCCGGAAACAAAGTCTGCATCGCCCACTGTTCCGAATTGTGCGCCACCCGCCGGTCGGAAAGCAGGCTGGTATGGGTCGAATGTGGCAGCAACTGCAAATCGAACGCCCGCCGTTGCCCAAAATCAGCCGGCGCAGTCCGCTTTCCTCCCGCCAAATCCGAAAGTCCTTGCGCCGCATCCCGCAATTTCTGCAAATCCGCGCTCGCGCTGAATACCAGCAAATTCGCCGGCATCCGCTTCGGCGGCACCGTCGGTCCCGGAGAAATCGCCACCGTCGCCGCCACCGGATCTCGGTCCGCCATCCGGATCGCAATCGTCCCGCCCATCGAATGTCCCACCAAAATCGTCGTCTCGGGATCGATGGCGTGTGCCGCCGTCAAAGATTCCACCGCTGCCGTCGCGCAACCCTCCGCCTTTGCAAAAGTGAACCCGTCCCGGCTGTCCCCGTGCCCCGGCAAATCTATCGCGTAGGATTGAAAACCGTGCCCGGCAAAATCCTCCGCCAGGTACATCATCAACCGCCGGTTCGCCGAAAGCCCGTGAATCAAAATCACGCTGCCCACCGGCTGCACTTCCGCCGGTGGCTGCAATACGGTCACCGGCGTATTGCAACCTCCCGCTGTCACCACGATTTCCTGCTTTGGCAATTCGCCCACGCGAATCCAGTGCGCGCCCAACAAAAGCAACGCCACGCCCACCGCGCAGAGCATCAGCGGCCAAGCGCGCCATACCTTCGCGCTACTCATCGGCCCTTCCGGTGCGTTTCGCACGCACATGATAGAATCAAGAATTGCAGATGTATCGGATATGCCCGCCGCAGAATGCGGAAGTTGTGCCGGAGAAACCTGAATTGGCGATCGTGTCCCAAACCGATTTGATTCTCCAACGTCATGATTGGAAACGCAACGGAAAGCGAGTCGTCTGCGCCGTCGGCACTTTCGATTTGCTTCATCCCGGACACGTCCGCCTGCTCGAACACGCCCGCAACCTTGGCCACATTCTCGTCGTCGGCGTGCAAAGCGACCAAAGCATCGCGACCTGCGGCGAAGCCGCAGCGGTAAACCCGGCCAACGAACGAGCTGAAATCCTCGACGGCCTCGCCGCCGTCGATTTCGTCACTCTCTACGACGAGCCGGCGCCCCGCGAATTCATCGCCCGCCTGGCGCCGGATGTTCTCGCCCGCGGCGGGGACATCACTTCCCGCGAAATCGATTTTCTCGACGATGAAGCCGTCCGCGCCGGCGGCGGCAAAATCGTCCGCATTCCTCTGGAGCCCGGCTACTCCACCGCGCGCCTGCTGGAACGCATCAAACAAACCCAAGCATGATTCTTCCCATTGTCAGCGAGCTTCTGGCGCGGGTGGGCCGGCGCCCGGTGCTTGAAGCCGCCTTCGACGCGCTCCGGCACAAAGCCGCCGAAGTGCGCCTCGCCGGCCTCACCGATCCCGCCAAAGCCCTCATAATCCCGCTGGCTTTCG
Source organism: uncultured Acidobacteriota bacterium (assembly GCA_963847695.1). Classification (GTDB taxonomy): domain Bacteria; phylum Acidobacteriota; class Terriglobia; order Acidiferrales; family UBA7541; genus Palsa-295. The sequence goes on along the minus strand of CAWKAX010000011.1, from coordinate 62,418 downwards.
CCGAACTTGGCCGCCCTTTCGTCGTCCTGGTCGAAAACAATCAGCGCGCCGAAATGCTGCTCGAGCCGGTCCGTTATTTTTATCGCGCTGTCACCGGCAAGCCCGACCGCCGCGTCGTCCATCTTCCCGCGCACGAAGTTCTGCCTTATGAAGGCCGCTCGCCCCACGCCGAAATTTCCGAAGATCGCGCCGTCGCCCTCTGGAGTCTCGTCACCGGCGAAGCCGACATTCTCATCGCTCCCATCCAAGCCGCCCTCTGGCGCATGCGCGATCGAGATTTTTATTCCCAGCTCGCGCGCACCATTTCTCGCGACGAAACCATCGAGCACGACGACCTCATCACTTTCCTCTCCAGCGCCGGTTACGACAAACAAGTCACTTGTGACATGCCCGGCCAATTCGCCGTCCGCGGCGGCATCATCGACATCTATTCTCCCGAATCGCTGGCCCCCGTGCGCGTCGAACTTCTCGGCGATACCATCGAATCCATTCGTGCCTACGATCCGGTCACTCAACGCTCCACCAGTCCCGTCGAACGCGCTACCCTGCTCCCACTCACCGAATTTCCGCGCCGCGCCGAAATTCTCGAAAAAATGCGCGTACACTCCGCCTCGGGAAGAGAAGATGACTCCGCGCCGGCCGCCTTCTACTCCGGATGGGAATTTCGCGAAGTCGTGCGCGAAGATCGCCGCGCCACGCTTCTCGATCTCGCCAACGACACCATCGTCGTCACCGATGAGCCGTCTCTGCTCGATGCCGCCATCGAAAAATATCGCGCCCAACTTGCCGAAGCCTACTCCGCAGTCGAAGACCCGCTAGCCGAGCCTCCTGAAAAATTCATCTTCGACGCCGAAGAATGGGATCTCGCCCTACAAATGGTGCCGCGCTTCGCCATCGAACATCTAGCTCTCGAAGACGCGCCTCCCGAACCATCGATGCCAACAGCCGCGTCTACCAACTCCTTGCGCGTGATGCAAACCCAACCCACCACACGCTACCACGGCAACGTTCCCGCCTTCATCGCCGAATCCCGCGCGCGCCTAGCCGCCGGCGATCAGGTCATGGTCTCCGCCGCCAGCACCGGCGAACTCGAACGCCTCGCCGACATTTGCCACGAATTCGAGTTGCCCTACCGCATGGGCGAGCTCGAACAAAACGCCACCGTCACTCGCCTCGCTCAGGAAGAAAGCAGCGCCCCAGGCGCCGGAATCGTCCTCACCAAGGCGCCGCTCGCCGAGGGCGTCGTCTTCGTCGACGCCAAAGTCGTGTTGTACGGCAACGCCGACCTTTTCGAAACTCTCCCCGCTCCGTCCCAACGCGCTAGGTCGCGCCCCAAAACCTCCAGCTTCTTCAGCGATTTCAGTGACCTGAAACCCGGCGATTACGTGGTCCATGTCGATCACGGCATCGGCCAGTTCGAAGCCTTGCGACAGGTCGCCATCGAAGGCGCCAACGGCGAATTCATGCTGCTCAGATTTGCCGGCGACGCCAAACTCTACGTGCCGCTCGCCCGCATCGACCTCATCCAGAAATACACCTCGCTCGGCGGCGTCGAACCGCAACTCGATCGCCTCGGTACTACCGTTTGGGAAGCTCGCAAATCGCGCGTCAAAAAATCCGTCAGCGACATGGCCGATCAGCTCCTCGAACTCTACGCCGAGCGCAAACTCGCCGTCGGCCACACCTTTCCTCCCGACACCAATTTCACCCGTGAATTCGACGACGCCTTTGAATTCGAAGAAACCGCCGACCAGCAGCGCGCCATCGACGATGTGAAGCGCGACATGGAATCCAATCTCCCCATGGACCGCCTGCTCTGCGGAGACGTGGGTTACGGCAAGACCGAAGTCGCCATGCGCGCCGCCTTCAAAGCCATCGCCGATTCCAAACAAGTCGCCATCCTCGCGCCCACCACCGTGCTTGCCTTCCAACATTTTCAAACGTTCAAGCGCCGCTTCGCTGCGTTTCCCGTCCGCGTCGAAATGATCAGCCGTTTCCGCACCGAAAAAGAGCAAAAGAAAATCCTCGAAGAAGTCGAAGCCGGCAAAGTCGACATTCTCATCGGCACCCACCGCATCCTTTCCAAGGACGTGAAGTTCCCGGACCTTGGCCTCCTCGTCGTCGACGAAGAGCAGCGCTTCGGCGTGGCCCACAAAGAACGCCTGAAAGAAATGCGCAAGAACGTAGACGTCCTGACCATGTCCGCCACGCCCATCCCGCGCACCCTGCATATGTCGCTGGTCGGCTTGCGCGACATGAGCGTCATCGAAACTCCGCCCAAAGACCGCCTTGCCATCCAGACTACCGTCGCGCCCTTCAGCGAAACTTTGGTCCAGCGCGTCATCCAGGAGGAAATGGCCCGCGATGGCCAAGTCTTCTTCGTCCACAATCGCGTCGAATCCATCGTTTCGCTCGCGGCCATGATCAATCGCCTGGTTCCCAACGCCCGCGTCGTCGTCGGCCACGGCCAGATGCGCGAAACTGAACTCGAAAAAGTAATGCTCAAATTTATTCGCGACGAAGCCGACGTCTTGGTCTCCACCACCATCATCGAAAACGGCCTCGACATTCCGCGCGCCAACACCATCATCATCAATCGCGCCGACCGCATGGGACTTTCGGAGTTGTACCAATTGCGCGGGCGCGTCGGCCGCTCCAACCAGCGCGCCTACGCCTATCTTCTCGTTCCGCCCGACACCTCCCTGAGCTCCATCGCCCGCCAGCGTCTCGCCGCGCTCAAGGAATTCAGCGATCTCGGCGCCGGCTTTCGCATCGCCGCCCTCGATCTCGAATTGCGCGGCGCCGGCAATCTGCTCGGCCGCGAACAGCATGGCCACATCGAAGCGGTCGGCTTCGACCTCTACTGCCAGATGATGGAGCGCGCCGTCGCCGAACGTAAAGGTGAGGGCGTTGCCCCCGAACGCCGCGCCACCCTCAACCTCGGCCAGGACATCCGCATCCCGCCCGAATATATTGATAGCGAAAATCTGCGCCTGCGCATTTACAAGCGCATCTCCGCCGTCACTTCCGAAGAAATGCGCGTCGAAGTTCGCCGGGAACTCGAAGACCGCTTCGGCCCTCCACCGCCCTCGGTCGAAAATCTGCTCGAATACGCGGTCCTCAAAGCCATGGCCGAAAAGCTGCTCGTTGCCACCGTCGATCGCAGGGGCGACCAGGTGGCCATCAAGTTTTACGACGACACCCCCCTTGGCCCCGACAAGCTGGTCAAACTGATCCGTAAGCGCCGGGGGCTGAAGCTCGACCCCTCGGGCGTCCTGTGGCTCGAATGGAAGGGTTTTCAAGGCGGTCCCATGGGGGCCACTAGAAACGTATTGCTACAACTACAATCGTAGAGATAAAATTTAACGGGAGCTCCCCATGGAAAAGACTACTTTGAAAGCCAAGTTTCGCGCGTTCGCCATCGCCATTGGCGCCGCAGCCCTGGTCATGGCGATGCCTCCGGCCGCCCACGCCCAAGCCAAAGCCACCGTGGTCGAAGAAATCATCGCCCGCGTCAACAACGACATCATCACCGAATCCGACTTCGCCCACGCCGACGCCCAGCTTCGCGAAGAAATCGCCCACGATTGTCAGGGCTGCACCAAAGATAAGCTCGATGCCGATTACAAGGACCAGCAGAAAGATCTCCTGCGCAGCCTCATCGACCAGTCGCTGATGGTCCAGCGCGCCAAAGATATGGGCGTCAGCGTCGAAAGCGATTTGGTCAAGCGCCTCGACGATGTCCGCAAGCAGAACAACCTCACCTCAATTGAAGATCTGGAAAAGGCCGTCGAAGGCTCCGGCATGGCCTGGGAAGATTACAAAACCCAGATTCGCAACGGCATGTTGACCCAGGAAGTCATCCGCCGCGAAGTCGGCTCCCACATCAACATTCCGTCCGAAGATGTGAAGCAGTATTACCAGGCTCATCCCCAGGAATTCACGCGTCCCGAACAGGTCGTCCTTTCCGAGATTTTTTTGAGCACCGAAGGCAAGAGCCCGGAAGAAATGGAATCGGTGCAGAAAAAGGCCGAAGATTTGCGCGCTCGCGTCCTTCGCGGTGACGATTTCAGCGAAATTGCCAAACGCTATTCCGAAGGCAGTACCGCCAAGGACGGCGGAGATCTCGGCACCTTCCAGAAGGGCCAACTTTCGCCGCAACTCGAAGACGTCGTCTTCAAGATGGATCGCAGCAAAATTACCGACGTGATCCAGACCAAAACCGGTTTTGAAGTCCTCAAAGTCGAGCAGCACTTCGACGCCGGCTTACAGCCCATGGAGAAAGTCGAAAACGAAATCATGAACAAGCTGTACATGGGCAAAATGCAACCGCAGATGCGCACCTACCTCGCCACCCTGCGCGAGGAAAGCTACGTGATGGTCAAGCCGGGCTACACCGACACCGCCGCCGTCGCTGGCGCCAGCGTCATCCAGGAAGTTCAGCCCACTCCCGACGTGGCCACCAAGAACAAGGCCAAGAAGAAAGTGCCCCTGCCCAAGGTCAACGGCTAATGAAATCGCATTTCGTTTCGGATTTGCAGGACGGCCAGGCCGTCTCCACCCTATTTCTGGTCTGTGAGAAGGGAATTCGCACTTCCGCCCGTGGCAAATCCTGGCTGGAACTGTCTCTGCGCGATCGCACCGGCTCCATTCCCGCCAAGATGTGGGACAACTTCGAAGCCATCGCCAAAACTTTCGAATGTGACGATGTCGTCGTGATCCGCGGTCGCGTCAAACTTTACAACGGCCAGAAAGAAGTCACTCTGGAGCAGATTATTCCCGCCGAAGAGCGCGAATACGATCTCGGCGATTTTCTCGCGCACACCAAATTCGACGTCGAGCAGCTTTACGCCGAACTGCGTGCCTCGATCGCCGCGATGTCCAATCCATATCTCAAGCGCCTGCTGCAGAGCATCGTCGACGATCCGGGTATTGCCGCAAAACTTAAGCGCGCTCCCGCCGCGATGATGATGCATCACGCCTTCGTCGGCGGGCTGCTCGAACACGTGGTCAGTCTGATCGGCCTCAGCCGCGGCGTCATCGCTCAATATCCGGAACTCGACGCCGACCTGCTGCTCACCGGCATCGTCCTGCACGACGTCGGCAAAATCGAAGAGCTCAGCTACGAACGCGGCGTGCAGTACACCACGCCCGGCCGCCTGCTCGGCCACATCACCATCGGCTGCGGCATCGTTCGCGACAAAATCAAAACCATTCCGGATTTTCCTGGGCCGCTCGCCATCCTCGTCGAGCATTTGATTCTGAGCCATCACGGCTCATTGGAATTCGGCTCTCCGACCCTGCCGCAAACTCGCGAAGCCGTCGCCCTCCATTTCCTCGACGACATGGATTCCAAGATGGCCGCCATGCGCACCACGCTCGATTCGACCAGCGGCTCCGATGAATGGACCGATCGCAATCCGGCCCTGCGCCGCGCCATCCTGCGCACCGACGCTTATTTGCATCCTGAAGCAAAATCTTCGTCCAAAACGCCAGCCGCCGCGCCGGCGAAGACCGCGGCCACTGCCCAACTCGATTTTGGAGTTCAAAAGTCATGAGCCCGCGATTCCTGAGTCAATCCCGTGGCTGAAATCATCACCCGTCTGCCTCCTCCGCGCCGCTCCGTGCTCGATCTCGCTCCGCTCGAGCTTGATTGCATGAATACGCTGTGGCCCGTTGGCCAGGCCACCGTGCGCGAAATTCGCGATCTCCTCGCGCCACGCCGCCCGCGCGCCTATACCACTATCATGACCATCATGGATCGCCTCGCCCGCAAGGGCATCGTCGAACGCCGCAAAGTCGGCCGCGCTTACATCTACAGCGCGAATCTCAGCGCCGAAGACGCGCGCCTCCAGGCCCTCGGCCAGGTCGTCGACAATTTTTTCGGTGGCTCCAAAGAAGCTCTGATCGCCCAGCTCGCCCGTCCCGGATTTGCCTCCCGCGCTTTCGCCACCTCCGCTTCCGGACGCACTACCAACGGCAGCGACGAGTAGAAATGTTTCCGCCTGAACTCAAAATCCGCAACACCATCATCCAGCCTGCCACCATCCTCGCGCCCATGGCCGGAGTCACCGACACAGTCTTCCGTCGCGTCATCCGCTCGCTCGGCGCCTGCGGCCTGATCATGACGGAGTTCACCAGCGCCGAAGGCCTGACCCGTAATTCTGCGCGCACGCTACATTATTTGTATTTCGACAACGACGAGCATCCCATCGCCGCCCAGATTTTCGGCTCCGATCCCAAAGTCATGGCCGCCGCCGCGGCGCTCACCGAAGACCTTGGATTCGATCAGGTCGATATCAACCTCGGCTGCCCGGTCAAAAAAGTAGTCAAATGTGGCGGCTCCGGTCTCCTCCGCGACCTGGTCCATCTCGAAAATCTCTTCGGCGCCATTCGCGACGCCGTAAAAATTCCGCTCACCATCAAAATCCGTTCCGGCTGGGACGAAAATCACATCGTCGCCGTGGACGTTGCCCGCATGGCCGAACGCATCGGCATCGAAGCCATCGCCGTCCATCCCCGTACCCGTATGCAGGGCTACGCCGGCTCCGCGAATTGGAACATCATTCGCGAGGTCAAAGCCGCCGTGAAAATTCCGGTCATCGGTAATGGAGACGTTCGCACCCCGCAGGACGCGGTACGCATGATTGCCGAAACCAATTGCGACGCCGTCATGATCGGCCGCGCCGCCTCATCCAATCCCTGGATCTTTCGCCAGATTGCCGACTACTTGGCCACCGGCCATTACACCGAACCCACCGATCTCGATCGCTACCACTTACTCAACGGGTATTTCCGCAGCCTGCTAGCCGCCGAAATGCCCGACGCCGTCGGCAAAATGAAGCAATTCGCCAGCCTCTTCACCCACGGCGTCCGCAACGGCTCCGAACTCCGCCACGCCGTTCACCATTCCAACACCGGCGCGGAAATTCTCGAAAAAGTCGACGCCTTCTTCTCCACCTCTTCGGCGTCAGCCGATTAGCCGATCCCTCTCCGCTACCGGGCTAAGGATGCCGGAAGATAGAGGCCTTTTAGGGGGTCGGAGCTTTAGCTCCGACATTAATCCACGCAGGACGAAGGGCTTTAGTTCCCTGAGACTTGTACTTGCTTGTCGAGGGTTAGGGGATTATCCGTTGACTGCCGAGACTTCGCAGATTGTTCAGAATTTTGCAATACGGACAAAACCATGTACGGGAAAGACTTGAGACTTGAGCGCGAACGTCGATTTTTACTGCGCTCGCGTCCGGCGAATCTCCAAGTCGTCGGCACTCGGCACATCACTGACGCCTACATCGACGACACTCGCCTGCGCTTGCGCGAGATGCGCGTCGAAGGCGGCGAGACGAAGTTCAAGCTGACTCAGAAAATCCCGGAACCCGGGCCAGGAGCCCAACAAGGCTGGATCACCACGATTTATCTGACGCCAGCGGAGTACGCATTGCTCTCTCATCTGCCGGCCAAGAAACTCACAAAGACCCGCCTCAGCGTTCCGCCTTTCGGGATCGATATCTTCGCGGGCGCCCTCCAGGGTCTGGTTATGGCCGAAGCAGAATTCGATTCCGAGCACGACGCAGCAGCCCTGACGATTCCGTCGTGGGCTGTTCACGAAGTCACCGCCGACCCGCGTTCGGCCGGCGGCGAGTTAGCGCGCACCTCTCCAGGACAGCTTCGCCTTTGGCTGGCGCAGTACGGCCTGGAAATCCGCGGTCACCGCCCTTGAAATCGCGAATTAGGACCGGGCGCTACGGGCCTGCGCCGGTAGCGGCACTACACCTAGCTGCTGCAACATGCCGAGTTCATCCGAGCTTCCCCAACGCTCCACCATCTTTCCGTCTTTGAATTTTGATATTTGTAGGCCCCGGATCTTTATCGTCTTACCGGTTGGAGCGATTCCCAGTAGCGGACCATTCTGCGTTCCGGTTATCGTGTAAGCGAACGCGATGGAGTCGTCGTCCGCCACAAAAGTTTCAGGCGACACCTTTAGATCCGGGAACGCCGTCCGCAGCCCAGAGAAATATGTCCGATAGCCCTGCGGCCCTTGCACTTGGCCCGGCGCCGGATCGTGATCCACGTTCTGGGGCGAAACTGTTTCGTCGAACAGATCGAAATTGCCCGTATTCACCGCTTCCGCAAACTTCGTTAGAGTCGCGACATTCGCTTCCTTACTCATCGATCACCTCCGTCGTGCGATTAGCCTCACGACGATTCGATGCGCAACCAAGCGAAAAAGGGGCGGGAAAACTCGTGGCTGCCTCCGCTTCCGCTCGGATTATCCTGGGTTGAAAATCGTGTCATCCCGAACCCGCTTAGCGGGTGAAGGATCTGCTTTTTACGCCGTTACATCGAGGTCAATCGCGAGGAAACCAACGCACCGGAGGCCTTTCAGGGGTCGGAGCTTTAGCTCCGACCTTCACTCGAACTTATGAAACGGGACTTTAGCCCGCGAGGAACCGTATTCACTCATCCCGCGTAATCAAGAGCTGCTTATAAGCCTCTCTCCGCGTCAACCCACGCTCCCGCGCCACTTCCTTGAGCGCCGCCTTGTTATCTACCTTCCGTTCCTTCATCACCTGTTCCACACGCCGCGCCAAGGGAATCTTGGCCTTTTCATCATCGGCATGATGCTGCGGCGCCCCGTCCGCCGCCCCGATCAGCAAAGTAATCTCCCCTCGCGGAGCCTTCTTCTGCACCGCCGCCAGCAAATCCTCCAAATGCCCTCGCACGAATTCTTCGTAAACTTTGGTCAATTCGCGCGCGATCACTCCTGGCCGGTTCCCCAAAATCTCAATCGCGTCTTCCAAAGTATCCAGCAACCGGTGCGGCGCCTCATACAAAGCCAATGTCCGTGGTTCAGACGCCAAAGCCCGCAACCGCTTCCGCCGCTCCGTCGGTCGCGAAGGCAAAAATCCTACGAACGTAAACTCATCGATCGCCATCCCCGAAGCCGCCAGCGCCGTAACAAACGCGCACGCCCCAGGAATCGGCACCACCTCAATTCCATGTCGTAGGCACAAACTCACCAGCCGCTGCCCCGGATCAGAAATCGCCGGCGTCCCCGCATCCGTCACCAACGCGACTTTCGCGCCCTGCTCCAGCTCAATAATCATCTCCGCCGCGCGCGTAATCTCGTTGTGCTCGTGATAGCTCACCAGCCGTTTCTGCAGCTCGAAATGCGACATCAGCTTCAACGTTTGCCGCGTATCTTCGCAGGCGATCGCGTCGCACTCCTTCAGCACTCGCAAAGCGCGCAGCGAGATATCCTCCAAGTTTCCAATCGGAGTAGCCACCACATACAGACAGCCCTTGCTCGGTTCGGCCAGCTTGGCAGGAGGCACAGGTTTTTCTTTCACCGCCAAAGTCTAGCACACGCCGCCCTGTGCCATTTCGTTGGGTCAATCGCCGCCCGATTCGGCCCAAGGCCACGCGCTCGCGGTCGGCACAGCACTAGCAGCCGTGATATTATTTCCTATTGAGCTTTGCTGGTTGAAAATGCCGGAGGGACCTGCTTTGCCGTTATACGAATACAAATGCGCGAAATGCGCAAACAAGTACGAAAAAATCGAAGGCTTCTCCGCGAAAGAAACCCAGAAGTGCCCCAAATGCGGCGGCAAAGCCGAACGCCAAATTTCCGCCGCCGGTATTCAGTTCAAAGGCTCCGGCTGGTACGTCACCGACTACAAAGGCAAGAATTCCGACCAGACCTCCGTCTCCAAACCCGAAGAGAATTCGTCCTCGAATTCCAGCGACAGCTCGAAATCCGCCGACGCCTCATCCAAGTCCAGCGATTCGAAATCGTCTGACTCGGGGTCTTCCGACGCTAAGTCGAGCGAATCCAAATCTAGCGCGTCCAAATCAACCAGCGAGAAGGGAAGCGGCAAAAAAAAGAAGTAGTCGAGCTGCGCAATAATGCGCCGCCCGACCCGCCAGAGGTTTTTACAGATCCAATTCCTTCAGGTATTTCCGGAATTTCGATCCGAAACTCGGATTCCGCAGCGCGTATTCCACCGTCGCCTTCAAAAATCCCAGCTTGTCGCCGGCGTCGTGCGTTTTTCCCTCGTGAACGTGCGCCCACAACGCGCCGTTTTTCGCCAGCGCGCACAAACCGTCAGTCAGCTGAATTTCTCCGCCCGCTCCTGGCTTGGTTGTTTCCAGATACTCGAAAATCGACGGCGGCAGCACGTAACGCCCAGAAACCCCCAGATTCGAAGGCGCCGTCCCGGTCTTCGGCTTTTCTACCATGTTGTTCACCTTCAGCAACCGGTCGCCCCACTTCGCCTGCTTTCCTGGCACTGCGTCGATCACGCCATAAAATTGCAATTCGTCCGGTTCCACTTCCTGCACCGTGATCGCCCCGTGCCCGGTCTCGTTGTAAATCTCGATCAACGATTTCGTCGCGGCCACCGGCCCATCCATGATCACGTCGCCCAGCAGCACCGCAAAGGGTTCGTCACCCACCAATTCGCGCGCGGTCAAAACAGCATGGCCCAGCCCCAGCGCTTCGTTCTGCCGCGTATAACTGAAATGCATTCCCCCGCTGATCGCCCGCACCATCTGCGCCTGCTCAGATTTACCCTTCGATTCGAGAAACGCCTCCAGCTCCGGCGCGAAATCGAAATGATCTTCAATCGCGTTCTTGCGCCGCCCGGTAACGAAAATCACATGCTCGATGCCGGACGCGATGCACTCCTCCACCGCATATTGAATCAGCGGCTTATCCACTACCGGCAACATCTCTTTGGGCATCGCCTTGGTCGCGGGCAGGAATCGTGTGCCCAGTCCAGCGACCGGCAACACAGCTTTGCGTACGGGTTTTCGATTAGGTGTCATAAGTTCGTCGTTAGCGCCTGTATTAGAGTATTTAAAGCTCGCTCGTCGTGCGAGTGCTCTATCACTTATTTTACTATCGAAGCCGGAATCAAATGCGTCGTTACTTCGCGGCGATTCGCAATCATTACGTTGGCTACTGCGCTGGCCCTCAGAGCTTCAATGGATGATATCGCGCCGGTTCCGCCTTGCGTATACAATCAAGCCTGTATATGGCCGCGAACGAAAAACTCATTCTCGGCATCGAATCCTCCTGCGACGAAACCGCCGCAGCGGTCGTCGCCGATGGCGAACGTGTGCTCTCCAGCATCGTCGCCTCCCAAATCGAAATTCATCGCAAATACGGCGGCGTAGTCCCCGAACTCGCCTCCCGCGAACACCTCCGCCAAATCGTTCCGGTCGTTCGCGAAGCCGTGGCCCAAGCCGGCATCAGTCTGCAAGATCTCGACGCCGTCGCCGTCACCCAAGGTCCCGGCCTGGTCGGCGCCCTTCTCGTCGGCGTCACCTATGGCAAAGCTCTCGCGCTCGCACTCAACAAGCCGTTAATCGCCGTCAATCATCTCGCCGGCCACGTTCACGCGGTTTTCCTCGAAGCCTGCGCCAGCGGCGACCGCCGCCCCGAACTTCCCACCATCTGCCTCATCGTTTCCGGCGGCCACACCGTCATCTACCAAGTGAAAAACGCAACCACCAATGGCGCGCGCCAATTTTCTTACACCCGCATCGGTGGCACTCGTGACGACGCTGCCGGCGAAGCCTACGACAAAGTCGCCCGCCTCCTCGCCCTCGGCTATCCCGGAGGCCCAGTCATCGACAAACTCGCCGCGCACGGCAATCCCAACGCCATCCGCTTCGCCGAACCCAAAATTCGCGGCAGCCTTTACGATTTCAGTTTTAGTGGAATTAAAACCGCGGTCCTGTACCACCTGCAGAAACATCCGGAGCTTCAGCCCGAAATTACAGCCAGAAAAGAAGCCATCGCGAGCGGCGAACGCGGCGCCGACGCCCTGCGCGAACTCTGCTCGCCCGCCACTCTCGACCTAATCGCCAGCTTTCAGCGCTCAGTAGTAAATAATCTCGTCACCAGCACACTAGCCGCAGCCCAACAATCCGCAGCCCGCTCGATCCTCGTCTCTGGCGGCGTCGCCGCCAATGGCGAACTCCGCGCCACTTTCGAACGCGAAGCAAAAAAGCAAAACATCGAAACTTTTTTCCCCAGCCGCGCCCTCTCCACCGACAACGCCGCCATGATTGCCGCCGCCGGCTACAGTAGCTTCGCCGCGAATCACTTCGCCGACGCTACCCTCGACCCCGTACCCAATCTCCCGCTAGTGTAAAACTCAGATCTATAAATCTGCCGCAACCCGACAAGTGCCGCCGCGATATTTCCGTAGAGAAACGCATTCCACAGTGCCAATAAAAAATAAGTCGAGTAAAAATCAAAACTCCCGACGTTCATGTCGATGAGAAAAATAGAAAGCAGCGACTCTGGGCACAAGCCGATGAAAATCAAATCAACTACGGTCGGCGAACGGGGAAGATCATTGTGCGTTAGGTGTTGGTAGCCCGCCCAAACCATCATCACTAAGAAACCAGCCATCGCGAACCACGCGACCCATTTCCAATTCCTGCTGAGGTGCACTTTCATGGCCATATAACCGGAGTGTGCATCTGAAGAGATGAAACAATCAAGGATGCAATAATGCCTGCGCGTCACATCGCCGGCGGCTCATACACATACCCCATCCCATCACTGGTCACCGCATACGCCTTCGATCCATCGCCGTCCCATCGCAAATCCGCGATATTTTCCGCTGCATGCTCATCCACAATTTCCAACGTATTCAAATCCACCACGAACAATCGTCCCTTCGCCGAATTTTTCAGCCAAGAACTAAAACACAAGCACAGCGGCAACCGCGGATGGCACGCACACAATTCCGCGCCAAATGGCAAAAGCTCGGCATCCTCTTTCGAAATCTCCAACCGGTAAGCCTGCCCGCCCGCACAATACAAGATCTGCCGGCTATCCGCAGTCCACGCCAAATCCGTAATGTGCCCCTGCCCGTTAAATACGCCTTTCTTCGCCAGCGTCCCCGCATCCACCAACACGATCGAATCGTCCGCCCAGTCGCCGCGAATCTCCGCCACGCTAGCCAGCGTCCGCTCATCCGGACTAAACGCCGAACTGCCGTAACCAGCAAACCCGCCTTCCTCGCCGAATTCCGCTTCGTAAGTTTGCCGTTCAAATCCTTCCGGCAATCCCATCTCGTGCTGCGCCACAGCCGAAAAGGGAACCGCCCCATCGCCGGCGCTCCAAACCCGCAACGCCGCGTTCTTCCCGCCCGATGATGCCGCCGCAAAATGTTTCCCGCCGCTCGACCATCCCAGCCGGGCAGGAAAATTCGTAAAATCACCAAAAGTCCCCGCCAGCACTTTCGAATGCAGGTCAAAAATATGTAGCGCTGGAATCCGCCAGCCCTCCCACGCCGCCACCAAAAACCGTGAACCCGCCGACCACGCAAACGCTGCCCTCGAATTTCCCGGCGATTTCACCGCCTCATCCGGCACCGAGAGCGTCAACGTCGGCACATTCAGCTCGATGTCGTAAAGCACCAGCCGCTGCGCCGAGCTTTGCCCGGAATTCGGTATCGCGCAGACCTGCCCTGTATCCGAAATCGCCACGCGCTTGCTGTATCCCGCAAAAACTTTTTTGATCAGCCAGTTGGAATCCCGTGCCAGATCCCGCAATCCGCGCCGCACCAGCGACGCCGAACGCACCGTCAATCCCTGCGTTTCGGCGCGAGCCAGCGCCGTCGACTCCTTCGAGCCAACCGTGGCGCCTCCGATCTGTTCCGCTTCGCTGACTTTCATCTCTGCTCGTTTCAAAAATTCGTAAACATCATCGCGATTGCACCAGCACCGCATCCAGCCGCCGCTTCGCTTGCGCGATCTGATCGTCCACCTTGTCGATCATTTCCTTCAGCACGTCGCGCCCGCCTTGCTGCGCTTCATCCACTCGCGTTTTCAGCTGATGCAAATCCGACCGCAGCAGTTCCTGCAGCTCCGCCTCAATCTCCGCCAACCGCCCGCGCGCCTGGCTGATGCTACGAATGACTCGCACCAGTTCCGCCCCCGCGCCTTCGCCGCGTACCTGCTCCGGACTCCACTCGTACTCCGTCAGAATTTTCGCCAGCCGCGATTCGTCGCCGGCCTCATAAGCCTTGTTCGCTTCCGCCATCAGGATCTGCCGCTTCGCCCGATCCTGCCGGTCCGCAGTCAGGTCCGGATGAATCCGTTTTGCCACGTCGCGGTACAACCGCTTCATCTCCGGCGAAGCCGCGAACGCCCGCGGCGTAGCCTCCAGAATTTCTCCAGCCGCCGATTTCGTTTCCTTCGCATGTTCACGCGCTTCTTGCGCCGCTTGTTGCGCGCGCGCATTCGAGGGTTGTTCCTTCGCCACGCGTTCCGCGATCCCTGCTCTCAACTCATCCAGCTCCGCGTACCGTGCGCCCACGAAATGCAAATACTGCTGTTCGAACGCGCCCAGCTCCGCGCGCAAATTCGCCGACCGCAGCTCGCGCTCGGCCAGTTCGCTCTCAATCGCCGAGTGCTCCACGCGCTTCCGCGCCAGCTCCTGCTCCTCAGGATTCAGCGGCAATTTCCCCGAAGAAGTGTGCGGCGGTGCTGGCTTTTCAGTTGTCTTGGATCCCAAGTGATTGGCCTCGTTGACCCGTATCACGCATTGTCGTAACGCAAGGCGCTACCGCCAAAACTATTTTCGGCTCTGCTTCAGCGGAACCAGCCCGAATCCGCTCCATCCTTGCGCCCTTCGTCTTCGAGCGCATCCATCTGCTTTTGCAAACCGTCCTTGCGAGCTTCGAGCTGCTTGATCTGCGCATTCCGGTCGGTGATGTAAATCACTCCAGCCTGCACTCCGCTTTGTGGATCTACGGACACCGCGCCCTGCTTCGCAATTTCCGCCCGCAGCCCATCAATCTGCCGGTCGATCTGCGCCATCTGATCTCGAATCTGTCGCGCCCGCCCGCGCCAGAATTGTTCGCGGCTGGCTCCTGCTTGCTGTCCGCCCGCGTCCGCCACCGGCTGGCTTTCCGCTCCGTCCGATTCATCCCGCGCGCTACTGTCGCCCACCACCGAAACGCCGTGTCCCGAAAGCTGTGTCACCGAATCGTCCGTATAAACCTTCGGCACCGCGCTCTTCGGTTTCTGCGCTTTAGCTTTCCGCGCCGCTTCCGCCAGCGAATCGCCCGCCGGCGCCGACTGATCCTGCATCTGATATTGAGACTGCGAATTCGCCGCTGGCGCGTTGCTGGCAGGCGTGGAGCCGCTCGCCCCATTCGCGGGCGCCGAAGCCTGATTTTGCGTCGTGCTCGGTGGCACCGGCGCGTTCGACGATGACTGCCCCCGGGCTCCAGGAATGCCGCCTAGCATCACCATCGAAAAAATGGAAACGGCCCCAATTCGCGCGACTATCCATCGCCCTGTCATAAGGTTGACCTCCAGATCGGCACGCCTCTAAATCCACGTTAGGCGGCCCCTTTGTCATGGTCAATGGTATCGGCCCGCTAGGTATCCGGCCCGTAACCTGTCCCTTGGTACAAGCCGCGCACCACGCAAAATTGGGACACCTTAGCCGAGTTTCGCCTCGCCAATTTGGTCTCCGCCCGGCCAAACCCGGCCACCTGCTTTCCTTTGCCCCCGCCGCCCGTCCCACTACAATCGCAGCCAGCAAACTTTTATCTCAAAAGGAGCATTCGCCCATGTCCGAAACTCCGCAGCAGTACATTCAACGCATTCTCGGCCACGCCTCCGGACACGAACCGCTGAAGGTCCAAGCCACCACACCCAAAAAAATCAAATCGCTCATTCAAAACCATTCCGCCGCGGCCCTGCGCAAACGTCCCGCCCCCGACAAATGGTCCGTCGCCGAAATCGTCACCCACATGGTCGATACCGACATCGTCGGCGGCTTCCGTATGCGCTTCATCCTCGGCGCCCCAGGCGCCGCGATCCAAGGCTTCGATCAAGACGTCTGGGCCTCAGCAGGGCATTACGCTGATCGCGATGCCCACGAATCGCTCGAGCATTTTACGGCCCTGCGCGCCGCGAATCTCGCCATGCTCAAAACTCTTCAGCCTGAGCAATGGCAACACCACGGCATCCACTCCGAACGAGGCCACGAAACCATCCAGCACATCGTCACCATGTACGCCGGCCATGACCTCAACCACCTCAAACAAATCGAAGCCATCGTCGCAGACACCAAGAAAACCACGAAGACCACCTCAAAGAAGAAGACCGCAGCAGGGAAGCACAAGAAGAAGAAATCGAGAAAACGCTAACGATCACCGGCAAGTTTCGAATTAAGTTGTCATCCCGAGCGCAGCGAGGGACCCGCTTCAAATGCCGTCTGTTGTTTTTTTTCGGCCTTAGGGTTTCAACGCCGCCACTTCCACTGCAAATTTCCACCTTGGCGCAACACAACACGACATGTCATTCCGAAGCGCAGCCAGGGATCTGCTTTTCATCCTGAGACGCGAAGAACAACCATAACAACGGTGCTTAAGGTTTTCGTCAGGGCACGGCTTCAGGCCGTGCCGGCCGCGTAGCCACCGCCACGCGGCTTCAGCCGCTGAGGGAGAATTCGCTTTTTAGGGGGTCGGAGCTTCAGCTCCGACATATCAGCCAGGGAACATGAGGGGGCTTTAGCCCCTGAGGAAATGCATTTCACGCGCCCACACCAAAAAAAATGGGCACGGCCCGTAAAGGCCGTGCCCGCCAGGGCGCTTCTACCAAAAAATTTACTCCGGAATCGGAGAGGCTTCCGGCATCTGCAACTTTGCTTTTGCGAGAGCGCGTATCAGGTTAGCTTCCACAGTCGATTCCGACGTATTCCGCACCGTCGCCAGTTCGCTCACCAACAAATACTTGGCGCGTTCCAGCATTTTCTTCTCCCGGAACGATAGCGGTTTGGTCCGGCTGAGTGCGACGAGGCCCTTCAACACTGCGGCCACTTCCATCAGCGATCCCGTGCGCATCTTGTCCGAGTTTTCCTTGAAGCGGTGTTTCCAATCGTGGTGGGAAGCGGAGCGGCCTTTTTCCAGGAACGAAATCACTGCACCGGCTTGCGTGTTGCGGATGATGGGTCTCAATCCAACGCAATCGACGTTGGTCTGCGGCACCATCACTTTCAATCCGCTCGAAACGATCTTCAACATGTAGAACCGTTCCGATCGTCCATTTGCTGTTCCGTAACTTATCTGCTCAATCACCCCTACACCGTGGTTCGGATACACGACTTTTTCGCCTAGCTTGAATTCCATAGACATAGGTGGAAGTCCTCTCCCGGAGAAGCTATTGAAAGTTTAGGCACACGGCAACAAAACGTCAAGGAAATAGGGCTTTTCTGCCGCTGCAGAACTGCCAGAAAGCCGCATGTTTTGAGAGGTTTGGCCCCGTAATTGCCCTATACTTGTGCACGTGTTGACCCTCGCTCTAGACACGTCCTCCCTCAATGGTAGCCTCGCCGTCCTCCGTGATCACTCGCTTCTCGGCGTCATTTCCACTCGTTCCGAAGAGAATTACTCCTCCCGCATGTTCCGTCATCTCGACTTTCTTCTCGCCGATCTCTCCCTTCGTCTCCAAGACTTCGATTTATTTTCGGTCGCTGCCGGGCCCGGTTCTTTCACCGGACTTCGCATCGGACTCACTGCCGCCAAAGCGTGGGCCGAGGTCTACAACAAGCCCGTCGTTGGCGTAAGTGCCTTGGAAGCAGTCGCCATCCAAGCTTTTCCTGCAAAATATTCAGCGAGCAATCTCTTCATTGTTCCAGTTCTCGACGCTCGTCGCGGCCAAATTTACTCCGCCTTTTACCGCGCAGATGAATCGCGCCTTCACCTCGAAGGCGACCAAGCCGTCATGACCAGCGATGAATTGCTAAACGAAATTCGAAGTCGCGCCCAGAACGCTTCAGTCGTCATCGCCACACCGGAACCACAATTAGTTTCTGAGGCGTTGTCTCGATTTGAGAATTCTTCCACGTCAGACTCGATCGCGGCGCCCACGCTCCATCTAGTCTCTCCCGTTCTCGCGCCCTCGATCGGTCTTTTAGGTTACGCCGCCGCCCAACGCGGCGAATTCAGCGAAGCCCTCACCCTCGACGCTAACTACGTCCGCCGCTCTGACGCCGAACTCCAACTGAAGGGAAAGTAAACTCCGGTGCCGATCCGTTCACTCGAATCCCGCGACATCGAATCCATCCTCGCTCTCCAAAACGCCTGCCCCGAAATCGCTCAATGGAAGATTTCAGATTACGAGCGCGTAGCCCAAGGCGAGATGATTGGATGGGTTGTTGAAGAAGATCAAAATCTCACCGGATTCTTAGTAGCTCGCTTGGTTCACTCCGAATTCGAAATTCTGAATTTCGCCGTCCGCCCCGATGCCCGGCGCCGCGGCGCCGGAGCCGCACTCCTGGACCGCGCGCTGCACTATGCTCACTCCTTCGTCGCCGAACAGGCCATCCTCGAAGTTCGCAGCGCCAACCAGACCGCCCTGCATTTCTACGAGCACCACAAATTTCAAATCGTCGGCCGCCGCCGCAATTATTACAACGCCCCCAACGACGACGCCCTCCTCCTAACTCTTCGGCTGACCTAAAAATCCACGCCGCCCGCCGACCCGTCCGCGCCTCCCGTCTACAGTTTCTTGCCCCTTGGCTTCCACAGCCCTGCCGTGATATTCCTTCCCCTAGCATGGCCCCAATCTCGACCTGGAGGTGAACGATGCCTGAAATCTCGCAGGACATTCGCCGGACATTGATGGAATCGGACCAGGAATACCGCAACCTCTGCGAAGAACACTCCCGCTGCGAATCCAAACTCCAGCAACTCCTCCGCAAGTCCTACTGGAAAGTGGAAGACATGGATGAAGAGGTAGCCTTGAAGCGATTCAAGCTCTACCTGAAAGATATGATGGCTCTGATCGTCGCCCGCCATCAGCACGGCAACGGCTTCGGCGATCACTAGAATTTTGCGCCACCAAACCTCCGACGGGCCCGCTCTCTTCTGTCGTACAATAGAAGTGCATCTCGATGTTTCTTTTGGCTCAGCGCAGCTGCGTTTCGCGCGCGGCCTGAATCCTGGATCCGCCGCCCGACCCGACAGCATTGAAACGAACAACAAGGACCCCGACTCCATCTCATGGTTAAAGACGCCTATAAGTTCGCTCTCCCGCCGCTCGTCGCCGGCGCTCTCTGCCTCATCCCCGGCTGGAAATGGCCCGCCGGCATCCTCATTTTTCTCGGCCTTTTTGTTTTTTATTTTTTCCGCAATCCTCATCGCAATATTCCCACTGATCCGCAGCTGATCGTCTCGCCCGCCGATGGCCACATCGTCGAAATCGTCGATGAAATGCTGGACTCCGTCATGGGCCACCGCGTCACCATCTTTCTCGCTGTCTGGGACGTTCACGTCCAGCGCGCCCCCGCCGCCGGACGTATTGCCGACGTCGTTTATCGCCCCGGAAAGTTTTACGCCGCCTTTCGCTCCGCCGCTTCCGTCGAAAACGAACAAAATATCATTTACCTTCACACCACCCGCGGCACCATCGTCTTCAAACAAATCGCCGGAGCCATCGCGCGTCGCGTGATATGCTGGAAAGAAGAGGGCGAAACCGTGGCGCTCGGCGAACTTGTCGGCCTCATTCGGTTCGGTTCTCGCGTCGATGTCTGGTTGCCTTTGAATACGGAAGTAGCCGTGAAGCGCGGTGAAAAAGTGAAAGGCGGCGAGAGCATATTAGCGAAATGGAACTAAACGGCGTAAACCCCATCGCTCAGGAGCACGAACGCGTCGTTCCTCGTGCGCTCCGCAATTCGAAACTTCGTCGCGGCGTCTACATCATCCCCAGCGCTTTCACCGTCGCCAATATGCTCTGCGGCTACTATGCGATTCTCGCCACTCTCGAAGGACGCATCCAGGATTTCGAACATGCCGCCGCCGCCATCGGCCTCGCCTACGTTTTTGATTCCATGGACGGCCGGATCGCGCGCTGGATGGGCACTGAAAGTGACTTCGGCAGGGAATTCGATTCGCTCGCGGATATCGTCAGCTTCGGTTTGGCGCCTGCGTCTCTCGCCTACGCCTGGGGCATTCGCGCCATGGCTGCGGCCAACGCTCCCGAATCGATGCATCTCACTCAGCTCGGCTGGCTGGTAGGTTTTATTTTCGTCGCCAGCTGCGCCTGGCGTTTGGCGCGTTTCAACATCCAAGGCATGGCGCCCGGCGGCAACAAATATTTCGTCGGCATGCCCACACCGGCCGCCGCCGGCATGCTCGCCGCTACCGTTTTTTATTTTCACGGTATGCCCATTCAGGACGTTCGCGTCTCGCTGCTGTGGCTGGCCTTGATGATCGCGCTCAGCGTACTAATGTCCAGCACCCTGCGCTTTTTCAGCTTCAAGGATATTCCCTGGACCCGCAAGCAACCGTCGCTCGCCGTAATTTTTCTCGGAGTGCTGCTGGCCTCGCTCGTTTTCTTCGCCCACATCATGCTTTTCGTCATCACCGCCTGCTATACCTTGCACGGACCGATCATGCAGATCTTCCGCCATTTCCGTCTGCGGTCGCGGCCCGCTTAATTCATGTCTGCCAGCCGTAATCAATCCAATCGCGTCGCCATCGTCGGCGCTTCTTCGCTCCGGGGTAAAGAGGTAAAACTCGTCCTCGAAGAACGCAATTTTCCCGCCGGCGACATTGTCTTGCTCGATGAACCTTCCGCCGTCGGTACCCTCACCGAAGCCGGCGGCGAGCCCGCTTTCATTCGCGAACTCACCGAAGCCGCTTTCGAAGACGCCCGCTTCGTTTTCTTCGCCGGCTCGCAGCGCGACACCGAAGAAAATTGGCGGCGAGCGCAAAGCTCCGGCGCCACCGTCATCGATCTCACCGGCGTCCTGGCCTCATCGCCCGAAGCCACCATCTCGATCCCGGCCATAGCCACGGTCTTTCTTCCGCGCCCGGGAATTAATCTTGCAGCCCCGGCATCCACCGCCGCAAAATCAAACGCGCCAAAGCTGCCCGCGCCATTTTCCTCGCCCGGCTCCGGAGTCATCATTGGCTGCACCATAGCCGCAGCCCTCGCAAAATTTTCACCGCTGCGTACCGTCGCGATGCTGTTTCCTCCAGTTTCCGAACGCGATCAGCTCGCCGTCGACGAACTCGAAAGCCAAACGACCAGCCTGCTTTCCTTTCGCCCTATCGCCCAAGGAATTTTCGACGCCCAAGTCGCTTTCAATCTCCTCGCCGGATACGGCGAAGAATCCAAGCCCACATTTCAAGACGTACGTACCTCGATCGCCCGCGACGTCGCCCACTACGCCGGCGAACGCGCTCACCCGCCCGCAATCCAACTCGTCCAAGCGCCTGTTTTCTACGGCTACGCCTTCGCCGCCTACGCCGAATTTTCGAACAAGCCCGCGACCGAACAACTCGAAACAGCCTTCGCTGCCGTCGGCGCGCGCATCTCAGCCGCCGGCGATCCTCCGCCCACTAACGTCAGCGTCGCCGGAGAAAACGAAATTCATCTCGCCCGCATCGAATCCGATCCTAACGTCCCGAATGGTTTTTGGATCTGGGGCGTCGCCGATAATCTCCGGCTCTCAGCCGTAAACGCCGTCCGCATCGCCGAGGAACTCGTTGCCCAAACGCCGGTGCAATAAAAATTCCGCACTGAGCCTCGCCGCGGCGATAGCCTTCGCGGCCATGTTCCTCTCCGCCTGCGGATACCACGTCGCCGGACGCGCCCCTAACCTTCCGTCGGGATGGAAAACCATCGCCATCCCGGCATTTAAGAACGACACCACCCGCTACCGCATCGAGCAGCGCTTCACCGAAGCCGTCATTCGCCAATTTCTCCAGCGCACCAAATATCGTATCGTCCAAGACCCAGAAAATGCCGACGCAGTCCTCACCGGCGAAGTCCTCTCCATCGAAACCGCGCCCATGCTTTTTGACGCCACAACGGGTCAAGTCACCACCTCACTCGTCACCATTCACACGAAAGTGGTCTTAGTCGACAAGCAAGGCGAAAAGACCGTCTACGAAAATGACGACATGGTTTTCCGCGATGAGTACCAGATATCTTCCGACGTGCAGAGTTTCTTCGAAGAGCAAGACCCGGCCATCGAACGCATGGCCCGCGATTTCGCCGCGCAACTCGTCTCCAACGTCACCGAGAAATTCTGATGCCCGAATCCTCTCCCACTCAGCTCATCGAACGCCTGGCCAAAGGCAAACCGATCCCCGCCATCGTGCTGCTCGGCACCGATCCCTATCTTCGCGATATGTGTCGCAACGGAATCATTAGCGCCTACGTTCCGGACGCCGTCCGCGATTGGGCGCTCGCCCGCATCTCCGTCCAGGGAGCCGACTGGGAGGAACTCTTCCAGCGCGCCCAGACTCTCCCAATGCTAGCCCAACTTCAAGTCGTCATCATCGACGGCGCCGAAACCATCGAAGTCAAAAAACGCGACGACGATGACGCTGGCGAAGACGACGACTCCGAAGACAGCGACGATCCGCGCAAGGAAACTCTAAAAGCCTTCACCGAGTATCTCGATTCGCCCGCGCCTTTCTCCGTTCTGCTTTTTGAAGTTCCCAAACTCGATAAACGCCAGCGCCTCTACAAAATTCTCAACGAGAAAGCGCTCATCGTCGAACTCACCATCGGCGACCAAGCCCCGCAGTTCGCCGCCCAAATGGCCAAAGAACTCGGCGCCGAAATCGAACCGCTCGCCGCCAACTCTTCTCGCCGATATCACCAATCGCGAACCCGCCCTGATGCGCATGGAACTCCAGAAACTCTCTCTCTTCGTCCAAGGCCGCGGAAAAATCACCGCCGCCGACGTCCGCGAACTCGTCCCCAACGCCCGAAAAAATACCGTCTGGGAATTAGCCGACATGATCGCCAGCCGCCGCCGCGATCACGCCCTCCAATTTCTCGACAATCTTCTTCGCGAAGGCGAAGAACCCGTCGCCCTGGTTGGCGTCCTCTCCTGGATGTACCGCAAACTCATCGAAGCCCGCGATCTCCCCGTAACCATGCGCGGATTCCAAGCCGCCCGCCCCCTGGGCATGCGCCCCGACGCCGCCGAAGCCGCCATCCGCAACGCCCATCGCATGTCCAAAGAAAATCTCTTAGCCGGCCTCGTAGCCCTGGCCGAAACCGACAGCCGCCTCAAATCCTCCAACCCCGACAAACGCGCCACCATGGAATTCCTAATCGCCACCCTAACCAACACCGCGACCCACGCCGCCTCCCGCTAACATCGCTCCCGTCCAGCACGTCGTCTCCGTGCGCTCGCACCTTTTCTCTGCGCTCTCTGTGTTGAAATCTCTGCCAGAACAGCACGACGACCCACGATCCGCTTCTCCTAGCCGTCCAACCCTACCTCCCAAACCGCACTTGGCCGTCATCCTGAGGAGCGGATTTCGCGACGAAGGATCTCCTTCTTGCCCGGGCCGCTAGCTGCGGAGCGCCCCAATCAAAAAAAAAGCGCCCCGAAAAAAACCGGGGCGCCTCTAAAACCCAAAAATCAAACCGCGCGTTACGCCTTCTTCTTCGCCTTCAACGCATTCAAAGCCAAAGTCAAACGCGACTTATACCGGTTCGCCGTATTCTCCGACAGCGTCCGCTTCCGAATCGCCTTATCCAAATCCGAAAATGTCGCCGATGCCAGCTTTTCCGCTGCGGCCGCGTCGCCAGACGTCAATGCCGCACGCATCTTCCTCACCGACGTGCGCACCTGCGTCCGGTTCATCCGGTTCACCGCCGCGCGCCGTTCCGTCTGCCGGATGTTCTTCAATACCGATTTCGTCTTCTTCTTATGCTTTACCGCCGCACCCTGAGCCATTCAATACTCCTTCGTGGTCTATTTCGAATCACCAAGAATATCCGACCCGCCGCCCACTGTCAATTTCGCCACGAACCTCGGCGATGTCGATTCAACGCGATTCCTGTGATACTGCTGGTGACGAAGAGCCTTCATGTTCTGTCTTTCAAAACCCAGCTGCGAATGACATCGCTAAATTCATCGCCCTTCAGCAGCCCAAGAAATTCTCATACCCCGAAGTCGGAATGTCACGGCTGAAACGGCGCCAAACGGCTACACCGTAGATCACAACCGAATCCAGCTGGGCCAAGGCGCCGAAACGTTTCAGCGCGCCAAGCGACGCCATCAATCAATGGAAAATGTTTGATATGCCCTGGCTTCAGTTGTGCTGGCCCGAGTCCCGCGTCGAACCGGGTGTTACCGTCGCCGTTCTTGCATCGCATCTCGGCTTCTGGTCGATGAACGCCTGCCGGATCGCGTACGTTGTCGAAGACCACGTCCCCATCGAAAAATACGGATTCGCCTACGGCACCCTGCCCGGTCATGCAGAAATCGGCGAAGAGCGCTTCACCGTCGAATTCGATTCCATGGATCAATCGGTTTGGTACGACATCTACGCGCTCTCTCGCCCGGGAACCTTGGCGCGATTGGCCTATCCGTTCTCTCGAGCGCTCCAAAAGCGCTTCGCCGTCGCTTCCAAAACCGCCATGCTTCGCGCAGTCGCAAAAAACCTAATACCGTCTCCGTTGTATGCTGTAACTTTTCGCCCGCCCCTGCGTACCATAGGGCAGGGAGCCACGCATGGCCAATCGTGAAGATCGCCACGGCCCATCGATCGCCGGCGGCCTCATCGTCGTCACCGTCGGCATCATTTTTCTCATCGCCAATTTACATCCCGATCTCGACGTCTGGTCCGTCGCCATGCGCTATTGGCCGGTCATCCTCATCGTGATCGGCCTCGGCAAAATTTTCGATGCCTTCCGCTTCCGCGATAAAGCTCCCGCCGACGGTTCAACGGCCAACCGCGAAAATAACAACCTCGGCCTGGGCATCGCCATGCTGGTCATCGTTGGTTTCGTCGTTTTCGCTGTCCTCGGTGGCCACGGCCGCGTCAAAATTGTCGAAGCCTCACAATCCATCGACCTGCAAAACGCGAAAACCGTCAACGCCACCATCACCATTCCTTCCGGCATTCTCGATCTCGCCGGAGGCGCCCCCAGCCTGCTCGACGCAAATTTTAAATATCGCGAACGCGATGGAAAGCCCGCCGCCACCTACTCCGTCACTCACGACGAAGGCATCCTCGATATCGCTCAGGAAAATTCCAGTCACCTGCATCTCGCCAGCCCGGGCAACGATTGGCGCCTGCGTTTCGCCGATGCCGTTCCTCTCGACTTCACCGCAGATATCGGCGCCGGAAAAGCCAATCTCGACCTGCGCGGCATCGCCGTCACCAACGCTGACCTAAAACTCGGCGTCGGCCACCTCGTATCTCAATCTCGCCGGCGCCCGCAAATCCGATCTGCATGTCGATATTCACGGCGGCATCGGCTCCGCCGTTCTCCACCTCCCGCGCGAAGTCGGCGTCCGCGTCCACACCAGCGACGGCCTCGGTAGCGTCAGCGCCGGCGGCCTCCACCAGGATAACGACGATTACTCCAACGATGCCGTAGGCAAATCCCCCGCCACCATCTACGTCAACGTCAGCGGCGGCATCGGCCACATCACCCTCGAACAGGAAGGCTCCTCCGCGTACTAGCTTTCACTTGTGAACCCGTAACGCATCAATCTTTCCATCCGCATCGATCCACAACGTCACCATGACGACGGACTGAGAAAACGTCGCCACGTAATTTAACGCCCGCAATTTTCCTTCCTGCTCGCGCCCGATCAATTTCAATGTCTGCAGCGTGCCGAGTTCCTTCACCATCTCGCTAAACCCCGCCGTCCGAGCCGGAGTCCACTTTTCCCGCTCGCTCGCGCTGAATGATTCAAGGTTCACCTTGCCCGCCGCTAAATCCGCCAGCGTGCGTTGCACCAGCGCCGTAACCTCCGGCTCTCGATCTTCGATCGCCTTCGCGGCCGTCGGACTTACCCCCGGCACATAAATCGCTGCCACTCCATGAGCGGTCTCTTCCGGGCTGGCCTCATCCAGGTTCGCGAGCACAATCACCGTTAGCCGGTCGTCGACGTACCGCGAAATCTGAGTTCTGAATCCCTGCCACGCCCCGCCATGCTCGATCAACCGGTGCCCGTTTGCCTCCGTAATGTCCCACCCGAATCCATACCCGTAATTTTTGCCGCCAGCCAGCGTCACCGGCGTCCACATCAAGTCGTAACTCGATTTCTTCAGCAACTTTCCCGCGTAAAGCGCCTCGTCCCACTTCGCCATATCCAGCACGTTCGTGTACAACGCCCCATCCGCCGTCGTATTCAACGTAGGCGAAACCCATTTCTGATTTTGAATTTTTCCATCGACGATCTCGTAACCCGCCGCCCGGTTCGGAATAATGTCCGCCTCGCTGATAATCCTCGTCGCCGTCATCCCCAGCGGCCGAAAAATCCGCTCCTGCAGAAAATCTCCGTAAAACTCGCCCGTAACCTTGTGAATGATAATTCCCAGCAGCACGTACCCTGTGTTGCTGTACGACCACTTTTCTCCCGGATTGAAATCCATCGGCAGCGTAGCGAATCTCTGAAACAGCTGCTCTTCCGTGTAGCCCTTGTGCAGGTCGATCACCCCTCCAGGTTTTGGGTTGGCCTCGGCCGCGTAGTCGGCGATTCCCGAAGTGTGCGTCAGCAAGTTCCGAACCGTCACCCTCGCCCATTTCGCCGGCGTCCCCGGAAGATATTTCGAAATCCTGTCGTCCAGCCCGATTTTGCCTTCTTCCACCAGCATCATCACTGCCGCCGAAGTAAATTGTTTACCCACCGACCCTGTCTGAAAAATCGTCTCCGGCTTCACCCGCACATCCAACTCAATGTTCGCCAGTCCATAACCCTGCGCCTTGATCAGCTGCCCATCACGCACCACAGCCAATGCCAACCCGGGGGTTTCCTGCGCCTTCATCTGCTTCTCCACATAAGCGTCCACCGCCGCACTCGTCGCGTCATCGGACTGCGCCGCGCCTGCCACCGCGCGCTGCTCGCGCACCGGAAGGGAATCGTGCCCTCGAACCGCCCGAGTCGTTCCCAACGAAAACAAAGCCGCCGCCACTCCCAGCATCCCCAACCAAAATCTCATCGCCCGGCTCTCCCCTCGTCGCGCCTCGAAAATCTTAAAATCCGCCCGCATTGTACTCTCGTATCTCCAGCGCATCGGCCGCGAACGCGACCCGCACCCATTGACACATTTCGCCTGCGCCATTACGCTACGCGAACCGCTGCCTGCTCGCGCACTTTCGCAGGCCGCAATCAGAAGGGAACACAGGCACTACTTATGACTCGCGACGAAATCCTAAAGCTTCTCGAATCCGTCGGCGCCATCCGCACCGGACATTTCGAACTATCCAGCGGCCGCCACAGCGCCACCTACATTCAATGCGCGCTCGTCCTCCAACACCCGCAGCACGCCGAAAAACTCGGCAGCGCCATCGCCGCCATGTTTAAAGATCACCAGGTTTCGTGCGTCGTCTCGCCAGCGCTCGGCGGCCTCATCATCGGCCACGAAGTCGCTCGAGGCCTAGGCGTCCGCGCCATCTTCGTCGAACGCGACCGCTCCGGCCAAATGGCCCTGCGTCGCGGCTTCGAATTAAAACCCGGCGAAAAAACTCTAGTCATCGAAGATGTCTGGACCACCGGCGGCTCCACCCGCGAAACCATCGGCGTCGTCGAACAAGAAGGCGGACTGGCCGTAGCCTCCGGCGCCATCATCGACCGCAGCGGCGGCCGCCTGGAACTCAACGTCCCGGCCAAAGCCCTCTTGGAACTCGACGTCCCCAGCTACGAACCCGACGAATGTCCCCAATGCCGCGCCGGCGACACCGCCAGCCGCCCCGGCTCCCGCTTCCAGCGCGCCCAGCACTAAATTTTTTCCGGGTGCCGCACTCTTTGCGTTTCGCAGCAAAGGGTGCGGGTTTAGATCCCCCAATCCCAGCCAATTAATCGTGCGCCACAATCGATCCGGAAGGGCGGGGCTTCAGCCCCGCCGAAAAAACTCACAAGACTCAGGGGCTTTAGCCCCTGAAGCCACGCCGCCTCTCATGCGATAATCCCCCCGCACCAAAATGCAAAACATCAAACTCACCATCGCCTACGACGGCTCCGAATTCCACGGCTGGCAATTCCAGCCCAAACTCCCCACCATCCAAGGCGCCCTCGAAGACGCCCTGCAAAAAATCGCCCAGGAACGCATCACCATTCACGGCGCCAGCCGCACCGACGCCGGAGTTCACGCCCTCGGCCAAGTCGCCCACTTCAAAACTCATTCCAATCTCGAAGCCGCCGAATTTCAAAACGGCATGAACGCCATGCTCCCGCATTCCATCCGCATCGTCTCCGCCGAAGAAGTTAGCCAAACCTTTCACTCCCGCTGGCTCGCCCAAGCCAAAACCTATCGCTACCGCATCTCCCGCGGCCCCGTCCTGCTCCCCTTCGACTACCGCCACGTGTTTTTCTACCCCTGGCCGCTCGACGAAACCGCCATGGACGCCGCCTCCGCCGAATTCACCGGCGAACACGACTTCACCACCTTTGCCGCCTCCACCGGCTCCGAAGAAGACGATCAGGAGCGCGACATGGTCCGCATGATCCACTCCTCCGAATTCCGCCGCGAAATCGGCAAAAACGAAATCGAATACATCGTCCGCGGCAAATCTTTCCTCCGTTACATGGTCCGCAAAATGGTTGGCACCCTAATGGAAGTCGGCCGCGGCAAGCTCGCCCCAAGCGACATCCCCAAACTTTTCGAAGCCAAAGACCGCAGCCGCAGCGGCCCCACCGTCCCCCCCGACGGCCTCTACCTGATGAATATCGAATACCCCGATCCCACCGACTCCCTAGCCAACGCCGCCCAACGGCAACGCGCCAAGCCGTAAAATTTCGCTCCGCATCAATCTTCTTCGACCGTCTTTCAACCAATCCGCTTCTCCTGGCCGCCTTGTCCTTCCGCCCAAGCCGTACTTGGCCGTCATCCTGAAGCGCGATTTATGCGCCGAAGGATCTCCTTCGTGCCCCGCCGACAAAAATGACTCGCATTCGCTCCGTGCCCTCAGTCTTTCTCTGTGTCCTCTGTGTTAAATCTTTTGCCTCCGCTTCAGCTACAATCACCAAACAATGCCGCCCCCGTCGATCCTCCCCGAATCCATCGACTCCCTAAATCCCGCCACCCAGGAAGTCAACGCCACCTTCAGATCCACTCCCGTCTCCCAACTCCCCGGAATTTTCGAAACCGCCCGTCTCGCCCAAAAAAATTGGGCGAATCAACCACTCAAATCCCGCTGCCTCGCACTAAAAAATCTCCGTAACGCCATCTTCTCCAACCGCGAAAAAATCGCCGACGTAATCTCCCGCGAAGCCGGCAAGCCCCGCGTCGAAGCCATCTTCGCGGAAGTCCTCCTCGCCCTCGACACCGCCGACTTCCTCTCCAAACGCGCCCCGTCCTGGCTCAAACCCGAAAAAATCCCACATCACAACCTCGCCATGAAAGCCAAATCCGGCTGGCTCGAATTCAGCCCGCTAGGCGTCGTCGTCGTGATCTCCCCATGGAATTACCCGTTCTCCATCCCGATGGCCCAAGTTATCCCCGCGCTAGTTGCCGGCAACGCCGTAATTCTCAAGCCCTCAGAACTAACTCCCTGGTCCGGCGCCCTCGTCGCCGAACTCTGCGCCGAAGCAAAAATTCCCGACGGCCTCGTCCAAGTCGTCCAAGGCCGCGGCGACCTCGGCGCCGCCTTAATCGAAGCCGGCCCCGACAAAGTCTTTTTCACCGGCAGCGTCTCCACCGGCCAACGCATCGCCGAAGCCTGCGCCCGCAAACTCATTCCTTCCGCGCTCGAACTCGGCGGCAAAGACGCCATGCTCGTCCTCGCCGATGCCGATCTCGACATCGCCTCCAGCGCCGCCGTCTGGGGCGGCTTCATGAATTGCGGCGAAACCTGCATCTCCGTCGAACGCATTTACGTCGAAGCTCCCGTCGCCGACCAATTCACCAAACTCTGCGTCGAGAAGACCAAAAAACTTCGCCTCGGCCCCGCGACCAATCCCGAAATCGAAATCGGCCCGATGATTCGCCTCGACCAACTAGAAAAAGTCGAGCAGCAGCTCGCCGAAGCCACCACCCGCGGTGCCCGCATTCTCACCGGAGGCGTCCGTCGCCCAGACCTCGGCGCAAATTTTCTCGAGCCGGCGGTCGTCGCCATCGTCGACCACTCCATGGATTTAATGCGCGAAGAAACCTTCGGCCCGGTCATCGCCATTCAAATGGTGAAATCCGTCGACGAAGCCGTCGCCTTGGCCAACGATTCGCGTTTCGCCCTAAGCGCCAGCGTCTGGACCGCCAGCAAACGCAAAGGCAGGGAAGTTGCCTCCCGCCTTTCTGCCGGCACTGTCATGATTAATGATGTCGCCAGTTATTACGGCATTACCGAAGCTCCGCACGGTGGCCCGCGCGATAGCGGTTGGGGTCGCAGTCATTCCCGCCTCGGTCTGCTCGAAATGGTTCAAACCAAATACGTCGACGAAGATCTTCTCCCGCGCGTCCCAAAATCCTGGTGGTTCGGCTACACCGCCGAACTCGCCGCCGGCGCCGCCGCTTTCATGGAAACTCTTTTCGCGCCCACCTGGGCCCAACGCATGCGAGCTGCAACCAAAAAAGACGGCGCCCGCGGCCTGGTCTTCCGCCGCCACCGCATCTAGCTACTCATCCGCGGAATAATGAAACACGCTTTCGAGCGGCTGCCCAAACACCGCCGCAATTCGAAACGCGGCTTCCAGGGAAGGAGAGTATTTCCCCA
The DNA here is from genome assembly GCA_963847695.1 of uncultured Acidobacteriota bacterium. Taxonomy (GTDB): domain Bacteria; phylum Acidobacteriota; class Terriglobia; order Acidiferrales; family UBA7541; genus Palsa-295. The sequence continues at coordinate 31,737 of CAWKAX010000011.1, read as the reverse complement.
GCTCGATCGCATTTACGGTCTGGCGCGTCAGGTCAATCTTCTCCGCCAATTGTTGTTGAGTCATCTCTCCATGCTCAAATCGCAGCCGCCGGATTTCATTTCGGATCGCGCCCACCTCACGCACCCCGCCGGTATTGAAAAATCTCGCTTCCGGACCGCGCCAGTTCCGCGACCACCAGAACCAGCAGCAGGCTGTTTGCATTGAACCGAATCGCCGGCACGAACGGCGGCACAAAACAGGCGCACGCGATGCACGAGACCAGCAAAACGTAAGCGACCTGTGTGGCTCGCAGTCCGATTAACTTGTCGCGCTCGTCGCGCGGCACCTCCGCTTCCTTGGGCCCGAAGATCGCCACTGCGATCGCCAAGACAACTTGCACCACGATTAGGGCAATGACGGTGCCCACCAGTCCGCCGAACCGCACGTCCCCGGTAAACGACCCGGTTCGCATCAGCGACCAGAAGTAGTAGCCGTAAATCCCCAGAACCGATACCACTGATATCCAAGCCATCTTTTCGCGAAAGGACATGAACTGGGTCTCCGTGTGACAAAGTTACAAGACACAAAGTAAAGTAATCAATACAATATGTCAAGAAAATTGTACATTCAGATCGGGACAAACCACGCCCGGGGCCCGACCCTTAGTGAATTTCTAAGTTCCCATCACCTCTACAAAATGCAAAAATCGAATTTCAACGCATGAAACACGATCTCATCCACGACTGGAATCTTTTCACCGGCGCCGAAATCCCCGCCCACCGCGTCGTCGCTCTCAACGACGAAACCCTCCGCGACGGCCTCCAAAATCCCTCCGTCCACGACCCTTCCATTGCCGAAAAGATCGAAATCCTGCACCTCATGGAATCTCTCGGCATCGCCACCGTAAACATCGGCCTGCCCGGAGCCGGCCCGCGCGCCTACGCCGATACCGAAGCCCTCGCCCGCGAAATCGTCTCCGCCAAGTTAAAAATCCGCCCCAACGCCGCCGCCCGCACCCACAAAAACGACATCCGCCCCATCATCGAAATTTCTGAAAAAGTTGGCCTGCCCATCGAAGCCGCCACTTTCCTCGGCTCCAGCCCCATTCGCCGCCTGGTCGAAGACTGGACCGTCGATCATCTCCAACGCACCACCGAAGACGCCGTAAAATTCGCCGTCGACGCCGGTCTTCCCGTCATGTACGTCACCGAAGACACGATGCGCACCGACCCCGCCACCGTCGTAACCTTATATACGACCGCCATCCGCGCCGGAGCCCGCGCCATCGTCCTCTGCGATACGGTCGGCCACGCCACTCCCCAAGGCGCCTTCAACCTGATCAAATTCGCCCTCGACCAAGTCGTAAAACCCTCCGGCCAGAAAATTCGCGTCGATTGGCACGGTCACAACGACCGCGGCCTGGCAGTAGCCAATTCGCTGGCCGCCGTCGCCGCCGGAGCCGATCAAGTTCACGCCGCCGCTCTAGCTTTAGGCGAACGCGTCGGCAATACGCCCATGGAATTAATGCTGGTCAATCTCAAACTCTTCGGCCTGATCGACCACGACCTCTCCCAACTCAAAAAATATTCCGAAGCCGTCTCCAAAGCCACGCACACTCCCATCCCGCCAAATTATCCAGTTGTCGGCCGCGACGCGTTCCGTACCGCCACCGGAGTCCACGCCGCCGCCATCGTCAAAGCCTACAAAAAAGACGACCACGAGCTAGCCAACGCCATTTACAGCGGCGTCCCCTCCCACCTTTTCGGCCTCGACCAGATCATCGAGATCGGCCCCCTAAGCGGCCGCTCCAACGTAATCTACTGGCTAGAAAAACGCGGCCTTCCCGCCTCCGACGAAACCGTCGACCGCATCTTCGCCGCCGCCAAAAAATCCGAACGAGTAATGTCCGACGCCGAAATCCTGAATCTCACCCGCGCCCCCGCAACAAACTAGCCGCCATTGCCGCAAAGCGCGCCGCCCGCACTGCGGTTTAATCCGTCGTGCACGTTCGAGCCCTCACTAAAAATGTGGTGTCATCCCGAGCGCAGCGAGGGATCTGCTTTTCACGCGCCCGAAGCCCCGCACACGCGCGAAGACAACGCCCGGAAACGTCCGCCTTTCGTCAGGGCACGCCTTTAGCCGTGCCGATCGCGGCCCAACAAAAAGCGGCTTCGGCCGCTGAGGGAATCGATCCGCTCCAACAGTCGTAGCAATCCGCAAAAGGAAGGGCGGGACTTCAGTCCCGCCGAAAGCCACGAAAAAAAGACAGGGGCTTTAGCCCCTGAAGCCCGACGTTACAGCCGCGAATCCGCCATTCCGCGCTAAACTCAATTCAGAAACCTGTGAAACTCCTCCACATCTGCGGTATCGTTCTTGTGATGGCCACGTTTTCCGCTCGCGCCGCCACCGAATCCGTCGAGAAAATCGCGGACGATTCCACCTGCGCGCAAGCCCTGGCTTGGCTCGACAAAAACGTTGCCTGGGTCACCACCCAACAAATTGCCCTTTCCGAAATCCCTGCGCCCGAATTCAACGAAGCCAAACGCGCCGCCTATCTTCAGCAACTCCTCGAATCCTTCGGCCTGAAAGTCACCATCGACAAAACCGGAAACGTCATCGCTGAACGCCCCGGCGCCGACGCCAACAGCGTCATCCTCCTAGCCGCGCATCTCGACACCGTTTTCCCCGCCGGCACCGACGTCCGCGTCAAAAAAAACGGCAATCGCCTGATCGGCCCCGGAATCGCGGATAACGGTGCCGGCCTCGCCGCGCTGATCGGCGTCGCCCGCGCCCTCTCCGAAGGCCGCGTCCGCACCAACAAAACTATCGTCTTCGCCGGCGACGTCGGCGAAGAAGGCGAAGGCAATCTCCGCGGCATTCGCACGCTCATCGAAACCTATCGCCCGCGTCTCGCCGCCGTCATCGCCGTCGATGGAGCCTCCACCGAACACATCACCACCCAGGGCATCGCCTCCCATCGCTTTGAAGTCACCATCACCGGCCCTGGCGGCCACAGCTGGTCCGATTTTGGCGCGCCCAATCCCATCACCGCGCTGGCCCGCGGCATCGTGAAATTCTCCAGCCTCACCGTCCCCGAAGATCCGCGCAGCTCCTACAATTTCGGCGTCGTCGAAGGCGGCACTTCCGTCAATTCCATTCCCGCCCGCGCCATCGTCAAAGTCGATCTGCGCTCTGAAGACGAAACCGAGGTCACCAAAATGGAATCCTCCCTGCGCGCCTCGATGGAAGCCGGCATCAAAGAAGAAATGGCCGGCTCCGCCCGCGATTCCGCCGCGGCTTTGCAAGTCAGCTTTCGCTCGCTCGGCCTGCGCCCCTCCGGCAAGCTTCCCGAAAATTCTCCGCTACTCGATTCCGTGCGCAGCGTCGATCGTTTCCTCGGGACGCGCTCACGCCTCGAACGCAGCTCCACCGACGCCAACATTCCGCTCTCGCTCGGCATCCCCGCCATTTCGATCGGTGGCGGCGGCAAAGCCAACGGCTCGCACACTCTCGAAGAATGGTACGACCCCGCCGGCAGGGAACTCGGCCTGAAGCGTCTCTTCCTCACCACCGTCCTGCTCGCAGGTCTGCAGCAATAAAATGTCTCACCGTAAAACGGCGCTTCTCCTCGCGTTCCTATGCCTGCCATGTGTTCTCACCGCAGTCCTCGCGCGCCCGAACGCCGTCGAAAAAACTCCTGCACCAATTCCTGCCGATCTAATTCTCACGAACGCCAACATCGAAACCATGGACGATGCGCACCCGCTCGCCAACGCGATCGCGATTCGTGGCGAACAAATCGTCGCCGTTTCTTATGCGCCTGCGTCCAGCGCATCCGGCGCCAATGACGACGCCCAAAAATTTATCGGCCCTCATACCCGCGTCCTCGATCTCCACGGCCAATTCGCCATGCCTGGTTTCAACGACGCCCACCTTCACCTAGCCAACGCCGCCTACGCGAAAATCGAAGTCGACGTCGAAGGAACAAAATCCCTGGCCGAATTTCAGCAACGCATTCGCGCCCGCCTCCCCGAATACGCTTCCGGCGAATGGATTCCCGTCGAAGGCTGGGACCACACCCTCTGGGCCGAAAAAAGATTCCCTACTCGCCAGGATCTCGACGCCGTCTCCACCCAAAATCCCATCATCGCCCTACGCATCGACGGCCACGTCTCCGTCGCCAATTCACTAGCCCTGCAGATCGCGAAAATCACCGCGAAGACTCCCGATCCTCCCGGCGGACGCATCGAACGCGATCCGCAAACCGGCGAACCCACCGGAATGCTCGATGAAGACGCTGCCCGAAACCTCGTCACCAATCTGATCCCGCCCTACGCCCACGCCAAGCGCGCCCAAATCTTCGAAAAGCTCTTCAACTACATCGCGCAATTCGGCGTCACCTCCGTCCAGGAATTTTCAGTAATCGTTGCCAAGGATGACGACGACTACGGCTGGGAAAATTTTCAGATCTATCAAGAAATTCAGCGCGCCGGAAAATTGAATATCCGCATCACCTCCTGGTTGCCTTTCGAACTCCCGCTAGCCCGCCTCGAGCAAATGCGCCAAGAAGGCGGCACCGGGGTCGGTGCAGACGGCGCCTGGCTAAAAACCGGAGCGCTGAAAGAAATCGTCGATGGCTCCCTCGGCGCCCGCACCGCTGCCATGCTCGCTCCTTATTCCGACGATCCCAGCTCCACCGGCATTCTCCGCATCCCGCCCGAAAAACTCACCGCCCTCGCCATCGAACGCGATCGCGCCGGCTTCCAATTCGCCTTCCACGCCATCGGCGACCGCACCAACCGCGTCGCCCTCGATACCTTCGCCGCCGTCCTCGCCGCCAACGGCCCGCGCGACCGCCGCGACCGCATCGAGCACGCCCAGATCGTCGCCCCCGAAGATTTCGCGCGCTTCGCCCAACTGAACGTCATCGCCTCCATGCAGCCTTCACACCTCCTAACCGATCAACGCTGGGCCATCGACCGCATCGGCCCCGATCGCGTCAAAGGTGCCTACGCTTGGCGCACCATGGAAAAAGATGGCATCCACCTTGCCTTCGGCACCGATTTTCCCGTCGAATCCGTTAACCCGCTGCGCGGCATCTACTCCTGCGTCACCCGCGAACTTCCGCAAGGCGGCCCAGCCGGCGGCTGGCAACCGCAAGAAAAACTCACCATGCATGAATGTTTAGCTGCTTACACTACAGGCTCGGCCTACGCCGAATTCGAGGAAAAAACCAAAGGCCAAATCGCGCCAGGCATGCTGGCCGACATCGTAGTATTCCCAAAAAATCTAAACGCCATCCCACCCGCAGAATTGCTAACCCTGCCGGTCACCATGACCATCGCCGGCGGCCGCATCACCTACCGAAATCTCCAAGCACCCACCCAGCACTAATCCAAACTCGCCCAAAACTCTCCGTGCCCTCAATCCTTTCTCTGTGTCCTCTGTGTTTCAATCTTCAGATATCTGCCAGACGCATCGCAGCCACTCTCACTTCATCAACTCAACCGATTGAATCTCTCCACTGTAGGTCTGCCCATCCACCGCCACATACATCACCACTACATGATGTCCCTCCAGCTCCGTGCAAGGCTGCAGCACTCCCGCATCGAACGCCACGTCCTTCTCGAACTGCACCCGCGTCTCGTCTTTTGCGTGCAAAGTGATCACCTTATCGTTGGTCGTCAATGTCATCGTCAATTCTTTATCCGCGCAGCTAACTTGCTTCACGTCTCCTTCCACGCTCCAGGTCGACCCACTCTTAGCTTGCTTCGCCGCCGTCGCCGCGCCCGCCGTCACCGTGAATCGTTTCCCCTCAGCGTCCGGCCGCACCCCAGCCGTGCCGCCGCCCGCGGCCATTTTCTGCTCCTGATCCAACCGCGCCAATATTGTTAACGCCTGCGCCTTCTGTTCCGGAGAAATCGCATTCGTGTTCGCCGCATTCGCCATTTTCTGCGCGTCAGCCGTCCGGTGCATCGCCTCCAGCACTTGCGCCATGTCGGACTGATACGTTGAATTTCCCGGCTGCAGACTCATCGCCTTCTTCGCCAGCGTAAACGCTTCCGGCAGAGTGTCGCTGCTCGAGGTGAGATACATCGCCAGGAACCCATACGCCGGAGCAAAATTGGGATCCGCCGCAATCGCCGCCCGCAAATCCGCCACAATCTTGTCGCGATCGCCCGTCCCGGTAAGGAAGTACAAATGCGCCCGCTGAAAGTACGTCAGCGCATTATTCGGGTCCAGTTCGATGGCCCGCGAATCATCCGCCAGCGCTTCCTTCGGCTGCTGAGCCACGTACTCCGCGAAACCAAGATACCGATAGCCCATCGCCAGCTTCGGGTCCGCTTTCACCGCGCCTTCCAGCATCGCGATCGCTTCTTTCTCTCGCCCACTCACCGCGGTAAACCCGCCGCGATAGGCCTCCACTTCCGCTTCGGAAAGCTCCCGCACATGCAAATCTGAATCCGCAATCGCCGGCGGCGCTCCCGACTTCAGCATGTAAAACGAATTGCTTCGAATGTAAGTCTCCAGCGTGCTTTGCAAACGCTTCAGGTCGCCGAACGCTTTTACGCCGGCTTCCTCCGGCGTGGCCCCGGCCGCAATCGCATTCAAATACGTGGCCATCATTGCTCGGTGCGAAGCCTTGTCCCCGATCATCAGGTAATGCGTCAGCGCCCAGGATTCCGCATAAAATATCGAAGTCTTGTTCGTTTCGTTGTAATACGGCGAGTTGTGATCCACTTTGAACAGCACCGGGAGAGGGATCAGGCTGCTTTCCCGCAATTCCGCCACTAGATTCGCGTCCGGTTTCCCCATTTCCACGTCGGTATCGCTGATTACCGTGTTGCCGTAAAAATCCGCCAGCCCCTCCGCCACCCACAAGGGCAAATTCGGGTAATAGGGCAGCGTCAGCGTGTGGTAATACTCGTGAAAAATTACGTGATAGGGATTGTCTTCCTCCAGGTTCAACTGCACCGCGGCAAAAGACTGATTTTCGCGTTCCATAAAAATTCCCGCCGGATGCGCATGGTTCTTCGTCCAATATTCCGGCAGCAGCGACTTCATCGATCCTTCGTCTTTCACCGCCAGAATCGTGATCACTGGCGTCGGGTGCTGGTTCGCCACCTGCAGCGACCGCTGGAACACCGCGCGAATCTGCTCGAAATGAACCGCCGTCTTGCGCGCCTGCTTCTCGCCCGCATTGCTCACGACGATAAAGTTCGGGCTGCGCACTTCGACCCACTTGCTCTCCGCCCAGCTCAAAGGCGTCCCCAACAGCGCAGCCACAATCAGAAAGCTAAGTACGCTTGCGGTTAATGTTCGTCTCATAAGTTCGTTTCAATACTACAAATTCCCGCCGCGCGTCAATCCGCCTCGCGACTCCCGTGTTCCAGAATAATTTCTAGTCCTTGTCTCCCCGCCACGCGCCCCATACACTCTTTCGTTCATGGTCGAGAAACTTTTCAGCAAACGCCTCCAGGCCGATCTCGCCCTCGGTTTCACCGCGCTGATCTGGGGCGCCACCTTCGTCGTCGTCAAAGACGCGCTCGCCGACGTCTCCGTCTTCGTCTACATCGCCGTCCGTTTCGCCCTGGCCGCCGCGGTCATGTCGATTTTTTTCTGGCGTGCGCTCCGTGGACTCACCGTCGCCGCAGTCTGGGCCGGCGCTCAAATTGGTTTTTTCATGTTTGCTGGCTACGCCTTCCAAACCACCGGCCTGCAATTCACCACGCCCTCCAAAGCCGCCTTCATCACCGGCTCCAGCGTCGTCATCGTCCCGCTGATCCTCGCCGTTTTCAGCAAGCGCCGCGTCAACCACTGGATTTGGGCCGGTGCGCTGGCCGCGCTTGCGGGACTGTACTTCCTCACTGTGCCGCCTGAGGGCCTCGGCGGCCTGAACCGCGGAGATCCGATCGTCTTCGGCTGCGCCGTGGCGTTCGCGCTGCACATGATCGTGATCAGCCGCTATGTCGAACGTCACTCCGTTGGGGCGCTCGCCGTCATCCAAGTCGCAACCACCGCCGTTCTCGCTACCATTGCCGTTCCACTTCTCTCCGCCGCGCGCATCGAGCAGCCGCACTGGCATTCGAGTCCTACTCTGATCATCGCGGTGCTGGTGACCGCGCTCGGTTCTACCGCGTTCGGGTTCTCGGCCCAGACTTGGTCGCAGCAGTACACCTCGCCCACACACACCGCGATCCTCATCAGCCTCGAACCGGTTTTTGCCGCGATCACTTCCTGGATCGTGGCCAGGGAACACCTCGGCCCGCGCATCCTGCTCGGAGCCGGATTAATTTTTGCTGGAATTTTGCTGGCCGAACTGAAAGGGTCGGTGCCCATCGCGCCCGAATCTCCGGAACCGGAAATCCGCGCTCACCTGAACTAAACAACAACTAAGAGGAAGGGAACTGCGTGGGTGTCATCCCGAGCGCAGCGAGCGATCTGCTTTTCCGCTCGCGCCGCTCAGGCTGCTACATCAGTTATGTCTCGCCGCATTCGGCTGATCCGAATGATGCTTCACATCCACGGCTTCGTACATCTTCGGATGCCGATGATTCTTCTCTTCGAACGCGGAAATTTTCGATTCGTGAACCAGGGTCAGCCCGATGTCGTCCAGGCCTCTCAGCAGACAATCCCGGCGGAACGGATCGATCTCGAACGCGTAACTCAATCCCATGCCGTCGGTCACCACCTGCTTTTCCAAATCGACGGTAACGCTGTACCCGACGTTCTTCTCCGTCCGCGCAAATAACTCATCAATCTGCTCGTTGGTCAAAGTCACCGGCAAAATTCCGTTCTTGAAGCAGTTGTTATAGAAAATATCCGCATAGCTCGGCGCCAGAATCGCGTGAAACCCATAATCCAGAATGGCCCACGGAGCATGTTCGCGGCTCGACCCGCATCCAAAATTCGCCCGCGCCAAACACACCGAAGCGCCCTTATACCGCGGAAAATTCAAAACAAACTCCGGATTCGGTTTTTCTCCCGGCAAATATCGCCAGTCGTAAAACAAAACCCGCCCAAATCCTTCCCGCGTCAGAAGCTTCAAAAATTGCTTCGGCACCATCTGATCTGTATCGACATTTACCCGATCGATCGGCGCCACCAATCCCGTATGCTTGATGAACGGCTGCATTATTCGGCTCCCTCCGCCGCGCTCCACTTGCGTATATCCACGAAGTGCCCTTCAATCGCCGCCGCAGCCGCCATCATCGGACTCACCAGATGCGTCCGCGAGCCCTTACCCTGCCGTCCTTCGAAATTCCGGTTCGACGTACTGGCTGATCGCTCGCCGCTCAGCAGCACATCGTCATTCATCCCGATGCACATGCTGCAACCCGCGTCGCGCCATTCAAATCCCGCCGCCACAAAAATCTTGTCGAGACCCTCCGCCTCTGCCTCGACTTTCACCGCCCGCGAACCCGGCACCACCAGCGCCTGCTTCAGCGATTTCGACACATGCTTTCCCGCCACCACTTTCGCCGCCAGCCGCAAATCTTCCAGCCGCGAATTGGTGCACGATCCAATGAACACCCGGTCCAGAGGAATATCTTCAATCAACGTTCCCGGCTTCAAATCCATGTAGGTCAAAGCCCGGGTCGCCGCCTCGCGATCCACCGCATCCTTGAACGATGACGGATCCGGAACGCGGCTTGAAACCTCCGTGACCATTCCCGGATTCGTTCCCCAAGTTACCATCGGCGCCAGCTCGCTCGCGCGTATCGTCAGTGTGTCGTCGTATTTCGCGTCCGCGTCCGTCGGCAACGTCTTCCAGAAATCGACGCGCTCCTGAAATTCTTTCCCGCGCGGCACAAACGGCCGGCCTTCCAAATATTTAAATGTCGTTTCGTCCGGCGCGACCATTCCCGCGCGCGCTCCGCCTTCGATCGACATATTGCACATGGTCATGCGCGCTTCCATCGAAAGCCCGCGCACCGCCTCGCCCGTATATTCGAAAACGTAACCCGTTCCGCCGGCGATTCCGATTTTTCCAATCACCGCCAGAATCATGTCCTTCGACGTCACGCCCCGCGGCCGCTTACCCTGAAAATCCACCTTCATCGTCTTCGAACCAAACTGCGACAGGCACTGCGTCGCTAACACGTGCTCGATTTCGCTGGTCCCGATTCCAAACGCCAGCGCGCCAAACGCGCCATGCGTCGAAGTGTGGCTGTCCCCGCAAACAATCGTCTGCCCCGGCTGCGTGATTCCCAGTTCCGGCCCGATGATGTGCACGATCCCCTGATTCTTGCTGTGCATGTCGAACAAATGCACGCCCGACTCCGCGCAGTTGCGTTCCAGCGCTTCAAACTGCCCGCGCGCGTCCGCATCCACCACCGGCAGCAGCCGGTTCTTGGTCGAAACCGAATGGTCCATCACCGCAAAGGTCAGCTCCGGCCGGCGCACCTTGCGCCCCGCCGTCTTCAACCCCGCAAACGCCTGCGGAGAAGTCCCCTCATGAATCAAATGCCGGTCAATGTATATGAGGCTCGGCTGTCCCGGCTCTTCGCGCACGATGTGCGCCTGCCAAATCTTGTCGTAAAGCGTCCGTCCCGCCATTCGTGTATTTTCCTAACCGCGAAGATGAACTGCAAATCCCAGCATCTTCCGCCGGATTTCACCGCGACTTCCCAGACACTCTCATTGTAACAATTCTGTCACAGACAGGCCACACAAGCACCCGCAAGGGAATTGACGCGTTCGCGAGCCGCTCGGTTTCGACGCAATTGCTGCAGCGCTCCACCACACTTCGGCTGCCGGGCCGAAGAGGGGGCGAAGGAAAAGGGAATTGGGGGCCGTAAAAATTGTCGATTAGAATTCATGGTCGGCCTTTTGATTCATGGGGTTAAGTGGGGTTTCTAATCGCGCGAGATTGTTCGGAAATTGTCGATTAGAAATTTGGGCAGGTGCACACGGCAAAAACAAAGGCAACGGCATGCGCGAACGGCGTCTGGGAAGCGACGCGATTCGCGCGACGTGGAGGTAAGCGCTGCGCGCCGAGTTTATGTCGGAGCTAAAGCTCCGACCCCCTAAGATCGTGGGGCGAGCTCGCCGCAGAGTCAAAGGCGTGCGGAGGGACTTGGCGGGGGAAATTATGTGGGTCAAGTGCGATTGGGTAGAAAAGATACGAAAATAGGGCCGATTAGAAAACATACCGATCCTTTGTTTTGATTGGGTTGCGGCGATTTCTAATCGCAGAAAGCGCGATTAGAAAATGTGGGTCGGGTGCGGAGGGCGCCGGGCGGGCGGCCGCGTTTCGCGCTGACGATCGGCGTGACGAGTCGCGCATAAATCGCTCCTCCTGCCCGTGCGGCCTTTGGTGCGCCTACACAGAGTGGCGATGCATGATAACACGGAGGGTATAGGGCGCATAAGTACACACACGCCGCTTCAGTCACCGCACCGGTAACCGCGTTAACCAGGACTTAGCCGCAGGCTCCTCTCGTTGACTTGATTCGTCCCCGCGACCTAAGATGTGCGCCTCATGCCAGATTCGCAGTCGCTGATCGGCCGCACCGTCTCGCACTACCGCATCGTGGAAAGGCTCGGTGGGGGCGGTATGGGCGTGGTTTACAAGGCTGAAGATATCAAGCTCGGCCGCTTTGTGGCCCTGAAGTTCCTGCCGGATGACGTAGCGAAGGATCGGCAAGCTCTTAGCCGTTTCCAACGCGAAGCCAAAGCAGCCTCGGCGCTAAATCATCCGAACATTTGCACCATTTACGAGATTGACGATCAAGGCGGTGACGCCTTTATCGCTATGGAATTTCTCGACGGCGTCACGCTGAAGCATCGAATCGCCGCCAGACCGCTGCCCCTCGATGAATTGCTCGACGTTGGCATCCAGATGGCGAGCGCGCTCGATGCCGCGCATGCCAAGGACATCGTTCACCGCGACATCAAACCGGCCAATATTTTCTGCACGCGTAGCGGACAAACCAAGGTGCTCGATTTCGGCCTCGCCAAGATTCTCTCGCCGGGCCGAGTGTTTCCGGGAATGACGGCGTCGGCTCTTCCGACCGTCACGGGCGAGGAGGCGCTCAGCAGCCCCGGTTCAGCAATGGGAACGGTGCTGTATATGTCTCCCGAACAAGCGATGGGAGAAGAACTGGACGCGCGTACCGACCTTTTTTCCTTCGGCGCAGTGCTTTACGAAATGGGCACCGGTGCGCTGCCGTTCGCGGGCGCAACGTCGGCAGCCATTTTCGATGCCATCCTGCACAAAGCGCCACCGCAGCCCACGCGTCTCAATCCCGTATTGCCGGAGGAATTGGAGCGCATCATCCAGAAGGCGTTGGAGAAAGATCAGCGGCTGCGTTATCAGCATGCGTCGGATCTGCGCGCGGATTTGCAGCGGCTGAAGCGCGATACAGATTCGGGACGAATCGCTAGAGCGCAGCCTAAACCGGAAATGCCGGTGCGGCCGACTGAGCCACCGAAAGATTCAGCCACCGCGCGCGCCCTGGAAAGTTCGGCGGTGGTGGAAGCGGCGAAGCAGCACAAACTAGGTTTGGCCGCCGTCACGTTTATTGTGCTGGTGCTAATCGCGGCGGCAGGCTATGGACTCTATTCATTTCTCAGCGGAAAAGCTCATCGGCCGTTCGAAAATTTTACGATCACCCAAGTCACCAACAACGGTAAGACAGTGGCGGCGGCGATTTCTCCAGACGCGAAATATCTGCTCAGCGTACTGGAGGAGAATGGTAAACAGAGCCTCTGGTTGCGAAACGTGCCTACCAGTAGCGACACGCAAGTGATCGCGCCCGCCGATGCTGTTTACCAAAACCTGGCTTTTTCTCCGGACGGCGACTACATCTATTTTCTTCGCGCGCTGGACAGACTCGATGAGGGCCACGACCTGCTTCGCGCGCCGGTGCTGGGTGGTACGCCGCAGGTGATCGTGAAAAACGTCGATACTCGGATCTCTTTCGCGCCGGATGGCCGGCGTTTTATCTTTTTGCGCGGAATGTATCCAGACGCCGGAAAGTTTCAACTGGTTACGTCCAATTCGGACGGCACCGGCGAATCGACTTTCGCGGGTGGCCCCGTATCCGAGCTCCCGTTCGCCGTGGTCTGGTCTCCCAACGGCAAACAGGTTGCCGCGGCAACGTCCGGCACCGATGGGGCACTGGGACTGATTCAAATACAGGACGTACCCTCCGGAAAAATAATCACACGGTCACAGTTCAAAAACGTGTTGTTGAGCGATTTGGCGTGGCTGCCCGACTCGCGCGGCCTGCTGGCGACGTATCAAGCGAATGCGACGGGCCTTGCGCGCAGCCAGCTTGGCTTTATATCTGAACCGGCCGGTCAGTTTCGCCCAATTACCAGGGATACAAATAGCTATCAGACGCTTACCGTGTCGGCGGACGGAAAAACACTGGCGACGGTTCAGGAGAGAGATACACAAACATTGTACTTGCTGCCTGCTGGCGGTTTCGCAGTGGATCCCCCAACCGCCGCGCCGGCCCAGATCAAGGACGCGACTTCTTTTAACTGGGCCGGCAACGATAACCTTTATTTCGGTGGTGCAGATGCTCTGACACGGATATCGACCGACGGCGCATCCAAGACCACGCTGCTGAGCGACGCTGCCGCCCAAGTCATTCAACCGGCAAGCTGCCAAGACGGGCGCTACATTGTCTTTACCTGGGCTAGCCATGCCGGAAGCAACAAAGCGAATATCTTTCGGATTAATGCCGACGGTTCAGCCCCCAAACAACTGACCGACGGCCTCCTGGACGTCGCGCCAAAATGCTCTCCGGACGGGAAATGGGTGTTCTATGAAGATGCGCAGGCGCTTCAAATTAAGCGCGTGAGCATTGATGGCGGCGTATCGGAGATTGTGCCGGGAACGACGTTAGCTGGCGCGTACGTCGAGGGTGGATTCAGCATCTCGCCCGATGGTAAGTTTCTGGCATTCGTTACCACCGGCCAAACTGGTGTCCTCGTGCATCAAATCGCTCTAGTGCCCTTGAATGCGGGCCCCGAGCCTGCCCGACGGATGCTACGTCCCGATCCACGGGTTTCGGCCGGAGCGCAATTCACGCCGGATGGACAGGCTGTCATATATTCCATCCTCGAAAACGGCACGGACAATCTGTGGTTACAGCCGCTCGATGGCTCTGGCGGCCACCAGATCACTCAGTTCAAGTCCGATAGGACCGCGTCGTTCCAGTTCTCGCCGGATGGCAAAAATCTCGGGGTGCTGCGTTCTCATAACGAATCCGACGCGGTCCTGCTGCGCGACGAGGTGTCCACACCGCGCTAACGCAGCGGCAGAGCCGCATTTCTCCGGCGCCAGCGTGAGTGACCGCTCAAACGCGACCCGGTGGATGTCCAGGGCGCCTTTACCGGGAGACCTGAAATCCACATCTCCGGTAAGGGCGGTGGTCTCAATGGGTCGATGCAACATCACCTGATATAAATCTTTTCTGCGAGGTGATGTTTATGGCGCAAGGGCGATACGTGCAACTTTCCGAGGCCCAGCCGACCGAGGTGTGGCGCCGCACCCAACCTCAACTCGACAAGATCGCGCGGCGGCTCAATCAGCGCCCGCGAAAAACTTTGGGCTTTCAAACCCCCGCGAGTAAACTTCGCGCAACTGTTGCACCGACCCACTGAACCCGCAGCTTTTACCAGGACTTGAGTCCGACTTCTCGGTAGCTATCGTGTCTCAGTAAGTGCACTGGCGAAAATGCACTCACCGAGATCCGACAATTTCAGATGGGTTAAAGCCTGGGGCTCGCGGCCGTCTCGGAGGCCCGCGCCAGTGCTTGCGTGTCGATGTACTCCTTGATGTGCGCTATTTTGCCATCTCGAATGGTAATGTCGAAGACCCACTCGTCCCTGTACGGCTTATTCGTGGCGTAGATTTTCCCCGTAGCGACGCCGATGACCAGAACCCGGTCTCCCTGCGCCACGAATTCGGGGGGCTTGGGGTATTTCATTTCTACCTCGTTGGACGCTTTCTTAAGCACAGCCGCCAATTCCGCGTGCCCTCGGTATGTGCCGGCCAGCGGCCAGTCCTCGCCCGGAATGATCCACTCAATATCTTGGGTAACCAACGCCAGCAGATCGTGCTCGTTGTAGCTGCCTATCGCTTTAAAAAAATCCTTCACAATTTGGACATTCTCTTGTGCGGTCATCGAAATCCCTCCATTTCCTATAGATCGGATCGTGTCCGATCTTGATTCCCAGCCTCCGACGGCGGGGGACAGCGAATTTTGTTCTACCTTCCGTACATGTCCTGCGGTAAACACTTTGCGTGGGGCAGGGAGGTCAGCCACTAGCCGAGGTCGGCGGAGGTTAGATCGCCGTCATTCCGCCGTCGACGAACAACTCCTGCCCGTTCACAAAGCTCGAATCGTTGGAAGCAAGAAACAGCGCGACCGTCGCGACTTCCTGAGGTTGACCCATCGTTCCCCTCGGGATGAGCGACTCGAAATACTGCTTTGCTTCCTTGGTGAGAACTGCTTCCTGCATTGTTGTGGCAATAGCACCGGGAACCAGCAGGTTCACGCGGATTTTTCTGTCCTTCAGTTCGTTGAGCCAAGTGCGTGCAAAGGAGCGCAGCGCCAACTTGCTCGCCGCATACACGCTGAAACCAGGGAAACCTTTCGCCGCAGCATTGGACCCGGTCATGAAGATTGATCCACCATCGTTGAACAGTGGCAACGCTTTCTGCACCGTGAAGAGGGTGCCGCGCACGTTCAGGTCGAAGGTCTTATCGAAGTGCTGTTCGGTGATCTCGCCCAACAGTACGGGTTCGCCTACGCCGGCGCTCGCGAACAGCACGTCGATCTTGCCCTTTTCCCGCTTGACCGTCTCGAACAGGCGGTCAAGGTCGTCGAGATTGGCCGCGTCACCGCGCACGCCGGTCACGTTTCGGCCAATCCGGTTGACGGCCTTATCGAGCGCCTCCTGCTTCCGGCCCGTGATGAAAACGTAGGCACCCTCTTCAACAAACAGCTTGGCACTCGCCAATGCCATGCCGTCGGACCCACCCGTGATGACTGCAACCTTGCCTTCAAGCTTTCCCATGGTTACTCCCTTCGGTTGATCGATAGCTTTCCGTACAGTAGAGTAGATGCTTTGGCAATGGACGATAACTGCTCAGGAGTCCGAATTTTTTGTCTATTCGTCCAAACTTAGGCCTTAACGGAGCGGTTTTGCACCTCTCAATCGAACTGGTGCGGGCGGCTCGATGAAAAGCAGCGTCGGAGTTGTAATGCTCGAAGAAAGGTAAATGTCCATCATGGTAGAGGTCTCTTCTACCTGACCTGCACTTGTCTCGAGCAGAAACCTGTGCAGTTTCTTACAGCTCTCAAAGAACACTATGGCTTTCAAGAGCGGAGGGACGCTAAGTTGGACCCGATAACCGACATCTTCAGAACGATGCACGTAACCGCTTTCGGTCATCATAGGCTCGAAGCAACAGCCCCGTGGTGCTTGATACAGGACAAGCAGAGCGGAGAGAAAGTCACCCCTTCCGGCAAAAAGAATTCACCCACAGATTTGGCGCACTACGCCATGCTGTCGAGGGGTAACTGCTGGCTCAGTGTCGAAGGCATTGCGGACGCGATTCCTGTCACCGGTGGCGACTGCTTCTTGCTGGGGCGCGATACTTCGATCGTCATGCGTGATAGCCCGCGAACACGTCCAAGCTCAAGCTTCCGCGAAATCGCCGCTAAAGCCAACGGTAATGTCGCTCATCACGGAGGGGGTGGCGCGCCGACGACAATCGTTTGCGGGTCCATGAGTTTCGATCGCGCCCGCCCGAGGCCGATCACTCAGTTATTGCCGAGCTTCATTCTGATTAAGGCGGAGCAGGCACGCACGCTAGCTCTTCACGACACAATGCGCGCGCTGGCGTTTGAAATGGCCGAACAGGCGCCGGGATCTGAAGTAGTCGCGACTCGGCTAGCCGAGGTGCTGTTCATCCAAATACTCCGGGCGCATATCGCGTCGGAACCGGAACGTAACAAAGGATGGCTTCGTGCGATCTTCGATCCTCAAATGGGCGCTGCACTGAGTGCCGTTCACGACAGGGTGAATACAGCTTGGACAGTCGGATCTCTCGCCGAAGCGGCGGGCATGTCTCGCTCCGCATTCGCAGCGCGTTTCAAAGAGCTACTAGGACAAACACCACTGGAATACGTAACGGAGTGGCGGATGCAGAAGGCGATGCAGTTACTCGAACAGCGTGACAAAAAGCTCATCGATGTTGCTCGGGCGGTCGGTTACGAATCCGACGCTGCGTTCAGTAAGGCGTTCAAGCGAGTTGTCGGGGTTAACCCTGGTGAATACCTCAAACGTGGCATTTGAACGAGCAGGGTCAGGCCGGAATGGCGGAAGATTTTTAAAGCGGAGGATTCTGACTTTGCGGGACCTAGGTGTCCTGGAAGTGTGTTCTTCCATTGAAATGGGTGCTCCAGGTGCCTCGCATCTAGCAATGGGAGACCACAAACCAAAACCGATCGAAACTGATCAGTCCCCACAAACGCGCTTGGGTTTGCCGTTTGAATTTCACTTGCCTGATTAGTCGCGTAACCGGACACTGAGAATTGGCAGATGCAACTCCGCGCGAGGGTCAACTCGCCTACGCGTTGCTGGCAGTAATCCTGGATGGCCGGCGGTGATCCGACCTGAAAGGCGGACGGGCCAGCGCACTCCGCGAGAACCGGTCGGGTTTCTGTTTCGCTGGCGATTGCTTCACTGCGGTTAGGCTTGTGCCGGGTGCCGAGATCGACCCGCCGAAATTTGTTTCTCTCCTCTCACCGCGATAAAATCTCGCCTCCAACAAAATGTCCGCGTTACCAACCACTCCACTCGACCATCGGCAAATTACCCGGCCGTGCCCCCTGTGCGAATCCCTCCCGCGCAAGACCCTGTATGAACGCGATGGCTGGAACATCGTGCGCTGCGCGAGCTGCGACATGGTGTTCCTCGACGGCCAGATGAATTACGAAACCCAGCGCGACGATCACGATTGGATTGACGACTACGAAAAAGAAACCGCCCGCCGCACCGACAAGCACCCGCTCCTTCTCGCGCTATCCAACGTCGTTAAGAAAACTCGCCCCGAAACCAACCAGCGCCTCCTGGCCCAAACCGCCCGCTGGAAAAATTCCGGCAAACTCATCGACTTCGGCTGCGGCGATGGCAGCTTCCTGGCCCGCGCCGCAAGCCAGTTCGATGTCTTCGGCATCGAACTCAGCCCTCGCCTGGCCGAACGCGCCCGCCAAAAAATCGGCGCCGCAAAAATCCAAGAAGGCCCGCTAACCGAAATCGCGAACAACAAATTTCCTGCCGAGCAATTCGACGTCGTCACCCAATTCGGCTACATCGAACACGAATGGCAACCCCTCGCCGGCCTCCATGCCGCCTATCGCCTTCTGAAACCCGGGGGCGTCACCATCCTAAAAACGCCCAATTTCGCCAGTTGGAATCGCACCGTCATGGGCCTCGACTGGTGCGGCTTCCACATCCCGGCCCACTGCAATTACTTCACCCCCGCTACCCTGGCCGCGATGCTCACTCGCGCCGGCCTCGACCCTCTCCCGCGCCCGTTAGCGGATAGCCTCCCCACCAGCGACTCCCTCTGGATCGCCGCCCGCAAACCGGACTACCCTTGCGCACACTTGTAGACGGCCACACGTTTCTCGTCCCTTTTTTATTGCTGGAGTAACGCCCTTCAACGGTTTACATTCCACACGCAACTGAACGCCCTTCGACCGAAAGCCATCAAGAGGCCAGCGCTGTGAATCAGTCCGCCGTCACATCCGAATCACCGACCGACACCCGCGCCGCGGTCCTGATCGTCGGCGCCGGACCCACCGGCCTGCTCCTCGCTGCCGAACTTCAACGCCGCAACGTGCCCGTCCATCTCATCGACGCCCGTCCGGCGCCGATGCACTGGGACCGCGCCACCGTCGTCCATCCGCGCTCGCTGCAAATTTTCGAATCCCTGGGCCTCGTCGACCAATTTCTCGCCGCCGGCTGCAAGCAACGCATCATCAAAATTTATTCCGCCGGCCAACTGCTCGGCCAGCTCGACCTCGCCACCTGCGGCAGTATTTACGGTTTCAATCTCGGCGTCTCCGAAGAAGTCACCGAATCCATCCTCACCCAATATCTCCACCAGCACGGCGGCGAAGTCCATCGGGGCTCGCGCCTCACCGGACTTACCCAGCACGCCGGCGGCGCCACCGCGCAAATCGCCCGCGACGGCCGAACTTACAACTTCGAGGCCACCTGGGTCGTCGGCTGCGACGGCATGCACAGCCCCACCCGCGAACTCAGCGGCATCGCCTTCCACGGCCACGAAATCGCCAAACCCTGGGCGGTCTTCGATGCCACCGTAAAAAATTGGAACGACACCCACGAAGGAAATTTCTGCTTCCTCGAAACTCTTCCGGTGATTTTCACCGCGCTCCCCAACAATCGCTTTCGCGTCTACCTCCGCCCCAGCTCCGAAGAATCCGATCTCGTCGCCGACGCTACCGCCATCCTGCAGCAATATGTTCCGAACGCGTCGTTCGTCGACGTTGAAAATCCCACGCGTTTCCACTGCCACACCAAAGTCGCCGCGAAATTCCGCGACCGCGCCGTTTTTCTGGCCGGCGACGCCGCGCATCTCTGCTCGCCCGCCGAAGGCCACGGCATGAACTGCGGCCTGCAGGACGCCTTCAACCTCGCCTGGAAACTTGCGCTGGTTCATCACCGCGCCGCAGGCGCCGCGCTGCTCGATAGCTACGAAGCTGAACGCCGCCCCGTAGCCGACCGCGTCACTCAATCCGGCGACGCCACCGAACAAGCCCAAGCCATCAGCGATCCCGCCGCGCGCACCACTCGCGACCAAAAAATAAAATCCACGCTGGCCGACCCGAAACTTCGCCACCATGAAGTCGTGGCCGAAGCCGAATTAGCCGTCGACTATTCCGCTTCGCCTATCGTCGCCGGCGGCGCACACCGCGCCCTGGACGCAGGCTTCCGCCTGCCCGATACCATCCAGCTGGAAAATCCGAGGAAGCCTGCAAACGCCGAGAAGGGAGCTGCCGACGTCGCGCAGCGGCCCGGCCTGCACCAACTCGCGCATCGCGCCGGCCACACGCTGATTCTGTTAGCTGGCCCCAACGCCGACCCACGCCAATTCGCCGAACTCCACGCCGCACTTCAAAGACAAACTACCGCTTCGCCTCTCTTCGATTGCGCCATCTGCGCAGCCACAGAAACCGCTGCCGAACATCGCCTTTTGCCAGACGCCGCAAAGCTGCTCGGCGTGGACGGAATCACGCTGTTAGCCCTCCGCCCCGACAACTACATTGGACTTCGAGCCGACACCAACCACCTAGCCGCGCTCGACCGCTACCGCGCCCTGCTCCAATCGCAGCGTACCAGCCCATCCAGGGGAGCGCTTTTGTTTTAGCGACGAAGGATATCCTTTTGGCCCAGCCCCAAGCGCGGGCCTGCTTCGGTGTCGTCGTTTCCAGACACACCAATCCGCACAAAACCTTTCGAGAGGAAGAACTACTGACCAGACGGCGAGGAGGGAGTTTCTGCCCGCGCCACCACAATAAACCTCTGCGGCGCCGGCCCCACATAATGAAACGGATAGCACGTAATCAAGCTCAAAGTCGGCTCAGCATAATCCGGCAGCGCATCCGTCGCGTTAGCATCCACAATCTCCATCGACTCCACCCGATACCGAAACCGCTCCGTCGCGGAGCGAAACACAATTTCATCGCCGACTACGACATCGCCTAGGCCACTGAAGTAAGTGTCCCGATGCGCGGCTAACGCGGAGTTTCCGTTTTGGCCGGGCATCGCGGTGCCGGGAATGTGTCCCACGGCTTCCCACAAAGTCGACGAATCCACGCCCTCTTCCACAATCGACGAAATATTCAGCCGCGGAATTTCGACCACGCCCAAGACGCCGTAATCTCGAGGTTCCTGGACCGCGATTTTTCGTACGCCAGAAGCGGCGTCAGGATTAGAGGCAAAATCCGCGTCTCCGGCGGCATTCAATGCCGCCTTCTCGCGCCGCTGATGGGCCGCCGCGCTCGCATATGCCACTGAGCAATATCCAATCGTTCCGATCGCCACAACCCACAACACGATTTCGGCGCGTCGCAAAATTCTTCGAGTGCGTTCGGTTTTCGGCTCGGTCCAAACGTGACGCGCGAACGCCGCCGCATCGGCCGGCTGACGCAACCAGCCTCGCACGCGTGTTCCGAATTTTGCGATCTGCTCTTTCATCGCTCAACCTTGGTCCTTCAGGAAAATACAAAAATGGAATTCTGGCGCCACGAGCTGCGGCACCAGAATTCCACACTCATTAACCTCGCGCAGAAAACTTATGAGGCCGAGATCGCCTTGCGCAGAATCACGATCCCTGCAATCGAGAACAATCCAATCAGCGCGATCAACGGCAGCGGGCTCGCCGTCGCCGGCAATTTCTGCGTCCGTGTCATGGTCGCGGTAGCATCCGCCGAGGGCTGCGTCATGGTGTTCGACGATTGCGGCGCAGCATTTCCCGCCGTTAGCGGAGCCGACCACGAAGTTGCCGCATCCGGCAGCGCGTTGGGATAAGCATCATCGGTTCCGGTCGTCGGAATGCGGGTGCGGTTCGCCACGCCGATCTGATCGGCTGCGGTCTTGGGATACGCAAATTGCTCCACCGTCGAATCGCCAGTGAAAATAATTCCTTCCATCGCCGGAATTGTGCCGGGCCCGTTCGCCGGATAGGTCACGAAATTCTGACCGTTCGAAGCCACCTTCGGATTCGGGTAGGCCAGAATGGTGGTCATCAACGCCGACCCATCGTTGCTGTACACCTGAATGATGGCCCAACCCGACTGGCTTCCGGTTTGCTTGAAAATATAAGTTCCGGCCGCCAGCACCGATCCCGGTACTTGCTCGGCCGAGGAAAGAGTCACGTTGGCTTGCTTCGCCGTATCATCCGCGCGCACCGCCGGAGCCACCAAGCTTGCAGCCGTCAAAAATATCAGTGCCAGAAACGCCCCACCCTTCGTCATTTTCATGTGACCTCCTCCGTCCTGCGCATTCTTATTGTTTTATGCTTTTGAAGCTCTCAGGTAATCCGTGTACCCACCGCGGAAATCTTCATCTACAAAACTTTTGCACATTGTCGTCCACTCGCGAGTTTCTGGCGAATCACCGCGGAAGGCTATGAATGGCTGGGCCGAACTTCGATCACGATGTCTTCTTCGATCGCGATCGGTTTTCCGTCGATGTCCGTCGGCTTGTAGCGCCACTGCCTCACGGCATTCACCGCCGCGGGAATCAACGACGTTGGCCCGCTGATCGCTTGGACGTCCGCCACTTTTCCATCCGCTCCGATCGTCGACCGCAAATGGATTGAGCTGCCCTTGAATTGCTCAACGGCCTGCGGCGCAAACCCCGGATCGATTTTGGCGAGGCGGTCGCCGAGGTGCACGCGCTCGAGCTCATGCGTCGCCTCCGGCCCCGGCAGCGGCGGGACAAACAAGAATTGGTGCGAGCGGATCACGATGTCGTGCGTCTGCGAAACTGTTTCTTCCGGCAGTTGCATCAACTTGGCCGGGCTTCCTTCGGCGGGCGCCGTTACCGGGAAAAAAGAGACTGGCACCGGCGCATCGATCGTCAGGTCGCTCGCATTGCTCGCCGCAACCGCGGCTGGCGCGGGCGTTGCCTCCACGGCCGCAGTCGGCGCATTGTCTGGCGTGATCGGCGGGGCTAGGTTTGGGCTCGGCCACGCGCGTTGCCGCATCGCTCGCCGCGCGCGGCGCGCTGGTGACGACCGGCGCAGGGCTCTTAGGCGCAACGGTTTCCGCCGCAACACTATTTGGTGCTGTCACCGCAGGCTGGTTCGCGTCCGGCGTCACGACGCTAGTTGGCGGATCAACAGCGGCCGGAACTTGCCCGCTGGCTGGTTGGTTCTGCGGGAGGCTGGCAACGTCGGCGGCCTCACGCGCCGCGAACCAATCTTTCATCGACGATAATCGAAACGATCCCGGCTGAATCGCGTAGCCCAAAATGAAGCACATCAGCACCAGCATCATGCACAGCGCCGCGATGCTCAGTGCAACTTTCTCCGTCTTTGGCGGAATCGCGCCCGCCGCCTGCTGCGCGGCCTCGCCCACGGAGGGATCTGCTGGCGTCAGATACGCGTCCACAACCGGCGCGCCGCCTTGGGGCGACTGATACCAATCCAATCCTTCCGCGCGGTTGCGCACGAAAACTCTGCGTGGAGCTGCATCGCCGCTTTCCTCGGCAGCGACAGACGCCACCGGCGCGACATCCCCAAGCGTCTCCGTCGCTGCGGCTCCCTGGTCAGCAGGCGAGCAAACCATCGCCTCTTCCGGCATGGGCGCGGAAAACGGTCGCGGCAGCTCCCACCCTGTCTCGCTCGACTTCACCTTCTCCAGGTTTTCCCGCTCGACGTGAAACTGTTCCCACTCCTCCCGCCAATCGCGAATCTCGATCCGCTCCGCGCTCGGCGCGTTGTCGCCTACTGCTTCTTCCGTCTGCAGTTCGCGCGCGGCGAGAAACGCCTCCGCCGCTAATTCCACATTTTCGTGATCCGCCGGATCGAACAATTCCGGCCGCGCCTCGCTGCCGACCACGGGGCCGAGAGTGACTGGGCCTTCCACCGGCGACAAATTCGCCAGTTCCACCTCAGAAGGGAACATGCGATCGAATTCCGCCGCTCGCGCCTCATCACGCTCGGCTTCTGATTCCGTCTTTTTCGCCGCCTTCCGCGCCGCGCGCGAAGGCATCACTAAGACTGTTTTCGGCGCTGGTACCGCCGCCTCACCCGCAGTCGGCGTATTCGCACCACCCGACGCGTTGCTCGCATCCGAAAGGCCTTCCGCGCGCGCCTCACCCGCGTGCCCCATCGGCGCCTTTAACTCGTGCTCCACAATCTCCGCCCGAATCCAATTCCGAATCTGCGAGCGATCCCGCTCCTCCAGATTCACAAACCGCACTCCCGCGGTTTTGTTCGTGGCGCTGCGCCAGACCACTTCGCCGCCGGCCTGAAACGTGCGATCCAGTTGCGGCAGACGAAAACTCAACAGGGGAATTTCGTCGTCGGTCAGCGCCTGCGCCACCGCAATCGCGACACCGGTTTCGCTTACGTTCAGCACGATTCCGCCGTTGCCCTCGCCCACGTCCAGATAGGCAATCGCCGACGGATTTCGACGCACTCGTCCGCGCCGGTCGCTCGATTCCGGGAGCCCCGTCAGTTGTTCCGGCAAAAAATGCATTTTGATTTCCCCTTCAGATGTAAGCCGGCCGGGAGGCAGCTCTGCACCACAGTCCATCTGTACTGCGAATCCAAATACCGGGGCCGAGCTGGGAGGCGGGCCCGCATTTCAATTCTGTCGGTACCACGGAGCCTGTTGTGGCGGCACTGGTTCGGCGGAATCCAGAAGCACCCCACATCCCCATACGCCTTACCAACCCTACTGGATTGCGAAAGTTTCGGAATACCGAGTTCACCTTAGGAGCACTGCCGAAGGTATAGCACCACCATTACAGCCCGGTTACGGATATCCCCATCATCATGCGCGCGACTGGCATCGCCGCCGGGGATAGATTCCTAACCTCAACAACAGCCGCTCAGCGCCGGATCAATAGGCTGCGGTAAATCTGCGGCCCACATA
Source organism: uncultured Acidobacteriota bacterium (assembly GCA_963847695.1). GTDB lineage: Bacteria > Acidobacteriota > Terriglobia > Acidiferrales > UBA7541 > Palsa-295. The sequence continues at coordinate 7,089 of CAWKAX010000011.1, read as the reverse complement.
CTTGGGCTTCTCGATTTCATCCAAAATCGCCACGGCGAAATCCTCGTCCGAAATTCTGCTATTACCCTGGGCGTCCACGATCAATTGGTCTGTTGCCGTGCGATATTTGCCGGTGCGCGTTCCGGGCTCGATCATCGCCGCCGGCGAAGCCGCGGTCCAATCGAACTCCGCCATTCCGGCCTTCTTAAATACTTCCAGCGCCTCGCGATGCGCGAGCGCCACCGCCTTCCATGCGGCAGGGAAGTCCGGCGCATCGACCAACTGCAATCCCGGTTTTATTTCGAGGCTGCCCGCGCCGCTTACCGCAATCAGCCGAATCGGTTCGACCCGCGTCAGCGCTTCAATCAAAGAATGTGCCGCCTTCACCACCAGGCTCGCATCGCCCGATCCAGGTCCATACGCGCTCACCACTACGTCGTGTCCCACCGCTGCGGCTGCAATCGTTTCCGGTTTGAAGATGTCTCCGGTGCGGTAATCCAGATTGGCCCGATGCTCGCCCGTGCGCGAAGTCTCGCGCACGACCGCCGTCACGTGATGCCCGCGCGATAGCGCCTCCGCCTGAATGCGTTGGCCGATGGTTCCGCTTGAGCCCAGCAGCACGATGCTTTTCATGTTGAGTGTTCCTTCCAGGAAAATTAGGCCTGAGCAGTGGCGGGCCCTCGGAGCGCCTTGCCCGCCTTACGACGGCACAAGGATACTCCGAATTTCGCTTCCCTTTAGGCGTCTTTTATTGCCCCCCGGCTGAAACTTCTGAGGTCTTGCAGCGAAGAATTCCTGCCAGCCTAAGCCAGGGCGGCTTCGGCTTCCTGCACCGTGGCGTACACGTCGAAAAGCGGCCCGATGCCGGTCAGATGCAGCACGTTCTGCACTCGATGACCTAATCCCACCAGCGCCAACTTGCGGCCCGACTTGTGGCAGGCCACGAAGGCCCGCACCAGCGATCCCACCGCCATGGAATCCACGAAAGGCACTTCGGTCATGTCCAATATCAACCGCTGCGAAGCGACCGCCGCAACCGCCTCGACAAACGCCGCCGCCGACGATGACGTCATCGCGCCCTTGATCGTCAATATTGTCTGCTGATCGTTCGAACTGGGCTCTTGCACTACGCGAAATGGTTCGTGGGTCACGTCGTGCATAATAAACGATTTCGCCGTCCCCGGAAGGCAAATTTCAAACACGACAGCGACGGCGGAATATCCTTATCGACAATTGTCCAAACCATTGGCATACCCGCTCGAACGTACGTCACGACGAGTGATCTCAGAAAAGTAAGGCGTCGGCGACGTTGTTTTGGTTTTCTCCGCGAATGAGCGCAGCCTGTAATCGTAAAAGCAGATTCCTCGCCCGTAAAGCGGGTTCGGGATTACATTTCTGGCTTGGGATAGCTTGCTGCCAGGGCGCTGCGATCCCTCCTCGCCCGTGCGGTCTCGCGGCGACTTCTCTTTACATTCGTGTTACAATGCCTTATCCGTTCGCAAGACCCATCGCCCCGCCCGCGCCTGTTGCGTGCTCGGCTTTGTTTGGCCATTTGGGTTCGCGGTGGCTGCAGGGAGACAGCATGAAAAACCTCTTCGTGGGCAACATGAGCTTCCAGACCACCTCCGCTGATCTCAAAGCCCTCTTCGAACCATTTGGACAGCTTGCGCGGGTACACGTCGCCATGGATCGCGAAACCGGACGCGCCCGCGGTTTTGGCTTCGTGGAAATGGTCAATGACGCCGAAGCGGCCGCCGCCATCGCCGCGCTCGACGGCAAAGACATGGGCGGTCGCAATATCAAAGTGAACGAAGCTCGCCCGAAAGAAGCCGGCAGCGCTCCTCGCGGAGGCCCCCGTGGTGGTGGCAATAGCGGCGGTTACGGCGGTGGTGGCGGCTACGACAAAGATAAGGGCAATAGCGGCCCGCGCGGCAAAGGCGGAAAACCGGGCGGCGGTAAAGGCCGTTTTTCAAACGAAGACTACAGCGAAGTCGCGCGTCAGCCACGCGAACCTCGCTGGTAACCAAAATACGCGTTCCTGTTTTTCGTTGTTAGCGAACGCGGCGTAGACGCAGTTTGTTTTCCCACCTCTACCCCAGGAGAGAAACCTGATGACGACCACCTTTAAGAAACGGCAGAAGGAAATGAAGCGCCAGGATAAAGCACGCTCCAAGGCAGAAAAGCGCCTGCAGAAAAAAGGCGAACCCGGCGCCGAACCCATCCTTAACGATGGCATTGCTTGGGAAGACGGCGACCTCGCCGAGCGCGCCCGCCTCGACCTGGAAGCGTTCGACGCAGCCATGAAAGCGGAGACTCAGCAGTCTTAAATCGCAGCCCAACAATCTGGTCCTACTAACAAGACGCCGGCCGCGGAACCACCCGCTGCCGGCGTCTTCATTTTCTCGGGTTTTGCGTAGCGGGCATTTTCAGGTGGGCAGGCTGCCGCGGCACTTGATGCCGTATCAGGCCCGGCGGCGTTCAACGATCACCAGAGAGTGAACTTCTTCGACGATCGTCCACTCCGGAACCGGCGATTCTCGAAATAATTCATTCAGCAGCCGCACCGGGCCCCATTCCGGGCCGGCCCAACCGCCGTCAAAAACGCGCGCGTCGTGAAAAATTACGACTCCGCCGGGACGCACAAAGCGGTTCCAATCGTTCCAGTCGCGGCGCACTCCGCTTTCGCTGTGATCGCCGTCGATCAAAAGCAAATCGATGGGTTCCTGCCAGCCTGCGGCGACTTCCTGGCTGAATTTCTCCAGCCATACCACCCGTCCCTGCGGATAGCTGGCCACGGCCTTGTGAGCGGCGCGCCGGGTAAAATTCAACAGGGGCAAACGGCTCAAGTGAAACGGGTCGATCAGGTATAAAGTGCTTTCGGGCGACATCGCCGCGCGCAGCGCCATCGCGGAGACGCCCTCCGCAACGCCGATCTCGACCAAGGTGGTCCGGCCGCGGGCCCAGCGGTTCAGCGCTTCGTGTTCGGCCGCGCTATGTTGTCCGACGACCGGGCGCAGACCCAACCAGGCATATAAGGGATGGTGGAGAACCGTGACCAGTTTGCTGGAATACTGCAGGCTCTGATCCGGTCCGCACGGCAGACTGCACACCGCGTATTTCAATTTTCTTTTCCTCGCCCGGCCGTGAACCGCAAAACCTTATCGAACTTTTGCGGGACCATGCTCCGATTGTAGCGCGGCGCGTTCCCTTGGGCCCCATCGCGCCCAGTTTTCGCATCATCGACGCGACTTCAGTTTCCAACCCTATCGAATAAAGACTGGTTCGTAAAGCACGGGTCACGCCGAGGCTGGCCAGTTCATCTCGAGCTTTCCGGGCGCACGCGGGTTGGCCGCCTTTTCCGTCCCGGTGCCCATCCCTACATTACTCCTCGCGCAACCCGCAACCACCCCCGGCGAGCCGGGTTCACGACGGTGCTATACTACTTTTGCGGCGCTAGCGCCTGCCGCCTTCATAAACGCACGGCGCCCGCTGGTCTTGGGATATCGCAAAGGAGCACCACATGGGGATCGAATTTCAGGAATTATACGTCTGGATGCGCCGCCGCAAAATTTTCGCCACGCTGCTGGTCGCGCTGACTCTTGGCATCGGCATCCTGATTGGCACCATGGTCTCCGGCCACGCCCAGGCCACCCACGACCAAAGCGCTTCCGGCGCGGCGTTGCTATCGCTGCCCGATCCCGTGGTGCTCTCCAATTCCTTTTCGGCCATCTCCAAAAAAATCGGCCCGGCGGTCGTGAATATTTCGACCACGCAAATTATGGAGAAACCCAAAGGCTCCAAGAAACCCAAGAGCGGTTTGGGCGACCCGCTCGAAGATTTCTTCGACCGTTTCCTGCAGCAGCCGGAGGAAGGTCCCGACGCCGAACGCAGCCTTGGCTCTGGCGTCATCGTCGACAAGAAAGGCTTCATCCTGACCAACGATCACGTCATCGATCAGGCCACCAAAATTCAAGTTACGCTCGACGGCGACTCCGCGAAGTACACCGGCCGCGTCGTCGGTTTCGACAAAGACACTGACCTCGCCGTGGTTAAAATTGACGCCGGCCACGACCTGCCCATCGCCAAGCTCGGAAATTCCGACGGCGTGCAGGTCGGCGACTGGGTTCTGGCCTTCGGCAGTCCTTTCGGTTTGAACTCCACCGTCACCGCCGGAATCATCAGCGCTAAAGATCGTTCGAACGTCGGCCACCAGTTCCAGCGTTTCTTGCAGACCGACGCCGCCATCAATCCCGGAAATTCCGGCGGCCCGCTGGTGAATATGGCCGGCGAAATTATCGGCATCAATACCGCCATCTACACCGGCAGCCGCGGCTTTGAAGGCGTCGGCTTCGCGCTGCCGTCGACGACGATCGTCGGCGTGTACAACCAGCTGATCACCAATGGCAAAGTTACCCGCGGTTCCATCGGCATCACTTTCCAGGAAGATCGCAGCAATAATCCGGTGCTGCTGAAAGAATTGGGCGCGCCTTATGGCATCGTGGTCGAAGCTGTCGAGCCTGGCAGCCCCGCCGATAAATCCGGCTTGCAACCCGGCGACGTGATTACCGAAGTGAACGGCCAAGCCGTCCATTCCGGCGCCGACTTGGTTAACCCCATCGCGCAAACCGCCATCGGCGATTCCGTAAAAGTTCGCTACGTTCGCAACAAGCAGGCCCATGACGCCTCACTCGTGGTCATGGACCGTTCCAAGCTCTTCCCGCAGACCGCGCAGAGCACCGAAGATCAGCCCGAAGACTCCGAGGTCCAGAGCCAGTTCGGCCTGCACGTCGAAGAACTTACTCCCGAACTAGCCCGCAAACTCGGCATGAGCAAAGTCACCGGCGTGGTGGTCCTCGAAGTCGACCCGGCCAGCTTCGCCGAAGACCTCGAATTCGAACGCGGCGAAGTCATCACCGAAATCAACCACACGCCGATCAATAATCTGTCGGACTACAAGAACGAGATGGCCAAGCTCAAGCCCGGCCAGGACGTTCTCTTTAAAGTAGCCCGCCACGGCGACAACGACCGTGTGCTGACGCTGTTCCTGGCCGGCGCCGTACCTGCCGCGCAGTAGGATGAAGGACAGGTGCTTGATACGCCGCCGGTTTCACCGGGCGGCTTGAGCGCCGGGCCGAATCGTCCATAATGAGGTCACTGAGAAGGGCAGTGCCCGGCAACACCAACGGCTGCAACCGGCGTCCAACTCCTATGCGCAACGTGCTCGCTAAGCTCCTGATCATCGCGCTCGCCGCCGTCGTCCTCGCGACGGGCGGTGCATCGGCTGGGCCGCAATCGAGCGCATCGTCTGGCGCTTCATCCGGCTCGGGCTCAAGCTCGACAACGCACAAAAGCACATCGAAGAAGAAAAAATCGGCGCATCGGCGTAGCGCGCGGCGGGAACCGTTTCAGAAGGCGCCGACGGCTGACCGCATCTCCGAAATTCAGACCGCACTTTCCCGTGGCGGGTATTTCGAAGGCCAGCCCAACGGCAAGTGGGACGCGACTACCGTCGCCGCCATGCAGAAATTTCAGTCCGCCAACGGACTGAATTCCAGCGGCAAAATTGACGCTACCACCTTGCAGAAACTCGGCCTGGGCTCCAGCACCGCCGGCGTCGACGCGCCCAAGCCTATAAAGAAATCCGATGCGACCGGCGCCAATGCTTCGAGTGCTTCGGCGCATCCGGTCACGGCGGCCAACGCCAATTCCGCGTCGAACGTTACGCCCGTGGCGCCAGCGTCCGCATCTTCAGCCAGCAAACCTCAGCGGTAAATCTCAAACTTCAGAATTTTTTGGCGAGCGGAGTGGCAAATTTTCCGCTTTCTATCTTCATCACTGCTGGTCGGGCGGCATTCCTGGGCCCAACTTGTCTTCGTCCGCGCTTTCCTTCCAGCGGATCTCGGCAATTTTGGCGCGCTCGGCCTCGCGTAATTTTTCGATCTCGCGGAATTCGTCACGAATCCGGTCGAAGTGCGCTTCCACGCCGCCGCCGGGATGGTCGGCGGCGACTTTGCCGCGCGCGGAACGTTCGGCGGCGGCCTGCTGGCCGCGCACCACGCTCACGGCGCTGCGCGCAGCGGCGCGCAATTCGAGCTGCTTTTCGCGCTCGATTTCCAGTTGCTCGAGCAGGCGGTTGTGTCCGGTAACGACGCCCACCAGGGCGCTGGTGGTCCAGGCGAAGGTAAACAATCCGGAGATGCCGATGATCGGGCTGATGTTGCGCCACAGGGGATCGAGATCCACGTTGCCGTATCCCAGGGTGGTGTAGGCGTTGGCGCAAAAATAAATCGCGTCGTTCGCGCGCAGGATCAGCCCCAGATGCACCAGACTGAAGGCCCACACCAGCACGCCAAAAATATGAAGCAAGAGCATCAAAAATATCGAAGTCCCGAAAAGGATGGTCGCTTCGATGGCGTGCGGACGCCCCAGCCACAACCGCCGCCCGTTGCGCTGGTGATAAATCAGAATCCAGTGAATCCCGGAGCCGTGAAATAAAACCAGGCACACCAGAATCACCGAGCCCAGCATCAACGCGGCCCAGGGCTTGAAGGTGTCCGGAATCTGCATCAGCAACGAATGTAAAAATGCGGTCAACTCGTTCCTCCCTCTTGAAGCCCGCCTAAAGTAGTTCGCCCGCCAAAATTCCGCAAGGCAGATCGACCGACTTCAGCGCCCTCCACCTTTCCAAGTGGGGCGCCAACTGCCCTGGCGATGCTATCTAGGGCATCGCGGCGCGGCGAATGTTTGAGAATCGTGGCGCGACTTGGTAGCGTGGGATTATGAGCATCACGGTCCCGGACGACCTCCTCCCGCAGAACCGGCGGCGCAGCAAGCGCGTGCGTACGCGGGTGCCGATCTGCGTCCGGTTCCAGGACGAGACCAAGCGCTCGGTGTCGGAGCAGACCCATTCGGTGATCGTCAACGAGCACGGGGCGCTGATTCTGCTGGCGACTGCGGTGCGGGTGCAGCAAGTCGTGCGCGTTGAAAATTTGGGCAGCGAAAAAGAAGTGCTGTGCCGGGTGGCGTTGATCGGCCCCACCTTCATGGGCAAGACCCAGGTGGCTGTGGAATTTATTATGCCGATGCCGGGATTCTGGAATGTCCCCAAGA
>CAWKAX010000010.1:0-180608 GCA_963847695.1 uncultured Acidobacteriota bacterium | reverse complement strand
TGGGGTTGCTGCCGGTGAAATAATTCACGTGGCCGGGCAGCTGGTCGATGCCGCTCATCGTTGGATTCGTGTTCGCCCCGGCCAGTTCGAGAGAGATCACCGACCCTTCATCGTGGTGAGGCTGACGCGCCGGGCGCACTGGGCGTACCCGCGGATCGCGCTTGCTGCGCGGCGTCGGCGAGTTGCGCAGCGCGATCACCGCCTGCTGCGGAGTCAAGAATAACGCGTAGCCCGCGCCGCGCGCCAAATAGCGAACCTGCGCGTCGGTCTGGCCTTCATTCTGCTGAAAACTGAGGCCGGACCGGCGGTACGCATTAGCCAATTCGGCGGAACTCGCCGCCGGTCGCGCTGCGGACGTAGCCAGGCCACGGCCGCTGGTGCCGGCCATCTGGTGATGGCGGAAAACGAAACCGGTCAACGCCAAAAGCCCCAACGCCATCACCACCAAGCCTGCCAACCGCACTCGCGATGAATTCGTCTGCATGGTATTTCTCCTCAGCTTTTTGTTTTCGCGCCTGAGTGTCACCCGGCGCTGCGATATTTTTTGTTGTGTCGTTTAGAATTGCTGATTCGTGAGTTTTCGAGTCGATACATCCCGGACGCTTCGAAATCGTTGTTCAAATTGGCAAGACCCGTTTCGATTGGCGATAGTAGCACGGCCAGCACCTCCCGAATACGAGGAGTGGAAGCGAATTCCACCACGGGTATGCAATATGCCACGGGACGCCCTTGGGTGGGTTAGGGTGACGGGTGGTGCGAGGCCGGCGGAAGGCCTTCGACGTCCTCGCGGATCAATTTGCACAATGCAGGAAGCTGTTTGGGTTCAGAGTGGGCCACTACTTCGCGCACCGGAATCCGCTGTATCAATCGACCCAAGGTCGCAAATTCGTTAGCACGCAGCGCGGGTTCGAGCGCATTGGTGGCGAAGGTGTTAGCCACCAGCGCCAAAAAAGCAGCCTGCGCGGGCATGGCGCTAATGGCCGGCGCACGCTCGGTGCGCCGTTCGCCAAAGACGTAGATCGCGCGCAAGGGCAGTTGCCGCGATTCGAATTTGAAGTTCCTTTTTTCCAGAGACAGGCAGCGCTTGTCGTAGGCGCCGCTGAATCGCGGTAGCGCATCCTCCGACCCGAAGAGCGCTTCCACGGATTCGGGCCAAAGACACAAGTACGGATACGCGGGATGCACCTGGAATTGGCCGTCAACTTCGGCCAGTGACACCACGTCATCGGTCACGATCGGGCATCCCTCTTGCGCCAACGCGGCGGCGGTGGTCGATTTTCCCGCGCCTTCCGGGCCAACGAAGGCGACCGCCGCATTGCCGATGCTCACCGCACTCCCGTGCAGGCACGTCGCGCCTCGCACTCGGAGCAGCAGCCCTAAAACCGGGCCTAGCAAGTAGGTAGCGGTGTCTTCGAGGCTTAGTTTTTCCGGCCAAGTGGCCCAGACTTCGGTGCCCTCGCGATCAAACCAGAATTGCGTGCCGTCAAAATAGGAGAGGCGGAGGAATTGGCCGTCGTTCACCCTCCAGATTTGCAAGGAAGGGTCGCCCGCCGCGTCGCGATGTTCGCTGGTGTAAAGGATGGATTCTCGCACGCTGGCGAGGGCTGGGATTTGGTCAGGCGCGTTCTGCAGATGAATCACGACCCTGCTTTCGACGCCAACCGCCGATTGCGGGGTGCTCAAACGATCCCGGCTTATACGTATCGAGGAAATTTCAGGTAGCGCGAAGTTGCTGTGCAGTTCGAGACCAAAAAGGGAGTAGACGAAATCCTGGCCAGCCGAATCAGTCGCGTCCGAAGGTTCTAATCGGGCGCGCTGTTCCCTGGCAAATCCATCCGGGGTTTCCACGGGGCTCTTATGACGATTTACGGTAAGAATGAAGTCAGATTAAAATATTCTAGCGAACGAAACTAAATTGCTGTCTTGATTCGAGGCAAACCGCCACCGTCACGTGTTTTGCGGAATCCGACCTTCTTCGTAAGCTCCTTCACGGTCCCGTGTACGGACAGCTTAGGTGATGAGTAGGGCTTCTTGGGATCCCGTTGAACGGGCTTAAGCATTGCGAACCTCCGCACGAAAGTTATACCGGACCTTGCGCGCTGACTGCAACCAAAAGTTAAGACATAACGGACGAATATCCGCGTCGAGCTGCTCCGGATCTGTTTCGCTTTGAAACGGTTGCATCGATGCGCGGTGGATATATGAATCCATATCGGCTTCCCAGTTTACCTCATTCAGTCGTTTACCACCGGTTTGCTCAATAAACTTGCGAAGCGGCTGGCCGGTGAATGGCGTCTTTCGCCTGGTCCGCACCGCTTCGGGGAGTCGTCCGGCGGTCGCTTCGCGCAGCAGGTTTTTGTCGTAGAAATGCGGGAAGGGCGGCAGCGCCAGCAGAAAGTTCACCACTCGCAGATCGAGGAATGGATGGCGGACTTCGACCGGGCAGTGAGTGAGCCCGCTATGTTCCTTCTCGAACAGGTTTCCCCAATGCGGCAGGGAAAGCGAAGCGTGCGCTTCGGGAAGTATGGGATGGGGCTGCACCGCGGGCAGCACGCTCCGTTCGCGCGCGCGTTCTGGCAAGTTGAGCCGCCGCGCAAAATCTGGCGCGAGCCATTTTGGGACCGGGGCGATCTCGGTCGTGCCCCGCGTGAAATTCTTCGCGCGCCGGCGCAACCCCGGCAGCGGTGAGGGACGCACGGCCGCGTACCGCGGGACATTTTTCGCCAGGTCCAGCCACTCTCGGCGGTTCAGCATGTCTTTCACGTACGGCCACATCTGAAAATGCATCAAGTTGTCGCTGCCTTCACCGGAAAATACCACGCGGCAATCTTCGGCGACGGTTCCGAATTGCCGGAAAAGCCCGGCGAAGTACGGATCGTCCACCGGTTCGGGCCAGCGAATTTCGGAATCGTCCCAGCGATCGAAAGGTTGAACGTCGTCCATGGGAATAAGCCGAATCGGAATTTTCAGGAAATCGGCGACCAGCCGCGCGTAACCGCCCTCCTCGTCTTCTTTCAACGATTCGTAGACCACGGTGTAGGCGCGCAAGTCTTGGGTCGCGCCGGCAACTCTCGATAAATCCCTCGCCGTGGTGGCCACCGTCCCGGAATCCAAGCCGCCGCTCAGCAAAATTCCGGCACGGTCGGTTCCGAGGCGGTCGCTTACCGCGGCTTGAAACAAAATTTGAAAATGTTCGACGTAGTCTTCCGGCCGCGCGTAGCGGATGCGGCCTTCGGTCGGAGCGCTCCAGTAGCGGCGCAGGCGCAGGCCTTCGGCGGAGACGCTAAGCGAATGTGCCGGGGGCAAGCGGCGGATGTCGCGGAAGGTGGTCGTGGCTTCGTCGCAATTCAGGCCGAACAGCAGGAAGTCGCCGATGGCGGCATCGTTCAGGTCGGCGGAAACGTCCGGATGCTGCCGGATGCATTCAAGCACGTTGCTGAACAAAAAAAGATCGCCGGTCTCGGCGTAATAAAAAGGCTTGAGGCCGAAATGGTCGCGGGCGCAGAACAGCCGCTTTTCTTGCGCGTCCCAGATCGCAAAAGCAAAATCTCCGCGCAGGTGCTGGACGCAGTCTTCGCCCCAGGTGGCGTAAGCGCGCAAAATGAATTCGGAATCGCTCGTCACGCTCGCCGAGGAGAAAGTATCCCCGGCCTTATCCTTCATCGCGGCCAGCAATTCATCCCGGCAATCGATGCGCGCGTCGGCGGTGATCCAGTAGCGCCCGTCGAGGCTGGCCAATTGCTTTTCTTGCAGCCGTTCACGGCGAGTTTGCAGCAGCGTGTGACCGAAACCCACCGCCCCGATGCTCCAGATATCCTGCGCATCCGGTCCGCAGTAGGCCAGCGATTGCGTGAACGCGCGCAGCAACGCGCGATCGACTGCCGCTCCGCCGCGCTCGTACATGCCCACGATGCCGCTCATTTCGCCCGCGTCTCCATCGAAGCGATGGCGCCTTCGAACGGCGCGAAGCCGCGCTGCTCCTCTGCAGGGTTGTTCAATGCGACGCCATTGAGTTCGACCCAGGCATGGGCTTCAAATTTCTCGGATTGCTTGCGCGCGCCCAATTTCAGTTCAGCGGGAAAACCTCGGCGATGCAGCAGCGACCAGAGAGCTAGCGATCTTTCCAGGCAATTGGTGGGAAGAAAAAGTGTGAGCGCGGCGGCTTCTTGCAGTTGCGCGATGCGATTGGCCGAGACGGGCGGAGTCCTCGAACTTTTTATTTCTGCTCGAGAAAATTTGCGCGCCAGCATTTGCTGCCAACTGGAAAATCCGAACACCCGCAGGCCGAACCAGCTGGACACCAAACCAACCGCGGCGGAACGAGCCACGCTGCGCTCGGCCGGGTCCAGGGACCGGAACGTTTTCCATTTGTGAGCGGCGCTGGTCATTTCGGTTGCTCTAACCCACGGCGTAAAGCAAAGTCGCTGGATTTTTTCTTGGTGCGCGTCAGCTACGAGCTTCGGGTCGCACTTCTTCCTGTACTTCGATCAACCCTTCGCTGCGCATTTGCTCCAGCAACGTGATCAGATCCTGCTCGCAGCGTTCCGCTCCCACTTCGTACTCGCCGAGAATCGCATCGCGAATTTCGGCCACGGTCTTCGGCTGCTGCAGCAGACTCCACACCGTCGAACCCACCGGGTTCATGCCGTAGTAGACGCTGTTTTTCATGTTCAAGATGGCCGACTCATCGCCCAGCGGGCACGAAACCTGATGTGGCGATGCCATTACCGTCGTCTGTAAGGAAAGAGGTGCGTCCACGTTGGCCGCTCCGGGTCTTATGGGCTGGTTAAGCTGGGGTAAATTTCAGCAGTCGCGCGAAGCCCGGACGCCTCCAGGCCACCTTGCTTGCCACGTTTATTCTACCGGGACTGAACCATAAAGCAACGACGGAACTGGATTGCCTCGCGCACTTCGGTTATAACGACCGTGATGCCCGCCGATGCTATCGCCGTATCTTCGCTCCAGAAATTCTTTCCGCCGGCGCAATCCGGCTGGCGCTCGCTGCTCCATCCTTTCGCCAGTGCCACCCAATGCGCGCTGGCCGGTGTCTCGTTTTCGGTCGCTGCTGGTGAAGCAGTTGCAATCGTCGGGCCGAACGGCGCGGGGAAATCCACGCTGCTGCGCATTCTCGCCACCCTGGTGCTTCCTACCCGCGGAAGCGCTGCCATCGCGACGCACGATTTGGAACGCGCCGCGTCCCTCGCCCGCCGTGAAATCGGTTATCACACCGGAGGCGATGAAGGTTTCTACGGCCGGCTAACCGCCCGCCAAAATTTGACGTTCTTCGGCGCCATGAATAACTTGCCGCGTGCGACGCTGATTTCTCGTATCGCCTCCGCTGCAGAACGCCTGGGTTTGGCGGCCGACCTACATCGTCAGGTGCGAACTTTTTCCACCGGGATGAGTCATCGACTGGGGCTGGCGCGCGCTATTCTGCACCAGCCAAGCGTGCTGCTGCTCGACGAACCGACCCGCAGTCTGGATCCGTTAGCTGCGGCGGATTTCCGGAAGTTGGTCAAAGACGATCTGGTGCACCGAAACGGAACAACTTTGCTTTTCGCTTCGCACACGCTCAGCGAAGTAGAAGAAATCGCGGATCGAGTCTTAGTGCTCGATCGCGGGCGCGTGGCCGGGTTCGACACACCGCGCGGATTGTGCGCGGCCACCGGTACAGGAAATTTCGCCGAGGCAATAGCGAAGCTGGCTGGTCATTCTCCTGAACCCGGCGCGGCTTCGTGAATTTCGCTCGCGCCCTCCGAAAGTTTGCCGCGTTCTTCCTGCGCGATTTCGCCATTTCGCGCGCGTACCGCGGCGCGTTTCTGATCGAAATTCTGGAAGCGCTCTTCGGCGTCGCGACTTTTTATTACCTGTCGGTATTCGTGCAAAGCCCCGAGCTTTCGCGCGCGCTGCCGGTCAACAGCAGTTACTTTGCATTCGCGTTGGTGGGCTTCGCCTTTTTCGATTACCTCAGCGTCGCACTGACCGCTTTCGACGCCAGCATCGAGGAAGCGCGTCAGAACCGCACGCTGGAAGCGCTGCTGGTGACCCAAACTCCGCTGCCGATGATTTTGGCCGGATCCGCGATTTATCCTTTTTCAGCGCTGGCGCTGCGGACGCTGGTCTATCTCGGCTGGGGAATTCTGGTTTTCAATTTTTCTCCGCATTCCGCGAATTGGCTGGGCGCTCTGGCGATTTTACTGGCGTCGATTCTGGCGTTCGTTGGTTTGGGAATTATTTCAGCCAGCTACACGCTGCTCTTCAAACGAGGAAATCCCGCCAAGTGGCTGTTTCTGGGAGTGTCCGGATTAGTTGGCGGAATGATGTATCCGGTTTCGGTTTTGCCGCAACCGCTGCAAGTTCTGGCGCGGTTGATTCCGATTACTTACGCACTCGAGGGGATGCGCGCCGCACTCCTGGCGCACGGTGGATGGGCCGAGCTGTGGCCCTCGATTTTGGCGCTGCTGATTTTCGCTGCGGTCCTGATTCCGCTTTCGTTCCTGATCTTCGCCTGGGCGTTGCGCCGAACGAAAATCACCGGGACTCTAACGCATATCTGAGCTAGCCCCGCGCTTGCCGCTTCGCTCGCAGTACAGTACAGTTTTTAAGCCACCTCATGACTGCCATGAAAGTTCCATTGCTCGATTTGAAATCGGAGTACGCCTCTCTGCGCGATGAGATTCTGCCCGCGCTCGATCGCGTTTCGCAGAGCGCTGCGTTCATCGAAGGTCCCGAAGTGCAGGCCTTCGAAAAGGAATTCGCGGATTTTTGCGGCACCACGTACTGCATCGCGCTCAGCAACGGCACCGCCGCGCTGCACCTGGGTCTGCTGGCCATGGGCGTGCAATCCGGCGACGAAGTGATCACCACACCGAACACCTTCTTGGCCACGGTCGAAGCGATCTCGTATTGCGGCGCGCGCCCGGTTCTCGTCGACATCGATCCAACCACCGCGAATCTCGACCCCAAGCTGCTGGAACGCGCCATCACTCCGCGCACCCGCGCGATTCTTCCGGTACATCTGTATGGGCGCCCGGCGGACATGGACCCGATCCGCGAAATTGCCGAGCGCCACCAACTGCTGGTTCTCGAGGATGCCGCTCAGGCGCATGCTGCGCGCTATCGCCATAAACGCGTGGGATCGCTCGGGCGCGCTGCGGCTTTCAGTTTTTATCCCACCAAAAATCTTGGCGCTTACGGCGAAGCCGGCGCGCTAACCACCAGCGACGAAGGCATCGCCAAATTTGCCCGCGCGGCGCGTTCGCACGGCCAGACCGCACGCTACGATCATGAATTCGTGGGTTACAACTACCGCATGGATGGCTTTCAAGGCGCGATTCTGCGCATCAAACTTCGCCGCCTGCATGCCTGGACCGAACGCCGCCGCGAAATCGCCCGCGAGTATCGCCGCCTGCTGGAGCCGGCCAAAATTGCACTTCCGGTCGACGACCCGCAGGACGAATGCGTCTATCATCAGTTTGTGATTTACGTGAAAAACCGCCCGGCGATAATTGCGCAACTGGCCGAACGTGGGATCGAAACTTCCGTGCACTATCCTAAACCGGTGCATTTGCAGCCGGCGTATTCCTCGCTGGGCTACCCCGAAGGAACCTTTCCGCACGCCGAGCGTGCCTGCGAGCGGGTGCTGAGCATCCCGCTATTTCCCGGCATGACTGCGGAGCAAATCGAGCATGTGGCTTCGGCGGTCCTGGAAGTGGTAGGGCGAAAATAATCTCGCCCACTTGGCGAAGAGATAGCGCCGGAAGTAATCCTGCAGATTTAAATAACGTTGTTACGAGTTGAGCCTTCCGAATTTTCGCGATTTGGCAGTTGCCCAAATCCGGCCGCGGTTCCGATACCCGCGGCGTTCGCCGAACGGTCACGCAGCATCTCGGACAATCCCTCGAAGACTTTCGCAAAAGAATCGCGCAGCGATTGATCGGCTGATTTCAGCAGCGATTCGATTCCATTCTGCCCGTGCTCATTCAAACGGCGCACCGAGCTGGCGATCCAGGCGTCTCCCGCGGTTTGCAGCTTCTCCTGATATCTTCCGGTGGCTTCGCCGCTCAGACGCTCGAGATGATCGGCCCACTGCTGACGATGGGTTTCGCGTTCGGCCTGAAAATTTCCGAGCGCTGACGCAAATTCGGTTTGCAGCACGCCGCGTCCTTCGGTGACGGCCGATTCCAATTGCTCGGCCATGCGGCCCTTGAAGCTTTCCACCGAAGACCAGGCGTTTACTTCCAGCTTGTGCAACAAGTCCTGGGTGGTGTGTTCGAATTCACCCACTCGTTCGCGCTGAATTCCGGCGGTAGCGGAGCGGAACTCCAAAGTTTGCCGTTCCGATTCCGCGTGCAACACTTGGCCGAAAGATGCGGCCGCGGCTTCGGCGGCTCGCTCCATTTCGCTGCGGGCGCGTCCGGAATGTTCGTGGGCGATGCCGTCCACTTGATCGCGAATCTGCGCCAGATGGGCTCCGCATTGCGCGGTCAGTTGATTGTCGAAACTCTGCGTGGCGGTGCCGATTCTTCCGGTGAGGTCGGCTCCGGCGGTGACCATGGCTTGCTCGACCAACACCTGCAGTCGAGCTCGCGCTTCCTGCTGAAACCATTCGGAAGTCCGGCCGAGCGCTTCGGCGGCCGAATGTGCGGCGCGCACGCCGCTCGCGTCCAGTTCCTCGCTCCATTTGCTTAGCGCGTCCCGGCGGGCGGCTTCGAAATTCGCATGCAGGTTGGTGGTCGCTGCGGCGACCTGACCATCGACTTCGCGCTGGCTGCCCTCGGCCAGTTGCCGCAAGCGTTCGCGATGCACGCGGAGGGTTTCTTCGGTTTGCACTTCGCGGCTTTCCAGTTCACGCAGGAGCGCCGGAACTTTTTGCAGGTGCGGCGCGAGCGCGCCTTCGGTTTCGGCGGTGGTGCGCTGCAGAAATTGATGCCCGATGGAATCGAGCGAGGCGCCGGCTGTCTGCGAAAGATTCGCGGAAATCCCTTCGGCGCGACGATTCATCTCCGCAGTGTGCGTATCCAGAATTTTTTCCAGGCGGCGATGCAGCTGGTTCAAGGTGTCGTGGCTTGCCGCCTCCAGCTGATCGGAAATTTCCTTGGTCCGTCCTGCAACCTGCTCGACTTCGGTCAGCGATCCGCGGGCGCGTTGGACTTCCTGAGTGAGCGAAGACTGAATCCCCGCAATCGTATCGCGGGCTTCCTCGGCCGCTTTGGCGAAGGGTTCGCGCAATTCGCCCAGGCGTTCGGTCATTTTGCGTTCGGCAGTTTGCAGGATTTCCTGCGAGTGAGCTGAGATCTGCCCGACCATGTGATGCAGATTCGAATCGAGCGACGACTGCAACAACTCGTTCCATTGCTTCTGCGCCACCTGCATTTCAGATTCAAGACGCCGGCGCCAGCCCGCGGCCAGACCTTCCTGAGCGTCGAGCTCTTCGCGCGATTGGCCGGCCGGAGGACGGGCGGCGCGCGCGGCTTCGGCGGCTTCGAGTTGCAACAGCGACTGCGCGACCTGGCCGCTCTTTTCGTGAGCCACTTCGCTGGCCGAGCGCAACGTTTCGGTTTGGTGATGGAGCTGGCCCACCAGATCGTGCGCCTGACGAATGGTCGCATCCATTTCCGATTTCACGGAGCGCAGGAATTCGTTTTGTTGCGCCGAGAGGCTGGCCGAATATTCGGCGCGTGCCTGGTTCTGGCGCTGATCGAGTTCAGCCTGCCAGCGGGTGAAGGTTTCCTCCGCCGTGCTGGAAAGTTTGCGTTCGTTTTCTTGGGTCGCGCGGGTGACTTTGTGCTGCGCTTCTTCGGCCGCAGCTTGCGCCGCTTCCTGCGCGGTCTGCTGAATTTGGCGTTGCAGTTCGGCGCGCAACTCGCGGACCAGCGGATTGTCGGCGATGGATTGCTCCGGCGCTTCCGCGCTCATTGGCGTCGGGCCGGATTCGGTCGGCTGTTCCGTTGCCTGTTCAGCCGCCGGACAGCTGGCGCTCGCGACCGGCTCGGCGGCTGCGTAGGTAAAGTCGCGTCGAGAGTCGACGGCTGCGCCAGGCTGCCAGACGTCGGCAGGCGTTTCTAGCTCCACCGCGATTTGAAAAAAATCTCGGATCGAATGCGGACGCTGCACCCAGGCCACCCGCGCGCGCAGAGGTTCGGCGTTGCGCGCTCTGGCGCTGGCCGGGAGCTCGAGCGTAACCCAGGAATTTCTCGGCAGATGGTGCGTCGAAGAATAGCGGCAGCCGTGAGTATTAAAAGCCAGAGTGGTGGTGCGCTCTTCGAATGGCTGGCCCAGCAGATCCACGCCGCGGACCACCAGCGGTAGGGATTCAAAGGCACGACTACTGCGGCGGCGTTCGGTACTGGTCGGATGGGAATTCACTTCGGCACCACTTTCCTTGGGGGATTGAACGGTGAGAATACCATCGATGCGAATTCGAATCGAGAGGGGAAGCAGGAAGGGCGGTGAAGCGCCGGGCTAGGAGTAACAGAACGGGGGCGGCCTGCGAAGACCGCCCGCTGTTCGCTAAGTCATTCTTCGAAGCGTCAGCTTTTCTTTTTCTTGCGTGCCCCGACGGTGGTGTCCTGGCCCCCGCTCATCGCGATTGATCCCGTCGAGAGCGTCCTGCGCTTGTTTGCCGACGGGCGTATCCGGCGCCGGCGAGATCGATCGCCTTCTGATAGGCCTCAGCGGTCCCCGGCGGAATCGTGCAAGTCATCTCTGCCGCCTTCCTGCTTGGGCTCGATGGTGGCGGTCAGCGCGTCTCCCAGCATCATCCAGGACTGGGCGTCTTTGGGGTCGGCGGCGTGGCTTTCTGCAGCGGAACAATCGCGTCCTTCATGCGGCCCTTTGTTGCTCAGCACGATGCCGAGATTTTTCCAGCAAGTGGCGCCGGACGTGGGGTCCAGCGCGACGGCTTTGTCGCAAGCCGCGCTGGCGTCGGTGAACTTGGCTTCCGATACCTTTGGATCGTTCGACGCGCACCGGCATTGGCTTCGTTGGTCGCCAGACCGGTGTAATAGCCGGCGGCGGGCGCGAGATCGATAGCCTTCTGGAACGAAGCAGTCGCATCGTCGAATTTCCCTGCGCATTCGTCAGCAGAACCAAGGTTGGCCCAAACCAACGCGTGATTTTTTACTTCTTTGGCGGTGACGCCCTGCTCGGCCTGGGTGAATTCGGTAACGGCGGTTTGGCAATCCGCGGAACGCTTATCCTGCAAGGCGCTCTTCTGGTCCGCGGGTGCCGTGCGCAACTGCGTGCGCAGATCGTTGGCGTCGGCCATGGCCTTCACGCCGTTGTCGAAATGCAACTTCATATCTTTGAACTTGTTTTGCTCTTCCTCGCGCTTCTTCACTTCTTCCGCGCTGGGCCCGTTCGCGGCCATCGCGGCTTTTACGTCCAGCTTGTAATCGTTGTCCTTTTCCATGCTCACCAGGAATTTCTCGGAGAAGGTGAAGTTGTCCTTGGCGTTGCTGGAAGTGATTACGTAGATGCCGCCCTTCATGCCCAGCTGCACGAACTTCCCGTTCTTATCCGTCTTGATCGTGTAGACCTGCCCGGTGTCGTTGTTTTTCATCGAGACGGTGACGTCCGCGTACGGCTTGCCGTCTTTATCCAGGATCAGCCCGTTGATGCGGCCGGTATCCTGGGCCAGGGCCACGCTGGCCAACATCAACGCGAATACCATCGCGCTCAAAATCGAAAATACTTTGGTCATGAAGTTCTCCTCACCTTGGTCAAAAAACTTTAGGACTGCCGTTTGCTTTTCGCGAATACCGGGCGACGCCGATCAGGATCGCCAGCTCCAGGCACGCGCCCGCCACCGCGGTGCGCCAGCCCCAACCCATGGCCAGCCAGAAGGTGGAAACCAGCACCGCCGGCACGGCAATCATCAGCAAACCTTTATTCATTTTTTCTTGGTCTTGCGTTTCTTGAACCGCCGCGCGTCCGATCTGCATGCTTCGTACTGCGTCACAGCCTGTTTTACCCGGCACAGTCGCATTGGAGTCACCTCCGCTACGGTCTATACGTGGCCGCTGTTACATCCGATTCCCACACCGTGATGCTGGAAATTTCCGCCCCGTTGGCGTTGCGATGCATCTGCTTCGCGGTCTCGTCATAGATGTACTTGGCGATATTTTCTGCCGATGGATTCAGGACGTCAAACGGTTTTAATTCGTTCAGGTATTTGTGGTCCAGGCCGCGGATGACGCCCTGAATCACCTGCTTGAGGTGCACGAAATCGTAGAGCAGCCCGGTCTCATCCAGCTGCGGACCGGCCAGATTGATGCGGACTTTGTAGTTGTGGCCGTGCAGGTTCTCGCACTTGCCCTTGTAGTTGCGCAGGTTGTGCGCGGCGGCGAATTGTTCATCGACCCAAACTTCAAACATCAGAATTCCTTTGGTGGAGTTTCACGCTGCTTAATCCGGATGGTTTTCCATGAAGCGCGAAACCTCGGCAATATCCTGAGTCTTCGCGTAGTCCGGAAGCGATTCCAAAAAAATCTTACCATACTGCATGCGGGTAATCCGGTTATCGAGGATGGCCAGGATGCCACGATCGGTTTTGGAGCGAATCAATCGGCCGAAGCCCTGCTTCAGCGCTAGCACGGCTTCCGGAACTTGATATTCAGCGAAGGGGTTTCGGCCGTCGTCCTGCAAGGCGCGCACCCGCGCGGCCACGATGGGGTCGCTGGGCACCGCGAATGGCAACTTATCAATGATGACGCAGGAAAGCTGCGAGCCTTGGACGTCGACTCCCTGCCAGAAACTGGCGGTGGCGAAGAGCACCGCGTTCGGCGTGTTGCGGAAACGTTCCAGCAGAGTGGAACGCGGTGCGGTTCCTTGCAGAAAAGTGGGAAAGCTCACGCGCGACGCCACCATTTCGTGCACAACTTTCATCTGGGCGTAGCTGGTGAAGAGGCAGAACGCCCGGCCCTTCGAAATTTCGAGCAGCTTGACGATTTCGTGGGCGGCGCGCGCGGAAAATGTTTCGTGCCGCACGTCCGGCATCTGCTGCGGGATGTACAGCAGCGCCTGTTCGTGGAAATCGAATTCCTGGGGCAGGACGGTTTCTTTGGCGGGCAGCACGCCGAGACGCTGCTTTAGGAAATCGAAACGGCCGCCGACGGCGAGCGTCGCGGAAGTCAGCACCACCGTATCGAACTGATCGAAAAGTTTTTCGCGGAGAATTTCGCTGACGTCGATGGGCGTGGCGGTGAGCACGATTCCTTTTCCGCGGCGCTCGTACCAGTAGACGTAGGATTTTTCTTCGCTTTCCAGTAGGAAAATAAACTCGCGGCGCAGATCGGCGGCGCGGCGGGCCAGGGTCAGAACTTCTTCGGGCTTCGGCGTGATGGCGGAGAGTTCGGTCTCGATCCGTTTCACCGCGGCGGAAAGATCTTCGAAGCCGGAAGCGTTGCGTTCGAGAAATGCTTTGCGTTCGGCGGGGCCGAAAGGGAAGCGGCCTTCGCGCTCCGGGAAATTGTCAAAGAAAGTGCGAGCGCGTTCGCGGACGCGAATCAGGTGCTTGCGCAGGGGCGAGGCTTCGATTTTTAGGATGCGCAGCATGGCTTCGGTATCGCGGGCGAGTTCTTCGAACTGGTAGCTCGAAACGCGTCGGCCGAAATAATCGCTGGCCACATCTTCGATTTCGTGGGCTTCGTCGAAGACCACCGCGGAATATTCGGGGAGGATCGAACCGAAGTCATCCTGGCGGATGGCCAAATCGGCGAAAAATAGATGATGGTTGACGATGATCAGGTCGGCTTCCTGCGCGCGTTGATGCATCGCGGTGATGAAACAGCGCGAAAATTCAGGACACTTTTGGCCGGTACACAGATCGCTGCGGGCGTCGATGCGATGCCACAGTTCGGCGTCGTCGGGAAGAAAAGTAAGCTCGGCGCGATCACCGGTCTCGGTGAGTTTTTCCCAGTCTTTGATTTGGGAGAACCAATCGACTTCGTCAATGCCCCGCAGCACGGCCTGGCCTTCGATCTGGTGGACTTTTTGCCGGCACAAAAAATTGCTGCGGCCTTTCATCAGCGCAACTTTCAGGTTCGGCGCGAAATATTTTTGCAGAAAGGGTACGTCCTTGTTGAAGAGCTGTTCCTGCAGCGATTTGGTGGCGGTGGAAATCACCACGCGGCGCCCGCTGCGAATCGCCGGGAATGAGATACGCGAGAGTTTTCCCGGTGCCAGTGCCGGCCTCAATCACCGCGTGCTGGTGTTTCTGGAAAGCCGTATCGACCACTTCGGCCATGGCGAGCTGCGAGGCCCGGAATTCATAGCCGGGATGGCGGCTTTCGAGCAGGCCGCCTTCGCCGAAGATTCCTTCAATCGACACTTCTTCAGGATTGGCGGATTTGGTTTTCTTGGCCATGGAGACTGGTGCAAACCAAAATAACATAGGCGGGAAGATCGCGCCTGCCACGGGAAGAGGTCGCGCTTACGTGCTTGTGACTTGTATGCCTTGGGAGCGGTAGGAATTCAGCACATCTTCGTTTGTGGCATCGGTGATCAAACGCGTCAATCGGGATGCGGCACCGACGACGTAAGGCAGGAACGTTCCCATTTTTGCCAGTGAAATCAGGCCAACCACTTTCGTGGAAGCCGCCATCATCGCTTGTTTCACGTACGCTTCTTCCTGGTCGCCGACGGTTATTCCGACTTCCGGATGCAAACTGCACATTCCCAGTAGGCACAGATCAGCCCGGATGGATTCGATTGCTCGAAGCGTCTCGACGCCGGTCGTGACCTGCGCCTCTTTATCCAAGTTGCCTCCTAGCATACGCACGCGCAACTTCGGATGGTCCGCGAGGGCCAACGCCAGCGGCGGGCTGTTAGTAACAATCGTTGCCGCGCGCTCTCTTGGAAGGTACGAAGCGATTCTTAGATTGGTCGTGCCTCCATCAATCAGCGCGACCTGACCATCGCGGATCAACTCAGCCGCGGCTCTGGCAATTCCGGTTTTGCTCTCGATATCGCGGTGTTGACGAGAGACGAACGGAACCGCCTCCGCGCGGCGAGGGAGGGCTCCGCCGTGTACCCGCTGGATTTTTCCCGAACGAGCTAATTCGCGCAGGTCTCGACGAATCGTGTCTTCGGAAACGCTGTATCGGCCGCTTAGGTTGGCGGCGAGCACTCGGCCTTCATTGCCGAGCAACTCCAAGATGCTTTGGTGGCGCTCTTCTTTCAGGGCGATCGGTTCTGGTTCGTCTTCCGACTTCATTTTGCGCCGCCTTGAACGAATGCTCTTGAATATACGCGTTGATGCATGTATTGTCCGATTTGTGCATGTTACAGCCGAAAGCGGCTCCAAACAAGACAATTCGCTGGTAGCGGCTGCTCGCGGCCTTTGGCAAACACGCGTCAGCGTGTCCTTAATATTCCTGATCCACGGGCTGATCATCGCCTCCTGGGCTTCCAGGATTCCGGCCTTTCAGTCGCAGTTGCATCTTTCTCCTGCCGTTTTGGGCCGGTGCCTGATGATGGCCGCCATCGGTTCGGTGCTTTCCATGCCGGTGGCGGGATGGCTCATCAACCGCTTCGGCACCCTGGCCATCGTAATTGGGTCCACCGTAGGTTTCAGCCTTGCACTTCCTTTCATGGCCCAATCGAATTCGGTTCTGGGGTTGTCGGTCGCTCTTCTTTTCTATGGCGCCACCGCCGGCGCGATGGACGTATCGATGAATACGCACGCGGTGATGCTGGAAAAACTCTACCAACGCCACATCATGTCCTCGTTCCACGCGCTGTTCAGTTTGGGTGGAATGGCCGGATCGGCGCTCGGGGGATTGGTCGCCTCGCGAGGAGTTTCGGTCGGAATTCATTTTTGGGTCAGCGGTGTGGTCCTAGTCGCGATGTCCCTGCTTGCGTTCAAGTGGCTTCCACTTCCTTCCTCTCCTTCGGAATCAGAGAAAGTCGCGACCGGCGGGACGATTGTCTGGTCCGTTGCCTTGGGCGCTCTCGCGATGCTGGCATTTTCGATCATGCTGGTCGAAGGTGCGATCGCGGACTGGAGCGCCATTTATCTTCGCACTGCAGTTCTCGCCGGGCCGGGACTTGCCGCTCTGGGCTACGCGGTGTTCTCCGGCGCCATGGCTGCGGGACGCCTGGCCGGCGATTATCTCACCGGCAAACTCGGACGCGCGCACTTGGTATGTTACGGAGCATTGTTAGCCGCCGCCGGGATCGCCGGCGTCTTGGTCTTCGGCAGCGCAGTTTCCGCGCTGGTCGGATTCACCTGCGCCGGAGCCGGCCTCGCCACAATTATTCCCAATACGTTTGCGGCCACCGGCAACCTGGAAGGCAGCGCACCAGGCCCCAGCCTGGCCGTAGTCACCACCGCCGGCTACGCCGGTTTCCTAGCCGGCCCGCCGCTGATCGGCTTCGTCGCCCAACTTTCCACCATCCGCGCCGCGCTGTGGATCCTGGTGGTCTTGAGCGCACTGAGCGCCTTCGCCTCCACTTACATGAAAGCAAATTCCCCGCGCAACAAAGCCTAAACAGTACTCAGCAAGAAATCATTGAAGCGTGGTGTTTTCGGCGCGGGCTTGCTCGAGGATGGGGATGTCGGGGTCGGCGTTTTTCCACAGCGTGAGAAAATCTTTGTAGGCGGCGAGGGCGCGGAGGCGGGCGGCATTGGCATCCGCACTTTGCGAAGTTTTCGCCTGCAGCACATTCGCGCGAGCTAGGCCGACTCGCGCCAGCGCTCCCGTCCAGCAGTTCCACACGATCCCGCTGTGATCAATGATCTTTTGAAATTCCGCGGCGGCGGCGGTGCCTTGCCCGGCCTCCAGATATGCCTCACCACGAACGTATGTCGGGTAAAGGCAGGAAAGATTCGCGACGAACGCGATTTGCCCCAACTCCAACGGTGAAGTCGCCGCTTGTAGATCGTTTACAGCCGCGGCAGGGTTCTTCTTGTTCAGCTCGAGTTGCGCGCGAATCGCTGGCAGCCACAGCGATTGCATTTGGGTGTCCGCCGGATAGCGTTTCCCTAAGTCTTGGGCCAAGGATTCGGCTTGCGCAGCGTTGCCCGCCATCGCAAATGCCAGCGCAGACTCCGCATCGACGCCTTGGCTCGCGGCATCCATCTTCAAAGCATCAGCCGCTGATTGCCGGGCCTCTGCGACATTGCCATAGGCCGCTTCTCGTATAGCAGCGTTCGCGTACCAGATCGCTCCGTTTTCTTTGCTGTCCGCCTTCAAGGCGGAGTTCGCCGCGCGCTGAGTCAGTTCTCGCGCCTGCCTCGCCCGACCAGCGTACGCCTCCGTGTCCGATGCAAGCGCCAGTCCGTAGTTCTCGTAATCCGGCTGGCGCCTGAGCCATTGCTGCTGTTCGGCCATCGCCGCGGAGTCCGCGTGGAGAAAGGCGAGAGCGTAGACGGCGTTATGCAGGATGGCGTCGTCCATTCTCCGGCCCTGCGCCTCCAGGATTAACTGCTGCGCCTCGTCGAAGCGCTGCAGGCCCAGAGCGCAGTTAACGAGATTGGTGAGCGTACCGCCCTGATCCGCCCCTAGCCGCAACGCCTGTTTGGAGGCTTCCACCGCCTTCTCATACTCACCTAGCCCGACGTACACGATGCCCAAATTGCTGTAACCACTGGCACCCAGCGGATAGTTCTCAATTCTCTCTTGATACGTCTGGACCGCTTTTTCCCGCTCGCCTGTTGCGTTCTCGTAATACTGGCCCATGATATTCAGCTTTTCACGTTCGCTGGCATGGTCCCGTAATTCGAATGCCTTGCTAAAAAACTCGATGGCCCGAGAGGTCTCGCCCAGACTATTGTAGTTGCTGCCTACCGCCAGGTAACCCAAGGCAAAATTCGGGTCAAGCTCAATGGCACGCTGATAGTGCGGCAGGGCCGCGGCGGAACCTTTTGCGTTCTCAGCCTTGCCACCAAGGCTGTAGGCTTGCAGCGCTTCGAGCGACGACGTGGTAGCCTCCGCCAGCGGGACATCCAACTTTTGCACCGTCGCCAGCGATTCGCCCAGTTCGCCGCGTAACTTGGTTGTCGCATCGCCCAGCGCGTCCAGCACTTTCTCCTTGGAAGGCGCCGTTACCTGCTTTTCCGCCAACGGCTCCCCGCTCTGGCAATTCACCGCTTTCAATCCCAGCACGTATTCGGTGCCCAGCCTGGCAATCGACCCCGCCAGATATGCCTTGCTGCCCGCCCGCTGACAAAGCTCCCGCGCAACGTCGGGCGTGAGCCGGGTGTCGCGTGGGCGCGTCATTAGCTTCAATGTTGCCGCGACTTTACTATCGGAAAGCACATTCAGAAACGGTGACTGGTTCAGCGACACGCTCAGCGCTGTCTTCAGCGTATCGTCGAACACCGGATCGCCGGTGGTGTTCGCGAAGTCGGCGAGCACGATGGTGTCTTTCTCGGTGAGCAAGTGCGCAGCCGCTGGGTGCCTGAAATAATGCCAAACGCCGCCTGCGAGCAGCGTCACCGCCAAAGCCGCTGCGGCAAATTTTGGCCAGTTCGAAGCGGCCTTGGTGGCGCGGGTCGAAGCTAAAGTTGTTGCCGCCGTCGCCATCGCGGGGGCAGCTGCGGAATTGGATGCCGTGGAGCTGATGGCCTTTCGTTCCCTCGCCGGGGTAACGGCCCCCGTCCGCCCCGAATCCGAATCTCGCTTCAGCCGCTGCAAATCCGTGCGTATGTCCGCGGCGGATTGATAGCGCAGGTTCTTCTCCTTCTCCAGCGCCTTACAAATGATGTCTTCTAGCTTGTGCGGTACGGCGGAATTCAGCTGCAGCGGAGTCACCGGTTCGCAATGCAGGATCGCGTGAAGGGTGTCGGCGGAATTGTCGGCTAAAAACGGGTGCTCGCCCGTGGCCATTTCATACAACACCAAACCGAACGAAAAAAGATCGGTGCGGCCATCCAGCTCCTTGCCCCGCGCCTGCTCCGGCGACATGTAAGAGAGCGTGCCGAGCGCCGTACCGGGCGTGCTCAATTGAAGCGCGACTTCGGTGCGCGTTGCCTCGGAGTCCGCTCCTTCCTTCGCGTGCAGTTTGGCCAAGCCGAAATCCAGAACCTTGGCATGCGTGCGCTTGGTAACGAAAAGATTCGCGGGCTTGATGTCGCGATGCACGATGCCTTCGGCGTGCGCCGCGTCGAGCGCGTCCGCAATTTCGATCGCGAGCGAGATAGCGACGTCGATTTCCATGGGCCGACCGTCGATGCGGTGCTTCAGCGTCACACCGTCCAGAAATTCCATGGCGATGAATGTGCGCCCGCCGTCTTCCGCAATTTCGTAGATGGTGCAAATGTTGGGATGGTTCAGCGCCGAAGCCGCTCGCGCTTCGCGCCGGAAGCGTTCAAGTACGTGCGGATCTTTTGCTATATCGTCAGGAAGGAATTTCAGCGCAACAAAGCGGCCGAGGGAGGTGTCCTCGGCTTTATAAACGATGCCCATTCCGCCGCCGCCGAGCCTCTCGACGATGCGGTAGTGCGAGATTGTGCTGCCGATGAGCGAATCCGCGGTGGCCATCTTCTGCACATTTTAGGTTTGAATCCGGAGGCAAGTCAACGAACCGAAACCCCCGATTAAGTCCCCGATTAACGCCGTTCACGGACAAATCGTCTGCGGCGATCGCGCGGCGCTAATCGACGCGTTGGATTTTTCCGAATCTTCTCGTCGCCGATGCGCGCGCGGCGAACATGTGTGTACTTATGTGCTGTATGCCCTCCGTGTTATCATGCATCGCCACCCTGTGTAGGCGCACCAACGGCCGCACGGGCAGGAGGAGCGATTCATGCGCGGCTCGTCACGCCGATCGTCAGTGCGAAACGCGGCCGCCCGCCCGGCGCCCCTCCCCACCAACGTCAAAATGACTCGCAGTTTTCTAATAACGCCATCCGCGATTAGAAATCGCCGTAACTCACTCAAAACAAAGGTTCGGCATGATTTCTAATCGGCCCTATTTTGGTAACTTTTCTACCCATTCGCATCCGACCCACACGATTTCCCTCGTCCAACCCCGCCCGGCTGCAACTCGGCCCGTTTCTAATCGACAATTTCCGGAAAAACTCGCGCGATTAGAAACACCATCCAACCCCAACAAAACAAAAGCCGAACGTGAATTCTAATCGACAATTTTTACGACCCCCCATCTCCCAGTTGTTACGTGTATCAACTGGCCAGCCCCGCCCCCGTCCGCCGCTGGCGGGAAATGTCGCCGTGAAGCGAACCATGATAATGTTACTGGCTCGCGTGTGACTCCGCGTTGCCTATGGCCACCATTAAACTTCCATCGATCGTAATTGTAGGGCGCCCCAATGTGGGCAAGTCGACACTATTCAACCGCCTGACCGCGACGCGGCGGTCGATCGTAACCAACGAGCCGGGGATTACGCGCGACCGTATCTATGGAACGTGCACTTGGGAAGGACGCACGTTTGAGGTAGTCGATACCGGCGGAATCGTGCCGGAGGACAAGGCCGGAATTCCGGGCGAAATCCTGCGGCAGGCGCGGGTGGCGATCGATAACGCCACGCGCGTGGTCATCGTGGTCGACGGCCGCACCGGCCCAACGCCGCTCGATCAGGAAATTGTGCAGCTGATGCGCCGCGCGGGGAAGCCGCCGATTATCGCGGTGAACAAAGTGGATACGCCGAAGCAGGCGATTGAATTCGCGTCGCAATTTTACGAGCTGGGCGACGAAGTGTTTCCGCTTTCCGCTGAACACGGATTTGGCGTTGATGTGCTGCTGGATGCGCTGACCGAAGTGATGCCCAAGGGCGAAGCGGCGCCGGCGACGCAATACGTGAACATCGCGATCATCGGGCGGCCCAATGTGGGCAAGTCGACGCTGCTGAATCAGCTGGTGGGCGAAGAGCGCTCGATCGTGTCCGAAGTTTCCGGAACGACGCGTGACGCGGTCGATACCGTGGTGGAGCACGACGGCACGTCGTACCGGTTTTTGGATACGGCGGGGATTCGGCGCAAAGGCAAGACCAAGCTGATCGCGGAAAAGCTCAGCGTGATCATGGCCCGGCAGCATTTGGAACGCGCGGATATTGCTTTGCTGGTGGCGGATGCGGAGCTGGGCATTACTTCCCATGATGCGACGATCGCGAGTTATGCCGAGCAGTCGGGACGATCGGTGATCATCGTGCTAAACAAGTGGGATCTGGCAATCCAGGCGGCGAAAGAAAAGGCCGCGGAGCAGAACAAGAGCAGCGCGAAAGTGGCGGCGTTCAATGTGAACAAGCTGCTGCAGGATTACGAGCCGCTGGTCCGGGCGCGGCTGAAATTTTTGTCGTACGCGCCGGTGGTTTTTCTTTCAGCGAAGACCGGAGAAAATATCGATCGCTTGTACAAGGTGATCGACCGAGTGGTGGAAGCACGTCGGCGACGCGTTTCGACGGGCGAGCTGAACCGCTGGCTGGCCAAAGTGGATTTGACGCGCGGAACTTCTCCGGCGAGCCGCGAAGTGAAGATTTTTTATGTGACCCAGGCCACCACGGCGCCGCCAACGTTTGTGTTGTTTACCAACCAGCTGAAACCGCTGCATTTTAGCTATCAGCGGTTTCTGGAGAATCAGCTCCGCGAGGAATTCGATTTCATCGGCACGCCGATTCGGTTTACGCAGCGGTTGAAGAGGCGCGGGACGCGGCAGCGGGAGAGGAAGGATCCGCGGAAGGACGCGCGAAAAGATCATCCACGGAAGAAGAGGTAGTCGTGGCGGAGGCTCTAAGCTGAAAATCCCGGACAATTTTCAACAGAGTCACTATTTCTCGGGGTTGACACTGCACGAAATCGGCCTACGATGGAAATAGATATGGCTAGCGCTGCTCCAGCACCGGAACCACAGGATTTGTCGGCTTCGCCGGACGAGACACTCTTTCGCATTGGCGAAGTTAGCCGTTTGACGGCTACGAAGACTTTTGTGCTGCGGTACTGGGAGACGGAATTTCCTACCTTGCAGCCGGTGAAGAGTCCTAGCGGGCATCGTTTGTATCGGCGCGAAGATATCGAAACTGTTTTCGAAATCAAGCGGCTGCTCTACGACGAAGGGTTTACCATTGCGGGCGCGCGGCGTTTCCTGGCTGGGCATACGGACGCGGAGCATGTGAGTGACGCGCTCGACCACTTGGGTGCAGGCGAAAATTCAGGCGTAAACGCCGCGTCGAATGGGCATCGCGCGGTAGCGGCGCCAAAAAGAAGTTCCAGTTCGGCACAACATCGCAAATTCTTGCTCGATCTTCACCAAGAACTCCTTGCTGTCTTGACCCTTCTCGAACGCGAGTGATACGCTAACTTCTGTCGCAAACGGTCGGGACGTAGCGCAGCCTGGTAGCGCGCACGCTTGGGGTGCGTGAGGTCGCTGGTTCAAATCCAGTCGTCCCGACCACTAACTTCTCTTACCGATCCCGAGAAAATTCTGTCGAAAGGCGCAGCGTTTGTCTTTGATTTCCAAACCTCACATTCTGATCACAAATGATGACGGGATTCACGCGCCTGGATTGCGCGCGTTGGTGGCGGCGTTGCAGGATGACGCCAAGCTGACGGTAGTGGCGCCTTCGCACGAGCGCAGCGCCAGCGCGCAGGCTTTAACTTTGCGGCAGCCGATTTACATGGATCAGATCGCGCCGAATGAGTATTCGATTGAAGGAACTCCGGCCGACGCGGTCATTGTGGCCTTGAACGCGATTCTGAGCGAGAAGCCGGACCTGGTGATTTCAGGAATCAATCGCGGCAGCAACATGGGCGAAAATATTTATTATTCCGGGACGGTGGGCGCGGCGATGGAAGGCGCGATCAACCGGATTCCTTCGATCGCGATTTCGGTGATGTACCGCTCGAAGGAAGTGGATTTCAAGCCGGCAGCGGAATTCGCGCGGACGCTGGTTCCGGTGGTGCTGGCGGAAAAATTGCCGCCGGGAATTCTGCTGAATGTGAATGTGCCGCAGGTCTGGGGCGGCGCGGTACGTTTTACCAAGCAGTCTTCGAAGATTACTCGGAATCTATTGCAGCCGGGGACCGACCCTCGCGGACGGAAATATTTCTGGCTGCACGAGCAGCACATCGTTGAGGATATTGAGCCGGACACGGATATGGCGGTGGTTCGCGATGGCGCGATTTCGATTACGCCGCTGGAATTGGATCATACGCATCCGGCTTCGTTAAAGCATTTGGCACATTGGACGGGATTATTGGAAACGGTGGTTAAGCGCTGAGGTTTTTTGTTGTCGCCCTCGTTTTGCACCTGCACCTTTTCGACCCGCAGTCACTCACTTTTCGAAATCCTAGACATTTTTATGTGCGTGGCGCTGCGCACTGCTGCTGGGCTGTGCTAGCCTCGCTCGCGCGGAGGAGTCTGTTCATGCGAGTTTCGGTCGCGATGGTGTTTGGTCTGCTTATGTGGGCGTTATGTGGCACGGGCATTACGCGGGCACAAGACACTGCGTCGGCTTTGGGCGCGGCGCCGGCTGCGACGTATTCGTCCATGAAGATCGTGCAGGCTTGGATTCCGATGAAGGACGGGACGCGTTTGGCGGCAAATTTGTTTATGCCGGATGGACCGCTGCCGGGAACCAAGCCGGCGACGAAATTTCCGGCGGTGCTCGAATATCTTCCGTATCGCAAAGACGACTGGACCTTGGCCCGGGACTGGCAGCTGCATGCTTACGAAGTGCGGCGCGGGTACGTGGTGGCGCGAGTGGATATTCGCGGGACTGGGGCGAGCGAGGGTGTGACGCCGGACCGCGAATATTCGGAGCAGGAGCAGTTGGACGGCCTTGAGGTGATTGACTGGTTGGCGAAGCAGCAGTGGTCGACGGGAAATGTGGGGATGATGGGAATTTCGTGGGGCGGCTTTAATTCGATCCAGATTGCGCGGCGGCATCCGCCGGCGTTGAAGGCGATTATCGCGGTCTGCGCGACGGAAGAACTGTTTCACGACGACATTCATTACATCGACAATGTAATGCACGTGGATGAGTTTGAAATCGCAATGGATTTGCAGTTGGGGATGACGCGGGCTCCGGACTTTCCATTGGATGAGGCGTCGCTCGCGGCGCGATTTGATGCGAAGCCGTGGTTTCCGCTTTATCTGGAGCATCAGCGCGACGGTGAATTCTGGCGGCGGGCTTCGGTGGCGCCAGACCGGTATACGGGTTACACCATGCCGAGTTTTATGATCGGCGGATTTTTGGACGGATATCGCGACAGCATTCCGCGTTTTTTCGAAAAATCGAAGGCTCCGATTAAGGCGCTGATCGGGCCATGGAATCATACTTTTCCGCATGAGGCGCAGCCGGGGCCGTCGATCGAGTGGCGAGACCAGGCTACGCGGTGGTGGGATTACTGGCTGAAAGGAATTCAAAACGGAATTATGGATGAGCCGCGATTCGACGTTTACATGCGGCGATGGTATCCGCCGGATCCGAATTTGGTGACGGTGCCAGGCGAGTGGCGGGCGGAAAAGACTTGGCCCCCGGCGAATGTGGAAATTTCGCGGATGAAGTTGGAGGCGAATCATACGCTCTCGACGGAGCGTTCGGGGACCGGCGCCGATGCGGGAGTGGTGCACGAATTGAGATATGTGCCGTCGATTGGGGCGGAGGCCGGATTTTGGTGGGGCGATCTGACGGCAGATCAACGGCCGATCGATGCTTACAGTTTGGTTTATGATTCGACGCCGCTGGAAAAAGAGACGGCCATTTTGGGATGGCCGAGGGCGAAGTTGAAGGTGGCGTCGAGCGCGGCGCTGACGGATTGGTTCGTGCGGCTGGAGGATGTGGCGCCGGACGGGACCACTACTTTAATTACGGGCGCGGGGCAGAGCGGGGCACAGCGCAAGTCAGCGGCGGCGCCGGAGGATTTGAAATCTGGGGAAATTTTCGAGCTGCCGATAGAAATGCATGTGACCAGCTGGATTTTTCCGCGCGGGCACAAAATCCGGCTGGCGGTTTCGAATGCGCTATGGCCGATGATGTGGTCGACGCCGTATGCGATGACGACGTCGTTGTACGTCGGCGGGCCGGGCGATTCGCGTTTGGAACTTCCGATGGTTCCGGTGAATCGCCCGGGGCGGCCGAAATTCGGCGAGCCCGAAGTCGAGACGGCGCTCGGAGGAATTTCGGCGGAAGGGGAAACTTGGCCGCCGCAAACCTGGACTCAGACGCACGACATCATCGCGGGAAGCACCAAGATTGCGTGGATTAGCGACGACGAGTCGAAATATCCGTGGGGCGAAATGAAGGACCACGAGACGATGAGTTACGTGGTGACGGATGCGACTCCAGCGGTGAACACCGTGCACGGTGAAGCTTCGACGACGCTGAATATGAAAGACGGGCGGGCGCTGGTGTGGTCAGTGATTTTGGATTTACGCAGCGATCAGGCGGATTTTTATTATCACTTCGAGCGGCACCTGAGTGAGAACGGCAAGGCGGTGCGCGATAAAACTTGGGAGGAGACGATTCCTCGCGATCATCAGTAGCGCGGAATTTCGCATTCGTCTCAGCGGGCGGCGATAGCCCGAGAATCTTTCAAGTCTGCTGCGAGCAAGCGATGAAAGAGGTGCTCGCCGGTTTCGCGGCGGACGGAGAGGCGCCCAGCTTGATAGGCGCGGGAGCCGAGGCCGCGCTGCACACCGTCGCAGATGACGATGTCTTCCTGCTGCACTAGTTCGCTGACGCCCATGCTTTCGCGGATGTAGGGCATCGTATCTTCCGAAACATCGCCAAAATAAAAATCGAAGATAACTTCGCAGCGATCGACGCCGAGCGGTAGGACGAGATTGGTGTCGAGGTAGCCTTCGTACCAATTCAACATGAAATTGGGGTATTGCCAGAAATAGTAAGCGCGATCGCCCTTGCGGGTGTTGGCGGCGCTGACTTCGGATTTGTTGTCGACGGAGACCGGGCTGGACTGGACGCAGGTACGATCGACATTTTCGATGGTGTAGTTGGTGTAGTCGAGGACGCTGTTCAGGCCTTTGTGCATGTGCGGGACGTGA
The DNA here is from genome assembly GCA_963847695.1 of uncultured Acidobacteriota bacterium. Classification (GTDB taxonomy): domain Bacteria; phylum Acidobacteriota; class Terriglobia; order Acidiferrales; family UBA7541; genus Palsa-295. Next base: position 154,643 of record CAWKAX010000010.1, on the reverse strand, counting down.
TAGCCCCCGTCGAGAAAATTGTCGACGTACACTTTCCAGTTGCAGTTGAGGGTGTAGCTGCGGCGTTCGACGAATTGCAAGTCGCCAAAGCCGAGAGGCTTGGCCAGTTTCACCAGCGCGCCCAAGAAGTCGCACAATGGTTCGGCGATTGAATCAAGATTGACGAAAACGAAATTTTCCCAGGTTTCGACGCGAACGGGCACAAGACCGTTATCGGCGCGGTCGAAATTTTTCACGCCATCGAATTCGGTCATGCCGCGGAGTTCGCCTTCGAGGTTGTAGGTCCAGCCGTGATAGGGGCAGCGCATATGTTCGGCGTGCCCGCAAGGCTCGTTCATGACGGTCATGGCGTGGTGGCGGCAGACGTTGTAGAAGCCGCGAAGCTTTCCGTCGCGACCGCGGACGACGACGATGGGTTCGTTGGCGACGGTGGCGGTGACGTATTGGCCGGGCTTTTCGAGTTGCGCGAGGCGGCCGACGGCTTGCCAGTTGCGCGAAAAAACATTTTGCAGCTCGAGGTCGGCGACGCGCTTGTCGGTGTACCAGGCGGCAGGGATGGTGTAGGCCTCATCGAGCGGGGCCCAGGCGTTGTAGGAAGCGAGAATATCTTTCAGTGACGGTTCCATCGAGCCTTCTCCGTGTGGTGAATGAAATTGTGTGCTGCCGCCAGTTTAAGCTCCACGTCAGGCCCCGATAGCGCCGCGAAGAACCAGCAAGAACTGGTTGATGCGCGCGCGATTTTTTTCGGGGTCGGCCGGATGCGGGAAAAGTCCGGGATCGAGTTCCTCGGTGAGCAGCGCGTCCTGGAAACGCTCCATGGTCCAATCGAGAACCGAAACGATGAGAGTGGCGTCGACGTCGGAGCGGACTTCGCCACGGGCGATTCCGAGGCGGACAAAGGCGGCGCTGCCGTAAGGATCTTCCTTGAGCAGAAAGCGATTGATTTCGCGCTTCAGGGCGAGATCCACGCCGTAATTTCCGAGCAGGGCGACGCGATAGGGAATCCAATCTTCGCGGACGAGGCGCTCGGTGCGGGAGAGCCAGTATTCAAGGATGGCGAAAAAACCTTTTTCGTGAATTTGCGGCGGACATTGGAGATAGGCGGGGAAGGAACGAACGGCCTTGATGTAGGCTTCGAGAAACAGGCCGGCTTTGCTGCCGAAATATTGGAAAACGGAACCTTTGGCGACACCGAGTTGGGCGGCGAGATCTTCGATGCGCGCCGCGTGATAGCCCTGCTCGGCGAAATGCTTCAGGGAGGCGTCGACGATTCGGGCGCGTTTGGCGGCGAGGCGGGAATTGGGTCCGTTGAGGCGGAAAACGGTGGCGGGATCGGACGGGGAATTTTTCGGACGCGGCCGTGACCGAAGGTCACGCGTGGAAGCTTTCATTGGATTATCTGCCTATGTGTGCTATCTAGATGCAAGACGCTGACCCGCTGACTCGCGGTCATACTAATTCAGAATGCCTCCTCTTCGCAAGTCCTACCAAGCAATCGTCATTGGCGCAGGCCACAACGGATTAACGGCGGCGGCCTATCTGGCCAAGGCCGGAATTTCAACGCTGGTGTTGGAGCGGCGCGAAATTGTGGGTGGCTGCTGCGTGACGGAAGAGATTGCACCGGGCTGCCGGGCTTCGACGACTTCTTACATTGCGAGCATGCTGCGGCCGACGGTGATTCGGGATCTGGAACTTGGTGCACATGGACTGAGGATGGTGCCGTGCGATCCGGGGTTGCTGGTTCCGTTCGCGGATGGGTCGGTGGTGCCGTGGTGGGCGGATCGCGAGCGGACGGTGGTGGAATTTCGGAAGCATTCGGCGCGAGATGCGGAGACGTTTGTGCGCGTCGACGAGCAATTGAAAAGGCTGGCGCGGTATCTGCAGCCGTTTTTTTTGGAGCCGCCGCCGGATCCATCGTTGCGTGGCGCGGGCGGGTTGCTGGAATTGCTGCGCGTGGGAAAACGATTTCGCGGGATGCAGGGGAACGAAGCGGCGGAACTGATTTCGTTTTTGACTGGGAGCTTAGGGGATTTTCTCGACCGGAATTACGAATCGGAAAAGATAAAGACGATGTTTTTGGCGAACAACGTTTATGGAAAACACGGCGGTCCTTATGACGCGGGTTCAGCGCTGGGGCTGCTGTTTCACCTGCTAAGTGGAGGCGACGGGGAGATTCAGGGATTTTATGGGCATGTGATTGGCGGGATGGGGTCGATCACGCAGGCGCTGGCGTCGGCGTGCCGGAAGGCTGGGGTGGAGATTTTGACTTCGGCGCCTGTGGCGAAAGTGTTGGTGAAGGACGGTGCGGTACGGGGCGTGGTGCTGGAAGATGGCTCGGAGATTTCAAGCGCGCTGGTTTTGTCGAATGCGGATCCAAAGCGGACATTTTTGGGCTTGGTCGAGGCGCGGGAGCTGCCGGAGGATTTTCGGCGGGCGATTTCCGGAATCAAGATGGATGGCCCTTGCGCGAAAGTGAATTTCGTTTTGAGTGAGGAGCCGCGGGTTACGGGGATGCCTCGGGAGTGGCCGATCGAGCAGCGTGCGTTGTTTACGTTGGTGCCTTCTTTAGAGTTTGCGGAGAAGTGTTACGACATCGCGAAGTTCGGGGAGATTCCCGAGGAGCTGTGGGTGGATTGTGTGGTGGCGTCGAATGTGGATTCGACGTTGGCGCCCGTGGGTAAGCATGTGATGACTACGTTTATTCAGTATGTTCCGTACAAGTTGCGCGGCGGGACATGGGATGAGAAGCGGGAGTTGTTGGGCGACCGAGTGGTGAAAAAAATCGCGGAGTTTGCGCCAAATGTGCCGGGGTCGATCATGGCGCGGCAGGTTTTGACGCCGTTGGACTTGGAGCGAACGTACGGGCTGACGGAAGGGAACATTTTTCATGGCGACCTTTCGCTCGAGCAATTGTTTTTTATGCGTCCGGTGGCGGGCTGGGCGCAGTACCGGACGCCGATTGAGGGATTGTATTTGTGTGGTGCCGGGGCGCATCCGGGAGGCGGAGTGACTGGGGCGCCGGGATACAACGCGGCGCATCGGGTCTTGAGCGATTGGAAGAGGCGGAAAGTGAAACGGGCGGTGGCTTAGAGTTTTTGCGGAAACTGACACGGCGTCGAGCAGAGAATTTTCTGGCGCACCAGGGGAGCTGAGAGCATGGCAGCGACGAACAGCAAGAAAGGGATTCTGGATTTACTGGCGGCGGGGCCGGTCTTGGGCGACGGCGGATATTTGCTGGAGCTGGAAAAGCGCGGGCGAGTGCGTGCGGGACCGTTCACGCCGGAAGTGGCGCTGAATAATCCGGAGGCGCTGCTGGAATTGCACCGTGAATTCCGCGACGCGGGCGCGGATGTGCTACAAGCGCTGACTTTTTATGCCAGCCGCGACAAGTTGGCGACGGTCGGGATGGAAGACCGGGTGGAGGAACTGAATCGCGCAGCGGTGCGGATTGCGAAAAAAGCGGCGGGAGACAAGTGTCTGGTCGCCGGCAATTTGAGCCTGACTTGGATGTACGCGCCGAACGACAAAGCCGCGGCGGACAAGGTGCGGAAGACGTTTGACGAACAGCTGGACGTGCAGGTGGCCGAAGGCGTGGATTTTATTATCGGCGAGACATTTTCATTCCTGGGTGAAGCCTTGCTGGCGGTGGAGCGCGCCAAGGCGACCAAGCTGCCGGTGATGGTGACGGTGTGTTTCGAGAACGAAGACATTACCACCGACGGAAAAAATGCGGCGGAGGCGGCGGTGGCTTTGGCGGACGCGGGCGCGGACGTGGTGGGGATCAATTGCCTGAGGAGCCCGGAACATACTTTGCCGTTGATGGCGCAGATGCGCGGAGCGGTGAAGAGTTATATCGGGTGCCAGCCGGTGGCGTATCGCACGACGCACACGCATCGGGATTTTACGAGTTTGCCGGCATTTCCGGATCAGCTGGAGCCTTACCAAATGACGCGACGAGAGATGGGCGAGTACGCGGCGAAGGCTCGGGACATGGGCGTGAATTATATTGGGGCTTGCTGCGGTGCGGTGGCTACACACATTCGAGAGATGGCGCGGGTGCTGGGGAAATTGCCGGCGGAAGATCGCGTTTGGAAGAAGGGTGGGGAGAAGCCGATGTCGGCTTATGAATATTATGGGCATGACGAGAAGGTGAAGGCGACCGGGAAATAGTTTTTGGTCCGCGCTTTCAATCTTCGGTAAATCCTGCAAAACCGGTCAAGTTTTCGTCCTGCCGACGCGGCAAAAGGCACACCCCACTGAAAGGGGGGTGCAGACAGGCTGACAGCCTGTCCTGCGGAAACTCGCTCGCTTTCGTCTGCACCTACGGGCATGATGTGCGCAAATGGCGCCCTCTCCAGCAGAAATCCCTCCGATGAGTTCAGCAGAAAATCGTCCGATTCGTCCGCAACGGGCGATGGGTTTTCGCGACCTGGTCCTTTTTTATATTGTGACGGGCATCAGTTTGCGGTGGATCGCGACCGCCGCTACCGTCGGCCCGAGCGCGGTGGTGATTTGGCTCGTCGCGTTGTGCGCGTTTTATTTGCCATTGGCTCTTTCGGTGATGGAGCTTTCCTCGCGGTATCCGCAGGAAGGCGGGCTTTATGTTTGGACGAAGCATGCGTTCGGGGAATTTCCGGGGTTCATGACCGGGTGGACGTACTGGACGAGCAACCTGCCTTACTTTCCGGCGGTACTTTATTTTGCGGCGAGCAATGCTTTGTACGTTGGGCCGCGGAGCTGGCTAGGGCTGGCGAATAACAAAACTTACTTTCTTCTGTTCGCTCTGGTTGGATTAATTCTGGCGACATTTCTGAATGTGATTGGGCTTTCGGTGGGGAAGTGGCTGCATAACCTGGGCGCGCTGGGAACTTGGCTGCCGATCGCGATGCTTTTCGCGATTGCGGGGGCGGCGTGGCACCGGTTTGGGTCGGCAACGCGGTTCACGGTGTCGACGATGACGCCGCACATGCATTTTCGGGATGTCCTGTTTCTGGCGACGATTGTTTTTGCGTTGGGCGGGTCGGAGTCGGCGTCGTTTCTGGGAGACGAGATCAAGGAGCCGCGGAAAAATCTGCCGAAAGGATTGTTGTGCGGCGGCGCGCTGGTAACCAGCGGCTACATTTTGGGGACGGTGGCAGTTTTGATTGCGTTGCCGGCGACGCAGATCAGCGGCCTGGAAGGAATCATGCAGGCGATTACGAAATCGGCGGAACTCGTGGGTTGGTTGAGCATCGCGCCGCTGGCGGCGTTGCTGATTACGGTGAGTAATCTGGGGGCGCTGGGCGCGTGGCTTGCGGTTTCGGCGCGGCTGCCGTTCGTGGCGGGGCTGGACCGTTATCTGCCTAGCGCGTTTGCACGAATTCATCCGAAGTGGGGGACGCCTTACGTGGCGCTGCTGGCGCAGGCGGTGGTGGGAATTGTTTTTATTTTTTTGGGACAGGCGGGGACCAGCGTTTACGGGGCTTATGAGGTTTTGGTGAGCATGGGGATCATCACGTATTTTGTGCCGTATTTGTTTGTGTTCGCGTCAATCATTCGATTGCAGCGCGAACCGGCGGGGCCGGACGTCACGCGGGTGCCGGGTGGTAGGGCCGGCGCGTTTATTTTAGGGACTGTGGGATTTGCGACGACGGTGGTGACGATTATTTGTTCTTTAGTTCCGGCGGCGGATGAGCCGCATAAAATTCTGGCGGTGGCGAAGGTAGTTGGTCTGACGGCGGTGCTTTTGGCGGCGGGGATTTTTCTGTATGGGCGAGGGAAGGCGAAGCGCGCTGAGAGCTTGGCGTGATTGTTGCCGAAAAGAGCGGCGGCGCTATCCAAAAGCACGCCGCCGTTTTCAGACTTTAACTTTTTTTAGGTGCGGCGGCGGGATTGTGCCAGCCGCCGAGATTCGTGGCTAGTTCTTCTGCTTCGTGTGGTCCCCAAGTGCCCGGTTGATAGGTGTGGATAGGGCAAACATTTCCGAGAATCGGATCGACGATGGACCAGGCGGCTTCGACGGCGTTTTGGCGAACGAAGAGCAGGGAGTCGCCTTTCATCGCGTCGGTCAGCAGGCGCTCGTAAGCGGGCATCTCGTTGGCTCCTGAGGCAGTGACGGCGGTCAATTCGGTTTCCATGGTGGTGAGATCCGGGCCGGGCTTTTTGACGCGGGCGCCTAGGCTGAGCGAAAGATCGGGGCCGAGGCGGAAGCGGAAATAATTGGAGCCAGGCGGCAGTTTGGTCAGCGGAGGCTGGCGCAATTTTACAAAAACTTCAGTGGCGGTGACGGGCAAGCATTTGCCGGCGCGGATGAGGAAGGGAACTCCGGCCCAGCGCCAGGAATCGATTTCGAGGCGGAGAGCGGCGAAAGTTTCGACGGTCGAATTTGGCGCGACGCCGGGTTCTTTTTGGTAGCCGGCGAATTGGCCGCGGACCAGGCGCGCGGGCTTTATGGGTGGAATCATGCGAAAAATTTTTACTTGTTCGTCGTGCAGGGATTCGGGGTACATGCTGGTGGGTGGCTCCATGGTGAGGAAGCCGACGACCTGCAGCAGGTGATTCTGAATGACGTCGCGGATGGCTCCGGTGGCGTCGTAGAAACCGCCGCGGCCCTGGACGCCGAAAGCTTCGGCCATGGTGATCTGCACGCTGTGAACGTAGTTGCGATTCCAGATGGGCTCGAGGAAAGCATTGGCGAAGCGGAACAACAGAAGATTTTCGACGGCTTCTTTGCCCAGGTAGTGGTCGATGCGAAATATATTACTTTCGGGGAAAACGGTGTGAAGAATTTCGTTCAGTTTTTGAGCCGAAGCGAGGTCATGGCCAAAAGGTTTTTCGATGACCACGCGGGCGCCGTTGGCGCAATTGGATTTGCCGAGGGCTTCGACAACGGTGCCGAAGAGCGCTGGCGGAATGGCCAAGTAGTGTGTGGGATGAGCGGCGTTACCGAGTGTCGCGCGCAGTTGCTCGAAGGTTTTCGGATCCTGGTAATCGCCGTCGATGTATTTGAGCAGGCTGATGAGTTTGGCGAAGGCTTCTTCGTCGACACCGCCGCCGTAGGTTTGGATGCCGTCACGGGCGCGTTCGCGGAGTTGCTCGAGAGTCCAGCCGGCTTTGGCGACGCCGATGACCGGGACGTTCAGGTTACCGCGTTTAACCATGGCTTGCAGCGACGGGAAAATTTGTTTGTGGGCGAGATCGCCGGTGGCGCCGAAGAAGACCAGGGCGTCCGAGGGAATTTTGGTAGCGGTGTTTCCGGGCGCCGGTGCGTGCAGCGGTGCGGGTGTATCGGTCATTTTAGAATTCCTTCGCGATTAAAGTTGCTGGGTTCTTAAGATTTTTTCTCGTTGTGGCCGCCGAATTCGAAACGCATGGCGGAAAGAATCTTGTTGGCGAAGTCGGCTTCACCGCGCGAAGTGAATCTTTCATACAACGAAGCGGTGAGCACTGGCGCGGGCGTGCCCTCTTCGATGGCGGCCTGGATGGTCCAGCGGCCTTCGCCGGAATCGGAAACGCGGCCGGAGAAATCGCTGAGTTGCGGCGATTTGGCGAGCGCAATGGCGGTGAGGTCGAGGAGCCAGGAGGCGATGACGCTGCCGCGGCGCCAGACTTCGGCGACGTCGGGAAGATTCAGATCGTACATGTAGTGTTCAGGATTACGCAGCGGCGTGGTTTCGGCGTCTTCGGTGCGCTTGGTTTTGCCGACGTTGGCGTGATTGAGGATGTTGAGGCCTTCGGCGTAGGCGGCCATGACACCGTACTCGATTCCGTTGTGGACCATTTTTACGAAATGGCCGGCGCCGGACGGGCCGCAGTGCAAATAGCCTTGCTCGGCAGTACCTTTCATATTTTCGCGGCCGGGAGTGCGCGGGATATCGCCGATGCCGGGGGCGAGAGTTTTGAAAATGGGATCGAGGCGCTGGACGGTTTGGTCTTCGCCGCCGATCATCATGCAATAGCCGCGGTCGAGGCCCCAGACGCCGCCGCTGGTGCCGACGTCGACGTAGTGGAGGTTTTTCTTTTTTAATTCTTCGGCGCGGCGAATGTCGTCGATGTAATAGGAATTGCCGCCGTCGATGACGATGTCATCTTTAGCGAGCTTGGGGACCAGCTGTGCGAGGGTGCTGTCGACGACAGCGGCTGGGACCATCAGCCAGATGGCGCGGGGCTGTTTTAGTTTGGCGACGAAATCGTCGAGCGAACTGGCGCCGGTGGCGCCTTCCTTGGCGAGACCTTGCACGCTGGCTTGAGACATATCGAAGGCCACGCATTCGTGGCCGCCCTTCATTAAGCGGCGCACCATGTTGGCGCCCATACGGCCCAGACCGATCATTCCCAGTTGCATCGTGATTCTCCTTTCAGCAGCTCTGGCGAAATTCGCAGGCGATTATTAGGCCACATCTTCGGGCATCCGGCCACCCGCAAGCGAAAAGTTCGGTTGGCACGGACGCCTGATTCTTTAGCACACGGAAGTTACGCTTACAACATGGTCGCGTGATCCGTGGGGGCCGGCGTTTGGTAACCAAGTAAAATTCACTACGGCACAGCTTAGATTCGGGCGCGAAGCAAAGGGGTACAGAAAGATTGAGCGTTTCAGCGGAAAATATGTCGGCGCCGGTAGTGCCGACACGGGCGGCGGCGGTGCCTTCGCCGTGGATTTATCGTCCGTGGCTGGATTTGATCGTGGGCTGCGGGGCTTGGTCGGCGCCATTGCTGGCGTTCGCGCTGCTGCTGCCAGCCACGCGATCACATTCGTGGGCGGTGACGTTTTATCTGCTGGCGATTGTTTTCAATTATCCGCACTTCATGGCCACGATTTACCGGGCGTATCACACGCGCGAGAATTTCGATAAGTACCGCTCAGTCACGCTGCACGTAACGCTTTTGATTTTGGCTACGGGCGTTTTGATGCACGCTTCGCCGCGACTCTTTCCGTGGGTGTTCTCTCTCTACATTTATTGGAGCCCGTGGCACTACTCGGGGCAGAACTACGGGCTATTAATGATGTTTGCGAAGCGCAGCGAGGCGACGGTCACGCTGGGCGAGCGCAAATGGCTGCGCGCGGCGTTCATCGTGTCGTATTGCATGTTGCTGGGAAGTTTTATTACAGGTGGGTCGGCGGATCCCTTGATTCTGAGTCCTGGGTTGCCGGCGCACTTCACTTTGCCGTTGCGACTGGCGCTCGGAGTGGCGTTCTTCGTATGCACGTTCATGGGATTTCGGCGGATGGTTCGCGAGCATGGGGCGCGGGCGATGGCGGCGCCGCTGACTTTGGCGTTCACGCAATTTTTGTGGTTCGTGCTGCCGACTTTTCTGGAATTGAATTCGGCTTCGCAGATTCCGCAGACGCGGTATAGCAGCGGGATTCTGGCAGTGCTGCACTCGACGCAATACATCTGGATTACGAGTTATTTTCAGCGACGGGAAGCTGCCGCGGCGGGGAAGTCGAATTGGAGCATCTGGGCTTATTTTGTCACATTACTGGCGGGCGGGATTGCGTTGTTTATTCCTGGACCGTGGCTGGTGAGCTATTTGTTTCACTACGACTTCACAACTAGCTTTTTGATTTTTATGGCGCTGGTGAATATTCATCATTTTATTTTGGATGCGAAATTGTGGAAATTGCGAGATTCGCGGGTTTCGGCGCTGCTGGTGGATGCGGGCGCCGCGGGCGAATCGAATTCGACGAAAGGTGCGGCGCAGGGAAAGCCGTTTTTGCCTGGGATGCTGACCAAGCGGGCGGTGATGGTTGCGGCGGCGGTTTTGCTTTTTGTGTGGGGTGGGATGGATCAGTTTCATTTCGCGATGCGCACGAGCGAGAACGATCTGCCTGCTTTGCAGCGCGCGGCGAGTATGAACCCGTACGACAGCTCGGTGCAGGCGCGGATTGCCACGGTTTCGAGCCGAGCGGGTGATAAGGATGCAGCGGTAGCGGCTTTGCAGCGGGCGGTTGCGCTGAATCCGAGCAGTTTGGCCCTGCAGCAGACTTACGCGCGGGCGCTGATCGAAGATGGCCGGTACGCGGATGCTTACGACCATTACCAAAAAATGCTGAAGATCTTTCCGCGCGATCCGGATGCGCTGGTGAACTACGGACTTTTGGCGGCGCGGCTGGGGAATCGGGGGGAAGCGATTGATTCGTGGGAGAAGGCGGCGGAGATCAATCCGCAGGAAGCACGGGCGCATTTGTATCTGGCGGCGGCTTACGACGAGAAGAACGAATCGGCATCGGCGGCGCGGCACTGGAAAGCTTTTCTAGATGCGGAGTCGGTGCATCCAGAAGATTCCGCAGTGGCTCGCGATCAGGTTTTGCTGGCGACGATTCACCTGGGCGATGATCAGTCACGGTTGAACGAAAGTCAGGCGGCGCAGGGCCAGTATCAGAAAGCGGTGCAACTGGCGCGGAATGCGTCCAACGCGAAGATGGAGAGTTTGTCGTGGGCGCATCTGGCGGACGTGCAGGAGAAGCTCGGTGACAACGCTGGGGCCGCGGCATCATTTCAAAACGCGATGGCCCTGGATACTGAGTCCGGAGATTCTGCGACTGAAGGGCTGGATTGGTTCAACTATGGGCAGTTTTTGCGACGGCGCGGGGTTTCGAGCACGCTGGTCGATGCTGCTCTGACGCAGTCTGAAGAGTTGCTGGCGCCTGTCGGTGGAACCGAGTTGAGCACGGTACAGGCGACCGAACATCAGGTTGAAAGTGGAATGACGAAGGCGCAAGTGGCCGAGATACAGAACCATTTGCCCGCGCTGGTGGACCAAGCCAAGACGTTGCCGGCAACTTCCTTGCCGAAATAACCCTCCCGATTGGCCGCGCATTTTCGGAAAACAAGGTAAAATCTTCGCCGGATGTCCGCCCCCGTAGAGAAGCAAGACTCCCGCCTGATGCGGGCGATGTTCGGCTCGATTGCACCCCGCTATGATTTTGTAACCCGCATTCTTTCGTATGGGATGGACCGGAAATGGAAGCGGCTGGGCGTGGCGCGCGCGGCGTTGCCGGAAAACGCGACGGTCCTAGATTTAGCGGGAGGCACTGGGGATTTTTCGAAGCTGGTGCGCGAAAAATTGCCGAAGTCGCGGTCAGTGGTGGTGGACATTACCGAGGAAATGTTGAGACTGGCGCGAGCGGGTGGTTTGGACGAGGCGGTATGCGGTGACGCGACGGCCTTGCCATTCACGGATGGATCGTTCGACTGCGTTTTCATCGGATATGGGCTGCGGAATTTCCCAAATCTGAAAACGGCGCTGGCGGAGATCGCGAGGGTGACGCGGCCGGGCGGGATGATGGTGAGCCTGGATTTTTTTCTGCCGCCGAATCCGGTGTTTCGTGAGTTGTATCTCGGCTATCTGTACGTGCAGGGAGCGATTTGGGGGATGATGCTGCACGGGCGGCCGCGGACTTATAGCTACATCGCGGATTCTCTGCGAAGTTTCGTTTCGATGCGGGATTTGTCCTCGATGCTACAGGGTATGGGATATACGCGAGTGGATACCCGGGGATTTATTCTCGGAGGGATTGGTTTGCACTGGGCTACGAAGCAGTAGCTGGGACTTCTTCATTTCATGCGCGCGCGTTTTTGCGCACCTTCCTGATTTGTTCCTGATTAATTTTCCAGTTTGAAACGAGTGGTCGCGAGGTGGTACATGCGGCGCCAGAGCAAGCGATTGATGGTGACGACCATGGCGGCCATGACGATCGTGGCGGCCATCAGCACGCGGAAGTTTCCGGTGTCGGTGGCGTTGCTGATCACCGCGCCGAGGCCGGTGGTCATGTAGGTGTGGCCGCGGAAGTGGAAATATTCGGCGATGATGCTGGCGTTCCAGGCGCCGCCGGAAGCGGTGACGAATCCAGTGATCAGGAAAGGAAAAATTCCGGGCAGGAAAAGTTCGCGCCAGCGGTCTTTCCTTTTGAACTGATAGACATTGCAGACTTCTTTTAAATCTGTCGGGATTGCTGTCGCTCCAGCAATCACGTTGAAGAGCAAATACCACTGGGTGCCGAGCAGCAAGAGAATGATGGAACCTACGCCGAGGCCGCCTCCGACGCGAATCAGTAATAGAAGAATGATGGGGAAAAGGGCGGTGGCGGGGACGGAAGCTGCGACCTGCACGATCGGTTGGGCGATGGCGGAGAGTTTTGGTTTCAGGCCGATCATTACGCCGACGGGAATGGTCCAAAGGCCGGCGAGGAATAGAGTGAAGGCGACGCGCAGGAGAGTGGCGCCGGCGCCGAGGAAGATGCTACGCAGTTCCGGGCCGGTGACTTGCGCGAGCAGCGCGATCATTTTGGCGAAGGCGTACAGGATCGCGACTCCGCCTGCCGCGAGGCAGACGCGCGAGATCCAGGTTCGCAGAGTTGCGGAACTTGACTCGGTGGCGGCGGATTGTTCCGTTTTTATGCGCGCGAAATGGAGCGTCATCCATTCGCTGGCGGGTCGCACGGTGAAGCGGGAGAAGAAGCGCAGGATGCGGGAAGTGCGGAGAAAATCGAGAACGTAAGATTTGGGTACGTCGGTGGATTCGACTTGCTCGAATTTAAACTTTTCGGCCCAGGCGATGATCGGACGCCAGACCAACTGATCGATGACCACGATGATGCCGATCATCACGCCCATACCCCAGAAAATCGCGTGAGTGTTTCCGGCGTTGGCGGCGGTCTGGAGGTAGGAGCCGAGTCCGGGGAGGCGGAGGTCGCGGTCACCGAGAGTAAACATTTCGCAGGCCATCAGAAAAAACCAGCCGCCGGCCACGGACATCATCGAATTCCAGACCAAGCCGATGATGGCGTAGGGAAATTCCATTTGGGTGAAACGCTGCCACCAACTCCAGCGATAGACTTCGGCCACTTCGCGCATTTCGCGCGGAATATTTTTGAGCGAGGAATAAAAGCTGAAGGTCATGTTCCAAACCTGGCCGGTGAAGATGAGCAGGATGGAGCCGAGTTCGACGCCGAGCTGTTTGGTGGGGAAGAGCGAAACCATGGCGAGCATCACGCCGGGAAGAAAGCTGAGGACCGGAATAGATTGAAGAGTATCGAGAAGCGGAAGCATGAATTTTTCGGCACGCGGATTGTAGGCGGCGATGTAGCCGTAGACGACAGTAAAGGCGAGACTGCAGAGATAAGCGGCGGCGATGCGCAGCACGGAAAACATGGCGTATTTCGGGAGGGCGCTGGGCGCGAGATTGATCACAGTGGGAGCGCCGACTGGAGTGAGCCAGTAGTGCGTCATGGAAAGAACGGCGTAAAAAAGGGCGAGGGCGGCGAAGAGAATCGGGAGATCGCGAAAGATCGACGAGACGTTGGCGGGGACGATGCCCCAGGCCATGGTGCCGCGGGCGACTCTTTGGGCGGGGCTCTGCGGGCGGCGGCGGACGGCCATCAGACCGAAGCGTCCTCAATAGCGTGGTGAGTCTCGCCCAAGTGGCCGACTTGGTGGAGATGGAGCTGATCGGTGTCGGGATCGTAGGTGAAAATTTCGGCGTAGCGTCCCCAGAGCAGGGCGGTTTCGATCTGGCGGTCGACTTCGATCTGGGCGAAGCGTTCGTCGAGAAGATCGCGGAAAAATTCGAGCGGCATGGAGTGGTCGGATTTTTTCTCGAGGGCGCTATACATCTGCTGGAGCAGCGAGGCGTGTTGGAGAGCGGCGGCGCGAAAGAGTTCCTTGCGAGTGGGAATGTCGGCTTCGGCGTATTTGCGGCCGAGGTCGGTGATTTTCACGTCGCCTTCGTTGACTTCGGCGAAGCGGAGCATGGTGGAGGCGTCGAGAATCGGGAGGAGATCGTCAATCTCGAGGAGGAGGTCTTCGGCGATGTGGTACATGTCCTCTTCGCCGCCGCGATCGTTGAGCAGTTCGATTAAGCCGCCGACGCCGCCGGGGCGGGAGTGCGGAAGCATTTGCGCGGCGGCTTTTTCTTTGTGGCCGCCTTTGGTGGGCGGAGCGAGTTCGAGTTCGGGCTGGGTCATGACCTTATAGATGTAGTCGACGTAGAGGACGAAGGCGGCGGATTTGCGGTCGCGAGGATGCTGGAGCGGGACGCGGAAATCGGCGCGGATGCGCGCGGGATTGCGGCCGAGAACGATGATGCGGTCGGCGAGCAAGACGGCTTCTTCGATGTTGTGAGTGACGATGAAAATGCTGCGGGTAGGAATTTTTTTGGCCTGCCAAAGTTCGAGCAGTTCGCCGCGCAGGTTCTCGGCAGTGAGGACGTCGAGGGCGGAGAAGGGCTCGTCCATGAAGAGGATTTCGGGTTCGACGGCCAGAGCGCGAGCGAACCCGACGCGCTGTTTCATGCCGCCAGAGAGTTCCTTGGGGAAGGCGGATTCAAAGCCGTGCAAGCCGACGGAGGCGAGGGCCTTCAGTGCGCGGCGATGGCGTTCGAAGTGGGCGACGCCTTTGGCGATGAGCGGAGCTTCGACGTTGTCGAGAACGGTGAGCCAGGGAAACAGCGCGAAGCTTTGGAAAACAATGGCGACGTTAGGGCTGCAATGGGTCATGGGCGCGCCGTGCCAAAGGACTTCGCCGGCGGAGGGCGCGGCGAGGCCGGAGAGAATGCGAAGCAGCGTGGATTTGCCGGAGCCGGAAGGGCCGAGCAGGGCAATGATGGTGTCCGGCTCAACGGAAAAATCGACCGGCGCGATGACTTGAATCTGGCGGCCATCAGGCTGGGTGTAGCTTTTTTCGATTTGGCGGGCTTCGATGATGGGTTCGACGGCGACGGCCGCCGGCGCGAATTCCGTGGTGGTGGGGCCGGAGGTGGCGAGGGTTTCGCCGACGGCGCAGAACGGAGCACCGGAACCGGCGGCGACGAGCTCGTCCATGAGGCACTGCCAGGCTTCTTCGGGGAGCGCGTCGAGAAAATGTTCGCGCTCGGCGGGATCCATGGCGTTGACGATCTCTTGCATGTCATGCAAGTCGCGCGAGTGCAGCATCACGTAGGCGTGGTAGTAGGGAAGGTGGACGATGAGCGAAGCAGCGAATTCCGGCGGCATTTCGTGAAACAGGGCGCGTTGTTCATCGAAACCGGTAGACATGAAGAAGTCGGCGGCTTCGCGCGGAGTGACGGCACGCAATTGATCGAGCACAGCGGGCCATTGGCGCTGCTTCAGCAGAGTTTGGAGTTTCTTGCGGTCCGAATCGTTCATAGAAGCACGAAAGAGCCTACTACGTTTTTGCGGCAGGGGCGACGGCGGTTCGGCAGGGAAATTTTAATTTGTTACAGGAGGATGACAGCGGGAGTTCTAAGCTTCGACGGGAGTTTCGGTTTTCGATTTGCGTTTGGAGGGTTTGCGCGGAGCTTTTGGTTTCGGAGCGGCAGCGGCGATGGCTTCGGCTTTGATGGCGCTGGTGGCGTGTTCTACCTGTTCCGCGAGCGAGGTGCGAACGGCTTCGGAGACGATTTCGCGGATCTCGGTTTCGATTCCGGCACGAAACGTTTTTAGTTCGGCGGCGAGAGCTTCCTTGATGGCGGACTGCACGGTGGCCTCGAGATGACGGTTGGTTCCGGAAGTTTCGCGCAAGGGCATGGCCAGCAACGGTTTTTCACCATTGCTGACCGGCAGCTTCGCCGATGTTGGCGGAACCGAAGCTACAATGGTAGTTACTGCCGTCAGGTGCGGCTGGCTAGCGCTCTCGGGAAGGCCAGGCGCGGGACGCTCGATGGTTTCGACCGAAGAGGTAAAGGCGCCGGAGTAGGAACCAGAGCCGGAGGCGGCTGAGCCGGCATTTTTCTTGTGCGCTATTTCCAGTTCGACCGGTTCGGAGACGGGAATTTCCAGTTCGAGATCTTCGGGATGCGCGAACCAATTTTCCGGCGGAGACTTGATGCCCCAGACGTTGCCGGGCACGTCGAATTCAACCGCGATGTGGAATTGATCGCGGTAATTGCTGGGACGTTGAACCCAGACGACGCGTGCCTTCAGAATGCGGCGGCTGCGCGGGGGAGCACTTTCATTGATTTCGACGGTGACCGCGGAACTTTTTGGGACGTAATGGGTAGAGCGGTATTTGCAGCCGGTGCAACTGACCATGACGGTGGCGGTGGATTCTTTGAAGGGCTGGCCGAGAGCGTCGACGCCAGTGACGACGATGGGAACGGAATGCAGGAGGCGCGCGCTGCGGCGCTTTTCTGCTCCGGGATCGTTGCTGGGCGTGTTGGTCACAGTGGGCCGAAGGGTAACTTCCAAAATTAGCATTTCGATTCGGGCGTAACGCAAAAGTCTTAAGACGCGCTACGCAAGGGTAAATGTGGGCCGCTCCGGAACAGTTTTGCGGCGACGGCGGAGCACCTAGTGGGCAGGTGAATCGAAGCCGGCGCGGCCGGCGCGGATCACTTGGGAAAAATCCGGGGAGTTGCCGGAGGCGCGAGCGGTGGGATTGATACGCGATTGCGCGCGCAATTCGGCAAAGGGCAGACTGCCGGCGAGCAGGCCGTGCTCGTAGAGCATTTCGTCGGCTTCGCCGCTGAAGAGGACGCGAGGATCGAAGCGGGAGATTCCAGAGGGGAGCGGACCGATCGAACGCATCATGGCGAAAACGTCGGTGGTGCAATTGCGGGTGACGGCGTTGTACCACTCGGCTTTTTCGTGGAGCTGGTTGGCGCGGAGCAAATACCGGAGGAAGAGCTGGCGAGCGTAGTCAGGGCTTGTGGTGGTGCGGTAGAGGTCGACTTCTTCACCTTGGCGGAAATTGGAGCGGAGGCGGATCAGATCGCGTTCATCGGCAAAAATGTAGATGAGGGTGAACTGGCGGAAGAAGCCGCGGATGGCGGAGTATGACTGATCGGCGCGTTTGCGCATTTCGACGGAGACGGCAACGTAGTCGTCTTTTTGGCTGGCATCGACGAAATGAAAACTGACGATGAGGTGGGCGATTTTTGGAAGGCCCCAATGGATGAGAGAGATGTCGATGCCGCGCAGGTCGGAGAGCTTTACGGTTTTGGTGAGCCACTCACAGGTGTATTGGGATTCAGTGCGGTAGCGACAGTCGCGGTAATTGTGGATGGAGACGTTGTCGCCGTTGATTTCGGCCCAGGCGGTTTCGGATTCGTCGGGCTGCCAGGGGCCCTGATTGGCGGGACGCAGAGTGAGCCACCAGATCAGGACCAGGGCGAAACCGGCGAAGCAGATGGTGAGGCGTAGGCCATTTTGCCGAACTAAGACGCACGCGACGATGAGAGCGATGGCGTAGATGATGGCGCTGGCGATTTTCAGATTAGGGTAGGGGAAATCGAAATAGAGCGCGGCGATGGCCCAGGTGGTGAGGAGAATCGCTACGAAGCCGGCGGTCAGCATGACGATGTGGTGGAGAATTCGTAGCGCAATTTTCCAGGGAGTGCGCGGGGCATCGTTGGACTCGGATTCTGGCGATTCGCGCTTCATAGGTGATGCTCTTCGCACCGGCGATGCCCAAGGATGAGGATATCGCGCAGGGAAGTTTACGCTGCCGGCTGCTTTTCCTGGGTCCACATTTTGGTGATTTCCTCGAGGGAGCGGCCTTTGGTTTCGGGAATCAGCCAGGCGACCAGGACGGCAGTGAGCAGCGCGCCGAAGCTGAAGAACCAGAAGGTGCCATCGGAGCCCATCGTTTTTTGCATGATGGGGAACATTTGATTGCCGAGGTAGCCGACGACCCAGAGGGCGCTGACGGCGATGGACATGCCGCGGCCGCGAACTTTGGTGGGATAAATTTCGGAAATAATGACCCAGCAGGCGACGCCATTGCCGAAGGCGTGGCCGGCGACGAAGCTCATGACGAAAACAAGAACAGCGACGCCGCTGCCGTGGACGTGATAAAGCCAGCCGACGGAGAGAAACGAAATGAATTGTACGGTGCTGCCGGCGATGACCAAGGTTTTTCTTCCGGCTTTATCGACCAGCCACAAGGCGAATAGGGTGAAGACCAGGTTGATCAGGCTGACGAGGACGGATTGAAAAAAGGCGTCGCTGCGGGCAGTTCCGGCGGCGCGAAAAATTTCGGGAAGGAAAGAAAAAACTGGGGTAATGCCGCTGAGCTGCTGCAGACCGGCCAGCATGACGCCGAGTAACAGCGGGCGACGGAAGGTGGTGAAGAGTTCGGAGATGTGGCCGTCTTCGGTGGCCAGGGAATTTTCGATGGAGGCGGCTTCTTCTTTGGCCAGTTCCGGGCCGTTGAGTTGAGTGAGAACGGTGAGAGCTTTTTCACGCTGGCCTACTTTCATCAGCCAGCGCGGGCTTTCGACGGCGGGGAGAATCATCACGCCGAAAAGGATGGCGGGAACGACTCCAGCGAAAAACATCCAGCGCCAGCCGGTGGAGATGTTCCAGGCTTCGTTGCCCATGCGTTGAATGAGCATGTTGACAAAAACGGCGGCGAGAATGCCGACGACGATGCCCAGCTGGTAGAGGGTGACGCAGCGGCCACGCACGCGAGTGGGCGCGATCTCGGCAATGTAGTTGGGCGCGATGACTGAAGCGGCGCCGATGCCGACTCCACCGATGAGTCGCCAGAGAACGAATTGGTGGAGATTGGCGGCGAACAGAATTCCGACGGAGGAAACGGCGAAGCAGATGGCGCAGATGCCGAGGCCTTTTTTCTTGCCGAGATAATCGGCGACGGTCCCAGCGGCGGCACAGCCGACGATGCAGCCGACCAAGGCGCAGGCGGCGGCCCAGCCGATGCCTGCAGCGTCCAGTTCAAACAACTGGCTCAGGTAGCCGATGGCACCGCTGATTACGATGTTGTCGTAGCCGAAGAGCAGGCCCCCGAGAGTGGAGACCGTAGCGGCGATGATGAGCGGGCCGCGCGAGGCGGCGCGGGAGGATGTGGCGTCGAGATTATTTTGAGCCACGAGGGGTGGACTCCAGTTCCGCGGAGAAAAGCTGCGGAGATTCGAGAGCGGCTTTAGCGGCAAGCATGAATCCCAAAGTGTGGGCCATGCCGGCGTGCCAGGGCGCGGAGCAAGTCATCTGCGGAGTGTGATCGGGAATCAGCACGCCATCGAATTTGTTGCGATGCAGGATGGCCATGATGCGAATCATGTCGACCTGGCCTTCATCGATGAAAGTTTCGCGATAGTTGGGAACTTTGCCGACGACGTTGCGCAGGTGGAGGTAAGCGATTTTTCCCTGCTGGCTATAGGAATCGACGGCGTCGTAGACGCTGCCTTCGGTCATTTCCGCAATGGTGCCGACGCACAGCTCGAGCGAATTGCTAGGGCTGGGCGCGAGATCGATGAGGCGCTGGTACATGTGCGGCTGATAGACCAGACGCGGCTGGCGGCGCATGGTG
The DNA here is from genome assembly GCA_963847695.1 of uncultured Acidobacteriota bacterium. Taxonomy (GTDB): domain Bacteria; phylum Acidobacteriota; class Terriglobia; order Acidiferrales; family UBA7541; genus Palsa-295. Next base: position 135,396 of record CAWKAX010000010.1, on the reverse strand, counting down.
GGCATCGGCGGATCGTCGGGATGGGCGGCGAGTCGGACGCCGGATTTTTCGGCGACGGGAATTACGTCGGCGAGAAAACGTTGGAGACGGCTCCAGAGTTCTTCGTGCGAGATCGCGGGAAGGTGGCCAGGCGCGGCGTTTGGATCGTAGACCATATTCCAGATCATGCCCTGCGGTATGGGCACGTCTTCGGCGGGACCGTCCATGCCGAGAGTGACGGCGTTGCCACGGCCCTGGCGCGCAGTGACGCGGCCGCAGACTCCGGCGAGGCTGAAGTTGTATCCGAGGACGGGAATTCCGGCTTCACCGAGATTGCGTATCAGAGTTTTAACTTTTTCGATTTGCTCGGCGCGCTTAGGGCCGTCGAGCAGAATGTCGTGCCAGTGGGCCGGGTCGATATTTTCGACGGCGGCGAGGACCAGGCCGGCGTCTTCGATTTCATTGCGGATGGATTTCAGTTCTTGAACGGTCCAGAGTTTTTCGGGGTCGCCGGCGACTCCCCAGGGTTCGTATTTGCCGCCGCTGGGCTGGTTGTCGCGCGGATTCGCCCCGCCCTGATTGAAATAGTCGACAAGATGAATGACGACGTGGGTGCAGCCGGCCTGCCGCGCGAAATCGTAGTAATCGCGGTTGAGCATGTGGCGGTAGAGGCCTAGTCCAATTTTCATAGACGGTTTCCGATGCCCCCGCCGTAATCCGGGCTGATGACCTGGCCGTTGATTTCGGCAGCGAGAGGCGAGCAGAGAAAGACGAAAGTATCGGCGACCGATTCGGGGCTGTTGCGGCGGCCGAGCGAGACGCGGAGGACGAAGTCGCGATAGGCGGGATCTTCGTCGAAAACTTTCAGCGAGCTGCCGGCGGCGACGTTGCCGGGAGAAACCACGTTGACACGAATTCCGGTGAGGGCGTATTCGAGGGCGATGCTGCGCGCGAGATTTTCCAGCGCGGCTTTGGCGGAGGCGTAGGCGGGGATCAGTGAATGCGGCATGCGGGCCACGTAAGAGGAAGTAAAAATGAGATGGCCGGCGATTTTGCGCTTGGTCCATTCGTGGAGAACGGCGCGGGCGAGATAGGTCTGGGCGAAGAAATTAAATTTGAAGATTTTCTCGAATTCGTCGGCAGAGGTGGTGGCGAAAGGATGGAGGCCGCAACCGCCTGCATGACCGATTACGGAATCGAGAGTTGGAAATCTGTCGAAGGCTGCTGTAATGATGCGATCGACCTGGTTTGAGTCGGTGATGTCGGCGGGGTAGTAGAGGTAGGAGGAAGGCTCGATCTTCCAGGCGTCGAATATTTTTTTGGCTTCGGCTTCGGGCTTGATGTCGGTGAGGACTAGCGTGGCTCCGGCGGTGGCCAGGCGGCGGACCACGTGTTCGGAGATGGCGCCGAGAGCCCCGGTGAGAAAGATGGCTTTGCCGGAGAGGTCGATGCTGATCATGCTTTGGCGCTCGATTCGGTGCGGGAGAGGATTTCGTAGCCGGTATCGGTGACTAGCACGTTGTCTTCGACGCGCGCGCCTGCGCCGCTTTTGGGGACGTAGACGCCGGGCTCGACGGTGATCAGCATGCCGGGTTCGAGCAGGGATTTTTCGCCGGGCACAACGCCGAAAGCGGGGTCGTGATAGCGGAAGCCGACATGATGCCCGGTGACGTGGGTGAAATATTCGCCGAAGCCGCGTTCGGTGATGAAGTTCCTGGCGAGGGCGTCGATTTCTCCGGCGGAGATGCCGGGACGGACGGCTTCGCGCGCGATTTTTTGCGCTTGAGTGACGACGCTGAGAATTTCGGCGGCGGCGGGTTTGGCTTGACCAACTGGCACGGTACGGGTGAGGTCGCTCCAGTAGCCGTTGACGCAGGTGCCCAGTTCGATGAGGACGAGGTCGCCGGTTTCGAGTTTGCGCGCGGTGGAACGATTGAAGCGTCCAGCGTCCGCGCTATTCGGACCGGACTGGACCATGGCCGTCCCGCGCGCATGGAAAATTCCGTCCTGGCCGATCTGACGGTAGATCGCGGACTCGACGGCGCTGGCAATCTCGGTCTCGGACGTTCCGGGCTTGATGTTGTCCATAAACGCCTGCAGGCCGATATTGGCCACGCGATTGGCTCGGCGGAGATTTTGGATTTCTTCGTCCGATTTGCGCTGATAGAGGGCGGCGAAAGCGGCCAGGCATTCCTCGCTCGGCACCGAGGCGATTTTCGAAAGATGCTGCGAGAAATCTTCGGCCATCGGAATCTGTTCCCCGGTAAACATCGGCAGTGAAATCCGCGCTGAACTCGGATTCATCCCAGTTTTTTCGGGCTTCACTCCCGCCTTAACCAGCTCCTCCGTGAGGCCGGCAATCAGCACGCTGAATGGGTCGGTGCATTTCACTTCGCCCCAGGGATACTGGCGCACGCGCACGCCTGACTTGGGAAGCGAATCCGGCAATTCAATGGTGGGGATAAATAGCACGGGCTCGGCATCGGCGAAATAGATCACGACGGACGCGCCCCAGAAAGGGAAGTAGCCGGTGAGCATCAGCAACTCGTCGGGGCGCCAGGCGATCCAGGCGTCGAGGTTCTGGTCTTTCAGGAATTTTTTAACTTGTTGCGCGCGTGATCTTGAATTGGCCGTGGTCATCGATGCCTTGGCTGCGGTTACATGATCCCGAATTTTGCGAATGCGTCGACGGCGCTGGAACCGGCTTCGATGGCTTTGCGGACGAGTTTTTCGCCCCGCGCTTTTTCCAGGGCCTTGGTGAAGACTTCGGTTTCGGCTTCGGCGGGGACCAGGAGCACGCCGTCGATGTCGCCGAAGAGGATGTCGCCGGGACGGACGCGCACGGCGCCGATTTCGACGGGGACGCGGAAGTCGACGACTTTGTAGCGCGGGGCGGAGTCTTGACCGTAAGAGCCGAAAGCGAAAGTGGGAAAGCCCATTTCGAGTATTGGTTTGGTGTCGCGTACGTAGCCGTTCAGAACTGCGCCGCGGCTGCCAAGGATGCGCGCGCGGGTGCTCATCAGCTCGCCCCAGAGGGCGTTGCGCGGGGACGAGCCGGTGTTCACGTAGACTTCGTTTTTGTGCAGGTCGTCGAGAGCTTCGAGCATCAGGCCGAAAGGCTTGTCCATTAATTTATTGGCGGTGCCGGCGATTTTTTCGACGAAGACATCGACGGAGAGGACCGGCATGGCGCGGCCGATGAGGACCATGTCCTGGCGCAGCGGTTGAATTTGCGGCGGGAGGAACTGGTGCTGCAGATTCATTTTGTCCATGACGTCGCCGACGACGCAGGTGAAAAGTTCGCGTTGGATGATGGCGAAGAGTTCGTCGTCGGTGGCCCACAATTTGGATCCGGTCATTTTGCGCGCGCCTCTTTGATTTTCTGGACGAATTCTTTGGCGAGTTTGGTGATGGAAGCGTAGTCGCCGGTTTTGGCTCCGGCGGTGAGATTGCCGCCCACGCCGATGGCGACCGAGCCGGCTTGGATCCAGGCGGCGACATTTTCGAGAGTGACGCCGCCGGTGGGCATCAAGTTGGCTTGGGGCAGCGGGGCCTTTAGGGCTTTAACGAAAGGCGGGCCCAGGATTTCACCGGGGAAAACTTTGACGATGTCCGCGCCGGCTTCCATGGCGGCGACGACTTCAGCGATGGTGGCGGCGCCGGGCATGTAGGGAATCTGGTAGCGATTGCAGAGGCGCGCCGTTTCAGGATTCAGCGAGGGACTGACGACGAACTGGGCGCCAGCGAGAATTGCGATCCGCGCGGTTTCGGGATCAAGTACGGTGCCGGCACCGAGCAAAATGTGGCCGGCGGCAAATTTTTTGGCGAGGTGCTCGATGACGCCAGTGGCGCCGGGAACGGTGTAGGTGATTTCGACGGCGCCGACTCCGCCGGTGGCGCAGGCATCGGCAATGCGTTCGGCTTGTTCGTGGCTCTCGGCGCGAATGACGGCGACGAGTCCGGAGCTGACTACTCTTTCCAAAGTCTTAATTTTCGCAATGGACATAAAGTTGGGGCTAAAAAATCTCCCGGTGCAAAGTTAAGGCTTACACGAAAAACGGTTCGTCTTTTCTGGCGTAGCGGCGCGCGACTTCTTCGTTCAATTTAACGCCGAGGCCGGGCTTTTCGGTAAGGGTGATGTAGCCATCTTTGATAATCGGCTTGGCCATGCCTTCGACCAGATCGTTCCAGAAAGGAACGTCGGAGGCGTGAAATTCGAGCGCGAGAAAATTGGGAATCGACGCGCAGTAATGTGCCGAGATCAAAGTGCCGACTGGGCTGCTGATATTGTGCGGAGCGATGGGCATGCCGTGAACATCGGAAAATTGGGCAATCATCTGGGCGATGCCTAGGCCGCCGACTTTTTGCAGGTCGGGAGTAACGACGCTGACAGCGTGTTCGGCGATCATTTCCTGAAAACCTTCGAAGAGGAAAAGATTTTCGCCGGTGGCGATGGGGACGCGGACTTTGGAGCTGACTTCTTTCAGGGCCGCGACGTTCGTGGGAGGAACCGGATCTTCCATCCACATCAGGCGGAAGGGCTCGAGTTCTTTGGCTACCTTAATAATGTCGCTAGCGTTGTAGCGCCAGTGGCAATCGACGGCGATGTCGGTATCTTTGCCGACGGCATCGTGCACGGCGGCGATGAGGCTGATCATGTGATCGATGCCGCGATTGGTGAGGCCGCGATTGTGGGGGTCGAGATTTTCGGCGCCGGGAACGTCGAGGTCGAATTTAAGGGCGGTGAAACCCTCGGCGCGTTTTTTGAGGGCTTGGCGGCGGTACTCTTGGGGAGTGGATGGCGCTTCTCCGGCGGTGTCGTCGTAATAATTTTTGGCTTGGTGTTGGTGGCGCTTGGGATCCCAGCTGGCGCCGCGGGAGCGCAGGATTTCGTCGAGACTTTCCAGGGATTCGCCGCCGTGGCAGTCGGCGTAGATGCGGACCTTGTCGCGAAATTTTCCGCCGAGGAGGCGATAAATTGGAGTGTTCAGCGACTGGCCGAGAATATCCCAGAGGGCAACTTCAATTCCGGTGATGGCGTTATAGATGATGCCGGAGACGGAGCCAGCGCCGGAGGTGGCCATCTGCATTTTGCGGAAGAGGCGGTGAATGTCGCGCGGATCTTCGCCGATGACCAGCGGCTCGAGCGAACGCAACATCGCAGTGAGGCCGGGAGCGAAGAAACATTCGCCGAGGCCGGTGAGGCCTTCGCTGGTTTCGATGCGGACGAAAGTCCAGTCGAAATTTCCTTCGACCACTGCAGTTTTGAGCCGGGTAATTTTCACGTTTTCACTCTCTCGAAATTGCGCTGTGCGCGCTTACCGGTGGCCCTGCGAGTTATGAAACTACGTTCCGCGGGCGCGGCGGGTGAAGAATTATGTGTCCTGTAGAGTTTGGCCCGACTAGAGTATCGATTCTTGTTTTGCGGCACAACCGTTTTAACGTTCGCTTTTGGGTTTGGTGGACGCGCTTCGCGCGGGTTGTTTGCGTGGCCGCGTGGCGGCCGGAAAAGCGGCGGCAGAGCCGCCGCAACCTCCGTTGGGCTGGGCGTGGATGCGGTGGCAGAGGATGTATAATTTCGGGCGGATAAAACTACGATGACAAAAACTACGGTAACTTTCGGGGAAATCATGTTGCGGCTTGCGCCGCCGGGATTTGAACGGTTTTTGCAGTCACCTTTATTTGCAGCGACGTTCGGCGGCGGCGAGGCGAACGTGGCGGTGGCGCTGGCGGGTTTTGGTTTGCCTGCAGCGTTCGTGACGGTGCTGCCGGAAAAGAATGCGCTGGGCGATGCGGTGGTGGGAGAACTCCGGCGGTTTGGCGTGGATGCCTCGCGCGTGGTGCGCGGCAAGGGACGATTGGGGATTTATTTTGTGGAGGCGGGAGCGAACCAGAGAGCTTCCAAGGTGATTTACGACCGGGCGTTCAGCGCGATTGCGCTGGCTAAACCGGGCGATATTCGTTGGGACAGCGCTTTGGATGGAGCAGGGTGGTTTCACATCACGGGAATTACTCCTGCGATCAGCGCTACGGCGGCAGATCTGGCTTTGGAATCGATGCGTGCGGCGCGGGAGAACGGAATCACGGTTTCGTGCGATTTGAACTACCGCAAGAATTTGTGGAAGTGGGGAAAACCGGCCGCAGCAGTGATGAGCGAATTGTTGCAGCATGTCGATTACGCGATTGCGAATGAAGAAGATGTGCAGATGGCGCTGGGGATTAAGGCGGGAGTGGACGTGCACTCCGGCGCGCTGGACCGGGCGCAATACGAAAATCTGACGGAGAAAGTTTTGGCGGAGTATCCGCAACTGAAGGCGATTGCGATTACTTTGCGAGAATCGAAAAGCGCTTCGCATAACGGTTGGGCGGCGTGCATGAACGATCGGAAGCAATTCATGACCAGCCGGCATTACGAGATCACGCATATTGTGGACCGAGTCGGAACTGGCGATAGTTTTGCGGCTGGTTTGATTTACGGATTGCAGAAACTTGGGACGCCGCAGGAAGCTTTGGAATTTGCGGTGGCGACCAGCTGCTTGAAACATTCCGTGCCTGGCGATTTCCATCGCTGCAGCGTGGAAGAAGTGGAAGCGTTGCTGAAGGGCGATGGATCGGGGCGCGTGCAGCGCTAGCTTTTTGATTTACGGCTGCGAGGCCCAAGCCATTCCGTCCGGCTGGCCGATATTCGAAATCTTGCCCGCCACTGCCAAAGTGGCGAGGTCGATGACCGCGACATAGTTATCGGGCGTGCAGGCAACGAAGGCGCGCTGGCCGTTTGGTTCCATTTCGATTCCTGCAGCGCCGGTGCCGATGGGCAGGCGCTTGATTACTTTCCTGGCGGCTGCGTCGAGAATCACCAAGTCGCTACCGCGAATGGTTGAGACCAGGGCGTAGCGGCCGTCGGGAGTGAACTTCAGGCGATTCGCGCTGCGCGCGTTGGCGTCGATGGTCTGAATCACCTTCTTCTCAGCGCGGTTGACGATCGAGATCGTGCCGTCGCCAGCGTTGGCTACCCAGATTTCTTTTCCGTCCGCCGCAACATCGAAGCCTTCCGAACCACTTCCCACCGGCACGACCGTTTCATCCCAATCCGTGCGCGAAGGCCCTGCGGGAGGGCGGAACTCAACTTTTTCGACGAGGCTGACAGTTCCGGAGCTGACGTTGGTGGTGACGATGTGCCGCTCATCGGCGGAAACGTAAATCATGTGGGTGCGATTTTGGCCGGTGCCCATGACCCAGTCGACTTTTTGCGATGCGGGATCGTAGCTGCCAATGGCTTTGGAGCCTTCAACGGTGAACCAGAGTTTGCCGCCGACGAAGGTCAAACCGTGTGGGCCGTGCAGGGCGCCAAGATCGATCGGATCGAGAGGCTTGCGCGCGACGAGATCGATGACGGCGAGAGTGTGAAGGGTTCCGCCACCGTAATTGGAAACGTAGGCGGTGCGGCCGTCCGAGGATGCGATTACTTCGTGCGGATCATCGCCCACGGGAGCGGTGGCGACGATCTGGAGAGTGGCAGGATCGACGATGTTCAGGGTGTGGGCTTGCTTGGACAAGATGAGGAGCCAGCCGGCCGGGGAAACTTTTTGCGCACCGGCGATGCAGGCGCAAAAGAAAATTGCGGAAACGATGAAGGCGGAAAGCATTTTCATGCGGGTCCTCCTGACGGCTTCACTTCTTGGCTGACGCATCCACAGGCTTAGCATCGAGCGCGGCGAATTCCGCTTTGAACCTCGCAGCTTTTTCCGGCTGATGCAGGGCGTCGTACTCTTCGGCTAGATCTTTTCGCGTGTTTTGTAGCCAGCCGACCTTGGGATCCATTTGCGCCACCAAAATGTCATAACCGGCGCGGCTTTCCACTTCGGCTTCGGCGAAGCGACCCTGGCGCAGGAGAGTCGTGCCCAATTTCGCTCGAGCGATTCCGGTATTCACATGGTTAGGGGACTGGGTTTCGGTATAGAGCGCCACGGCCTGGCGGAAAAGTTTTTCGGCGCGGGGCCATTGCTTTTCGGCGGCGTAGACGCTGGCGAGGTTGGAGAGTGCGGTGGCGAGCAAATAATGATGCTCGCCGTAGACGGCGCGATAAATATCAGCCATGCGGGTGAAGTAGGCTTCGGCGGCGGGATAGTCGCCTTCTTTGCGGGCCAGGCTGCCGAGTTCATTCAGGGTGGAAGCAACGCTAGGATGAACTTTGCCGAAGGCGTGTTCTTTGATGGCCAGCGATTGTTGGAGTAAGTCGCGGGCCTCGCCGGACTTGTTCTGATAGTTGAGAGCGCGCGCGAGGATGGTGAGATCCGTCGCGGTTTCGAGGTTGTCTTTGCCGTACCAGTTTTGGACAATGTCAAGAGCCTGGCGATCGTAGCGTTCGGCTTCGGGGTAGTGGCCGAGGTCGAGACGAATGGCGCCGAGGTTGATATAGATGTCCGCGACGCGCGGGTGGCGGGGGCCGTAAATGTATTTGTACATGGCGAGGACGCGCTGGTTGAGTGCGTCGGAAACGGCGTAGTGGCCGGCGTAGAAGTGGGCGTTGGCGAGTTCGTGGAGACTATCGGCTAAGTCTGCTCTGGATGCACCGGGAGCGGAATCGATTTCCACGGCTTTTTCGAGAGCAGCGATAGAGGCGTCATATTGGCCGCGATCCTCCAGAACTTTTCCGAGGGCGAGTATGTCGTGGCCGATGGCGGGATCGTCTGGCTTTAGATGACGTTGGTCGATGGCGAGGGCCTGACGGATCAGTTGTTCGGAGTCTTCGTACTTGGCTTGGGCGTCACGCAGAGAACCTAGCGCGAGCATGGCTTTCGCGGTGTCGACACTGTCGGGGCCGTTGATGGATTTCTGTTTGGCCAGTGCTTCCTGCAGCAGCGGATCGGCTTGATCGAGCTTGCCCAGTTTTTGGTAAATCCCACCGAGGGTTTCGTAGAGTTCAGCTTGCACCGCGGGTTCGGCGTCGAGGCTGCGGGCTTCCTGCACTCCGCGATCGAGGAGGGTGACGACGCGCAAGTCCCCAGCCGGGCCGGCGGAGGGATCGTCACCCTGAAATAAATTCAGCATGAAACGCTGGATGCGTTGCGTGCGGGCGGCCTGGGCCATGGCGGAGTTGCGCGCGCGAGTGAGGCGTACCGTGTAGAACGCGACGAGCGCGACAAGGATGGCGAGAACGGCGGCGGTGGCGGAAAGCACGCGCCAGTTGCGGCGGACGAATTTCCCTACGGTGTACCGCAGGGTGTCCGCGCGAGCTTCGAGCGGTTCGCCTTTCAAGTAATGATCGACATCGCGAATCAGGGCTTCGACGGATTGGTATCGCTGCCGAACGTCCTTGTGCATGGCGGTGAGGCAGAGGACGTCGAGGTCGGCCCAGGCGCTTTTGCCGGCGACCTGAGAATTATCTTTTGCACCGTCGGAGGCGAAGCGTTTTTGCGCGGTGATAGAAGGCTTCTCGGGCACCGCTTCGGTAAGAGTCTTTTCGGCCTGCGCTGGCGTCGCACCAGTGACGTCGAAGGGCAGGCGTCCGGCGAGAAGTTCGTAGAGGACCACGCCGAGCGAGTAGACGTCGGCTTGAATGCCGACTTGCTCGCCGCGGATTTGTTCGGGCGCGGCGTAGGCGGGAGTCATCAGGCGCAAGCCGGTGCGAGTTTCGACGGCGGCATCGCCGAGATTTTCAACTTGTTTGGCGATGCCGAAATCGAGGAGGCGGACGGCGCCGTCGTCTTTTACCAAAATGTTTGAAGGCTTCAGATCACGGTGAATGACGGCGTGCTGATGCGCGTACAAGACGGCTTCGCAAACTTCGCGAAAGAGGCGGAGGCGTTCGGCGATGGTACAGTGGCGTTCGTGGCAGAAGACGGTGAGCGGAACGCCTTCGACGTATTCCATGACGAAGAAAGGCGTACCGTCGGGCGAGGAGTCGGCGTCGTAGAGGCGCGCGATGAAAGGATGATTGAGCTGAGCGAGGGTGCGCTGTTCGACGGCGAAGCGCGCGCGGCGGGCGGGTGAGAGCCAGGCATCGCGCAAAACTTTTACGGCGACTTGGCTGCCGAGGTCCGCGCGCTCGGCGAGATAAACGACGCCCATGCCGCCTTCGCCGAGGGTGCGGAGAATGCGGTAGGGGCCGAAGTCTCTGAACGGTGGCGCCGCGGCGGAGGATTCGTCGAGGACTTGGTGCGCGACGTGCGCGATGTCCTGGTCGAGCATGGAATCGGCGCGGGAATCTTCGCGGAGCAAGATCAGAACTTCTTCGACGAGATTGAGATCGTTGGGAGATTGCGCTTCGAGAAACGCGCGCTGATCGGCGATGGGCAGTTCGGCAGCTTGGTGAAAAAGTGACTGAACCTGTTGCCAGCGGGAGCTATCCACCTTCGGTCTCCGGCGAAACTGATGCTGATAATAAGGACGCGCCGCGGGTTAGCAATTTTTACGCAATTCGTTCGCGAGCCAGGCTTTGGCGGCACGCCAATCGCGCAGCACTGTGGCTTCCGAAACTTCGAGTAGGGCGGCGGTTTCCGGGATATCCAGGCCGCCGAAGAAACGGGACTCGACCATCTCGGCCTGGCGCGGATTCATTTGCGCGAGCGTCTCGAGCGCGTGATTCAGCGCGAGAATTTCACTGCCGCCGGTAGGTTTTTTCTGCAGCGCGTCTTCGAAGACTACGGTGATTTCGGCTCCGCCACCGCGCTTATCGGCGTTGCGGCGGCGGGCGGCCTCGACCAGCAACTGGCGCATGGCGCGCGCGGCGATGCGTTTGAAATGAAGTTGGGAAGTGGCGCCGACATCGGGAGATTTGGCGAGCTTGAGCCAGGCTTCATTGACCAGCGCGGTGGGGCTGAGGGTGGCGCTGGGATCTCCGCGGCGAACGCTCGAGGCGAGGCGGCGCAATTCTTCGTAAGTGACGCTGAACAGGTGGTCGAGGCTGAGACGTTCGGGCGAGGGCGGGCTGGTTACGGCGGGGGGAATGGTTCGGGCTGGTCGAGAATCTTTTGCCGCCATGACGGTTTTTTCTTGGGCCTCGCGCATTGCGAAGTAGGAAGCAGGCCCGGGTGACTTCTTGCGGGTGCACCTGGACGCCCTGATTGGGACCGAACTGTAGCACCAGCGCAGTTAGACGGCAACGGATGAGGCGGCGGGGAACTGCGTGGGTAATTGGCGAGACGATTTATATCGAGGAGAAATTGATGAACCGACGATGGCTGGCAAATATTCTGCTGGTGGTTGTTTTGGCTGGGGTGGGTATGGCGATGGGCTGCGGAGACAGCGTGGAGGGCAAGTATCGCGACCCTTCAGGAACGTTGATCGCGCAGTTTGAAGATGGCAAAGCGTATTTGGCGTTTGGGGCGTACGCGGTGGACGGGACTTACAAGATCGATGGCAACAAGATTACCGCGAAGGGCGATTTTGGGATGATGATTCCCAGCCCCATCGTTTTCACGGTGAACAAGGATGGATCGATTGACGGGCCGCGGGATTCGGTTTTCACGCGGCTGGATAAAGTGAAGAAGTAGCAAGCGGCATGGGGAGCGCGATTCGAGTGAAGAGTTGCAGCAAGGCGCCGTGGTTCTGGCGATTTTTGTTTTGCTTTTTGCCGGGGTGGCGTCGGCGCAGTCGTTCAACACCGGCGTGACGTACGTGTGTGGCGGCGAGCGCATGTTTATTGAAAGCTGCAACATGCGCGATACGTCGGATACGTCGACCTGTTTGGTGCAGCACCCGGACCGGCCGCAGCACAACGGGTTCGTCGCGTACACCAACGAAACGCGCGCTGCTTTGAACAAGCTGGTGCCGACGTGCAAGCAGCCTTCGGCTGCTGATGTGGCGCATGCGCAGGCGTTTGCGAAGAAGCAGACGGACAAGCAGGACGCTATTCTGGCGAAAAATCTGGCGGCGATGGATGCGCCGACTGTCGCGCCCGGGTCGGTTTCGGCCGGGAGCGTGAAATCGCAGCGGGATAAGGCACGCTTGGCGCGGTGCATCAGCGCGGGGAAATCCGAAGGTCAATGTGCAGGAAATGAATTTGGGAAGGCGTTTGAGGGAGTTTTTGCTTTTGCCGGATCGATGCTGGGAATGTCGGCGCCGCAGCCGGGGATTTATTTGAACGGAGTGTATGCAGGGAAGGACGGGTGGAATATTAATTTTCAACCGGACACTGCGTTGGTGCAGTGTTCGGATTTGGTGGGGAGGGATCAGGGCTACAAACTCGAATTCAAAGGCTCGCAGGTGGTGGTGCACGTCGACAATAAACCTGAGCCACTGACGTTGAGCTATCGCGACGGGAAAGTTGTACGGGGCGGCTGCAGTGCAGGTGGCGGGAGATATTGTGGTGGGCACGACGGCCGGGTATGGCGGCGGTGGTGGGGGCGGATCTTCAACGCCGCAGATGACTGCGAATACTTCGACGCAGATAACGTCGAGGGACGTGTCTGGAATGGAGGCCCAGGCCTATCAGAGTAGCGGAGGGATGGGAACGATTCAGCCGAACGGGGCGGCGTATACGATCACGGAGTCGAATACGACCACTACGTATTCGACGTCGACGCCAGCGCCGACACCAAGCTACAACACCGGGCCGAGGATTATTACCGCGCCACGGACGCGAACGTGTGCTGCGCCGGTTCTGGCTACTTCGAAGACGACTGGGTCTGGGGACATGAGCAATGCGGTATCAGGATTGGGCTCGTTGCTCGGGGGCGAGGGAGAGACGAAACGGGTGACGGCTCCGACGGGGTTGCGGATGATGGGGGAGTTTGCGGCGCCTACGGGGGCGGACATTGATTTTCATGATGATTCGGCGATTGTGGCGTGCGGTCTGATCGCGGCGCAATATCCCTACACGATTGATGTTAGCGGCGGGCAGGCGGTGATCAAGTTGGCTGGCGTGGGCAAGCCGCCGATTAGTCTTGCGGTTGGCGCTGACCGTACGTTGACCGGAACCGGGGATGTGCAAGTAACCGGGCGCGTCGTGATGGGTGAAGATGCCGACGGCAACATTAAATACACGTCACGCAGTGTGAGTTGCGGATTGGGGACGCTTCGGCCGGTCACTGAGAATTCTACGGATGGGCTGACGGTTACGGCGACCGCTGTTTCGTCGCCTGCGGCAGCGGCTACACCATCATCGGCCTCGACATCGGGCGCGACGGCACCTTCAGCCAAACCAGCGGGAAGTGCGTTCGCGAAGCCAGGAGCTCCTACTGGGAATGCAGTGCTGACGGTTACTTCCGGGTTTCCGGTGCAAGCTGGCGCGGCGAATCTGCTGGCCGGGCGGCCTTATCTGTTGCTGCGAGATTCTGTGGCAGCGGCGCTGACGAAGGGTGGGGCGGCCGTTCCTGCGGGGGTATCGCCTCAGCGCGCGGTGAAAGATGCATGCGCGCAGAAGACGCCGGATTGCCGGAAATATTTGGTGGCCGTCTCCGCAGATGCCGCGACGGGGCTGGCGGCTGACGCGAACGGCAAGGCGACTTTGCCGGGCGTACCTCCGGGAACTTATTTTCTGATGGTCTCCAACCAGAACAACACGATCTACTGGGAACTGAAGGTTCAACTCAAGGCCGGTCCGAATTCGATCTCACTTGACGCGCACAACGCGACGCCCACGCAATAAATTCTTCAAAAAATTTCGCACCCGTTTTCATTCCCCAGGAATCACAACAGACGCATGGGTTCAGCCGGGTCGACGGTGGAAGTTCGTTCACAGAAGATACACGTGTGCGTGGGACCCGGTGCTGGTAGAATGCCCGCGATTGGCGCAGCGTCGCGGATTTTTTGGGGTTGAAAGTTCCGGCACAGGCGAATGAAAGATAGCGAGCCAACGCGCAACCTGGGGAAGGAAATTTCGCGACTGCTGGTGCTCGTACCGATTTTTTTCTGCGCGGTTTCCGTGGCGTTTGCTGGTAACGCCGGGCCCAACGACATTCCCAACATTTTTCATCCGTCTTCCACTCCCGCCGATTCGATCCTGGGACTTTCGCGCCTGGTACTGGTCATTACCGGCTGCATCTTCGCGGTGGTGTTTTCGCTGATGGCGTACGTCGTACTGAAGTTCCGGCGCCGCGAGGACGACGATGGCAGCGAGCCGCCGCAGGTTTACGGCAGCAATCAAGTGGAGCTGGCCTGGACGGTGGTTCCTGGGCTGATCGTGCTGGTTCTGTTCCTGGCCACTGCGCGGGTGCTTTTGTCGATTCAGGACGCGCCGAAGCCGGCGGCAGCAATCGATGTGATCGCGATTGGACATCAATATTGGTGGGAGTTCCGCTATCCCGGCCTGGGCGTGGTGACGGCGAACGAACTGCATGTGCCGGTGAGCGATCCGGCGCATCCGACTCCTACCTTTATTACGCTGCTTTCCGCGGATACGGACCACAGTTTCTGGGTACCGCAGCTGGCCGGGAAGACCGACCTGATTCCCAACCATCCCAACCGCACCTGGATCGATCCGCACACGACCGGAATTTTTCTAGGGCAATGCGCGCAATACTGCGGAGTGCAGCACGCGAAGATGCTGCTGCGCGTTTATGTGGAGTCGCGCGCGAGATTTCGATCGATGGATACAGCAGGAAAAAATGCCGGCGTTCGCAGCACCACCGGTGCCAGAAGGCGAGAACGATGAGGTGCGCAATTGGGCGGCGCGTTTTTGAATCGACAGCGTGCATCAATTGCCATGCGGTGCAGGGAACGGTGGCGAACGGACGATTCGGGCCGGACCTGACGCACTTGATGAGCCGGGACACGATCGCATCGGGTGCGGCGACCAACACGCCGGAAAATTTGCGGGCGTGGATTTTGCGTCCGGATTCGATCAAGCCGGGGTCGCTGATGCCGGCAATGAATTTGACCAAGCTGGATCTGGACGCATTGACGGCTTATTTGGAAACGCTGCGATGAGCGGCTTTCGAGAATAGAGACAATGGCTTCGGAATCCATCGCTTTCGGCGCAATCGACGAGACCCGCCAGTCCATCGGCGAGTGGCTGACCGGTTGGGTGACCACCGTCGATCACAAGCGACTGGGGATTCTGTACATTCTCTACTCGCTGGTGATGCTGGTGATTGGCGGAATTGAAGCGACGATCATGCGGATTCAGCTGATCGTTCCGCACAATCATTTTGTTTCGCCGGAAGTTTTCAACCGCATGTTCACCATGCATGGCACCACCATGATTTTTTTCGTGGCCATGCCGATTCTGTTTGGGTTCGGGACTTATTTGATTCCGTTGATGATCGGCGCGCGGGACATGGCTTTCCCGCGGT
Source organism: uncultured Acidobacteriota bacterium (assembly GCA_963847695.1). GTDB lineage: Bacteria > Acidobacteriota > Terriglobia > Acidiferrales > UBA7541 > Palsa-295. The sequence continues at coordinate 120,181 of CAWKAX010000010.1, read as the reverse complement.
TGAACGCGCTCAGTTTTTGGCTGACGGCTTTCGGCGGGTTGCTGCTGTATTTCAGTTTCGTCGGGGGCAACGGGCTGTATGGCGCTGGGGCCGCGCCGGACGTGGGATGGTTCGCGTACGCTCCGCTGACTTCGCGGGCGTTTTCGGTGGGGCACAGCACGGATTTCTGGACATTGGCGCTCTTGGTTTCGGGAATCGGCAGCATCGGAACGGCGGTGAATTTTATTACCACGATTTTGTGCATGCGCTGCCCGGGAATGTCGCTGGGCAAGATGCCGTTGCTGGCGTGGCTGAATCTGGTGACTGGCGGGATGGTGATTCTGGCGGTTTCTCCGCTGACTGCGGCGCAAATCATGTTGTGCGTTGATCGTTATCTGGGCGGACATTTTTTTGACACGCAGGCGGGTGGGTCGGCGGTTTTGTGGATGCATTTCTTCTGGATCTTCGGGCACCCGGAGGTCTATATCCTGGTGATTCCGTGCTTTGCGTTCGCGTCGGAAATTATTCCGGTGTTTTCGCGCAAACCGATTTTTGGTTACCCGGTCATGGTGGCGGCGACGATTGCCATAGGTTTCGTGAGCATGACCGTTTGGGCGCACCACATGTTCGCGGTGGGAATGCCCTCCTACGGAAACTCTTTTTTCACCATCACCACGATGATTATTTCGGTGCCTACCGGGATAAAAATCTTTAACTGGATTGGGACGATGTGGGGCGGAAAGATTTCGTTCCGCGCTCCGATGCTTTTCTGCTGCGGCTTTCTGTTTCAGTTTTTGATCGCGGGGCTGACGGGGATCATGCTGTCTTCCTCTCCGTTTAATTGGCAACTCACGGGTTCGTACTTCGTGGTTGCGCATTTTCACTACGTGATTGTGGGGGCCATTCTCTTTACGATTTTTGGCGCGTTCTACTACTGGTTTCCGAAAATGAGCGGGCGAATGTACAACGAGACGCTCGCGCGCTGGCATTTCTGGCTGTTCTTCATCGGGTTTCACCTGACTTTCGATTTCATGCACATTCCGGGAATTCTCGGCATGCCGCGGCGGATTTATACGTATGAGCCCGGACGCGGCTGGGAGTTTTGGAATTTGCTGGTAACCATCGGCGTGTTCTTTCAGATCGCCGGGACGATGGCTTTTGTGGGCGGGCTGCTGTGGTCGATGTTTAAGGGTGGGCCGGCGGGGAACGATCCGTGGGATGCGTGGACATTGGAGTGGTCGACGACTTCGCCGCCGCCGGACTACAACTACGCGGTGACGCCGGTGGTGGAGAGCCGACGGCCTTTGTGGGATTTGAAACATCCTGAAGATCCGGACTGGAAATATGAGTGAGCTGGGCATGAGCAAGGGGAGATCGCTGTGAGTAGCGTGATTAACGCGCCGCCGGCGCCGCACGAGGTTTGGGTTCTGCCGTCGCGCGGGCGCGTCGGGATGTGGACTTTGATCGCGGCGGAATCCGCGGTGTTCCTGATTTTTGTGGTGGCTTACATCTTCAATATTGGAAAAAGCGTGTCCGGGCCGACGCCCAAGGACGTGCTGGACCTGCCGATTTTCGCGACGGTGTGCCTGCTTTCGAGCAGCTTGACGATTCATCTGGCGGTTCATGCTTTGCGCAACGCGAAGCTGGGTGCGTTCAAGTTGTGGTGGTTCGTGACGCTGGCGCTGGGGACCACTTTCCTGGTGTGCACCGGACGCGAATGGTACCGGCTGATTTACGAACAGGGGCTGACGGTTAGCACGAATCTTTTTGGCACCACGTATTACTCGCTGGTTGGGCTGCACGCGTTCCACGTGACGGTGGGACTGACGGCGATTACAGTTGCGATGATTTTGGCGGTTTGGGGGAAAGTGCACGCGGAGCACGGCGAGCGCGCGGATATTTTTGCGATGTATTGGCATTTCGTCGACGCGGTGTGGGTGGTGGTTTTTACGGTGGTGTATGTGGTGGGCAGGTAGAAGAGAAACATGAGTTCGATGAATCCCACAGGTTCAACTGGTTCGCCGAGGCCCGCGCCCGCCGGTGCGGTGGTGAAGGTGACGCTGCCGGCCCCGACGGCGTGGCCGATTGTGCTGGCGTTCGGTTTCACTTTGCTAATGGCTGGGCTAGTGACCAACGAATCGTTGAGCATCCTGGGCGGGATTCTGGCTGCGGTGGCGGCGGTTGGATGGTTCCGCGACGTGTTGCCGCAGGAAAAAGAGGAAACGTTTGAGGTGACCGTACCGGCGGAGGAAATTCGTACGACGCGGCACGAAGTGGAAAGGCTGGCGGTGGCGCCGGAGTTGCCGCGCGCTTTGCTGCCGCTGGAAACGTATCCGGTTTCGGCGGGAATCAAAGGCGGCCTGGCGGGCGGCGTAGCGATGGCGGTGCTGGCTTGCCTGTACGGGCTGCTGAAGCAACACAGCATCTGGTATCCGATCAATCTGCTGGCGGCGACGGCGTATACGCAGTCGATTTACTTTGGGACGTCCTCGCTTAATGAATTTCACGCGACCAGTTTTCTTCTGGCGTGCGGGATTCACCTCCTGACGTCCTTGCTGGTGGGATTGTTGTATGGCGCGATGCTACCGATGTTTCCGCGGCGGCCGATTCTGCTGGGTGGAGTGATCGCGCCGATTTTCTGGACGGGGTTGCTCTACAGCTTGTTGGGACTCTTGAATCCGTTACTGGAAAAGAAAATCGACTGGGCCTGGTTCGTGGCTTCGCAATTCGCGTTCGGCATCGTGGCCGGGTTGGTGGTGGTCCGGCAGGCACGAGTGCGCACGCGACAGTTTGTGCCATTCCTGATGCGCGCGGGATTCGAAGCTCCGGGCTTAAGCGAAGAAAAACCAGAGCGGGAAGGGCCGCGATGAATTCCGGGCGGCGATATTTGGCGGGGGCGATTTTCCTAGGTGTGATGATGTGCGCGTGCGCCGGGGCGCCCGGGCGTCCGCTTCCTGGAGACGTGCCGCCGATTCCCAGCGAGATTTCCGATTTCAGCGTGCTCTATGGGCAGAATTGTGCGGGATGCCATGGATCGCAAGGGAAAGGCGGCGCGGCGTTGGCTTTGGCGGATCCAGTCTATTTGGCTTTTGCGGATGATGCGGTGATTCGGAACGCGGCGACGAATGGAATTCCGGGGACTTCGATGCCGGCTTTTGCGCAGAGCGCGGGCGGAATGCTGACCGAAAAACAGATCAACGCGATCGTGAATGGCATCCGAACGCAGTGGGCGAAGCCCGATATTTTGCTAGGCGTGAATGCGCCGGCATACGCGGCGCCAGCGGCCGGCGGCGATGCGGCGCGTGGTGCGCAGGCATATGACCGATTTTGCGCGTCGTGCCACGGCGTGGGCGGCCGCGGAGGGGAGAAGGGCAGCTCGATTGTGGATTCGTCGTTTTTGGCGCTGTTGACAGATCAGGAGCTGCGCACGCTGACGATTGTCGGACGGCCGGAGCTGGGCGCGCCGGATTGGCGGAATGACGTGCCGGGCCAGCCGATGAGCGCGCAGGAAATTTCGGATGTGGTGGCGTGGCTGGCTTCGCAACGCGCGAAATTTCCGGGCCAGCCTTTTCCAACCCCAACCAATGCCACGGGAGAAGTTCGATGACTTTGCCTGAAAATCTTTCCCGCCGCGCGCTGCTGGTGAAACTGGGAATTCTGGTTAACGCCGTGATTGGCGCGGTGCTTGCCGTTCCCATTGTCAGCTATCTGATGTCGCCGTTCACGCATTCGCGCAAAGGCGCATACGACGCGTGGGTTCCGCTGGGCGACGTAGAGCAGTTTCCGTCGGGACAAACGCGGCTGGCGACATTTCGAAATCCGGTAGTGAACGGGTGGGACGGGGCTACCGGTGACATTGCTTGCTGGGTGCGAAACGTGGATGGGAAATCATTTCAGGTTTTCGCCATCAACTGCGCGCATTTGGGATGCCCGGTGCGCTGGTTCCCGCAATCGAATTTGTTTTTGTGCCCGTGCCACGGCGGCGCGTATTACCAGGATGGTTCGCGGGCATCGGGGCCGCCGGAGCGCGGGCTTTTCGAATATGGCTACAAGCTTGAGGCGGGAAAACTTTTGATCAAGGCCGGAGACATGCCGACTCCGGGAGCCGCGTGCAATTCGAATCCAAACATCGTGCGGGAGATTAAGCCGTGGATTGGATGAAATCCATCGAAGCGGTCGGCGAATGGCTGGACGCACGGCTGCAGATTGGCTCGACCATCCGTGAGACGGCTGAGCACGAAGTCCCGCGTGACACGGCGAGCTGGTTCTACGTTTTCGGCAGTGCGGCGTTCGTGGTTTTTATTCTGCAGATTCTCACCGGCATCATGCTGGCGCTGGTTTACGTTCCTTCGGCGGGAGAGGCATGGAACAGCCTGCAGACGCTGAATCATAGCGTGACGCTGGGCTGGTTTATTCGAGCCATGCATGGCTGGGGCTCGAATTTCATGGTGGCGATTGTTCTGATTCACATGGTTCAGGTGTTTTTGTTTGGCGCGTACAAATTTCCACGCGAACTAACCTGGGTGGTGGGAGTTTTGCTGCTGCTGGTGACGTTGGGGATGGCGTTCACTGGGCAGGTGCTGCGATTCGATCAGGACGCGTATTGGGGTTTGGGAATCGGCGCGTCGATCGCTAGCCGGGTGCCGTTGATGGGGCCGGCTATCGTCAATTTATTACTAGGTGGGCCGATTATTGCGGGGGCCACGCTTTCGAGATTTTTTGCGCTGCACGTTTTTGTGATTCCGGGGCTGCTGATTTCGTTTGTGGCGGTTCACCTGCTGATGGTGGTGAAGCTGGGGATTAACGAATGGCCGATGCCGGGGCGCGTGGTGCGGAAGGCGACGTACATTCGCGATTATCACGAGCTCACCAAGAAGGATGGCGTTCCGTTTGTGCCGGGCGCGGTGTACAAGGATTTGTTTTTCGGGGCGTTCATTATTTTGGCGATCGCCGGATGTGCGATTTATTTCGGGCCGTTCGGACCATCCGGACCGCCTGATCCGACGATCATTCAGACCGCGCCGCGCCCTGACTATTTTTTCCTGTGGCTCTATGCTGTGCTTTCGTTCTTGCCGCCAGAAATGGAAACTCCGGCGCTGCTGATTGGGCCGGTGGTGGGGGTTGCGGCGCTGATCCTGCTGCCGTTTCTTTTTGGCGAAGGAGAAAAAAGCTGGAAGCGGCGACCGATTGCGGTGTTGACCATTTTGCTGGTGGCGGTGGCGCTGGGAACTTTTACGCGGCTGGCGCAGTTGGCTCCGTGGAGTCCGGTGATGGATGCGTGGAGTGAAATTCCGATCCCCGCGGAGTTTCTGCATAACCGCACGGCGCTGGAGCGGCAGGGCGGGGCGGTCTTTCAGCTGAAGCAATGCCACAACTGCCACTCGCTGGGGAATGAGGGCGGGAAACGCGGACCGGCGCTCGATGCGGTGGCGGTGCGTTTGACGCAGGATCAATTGATCCGGCAAGTGATTCAGGGCGGCGGCAACATGCCGGCGTATGGAAAAAATCTGAGTCCGGCGGAAACGACCGCGCTAGTCGCTTTTCTGGAAACGCTCTATCCCGCAGGACAAGCGCCGGCGCGCGATGCCTCGCGCGGAATCGCGCTTGAGCCGGCGAATTCTGTGAATCCAGTTGGCCATCCCTAATAATTCGATATGAATTGGTTCGCTCAAGGCGCCCTGCCGTCTTGGTCCAGTGCGGCGGGCGTGGATGTGTCGCTCTTGCTGTTGGGCGTGATTTACGCGCGCGGGTGGGTTTATTTGCGGCGGGTCGAACCGCGAGTGTTTTCGCGCTGGCGGCTCGCGGCGTTTGTGGCGGGCTTGGTTGCGGTGTGGACCGCGTTGGGTTCTCCGCTGGCTGAGTACGACGACGCCTCGCTTACGGTGCACATGATTCAGCATTTGTTGCTGATGAGTGTGGCGCCTGCGTTGTTTCTGCTGGCGGCACCGACGTTGTCGCTGCTGCACGGGATGCCACAGACGCTTGCACGGAATATTGTTGGGCCGGTATTGCGCTGGCGCGTGGTGCAGGGGCTGGGGAATTTTGTGACGCGTCTAGTGGTGGCCTGGCTGATCGCGGCGTTTACGCTGATGATTTGGCATGTGCCGCAAATTTTTGAATTGGCGCTGCGACACGAGTGGCTGCACAAATTCGAGCACGCTACGTTTCTATTGACCGGCTTGATCTTCTGGTGGCCGGTGATTCAGCCGTGGCCCAGTGCGGCGCGGTGGCCGCGTTGGGCAATTCCGCTTTACCTTTTTGCGGCGACCTTGCCGTGCGACATGCTTTCTGGTTTTTTGGTGTTTTGCGACCGGGTGGTCTACACGTCCTATTTGTCCACGCCCAGGCTTGCGGGCATTGGCGCGCTGCAAGATCAGCAACGGGCGGCAGCGCTGATGTGGACGGTGGTGACTTTTATCCTGATGATTCCTGCCGTGATAATTACGCTGCAGATTCTTTCCCCTGAACGTGCCCCTACGACCTCTAAAATCAACCCCGAAGCGCTGCGGGTTTACGAGCCGACGCGGTAAAGGTTAGGATGTGCGCAGACTTCGCGTGCAGGGCTCGGCCCGGCCGTTCATTTACGTTTTACGATGGCTCCAGCTTGCTGCGCGTGTGAATACGGGAGTTTGAAATTTGTTTGGCTTAATCCGCACACTGGTTCGTCCGTACAAGGGCACGCTGGCCATCATCCTGGCGGCGATGATCGTGCAGACCATCATGGGTGTTGCCGGCCCATGGCCGCTGAAGATCGTTCTGGACAACGTAGTGGGTTCGCACCGCGCGCCGAAATGGATCGATCTGATGCTGGGTGACGTGATGGGCGGACATTCAAAAATGCAGATTGCGTTTGCCGCGGCGTTGGCGTTGGTGATTTTCGCGGTGGTTGGCGCGATCGGATCCTACATTGCGAATTACTACACGACCAGCGTGGGGCAGTGGGTGGCCAACGACCTGCGCATGCGGACGTACCATCACCTGCAACAACTTTCGCTGAGCTATTACAGCGAACATCAGACTGGCGCGCTGCTAAGCACGATTACCGCCGACGTGCAGACGATTCAGGCGTTCGCGTCGGGTTCGACGCTCGATATCGCGGTGGACATGCTGACCATCGTGGGCATGCTGGCGATCATGTTCTATCTGAACTGGGATTTCACGTTAATCGCGGTGGCCGTGACGCCGTTCATGCTGCTGTTTGTGAGTCGATTTAAAAAAGCGGTGAAGAAGGCTACGCATGAAGTGCGCAAACAGCAGAGCAACATTGTGTCGGTGGTGGGGCAGGGGCTGGAATCGATTCGGGTGACGAAGGCTTTTGGACGCGAAGATCTAGCGGACGAGGAATTGGGCGTGGTGAGCCGGGCCAGCGTGGAAGCGGCGTTGAAGGCGCGGCGGATCAAGGCGCTGCTTTCGCCAATTGTGACGATCACTGTGGCGATTTGCGCGGCGATCGTGTTGTGGCGTGGTTCGGCCTTGATTCTGCGCGGGGCGATGACGGCCGGCGCGTTGACAGTGTTTTTGGCTTACCTGACGAAATTCTTCAAGCCGGTGCAGGATTTGGCGACGATGACAAATTCCATCGCGCAAACGGCCGTGGGCGTGGAGCGGGTGCAGGCGATTCTGGACGCCGACACGGTGATCCCTGAAAAGCCGGACGCCAAGGAAGCTGAGCATCTGAAAGGCGACATCAAATTTGAGCACGTCGCTTTCGGCTACGATCCAGCGACTCCGGTGTTGCGCGATGTGAGTTTTCACATCACTCCGGGACAGATGGTGGGCGTAGTGGGCGCGACCGGCGGAGGAAAGTCGACGATTGCGAGTTTGATTCCGCGATTTTACGATCCGCTGGCCGGCAAGATTGTGGTGGATGACGTGGACGTTCGCGATTACAAAGTGCAGAGCCTGCGCAATCAGATTGGATATGTGCTGCAGGAAACCATTCTTTTTGAGGGGACGGTGCGCGACAACGTCGCCTACGGGCGCGCGGGCGCGACCGAGGAAGAAATTATTGCGGCGGCGAAGCTGGCGGACGCGGACGAATTCATCGTCAAAATGCCCAAGGGCTACGACAGCATCGTGGGCGAGCGCGGCGAGACTCTTTCGGGCGGGCAGCGCCAGCGGATCGGAATCGCGCGGGCGATCATTCGCAACAATCCAATTTTGATTTTGGATGAGCCTACCGCCGCGCTGGATACCGAATCGGAGCAGGCCGTGGTGCAGGCTTTGCAGCGGCTGATGAAAGGGCGCACGGTGATTACCATCGCGCACCGGCTGAGCACGATCCGAGACTCGGACCAGATCCTGGTGCTACAGGGCGGCGTGGTGGCGGAGCAAGGTTCGCACGAGCAACTGATGGCGCTCGGCGGCATTTATAGCGAGCTGTACAAGGTACAATTCGCGGCGCCTGCCGCGAAATAGCGAGGTTTTCGTCAACGGCCCCCGAGTTCGACGCCCACGTTCGGCCGACTTTTGATACCTTACCCTCTGGAGATTCGATGTCCCAGAGACTGATTGTACTTCCCGACGATTCCGCGAAGCCGATTATCAAAGCTATTGATGGGGCCAAGAAATCTTTGCGGGTGAAGATGTTTCTGTTTTCGGACCCGGCCCTGCTGAGGAGCGTGATTGCGGCGAAAAAACGCGGTGTGGACGTGCGGATTATGTTGAATCCAGCGCGGCGCGATGGGGAATCGGAAAACGAAGAATCGCGAAAGATTCTGCGGAAGAACGGCGTGGACGTGATCGACACCAATCCGGCGTTCAGCCTGACCCACGAAAAATCGATGGTGGTCGATGGCAAGACGGCATTCGTGAAGTCGTTGAACTGGAAGACAAAAAACCTGACGGTGACGCGCGATTATGCGGTGGTGACGACGCGACCGGATGAAGTGAAGGAAATCATCGAGTGCTTTGAGGCCGATTGGACGCGCAAGAAATTCAAGCCGGGCAACGCTTCGTCCTTGATCTGGTGCACGGGTAACGGGCGGGAGCGCATCGCGAAGTTTATCGATGAAGTGAAGCATCACCTGTTCGTGCAGAACGAACGGTATCAAGACGCGGTGATCATCGAGCATCTGGTGCGCGCGGCAGTGCGCGGGGTGAAGATTCACGTGATGGCGCGGCCGCCTTCGAAACTGAAGAAGGACAAACTAACCGAAGCGGTCGGTGGGCTGCGGATTATGCAGGACGTGGGCATCAAAATTCACAAGCTGAAACATTTGAAGCTGCACGGAAAAATGCTGCTGGCGGATCACAAGCGGATGATCGTGGGCTCGATCAATCTTGCGCCGGGAAGCTTCGATAGCCGGCGGGAGCTGGCGATCGAAGTGAATGACAAGAAAGTCGTGCGGCGGCTGGAGAAGATCGTGCGCCACGATTGGAAGCATTCGCATCCGCTGGATCTGACGGATGAAGGGATCATGAAATCGTTAGAGGCGCACGAGAAAGACGGGGCCGACGAGCTGGCGCTTGAATCGGTGGGCGAAGCGTCGAAGAAAAGCAAAAAGAAGAAGGCTGGGAAGAAAAAGTAAGGATTTTTGCGCTCGAAATCTGCAGGAAGAAAACTTCAGGAAGTCCAGAAAGTCACAGGAAAAAATAAGTGGTCGGGGCGAAAGGATTTGAACCTTCGACCTCCTGGTCCCGAACCAGGCGCGCTAGCCAGGCTGCGCTACGCCCCGACCGTGTGTTGCAGGGAGGACATCAGTTTAAGCTACCTTCGAAATTGCCGCAACCCAAAGGGGGCGCGATGGTTTCGTCGGAGGCTTATCGCGGAGCCTCCATGGAGTCGTGCTCTGGACTTTCGGGTAGGCGGATCAGTTTGGCTTCGGTGATGGAGGGGATCGCCAAGATTTTTTCGACGATGGCCGGATCGACTTTGCCATCGAGGCGGACGAGAGCTACGGCCTCGGCGCCGTGAACGGGTTCGCGGCGGCCTAGGGCGAAGGTGGCGATATTCACGCCGAGGCTTCCTAGCGTGGTGCCGACTTGACCGATTACGCCGGGGACGTCGCGATTGCGGGTGAGCAGTAGCGTTCCTTCCAGCGGAGTTTCCAGTTTAATTCCATCGATGAGCAGAATGCGGGGCGAGCCGTCCTGGCCGACCGTGCCTTCTACCGTTAAATCTTTTCCGCCGGCTTTCACCGACACTTCGACGGTGTTAGGGAATGCGCGCTCTTGGCCCTCGGCGCCTTTGGGGCGGGTGATTTCTTCCACGCTGAGGCCGCGAGCGGTGGCGGCTTGCGGGGCGTTCACCATATTTACCTTTTGCTCCAGCGCAAAATTCATAGCGCCGACGAGAACCGAACTGCGGACCAGGTGCGAGCCGAGTTCGGCAGGTTCTCCCGCGTAGCGAATGCGGATCTGCGCAAAATTGGGAGCAGGCGCGGCCTGAGCGACGAGCATGCCGAGGCGTTCGCCCAAATCGAGATAAGGACGCAGGCGTTTGTATTGATCGGCCGAGAGCGCGGGCATGTTTACGGAGTTGCGAATCAAACCTTCGGCGAGATAATCGCGGACTTGTTGGGCGATCAAGGTACCGACTGCTTCCTGTGCTTCGACGGTGGAACCGGCGATGTGCGGCGTGGCGATCACGTTGGGCAAACCGATCAGCGGAGAATCTTTGGGCGGCTCTTTGGCGAAAGTATCGAGAGCGGCGCCGGAGAGGTGGCCGGATTTTAGTGCGTCGGCGAGTGCGGCTTCGTCGATCAATTCGCCACGGGCGCAATTGACGATGCGCGCGCCTTTTTTCATGTGGGCGATGGCAGAGGCGTTGATGATTTTCTCGGTGGCCGGGCTGAGCGCGGTGTGCAGCGAGATGACGTCGGCGCGTTTCAGGACATCTTCGAGGGGCAGCAGCTCGACTTCGACTTCGCGGGCGGCGGCCGGGGTGACGTAGGGATCGTAGGCGACCACTTTCATTTCGAAGGTGCGGGCGCGCTTGGCGACTTCGAGACCAACGCGACCGAGGCCGATGAGGCCGAGAGTTTTGCCGCGCATTTCGGCGCCAGAAGAGGATTTTTCCCAGCGACCCGCCTGGATTGCGGTGTTGGAACTGGCCACGCCGCGGGCCAAGGCCAGCATCAAGGCGAAGGTATGTTCTGCGACGCTGACGGCGTTGCCGCCGGGAGTGTTCATGACCAGCACGCCGCGACGAGTGGCAGCATCCATGTCAACGTTGTCGACACCGACTCCAGCGCGACCGATGACGCGAAGCTTGGCCGCTTTTTCGAGCAGGTCGCGTGTGACTTTGGTGGCGCTGCGTACGACGAGGCCGTCGGCGTCAGCGATGGCCGTGGGTAGGTCAGCCGCGCCGGGGAGAATAATGTCCCAGCCGGTTTCTTTTAGAAGTGCAATTCCACGTTCACTGATCTTGTCCGCTACGATAATTTTCATGGCAAACAGCCTAACGAGTGAACCGCGGGGTGTCAAATTCACGACACTGATAGATTGCATATAGCACTTGCTCAAAACCGGGCCAAACGGGGGCGCGAATGCGCCATGCGCGAAATCGGTGTGATATTCTTAGCTGCAAATTGGGGGACGGCGAATGAGTTATCTGGAACGGATTCAGACGGATTTGACGGCGGCGATGAAGGAGAAGAACGAGCTGCGGCTGAGTGTGCTGCGCATGATGAAAAGCGCGCTGAAGCTGAAAGAAGTGGAGAAGATGAAGCCGCTCGACGACCTGGAATCGTTGCAAATTTTGCAGACGCTGGTGAAGAAGGGAAAGGAATCGATCGAGCAGTTCACTCAGGGCGGGCGGCCGGATCTGGCGGAGAAAGAGAAGAGAGAAATTGTGATCATTGAGCAGTATCTGCCGGAGGCGCCGAGCGACGAAGACATGACCCGGGCCATTGCTGAAGCGGTGAGCGAAACCGGCGCCGATTCGTTGAAGCAAATGGGCGCGGTGGTGAAGGCGGCTCGAGCGAAGCTGGAAGGGAAATCGATCGACGGAAAAATGCTGAGCGACAAAGTCCGCGAACAGTTGAGCCCGAAATCCTAGGCGTGTGAAAGCCTAAAGAAGTTCGACCGCGTGCCCCTGCCTGAAACCATCGAAGCGAAGTACACGGAAGAGCAAGCCGAATACCTGAGCATGACGCCGGTGGTGCGCCAGAATTTTCTGGCGCGCGAACTGGTGGACATGATCGTGCAGACGGTGGGCAAGGATCCGCGCAAGGTGCAGCACGTGCTGCGGGCGGGCACCGTTGTGTTTCGGACTTACAGATATTGGTGGGATGGTTTTGACGCGGATGCGGCGGAGCTGGGAGAAGTTCTGGCGGCGTATCCGGATGCGGAGCCGTCGAGGCTATTTTCGGCGGCTGGCTGTACGGAAGTTGTTTTGGAGTCGAGCGGATCGCCGCCTCGACATTCGCTGGGGATTAAGCGGGTCGAGGCGACCGGGAAATCGGGCGTGCTCTCTTTTTTGCGGGCGGGAAATTTCTGGGACACGCTGATGAAATTGGGAGAGCCTGGCAAAATTCATTACCGGGAATATTCGTACGGGCTCCGCGCGGACGTGTATGCGCGGGCTTTAACTGCGGACGACGTGGCGCGGCTGGCGGCGGAGGCGAACCGGCAGGCTTCGCGTGAATTGCGCGGAGAATTGATGGGCTTGCCTTCCGTGTCGCAGATTGTGTTTATCTGCCCGCGGTAAACTGTTTGACGGCGATTTTCGATTTTCCATTTTGCGGCTGAAACGATTACGATATTGGCCGTCAAAATAAATCTGTCGCTAAATTCATTCGAAGAAACAGGAGACTCATGTCCACGAAAATCGTAGGCATCACCGGCCGGGAAATTATCGACTCACGGGGAAATCCGACGGTTGAAGCGGATGTGCGGCTGGAGGGAGGTGCGATTGGGCGAGGCGCGGTGCCGTCCGGAGCTTCTACGGGCGAGCACGAAGCGATTGAGTTGCGCGACGGGGATAAGGCGCGCTACCTGGGGAAGGGAACACTGAAGGCGGTGGCGCACATCAATGGGGGCATCGCGAAGGCGGTGGCTGGGTTGGACGCGGCGGATCAGAAGGAGCTGGACCAGAAAATGATCGAGGCGGATGGCACTCCGAACAAATCGCATTTCGGAGCCAATGCGATTCTGGCAGTGTCGATGGCGGCGGCACGGGCGGCGGCGATGCAGCTGCGGCAGCCGCTGTACGTTTATCTTTCGCGTTACGCCTCGGATCATTCGGCGAACATCCTCCCAGTACCGATGATGAACATCATCAATGGTGGAGCGCACGCGGATAATTCGGTGGACCTGCAGGAATTCATGGTCATGCCGGTGGGCGCGCCGAATTTTCGGGAGGCGCTGCGCTGGGGCGTGGAAGTTTTTCATCATTTGAAGACAGTCCTGAAGAAGAATGGGTATTCGACGGCGGTTGGCGATGAAGGTGGTTTTGCGCCGAACCTGAAATCGAATGAAGAAGCGGTGGAGCGGGTGCTGGAAGCGATTACCGCGGCGGGCTACAAGCCGGGCGAGCAGATCGGGATCGCACTAGATCCGGCGGCGAGCGAATTTTACGATCGCAGTTCGAAGAAATATGTGTTCAAGAAGTCGGACAAGTCCGCGCGGAGTGCCGAACAGATGGTGGAATTCTGGGCGAACTGGGTGCGGCAGTATCCGATTATTTCGATCGAAGATGGATTGGCTGAGGACGATTGGGACGGTTGGAAGCTGGTGACCAAGGAATTGGGCGGCAGCAAGGCGGGGAGCCCAAAAATACAACTGGTTGGCGATGATGCGTTTGTGACCAATCCGAAGATTTTCGCGCGCGGAATTTCGGAAGGCATCGCGAATGCGATTTTGATCAAGTTGAATCAGATCGGGACGGTGAGCGAGACGATTGAAGCGGTGGAGATGGCGCGGAAGGCGAAATACGCGTCGATCGTGTCGCACCGGTCGGGCGAGACGGAAGATACGTTCCTGGCGGATTTTGTGGTGGCCATGGGCTCGGGGCAGATCAAGACGGGGTCGGCTTCGCGGACGGATCGGATCGCGAAATACAACCAGTTGCTGCGGATTGAAGAAGAATTGGGACCGAAGGCGCGATTTCTGGGACGCGCCGCCTTGAACTTGTAAAGCGGAAAATAGAAAAGAGAAAATGGAAAATGCCCTGGGGCATACGTCAGGAGTGACGTGTTGCGCCGAGGCTGGCGGTGGATTTCCTGTCCGCGTTTAGGAACGCGGAATTACCGTGCGGAAGAAGAGTTGCTCGACTCGTTTTAGCAGGCGGGGGCGGTTGGGACGTTTTTCGCGGGCTACGGTGAGATCGACGAGACCGTGGAGGGCGCTGAAGAGAAAAACCGCGGTGAAACGCGGGTCTTCGATTTTCCAGGCGCGGGCGTCAGTGCCGGAGTGCAGCAGAGCTTCGAGATGATCGATGATGATGTTGTCGACCAGACCTTCGCGGGAGCGCGGGCGGAAGCTGTAGAAGATAACGTCATGCAGCCGGATTGAATTGAGATAGTGCGTGAGGCAGGCTGCGGACCAAGCGGCTAGTTTTCCCTCCCAGTTTTCTTCGGACTTTCCGTCGACAGCTGCTTTTATTCTTGCCAGAAGGTCTTCGGCGAATCTGTCGCCGAGCGCGTCTAGAATATTTTCCTTGGAAGAAAAATAAAGATAGAAAGTGCCTTTCGCGACTTGGGCGCGTTCTGTGATTTGTTCGATGGCGGTGTTCGCAATGCCGTGCTGTAGGAAGAGGTATTGGGCGGCGTTCATCAGTTGGTCGCGCCGGACTTCGACAGGTTTAGTGCGCGCAGGTTTCGTGCGTGGTTGGCCTTTGGTCGCAGCTTTTAGGTTTGGCATGGCGTTTACTCCTCGATGGCGTCTAGGCGATCGGCTTGGCGCAAAGCCGGGAACATCTGGGCCCAGGCGCCGGTTACGATCAGTGAGCCGACACCACCGAAAATTGCGGCGCCGACAGGACCCAGTAGGCGTGCTACGACGCCGGTTTCGAACTCGCCGAGTTCGGCGGAGGCGCCGATAAAAAGGTAGGCGACGGCGGAAACGCGGCCGCGCATGCGGTCAGGTGTGACGATTTGGATGAGAGTTTGGCGCACGTAGACGGAGATCATGTCCGAAGCCCCGAGAACGATGAGCGCGAACATGGATACGAGCATCGATTTTGAAACGGCGAAAACTAATGTGGCGACGCCGAAGACGGCGACGCCGGCGAACATCCAGTGGCCGGCGCGGCGATGCAAGGGCCAGCGACTGAGCACGAAGGCCATGGCTGCGGCGCCGATGGCAGGTCCGGAACGCAGGAGGCCGAAGCCGTGAGCGCCGACTTTCAGGACGTCGCTGGCAAAAGCCGGGAGCAGGGCGGTGGCGCCCCCGAGCAACACGGCAAAAAGGTCGAGCGAGATGGCGCCGAAGACGATTTTGTTGGTCCAGACGTAAGCCAGACCTTCGCGAATCTGTTCGAGGCGCGAGCCGGGCTGAGGTTCGGGGCGGGTGTTGGTGCGGAGAGCCAGGAGCAAGCCTGCGGCGAACGAATAAAGGAAGGCAGAGCCGACGTAAGCGATCGCGGGAGAAAAGGCGCAGAGCACGCCGCCGATCCAAGGACCGACTACGAAGGCGACTTGATCGCCGAGCGAATTGCGGGAAATGGCCTGAGCGAGCGCGTCGCGCGGGACGAGCATGGGGACGATGGCGCCGCCTGCGGGAGAGAGGAAAGCGCGTGAAGCGCCGAAGACGGCGGCGACGGCGAAAACGGGGAAGAGCGTTTGATGAGCGCGGAGTGAAAGGGCGGCGAGGGTGACGACGCAAACAATTTCGCTGATGGTGCAAGCCAGCATGATGGCGCGGCGTTCGTTGCGGTCCGCCGTTGCGCCACCGAGCAAGGCGAGCAAGAACAAGGGGACGAATTGCACGAGGCCGACCATGCCGACGAGGAAGGCGCTCTGATCCACGGAATGCGAAAGCCGGGCGATGGTGTAGACCTGCCAGCCGAGAGTGACGCTCTCGGCCTGAACGGCGAGGGTGGAGAAGTTGCGGGCGAACCAGAAAAGGGTGAAGTCGCGGTGACGAAACACGGACGGCGGAGGCGAGGCTGAGGCTGTAGCGGTCATCGCCAAGCGATCGTATCTGACTGACTGGTGGTCAGTCAATATCCGAGAGATGGTTTTAAAGGCTAGATAGGCAGGCTCTTGAGGAGTTTGCGGCCGCGGGCGCGCATGGCCGGGGTGCCGATTTGGGTGAGCTCTTCGAGCAGCGGGCGGATTTTGGATTGGAGTTGGGGATCCATGGCAGCGAGGTCGGCGAGCGCTTGCATGGCGAATGTTTTTACGATGCTGCTCCTGTCGCGGAGGTAGTCGAAGAGGATTTCGACCACGGCTGCGCGTTCGGGCGAAGTGAGTTTTAGGCGCGGGAGGATTTGGGCGGCGTGCCAGCGGACTTCTTGTTGCTGGGTGCGGTTGGCGATGGCGAGGAATTTCTTCTTGAACGGTCGCAGCAGCTCGGGGCGTTCGGCGGTGATCTTTTCGATGGCGTCGGCGGCGCGCATGCGGACGACTTCGTCTTCGGAATCGAGAGCGGCGACGAGGTGAGGGAAAAGGCGGCGATTCTTTAGGACTTCGGCGACGATTTCATCGGTGCGCCCGAGGGAGCGGCGAGTGCCGCCGGAAAGTTTGCGTAGGATGGCGTGCATGATTTCGAAATTGCGCCGAAGCTCGGCACTACTCGGGTTCTTCAATCATGGATTCGGGGCGGACGACGACGATTACGCCTTTGTCGGTGACGGAATATTTGGCGCGGTCGGCTTCGAGGTCGTAGCCGATCACGGTGCCGGCAGGCAGGTTGACGTGACGGTCGATGATGGCGTTGCGAATGCGGGAGCGGCGGCCGACGTTGACGTGGTTGAAGAAGATGCAGTTTTCGACTTCGCTGTAGCTGTTCACCCGGACATCGAGGCCAAGGACGGATTTGGTGACGCGGCCTCCGGAAATGATGGAGCCGGCGCCGACGATGGAATCAAGAGCCGAGCCGGTGCGTTCGGGATCGGCAAAGACGAATTTTGCCGGCGGATATTGCTGTTGCCAGGTATTGAGCGGCCAGCTCTTGTCGTAGAGGTTGAAGACCGGAGACACGGAAACGAGGTCCATGTTGGCTTCGTGGTAGGCGTCAACGGTGCCGACATCACGCCAGTAGGCTTCTTCTTTTTTATTTTCGTCGCGAAAGTTGTAAGCGTAGACCCGGTGGTGTTCGATGAGGCGGGGAATGATGTCCTTGCCAAAATCGTGCCGGGAATTGGGATCTTCGGCATCGGCAATGAGCGTGGGCAAGAGCATCTGGGTATTGAAAAGGTAGACGCCCATGGAGGCGTTGACTTTGTCGGGATGCAGCCGGGAGGGTTTGGGATTTTTGGGTTTTTCCTCGAATCCGACGATGCGCCAGTCATTATCGGTTTCGATCACGCCGAAACTTCCGGCGGCTTCCTCAGCGGTGACTTCAAAGGTGGCCACGGTGACTTCGGCGCCGGATTCAACGTGCTGCTCCAGCATCTTCTGGTAATTCATCTTGTAGATGTGGTCGCCGGAGAGGATGAAGACGAAATTGGATTGCTCGGAGCCGACGGAGTAGATGTTCTGGTAGACGGCGTCGGCGGTGCCTTGGTACCAGTGCTGCGAAACGCGCATCTGGGGAGTGAGGACTTCGATGAATTCGCCGTGGCCCATTAAGGCGGACCAGCCGCGGCGAACGTGGCGATTGAGGCTGAGCGATTTGTACTGGGTCAGGACGAAGACGCGCCGCAGATCGCTATTGAGGCAATTGGAAAGGGTAACGTCGATGATGCGGTAGATGCCGCCAAAGGGAACGGCGGGTTTGGCGCGGTCGCGGGTGAGGGGCCAGAGGCGTTCGCCCTGACCGCCAGCGAGCAGAACAGCGATCGCGTTACGCATCAATGGCATGAGAATCTCCGTGAAGCGGGCTGCCGGAGGGCCATTCTAACAGCAAGTGAGGCGGGGACGGCAAGGGTGTGGCCGGTAAAACCCGAAGGGAAAAGAGTGAAAACCCGCGGAGCGAAATTGGGAACCGAGATGAGCTGGAGTTTTACTGATGAGTTACGGAAGATGGTTTTTGCGAGAGGATAAATTACGCTTGACTTGGGGTCAACCTCCGCTGTATTAAATCTGGCAATTGCCGGTTCGGGTGTGAACCGATACAATGGTGTCTACCCATTCGTACAAAATTAACATTCAACGGGGAATCGGGGGTGAATACGCGTGGCAGAAGTTGTCATTCAAGAGGGTGAATCTCTAGAGAATGCGCTCCGGCGTTTTAAAAGGAAGGTCCAGTCGGAGGACATTATCAAGGAGATCAAAAAGCACAGCTACTACATGAAACCAGGTGAACGGCGGCGTGCGAAAGAAGCCCTCTCGCGTAAGCGTCTCCGCAAAAAGCAACGGCGTGAGCAAGACTAGTTGACCAATTTGTCTGGGTCCACTCAAACAGTTCGTGCTCGGAGAAGTGGGAAACGCTGATTCGCAAGGCGTTTTCCATTTCGTCCGGCGCGGAATGTTCCGCTGCCTTACTCCAGGTAGGTCGTTACGGAGCAGCGTATGGAATACCACGATAGAGTCTTGAAATGCGCCGAATGTTCGGCCGAGTTCGTATTCACAGCGGGCGAGCAAATGTTTTTCGCCGACAAGGGTTTCAAAAACGAGCCCAAGCGGTGTAAAGCATGCAAGGCAAACCGCGCGGCGGGTGGCACATCTGCCGGCGGAACTGCACAGCGAGTGGAGACCAAGACGGTCTGCTCGCAGTGCGCGAAGGAAACTACGGTTCCCTTCAAGCCGACGCAGGGCCGGCCGGTATATTGCCGGGAATGTTTTCAGCACCGGCGAACGACCAGCCCGCCATCTGCCGCAGCAGCCACGCAGGCGTAAAGCCGGCGGGGTTGAAGCAGGCCATATCATCACTAGCGCTCCAGCGGTGGGCTAGCTGGGCGTGACGGGAGTTGCTCGAGCGCAGCGGCTCGAAGCGACCACAGCGCTCTTCCTTGCGCGAGCAGGGAGGAGCTTTTTTATTTTGGGCTGATTTTACGGCGGTTCTAGGCCGCTTTGGCTGGGCTGGCTGCAGTGATCTGTCGCAGGGCGGCGACGAAGGCTTCGATTTCAGGTTGAGTGCCGACGGTGACCCGCAGGTGATGGGGCATCGACGGGAATTTCCTCCCCACATAGATGTTCCGCGATTTGAATTCTTCGATGTACGGCTGCACGTCGGAACCCATATCGATCATGACGAAGTTGGCGTGCGAGGGGATGAAGGCGCGGCCATCGTGGGTCAGAGCGTCGCACAGCCAGGTGCGAGTGGCGATCAGGCGGTCGCGGCACGCGACGATGTTGGGCTTATCGGCTAGGCTGGCGAGCGCGGCGGAGAGAACCGCGGCGTTCGTGTTGTCCTGCAGGAGTTGGGTGCTGATGCGGGCGATTTGTTCCTTGGCGCCTACGGCGTAGCCCAGACGCATGCCCGCCATTCCGTAAATTTTGGAGAAGGTGCGGGCCACGATGATGTTGGGATGCTGGGGAATCAGTGGGACGACGCTGGCGTAGCGGGGATCGATGGTGAAGTCGTTGTAGGCTTCGTCGACGAGAATAAGGGTCGTCGGAGGCACGGTGGCGATAAAGGCGGCCATTTCATCGCGGGCGACGATGGTGCCGGTCGGGTTGTTGGGATTGCAGATATAGATGACGCCGGTTTTCGACGTACAGACAGCGGCCATTTTGGGAAGGTCGTGGCGATAGTCGGCGGTTAGCGGAATTTTGATGGGGTTGGTGTGGAGGACGCGAGCGTAATCGAGGACGGCTTCGAAGGTGGGATCGGCGGCGACGATGTTCTGGCCTGGGGCGAGGTAGGTGACGTCGACAGCGCGCAGGATTTCGGTGGAACCGCAACCGAGGACAATATTTTCGGGAGCAACTCCGTTTTTCTTGGCGATGGCGTCCTGGACGTCGAGGACGGCGTCGTCGGGATAGCGCGAGGTGATTTTTGCGGAGGAGTCCAAAGCCGCTGCGGCCAGGGGCGAAGGGCCATAAGGATTTTCGTTAAAGT
Organism: uncultured Acidobacteriota bacterium; assembly: GCA_963847695.1. GTDB lineage: Bacteria > Acidobacteriota > Terriglobia > Acidiferrales > UBA7541 > Palsa-295. Next base: position 100,150 of record CAWKAX010000010.1, on the reverse strand, counting down.
TGAGGCGAATGGCACCGTCGGGAATCGGCTTGCGTTTGGCGGCATCCAAGAAGCGAGGGAAGCCCGGGACGGCGAAGAGCAAAGCGAGAGATTTGCTGAAAGCCGCAGAAAATTCGCGGCGCGAGAATTTGGATGTGGACATGAGTTCGGTCGCTCCCGGATACAGATTTGCGCGCATCATACTCTCCACACAAGGTGACCGACAACATTCGACGATGAAAAACTAATTCTCGATAGTTTTCATAGGAGGGACGGGCATATGGCAGCGAAGAAGAAAGCGGTCAAGAAGACGGTGAAGAAGGTGACGAAGAAGGTAGCGAGCGTGAAGAAGTCGACGACGGATGCAGCGTTGCGGAAAGAATTGCGGGCGCCATTGTTGTGGGGCGATGCGCACGTCGACTGGAAGACGGCGATTGCGGGCTTGCCGGTGGAAAAGCGGGGAATCCGTCCGACTGGGTTTCCGTATTCCGCTTGGGAATTACTGGAGCACGCCCGAATCGCGCAGCGGGACATTTTGGAATTTTGCGTCGACCCGAAGTACAAGCCGAAGGACTGGCCGGCGGCGTACTGGCCGTCCAATCCGGCGCCTCCTGATGCCGAGGCGTGGGACAAAACGGTGAGGGAATTCGAGGCTGACACGCACGAGGTGGCGCGGTTGGTGGAGAATCCGCGAATCGATTTGCTGGCGAAGATCGCGCACGGGTCCGGGCAGACGATTCTGCGTGAAGCCCTGCTGCTGGCCGACCACAACGCCTATCACTTGGGGCAATTCGTGCTGGTGCGCCGGGCGCTGGGTGTATGGAAGGAAAACTAGATGTGGCGGCTCGCCGGATTCGCGGGCGACGGATTATAATGAATCGTTATAATCGAAGGGGAAGCTAAGGACCGGCGATGAGCAGGCAACAGGGAACGTTAGAAGCGGCGGGCGCGAAAGAGGGGCAGGAACGGACCTGGGATGCGTTCCGGCGATGGGGATTTCTGCAGGCAAAGCTGGACCCGCTAGGCGATCTGAAGCCGGAAGCGATGGCGGACCTGGACGTCACGGGCCCGGACGCCGACGCCGCGCGGCATTTTTATTGCGGGACGATCGGCGCGGAATTCATGCACATCGCCAGCCGTGAAAAGCGCGAATGGATCCAGGCGCGGATGGAAGCGGACGCACCGGAGGTTGATCGCGCGAGGATTCTGGACTGGTTGGTCCGTGCCGAGATTTTCGAACAGGTGCTGCAGACGCGTTATTTGGGCACGAAGCGGTATTCGCTGGAAGGCGAGGCGTCTTTGCTGCCCTTGCTGGATTCCATTCTAGGAGCAGCAGCTTCGCAGGGCGCCGAGCAAGCGGTGCTGGCGATGAGTCACCGCGGGCGCTTGAATGTGATGGTACACATCGTGGGACGCGGCGCGGCGGAAGTTTTCGCGCGGTTTGAAGATGTGGATCCGCGCAGCGTGCTGGGTGGCGGCGATGTGAAGTATCACATGGGCGCGACCGGCGATTTTGTGACGGCGGACGGAAGCAAGGTGGCGATACATCTGGTTTCGAATCCGAGCCATCTGGAAGCGGTAGATCCGGTGGCGATCGGTCGTGCTCGGGCCAAGCAACAGCGCGCCAACGACGACGAACGAAAGAAGATCGTGCCGGTAATCATGCACGGCGACGCGGCGTTTGCGGGCCAGGGAATTTTGGCGGAAACGCTGAACATGTCGAACGTCGAAGGCTTCACGGTGGGCGGATCGATCCACATCGTGGTGAATAATCTGATCGGATTTACGACCATTCCGCGGGATTCACATTCGGCGCGGTTTTCTACCGACCTGGCGCTGCGTTTGCAGGTACCGATCTTCCACGTCAACGCGGAGGACCCGGAGGCGGTGGTGCGGGTGGGAAGAATGGCGCTCGATTTCCGGACGCAATTCGGCACGCCCGTGGTGATCGACCTGATTGGTTACCGCAAGCACGGACATAGCGAAGTGGACGATCCGACGATTACGCAGCCGTTGCGTTACCGGAAAATTCAAGATCGGGCGCCGCTGTGGGAGAGCTACGCGAAAAAAATCGGCGCTGATGCCGAGCCGATCGTAGCGCGGGTGCGTGACGAAATGGATGCGGCGCAGAAACACGCGCTGGAATTGGAAAAAACTCCGCCGATGCGGCAGATGCCGGCGTATTGGAATGACTACCGCGGCGGACGCTACAACCCTTCCTACGAAGTTGAAACCGGAGTGGCGAAAGAAACGCTCGGGGAAATTGGCGAAGCGTTGGTGCAGTATCCGGCTGATTTTCACATTCATCCGAAGGTTAAAAAATTGCTGGAGCAGCGCCTGGAGATGGCGCAGGGCAAGCGTCCGATCGATTACGGCATGGCGGAAGCGCTGGCATTCGGCACGCTGCTGAAAGAAGGAACGCCGGTGCGGTTGAGCGGGCAGGATAGCCGGCGCGGGACGTTCAATCAGCGGCATGCGGCGCTGATCGATATCGAAAACGAAAGTGAATATGTGCCGCTGGAGCATGTGGCTCCGGAGAAGGCGTGGTTTGAGGCTTATAACTCGACGCTGTCGGAAGCTTCGGTGCTGGGATTTGAATACGGATTCAGCCGGGACTATCCGGAAGCGCTGATCCTGTGGGAAGCGCAGTTCGGAGATTTTGCCAATGGCGCGCAGATCATCATCGACCAGTTCATTTCGGCGGGCGAGGACAAGTGGGCACTGCTGGGCGGTGTGACCATGCTGCTGCCGCACGGCTACGAAGGCCAGGGGCCGGAACATTCGAGCGCGCGGCTGGAACGGTTTCTGCAGCTAACGGCGCGGGACAATATGCAGGTTTGCCAGCCTTCGACCGCGGCGCAATATTTTCATTTGCTGCGGCGACAGGCGCTGCGTAAGTGGCGCAAGCCGCTGATCGTTTTCACGCCCAAGAGCATGCTGCGCAATCCGGTGGCGTCTTCTACGCTGGAAGATTTGGGCGCGGCGCGATTTCAGAACGTGATTCCGGATAGCGGCGATGGGTCGGCGACGCGGGTGCTGTTGTGCACCGGGAAAATCGGGCACGAACTGATCGTGGAACGGAAGCGGCGGAAGGACACTTCGACGGCGATTATTTTCGTGGAGCAGTTGTATCCATTTCCGGAAGCGGAACTCGCGGCGGAGCTTGATCGTTACACGAATGCGCGGGACTTTATTTGGGTGCAGGAAGAGCCGGCGAACATGGGCGCGCTTTCCTACATCGTGCCGCATCTGGAGCGGCTAGCGCATGGGCGCGGGGTGCTGACGGTGAAGCGGTCGGCGAGCGCCAGTCCGGCGACGGGATCGCACAAGGCACATGAGATGGAGCAGCATACGTTGATTGCGCTGGCGTTTGGCGGGCCGGAAAAGAGTTAGACGTTCTTCGCGGCGAGGTTTGGCTCAAACGCTAAGCCCCGCCATTTTTGTTTCTGAAGTAGCTCACCGTTTTCTTCTGCGTTCACCCCCCCCACTTTCTTTTTTGCGATATTCACCGGAGCTAGAAAATCGTTTGGGATATTGCCTGGATTCGCTTACATTTCTGGCGCGACGTGGTTGCATGGCGAACTTTTTCGGGATTGAGTGAGGGCCGGGATGCAGATCGAACCATTTGAATTGGAACGCTGGCAGTCGGTGTGGGAGAACAAGGTCGAGCTGAACCTGTCCGAAAGCGGCGTGCATCCGCTGACGACCGCGGAGCTGGTCCCGGATGCTGACCAACTGAAGAAAATTCTGGATGTGCAGCAGCTGTACCCGCAGACCAACGGGAGCGAAGAGTTGCGCGGGCGCATCGCGGACTTGTATCCGGGCGCGAAGATCGAAAATGTGCTGGTGACCTGCGGGGGCTCGGAGGCGAATTACATTTCAACCTGGGGCTTGATCGAGCCGGGTGACGAAGTGGTCTTCATGATGCCGAACTACATGCAGATCGCCGGGCTGGCGCGGAGTTTTGGGGCGACGGTGAAGCCGCTATGGCTGCGCGAATCGCTGGAGTGGGGAATCAATGTCGACGATTTACCGAGGGCGGTGACGGCCAAAACGAAGATCATCGCGATTTGCAATCCGAGCAATCCGACCGGAGCGGTGCTGCGCGACGACATGCGCCAGGCGATTGCCGCCGCAGCGGACAAAGTGGGTGCGTGGATTATTTCGGACGAAGTGTATCGCGGGGCGGAATTCAGCGGGGAGACGACGCCGAGCATGTGGGGCGGCTACGAGAAGACACTTTGCACCGCGGGGCTTTCGAAGGCGTATAGCCTGCCGGGGTTGCGCACGGGCTGGGTGGTTGGCCCGGCCGACATGATCGAGAAGCTTTGGAGCTATCACGATTACACGAGTATCGGGCCGTCGATGCTGACGGACCGGCTGGCTTCGGCGGCGCTCGAACCGCAGCGGCGGGCCTGGATCTTGAACCGCACCCGAGGAATTTTGCAGGCGAATTATCCTCCGCTGCGCGCCTGGCTGGCGGGACACGACGACGCGTTTTCGCATATTGCGCCGAAGGCCGGCGCGATTGCGTGGTTGGGACTATGCGAAGGGCGCAATTCGGCGCAGATGGCCGAGGAGCTGCGGGTGAAGAAGAGTGTTCTGATCGTGGCGGGTGAGCAGGTGGGAATGGAATCATTTGTGCGGATTGGGTTTGGCGGTGACTGCGGGCTTATGCAACAGGCATTGGGAAGGATTGACGAGTATCTCGTGGAAACCCGGAGTGCCGTGGCGCGCTAATTCAACACGACTAGCTTTCACCAGAAGTTGCTGCCAGACTCTTCATAATGAGAGGTTTTAACCTTTTGAAAATTCGATACGTTCGCAGATTTTGTTCGCGCTGCGATGCGTTGACTTGTAGTCGGCGGCGGCCCTAAGATTACCCGAAGCCGAGGCTGAACCCACCTGCCATGAAAGCGCCACTACCCGAAAACGAAGCGGCGCGGCTCGAAATACTGCAGCGTTACGCCATCCTGGACACTTTTCCCGAGCAAGAATTCGATGATTTAGCGCATTTGGCTGCGTTGATCTGCGGCTCACCGATCGCGTCGGTGACCATGGTGGACCGGGACCGGCAGTGGTTCAAAGCGAAAATCGGACTGGAGGATAACCAGACGTCGAGAGAGGTGTCGTTCTGCGCGCACGCGATTCTGGAGCCGGAAGTGATGGTGGTGCAAGACGCGCTCGACGACAAGCGATTCCGGGACAACCCGCTGGTGACCGGTGCGCCGCATATCCGATTTTACGCCGGTGCGCCGCTGGTGACCGAAGGCGGCTTCGCGCTGGGCACGCTGTGCGTGATCGACCTGGTGCCTCGGGTTTTAAATCCGGCGCAAAAGGAAGCGTTGAAGTCGCTGAGCCGGCTGGTGGTGACGCAGCTGGAATTGCGGCGAAGCGTGACGGATTTGTCATCCGCGATTCGCGACCGTCGGCTGCGGGAGACGCAGATCGACCAGCTCTTCCGGTTGTCGCAGGACATGCTGTGCATTGTAGGGTTCGACGGATATTTCAAGCGGATTAATCCTTCATGGGAGGCCACGCTGGGCCGGCCCTCGGCGGAACTGCTGTCCAAGCCCTATTTCGAGTTCATACACCCGGACGATCTGGCGGAGACGCTGGAGCAGGCTAAGAAGATCGAGGGTGGATCTCAATTGGTGGCGTTTGAAAACCGGTATCGCTGCGCGGACGGCAGTTACAAATGGCTGCTATGGAACGCGACGCCGAACGAGGACCAGGGATTAATTTTTGCGGTGGCGCGGGACATCACGGTGCGCAAGCAGGCGGAGCGCAGGCTCTCGACCGGCTACGCGGTGACGCGGGTGCTGGCCGAGGCGGAATCGTTGACGGCGGCGACGCCGCTGCTGTTGATGTCGATCTGCGAAGGGCTGGGCTGGGAAGTGGGCGCGTTGTGGCGGCTGGACGAGACCGCAAACCTGATGCGCTGCCTTTCGACCTGGCACAACCCGCAGATGACTTTTCCGAGATTTCTTGCGGCGACCAAAGCGTTGTCGTACGAAAAAGGCGTGGGTCTGCCGGGCCGGGTGTGGGAAGTGGGGCAGGCCATCTGGCAGCCGGACCTGCCGACCGAGAATGCTTTTCCGCGAACGCCGCTGGCGCGAGAGGAAGGGCTACATTCCTCGTTTGGATTTCCGATCAAGAACGGCGACGTGATTACCGGCGTGGTGGAATTTTTCGGCCGAAGCATCCGCAAGGTCGAAGGAGAATTGCTGGGCATGTTCGATTCGATCGGGAGCCAGATCGGGCAATTCATCGAACGCCGGCACGCTGAAAACGAATTGAAATTGTACGCCGATTATCTGGAAGCGGCGCGTCACGCCCAGGCCGAAGATGCCGGGCGCCTGGCGCAACTGGTGAAAGAGCTGGAAGTAGCCAAGTCGAAAGCCGAAGACGCGACCCGGGCCAAAAGTGAATTTCTGGCGAATATGAGCCACGAAATTCGCACGCCGATGAACGCGATCGTGGGTATGACCGATATGGCGCTCGAAACCAAGCTAAGCCCGGAACAGCGCGAATATCTGCAAACGGTGAAGGGATCGGCGGGATCGCTGTTGAGCTTGATCGACGACATTCTTGATTTTTCCAAGGTCGAGGCACGCAAGGAAGAGCTGGATCGGATGGAATTCCTGCTGCGCGACACCATCGAGGAAACGCTGAAGTCGCTGGCGCTGCGCGCGCAGCAGAAGCGTATCGAGGTGGCTTCGCATTTTACCCAGGAGGTGCCGGACGCGCTGATCGGGGATCCCGACCGTTTGCGGCGGATCGTGGTGAATCTGGTGGGGAACGCGATTAAGTTCACCGAGCATGGCGAAGTGGTGGTGCGCGCGCATGTGGAATCGAAAACGACGAACGAGGTGCTGCTGCACTTTTCAGTGACGGATACGGGGATTGGAATTCCGGTGGAACAGCAGCAGAGAATTTTTGAGGCGTTTGCGCAGGCGGATGCTTCGACCACCCGGAAGTACGGCGGTACCGGACTGGGACTCGCGATTTCGGCTCAGCTTTGCGAATTGATGGGCGGGTTGATGTGGGTAGAAAGCGAAGTGGGGATCGGGAGCACGTTCCACTTCACCGCGCGATTTGCGCTGCCGTCGAGAGCGGAAGCCGGCGCAACCGAATTTGTGGCACCGCTGCCGCTGCGCAACTTGCCGGTCCTGGTCGTGGATGACAATCAAACGACGCGAAGCATTCTGGAAGAAATGATCCGCAACTGGCGGATGAAGCCGACGGTGGCCGAGAGTGGGCGGGCGGCGATGGAGATGTTGAAAAACGCCGCTGCAGAAAAGAATCCGTTCGGGCTGGTTTTGCTAGACGCGCACATGCCGGAAGGGGACGGATTTCAGGTGGCGGAGAAGATCAAGCGCGATCGAAGCCTGAAAGACACGGCGATGATCCTGCTGACTTCGGCGGGACAAATTGAGGACGTGAACCGGGCCAAGGGTTGCGGGGTGGCGGCCCTGACCAAGCCGGTGAAGCAATCGGAATTGTGGGACGCGATCGTTAACGCGCTGCACGTTCCGCGGGCTCGAGAGGCGCGGGAAAGTGTGGCGCCGCAACGCGGAAGAACCGCGCGGCACAAGCTTAGGATTCTGGTGGCCGAAGACAATCCGGTGAATCAGGATTTAGCGCTGCACCTGCTGCAGAAGCGCGGACATTCGGTGATTCTGGCGGACAACGGAAAGAGGGCGCTGGCGGCAGTGGCCAAGCATAAATTCGACGTGGTACTGATGGACGTGCAGATGCCGGAAATGGGCGGCCTAGAAGCGACCCAGGCGATCCGTGAGCGGGAAAAAGAGACCGGCGGACACCTGCCGATCGTCGCGATGACGGCACATGCGATGCAGGGCGACCGTCAGAAGTGCCTCGACGCGGGAATGGATGGCTACCTGACCAAGCCACTCGACCCCAAAACTTTTTTGAGCACGGTGGAAGAGATCGTGTCGCAGGGCAGCGCGGCGAATGCAGCGAGTTCGGTGGCAGAAACCGAAAATGGCACGGCGCCACTCGAGCACCAATTAGACGTGACCGCGCTGATGGAGCGATTCAGCGGAAATAAAAAACTGCTACGTACCATCGTCGGAACCTTCCGCGAAGACTGCCCGAAAATGATGGCGCGCATCCGCAACGGATTGAACGCGCATGACGCGGCGCTGCTGGCGGATGGGGCGCACGCGCTGAAAGGGTCGGTGGGGAATTTTGGGCCCTCGGCGGCGCTGGAGACGGCGCGAGAGATGGAAAAAAACGGGCGTCAGGGTAAACTCGATGGCGCCTGGGAGCTGTACGCGACGCTGGAAGATGAGATCGCGCTGCTGCTACCTGCGTTGCAGGCTGTCGGAGAAAAAAAGGAAAAACCCCGGCGGGCCCGCCCGCATCACGCTCAAGGAAGGAAACGATGACGCGCATACTGATCGCTGACGACGACCGCACGACACGCTTGCTGCTTTCCGAAACGCTCCGCGCGCAGAAGTATACGGTGGTAGCGGTGGCGGATGGAGCCGCGGCGCTGAAGAAATTGAAGGCGGGGAAGTTCGATCTGGCGCTGCTGGACGTCTGGATGCCGAAGATGAACGGCCTGGAAGTTTTGTCGAAGCTGCGCAATGTGAAGACCCGGCCGAAGATCATCGTGATGACTTCGGACGACACGCCGGAAACACTATTGAGTGCGATTCGCGAAGAAGCCTACACCTACATGGCCAAGCCGGTCGACCCGCAGGCTCTGGTCGGGCTGGTGAAAGAAACGCTGCTGAAGACACCGGGTCAGAGAACCATTGAAGTCGTTTCGGCCAAGCCGACCTGGGTGGAACTGGTGGTGCCGTGTTCGCTGGAAGAAGCGGAACGGATCGAAGCGTTCATGGCCCATTTCAAGAGCGGGCTGCCGGAAGACATCCGGCGCTCGGTAGGACAGGCGTTTCACGAATTGCTGCTGAACGCGATCGAATGGGGCGGGAAGCTGGACCCCAACCGCAAAGTGCGCATTTCGTATTTGCGAGCGAAGAAAATGCTGATGTACCGGATCGCGGATCCGGGTTCAGGGTTCAAATTTGGAGAATTGGAGCACGCGGCGATTTCGCACATGCCGGACGACCCGACCAAGCATGATCAGATTCGCCAAGATAAAGGTTTGCGCCCGGGGGGATTCGGGCTGCTGCTGACCCAGGCGACCGTCGATGAACTGATCTACAACGAGAAACAGAATGAAGTGGTTTTTGTGAAGTACCTCACCGAGTAAGGCGTCGGGCGGCGTTGTTCCGTAGGAAATTGAGAGCAAGAGCTCCCGAACGGTGTGCTAGATTGAGAAATTGGCGATACCGATGAAGACACTCATCACTTTGTCCCTTCTGGTGGCCTGCTTATTGGTTGTGGTGGTGTTTGTACTGCCGCGAACACCTGCGCCGGAACCGGCGACGCAGCACACTTCTGCTCCGGTATGGAACACTTCCGCGATACAAAGCACGTTTGCCGGGGTGCAGGTAAAGGAAATAGATCCGACGCACGCCGATCTGATTTTTTCGTACGACCTCGACAACAATACCGATACGGATTATCAAGTCACCAAGGGTTCGACCACCGTGGTGATGACGCGCCTAGCATCGAGCGGAAGCGTGAGTTCGGATGAGCCGGTGGCGTTGGGGAATTCGGTTTTTCTGCCGGCGCGCAATCGGACGCGGGTGACGTTGGAGCTGACCAAGAATTTCAATTGGCCGGGCCAGATGTATGGCTCGCAGGTGGGTCCGGTGAATCAGGAAAAATTCCGCACGCTGGTTGCGCAGGAAGTCGGAAACTTGAGCGGATTCGTTTTGTTCGACCAGGCGGCGCATTTTCAGATCGAGCTGCCGGGCGACTGGCAGGAATTGCAGAAGCGTCCGGTCGCGGCGGGAGCGGGCTATTAGTTGATGCCGTTCAGTTACGAGGCTGGTCGAACACGTAACGACGGTTTGATTGCGGCGCCCGAGGGGCGCAGACTATAATTTTCCAAAGCTGAGGCTCGTTGCGAACCCACTCGCGGCGATTCAGGCGCATGTCCGATACTCCAGAAAAATCCGGAAAACAGCATCCTGACAAGGACCGGCGCGCACATCCGCGCCAGCGAATCCATTCGCTTTCCTACGTGAAAATTGGCGATGGGAACGGCGGAATTGTGCTGAACGTCAGCGAAGGCGGAATTTCGGTGCAGGCCGCGGCGGTGCTAGAAGCGGGCGAGACCCTGCCGATTTGGCTGGAAATCCCAAAGGTGCGGAACCGGGTTGAAGTGCAAGCCGAGATCGTCTGGCTGAGCGCTTCGAGAAAAGAGGCTGGGCTGCGGTTTGTCGATTTGGAAGAAAGTACGCTTCGCAAAATTCGGAAGTGGATGGAGCGAGAGGCTTCGCCGGAGAAATTCGAGGACGAGCCGGAAGTGGTGGAGGAAGAGGAAGAGTTGCCGGTAGAGGTGGCAGTGGCCGTCGCGCAAGCTGCGCCGGCTGCTGCTGTGGCCGTCGAGGATACGGGCGTGCGCGAACTGACGGAAGCGAATGTCATGAGCGCGGAAGAAATCAAGATTTTTGAGTCGGGGCGCGATCCGAAGGAAGCGGCGGACCCAGCGGAAGATTCCGAAGAGACCGAGGAAGCGAGCGAAGAAGCTTTCGGAGTAATGCGGGACGTTGGGTTCGAAGACGAAACGGACGAAGTGGAAATTGCGGCAGCCGCTAGCCAGGATGACGAAGAAGAGTTAGAGCAACGAGTCGCGGCAGAATCGTCGGAAGATGCGGACGGGGACCCTGTTGCGAAGGGCGAGGCTGAAGCAGAAGAGGAAATTGAGGCCGAAGCGGAAGCCAAATTCGATTCAGAGCTGGCGCGCGACAAAGAGGACGAGACCGCCGAACCCGAAGCTGACGCCGAACCCGAAACGGAAGACCAGTTGATTGCGGCTTTTGGGCCGCCGGTGGTGCCGTTTGAAAGACGGCCACACACGCCGTTTTCATCGATGAACGCGCTGGCGAGCGGCGGACGAGCGGCACAGAATCTGGCGGTAGCGCCGGCGTTGTCACTCGGACAAGCGCGTGAGGCTCAGGCGATGGTGAGCGAGCCGAAAGAGCGCGCGGCGAAGGAATCAGATTGGAAGGATTTCCGGGTGCAGCTCCACACCGGATGGTTTTTGGCGGCGCTGGTTTTGTTGCTGGCGTTGATTTCTTTTATCGCTGGGATGGCGGTGCGTCGCGGTGCGTTGAATCAGGTGTTGGGCGAACAGCAGGACAGCTTGCTGCCAAGGAGTTCGCCGGCCGCGACAGCGACTCCGCACAACGCCATGCCCGGTGGAATGGCGCCTGCGGGAAAACCGCTCTCGATTGAGGTGGTGGATTTGGCGAATCACCATTGGCTGGTGCCGGCCAGTAATGGACCGAATCATGGAGGGGCTACACCGACCTCGGATGCGGCGAAGACCGCTGACGAGACGGCGGCGACTTCGCCCAAGACGCGAGACGACAACTCGGCGAGCGCGATAGACCCAAATGCCGGCAAGCCGAAAGTTCCGCTGGTTTTGAATCTGCCGGAAACCCCGATCAGTGCGTCGGGTTCAGTGGCGATCAGCGCGCAGCGTTCGGTTCCAGTGCCGGCCGACGGCTCAGCGGCGCAGAGTGGAAGGAATCTACAGGTAGGGCAGCTGCTGAATGTGGTGGAGCCAGTGTATCCGCCCGACGCGATTAAAGAGCGAGTGGAAGGAACGGTGAAATTGCATGCGGTGGTCGGGTCGGACGGCAGCATCCAGAGTTTGACGGCCTTGAGCGGGCCCAAGGTGCTGATCGATGCTTCGTTGAGCGCGGTGCGCAACTGGAAATACAGTCCGACGCGGATGGGTGGACAAGCCATCGAGACGGAAGAAGAGATCAGTTTCGTTTTTCGGCTGCCGAAGTAGCGGGAAAAGTTTTGTAAAGCTCAGCCGACGGTGTTGCCGAAAAGGTTCGCAACGGTGATCGCGCCGTTGACGGTCCCTTGCAGTGAAAGCTACGATGACAGCGTTTCATCAGGAGGAAATTATGGCCAAGAAAAGCCGGTTGACGAAGGTAGCGACAAGTATTGGAGCGGCGGTGGGACGCGCGGATCGAACGGCGCACAAACTGACCAAGGCGGGAGTTCTGGCAAAAAAGGAGCTGGACGCTTTGGCCAAGGACGTGGCGCAGCTTAAGAAGCGGCTAGAGCGAGCGACAGGTCATCTGCGTCACGCGCTGAAGTAAAAGCGCGGGCGTAAATTCTTCAACGGAAATTCTTGGCGCGCTTCGGAGTGCGAATGCACTTCGGGGCGCGCTTTTTTGTGCGTGGAACCGCAGCACTTCGGTTTATGCGGCTCCAGTGAGACGCGGCAGAAGTTTGAAGAAGCGTTCGGGGTCGACTTCCACGGCGACCTTGGCATTGGGTTTGAAGGATTGATCAGGCTCAGCGGCTTCCGTTTCGCTGGTCTCGAGCGGCGCGGAGCGGCGCATGGGCGTGTGGGTGAAGCCGACCGATTCGCCTGCGGTCCACTCGCCGGAGGTCTCGATTTCGACGTAATAATCGCGAAGGGTGAGGATGTCCGGATCGATGAGCCAAGCGATGGTCAGCGGGTCGTGCATGGCCACGGTGGGCGACCCTGAGCCTTTGCGAACGCGTTCGATGGTGGCGCGCATGATTTTTCCGGCGGCCTGGCCTGCGGCGTCGCGGGAAGCTTCGAGGAGTTTCACATGATCCTCGGTAAGCAGGACTTTGCGGGTGACGTCGAGACCGACCATGGTGAGCGGCAGGTTGGCGTCGAAGACGACGCGAGCGGCCTCGGGATCGGCGTAGAAATTGAATTCGGCGGAGGGCGTGATGTTGCCGCCGGAAAGCGAGCCGCCCATGATGGCAATGCCGCGAATCAGCGGCGCAATTTCGGGATCGCTGCGGAGCAGGATGGCGATATTGGTGAGTGGGCCGATGGCAGCGATGGTAATTTCGCCGGGATTCGCGCGGATGATGCGGCGAAGCATTTCGTTCGCGGATTCGCGCGAAGGTTTGATTGTCGGCGCGGGAAAGTCGACGCCAGCCAGGCCGTTGTTACCGTGGGCATAGCGGGCGGTGACCAGGCGGCGAGTCAGCGGGTGGCTGGCGCCTCCGGCTACGGGAATACTAGTGCGGCCAGCGATTTCGACCAGACGCAGAGCGTTGGGAAGCGTCAGCTCGAGAGGTACATTGCCGGAGACGGCAGTGATGGCTTCGACTTGGAGTTCGGGCGAGCGCAGGGCCAGGAGGATGCCCACGGCGTCGTCCACGCCAGGATCGGAATCGATGATGATGCGGAGTGGTTTCGAGGCACCGGCGGGTTTCTGCAGTGAGGCGGGGAACGCGAGATTTTGCGGCATGCGCGAGAGATGGGAACGGTTACCCAAGGAAGCAGAGACGGCGAGAGCGGAAGAGGTTGCTATGAAATCGCGGCGGGTGAGGTTTGTAGTAGGCGTAGTTTCGTTGGCGGAGAATTTATGTTTTGCGGTCATCGATTTTCCCCTTGGCTGCGCCAGGCGACCGGTTTCGCGGTGGGGCTCGCGGTCGAAATGGCGGACGCAGCATATCTGATGCTGCGGGAAATGAAAAATCTCGCTTACGGATGCGGCTGGCGGAGGAAGCTACTGCGCCAGGCGGCGGGCGCTTTGCGTGTGCGTCTGATTGTGCTTGAATCTATGGGCAGAACACGTAATGACGGCCATGACACGCGCCCCTCGCAGAAAGTTGCGCACGTTATTTGGATTTGATCCCGCGGGTAATTCCCTGGCTTGCCGGCTATGCGTACTGGTGTGTTTGGCGGCGCTGGCCGCAGGCGCGACTGCGGCCCAGACTGCGGCTGTGGCACAGAATACGGAGCCGAAGGCTCTCGAGCCGCTCACCTACCTTGAAGAGGGGCAAAACAAAGACTTTCAATTGGCGCCGAATGAGAATACGACGTTTGCGGTGCGCGTTGTTGCCGGTGACGGCGTGCGCGTTGAATTCGAGCAGACGCGCGAGATGCTAAACGTGAAGTGGGTGGAGGGCCAAGGGAAAACGCATGTCGCGCGCACGAATGACGCGGGATTGCGGTCGGTGGTGCGGTTTTCGCTGCCGGCTAGCGAGCAGGAAGAGAGATTCGAAGTGGCTTGCCTACATCCGCATCTGGCCTGCGCCGCGAAGGTAAAGCTTTCTGATGCGGCTCCAGCCACGCCCGAAGCGATGGCCAGCGCGGCGCAGCAGGAAGAGGCGATGGCCGAAGCGGAAGATATCCGACGGCATGGCGACAAAACAACCTGGCCGGTGGCACTGGAAAAATTCAAGAACGCGGCCAGATTTTTTGAGAGCAGCGGGGATACGACGATGCAGCGAGCCGCGCTGAACGGCGAAGCTCGGCTGCTTTTATACAAGCTGAGCGACTATCAGGCGGCGCGCGAGGCGTCCACCTTGGCGACTCGTGCCGGCGCAGGGGACGCGGATCCCCAAGGGCAAGGGCTGGCGTGGAAGACGCTTTCTTCCGCCGAATATTTTCTGGGCGATTACGAGGCCAGTATTGCATCAGCGCAAAAGGCGATCGCCCTTTACAAAATCAGCGGCGACGAATACTGGCAAGGCATTCTGCTGGGGAACCTGGCCTACACCTTCCGGGAAATAGGGGACACCGACAGCGCGCTGGCGTCTTCGGAACAGGCCTTGGCGATTGCGCGCAAGCTCGACGATCAGTACGGCATTGCGTTCAATCTGGAAGCGTTGGCGACGGTCCATCTATCGCGCGGTGAACTGGAACAGGCTTTCGAGTTGTATTACCAAGCGCTGGACGCGACCAGGGTGCAGCCGTATCCGCAGGTAGAAGCCGCGATCTGGAGCGGCTTGGGAGATTTGTATTCGCAATTGAACGACGAAAAGCGCACGGAAGAAAGTTTCGAGAAGGCTTTGACTCTGGCCAAAGCGGCGAGTGATACGGCCGGGATGTTGAAGATCACTTCAAGCTTGGGAGATTTGTATTTGCGGCAGGGGCAGGCGAAGAACGCTTTGGCGGTGCTCGAGGAGGGCCGGAATGAAGCGAAGAAGCTAGGCCTGCTGCGCGAAGATTCGATTTTGGAAACTGGTGTGGCGCGCAGCGAGGCGGCGATGGGCAATCAGCAGCCGGCTCGCGAACACTTCCGGGTGGCGGCCGAGGAGGCGAGCCGGATCGCCAACAAGGATGCGGAGGCGAGTGCGCTGCTGCATTTCGCGGATTTCGAATATCGCGCGGGCGATCAGACGCGGGCGCGCGAATTGTATGGAAAGAGTTTCGACCTGTGGATGCAGGAATCGAATCGAGCGCAGGCGGCGATGGCCTTGGCCAGTTCGGCAAGGCTGGATGCGGACGCCGGCGATTTGCACAAGGCAGCAAAGGAGATCGAAGAGGCCTTGGGTTATTTCGAGACTTCGCGGGCCACGATCGCCAGCCGGGAATTACGCACCTCGTTTTTTTCGTCCAAGCACGCCTATTACGATCTGGGCGTTTCGATCTGGATGCGGCTCGACGCGCTAGAACCTAAGCAAGGATACGAGGCGAAGGCGTTCGCGGTGGCGGAGCGCGCCAGCTCGCGGGCGCTGCTGGATGAGATGGCCGGCGCGAACGCGGTCGTGCCGGCGTTTGCTAATGCGCCGGCAGATTTGCTGCGCGAGCAAAAGCAGAATCAGAGCCGGCTGGACGCGCTTTTCGCCAGACTGCGGCGGCTGGCGGATGAACCGGATAAAAATGCCGCACAACTTTCCAAAGTGCGCGCGGACATCGAGCAGCAACTGGCAGCGAGCGATGCGCTCGACGCGCGGATTCGAGCCGGGAGTGGGGGAAACGCGGAATTCAGCGGCGCCGGCGTGGCGAGCGCGGTAGAAATCGCGAAAATGATGGGGCCCAGTTCGGCGCTAGCTGAATATTGGGTGGGAACGGATGAGGCCTACCTGTGGTTGGTGACGCCGGACGGATTGCAGAGTTACGCGCTGGGGACGAATCGCCAGGCGATTCGGGCGCAGGCGCTGCGATGGCTCGATGCGTTGCAGGCGCGAAGCGTCGAAAAATCTGGCGAGGGATTGGAAAACCGCGCGAGCAGGATCGCAAGTGCTGACGCGGCGGAGCGAATCGAGGCGGAGAAGTTTGGCAAGTTGTTGCTGGGCCCGGTGGAAAAGCTCACGAACATCGATCGAATTTATATCGTGCCGGATGGGCCGCTGGCGTCCATTCCCTTTGCAGCGCTGCGCCTGACGCCAACGCATGAACCTAACGCGAAGACCGCGCCGGCCCGGCTGGTGTCGCGATTTGAAATTTTGACGGAGCCTTCGGAATCCATGTTGCAGGTGCTGATTGCTGGCGCTAGTGCGACGGCAGCCCAGTCCGCGCCGCGAATCGCGGTATTCGCCGACGCGGTGTACACGGCGAACGATCCACGCGTCTCCGGCGCGGGAGCACGTCAGACCGAACCAACGGCAGAATCTGAAACTTTGCGTTGGGCGAACGAAGCGGGGATGGCGCATTTGCCGAGGCTGGTTGCGTCGCGGGACGAAGCCAAAGCGATCGCCGCGCTCAACGGCGAATCGAAGACCAGCGTCGACTTAGGATTCAAAGCGGCGACCGAGACGGTGCGAAACAGGGATTGGAGCCAATACGCGGTGGTGCATTTTGGAGTGCACGCTTTGTTGAACACGGAACGGCCGGCGTTTTCCGGAGTGGTCTTGACGATGGTTGATCCGAACGGCGCGCCGCGAGATGGCGTGCTGTGGCTAAGCGATATTTATCAGCTGCACATACCGGTGCAGCTCGTGGTTCTCAGCGGATGCCGCACCGCGAATGGACGCGAGGTTCCGGGGGAAGGTCTGGAAGGGCTTTCGCGAGCATTTTTCTTGGCGGGGGCGCGTACGGTGATGGGCAGCCTGTGGAGTGTGGAGGATCGCGAAACGAGTTTGCTGATGCGGCGGTTTTACCGCAATCTGATTCGAGAAGGAATGGGGCCGGCGGCGGCTTTGCGGAAAGCGCAGCTGGCGACGGCGAACGCGGCCGGTACCGCAGCGCCGTATTTCTGGGCCGGGTTCACGGTGCAAGGTGATGGAGCCATGCCGGTGACGATGCCATCCAAGGCGATGAAATAATTGCCAGCTTCGAATTCCGAGAAAAAAAACTGGGGACTGGACGCCGCCGCGTTCGAGGGCTTGCTTCGTGCGCTGGATGCGGATTCGGCCAAGGCGAGCAGCGAATACGAAAGGATGCGGCAGAGGCTGATCCGTTTTTTCTCTATCCAGCACACTCGTGCGCCGGAGGATCTGGCGGACGAGGCGTTCAACCGGATCGCCCGCCGGATCGCCGAGGGCGAGCAAATCCGCAACGCGCAGCAATATCTTTCGGGGGTGGCTCGGGTGCTGCTGCTGGAGGAGCGCTATAAGCGGCACCGCGAAGAGCAGGCCATGCGCATGGTGGCGAATGCCGGAGTCGACGCGGTGAAAGATGACGCGCTTCCCGGCGCGCTGGAGGCCTGCCTGGAGACTTTGCCGCCGAACAGCCGGGCGCTGTTGCAAAAATACTACAGTGCGGAGGGTCGGGCGCGCATTACGGCCCGGCAGCAGATGGCCGACGAGATGGGGATGGAATTGAACGCGCTGCGGAACCGGGCTTTGCGGCTGCGCGACCGCTTAGAGGAGTGTATTCAAAGGCGAATGGGCTGGAAAAAAGAGCGTGATATTTAGGCGATTATCGCCAGCAGAGAGTAGAGACAAAAAGAATGAGCGCAAACGGTCCAAATCGGGAATGGTTGTTGCGGTACGTAGCCGGAGAGCTGCCGGAGCACGAAACACAGGCGGCAGATGAGCAATTCTTCTCCAATGACGAATTTGCGGCGGCGGTCGACGGGCAATACCGCGATCTACTGGACGCTTATGCCGTAGGAGAATTAACGGGACGCGACAAGGAACGGGTGGAGAAGATTTTCCTGGGCGGCCCGGAGCAACAGCGGCAATTGAAGATTTTGGCGGCGATGCAGGCTCAGCCGAAAAGAGTTTTTGACGCGGCGCGAGGCGGGCTGCGGGTCAGAATTTTCTCATTCTGGCCCATGGCGATTTCGGCGAGCATTCTGAGTTTCGCGATTGCGATCGTTGCGGTTCAGCACAATTCTCGATTGCGGGCGCTCACGGAGCGAAACGCGCCGGCAGCCAGCGCGGCGAATGAGGGTCCTGCGAGCGAAACGGTGGCGCCCGCGCTGATCCCGGCGGAGAGTGTCTTCACGATTTTGCTGTTGCCGAATGTGAGTCGCGGGGCTGAAGGCGCCAGGGGGTTTGCGATCCCGGAAAAGGCGCGGAAGATCGTATTTCAGGTAGTGCTGCCGCCGGGGCAGGATGGATCGGAATTTGAAGTTCGCTTGAAAGCGAATGGCCGGGATGAGTCCAGCGTGTTCTCAGGTTTGGCGGCCAAGACGATCGAAGCGCAGAAGTACGTCGAATTCAGCGTGCCGCCGGCTGAATTGCCTGCGGGAAAATATGAGCTGAATATTTCCGGTACCGGGGCGGGCGCGCCGGCGATCGAGCAATTCGAGCTAAACGTAACCTATCCCGCGCACTACTAGTGAAAATGGAGTTTCGCGGCGCTCAGTTGTGGGTCGCGCCCATCGATGGTTTTATCGCCGGTTGAACCACTTTCGCTTTCCCGCAACCTAGAATAATTTCGCTCGCTATTGTCCCTTGGCAGCGCCTGCTGCAAAATCATTGGGTGAAATGAAAGCGATATTGCGGTGTGAAACTTGCAGCACATTATCCCGGGAGGAAATCCGATGGTGACGTTGAGCGACGCACGCCGCGTGATTGCGGCGGCAGAGAAGAAAGCGGCGGAGATCAAGCAGCCGATGAATATCGCGGTGGCTGATGCCGGCGGAAATCTGGTGGCGCACGTGCGGATGGACGGTGCGTGGTTGGGCAGCGTCGATATTTCGATCAAGAAGGCCTACACCTCGCGGGCGTTCGACATCGCCACGAAGGATCTCGCCACCCACTCGCAATCCGGCGGACAGTTTTTTGGGATTCACGCGTCGAATGACGGGAAAATCATGATTTTCGCCGGCGGCATTCCGCTGAAGAAGGACGGCAAGGTGGTAGGAGCGATTGGCGTGAGCGGCGGATCCGGCGAGCAGGATCATGCGGTCGCCGAAGCAGGAGTAGCAGCGTTTTAAGCTAACGTATTTTGGAAGCACGAGGATTCGTGAATGTTGGCGAATGGCGGGGAAATTCCCCGCCATTCGTGTTTCTGAACGGGGAGACGACCTGCGAAAAAGTGGGATGCTTTCAGGTCGGTCGGCGAAAAAAATGGGAACTTGGTGGGCCCGCTAGGACTTGAACCTAGAACCCGCAGATTATGAGTCTGCTGCTCTAACCAATTGAGCTACAGGCCCTGCACTTCTGAAGATACTACAAAACCGAGACACGGCGACCGCTGCTATTGGTTCGACGCTTTACCAAAGTGCGTTCCGTGGCGTTCCTTGCCCAATGCCGTCATCGTTATTGCCAGGACGAAGACAATCGCTTGCGTGGAGGCCATGGCCACGCTGTAGCTAGCGTGGCGGGCGAATACAGCCTGCAACATGCCGATCGAACTGGCCAGCAGCACTCCACACTGATAGCCGAAGCCGGGAAGGAATCCGCGAATCGCATCGGGGGAAAGTTCCGCGAGATGCGCAGGAATGACGCCCCAGGCGCCTTGCACCATGAACTGTATGATGAAGGCGCCGGCGACGAGTGCGGCAACGCTCGAAGGAAAGGCCCAGAAGGGAATAATGACTAGGGCTCCGATAAAAGCAAATATGATCGCGCGACGGCGGCCGATGCGGTCAGAAATGGCGCCAAACACGACGCCGCCGATGATGGCGCCGACCATGGAAAAGGCGGTGACGGCTGCGACTTTGTGAGTGGAGAAAGACCATTGACGTTTTAGCAGGGTGGGGTACATGTCCTGCGTGCCGTGGGAGGACATGTTCATGGCCATCATAAAAAACGACATGTAGATGAAGAGTTTCCAATTCGCAGCGAGGGTGCGACCGAGCGAACTCCAGGATGTTGCTTTGGTTTCGCGCCAGACGCTGGATTCTTTTACTTTGAACTGGACGACAATGGCGGCCAGCAGCGCCGGAAGGCTGCCGAGAAAAAAAAGCGGGCGCCAGCCCCAGCGATCGAAGAGCGCGAAGTAGGCGATGGCCGCAAGCAGATATCCGACGGCGTAACCTTCTTGCAGAATTCCGGAGAACATGCCGCGTTTTTCGGCAGGAACTTTTTCCATGGCAAGCGACGCGCCGACTCCCCATTGCCCACCCATGACCATTCCGAAAAGCGCGCGCAGAATGAGAAAAGACAAGAACGTGGGAGCGAGGCCGGTGAAGAGTTGCACGGCGGCGGACAGCACCAGGTTGGCCATCAGCGGGATGCGGCGGCCGTAGCGGTCAGCAAGCAGGCCGAAGACCAGTGCGCCGACCGGGCGCAGGATTAACGTGATGGTGATGCCGAAGGCCACGGCAACGTCGGTCTTTTGGAATTCGCGGCCGATGTCGGTAAGGCAAAAAACGACGAGGAAAAAATCGAAGGCGTCGAGCGTCCAACCGGCGAAGCCCACCAGGAAAGCGGAGTTGCGGTCGCTTGCGTTGGGTTCAGGGGGTAGCGCTACGGTTGACGACATTCTGAAGAGTCCCGCCGATTTTGATTGGCCGAGCTGTGCGCGGGGGCCAGGGCCCAGGCACGAGCAAGAACTTTACCGCATACCAAGGCCGAATAGCAGATGCGGATATGATTACTTTCGGCACAGAGGCGCGTGCGAGGCAGATTTTCGCGCGACTCCAAGATATTGTGAATGAGACGCAGGTCCATGAGTGACGGGAGATTGATGAGCGAACGGGTTCTGGTCACGGGCGGGGCGGGGTATATCGGCGGCGCGACCGCGGCGCGATTGGTCGAGCGCGGATATGAAGTGGTGGTGCTCGACGATCTGTCGCATGGATGCCGGGCGGCGGTCCCGCGCGGAGCGAAGCTGGTGGTCGAAAATATCGGGGACCGCGGCGCGCTCGACCGGTTGTTGGGCGAGCAGCAGATAGACGCGGTGATGCATTTCGCGGCTTCGATCGAAGCGGGCGAATCGATGAAAATTCCGGAAAAATTTTTCCGGAATAATACGGTGAACGCGCTGACTTTGATCGAAGCGGCGATCGCGCACAAGGTGCCACGATTCGTTTTTTCTTCCACGGCGGCTTTGTTTGGAACGCCGGACCGGACGCCGATTGAAGAAGGAGATGCACTGCATCCGACGAACGCTTACGGCGAATCGAAACTGCTGGTTGAACGCATGCTGGATTGGATTCATCGGATCCACGGGCTGCGCTACGCGTGCTTGCGTTATTTCAACGCAGCCGGAGCGATGGGCGAGCAGGCGGAAGATCATCATCCTGAATCGCATTTAATTCCGTTGGCGTTGCAGGTGGCATTGGGGCAACGGGCGAAACTTTCGATTTATGGCACCGACTATCCGACTCCGGACGGAACTTGCGTCCGCGATTACGTCCATATTTCGGATTTAGCTAGCGCCCACTTGCTGGTGCTGGAAGCATTAAAGGAAAAAGAGAAGCTAATTTACAACTTGGGGAACGGACAGGGATTCAGCGTGAGGCAAGTAATCGAGACGGCCCGGCGAGTGACAGGACAGCCGATCCCGGCGGAGGAAACGCCTCGGCGGCCGGGAGATCCCGCGGTGTTGGTAGCCAGCGCAGAAAAAATCAAAAAAGAATTGGGATGGCGGCCGGAGTATTCGAGCCTGGAAGCGATTGTGCGGAGCGCTTGGGATTGGCGTTGCGCGCATCCAAACGGGTATCCGAAGGATTTGGGGCGCTAGCGCTTCGTATCAGGAATTCGCGCCGGATTGTGCGCCAAGCTGGGCAGCATACGCGAGGAGCTTGGCGTCGGAGCCGCGAGCGGCTACCAGCTGAACGCCAGCGCCGGTTCCGGACGGCAGCGTTACTACCGGAACGCCAGCGAGGCTCATCGGAACGGTGTAGCGCAAAAGTCTGCGGCGGGTTTGGCTGTGGTCGGCCCCAGCGAGCAACTCTTCAACCGGGGCGCAGGGAACAATCAGAAAATCGTTTTCGAGGAGCAGTGCGTCCATGCGCTCGCGAAATATTTCGTGACGCCGGCGGAGGATTGCGATTTCTTCGTGCGAGAGTGAAGCGCCCCAGGTGAGGCGTTCGGCGACGGATTTTTCGAAGTGCGAAAAATCTCCTCCGGTGAGCGCGGTGTGAATCGCGGCGGCTTCGTGGGCCTGTATCGGCGCAAAGATGTCCATACCTTCGTCCCAAAAGCTGGAATCGATGGTGTGGATCTCGGCGCCGCGGTCGGCCATGCGAGTTTTGGCCTGCTGCAAGAAATCGAGAACGGACGATTGGCAGTCGTGAAGGAAATCGGGATGAACGGAACCAATGCGGACTTTCGTCCAAGTGGCCGGCGGCACTTCAAGATCGAACAAAGCAGTCGCCAGCAGCGGACCATCGGCTATATCGCGGAAAAGCCAGCCGAGCGTGTCGAATGAGGGAGCGAGGTGAACTCCTCCGCGCCACAATCCGCGCTGATGGGCGAGTTCGATGGACGCGCGATAACCGACCAAGCCGCACAACGCAGCGGGAACGCGAATCGATCCGCCCGTATCGGTCCCGATGGCGGCGATGGCTGAGCCTTCTTGAACACTAGCCGCGCCGCCGCTAGAGGAGCCCCCGGTGAGGCGGTCCGGGTACAAGGGCTGAATACAATCGCCGTAGTCAGGATTTTCTCCAGTGATTCCGTAGGCGAGCTGATGCAGATGCGCCTTCCCCGCGATGAGTGCACCCTGCGAGCGCAAGCGCGAAGCCACGGCGGAATCGGTCAGCGGCGGCGGATTTTGCGAAGCGTAGAAACGCGAGCCGCAACTGGTCGAAAATCCGCGGAGATCGAAACAGTCTTTCAGGGATATGGGGAATCCGTACAGCGCAGGCTTTTCCGTCGACGGAAAGCGTTCCGGCAATTGCGCGGCCTCACGCCGAACGCGACCTTCGTCCAGCGCAAGATATACATTGCGCAACTCATTGCTATTCGCGTGTTGTAGCGCGGCTTCAAGGACTACTTCGGGCGACGCTGCGCCGGCTGCGTAATCTTTCTGAAGTTGGCGGCAGGAAATCATGATCCGGACTCCCACGCCAGAGCAGCGAAGCGGTCAGGGTTTGGTGCGGGCTTCATCGGCAGGAGGCGCGGCTTTCTGCGGCTTGCCTTCGGTCTGGCGCAGGATCACGCGGACGCGCTGCCAGCCGTCATTGATGGCCGAAGTGAAATCGCAGAATCCGATGCAGCGCGTGGTGGCTTTCGGGTCGTGGCATTCTTCGTAGACCGGCGGTGTGGCTGAGGGCGGCGTGAGCGGCCCGAGAATTTGGTGATGCCAGCGGCCACGGGCATCGCGGTAGGCGTTAACGTCAAAATCCATGCGCGGTTCGATCCACCTTATGCTTCCGGCAGGCGGGGCCGTGAGGGCAACGGACCATACCGTTCGCCCTACTTTTGCTGCCGGGGCGACAACACTAGTCAGTCCGAGGCCCGGTGTCAACTATGTCGATAAAATTTTCCAACGAGACGAGGCGACATCTTCAGGCGAGTGCGCGGATTAGGGCGTCGCGAGTTTTACCGAATCCAATAGGCCGTAGAAGCCTTCGGCGAAGGTGGGATGAATGTAGACCGCTCCTTTCAACACGGTGTAGGGCGCGCCGGCCAGAATCATGGCGCCGAGGATCTGCACAATCTCGCCACCTTCACTGGAAAGAATGGACGCTCCGAGGATCCGGTCAGTTTCGGCGTCGACGATAATTTTCATCAGACCGTCCGTCTCGCTGTTTTCGATGGCTCGGGAGACGGACGTCAGTGGGAAAGTGCCCATCTTGAATTTCTTACCGGAGGCGCGGGCTTGCTGTTCGGTGATGCCGACGCGACCCAACTGCGGATCGGTGAAAAGCGCGTAGGGCAGGTAGCGGTCGACGATGGTCTGATTTTTGCCTTCGACGACATTGGCGTAGGCGATTTGATAATCGTTATACGAAATGTGGGTGAACGCCGGACCGCCTTTGATATCACCGAGAGCCCAGACCCCGGAGACGTCCGTTTCCATTTTAGAATTTGTTTTGATGTAGCCATGATCGTCGGTGGGGATTCCAGCTTTCTCCAGGCCCAGGTCGTCGCTATTCGGGGTGCGGCCGGTGGCGACAAGCAGGTGGGAGCCGGTAATCTTTTGCTCGCCATTCGAAGTTTGAGCAGTAACACATACTCCCGAGCCATGAGGCTCGATGCAGGTGGTGCGAGCGTTGAATTGAAAATCGATTCCCTCAGCCTGCAGCACGCGCTGCAATTCGATAGCGATATCTTGATCTTCGGCACCGAGCAAGCGCGCGCCAGTGTGAATCACGGTGACGCGGCTGCCAAATCTACGAAACATTTGGCCGAATTCGAGGCCGATGTAACCGCCTCCGAGAATTAAAAGATGTTCGGGGACTTCCTGCAGCTCCATGACCGTGACGTTGGTGAGATAAGGAACCGAATCGATGCCGGTGAGCGCAGGAATGCGTGGGCGGGTGCCGGTATCGATGAAGATTTTCTCGCCTTCGATGGTTTCGCCGTTGACCTCGAGCTGATGAGGCCCAGTGAAGCGGGCATGGCCGCGGATGAAGCGAATGTTCTGGTGCCGGGCGATACCTTTCTCGATGGCGTCGCGGAAATTCTGCACGATTTTATTTTTGCGGGTGGTAATGGCGGGCAGATCGACGCTGACTTCTCCGGCGCGCACTCCCCAGCGCGCCGCATTGCGCGCGTAGTGCGCAACTTGGGCTGAGGCGATCATGGACTTGGTGGGCGTGCAGCCAGTGTTGATGCAGGAGCCGCCGACTTCGGCGCGTTCGACGAAGGCCACCTTCCAGCCGAGATCGGAGAGGGCGTAACAGAGCGGTTTGGCGGCCTGCCCGGCTCCGATGGCAATCGCATCGAATTTCATGGGGCACCTCAAAATCGTGAGTGTAGATGAGCGACAAGTGTACCCGGAATTCGGCTGACGGCGGTGGGAGCGTAAAAGAGGAACCTTTGCAGAAGAATTGGGTTAAGTTTTCGCGGTCGGCCATTTAGAATCTACGCATGGCCAGGGGATGGGAAAGTAAAGCAGTGGAAGGTCAAGTGCAGGAACGCGAAACGAAAGAAGACCGCAAAAATAAGAAGCAGGTCTCGCAAGATCAAGTAGAGGTACGGCGGCAGCGCGGAATTTTGATGCTGTCACGCGCGCAGGTCGAAACTCAGCTGCAAGGTGCGCAGGCGCAGCGTTATCGCGAACAGTTGACGCGGGCGCTGGCGGATATTGATTCGCAACTGGCGAAATTGCCGGAAGACAAGAAGTAAATCCCAAACTGACAATTTGAGTTTTTCGACGATGTTGGCGCGGGTGTGCCTGACCTGCGGCTCTGCGACCTGATTCCCCCTGCTTGAATCAGTCGCGGGGTCGGCCGGGGTCGGGGTCTTCGATGAAGACCACGCCGACGCCGTTTTGAATCTGCTCACGGCCGGGCTCGAGATGAACCACGCTGGCCCGCAGTGAAAGGATGCTGGAACGAGTGGCCTCGTCCGCCGCTTCGATGACCACGCGAATTTCGGATTGCAGGCGCGGACGTGATTTCAACGCGAGATAAGCGCCCTGCAGGCTGATATCGCGAACCGTAGCTTTCTCCTCGAAAGCGTTGCCGTCTTCCGTCTGGCCGGTGACCGTAGCGTTGAAACGTAGGCGGCGGCGAAGCGCGAGGCGTGTTTCGCGCATGCTGACATTCACGCCGCGCTCGCTGAGGGTGACGGTCATACCTTCGGACGCAGCCCAGGTAGCAGGAAATTCCTGGCGCGCGGCGGAAAGAAATCCATCCACGTGCTTATCGGTGGAATCCGGATCGTGATGGAAGAGGATCAGGTTGCGCACTTTCGCGGCGCGGGCGATCTTCACGCCCTCGAGCCAGCTGGAATGTCCCCAGCCTTTGCGTTCGGAGGCAAGTTGTTCAGGGGAGTACTGCGCATCGTAAACCAGCACGTCCGCCCCCTGCGCCAATTGCAGAAGATTTCGATCACACTCAGCCGCGCCCGGTTCATTGTCGGTGGCGTACACCACTGAGCCGCCAGTAGTGTCTAGACGAAACCCAAGACATCCTTGCGGATGGTTCAAATGATTGGCGGTAATCTTCGTGCCGTTGACGTCCCAGGTCTGGCCGCCGGCGACTTCGTGAAATTCGCGAGCCGCGCTCATCATGGTCACATCGACAGGAAAATATGGGCTGGAGAGCTGGGCTTCAAAAACCTGCTGCAGGCTATGTGGACCCAGATATTTGGACTGAAAGCTATAAAAATGAAAACGATTCTGGGGCTCGAAAAAGGGACGGAAAAACGGAATGCCTTGAATGTGATCCCAGTGGTAGTGCGTGACCAGGATGTGGGCTTCAACGCCGAGGCCGCCCTGATTGGCAGTGAGCAGGTTGCCCAAGCTGCGAATTCCAGTGCCGCAATCGAGAATGAACGAAGTGCCGTCGGGCGCGGTGAGTTCGAGGCAGGGAGTATTGCCCCCATAGCGCCAGGTGTCGCGCTCGACGGTGGGCGTCGAGCCACGCACGCCCCAAAACACCAGTTTGGCAACTTGCTGCGTCATGGCTGGGCGCGAGAGGCGCTGCCCGAAAAAGCTCCGCGTGAAGGTGATGGCACGAAACTGATGTCATGGTAGGCGGGGCAGAGGGGGGAGTCAATTGAGTTTCGGCCGAGTGGTTCATGGGCGCCATCAGCCGACTCGCTGGAAACAGAAGCAGACGAGGGTGATTCCCATTAGGTTCGGTGCGGGAGAAACGGCTCTGTCGCGTGTGGGGAAGAGCAGTTAGAATTGGGCGATGCACGACCACGCACACGGCCCGGATGGGCACAGCCACGATCATAGCCACGGTCATGGCCATTCGCATGGGCTAGGCGGACATTCGCATGTGTCGCTGCCAGCCGAGGGAATGACGCTGATTCTGGGCGGGGCGGTGGTGGCGACCTTCGCGCTGGTCGGCGTGGAACTGGTGGCGGGTTACGCGGGACATTCCATCGCGCTGGTCAGCGATGCGATACATAACCTGACCGATGTGCCGAGCTTGGTGCTGTCGTGGTTCGCGACGCGATGGGCTCGGAAACCGCCAACGCCGCAGAAAACCTACGGATATCACCGCGCGGGAATTTTGGCCGCATTCGTCAACGCGATGATGTTGTCGCTGGTTTCGCTCTGGTTGATTTACGAGTCGCTGACGCGGCTGCGCGCTCCGGTAGAAGTAAAAACGGATTTAATGCTGTGGGTTGCGGTCTTTGCTTTGGTGATCAACAGCGGGATTACTTTCGCGGTCACCGGCGGACGCCGGGACCTGAACGTGCGCAGCATCTGGATTCACAATCTGGGCGACGCGCTTTCGAACGTCGCGATCATTCTGGGCGCGATCGTGATTCACTACACCGGGCACAGCTGGGTGGATCCGGTCATCGGCATCGTGATTGGCGGAATGGTTTTGTGGTCCGGCGTGGGGATCCTGCGGGAAAGCACGCATATATTGTTAGAGGGGTTGCCGCGCAGCGTCGATCTGGAGAGCGTGGCGCGGGCCATGCTGCGCGTTCCGGGCGTGCAGGAAGTTCACGACGTCCACATCTGGACGCTGGGCACGGATTTGAACGCGCTGTCCTGCCACATCTGCATTCCCGACATGCACATGGAAGACAGCGAGAAAATCCTGGATCAGGTACACGAAATTCTGGAAAAGGAATTCAAGATTACCCACACCACGATTCAATTCGAACGCGCGGGTTTGGCTGCGGATGCCACTCTTTACATGCCGGAACCCGTACAGCGTTCCACTTCCTAGAATCGAAATTCAAAAGTAGAAACTGCGATTTTTTTGGCCTCGGATTGCTTCAGGGGAGACCTGCGTGGGGCACATCGACTCTCGTCGTTAGAATTGAGGCTCGATGGTTCGTCGATGCTTCGGCGTCGTCGAAGGTGGGCGCGGCGCAGGTGAAGAGCGTGCGACCATCGTGGCCTCCTAACATGCAGGCGAAGACGCTGACGCCGTCCGTCTTGCGTTCCTCGACTACGGCGCCGCCTTCGATCACGCGGATTACGCGTTGATGCGTTACGTCGGCTACCCACACCGCGCCTTCCGCGTCCAGACAAATTCCATCCGGCATCACCGCCGAATGTTGGGCAATCTCGTGAACGGCGGTGGACATCGACGGCTCGCCGAAAGCGGCCCAATTGCGGCGTTGGCTCAGCGTATCGCCGGTTATGGTGAATGCGCTGAGACGGTTCATTGTAGTTTCAGCAACGATGAGCGTACGCCGGTCGGACGTGAGCACTATGCCGTTGGGGAAACCAAGCTGTTCGGCTACGACGGCGGTTGATCCGTCGGGCATCACGCGAAGCAGAGTCGTGGTGCGGGCGGGCGCGCCACCGAATAGATCAAATCCGAACTGACCCACCCACGCGCGGCCTTGGTGGTCCACCAACATGTCATTAATTTGCCATTGCGCGAAGGAAGACAGGTCGGCGTGCTCGACCAGCGAACCATCCGGTTCGCGGCGCACGATTTTGCGGTCGAGCATGGAGGCAATCAACAAGCGACCGTCAGGTAGAAATCCGATGCCGGCGGGCAATCCCGGCGTGTGCGCGAATGCTTCGGCGGTGCCGTCTTCGGCGATGGCGAGGACACGTCGGGTGTAACGGTCGGTGACGTAGAGGCGGCCGTCGTGCCAGCGCGGGCACTCGGTAAACGACAATCCGCCGATGAGGGTGGAGAATTCGGCCATTGCGGCTCCATCATGCGTGGAAATGAGGCGCGGTGGTAGGCCCAAGATTCAAACCTGAATAGCGGAATTCAAAAAAAATCTCAAAATCACGGCAAATTCAAAACCCCTCCCTTCCAAAGGCGGGAAGGATAGGCCACCCTCAACACCTAACTTCAAAACCTTAGGTTTTGCTAGTTGGTAACTTCGGGTGACGGTTTTGTCTTTTTGTTCGCGGGGCTAGCAGCATCGTCTTCGGTAGGGAGGGTGATTGGCGTGCCGAGCTCGGTGTTCAGGCGCTGCGTGGCGTCGACGTCCAGATCGCGGAAAGCGATGGTACGGCGGCCGCCATCGGGAGTGATGTATACCAGACGATCGGCGGAGCGCGTGAACGCAACGGCTTCGAGGCGATGGCCGGTTTGCGTGACCAAAGTAAACGAACCTACATCACGCAACGGAACAGAAGGTGCGGGTTGGTCTTCAGGTGCGGCTTGCGATTGCTCGCTCGATGCCGAAAATCCGGCCGAGCCGCGAGGATCCGGAACCTGCTGCACGAAAATGTACTGGGGTTGTTGCTGGCCCCCAGACTGCTGCCCGCCGGACTCTTGATCGTCAGCCTGCGGATCGGCCCGAACCTGTGATTCATTCCCGGAGTCGTCGTAGGCGTAGCCGTATCCATAGCCGCCGCCCAACAGAATGATTCCGGTAGTGCCTTTGGAGTGATTGCCCTTGTTCGTGCCGGCCAGCGGATTCGCAAAACCGCCGGGCGAAACGGGACCGGTGAAATGAGATCCAGCAGGCCAAGGCGGATACGAGCCTGCGCTCGATGGCCGCGCGTGATTCGAATTTGACGCCGAGCTCGCAGTTACCGTGCCTTGGTGGCTGGTGCTGGCGGAAGCATGCAACTTTCCAGTGTGGAATACAGGAGCGGAAGCTACAGCTGGGGCTGGCGCGACGTGCGCTGCGGGGGCCGGCGCTGGTGCAGCATGCTGGCCTTGAGCGCGAGAACCAACGGGCCCAGCGAGCGCAGCCACGACCACAGTGATGACCGCCAACTTCATAGGGCTTTCCTCGGACCCCCAATCAGTCCTAACCTATCAGACGCGCTGGAACACGTAAGAGTTGCTGAAATCGCTTGGCGTGGCAAGCGAAACAAGTTGTGGAATTGAGGGGCACTAAAGACGAAAGGCTGGTGTCTATAGCTTTGGGGCTGGGTGTGGCCGGCAAGGCCCGGCGGAGCCGGAGCAAATTTTTAGCATTGCTTTTCCCCATGGGTGGGATGTGCTATAAACGTCAGTCCGAAGGGCGATGGACATGGCAGAGCCGGAAGGGGTTGTTCCAGTAAGGGAATCAAGGGGCACAACCTCTTTGAGCCGCCCGGAGTTCGCCGAACCTGAGGAGCCGTCGCGGTACTGTCCGAGCTGTTCGTCGCGGCTGGAATCGCGCAAGTGCAAGATGATGTGCAAATCTTGCGGATACTATATGTCCTGTTCCGATTTTTACTGAAGCGCTAGCTTGCCGCCGCAGGGCCAGGTGGCCGTTCAGTGCAGGTGAAGTAAATCAGATTTGAACTTTCCAGGAGGCGCGAACGTGGCATTAAAAATGGTAGATAAGGAAGTCGGAGACGTGACGGTGCTGGAAATCGAAGGACGCATCGTCCTCGGCGAAGAAAGTAACGCGTTCCGCGAGCAGGTGAAGAGTTTGCTGGCTGCCGGAAAGAAGAAGATCGTGCTGAATTTGGCGCAGGTCGGTTACATCGACAGCGCTGGCCTGGGCACGCTGGTGGCGACTTTCCACAGCGCGCGCTCGCAGGGCGCGGTGCTAAAGCTGGCCAACCTGGGATCGAAGTTCAAGGAAGTGCTGCAGGTCACCAAGCTGATGACCGTGTTTGACACCTACGACAGCGAAGCGTTGGCCGTAGAAAGCTTCAACAAGAAGTAAAGGCGAGAGCTTCGACAGAATTGCAGCGGGGCACGATGGTTGTGCCCCGTTTTATTTTTCTTTGCTGGTCGTTGCATAGCGCGATTATCGGCCGCTCGAAGCCTCGGCTTGCCCTTCGATTTTTCCTTCCACTTTGAAAATCGCCACGCCGCTCAGCAGCTTGGGGTAGAAGTCCGTCGATTTTTGCGGGAGCACGTCGCCACCAAGCGCGATATCGGCGACTTGCTGGACGCGCGCGGGGTTGAGCAGAAAGACCATCTGGGCTTCGCCTTTGTCCACCGTCGCGATGGCACCTTCCATTTCGCGTTTGTAGGAGACATTTTTTTCACTGGCTACGTCTTCCTGGCTGATGCCCAAACCTTTTTCGATCAGCAGCCGGTGTAGCAGAACTACGTCCAGACCGCGCTGCGCTTCGGAAACATCGGGGAGCACGGTTTCGAGATCGGCGTCACGACGCAGCAGGAAAAGATAAAACGCACCTCCGCCCTTCGCGTCCGCACCGGGATAAACCCCCAGTCCACGGCGACCGTGGTTCACGCCTTGAAAATCCTTCAAGAAATCGGCGTAGGCAGTGACGCGCTCCTCGGTGTTGAGGAAGGGATAGGAATACCAGTCGAAATATTGGCCGACCGCCTTGCGAAATTTTTCAAAATCGAAGCCCTCGACGTTTTTGATCAGTCGATGGGTGGCCAGAATGGTCAATCCTTTGGAGTGGGTGTTGACGAAAGTCATCATGGCGAATTCGTGGGCCGCATCGCGGTCCGGAGTTTGCCGCTTGGCCCGGCCTTCGTTGCGATAATTCAGAGCAGTCTCGTAGCGGTGATGGCCGTCGGCGATGATCAGCTTCTTGTCGGCCATCGCGCTCTGGATGCGCCGTACCGAAGCCGGATCGGAAACGGGCCACAGGCGATGGGTCACGCCGAATTCATCGTGCAATTCCTGCGGCGTATCTTTGTGCGAGATCTGTTCGAGTAGGGCATCGATGGCGCGGGGAGCGTCGTTGTACAGCATGAACAGTTGGCCGGTCTGCACGTTGGTGTGGCGCAGCAATTCGATGCGATCGGCTTTCGGCGCGGAGAGGGTGCGTTCGTGGCGGAAGACGACGTGGGCGTCGTAATCTTCGACCCGGCCAAGGGCGATAAAGCCCATCCGGGTCTTACGCGTGTTGCTGCCGGGGACTAAATATTCCTGGGAGTAGACGTAAATATTCGGTGCCGAATCTTGGAGCAGAACTTTCTCGGCGATCCACTCCTGAATTTTTTCCCCGGCACGGGTATAGACGTTCTCCGCAGGCGAATCGGCCGGCAGAACGCGGCCTTTCTCGATGGCGATCAGGTTGTAGGGGCTTTTGGCGTAGTAGCCTTCCTGCATCGCGGGGCTAATTTTGTCGTAGGGCTGCGTTAGAACGTCGTCGAGTTTGACGCGGTTGGTGTCGTAACGGAAGGCGCGAAACGGTTGAATGTCTGCCATATGGGCCTCGTGGGTTATCACGGCGCTGGTTGAATGCGCAATTGTATCAGCGCCCGCGTTGCACTGAAAGCGGAGGGGCCCAGGAATGGCGGCGAGGCGAGAACGCGGAGAAATCAGGCGCATGCCGTAAAATAGGTTTGATGAAAAACGAAACAAATCGCTTTAGGAAAGTACGCGCATTAATTTTCGATCTGGATGGCACGCTGATCGATTCGAAGCTGGATTTGGCGCTCTCGGTCAATGCGACGTTGGATCACATGGGCAGCCCGCAGCATGTGCACCAAACGATTTTCAGCTTTGTGGGAAACGGCGCCGAGTCGCTGGTACGCAAGTCGCTGGGCGACGGTGCGAGCGATGACGACGTAAAGCGTGGGCTTGCTTATTTTCTGAGCTATTACCGGACGCACATGCTGGACAACACCGTGCTATACCCGGGAGTACGAGAAGCGCTGCAGGAATTTCGGCGGCTGGCACGATATTCGATGGCGGTCTTTACCAATAAGCCTGTTCATTTCAGCCGCGCCATTATCCAGGGGCTGGGCCTGACGGATTATTTCGTAGCGATATATGGCGGAAACAGTTTTGAGAGAAAAAAGCCCGACCCCATGGGTGTCGAAGTTCTGCTGCGCGAAATGGCGGCGGCACGGGAAGAAGCGATGATGGTGGGAGATTCGGAAGTGGATGTAAAGACCGCCCGCAACGCGGGAATTTTCGCTTGCGGGGTTACTTACGGCTTCGGGCTGGAGGGTCTGCGCCAGCATCCGCCGGATATCCTGCTCGATAACTTGCTGGAACTACCGGCGCATCTGGACGATGTCTAGGATTTACCACCGTACGTAGACGCGTACCAATCCCAGGTCAGCTTCAGCCCAGTTTCAAAATCGACCTGCGGTTGGTAGCCGAGCACCGACCGGGCGAGGGAAATATCGGCCTGCGAATCCTTGATGTCGCCAGTGCGCGGCGGCTCGTACTTCGGCTGAATTTTCTTGCCGGTAATTTTCTCCAACAAGCGAATCACTTGGTTCAAGGTGATGCGCGCGCCGGTGCCGCCATTCAAGACCAAACCTGATGAAGCTTTCGCATCGCAGGCGCGCAGCGTCGCGTCCACCACATTGGCGATGTAGGTAAAGTCGCGAGACTGCTCGCCATCGCCGTAGATTACCGGCGATTCGCCCCGCAGGACCGCCAGCATGAAGCGGGAGAGGACGCCGGAGTATTGCGAATTGGGATCCTGGCGCGGGCCGAAAACATTGAAGTAGCGAATGCTGGTATTTTCGAGCCCGTAAGCCCGGCCGAAAACCTGCGCGTAGAGTTCTCCGGCGAGTTTGGTAACGCCGTAAGGAGAAATCGGCGCGGCCGGCATGGCTTCTTTTTTGGGCAGCTCGGTGGTTTCGCCATAAGCCGAGGAAGAGGCAGCGAAAACAATTCGCCGCACCTTGGCGTCGCGCGCGGCAACCAAGACGTTCAGAGTACCGTCGATATTGACGTGATTGGTCTCGATGGGGCTGGCGACCGAGCGAGGCACTGAAGTGCGAGCGGCGAGATGAATTACATAGTCTACGCCGACGCAGGCGGATTGCATCGCGGTGAGATCGGTGATGCTGGCGACGCGCAGTTCGATTTTCCCCGCGACGCCAGACAGATTTTCTTCCTTGCCCGAAGAAAGGTCATCGAAAGCGACGACCTGCTGGCCGCGGCGGACGAGTTCGTCGATGATGTTCGAGCCAATGAAACCGGCTCCGCCGGTGACGAGATAACGCATTCTAGGTCAGCCTCCGAACAAGGTGCTTTGGAAATCTGCCGGAAACGATTTGTTTTCGCAAGCGGCATGACGTACGGAGGACGGAGATTCCGGATCCCGCTCCTCGAGGGAAGGCATGCAGGCGCAAAAAAAACTCGCATGGCGAAGGTCGGCGGTACCGCGCGGCGCAATTGCCGGAGCTTTGCTGATCGCTCTTAGCGGTATCGCCAAATCTTACCCGGCGCAGGGCCACTTGCCCGGGCAAGTGCCGGCCCAAGGCCGCCAGGGAAGCGGACCCTCAACTTCGAGTGTCGGCTCGTTTCCATTTCGTCCGGGAGAAACGCTCGACTATCGATTGATGTGGTCGGTTTTTTCGAATGCGGCCACCGTGCAACTGAGCGTCGTGGAGACACGCAATTTTTTCGGGACGCCAACCTGGCACTTCCGGGCCTCGGCTCATTCGCAGGTCCCGCTGCGGTCCTTCGCGGAAGTCGACGACCAGTTCGATTCATACGCGGAAAGGTCGACGCTGGAAAGCAAACAGTACGAAGCCTACCTCAACGAGATGGGTGAACGGCAGACTTCGATCGCGAGGATGTTGGCAGCAGGCGAGCCGCGGCCTGCCCGGACTCCGGTGGTACTGGTGGAACCCCACACGCGAGATCCCTTGGCCGCGCTATACGCCCTGCGCGCATTCGATTGGAAGCGTTCGACGGAATTTCGCGGGCCAGTCTACGACGGAGAAGAACTATACGAAATGCGAGCGACGCTCGAAGCGGCAGACCAGGCGGTTCAAGTGGCGGGGCGGGACGAGCGCGGCACTCGGATCTTGGTTCGTTTGTTTCGAGGCGGAGTACTTGCGCGGACGCACTGCACCATTTGGCTCTCCCAAGACTCCGCAAGAGTGCCGCTGGTCATTCAAGCGGAAGTGCCCTACGGAAGCGTTCGCGCGGAACTGGTTTCGAGAAAAGGCTGAGGTTAGTGCGACCGTTGTGCGTGCGCCGATCCGACCAGAATTACCGTCGCAAGATGCTGGGGAACCCAGCCCAATCGTCGGGCGGAAAGTCGATCTGCCAGAAGGACGAAGAGGGCTGTAGGAATTCCACGCCCAGCTGGCACCGGCCGGCTTGTGGACTGCTGGCGTACACGACGCGGCATTCGAGCGAGTCCTTGGTCGCTGCATTAAATATCTTGATGGTCTGGCCGGTGCTGACCCGTGCGGAAAGCGAAATCAGCGCGCCGTGGGCGTTGACCACCAGAGTGCGAGTGTCTTCGCAAAAGTTCTGGTTGGAAACTTGCCCGTCCACAGTGACCGGAACGCTGAGCAGGATGCGCATACTGCGGCGTGGCCTGGCTTCCAAGGCGGCGAGGGTCTTTTCTTGCTGCAGAACGGAAGAGTTCATGTCGAAACGAAAGTAGCGCGGCGAAGTTCCAGTGACAATGGAACTACTTTCCTAGACAAAATTTGTGCAGGTCTTGAACTTTAGGACGGCTGGTACGGCTGAACGAAAGTACAGGCGAAGGCTTTCGCCACGTCCAGTTCGCAACGCCAGCCTACTCAACTAGCAGTGAACGACCTTGGATGTGCCCTGCTTCACTTTCCGAGTCGCGTTGCGGGTATCCACCACCAGTTTGGAATTGCTGACGATGGCGTCGTAGTCGTACTGCGTGTGATCGGTGGCGATCAGCACGCAATCGTATGACGCTAGATTCTGCGGAGTCAGCTCGACGGATTTCATGTTGGAATAATCGTAATGACGCATTTTGAATAGCGCCGGAAAGTACGGATCGTTGTAATCGAGTTTGGCACCGCGCGCGGACAGCAGCTCCAGCAGCTTCAGCGACGGGGATTCGCGCAGATCGTCTACGTCCTTCTTATAGGCTACGCCGAGAACCAAAATCCTCGAGCCTTTCACGCTTTTTTCGTGAGCGTTCAGCGCGGCGACCAACGCGTCGACCACGTGGTACGGCATGGCGGTGTTGATCTCGCCGGCCAGCTCGATGAAACGCGTGGCGAAATCGTACTCGCGCGCTTTCCACGAAAGATAAAACGGATCCACCGGGATGCAATGTCCGCCGAGCCCGGGTCCAGGATAGAAGGGCATAAATCCGAAAGGCTTGGTGGCCGCGCTGTCGATCACTTCCCAGATGTCCAGATCCATGCGCAGGGAAAGCTGCTTCAGCTCGTTCACCAGAGCGATGTTCACGCAGCGGAAAATATTTTCGAGCAACTTGACCATTTCGGCCGCGCGGGTGGAGCTGACCGGCACGACTTTCGAAACGATCTGGGCGTAGAGATTCACCGCCGCCTGGCAACTGGCGGGATTCAGGCCGCCGACGACTTTGGGAATCTGGGCCAGGCCGAACTGCTTGTTGCCGGGATCTTCGCGCTCGGGCGAAAAAGCCAAGTAGAAATCGGTCGGAGTGTTTTCCGAGCCGGGACCCTTGGCCAGCGGGCAGCGCAGGCCGTTCTTTTCGAGAATCGGGAGAACCAGTTCTTCGGTGGTGCCAGGGTAGGTAGTGCTTTCCAGCACGATCAGCTGGTTACGCTGAAGATTCGGCGCGATCGATTGCGCGGTCATTTCCACGTAGCTCAGGTCGGGTTCGCGGCGCTCATCCAGCGGAGTAGGAACGCAAATCAGCACGGCATCCATTTCGCGCAGACGGGAAAAATCGGTGGTGGCGCTGAAGCGCTTGCCTTTCACGTGCTGGGCGATCTTTTCGGCGGAAATGTGCTGGATGTAGGATTGCCCGGCGTTCAGCTTCTTGATTTTCTCGTCGTCGGTGTCGAAGCCGGTAACGATTTGTCCAACGTCCGCGAAACGGAGGGCCAGGGGCAGACCGACATAGCCGCATCCAATGATTCCAATCTTCAGGTCTTTTCCGGTGAAAAATTCAGGCTTCCGATCCGCACCCATTCCGATTTCCTCTCTTTGTGCCGCACAAATTATGATGATTGACGAACGAAAACTTCGATCTAAGACGACCGGGGCATAGACCTCAATTGTAGCAACATTCGCAGAGACCCAGAAGATTCCGGGGAGCGCGGGTGCGTAATCGATATGGGGCCGCGTGCGACGGCGCTGCCTGTAATCGGGAGGATGGAACAGGTCGATTACAGAGTCATTAAATGTAGGAACAAATCGGTTTAGCAGTCGAGGCCGTGACGCCCCGTCCCATCGATGACGTAAGGCGTGGGAAGCGGAACGATGAGTTTTCCGCCACGTTGTAGGAAGTCCCGTT
The DNA here is from genome assembly GCA_963847695.1 of uncultured Acidobacteriota bacterium. Lineage (GTDB taxonomy): Bacteria > Acidobacteriota > Terriglobia > Acidiferrales > UBA7541 > Palsa-295. The sequence continues at coordinate 62,916 of CAWKAX010000010.1, read as the reverse complement.
CGCGGGACTGAATTTCGCTCAGGAAATGCCAGGGCAAGACCAGAAAATCGTTGGCGTGAGCGCGTGCTTCCACTTCGGAGACGATAGGAATCCAGGTGCCCACCGTGTATTTCCCCCACTTTTCCGGATTGCGCTCGGCTGCGGAACGCATGAGCGTGCGATCCAAGCCGAAAACTTGAAGCAGCGTGTTGCCTTTGGTGGAAGCGCCATAAACCGAAACCTGCTGATTGCGGTCACGCTCGCTTTCCAGGTAGCGGCCGAGCCTTTCACCGATCCGGCGAACGCGATCGTAAAATTCCGCGTACCGCCGGAGCTGGAGCAGATTCAGCGAATTCTCCCGGGCCCGAAGTGCTTCGACCCGGGCGCGCCGCGCCGGTACCGAAGCGGAGGGCGAATCGCGATGGACGATGTACACGCGCAGGCTGCCGCCATTCATGTCGTTGGTTTCGGCGTCCGCTACGGCCAGGCCGTGGCGTTCCAGCAGTGGCTCGAGTGCGTTCAAAGAATAATATTCGAGGTGCTCGTGGCAGATAGCGTCGAATGCATTCCGCGCCAGTACCTGCGGCAGGTAATGCATTTCGATAATCCACACACCTTCCTCGGCCAAGACCGAAGCCACGTCAGCGACGAAGGCATTGGGATCTTCGAGGTCGTAGAACATGGCGATCGAAGTGACCACTCGGAATTGATCTCCGAGGACCGGGCGAGCCGAAAAGAAATCATTCACGATGCGATCAGTACCAGTTGATGCTTCCAGTACCAAATTTTCCGCAGGCTCGAACCCAGTCCGCCGAATTCCTTCGACGGAGTACGAGCGCAGCAGCGTGCCATCGTTGCATCCGATATCGAGGACGTCGTCTCCCAGTTGAAGGCCGACGAAGTGCGCAGCCTTGGCGGTGACGTCAGCCAGAGCCGCCCGCATCGTCGCGCTGACTCCCGATTTGTACCAATACCGCCGGTAGAGCCACTCCGGAGGCGTGGTGTGGCGCAACTGAACCAGCCCACATCCGCCGCACAGGAGAAGTTCCAGTGGAACCCGCGGCCACATCGCGCTTTCCGGGATGTCCGGAAAATTGGAGACGTAGAGGTTGCCGAAATCCATGGCGGTGACGAGATCGGAACTGCCGCAGGAGCGGCAGGACCTGCGGGTAATCACGCGCGGGGCGGGCTTTCGGGTAGATTTCTCGACGGGGGCTTCGGCGATCGCTTCCATTCTATCGTTTCACCTTTCGGCCTCTGTGGCGGGCGCCGGTTAGGCGCTCTGCTCCAGAGCGGAGGAATTCGCCGTGATCGGCGGATGGGCCTTGGCCGCGCGATACCATTCGATAGTTTCGAACAAACCCTCCGGAAGGCTGCGCCGCGCTTTGAATCCGAATTCTTTCTGCGCGCGAGAGACGTCGAGCACGCGGCGCATGGTTCCCTCCGGATAGCTGGGATCCCAGTGAATCTTTCCGGTGAAGCCGGTGAGCAGGGCGATGCGCCGCGCCAAGTCGTGAATCGGGACTTCGATGCCACTGCCGATGTTGATGGCGTCGGCCCCGTGATAGTGCTCAAGCGCGAGCAAGATGCCTTCGGCACAGTCTTCGACGTGAATGAAATCGCGCGTGGCGCAACCGGAACCGCCAATGACGATCTCGTCCGCTCCCGTTTCGACGGCTTCCAGAAATCTGCGAATCATGGATGGAATTACAAAACTGGTGCGCGGGTCGAAGTTGTCGGCCGGTCCGTAGAAATTCGTTGGGATCAGACAGACACAGTGAAAACCATATTGTTGACGGTAGGCCAGGGCCTGAATAATCGGCAGCCTCTTGGCGATGCCGTGTTCGGCGCGCCCGGGATCGGGCATGCCTTTGAATAAATCCTGCTCGCGCAATGGAACCGCCGCATTGGCCGGATACGAAGTGGCGCTACCGACGTAAATCATTTTCTCCACGCCGTGGCGGCTGGCCGCTTCGATCAGCTGGGTGGCCATCATCACGTTGTTGTAGAAAGTTTCGGCCACGTCGCGATGCGATTTTGGGCCGGGTACGGTTGCCGCCAGATGCACCAGCAATTGCGGACGAGCCTCGTCAAACATTTTTTCGATGTGATCGAGGCGGATCAGGTCGCAGCTGGCTCGGCGGGGAATAAAGATGTCCCGGCCGCCGCGCTCGCGCAGTTTGCGAACCACCACTCCGCCCAAAAACCCAGCGCCGCCGGTGACCACGATTCGTCGTCCATGAAAAACGCCCATGGAGCGGTTGTTCACACTCACCGGCCTCATTCGCCGCCTCGCATGGACATGCGTCGTTCGAGCTGTCCTGTTAGTTTGTCTTCCAGAAGTTGCACGTCGGCATCGACCATGATTTTCACCAGGTCGCGGAATTTGATACGCGGAACCCAACCCAGGCGGTCACGCGCCTTCGAGGCATCGCCTTCCAGCCGGTCGATCTCAGTGGGACGGTAATACTGCGGGTCGACTTCCACATAGCGACGCCAGTCGAGTCCGACGTGGGCGAAAGCGCGGTCGACGAATTCCTTTACCGAGTGGGTTTCTCCGGTAGCCAACACAAAATCTTCAGGCTCGGGCTGCTGCAGCATTCGCCAGATGCCTTCGACATATTCCGGAGCGAAGCCCCAATCGCGCTCGCCATCCAGATTTCCAAGATACAACTTGGATTGCAGGCCGTGCATGATGCGCGCGACCGCGCGGGTAACTTTGCGGCTGACGAAAATTTCGCCGCGCCGCGGGGATTCGTGGTTGAACAGGATTCCATTCACCGCGAACAGTCCGTAGCCTTCGCGGGCGTTCACCGTCATCCAGTAGCTATAGAGCTTGGCGCAACCGTAAGGGCTGCGCGGATGAAAAGGAGTGGACTCGTTCTGCGGGCATTCGTAGCTCTGCCCAAACATTTCGCTGCTGGCGGCGTTGTAGAACCGCGCGGGAATTCCGGTTTCGCGAATGGCGTCGAGCAGCCGCGCGGTGCCTAGCGCGGTGATGTCACCGGTGTATTCCGGAATATCGAAGCTGACGCGGACGTGGCTCTGCGCGCCAAGGTGGTAAATTTCGTCCGGCGCGATGCGGTACAGCAGCTTGGAAAGGCTGCTGGCGTCGGACAAATCCGCAAAGTGCATGAAGAATTTAGCGTCGTTCTCATGCCAGTCCGGCAGCAGATGGTCGACCCGCTCGGTGTTGAAGCTGCTCGAGCGCCGCTTGATACCGTGAACTTCGTAGCCCTTGCCTAGCAGCAGTTCCGCCAGGTAGGACCCGTCTTGGCCGGTCACACCTGTGATAAAAGCCCGCTTGGGCCGTTTCGCTACCGCAATGGGAGTCACCGAGGTTTCGATTGGTCTCATTTCACGACGCCTGCTTTCCGCATATGAAACACTTTCGTCCGTTTCAAACCTGATCTATGCAAGAGGCTGGCCACTTCGCTGCGATTTTTCAGGCCACCAATCGCGTCACGCTTCGTTGTCATCTCTTTCACCCTGCGTTATTCTCGATTGCAATGATCGACATCCATTGCCACATACTTCCCGATCTGGACGACGGTTCCGAATCGATCGAAATGTCCGTGGAGATGGGAGAAATGGCAATCGCCGACGGAATCACACACGTTATCGGCACTCCGCACGCACATCCTAAGTACCCATTTATTCCCGAATTGGTAATGAAGCGTCGCGATGAGGTACAGGCCCACTTTGAGGGCAGGCTGACGATCGCCACCGGATGCGACTTCCACCTGAGCTACGAGAATCTGCAGGAGATCCGGCATTTCCCAACGCGCTACACGCTGAATCAAAAGAAATACCTGCTGGTAGAGTTTGCCGACTATTCCATTCCGCCTTCGATGGATCAAACACTGCATGAATTGCATTTGGCCGGAATTTTGCCGATCATCACGCATCCAGAACGTAACCCGCTGATTCGGTCGAAACCTGAGCGGCTATATCGCTGGTTGCGCCAAGGCTGCTACGCGCAGGTCACTGCGGGATCTTTGGCAGGGCGGTTTGGGAAACCGGCGCAGGAAGCGGCGGAAGAGTGGCTCGGGCTGAACGCGGTGCATTTCTTGGCGAGTGACGCGCACAACGTGAGTTCGAGGCCGTTGCGGTTGAAGGAAACGTTCGACCACGTGGCCAAGACGCGGGGCGCGGACGTGGCTCAGGCGCTGCTGGTGGATAATCCGCTCGCGGCTTTCGAAGGGAAGTCGCTACCGTGGGTTCCGGAGTTGGACGAAGACATCGGTCTTGCACCGGGAGGGAGTTCCACGCGCAAGCGTAAGAGATTCTGGTTTTTCTAAGATTTCGACGAGCGGCTGCCCGCCTGCCTACCGAAACAATTCCAAAATTTCTTCATAACGTTTGAATGGCGCGATCAGGTAGGCGCCGGCGATGCTTTCGCTGCGGGCTCCGTGAGCCCATTCGAGCATGCGGCGGGCGAGAACGAATCCGCGTTCGCGCGCGGCTTCGCCGGCACTTTCCATTTCGCGGAGCGTGGCTTCGGGAATCACGATGCCGGGCACTTCGTTGTTCAGTCTTAGCGCCTGCTTGTAGCTAGTCAGCGGCCACAGTCCAACAATGATCGGCACTGGAGATTTTCCGCCAAGGCGTTTGAGGAAAAGCCGCCAGTGTTCCGGGTCGAAAATCGGCTGGGTCATGGCGAAATGTGCGCCGGCCGCGACTTTCTGCTCGAAGCGGCGCAACTCTTCATCGATATCTTCCGCGACCGGATTGACCGCCACGCCGATCGTGAAATTCGTAGCGCCGCCCAGGCTTTTGCCGGCCCAGTCGGTGCCCTGATTCAAGCGCGCGAGCACTTTGACCAACCCGATGGAATCAACTTCGTAAACGCCGCTAGTTTCGGGATGATCACCGAGCGACGGCGGATCACCGGTAATCGCCAAAATGTTGCGAACGCCCCCCACCGCCCAGGCGCCCAAGAGCATCGCCTGCAGGCCGATGATATTGGCGTCGCGCGTCGTGACGTGCGGCACAGTTTCGAAGCCGTGAGCTTCGAGCGCGCCGGCCAGAACCATGGCGTCCATTCCGACCCGCGCGAGAGTGCCGCTGTTGATATCGATCGAGTCGACGCCCGAGTGGGCCATGACCTTCGTAACCTGTTCCAGGATGCGGTCGATAGAGACGCCCTTGGGCGGATCGATTTCGACGGAAGTCACAAACTCGTTGGCCTGAATTTTTTTCCAGAGTTTGCTTTCGGGCTCGCGGGTGGCGATACGTCGTACGCGTTCGGCAGGCTCCAAGACTTCGACGCTTGTTACGGTGTCAGCTGCCGCCGCGGTTGTTTTTGCGCCCGCCGATCGCGCAGGATTAATTTTCTTCACCGCTTCGGCGATCGCTTGGATGTGTTCTGGCGTCGTTCCGCAGCAACCTCCGATCACCCGCACACCCAGTTCGGCGGCTTCGCGGGCAAACAGCGCAAAATATTCAGGAGAAGAGCGCGGGTACACCGTACGGTCGCCGACGCGCTTCGGAAACCCGGCATTGGGCATCGCCGACAAAGGAATGGTGGAAATGGCGGCGAGATCGCGGAGTACTGGAAGCAGAAGCTGCGGGCCTATCGTGCAGTTTGCTCCAATCGCTTGAATGTTGCCGCCGCTAAGCTTCTCCCACGCATCCTGTGGACGAGTGCCGCCGAACGTGGTGCCTTCATCGGAATACGTCAGCTGCGCGACGATCGGCAGACGCGAAAACGATCGAATGGCGCCGACGGCGGAAGCCAATTCTTCCACATCGCTAAATGTTTCGAGAATGAAAAGATCGACGCCGCGTTCTTCGAGCGCCCCGGCCTGTTCTTTAAAGATCGCGGCGATGGCGTCCGCAGGAAGATCCCGGACATGCTGCTGCAAGCCCAGCGGTCCGATCGATCCGGCGATGAGCACTTCGTGTTTGGCGGCTTCCCGGGCTTCGCGGGCGATTTTCACGGCGCGGTGATTTAACTCAGCAACCCGATCGCCCATTCCGAATTGGGCCAGCTTGTTGCGATTGGCGCCGAAGGTGTTGGTTTCGATGATCTGCGCGCCGGCTTCGATATAAGTCTGGTGTACGTGGAAAACGGCTTCGGCGTGGGTGGCGTTCAATTCGTCGACGCAGCGCTGCGGACCAACGGATTCATAGAGCAGCGATCCCATCGCGCCGTCGGTGACCAGAATCTTCTGAGCTAGCCTGTCGTTTAAATCTTCAATGCGCATGATTCGATTGTTCCGCTTCGATCGGTGTCAACTGATTTGGCGGACGCCACATACTGGCGCGCCAGCCCATAAAAAGTCCCCTATTCTACCATGTCGCGCTTAGGCACCGAATCCAGACGCCAGGCGACTCGTGCCGGCAGGTTGCCGAAGCTCAATTTTGTTCGATTCGGTCGTGAGCAATTGTGATATTTACACGTTCGAATCCCCAGAGCGCGAATGGGGCAATTCATTGGCGGACGAAACGATGAGCCCAGACATCAAAAATTCGCAGCCCTTGGTGCAGATTGCAAGCGAGCCGGATCGCGACGAAGAATACCGCGGACCGAATTACGAGTTACATTCGCGTCACATCAGCTTTCCCGACGCCGTAAAACACCAGCACACCCAGTTGCGCAGCTCGCTGCTGAAATATATGCAGGAATCTAGGTTCTTCGTGGGCCTGACCGCGCCGCTGATCTACGGCTGCATCATCCCGTTTGTGCTGATCGATATTTTCATTACGGTGTACCAGTGGTTTTCGTTCCCGCTGTACGGCATCCCTAAGGTGAAGCGCTCGGACTTCATCGTTTTCGACCGCGGAAAATTGTGCTACCTCAACCTGCTGGAAAGAATTAATTGCGCTTACTGCTCCTACGGAAATGGAGTCATGGCCTACGTAGTAGAAGTCGCGGCGCGCACCGAGCAGCACTGGTGCCCGATTCGACATGCGCACCGCATCATGCATCCGCACGACCGGTATTCTCATTTTCTGCCGTACGGCGACGCCGTCGCCTACCGCGCAAAACTCGAAGAGGTGCGGACGGACTTTAAGGACGTGAATAGCCAGGCGGATTAACTTTCTGGATCTTGAAAGCGTCAGCTTTAGGCCGGCCTAGCGTTTCTGCGCGGCCAAGCCTGCGATAGTGTCCATCAAGTCGAACTTGGTGAGCACCTCGAGTTTTCCGTCGGGCATTTCCACAAAAACCGCCGGGCTATCGTGGCTCAAAATGTGGGTCACGCGCTCGATGGCCGAATTGGCCGGGACTTGAGGAAGCGGCCCGCCCATTACTTCGCGGATCACCAGCTTGCGAAGATCTTTTCCCTGCAGCGCAAGATTTAGAATCTGATCCTCGAACACCGTGCCGATGGATTTTTCCTCTTCGAGCACCGGCAACTGGGAAATGTCCTGCTGTTGCATGGTCTGCAATGCATGGAACACCGTCTGATACGGACCCACGACGATCAAATCTCGGGTCTTGCCGTTCTGGCGCTTCACGCGAATCACGTCGGCGGCCGAAAGCGCCACTTCAGCATCAACGTAGCCGTACTCGCGCATCCAGCCGTCGTTATAAACCTTGGACATGTAGCGCGAACCGGAATCGGGCAGGAAGGCGACGATCATGTCTCCGGCCTTGCAGGTCTTGGCCAACTTTAGCGCCGCGGAAATACAGCCGCCGCCGGAGCCGCCGGTGAAGATAGCTTCTTGTTTTGCTAGGCGCCGGGCCCACACAAAACACTCCTCGTCATTCACTTGATACACGTCGTCGAGGATTTTCATATTCATGGTGCCGGGGAAAAAATCTTCGCCGATGCCTTCCACCACGTAGGTCAGCGCTTTGCCGGTCTTGCCGGTTTTGAACTGCTCGTAATAAAGCGAACCGATCGGGTCGACGCCCACAATTTTGACCCCGGGATTCTGTTCCTTCAGATATTTCCCCACGCCGGAAATGGTGCCGCCGGTACCCATGCCGCACACGAAATGAGTGATTTTTCCTTCGGTATCTTTCCAAATCTCCGGCCCGGTAGTGCGGTAATGGGCCATGGGGTTCATCGGATTTTCGTACTGATTGGGATAAAACGAATTCGGAATCTCGCGCGCAAGTTTCGCGGCGACCGAATAATAGCTCCGCGGATCTTCCGGTTCGACGGCAGTGGGGCAAACGATCACTTCCGCACCGAAAGCTTTGAGCAGATCGATTTTTTCGCGCGATTGCTTGTCGGTAATGGTGAAAACGACTTTATAGCCGCGCACGCAGGCCACCAGCGCCAACCCCATGCCGGTATTTCCCGAAGTGCCTTCGATGATGGTGCCGCCTGGCTTCAGCTTCCCAGTGCGTTCCGCTTCATCGATCATCGAAATGCCAATGCGGTCTTTCACCGATCCGCCGGGGTTTAAATAGTCGGCCTTGACCCAGACTTCCGCCGGAAAATCCTTGGCCAATTTATTCAGGCGAATGATGGGCGTGTTGCCCATGGCTTCGAGAATGTTATTGCACTTCATGGGGCAAGTTTGCTCCTGTGCGCGCTGCGGTTTTGAGGATAACTAAGAGTAGAGAAAGTGGGAAAATGAGGCAAGCGCGAAGGTCCGGGAGTTTCGCGGTGACGCCATTGCAGCAGTGTGGCCTTCCAGGCTGCGCGTTTGCTGCGTGATATGCTTTTTTTAGGTGCGCCGCGCACCGAAGTGTCGGCGGCGAATCCAAGCTAGAGGACAGAATCTCCGTGGAACCAGAACGCGCTCCCGATATTCTCTTTTATGACGGTTATTGTGGGCTGTGTCATCGAGCCGTGCAGTTCGTTCTGCGCGAGGATCGCGAAGGAGCGGCGTTTCGATTTGCGCCACTGCAGGGTGAAACATTTGGCCGGTTGGTTCCTAGCGCGATCCGGGAAACACTGCCCGATAGCCTGGTGGTGATGGCGGCTGATGGGCAACTTTACGTTCGGTCGGAGGCGTTCCAGCGAATCCTACGGCGGCTGGGCGGCGGCTGGAAAGTTTTGGCCGCAGTACTGAGTATCGTACCGCGCGGCTTGCGGGATGGTGTTTATGATTCTGTCGCGCGGGTGCGCTTCCAGATTTTTGGGCGCCGGCAAGATCTGTGCCCGGTGATGCCGCCGGAATTGCGCGCGCGATTTGATGACTAAAGTTTTGATGACGGAAGGAGGTCCTCATGGAGCAGCGACAAAATATTTCTTCAGGTTCGCCGTTCGAGCCGCAAGTGGGATATTCACGCGCGGTGCGGGTGGGGGCGCACCTAAGCGTTTCAGGCACGACGGCGTTCAATGCCAAGGGTGAAATCGTGGCCCTGGGTGACGCTTATGGGCAGACGGTTCAAATTCTGAAAAACATCGAAGCTGCGCTGGCCCAGGCCGGCGCGAAAATGAGCGATGTGGTCCGGACTCGCATGTTCGTTACCCGCATCGAGCAAGATTGGAAGGACATCGGGCGGGCCCACGGTGAAGTCTTCGGAAGCATCCGCCCGGCCACCAGCATGGTCGAGGTAAGCAAGCTGATTCAACCCGAGATGCTGCTGGAGATCGAAGCCGACGCGATCATCGGGCAATAGCGAAGGCCCGCATCGCCCGCCCCTGACTGGTGTAACCGAATATTAATAATCGGCGGGCGGTTACTTCGCTAAAATCGGCGGCCATGGCTAGCGAAAGTTTGAATATCGAAACCTCTGAAGGCGCGCGCGCGGGACAGAAAATCCTGACGCTGACCGGTTCACTCAACATCCACACCGTTTTTACCTTTCAGACAGTTACCCGTGCGGAGACTTCGCCCGAAGTCATCTTGGACTTTAGCAACGTGCAGTTCGTCGATTCAGCAGGTTTAGGTGCGCTAGTCGGCGCTTACGTAGCAGCGCAACGGACCCAGCGGAAGCTCGCGGTGGTCGGAGCGAACAAGCAAGTTGCGGCACTGATTGATATGACCCAGGTAGGCACGCTGATTCGATGCTATCCGGATGTCGCGGCGGCGCAGCTGGCCTTGAAATAAAAGCTAAACACGCCAGCGTTCGGTCAGTGACCCTCTTAAGCGATTTTCCCCGTAGCTCTCATTTTCAAAATTAAGCTTCGGCAGCGTGCGCTGCCACCGGCGCGGATATCGGCACTTCGGCGTCGAGCTTCGGTTGAATCCAGTGGAATACGGCCCGGACGATCAGCACATTCAGAAAAATTGAGATGAGCGACGCGGCCAGAGTTGCCGCGAAGACTTCTTCGCCGACCAGGCCGGATTTTTTTGCGACTTCCACCAGAATGAAAGAAAGCTCGCCGATTTGGGTCAGCCCGGCCGCCACCGCGATGGAAGTCCAAACCGAGTAGCGAAATAGCTTCATCACCGCGAACCAGATGATGAATTTGCCAAAAATAATCAGCAGCAGCATCACGCCCAGCAGCGGCAGATTGTGAATGATGACCGAGGGCACCACCAGAGTTCCCAACGAGACAAAGAACATGGCGACGAAGGCGTCGCGTAAGGGGATCAGCGTGGTGTGCGCTTGATGCAGGTCTTGGGCGCCGCTGATAGCCAATCCAGCTAAAAAAGCGCCCAAGGCCACCGAAAACCCGCAGGCCTGCGCGACGCTGGCGGAAACCAGGCAAATCGCGATCGCCACCAGCAGAAACAATTCGGAATCTTTGGTGCGCGAAACGCGGCGCAACACCCGCGGAACCACCGTCATCGCCAGAAAAGCCAGCGGAATGAGCAGCAGGACGGCCTTGCCTAGGGTCCACGCCGCCTTGGTGAAGCGGCCCTCCGCCGGCCCGCTGAAGATGGGGATGATGATGGTCATGAAAACGACGGCGATGTCTTCGACCAAAGTGATGCCAATCATCACGCGTCCATAAGTCGTGCCCATGGCGTTGCGGTCGGCCAGCAGCCGCGCCAGGACCATGGTGCTGGCCACCGAAATGGTGGCGCCGATGACGAACCCCTGGATCATGGTCCATCCGGCGAGCCAGGACGCGCCCAGCGCGAAAACCAGCGACATCAGAATGCCCAGCGTGCCGCCCCCAAGGGCGATCCACTTCACGCGCATCAAATCCGGAATCGAAAATTCCACGCCAATCGAAAACATCAGCAGGACCACACCGACTTCGGCGAAAACTTCGAAAGCGTGCAAATCGGAGATCTGCAGTCCCGGCGTGAACGGGCTAATAATGATGCCGCCAAAAACGAATCCGAGGATCAGCGGAAGTTTGAGCCGCCAGGCGATCAAGCCGCCGACGATGGCCGCGAGAAAAATATAAGTAAGGTCGCGAAATAAAACTGGGTTTGCTTCCATGGGCCTGGCCGCCGATTCGAAATTGGGATTCCGGCGAGATAGTAACGCAAGAAGCGCGAGGATTGCGGAAAAGGTGCGGGCCGCTGCCTTCTGCTTACGGAACATCTGCCAACAAGGTAAAGGTCGCGCCCGGTTTGTATGCGATAGAATGACGGGCGATGGACCGTTTTTACCGCGCAACCATGAAGATCACCGGCGACACGATGTTTGGTCGCCTGGCGTTCGCTTTCCTGCTGGTTTGTGCGATTGCCATCGGCGCGGCTTTGGGCCTGCTGTTTGTCTACAGCAGCGACCTCCCGGAAATTCGCGCGCTGCAGGATTACCGCCCGAACGTAGTTACCGAGTTGTACGCCGACGATGGCCAATCCATCGGCACCTTCGCGCTGCAGCGGCGAATTTTGGTCACGTATCAGCAAATTCCCAAAGTTCTGAAAGATGCGGTGCTCACCACCGAGGATCAGCATTTCGAAGAGCACTGGGGCGTCGATATACCGCGCGTGCTGGAAGCGGCCTGGCACGACATCGCCAAGCACCGTCTGGCCGAGGGCGCGAGCACCCTGACCATGCAGCTTGCGGGCGGTTTGTTTCTAAATCGTTCCGATCGCAGCGCCCAGCGCAAGATACAGGAAACCTTGCTGGCGATTCAGATCGAGCGGCACTACACCAAAGAACAAATTTTCACCATGTATTCGAACCAGATCTATCTGGGTTCGGGGAACTACGGTTTCGAAGCGGCGTCCGAATATTATTTCAGCACCCCGATCGAAAAACTCACGCTCAGCCAGGCGGCAACGCTGGCCGCGATTATTCGCGGACCGATTTATGCCCCGGTGAATCATCCAGAACGGGCCAAGGCGCGCCGCAATCTGGTCTTGTCGCTGATGGAGCACGAAAGAAAAATCACCCACGCCCAAGCCGAAGCTGCGACGGCGGAGCCGCTGGGATTGCGACTGGCTTCTACTCGAAACGATTTAGCGCCGTATTTTATCGAAGAGGTTCGCGAGTACCTCGAGCACACTTACGGCACCGCCGCGGTTCACGAACAGGGGCTCCGCGTTTACACCACTTTGAATATTGCGATGCAACGCGCCGCCGACGCTGCTGTGCGCGAGGGCCTGCACTCCTACGACCGCCGCCACGGATGGCGAGGCAATCTGCCGAACATCCTGCAGCAGAGCTTAGGGCCGCTCGAAAAATATCAGAACGACGACTGGCGCGGCAGTGTGCAGAAAGCCGACTACGTCACCGGCCTGGTCACCAGCGTGGCGCCGACCTACGCCACGATCAAAATTGGGCAGTATCACGCGATGCTGACGCCCGCCGATTTTGCCTGGACCGGCCACAAATCTCCCGAGCAGTTTCTGAAGGCCGGCGACTTGGTGTGTCTAGCGGTCAAAGAAGTTTCTGGATTCACGCTCCACGCCGAACTGGACCAGGTGCCGGAAGCCCAAGCCGCGCTGCTGGCCATCGACAATCCAACCGGAGACATCAAGGCCATGGTCGGCGGCTACGATTTCGAAACGTCGAAGTTTAACCGCGCAACCCAGGCGCTGCGCCAAACCGGTAGCTCGTTCAAGGTTTACGTCTACGCCGACGCGCTGGAAAGCGGGATGACTCCGTTCGACGTGGTAGTGGACGAGCCGGTCTCGTTTCGCAGTGGTGGCCAGAATTATTCGCCGCGCAACTACGACAACAAATTTGAAGGCCGCATCACGCTGCGGCGGGCTTTGGCCGATTCGCGCAACGTTCCGGCGGTGCGGCTGCTGGAACACGTCGGCGTACAGAACGTGATCGATCTGGCCCGAAAATTCGGAATCGAGAGCCCGTTGCCGCCGTACCTGCCTCTGGCGTTGGGCTCGGCAGATTTAACTTTGATGGAGCATGTCTCGGCCTTCACCGTCTTTCCCGACGACGGAATTCACATCGAGCCGCACTACATCAAGCGCGTGACTTCGTACGACGGCGCGGTACTCGAAGAGCCACGGCCGAAGGTGACGGACGTGATTCCTCCGGAGACCGCGCGAACGATGGTCGCGATGCTGGAAGAAGTGGTGCAGTTCGGCACCGGCGTGCGAGCCAAGGAATTGGGTCGGCCTTCCGCGGGGAAAACTGGAACCACCAACGACTTTACCGATGCGTGGTACATCGGCTTCACTCCACAATTGACCGCGGGCGTCTGGGTCGGCAACGACGACAAGCGTGTTTCGTTGGGGAAAAAAGAAACCGGTGCGGCTGCGGCGTTGCCGATTTGGCTGAAATTCATGCAGCAGGCCACGACCGAGATGCCAGCCGAGAATTTTCAGAACGTGGTGCCGCTCGAGAAATTAGCCGGAGCGAAACAGATTTTGGTCGATGTGCCGGACACTGCGCCGCCCGCCGATATCGCCGAGCAGGGGTTGCAACAGAAAACGCCGCCACCAGCAATGCCGGCCGTGCCGCAGGTTTTGCCGAAACTCACCGAGCCAAGCAGCGCGCATCCTGCCTCGGGACCTACGGCTTCGGTTCAGCCCCAGCGTTAGCCGCGCCAGTCCTTCACCGAAAGTTCAAAACGGATCCCATCCGCCCGGTTTCAGAGTTTTCTCTCGGCCGTCAGCCGCGACCAGCCGCAAAGACTTTCTGGCCTTGATTTCGCCGATGCACGTAAGAGCCGAGAAATCGGGACACTGCGTCAAACTCCTGACTTTGTGCTTTGGCACCGTGAACAAGAGTTCATAATCTTCGCCGCCGTCTAGCGCCATCTCCAACGCATTCGGCTTAGGTCCGCGCAATTTCTGCAGAACATGCGAAGAAATTTGCGGAACGGGAATCTGGCCAGCGTAAATCCGCGCGCCGCTCTTGCTCGCACGGCAAAGGCGCGCCAAGTCCGTCGACAATCCGTCCGAGAGGTCCATCATCGCGGTAGGTATGCGCCGCTGCGCCAGCCAGGAGCCGAGGCCAATCCGAATTTTGGGGTAGAAGTGGCCGGAGAGCGCTGCACGCAGCCGAGGATCGCGAGCGTGCCCGGCGAGCGCAAGTCGCAACCCCAACTGACCCCGGCCCAAAGTGCCGCTGACGTAAATCAAATCGCCCGGTCGAGCGCCAGACCGTGTTACCGCCAAGCCGGGCGCGATTTCCCCCAGCACAGTAAGGCTAATCACAACATCGGAGCCGGCCGTGGTGTCGCCACCGATCACCTGCACCTTCAGTTCTCGCGCCGCAAGCCGCATGCCTCGCAAGAAGCCATCGAGCCAAGCGGCTTTCACCGATTTGGGTAAGCCCAGCGTCAGCAGAAAGAACCGCGGAGTGGCCCCCATGGCCGCGATGTCGCTCGTGGCCCGAGCCAACGCTTTGTACCCGATCGAGTCCGCCGGATGGACGTCTCGCCGGAAATGGACACCATCCAAAGATGCGTCGCAGGTCAGAACCAATTCCGTCTTGCCGGAAGGCCGAAGTACCGCCGCGTCGTCGCCCGGCCCAAGAGTAATGGGCGTACGTCGCGACCCACTCAAGCGCGAAGCCAATAATGACGAACTAGACTTCGAGCCCAAGCCACGGAGAATTTTTTCGATCAGTTGACCTTCTTGTTTCATCCTGAACCTTCGACCAGTTGCGCGGCTCACAGACATTACGGTATCTTTTGCCCCGTAAGGAAGAAGTTTCATCGCCGAGATGCGAGTAAGTCTTTTGCATTCATGGCGAGGCTGTGGAAAACGCAAGTTAGCGGTTGACCATGCACGAGGCGGTCGCTAGAATTCAGAGTCCTTACCGCATTGTATCGAAGTGAGCATCATCTGAGGATTCGGCGAGTTGCGGTCGGGGGACTGCAGCGTTCAGCCCCGAAGTAAAGATCACAGGAAAAATTGAGAATGAAAGGTAAGTACTACACGTTTTTTATTGCCTCGAGCGCTTCCGGCGGAATGCGGAGGCTGCGCGTGCCGTTTTACGTCCTGCACGCGCTGGCAATTCTCGCGGCCGTAGGCGGCGTCACGGTACTGGCCGCGACCGGCTCGTATTCACGCATGCTGTGGAAGGCTTCCAGCTACAATTCGCTTCGCCGTGAACAGGACGCCTTGAAGCAGCAGTACAAAGTTCTGCAAGTCGAAGTGAAAGACACCAACCAGCGCCTCGATTCGCTGCAATCCCTGGCCAGCGAAGTCGCAATGGCCTACGGCATCACTCGGTTCCGCCAGACGCCCTTTGCTTTCAGCGACGATGCGGTCGTGCAGAACGATGCCGAGTATCAAGACTCGATGGACGAATTCAG
The DNA here is from genome assembly GCA_963847695.1 of uncultured Acidobacteriota bacterium. Classification (GTDB taxonomy): domain Bacteria; phylum Acidobacteriota; class Terriglobia; order Acidiferrales; family UBA7541; genus Palsa-295. Next base: position 47,446 of record CAWKAX010000010.1, on the reverse strand, counting down.
CTACCTGCAGCGCAACGTGACCGCTGTGGCGATGTCCAATGGCGGCGCGCGTTTGCTGCCGCAGGCGCAACTGAGCAGCCTGGGAATTGTGCCGACGCTTTGGCCGGTGATCGGTGAGATTACTGGACACTTTGGCGAGCGCCTGGATCCGTTTAGCGGAGAAGGCGCGTTTCACGCGGGCATGGACATTGCTTCGCACTACGGTGACGGCGTGCGCGCCACTGCCGATGGCGTGGTGCTGGTGATGGAACAGCGCGCCGGTTACGGCCGCCTGGTGGTAATCGACCACGGCTTCGGCGTCACCACCTGGTACGGACATCTTTCCGGCTTTCAGACCCACGCCGGCACGCGAGTGAAGCGCGGCGACATCATCGGTTTTGAAGGTGACAGCGGACGGTCGACTGGTCCGCACCTGCACTACGAAGTTCGAATTTACAATACTCCGGTTAACCCCTGGCGTTACCTGAGCACCGCAGCCACTGCGACCGCAGCAGCTGACTAGTCTCGTTTTTCTTCCTGTAGGAATTTCCGGCCCAAAAACTGAATAGCGACAAGTGTTTGCGAGGTCGGCGTTCGCCTACTTGGCAGCAGCGTGCGCGGGCTTGGCACTCTTGGCGGCCGGCGCGGTTGCAGGCGGGCCGGATACGGACGCAAGCATGTCGCGCGTAATCGTAAGATTCAGCCGAATCAGTTTGTCGCGGTGCGTAATCTGCGCATCGCTCAGCAGGGAATTCAGGAAGGCGATCTGCTCGCGCGTCATCTGGCGCTTCGCGTCGGGACTGGAAAGAGCCATGGAACCGGCCATGCGCCCGGTTTCCAGTAAAAAAGAAATCTGCATGGCGTTCTTCATCGAATCGCTCTCCGCGTCGACCGCCACGCGCAAGTTTTGCCCATCAGGCTGCCCGGCCAAGGTCAGCGCCTGGATGCTGCGAATCAGCTGGTCGAGTTGCGGAGCGTTGCGAAAGTTGGAATAGAAGCTCGATGGCAGATTCGAGGTTCGCGCCACCGCAAAGATTGGAGCGCCCGCGACGCGCTCGATTCGCGATTGCAACGCAGCATCGCGAGTTCCGGAGCCGTCGGTGCGCAGGGCCGCAAGCAGCGCCGCAGGATTTTTTCCGCTGGCGAGCACAATTCGCGTGGGCGACAGGAATTCGAGCGAAACCGGCGGATTTCCCGGCACGGTCAAAACTTCCAGACTCCCGTTATTGCTCACCTTGCCGCTACGCAACGCGTAGGCCTTTATTTTTTGCTGGTCGAAGCGGCCATCGGCGATCGAGATCACTCGATCGTCGCCCAAGGGATTGTTGGGCGTGCCCAACCCCGCGGGCCACATCGCCAGGCCAGCATGGTCGAGATCTCGCTCGTAATCGAAACCCGTGTCGTTAACAAACGCTGCGTAATCGCGATCGGCCTGAGGTCCGCCGGAACTTAGCCCAAGCACTGCAGCCAAAGGCGAATTCTGTAGCTTGCGTAACGCCACTACATCCACATAGGCAATGACAGGAGCGTCCGAAGGAAGTTCGCTCAAGACGTCAGGTTCGGGGCCGGCTAGCGGAACGCCCGGAACGGCCGTCACCATGGGAGGCAGGGGACGGTGCTGCCAGTAAATGAAACCTCCGATCGCGATGAAAATCAGCGCCGCGATGACGGCAAGTACGATGGCTACCCGGTTGGCTGTGCTCATGGGCATGAATTTGGTTGTCTCTCGCTAAAATGGCTTATCATTTCACCCGTCGTCCGTTGCGTCTAAAGAACGAGACCAAGATGGCTTGGGACGATAGTGTAATGTCTCGAATGGCGCATGGCGTAGAAGAATCAGCGGTGGCAAAGGACTCATCGCAGCACCAGTGGGCGATTCAACGAAACATTCGGCGAGGAGAGTTCGCAACATGAGCAATCTGATTAGAAAATTGGCGGCCACTCTCGCGCTGACTTGTTTGGCGGCGACTGTCGCTCATGGCGCAATCGCCGGCAAACGCGGCTCCCGAGCTCCGCTCCGACGGCCGCAACTGTAGCCCTGCCCAGTGCGGACGAGGTCCTCAAGCATTACGTAGCCGCCATAGGGGGCCGCGAGGCTTGGGCCAAGCTGCATACCCGGGTATCCAAAGGCACCATCGAGATTCCGGCCATGAATAACCTGTCCGGGACCATCGAAGTTCACATGAAGGCGCCCAATTCTATCCTGGTGCTGATCAACCTGGGCGGAGCCATGATCAAGCAGGGCTTCGACGGCGCCATCGCATGGTCCGACGATCCCAAGAATGGCCTGCGCGAGCTGGCCGGAGGCGAACTCGAAGACGAAAGGCGCGAATCGGATTTCTACCACGCGCTGGACCTGAAAAAGCTCTATTCCAACATGTCCGTCATCGGACGCGAGACAATCGGAGATCACGACACGTTCGTAGTGGAAGCCACCCCAATCTCTGGCGGGGAACACGACAAGCTCTATTTCGACGTGACCAGCGGGCTCGAAGTGCGCAGCGTAAACCATCGCCACACGCCCGAAGGCCCCTTGGAATTCACTGCCGATATTAAGGACTATCACGAGGTCGACGGGATCAAGCTGCCCTTTACCGTCGAGCAGACCAGTGCCCAGTCAGCCTTTACCATCAAATTCACCGAAGTCACCCATAACCAGGAACTGGCCGACAGCCAGTTTGCCAAGCCATCCCCCGAACCCGAAGCGGCTCCGGCCGAGAAACAGTAGGCTGGAAAAATCGAATTGACCAGATTCGCGTCTATTGCTGTATAATGGGACACGCCCAGACATCAAGAAGAGCGGATAAGTGTGGCACTGGCAATACTTTTGCGGTAGGTATTCAAACCTGCTTGCAATTTGATTGCCTGTATGATAATTTCGCTCGGTTTGCCAGTGCTGGCGTAGCTCAGTTGGTAGAGCATCTGATTTGTAATCAGAGGGTCGGGGGTTCAACTCCCTCCGCCAGCTGAGATTGACGTACCGGGAATATTTTCAGCAGGGTTGCGGATGGAATTCCTCGCGACATGAGCGCTAGGGCTGGTGTCTCTGGACACGAGCCCTTTCTGCATTGCGAAGTGCCCCGTACAGCGGTCCGATCAGTTCTGTCGCACGAGCGGGATGCAGTTGTGTCCCGGAAGATTTCACGGGACGGGTGGGTGAGTGGCTAAAACCAGCAGACTGTAAATCTGCCGCTCCTTGCGGGCTACGGAGGTTCGAATCCTCCCCCGTCCACCACTGCATCGCAAAACACGGCGCGAATGGTTGGACAAGACGAGCAAGTTTTCGCAGCGAACTACAGCGACACCAGTTCCAAACGAAAAAGAAGCGCGGCGGCCCGGCGACGTTTCTGAATGGCGGTAAGCATCGCGGATAACCGGAACGCGCCTGGGTAGCTCAGTTGGTAGAGCGCGTCCTTGGTAAGGACGAGGTCACCGGTTCAATCCCGGTCCCAGGCTCCAGATCGAAGAAAGCGGAGCGAAGGTGAAAACGGAAGTGAACTTCGCAGATCGCTCGGTGGGCGTTGTTAACGGAATGAGCGGGGGTAACTCAGTGGTAGAGTCTCTGCCTTCCAAGCAGATGGTCGCGGGTTCGAGTCCCGTCCCCCGCTCCATAGCGCGGCCCGCAGGGAAGGCGGTTTTGAATTTTTAGAAGTGGTTTTGTGGTGCAGTGAGTCATTGATGGTCGTGGCCGCAGGCCGCGAAGTCCTTCTACGAGGGTGAGACCAGATGGCGAAAGAGAAATTCGAGCGTAATAAGCCGCACGTAAATATCGGGACGATTGGTCACATCGACCATGGAAAAACGACGTCGACGGCGGCGATCACCAAAGTATTGTCGAAGAACAACCCGAAAGTAGCCTTCCGGGCGTTTGATTCGATCGATAACGCGCCGGAAGAGCGCGAACGCGGAATTACGATTGCGGTGTCGCACGTGGAATACGAGACGCCCAACCGGCACTACGCGCACATCGATTGCCCGGGTCACGCGGACTACGTCAAGAACATGATCACCGGCGCGGCGCAGATGGATGGCGCGATTCTGGTGGTAGCGGCGACTGATGGTCCGATGCCGCAGACTCGTGAACACATTCTTTTGGCTCGTCAGGTTGGCGTGCCTTATATCTGCGTGTTTCTGAACAAGTGCGACATGGTCGACGACCCGGAATTGCTGGAACTGGTCGAACTGGAAGTACGCGAACTCTTGAAGAGCTATCAGTATCCGGGCGACACCTTGCCGGTAGTGCGCGGCTCGGCTTTGAAGGCACTCGAAGGCGATCCGAAGTGGGAAGCGTCGATCATCGAATTGATGGAAGCGGTGGACAAGAACATTCCGCAGCCGGTACGAGATATCGATAAGCCGTTCGCCATGCCGATCGAAGATATTTTCTCGATCTCGGGCCGTGGCACGGTAGTGACCGGAAGAATCGAGCGCGGCAAAGTAAAAGTGGGCGAGGAAGTCGAGATCGTAGGTTTCCGTCCGACGATGAAGAAGACGGTGACCGGGATCGAAATGTTCCGCAAGCTGCTGGATGAAGGCATGGCGGGCGACAACGTCGGCCTCTTGCTGCGCGGCACGGAAAAAGATGAAGTCGAGCGCGGCCAGGTATTGGCCAAGCCCGGCTCGATCACGCCGCACACCAAGTTCAAGGCTGAAGCGTACGTGTTGACCAAGGAAGAAGGCGGGCGTCATACGCCGTTCTTCACCGGTTACCGTCCCCAGTTTTATTTCCGCACCACGGACGTCACGGGCGATGTGAAGTTGCCGGACGGAGTGGAGATGGTAATGCCGGGCGACAACATTTCGTGCGAGATCACGCTGATCACGCCGGTAGCACTGGAGAAGGGTTTGCGCTTCGCGATTCGCGAAGGCGGACACACGGTAGGAGCCGGCGCAGTCGCCGAGATCATCGAATAATTGAGGAGACGGTTCCGCCCGATTCGCTCCTAACTCGAGCGATGAACGCCGAGGGCGCCGGTACAAAATATGCGAGAAATCATCACCCTGCAGTGCAACGATTGTAAAAACCGGAATTACACGACGACGAAGAACCGCCGCAAGCACACCGAGCGGCTGGAAACCTCGAAGTTCTGCAATACGTGCAGAAAGCACACCGGGCACAAGGAAGTGAAGTAGACGGAAATAAATGGTGCCGGCGAGAGTTTTCCGCCGCCATCGCTTGCGGGCTCCAGCTTACATTCGAGCCGCAGGCTCGAATGTAGGGGAGTAGGTTTAACGGTAGACCATCGGTCTCCAAAACCGAGAGTGGGGGTTCGAATCCCTCCTCCCCTGCCAGATTCGCAGGAAGCAGCAAGCAGTGAGCAAGACCAAGGCGGTTTTTGAAATGGCGCAGGCGGCAAAATTCAACAAGGAACAAGAAGTAAACGACGCGAACGTCAGCGGATTCGCGTTGATGGAGCCGGTGGGCAAAGCCACCGCGCAGTGGAAGCGCTTGCGCTCGTTTTTCCACGACGTGCGCGTCGAAATGCGCAAGGTGAACTGGCCGTCGCGCGCGGACGTAATTTCAACGACCATCGTGGTCACCCTGACCGTCGCATTTTTTGGTTTGTATTTTGCCCTGACTGACACGCTATTCGGTCACGGGATTGGCTGGCTGATAAAATATGCTAAGCAACTCTGAAGGCTCGGAAGCGGTGGAACCCGTGGAACCACAGGCCGAAGGCGCGCCCAGCAGCTCGACGCCGAAGCAGTGGTACATCGTCCACACCTATTCCGGGTTTGAGAAAAAAGTGAAGGAAAGCCTGGAAGGCCGCGTCGCGGCATTCGGGCTGACCGACAAGATCGGGCAAATCATCATCCCGACCGAATCCGTCGTGGAAGTCCGCAACGGCAAGAAAGTCATCTCGCCGCGGATGTGCTATCCGGGCTACGTGCTGGTCGAAATGGATATGGACGACTACACCTGGCACGTGGTGCGGTCGACGCCGCGGGTCACCGGCTTTGTCGGCTCCGGCCAGACGCCTTCGCCGCTCAGCGAAGAAGAAGTGCAAAACATTTTAAACCGGGCCACCACCACCGCGGAAAAGCCGAAGCCCAAGCTTTCCTTCGATCGTGGCGAGAAAGTACGCATCGGCGAAGGTCCGTTCGCCAATTTTACTGGCGTCGTGGAAGAAGTGAATTCCGACCGTTCGACGCTGAAAGTTTCAGTCACCATCTTCGGGCGTTCCACGCCGGTCGAGCTAGACTTTGCGCAAGTTGAAAAAGTCGCGTAGCGATACGCGAGCGCGCTTCCAAGGATAAAGGAACAAAAGAATGGCCAAGAAAATCAATGCAGTCGTGAAATTGCAGTTGCCGGCAATGAAGGCGACTCCGGCGCCGCCAGTCGGCACCGCCCTCGGTCCCCATGGCGTCAACATCATGGATTTCTGCAAGCAGTTCAACGCCAAGACGGCCAAAGAGCCAGACGGCATGATCATTCCGGTGCTGGTCACTATCTATAGCGACCGCACTTTTACCTTCATCATGAAGACGCCTCCGGCGTCCGAACTGTTGAAGCGCGCGGCCGGCATCGTCAAGGGCTCGCCCGAACCGAATCGCAACAAAGTCGGCAAACTGACCCTGAAGCAGGTGGAAGAAATCGCCAAGGTCAAGATGCCCGACCTCAACACCATGAGCCTCGAAGCGGCGGTCCGTTCCATCAAGGGCACCGCTCGCAACATGGGCATCGAAGTCAGCGAATAGTTTTAGAAGTGACTCGCATACTACGCCACCGCGTAGGAGAGGGAAAAACAGATGGGTCGTTCGGCAAAAGTTGGCGGAAAGAATATCGATCGAGCGCGCAAGCAAGTTGAAGCGCGTCCTTACAAGCTGGAAGAAGCCGCAGAGCTGCTGCGCAAGGTGCACTTCGTTAAATTCGACGAGACCGTAGAGCTGGTTCTGAATCTCGGCGTCGATTCCAAGCAGTCCGACCAGATGGTTCGCGGCACCGTCGTGCTGCCGCATGGCTTGGGCAAGTCGAAGCGCGTGGTAGTCATCGCGGGCGGCGACAAGATTCGCGAAGCACTGGAAGCGGGCGCGGATTTCGCCGGCGGCGACGACTTGGTCGAAAAGATTCAAGGCGGCTGGACGGATTACGAAGCGGTCATCGCCACGCCGGACATGATGCGCTCGGCCGGCAAACTCGGAAAAGTTTTGGGACCACGCGGTTTGATGCCGAATCCGAAGACCGGAACGGTAACAGCCGACGTGGCGAAAGCCATTGCGGAAATCAAAGCCGGTAAAGTCGAATTCCGGCTCGATAAGACCGGCCTGATTCACTCGCCGGTCGGCAAGATCAGTTTTACTGCGGTCAAATTGGCGGAGAATGCGGCGGCGTTACTCGCGGCAGTGATCAAGGCCAAGCCGGCGGCCGCGAAAGGCAAGTTCATCAAGAAGATCACGCTGACCTCAACCATGGGCCCGGGAATTCTGATCGACGAAGTGGAAGCGGAATCCGCGGTCGCGGTAGCGGCTTAAGTTTAGAAACAGGTAGCGCCAAGATTTTGTGAGCCAGAATAAAGGGAGTTAGCGGCAATGAAGAAGAAGGCCGAAAAAATAGAACAAGGCAAAGGGCTGAAACTCGAGCTCGCGTCGGTTTCGACCGTAATCCTCTCGACCTTCCAGGGCATCACCGTCGAGCAGGACAGCAAGATGCGCCGCGAAGTGGAAGCGGCGGGCGGCAACTACCAGGTGTTGAAGAATCGCGTCGCGCAGCACGCCATGGAAGGCACGCCAGCCGGCGACTTGCTGAAGAATCTGAAGGGCACCAACTCGATCGCCTACACCAAGACCGATCCAGTCGCCCTCGCCAAGATCCTGACCAAAGTCGCCAAGGATGTTCCGGCGTTTCAATTCCGCGCCGGCTGGGTGGAAGGGCGAGTCATCTCCATCCAGGAAATCAAGCAGCTAGCCGAGCTGCCGAGCAAGGAAGAGCTGATCAGCAAGATCATGTTCATGCTGAACGCTCCGGCCCAGCGCCTGGCTACGGTAATCAACGCAGTTCCGCGCAACCTGGCGGTAGTCACCAGCGAAGCAGTCAAGGCCAACAAGTTTGGCGGATCGGCCGCAGCACCACCGGCGGCGGCTCCGGAACCTGAACCGGCGCAAGCTTAAGTTTTCCGCGCCACGAATTTCTGAGCAGTTCGCAGTATCGGTTTTGTTTCAGACTTTTTGTTCGACCCAGCTTTTAATTTGAGGAGGAAGTTACAGCGATGGCTAGCAAAGTGGAATCGATTCTGGAAGAAATCAAGGGTTTGACGCTGCTCGAAGCTTCGGACCTGGTCAAGAAACTGGAAGAAGCGTTCGGCGTCTCCGCCGCAGCGGCAGCCCCGGTGATGATGGCCGGTGGCGGCGCGGCAGCGGGCGGCGCGGCGGAAGAGAAGACGGAATTCACCGTCGTCCTCACCGAAGTCGGCGCGAACAAAATCAACGTGATTAAGGCCGTACGCGAAGTCACCAGCCTGGGCTTGAAAGAAGCCAAGGACCTGGTTGATGGCGCCCCCAAGACCGTAAAAGAGGGCATCAACAAAGACGAAGCGGCCACGATCAAGAAGAAGTTCGAAGAAGCCGGGGCGAAAGTCGAAGTTAAGTAGTTGCCCGTCGCTGCGGCCCTCGCGCTACCTGGTAGAGCCGCGAAGGAAGTCGCGTACGCGCGTGCTTCTTAGTTTTCTGACAAAAGAAACCTCACCATACGTCCTACCCGGACTGACGGGGCGGGTGTCTATCCGCGTCGTCCGTTCCGGCGTTAGATCATTTATGAGGATGGTCCATGAGCAATCGTAACGGTAATCGCGCCAATCGAGAACGGGCCCGCCTGGACTTCGCCAAAATCAAGACCACGGTGGAAATTCCGAACCTGATTGACGTGCAGAAGAAGTCGTATCAGCGCTTTTTGCAGATGGAATTGCTGCCGAGCGAGCGGGAAGACTCGGGATTGCAGTCGGTTTTCGCCTCCGTATTTCCGATTCAGGATTTCCGCGGCCTCTCGCAGTTGGATTTCGTCGACTATCAGATCGGAAGCTGGGAGTGTAAGTGCGGCCATTTGCGCGGCCTGCATCACTTGCGCGCCACTTGCCGCAGCTGCGGCGCTTCCGTCGTAACCAACCCCTACAAAACCGGCGACGTGTTGTGTGCCAAGTGCGGCACGTTCAACAAAAATACTCCGACGTTCTGCAACAAGTGCGGCGATCCGGTCACCTTGCAATTGAAGTATGACGTGAACGAATGCCAGGAACGCGGCATGACCTATTCGGCTCCGCTAAAGGTCACCATCCGCCTGACCATTTACGACAAGGATCCGGACACCGGCGCCAAGTCGATTCGGGACATTAAAGAACAGGAAGTTTTCTTCGGCGATATTCCGCTGATGACCGAAAACGCAACCTTCGTCATCAACGGTACCGAGCGCGTGATCGTCAGCCAGTTGCACCGTTCGCCCGGCGTGTTCTTCGAAAGCTCGAACAACCGCAGCTACTTCCTCGGCAAGATTATTCCTTACCGCGGATCGTGGGTCGAATTCGAGTACGACTCGAAGAACATTCTGTACGTGCGTATCGACCGCAAGCGCAAATTCCTGGGCTCGATCTTCCTGCGCGCCCTGGGCTTGAAGTCGAATGAAGACATCCTGCGCACCTTCTATCAGGTGGAGCGCATTACCGCTCGCGAAGGCGAGCTCTACTGGAACGCTTCCGAAGGCCTGATCGACCGCAAGCTGACCAAGGAAATCAAGCACCCCAAGACCGGCGAAACGCTGGTTGGAGCTCACAAGCGCATCACCGATCCCTTGTACAAGGAATTGGCGAAGGCGCGCGTGACCCAGGTCGAAATCGGACCGGCTGACCTCGAGGGCGCAGTCACGGTCAGCGAACTCGTGAATCGCCAGACCGGCGAAGTTTTGCTCGAAGCCAACAAGCCACTGACCGCGGAAATGTGGGCCTCGATCGGCGAAGCCGGAATCACGGAAGTGGACGTCTGCTTCCCGGAACGCGACGACACCGGCATTATCATCACCCGCACCTTGGAAAAGGACACCATTCGTTCGCCCAAGGAAGCGCTGATCGAAATCTACCGCAAGTTGCGCCCAGGAGATCCTCCGACGCTCGAAACCGCGACGGCGCTCTTCAACGGCATGTTCTTCGACGTGCGCAAGTACGATTTCAGCAAGGTCGGACGGCTGAAGTTCAATATCAAGCTCGGCCTCGAGACTCCGCTGGAGAAGCGCACCCTCGATCCTTCGGACTTCGTCGCGGCCATCAAGTATTTGCTGAAGCTGCGCAAGAACATCGGATCGGTCGACGACATCGACCATTTGGGCAACCGCCGCGTTCGCGCGGTCGGCGAACTGCTCGAAAACCAATTCCGCATCGGCCTGGTTCGCATGGAGCGCGCGATCAAGGAAAAGATGTCGGTGTATCAGGAAATGTCCACGGCCATGCCGCACGACCTCGTCAACGCTAAGCCGGTTATGGCCGCGATTCGCGAGTTCTTCGGCAGCTCGCAGCTCTCGCAGTTTATGGACCAGACCAATCCTTTGAGCGAAATCACGCACAAGCGGCGTCTTTCCGCTCTTGGACCTGGCGGTCTGTCTCGCGAGCGCGCGGGTTTCGAAGTCCGCGACGTCCACCCGACGCACTACGGCCGCATTTGCCCGATTGAAACGCCGGAAGGACCGAACATCGGTTTGATCAGCTCGCTCTCGTCTTTCGCGCGGATCAACGAATTCGGTTTCATCGAATCACCCTACCGCAAGGTGAAGAACGGGCGCGTCATTGACTTCGTGCAGATCGTGAACGCGGGCGACAGCGAATTCAAAGTCGGCGAAATCGTCGAAAAAGAAAAAGTAGAGGACGCCAACGAAGAATTGAAGCGGCGCCGCGTCGTGTGGGACGCGCATTGCTTCTATCTTTCCGCCTGGGAAGAGGACCGCTACGTCGTCGCGCAGGCTAACGCTTCGCTCGACGAAAAAGAACGCATCACGACCGAACTCGTCAACTGCCGCCAAGCGGGCAACTTCGTTTTGAAGAGCCGCGAGGAAGTGGATTACATCGACGTTTCGCCGAAGCAGCTTGTTTCCGTTGCTGCCAGCTTGATTCCATTCTTGGAGAACGACGACGCCAACCGTGCGTTGATGGGATCGAACATGCAGCGCCAGGCCGTGCCGCTCATTAAGGGCGACGCTCCCCTGGTCGGAACCGGCATGGAACGCGTTACTGCTCGTGACTCGGGCGCGGTTATCGTCTGCCGTCGCGACGGCATCGTGGACCAGGTCGATTCCGAACGCGTCATCGTGCGTGTGGAATCCGATCAGTCCGGCGTGCTCAGCCGCGAAGTCGGGTCGGACATTTACCTTCTCACTAAATTTAAACGCTCCAACCAGAACACTTGTATCAGCCAGAAGCCTTTGGTTCGCGCGGGCGACCGCGTGAAGCAAGGTCAGGTTTTGGCGGACGGTCCTTGCACCGATCGCGGCGAACTCGCACTTGGCCGCAACGTGCTGGTGGCCTTCTTGCCTTGGCGCGGATACAACTTCGAAGACGCGATTCTCGTCAGCGAAAAGCTGGTCGAAGAGGATTACTACACTTCGATTCACATCGAGGAATACGAAATCGAAGCGCGGGATACCAAGCTGGGTCCGGAAGAAATCACGCGGGATATTCCCAATATCAACGAGAGTTTCCTGCGAAATCTGGACGAAAGTGGTGTGATCCGCATCGGCGCCACGGTCAAGTCCGGCGACATCCTGGTCGGCAAAGTGACGCCCAAGGGCGAAACTACGCTGACTCCGGAAGAGAAGTTGTTGCGCGCCATCTTCGGTGAAAAGGCCGGAGACGTTCGCGACGCTTCGCTCTACTGCCCGCCGGGTATTGAAGGCACCATCGTCGACGTGAAGATCTTCTGCCGCAAGGGCGCGGAGAAGGACGAACGTCACAAGTCGATCGAAGCCACTCAGGTGGCCAAACTCGAAAAGAACCTGGGCGACGAAATCCGCATCTTGACCGACGAACGCCTGAAGCGCTTGAACGACCTGCTCGGCGGCCAGACTCTGGTAGCCGACCTGCACGACGAGCGTACCAACAAGAAGCTGTTGGTCAAAGGCACTGAATTGACGCGGGACATTCTGGAAAAGGTGTCCACCCGCAATTTGAAGCGCCTGCGGCTCAACGATAAAGACCCGCTGCTCATCGAAAAGATCGACGAGATCGAAGAAATGACCTCGCGCCAGATCGATGTGTTGCGCAAGATCACCGATGAACGTATCGGCAAGCTGAAGAAGGGCGACGAACTGCCTCCTGGCGTGATCAAGCTGGTCAAGTGCTACATCGCCATGAAGCGTAAGTTGTCCGTCGGCGACAAGATGGCCGGACGCCACGGTAACAAGGGCGTCATCGCGCGCATCGTGCCGAAGGAAGACATGCCGTACATGCCGGATGGCACGCCGGTAGAAATCGTGCTCAACCCGCTCGGCGTTCCTTCGCGTATGAACGTCGGACAGATTCTCGAAACGCATCTCGGCTGGGCTTCGAAAGAACTCGGCGAGAAGATCGGGAAGCTGCTCGACAAGGAAACGCGTGCGGAAGGCGTTCGCAAGTGGTTCAAGGATGCGTTTGGTCCCACGGCAGTGTGGAAGACCATTGCCGGTTTGGATGACGACGAAATCCTGGACCTCGCGCACAGCTTCCGCGAAGGTGTGCCGTTCGCCACGCCGGTTTTCGACGGCTCCCGCGAAGCGGACATTCGCCACTTGCTGCAATTTGCCGAATTGCCGGAGTCGGGCAAGATTTCGCTCTACGACGGCATGACCGGCGACTTGTTCGCCCAACAGGTGACCATCGGCTACATCTACATGCTGAAGCTCTCTCACTTGGTGGACGACAAGATTCACGCCCGGTCCATCGGTCCCTATTCGCTCATCACGCAGCAACCTCTGGGCGGCAAGGCGCAATTCGGCGGACAGCGATTCGGAGAAATGGAAGTGTGGGCGCTCGAAGCATACGGCGCGGCGCACATCCTGCAGGAATTGCTGACTGCCAAGTCGGACGACGTGTATGGCCGCGCCAAGATCTACGAGGCCATCGTGAAGGGCGAGCCGGGCATCGAGCCGGGCGTGCCTGAATCGTTCAACGTGCTCGTCCGCGAATTGCAGTCCCTGTGCCTGGACATCGAATTGATGAAGCGGCAGAAACCGCAGCTGGAAAAAGTTGAAGCTGCCGACTAACTGACGCCTGCGCTGCGCGGAGATCTTCCGCGCAGCGTCCGATTTCCTTGTAACTGGTTTTTAGTCCTGGCGCTGCCAGGACAGGAGGATCAGCCCTTGTACCGTTCGAGCCCATATGATCGTGCCAGCCAGATCGCGGATTTTGATTCCATTCGCATCAGCTTGGCGAGTCCAGAAAAGATTCGGTCCTGGTCCCACGGCGAAGTAACCAAGCCGGAGACCATCAATTACCGCACCTTCAAGCCGGAACGCGACGGATTGTTCTGCGCCAAGATTTTTGGCCCGGTCACCGACTGGGAATGTTTGTGCGGAAAATACAAGCGCATGAAGCATCGCGGAGTGATCTGCGATAAGTGCGGCGTCGAAGTCACGCTGAGCAAGGTTCGCCGTGAACGCCTCGGCCACATCGAGCTGGCTTCGCCCTGCTCCCACGTGTGGTTCTTCAAGGGTTTGCCCAGCCGCATCGGCTATTTGCTGGACATCACCATGCGCGACCTCGAGCACATTTTGTACTTCGAGACCTTCGTCTGCATCGATCCAGGCGAAGTCATGGAATTGAAAGAGAAGGACATCATTCCCGAAGACAAGCTGCGGGAATTGCAGAAGGAACACCTCGGCAAGTTCACCGCCGGCATGGGCGCCGAAGCCATCAAGGAATTGCTGCGCCGCGTAGAAGTCGACAAGCTTTCCGAAGAGCTGCGGGAAAAGATGAAAATCGACCCCAGCCTGCAGAAGCGCATCAAGTTCGCCAAGCGCCTGAAAGTCCTCGAAGCCTTCCGCAAGAGCGGCAACAAGCCGGAATGGATGATTCTCGACGTGATCCCGGTCCTTCCGCCGGAATTGCGCCCGCTGGTGCCTCTGGATGGCGGCCGTTTTGCCACTTCCGATTTGAACGACCTGTACCGTCGCGTCATCAACCGCAACAACCGGTTGAAGAAGCTGATGGAATTGCACGCGCCGGACGTAATCGTCCGTAACGAAAAGCGCATGCTGCAGGAAGCGGTTGACGCTTTGTTCGACAACGGCCGTCGCGGACGCGTTCTGCGCGGCACCAACAACCGCCCGCTGAAGTCCTTGAGCGATACGCTGAAGGGCAAGCAGGGCCGTTTCCGTCAGAACCTGCTCGGCAAGCGCGTTGACTACTCCGGCCGTTCGGTCATCGTGGTCGGACCGGAATTGAAGCTGCACCAGTGCGGTCTGCCCAAGAAGATGGCGCTCGAATTGTTCAAGCCCTTCATCTATCACAAGCTGGAAGCTGCGGGACACTGCACCACGATCAAGCAGGCCAAGGAATTGGTCGAAGCGCAGGAACCGGTGGTCTGGGACATTCTCGAAGACGTCATTCGCGAACATCCCGTGTTGCTGAACCGCGCTCCTACCTTGCATCGTCTGGGCATTCAGGCGTTTGAACCGGTCTTGGTCGAAGGTAAGGCCATCCGCATTCACCCGCTGGTTTGTACCGCGTTCAACGCCGACTTTGACGGCGACCAGATGGCGGTACACATTCCGCTGTCACCGGAAGCGCAGGTCGAAGCTTCGGTCTTGATGCTCGCTTCGCACAACATCTTGTCTCCGGCCAACGGTTATCCTCTCGCCGTTCCGACTCAGGACATGGTCCTTGGCATTTATTACATGACCAAGGCCAAGCCTAAGGCTAAGGGCGAAGGGCGCGCCTTCGGTTCCCCCGAAGAAGTCGTGATGGCGCTCGATGCGGGCGAAGTGGAATTGCTCACTCCGATTCGCATGCGTTACTCGGGCGAAGTGATCGACCTGACCAATGCGTACGACGATCAGGACGTTTCACACACCGAACCCGTCAACCTGAATAAGCAGTTCCTGCATACCACTGTAGGCCGCGTGATTTTCAACGATCACCTGCCCACCGACATGCCGTTCGTCAACGGCTTGCTCAAAAAGAAGGGAATCCAAGCGCTGGTTCAATATTGCTACCTGCGTTTCGGACTCGAGAAGACCGTCGTCGCCCTGGATAAGCTGAAGGAACTCGGATTCTTGTACGCCACCAAGTCCGGCGTTTCCATCGGCATCAGCGACATGGTTATCCCCAACGTGAAGTTCAAGTTGGTCGACGCCGCCGAGCACGAAGTCGTCAAGGTGCAGCAGCAATACTTGGACGGCGCCATCACTAACGGCGAACGCTATAACAAAGTCATCGCCATTTGGTCGGACGTCACCGAAAAAGTTGCCGACGAAATGTTTAAGGCCCTCGAACGTCAGGACAAAGAGGGAATCATCAACCCGGTCTACGTCATGGCCGACTCCGGAGCTCGCGGATCGAAACAGCAAATCCGTCAGCTTTCCGGTATGCGCGGTTTGATGGCCAAGCCCTCGGGCGAAGTTATCGAAACGCCGATTACCTCCAACTTCCGCGAAGGGCTGACCGTGTTGCAGTACTTCATCTCGACTCACGGCGCTCGTAAGGGCTTGGCCGATACGGCTTTGAAGACCGCCGATTCGGGCTACCTCACGCGGCGTTTGGTCGACGTAGCGCAAGACGTGATCATCAACGAATTCGATTGCGGCACCGCCGACGGAATCTACGTGGAACCGATTCTCGAAGCCGGCGTCGAAGTCGAACCGTTGCGCGACCGCGTCGTTGGCCGCGTTTCACTCGAAAAAATTAAAGACTACGAAGGAAACGTCGTGGTCGAGATCAACCAGGAAATTACCGAAGAACTGGCCAATACGATTCAGGCGGCCGGCATCGAGCGCGTCAAGATTCGCTCGGTGTTGACCTGCGAATCGCGGCGCGGAGTTTGCGGACGTTGCTACGGACGCAACCTGGCCACCGGTCGCTTCGTCGAAATGGGCGAAGCCATCGGCGTCATCGCGGCTCAGTCCATCGGCGAACCTGGCACCCAGTTGACCATGCGTACCTTCCACATCGGCGGCACGGCGACGCGAGTCACCGAGCAATCGAAAGTGGACGCCCGCAACAACGGCTTCGTCAAGTTCATCGACCTGAAAGTGGTCGAAGGCCGTGGCAAACAAATCGTGGCCATGAATCGCTCCGGTTTGATTGCCGTGGTCGACGAAAAGGGACGCGAAAAAGAACGCCACCATGTCGTATACGGCGCGCGCTTGAAGGTCGAAGACGGGCAACCGGTCACTCTCGGACAGACCATGTGCGAGTGGGATCCGTATACCTTCTCGATCCTCACCGAAACGGCCGGCACGGTTCAGTTCAAGGACCTGCAACCGGGTATCACCATCGACGAACAGGTGGACGAAGTCACCGGATTGTCGCAGCTGGTTGTCACGCTGCCGCCGGGCGATGAAAAACACCAGCCCACCATCAACATCCGTGGAGCGCAGGGCCGCGTGAAGAAGTACCTGATGCCTTCACGCGCTCACTTGATGGTGGTCGATGGAGACGAAGTCCAGCCGGGCGACGTGCTCGCGAAGATTCCTCGCGAAACCACGAAGACCAAGGACATCACCGGCGGTTTGCCGCGTGTCGTCGAACTCTTCGAAACCCGCAAGCCCAAGGATCCCGCGGTCATCAGCGAAATCGACGGCGTCGTGAAGTACGGCGAAATCGTCAAGGGCCAGCGCAAGATCTACGTCGAGAGCGAGGAAGGCAAGGGCATCGCGCAGACCATCAAGGAATATTCGATCTCGCGCGGCGTGCACATTAACGTTCAGGAAGGCGAACACGTTGCGGCGGGCGAGCCGTTGATCGATGGACCGCTCAACCCGCACGACATTCTCGCTGTCTTGGGCGAAAAGTACACGCAGGCTTACCTGGTCAATTCGATTCAGGAAGTTTACCGGCTCCAGGGCGTGAATATTAACGACAAGCACATTGAGTGCATCGTGCGGCAGATGATGCGCTGGGTGAAGGTCGAAGACGTGGGCGACACCACGTTCCTTCTCGAGGAGCAGGTGGACAAGTTCCGCTTCCGCGAAGAGAACGACCGGGTCATTCACGATGGCGGGCGTCCGGCCACCGGCCGTCCGTTGCTCCTCGGCATCACCAAGGCATCGCTCTCTACGGATTCGTTCATCTCCGCGGCGAGCTTCCAGGAAACCACCCGCGTCCTTACCGAAGCGGCCATTTCCGGGAAGATCGATTACCTGCGCGGCTTGAAGGAAAACGTGATCATGGGCCGGCTGATTCCCGCCGGAACCGGTCTCGAGCGCTACCGCAACATCCAACTGCTCACCGAGATCCCGCGGGAAGAACCGCAGCAGGTGGAACCCGAGCTCACGCCGGAAGAAGCGGCCGCGCTCGATTTCCTCCGCAAGGATTCCGATGCAGTCGCGGAAAACTAGATAAACGCTACAGCCACGAATCAAAAGGCGCCCGGAGTATCGGGCGCCTTTTTTTTTGCAGCGACGCTTCGCTCAGGATTTGTCTGCCCTAAGTCCCACTCCCGCCAGTAACTTTCGTGCTGTTGAGCAACTTGGCATACGCCGCCCGTTTATTTCGCCTGCCCGCCGACTGACTCGATAAAATTAGAGGAGCAGGTAGCCCTGCGCCACCGAACCTGCGGTGCAGCGCTTCTTTGACGATGCCCACTCGCGACCCAGCTCAGGAGAAACCTCACGCCGACGCGCGTCCGCCGGCCGCGCTGTCTCCCACGCTGGTAGACCTCATTTCGAAATCGCAGCTGAATTATCGGGATCTGATCGACAGCCTCGATCACGCCGTCTTCACCATCTCCCTCGACGGCGAAATTCGCGTGGCGAATCGGCGCCTCGCCAGTATTCTGGGCGTCGCCTTCGCCGACCTCATCGGTCACCGCCTCGACGAATTCCTCGCCGAACCAACCTTAAAGCAAGCCGCCGCGGCTCTCCCCAATATTGCGGCCACCGGCCACTGGCAGGGTCGGGTGTCGGTTCGCTTCAAGCGCGATCAGCAAACGCACTTCTACGATTGCTGGTTGCAACTGGTACGCGAAGAGGGCCGCGGTGATTCGGTCAGCGGCTGGGCCCGCGATGTCACCTCCCAACACCAGTCGGAGCTCCGCTTCACCGAGCTTTTCGAATCGTTGCGCGAGGGCATTTTCTTTACCAGCCCGGATGGCAGGCTGCTCGACGCCAATCCGGCCCTGGTACGCATGCTCGGTTTCACCACCAAGGAAGAATTGCAGCGCGAGAATTTCCGCGAGCGTTATGCCGATCCAGTCCAGCGAGACGTGCTGGTCCAGCGCATCATGGACAAGGGCTCGATTCAGGATGTGGACGTCATCTTTCGCCGCCGCGACGGCAGCGAAATTCATTGTCTGGCCTCCGGCTTTGCTATCCGGGATTCGTTTGGCCAACTGATCCGTATCCAGGGTACGTTGGTCGACATCACCGAGCGCATCGAGGTCGAAGAACGCTTGCGCCAGGAGCAAGAATTCGTCCGGCAGTTGGTCGCCAATTTTCCTGAAATGATCGCCGTGCTGGATCTGAACGGCAAATTCACCTTCGTCAGCTCGCGCATTCAGGAACTCCTCGGTCACTCCGCGGATGAAGTGATCGGCAAGAGCCTGATCACGCTGGCTCACCGCGACGACGTCCGGCGCTTGGAGTCGTCGCTGGAAAAATTCGTCAAGGAAGATCTGCGCCACGATCAGCTCGAATACCGCACCCGCCACGCCGATGGCACCTGGCGCATGTTGCGCGCCAGCGTTTCCCCCTTGTACGGCGCGAACGGGAAAATCAGCGGCATCGTCGCCTCCGCCCGCGATGTGACCGGTGCGAAAGAGGCTGAAAAACAGAAGCTGCAAAAAGAGAAACTGGCCGCCATGGGCGAAATGATGTCCGGTGTAGCCCACGAATTGAACAATCCGCTGACCGCCATTCTGGGCGTCAGCGATTTAATTCGCGATCGCGCAGCCGACGAAGTGACCCGCCGCCAAGCCGACATTATTCTAAAACAAGCCCGTCGCGCTGCAGGGATCGTCCAAAACCTGCTGGCTTTCTCTCGTCCCTCGGCGCTCGCCAGCCAGAAAATTCATCCGCGGGAAATTCTGCAGCGGGTAGTGGATCAGCACACCGAGGCTTTGCGCCAGAAAAACGTCAATGTTGAGGTGAAGTCCGCCGCGGATTTGCCGTTCATCGAAGCCGATCCCCGGCTCTTGCAGCAGGTCTTCGTCAACTTAATTGCCAACGCCGAACAGGCCATCACCGCCGCGAAAGACCGCGGAACCATCCACATCGCCTTGGCTCATGCCGATGGCAAAGTCACTTTTACCTTCAAGGACGAAGGGCCCGGAATCCCGGTAGAGAATTTATCGAAGATCTTCGATCCGTTCTTCACCACCAAGCGCCCGGGCGGCGGCACCGGCCTGGGCCTGACCATCGCCTTGGCCATCGCCAAAGAACATGGCGGCAGCATCGACGTCGATTCCGTCCCGGGGGAAGGAGCGGCAGTCTGCGTGATTCTTCCGGCGTTAATCGAGCCGGACATCGCTGCGGACCCAGCGACGACAACGGGTTCTCGCGCTACAAGCAAGCTGAGAGCTCTGCCCGGTTCGGAATTGCTGCAAGGCCATTCGGTCTACGTCGTCGACGACGAGGAAAGCATCCGGGAAATCGTGCAGGAGGGACTAACCGCGCGCGGTATGACGGTGGAAGGCGCGCCCAGCTCGGAGGAAGCCCTGGCCCACTTGGCCAATCACTCCTACGACTTTATAATTTGCGATTTCAATTTGCCGGGACAAAATGGCGGGCAGTTTTTCGAGAAGGCCCGCGCGTTGCCGCGGACCGCGAATACCAAATTCATCTTCATGACCGGCGCGCTGCTGGACACCGACACTACCGAGAGATTCTCGGAAAATGGCGCGGCCATGCTGCAAAAACCGTTTCATATCTCCGCGCTGGCCACTTTGCTCACCGAACGCATTCCGCAACCGTCACCAACCTAGCATCGTTCCTATTGCTTTTGCGGTTTGCCTTCGGCGGCTGCGCCATCCACCCCAAAATCCCATAGAAAAACATTCGTTCCGCCCGATTCGATGGTTTCGGCCACCGCGTATTCGCCCGGCTCGAGCGATGCATAAATCGTGTAGCGGTACACGCCTCGCGCGATCTCCCAGCGCAGCAGCGGCAAAGCGATGCGCCCCGAGGCCTGCTTCTGCCCGAACAATTGATCCAGATTTTCCAGCGAACGCTTACCGCCATGCACTTTCGCGCGAATCAATTCGAGGTTGGGTTCGTGGCCATCAGCCGTCCGCATATAAAATTCCAGTGAAGTGCTGTGCGTTCGGAATTTAGCATGTTCGCCGTCCAGCGAAACCGTGTGGCGCGTCGGAATGATCGGGATCGGCACCAGCACCTGCTTCACCCTTTGGCTCATGCTGTATTTGATGTCCGGCTCAGCCGGCGCCAGCGGATAGATCGCTTTGCCGTCGAATTCAAACAGGCCTGCGCCGCCCTGCAAGAACACCTTCGGCGCGATCTCGATGCTGGCGTCCACGTCCAACGGCTCGGCGTTGCGCGCGGCCTCTGACTTTCTTGCCTCAGCGATCATGTCCAGATTGCGTTTCCCTTCGCCGATTTCCACTTTTCGAGTCGCGTCCCAGTCGACCAGCGGTTCAGGAATCTCCTCCCACTGCATCTGATCGATGCTGTAGTAGCGCACCCGGTCGCCTTCGACGTGATATTCGCGCACCAGCTGAAACGTCCCGTCCTTCAGCATCAGCTTTTTCCCGCGAGGCAAGGCCGCAGGCGCAGGCGGCGCGGAAGCTTGCGATCGCGCGGCATCTGGGGGCTTCTGATCTTGAGGCCTGGCAGCACCCGGGTAAGCCGCGAGCAGCAGCGCCAAACCGGCCAGCGGCAGGCGAAATCCACTCAGTGACGGCCAACTGCGCGTGAACCGGCCCCTGGATAGCCTCAACTTTTGGTTCGATTTCATCCCGTCCTGAAATTATCGGTTCGTCCGTGCGAAGTTAAACCCTACCGAATAACTAGGATGCCACATTTTGAGCCGGAGTTTTGTGAGAGGCGGTACAAAAAACGCAAGGAGCAGGGGGCGAGAGTGCTAGTTTCAGACGCAGAAATGCTTTGAACGAAGTCTCCTCGAGCTAGTGGTCGCAGCGGGACTGCAACACCGTCACGATCATCAAATCCGAGTTGGAGAAGAGCCACTTTTCGGCTTCCACTCCCGCGGCTTCGGCGGCCCGGGCGATGGAGCCCAGGTGCTTATTGCGCGCCAGATTACGCAGGTGATCGGCGCAGATGCCGGTCAATCGTACGACTTCGTCTTCCGTGAAAATCTTCTGGCTCGACTTGATTCGGACCATTGGGTTCGGCTCCGCGTTTCACGATGACACATTAAAAATAACTGGCGCATACGTCGCTTGCAATAGCCCTTCCGTTTGACCATTCAAAACTATCGGTGGCTATGACGTGAACGAAGTCTCGCTCTTTCAGTTATTTGATGCCGGTACAGGCGAAAACGTCCCGAAACCGGCGACTCCACATTTGTCGCTCAAAGAGAAAAAATAAGACTAACGATGGAATATTTCTACAAGTTCACGGAGTTGTTTCCGGTGTCGTAATTCGTGGTAACCGATGAATCGATACCAATCGTAGAGGTTGAGGCTGCCAAATATGGGGTGCGGGAAGCGATAGGCGCTCAGGTCGCGGTCGCCATGCTCTGCGATAAAAGCGAGCGAGCGATGGCGGACCTCGGCAATCGCCTTATAAGCTACGGTGCGATCGCCAATGCGTTCGGCAGGAGTAGGAATTGTGCTGCGGATTTTTCTGCCCCGCCATAGCGTAAGCACAAACGGTAGATGGATTTTCTTCAGCGCTGGCACCGGATACGGCGCCTTTTGCAGGGCCTTTCCGCAGCCATTGATGATCGCCTCTTCAATCGTCGCGACATGGGCGACCACTTCCGACCCCGACCAACACCCTTCGGCTGGAGGTTCGAGCCAACGAGCATCAGGAATTTGGTCTGCCGTGGCCAAAAATCGGGCGCGCGATTTTGCGAGAAACGCGATGGTCGGATCCAGACGCTTCATTCTATTTAGGTGTAGCTCGCGGACTTTAAATGGCGAATCCACCCGCCGATTCAAATGCAGCGGCCACTCGCAAAATTTTGCCTTCGTCGAAATGCGAACCGAAGATCTGCATCCCTACCGGCAGGCCGCCCTCCACCTTGCCGCACGGAACCGAAATCCCCGGAATACCGGCCAGCGATCCCGTAACCGTATAAATATCAGCGAGATACATTTGCAGTGGGTCTGCTGTTTTCTCGCCCAGCTTGAACGCGGGTGTAGGAGTGGTGGGTGTAATAATGACGTCGACTTTGCTAAACGCCTCCGAAAAATCGCGGGCTATCAACGCTCGAACCTTCTGCGCTCGCAAATAGTACGCGTCGTAGTAGCCAGCCGAAAGCGCGTAGGTTCCTAACATAATTCGCCGCTTCACCTCTGGCCCGAAGCCCTGCTCGCGAGTCTTGCGATACATGTCGGTCAGAGTCGTCCCAGGAACACGCAATCCATATCGCACTCCATCATATCGAGCTAGATTCGAGCTAGCCTCCGCCGTCGCAACAATATAGTAGGTAGCGATCGCGTATTCGGTGTGGGCCATCTGTATGGGGACCCGGACGCAACCCAAGCTCTCCAGCAGCCGAATTCCCGCCTCAATCTTGCCTTTGACCGACGCGTCCAGACCGTCTCCGAAATACTGGTCTGCCACCCCGATGCGAAGCCCGTGTAGAGGCTTGCGGGCGTCTGCCGCGTAGTCGGGCACCGGTATCGGTGCAGACGTCGAATCCGCAGGGTCGTGCCCTGCGATGGCAGAAAGCACGGCAGCCGCATCCGCTACGTTGGTAGTAAAAGGGCCTACTCGATCCAGCGAGGACGCGAAAGCAATCAGCCCATAACGGGAAACGCGGCCGTATGTTGGCATGAGTGCCGGAATCCCGCAGAACGCGCCTGGCTGACGAATCGACCCACCGGTGTCCGTCCCCAGCGAAGCGACGGCCATACCGGCTGCCACCACTGCCGCCGAGCCTCCGCTAGAGCCTCCAGGGACCCGGTCAGGTGCCACCGGGTTCCGTACGGGACCGTACGCTGAGTTCTCGTTTGAGCTGCCCATGGCAAACTCATCGCAGTTCGTCTTGCCCAAGAGAACCGCTCCGGCAGCGTCCAGGCGTGCCACGGCCGTCGCATCATACGGAGGCGTATAGTTCTCGAGTATCTTGGACCCGCATGTGGTCTTGGTTCCGGTCGTACTCAGCACATCCTTAATAGCTGTCGGCACGCCAGCCAAGGGCGGCAACGCCTCGCCCTTGGCGACCTTCGCGTCGATGCGGTCGGCCTGGGCGTAGGCGCGCTCGGGCGATAGCGCCAAATAGGCGTTCAGCTCCGGATTCTGGCTGGCGATGCGGTCGAAGTACGTCTTGGTCAGCTCGCGCGCCGATACCTTCTTGGCTGCGAGCGCTTCCCGGATGGTCGCAATTGTCCAATTCGGCGCCGCGCTCACCGTTCGATCACCTTGGGTACGCGAAAGAAAGGCTTGGCCGCATCGGGCGCCTGGCCTAGAACGGCGTCCGCCACGTCGCAGGGACCCACCACATCGTCACGCAGTTCAACGCCCGGTGCAGTCGCGGCATTACCCGCGCCAGCCATCGGCAGCACCTGCGACAGCGGTTCCACCTGCGTCACGTCCAGTTGCTCAAGCTTTGCGATGTAGTTCAGGATTTCGTCCAGCTGCCCGCGATACAGCTCCACCTCAGCCGGCGACAGTTCCAGGTGGGCGAGCTGCGCGACTCGCAGCACATCTTCCTTACTGATCTTCATATGCGAAACGAATCTCCGATGGCGTGGTGGATCGAGCTTGCCCAACCATCTTAGTACATCGATGCAAGAGCGCAAGCGCAGCTCAACGAGGCGCACAAGAATGCGCGCAACGCGGTTCGGCCTTGATCTGACTTAGGGTTTTCGGCGGCGAACAAACGGGGTGTGATCGTTGTCAAACTCGTGCGAGATATGGCGCAGTCGCGTTGCCGGGACGAATTTCACTTCCCGCACCAGCGTGCCGCCCCAGTTGCGATTGACCTGCGCGCAAAATTCTTTCTGCATGGTTTCCAGCTGCACGCGCCAGGGCTTGCCGTCCGTCGCCACTTCCAGGCATCCGCCGGCGCAACGCACCGGACGGGTGTGCGCGGCGATCGTGCGGCCCACCACCTGTGGCCATACGCCGGAAAGCCAGGCGACTGCCGCTTCCGGACGCTTCAATTGGCGCAGCATGCCGCCCAAAAAGTTTTCAGCTTTCTCCATCGGGACGCGGATTTTAGCACCAAGCCCGAAATCTGTTTCGGCCTGAGGAAATTTATGCACAGCTTCCTGAGGATAAATCCATTTCGCTTGGGAAAATTTGAACGCAAAATGCGGATAGCCGCGCGCCGCGCATTTCGGCAAACTCATTTGCGGCCGTATTCAGGCCGCAAATAATTCAACAAGGAAATTTAAAATGAACTCGATTCGCGTAGTCGCTATCTCAACGTACCTCGCCGACGCCATCCGAAAAAATCCAAACGATCCACAGTTCGGATTCCCGGTGCACACCGAGCCAGCGGCAGAAGGCCTGCCTTGCCGGCACTGTCTCGATTGGATCGCCCAGGGAAGGGAGCGCGCCGCGCTTTTCACCCTCGATCCATTCGCGGAGACCGAGAAATTGCCATTGCCCGGGCCGGTCTACATTCACGCGGACGGCTGTGAAAGATACGTGGAAACGGCGGGGATCCCCATGCGCTTGATGAGCAGCCCGCGTACCTTGAACGCCTATGCACGCGGCAGGCGCTTGTTGGCCCAGGAATACGTCGGCCCGCACGACGCACAAGCGACTATCAACAAACTATTCCTTCGTCCCGAGGTGGACTACATCCACGTCCGCAGCACCACCGCCGGATGCTACACCTTTCGCTTGGAACGCGCCTAGACTGCGAAATGTAGGACTCCTAGCCCGCCGCTGGTTTAGCTTCCGCCGAAGAAACACCGTTCAAACCCAATTGCGCAGCCACCCCGCGCAGCGCCGCAATACAAAACGCGATGTGCTCATCCAGCGGCAGGCCCAATTCGTCGGCGCCCTTGTAAACATCATCCCGGCTCACGCCGCGCGCGAACGCCTTATCCTTCAGCTTCTTCTTCACCGACGCTGCTTCCACCTCGTGAATGCTCTTGCTCGGCTTGATCAGCGCGCAGGCCGTCAGGAAGCCGGCTAGCTCGTCACAAGCGAACAGGGTCTTATCCAGCGGGGAAGTCCGCGGCACGTTGCAGTAGTCCGCATGGCCCAAAATCGCGTGAATCATCTCGTCTGGATACCCGTGCTCGCGCAGGATCTTTGAGCCTTCGAAGGGGTGCTCCTCAGTCGCGCTGTGCGCGTCATTCGGCCAGCGCTCGTAGTCAAAATCATGCAGCAGCGCCGTATTGCCCCATAAGTTTTCATCGGCCCCCGATTTCTGGGCGTACGCTCGGACGCACGCCTCCACCGCCAAGGCGTGCTTGCGCAGGCTCTCGCCCTGCGTGTATTCACACAGCAGCTTCCAGGCATCTTCACGGCTATGCATTCGCGATCGCTCCGAGGCGCAGTGTAACGCACCATCGCCAGCGGAGCCAGCGTAGGGAACCTCCACACGCTTCGACGAATTGGCATCTTCGTTGCAAAGGATGAATCCGGCGGCGGAAACGCGCCGGGTCGTTAAGAAGGGCTAACGAATCGTGCCGCAGCAGAGAGAAAGTAGCATCCGCCAGTTGTACCGGGCAGTTCTAGGAGACCTAGAACCAGCTCGGCGCCGGCCCGGCCGAGAAATCGGAGCCAGCGTCGACGTCACGCACGACGGCTGCCTCGATTTGAACCATTTTGGTCCGCAATTCGTCGAGTCTTCGCGTCATTGATTGAACACAATCAGTGATTCGCCAGGAATTTCGCGCGAACAGCGCTGAAAGATGCGGTAACGATGCAAAACTCATCAAAAAACAAGAGCGAACGATAAGAACCTACGAAGGGCAGCCACAATTCGTCGGCCGATGACGTTGAATGGCGTTGTGTTCATCTCGTTAGCGGACGCGAAACGTCCGGGCGAACAAAAGTCGTACCGTCTTTTTTGGGTTTCGTGGATAGCAACTGCCGTTGTTTGTTGAACGCGATGCGAACGGGATAAAATCACTAACGTGCGACGAGAAAAAAGGGCTTGACAAGAAATGGCACCCCGTGGAGAATCACCCCGCGCCGTTTCTGCCTTCCCCCTGTTACGAACTGTGCCTCCCCTTCTCATCGCCGGATTAGTGTGCGAGGAGAGCCTGTGGCCGAAAAAGCCATAGAAGTAAGAATGGAAATGGAACGTGAAGTACTCCGCTGCCAGGTTTGCGGACTCGTGCAGTATCGGACCCGTACGGACAACTGCCGTAGGTGTCTGCGCTTGCTGCCCCCCAAGGTCTCGTTTGTGATTCCTTCACCGACGCCGACCGATCTGCCGGGGGATGACCGCCAATTGTTTGAGAACTGGCCCAACCGCGAAACGGTGGAGAACATCGGCCAGCGTATCAGGCAATTGCGCGAATCACGCGGCATGACTCAGAGCCAACTGCAGGCTCGTTCGCGCGTCTCCCGATCCTACTTGTCGCGGATCGAGAGCGGGCAGATGACGCCGAGTCTGGGCACTCTGGAGAAGATTGCCGAAGCTTTGGGCGTCGGCCTGAACCGTTTCTTCGTGCCGGAAACCAACGGAGAAACGGTTCTCGAGGATCCGTTCATTCAGGGTCTTCGTCCCTACTTGCGCCAGTTGGATTGGACGCAGTGGCAAGGCATCCTCAAAAGGCTGCAGGCCATCAGCGAGCACGTCAGCACCAACCACAGCATGCGTCCGCTTCCGCCGCAGACCTCGGATCGCATGGCCAACGCCATGCCCCGCCGTCAACAGCAAGCGGGCCATACGGCGACGGCGCTCCACCGCTAATCGGACGCGCTAACGGACCGCACCCGATCCGCAGCCGGCACGATACCACTCGACGACATTGTTTCCGACCTGGCGCGCCAATTTCGATTGGGCGCCAGGCTCGGACCATGCCGCTCGTAGCGCTCAAAGCAGCATCACGCGGGGGGCGACCGCCATGCGGCACGCTGCGTTGCCTCCAATTCCTCCCTCAATAATCTGTTTGTGATTGCGGAACTGCGGACGGCTGCGGTTTATAAGCTCTGCTCTTACTGCGCTTCGCGTTTACCCACGCGAAGCAACGATATTTCCACCGTCGAATCTTTCTGTTTCAAACCAACCACCCGCGCGCCATTGCCATGATCGTCGACAAACGACACGTCAGAGTCATTGTCGACACTAATGGCGCGTTTTTTCGTTTTGTCGCCGGGGTTTTCGCGCCGAAACGTGGGTCCCAGGCGCTGCGCGTACCAAGCCGTTACTTTCTCCAGCGAATCCGGGGTTGAGTACGTTTCCACCGCCAGTCCCACTCCGGATGCGCCGGCCAGGATTTGCAGGTTCGCCTGATCGTCGTTTCCCTTGGTGGTCGCGCCGGGATAAATCGGCAATCCTGAGGCGTGGTTCTGATTATTATCGACCTTTAACTCGCCAACCGGGGTCTGAATATCGACGTTCTTCCCTTCCTTATCCAGCCGCGAATTACGCAACACGAACCCGGCCAGTACCAGGCCCAGCACAACCATCACCACAATCCCCCCGCCAACGATGCCCAAAATCCACCATAGGGCAGTTGACCGGTCCTGACGGACCGGAGGCGGAACCACGGGCGGCCTTCCTGCAGCGCTAGACATGAATCTCAGAGTTCTCCCTAATTATGGCGGCTACCCAAAGATACGAAAGCCAAGCCCAAAATGTTTCATGCCGGAAGGCCTCGACATCGGCTCAAGCGCTAATTAAACCGAACTTCTACACCCGGATGCCGGTCGAGATGCACGGAGTCAATAAAGCGCACTTCCGCCTCGGCCAGCGTCATGATCAATGAGTGAGTCCGCGTTCCATCGCGGAAGAATGAAACACCGTCAAGCAAGCCGCCTCCAGTCACGCCGGTGCACGCGAAAATAATCTTCTTGCCAGGGGCCAGGTCCGCGGTTTCGTAAATGCGCTTCGGATCCTTAATACCCATCTGCGCCACCCGTTCGTGGTGTTCCGGCTTGCTGACCACTAAGCGCGCCAGAATTTCTCCGTTCAGGCAGCGCAGCGCCGCTGCCGTCAGCACGCCTTCCGGAGCCCCACCCGTACCCATCACCGCGTGTACCGCAGTGCCGCGGACGGCCGCTGAAATCCCGGCGGAAAGGTCGCCGTCGGAAATCAGCCGAATGCGCGCGCCCGCCTCGCGAATGTCGGCGATCAATTTTTCGTGGCGCGGACGATCCAACACCACGATCACCAGGTCTTCCACATCGCGATCGTAGCGCCGGGCAATCGCGCGCAAATTGTCCTTCGGCGGCGCATCCAGATCGATCGCGCCCTTCGCCGGCGGCCCCACAATAATTTTTTCCATGTAGAGGTCCGGCGCGTGCAGCAAACCGCCATGCTCGCTTGCGGCCAGCACCACCACCGCTCCCGGTTCGCCGGTGGCGCAGAGGTTGGTCCCTTCCAGCGGGTCCACGGCAATGTCCACCTGCGGATACGTCCGCGACTTATCGCGAACCGCCGCGCCGACTTTTTCGCCGATGAAAAGCATCGGCGCCTTGTCGCGCTCGCCTTCGCCAATCACGATGGTGCCGTCCATCCCCACGCGGTCCATCTCCTTGCGCATGGCTTCGACGGCAGCGTGGTCGGAACCCTCGCGATCGCCCTGGCCCATGGTCCGTGCCGATTCAATCGCCGCGGTTTCCACCACGCGAAGAAATTCGAGACTGAGTTCCTTTTCCATGATTGCTCCTCGATGATGACCAGCAAATTCGCAGAATGGCAGCAGGCCCGCCGTTGCGGCCCATCATAATCCCAAAGGCGCAGCCCGCGGCAACTGGTTATATCGTGCGCCGGCGCAGTGTAGAGCCGGCAGTTTTAGACGAACGCGGAAATTCCGGTAATGCGCTCGCCGATGATCAGCTTGTGAATGTCGTGCGTGCCTTCGTAGGTGAACACCGATTCGAGATTCGCCATGTGCCGCATCACGCAGTAGTCGTCGACGATCCCGTTCGCGCCCAGAATTTCGCGCGCCCGGCTGGCCGTCTCCCGCGCCATCCACACGTTGTTCATCTTCAGCATCGAAATATGCGATGGATGCACTTTTCCGGCGTCCTTCAAACGCCCCACTTGCAGCGCCAAAAACTGCGCCTTGGTGATTTCAGTGATCATCCACACCAGTTTTTCCTGCACCAGCTGATGCGAAGCAATCGGCTTGTTGTCGAACTGCTTGCGTTCCTTCGCATAACGCAGTGCCGTGTCATAACAGGCCATCGCCGCGCCGATGCCGCCCCAGCCGATGCCGTAGCGCGCCTGGTTCAGACACGACAACGGCCCGCGCAATCCTTCCACTCCCGGCAGCAAGTTCTCCGCCGGAATTTCGCAGTCCGTCATCGACAGTCCCGACGTCACCGACGCCCGCAGCGAATATTTCCCGTGCACGTCCCAGGCTTTAAATCCCGGCGTGCCTTTTTCCACCAGGAAGCCGCGAATCTTGTCGTCTTCGCACTTGGCCCAAATCAACGCCACCGCGGCGAGCGACCCACTGGTGATCCACATTTTTTCGCCGTTCAAAACGTACTTGTCGCCCTTCTTCACCGCGCGAGTCAGCATTCCGCCCGGATTCGAACCAAATTGCGGCTCGGTCAGCCCAAAACATCCGATGGCTTTGCCTTGTTGCAGCAGCGGCAGCCATTTGTCTTTTTGCGCGTCCGAGCCAAACGTGTAAATCGGATACATCACCAGCGCCGACTGCACCGAGACGAAGCTGCGCAAACCGGAATCGCCGCGCTCAAGTTCTTGTGTGACGAGTCCGTATTCCACATTGGACATTCCCGCGCAGCCATAACCCTTCAGACTCGCGCCAAACAAGCCCAGTTCGGCCATCGCCGGCACCAGCTGCATCGGAAATTTTCCTTCGCGGTTGTATTCCTCGATGATCGGCATGATCTGCTCGTCGACGAATTGCCGCGTTGTATTCCGCGCCAGCTTCTCTTCGTCGCTCAGCACCGAATCGAAATCGAGATAATCAACCCCGGAAAATGAAGGCATTCAATTTCTCCTTATGAAATCCTCAGGCAGTGAACCAGCCACCCACAACAAACCGCCGCAGCTTACCTCGCACTTCGCACACACTTCCGGCACGCTGCAGAGCCTATCTCCGAAACTAAGATTGTATCGAAGATTCCATGGGTTCTGCCACCGCCGCAAGGCGCGCCACCCGTCCGCCGAACAGACCAAATTGTCGCCACCGGTCATTTGTAAGCGTCTTTCCACGCTGAAAGCTCAGGAGCCCCAAGGAAGAGGTGATATAACAAAAACAGGGTCAAGCGGGAGGCGCAGTGAAGCGGCCGGCAGGCGTTACCATAGGCGCGGTTTTGGTGTTCGTAGGTAGCGCGATCACCCTTTTCGCCGGGGCGTTAATGGCCCTCAGCTTCATCATCGCCACACCCAATGGAAATCTGCCTCACGGCTTCATTTACATCGCGATATCTCTGGTGCTGGGCGCGGTCGCGTTTGGAGCGTGGGGAATCGCTTCCGGCGTGGGCCTGCTGAACCTGCGTGAATGGTCCCGAATTTCCGTAATTGTTTTTTCGCTCCTGCTGCTGGCCCTCTCGGTCCCGGCGTTTGTCATGATGTTTCGTGGTCAAACTTCCCGTGCCGGCGAGTTCGCCCGATCCGCAAACGACCGAACGCATCGTGGCCATTACCCGCCTGGGCGGGGCCGGTGTTTACGCGCTGCTAAGCGTCTTGGCGATCATGGGGTTGATCTATTTCAATTCACGGGGCGTCAAAGCCGAATTCGCCGCGCGCCGCGCCATGCCTCCCTCGCTCGATTTGGAATCTGCGCTTCGTCCCGGCGTCTACTCCGGCGGCAGACCGCTCAGCATCACCATCATCGCCGGCCTGATGGCGCTGGGAACGCTCAGCCTCCCTCTTTATCTCGCTGTGTTTCAGTTCCCGTTCCTCGGATTCTATTTCACCGGCCCGGCAGCCGCCCTGATCATCTTTGCTTTCGCTGCTGTGCAGGGCGCTATCGCGTACGGCCTCTGGCACATGCAGCCGTGGGGTCGGAGCTTGGCGATCTATTACTTCAATTTTGCGATTTTCAATTCCATCATTTCCGTGATTCTGCCTGGTGCCCAAGCCCGTTATGAAAATGCGCTGGCCATCATGCAATCACAAATGAGTCTGCCGACCGGCACGCCCTCCAATCCGATGCATTTCCCCATGTGGCTCAGCCTGATTTTTTATCTGCCGTGCATCGCCGTTCAATTATGGGTCCTGATCGCCAGCAAAGCTGCGTTTGAAAGGACCCCAATCCGCTAAGTGCAATCAAAATAAAAAAGGGAGCGGAAACTTCTCCGCTCCCTTTTTGTTTTAACCCCGTGAAGCCGCTTTTACTTCGCGGCCGCCACGACGTTGATGAACTTCGATCCGTTCGGTACGCCGAAGCCAGTCACGTTGTCCCAGCCGTTGGTTACGGTCAGCGAGCTGTCGGTCCCGAAACTCAGATCGACATATTCGCCGCCGCCCAGATTCCAAGCCGCGCTGAAGTACGTGGTGGTCGTGTACAACGGTGCCAGCAACGAGTCCGACGAATAGAACGTCGCGCCGCCCGAGTCGACTACTGTTCCGGTCACGTTCGTCGGGCTGCCGATGGGTACGATGTCCTTAACCGCGCCGGAACCCTTCGGCAACGAAGCAATCAGCGGTGCCGCCTGGCCCAGCGAAACGCCGGCCTTCTGATCCGCGATTGCCCAAATCGCCGAGAACACCGGGCTGGCCAAGCTGGTGCCGCCAATCACGCTGACGAACCCGTCGGACACGAAAATCGCGCCCGTATACGGATCAGCTACCGCCGAAATATCCGGCTGCTGCCGATTCGCTCCGGGAATTCCCAGACCTTTCTGCCATGACGGCTTCGCCACCAGGATGCTTTCTCCGCCGCCGGAGCCGCCCAACAAGCCGAGCGGTTCGGGAGGATCCAGCACGAAATTGCTGGCGAAGGAGAGGAACGATCCGTTGTTGCCCCAGCCGACTTCTGACGTGGTTCCGCTGGTGTTGGGGATGTTGATGCTGGTGCCGCCGATCGCGGTCGCGAACGCCGAACTCGAGGGGTAGGAATCTCCTCCGACGTTCGGTGCTCCTAAACCTTCGTCGCCGCCGTCACCGGTGGAGAAGTTCACCGCGACTCCCGCCGCTGCCGCCGCTTGCAGCACCTGGTCGAATCCCTTCTGGGTAAATGAGCCCCAAGCCTGCTCCGGATATCCGTAGCTGTTGGAGATCACGTTGCCCAGATGGTTTTGTGTGGCGTATTGAATTGCGTATTCCAATTCAGTCCAATCCTGGGTCGGAGCGATCAACAGCACAATCTTCGCTCCAGGGGCAATCGCGTGCGCCCACTCGATGTCGAGATCGGCTTCTTCGTCCCAGTTGGCGATTTCGGTCAGCGTCAATTGCGAAGGCACGCCGTCCGGATAGATGATCTGAAAGTTGCTGGAGGTGATTGGTGGAAGACCGGTCAACTTCGAAAATGCAACCAGGTCATCCGCCACACTGGGATCAGAGGGTCCGTCCACCAGCACAATCGTCTGGCCGGTTCCGTCCAAGCCCGCGTTGATTCCGGTGCGTAGGTCGTAGTGAGCTTGCATCTGCTGCGGCGTGTATCCGCAGGACTTCAGCGGATCGTTGAAGCCGTAGAAGTTACCGTAATAGTTTCCCACCGGCAGAGTTGCTCCGTCGGTCGTCAGGTTGTAGGCCTGAGGAGCTTTGAAGCAATCATTGGAGAAGTAGGTGGTCAGCAAGCTGCCAGTGGCCTTGGCGATTGGTATGCCAGGGCGCGCTTTTCCGGTCTTGGGATTGGTCTGGAACTTGTACATCGGCTTCATCGCGAAATTGCTCAGCCCCGATACGGCGCTGACGCTGGCCGCCGCCGGACCTGAGAGCTTCGCCGGTGTTGCGTTCGCATAAAACGTCTTGGTGCCAAGCTGATAATTGTGAATCTGAGTTCCGAACGCTTCCTCTACACCGCTTACGCTGCCGCGCACCCGGACGGAAAAGTTATTCGGATCGACCGAGGTCACCGCCAGGCCGTGTGCCGTGAGTTCGCTCTTGAGTGCGGTTAAGGTTGCCGTGGTCGGAGCGTATTTCGCAAAGTCCGCGGAGGTGAACCACTTGTGATAGGTCGGCGAGCCGGGCGTATACAAAGCTTCCACGGCCGCATTGTAAGCATCCTCATTCCGCGGAGTCAGGTGCACCGTCAGCGTGAGTTCCTTCTGCGGTTCCGCCAATCCTAGGTCCTTCGAGGTCCCCGCAATCCTGGGCGTTTCGATGGCCTGCTGCGCGTTCGCCGCCGGTGCTGCGATCAGGGCGGCCGCAAATACCGATAGCCCTAGCGACAGCGCCTGCTTTCGCAATTTGGTGCCGAGTAACATTCGAGCTCCTTTTTCCTCAGGTGGAAATGGCATTTCGCGTCCGTTCGTAAACACCCCCACGGACGAATGGCCTTGATAGCTTGGCAAGTTGCCTTGCCTCAAGTTTTGGTTTGTCGAAGCAGGCGTGAGAGAAGATCGCCCGCTGAAAAAGGACTACGGCTTACAACAACAGCGAGGTTGGGACATGCACACTGACCGAGGGATGTGAATTGGTATATGGAGTTTCATTTTGGTCAACGTGGTTCGCGGACGTTATCGCGCTCGCGCGAACGTGTCAAGATTTTTTTGGCAAATTTCTAATTCAATCGCGAGCCGTTGACGGACACCGACGCTCGATGCGATAATCCATTTCACGAATTCTTGGATGTGTGTGTGTCCGGCGCTTTGGTACTAGCCCGGGCGTTACTTGAAAGGGAACGGGGCCGACACAGCGGTATTCTCTCCTGACAATGGAAATTCTTCGCCAAATCGCCAATTTGTTTCTCCAAGCTGTGCCTACAGTGCTCCTCGTATTCCTTTTTTATGTGTTCATGCGCTGGGCTTTTTTCACTCCGATTCAGAAAGCGATGGCCCAACGCGAAGCCAAGATCGACGGCGCGCGTAAAGACGCCGCCGCCGTCCAGGCCGCAGCCAATCAAGATCTGCTGGCCTACAACGAGGCCCTGAAAAAGGCCCGCGCCGAAATTTACGCAGAGCAGGAAGCCGCGCGCCAGGCCATCGTCGAAGAACGCGCCAAAAACTTGAGAGCCATGCGCACTCTGGCCCAGAAAGAAGTCGGCGAAGCAAAAAAGAAAATCGATGTAGAACTGGCCGCCGCTCGCAAGCAAATCGAAGCCAGCGCGCCCCAAATCGCTGGCGAAATTACCCGCAGCATTCTGGAAAAGCCTCTCACCCTGCAGGGAGGCGTCGGCCGTTGATCTCCAGCTCGTCGAATATTCACCCTTCGCCCCGCCACGTCTGGGAAGTTAAAGCGGCGGCCCGAGCCTTTGCTGCGCTGATGTTGGGGACGTTGCTGGCAGCGCTTCCGGCTCTGGCGCAAGAGGGTGGCGACGCCGCCACCGACTCTCCCGCCGGACATGCGTTCCGCTGGGTGAATTTCGCCATCGTTCTCGGGCTAATCGCCTACGCACTCCTGAAATTCGCTGGCCCTGGTTTCCGGAGCAAGGCCCTGGAAATCTCCGAAAAGATCGCCGAAGGCTCTCGCGCCCGCGAAGCCGCCGAGCGCCAGCGCCAGGAAATCCAGGCAAAGGTCGCCAATCTCGAATCTGAAATCCAGCAGCTCCGCGTTCAGGCCAAGCGCGATGCCGAAGCCGAAGCCCAGCGCCTCCGCGACACCGGACGCGCCGAGAGCGAAAAAATCGAACAAGCCGCCCGCGTTGAAATCGATGCTGCCGCCCGCGCCGGACGCCAGGAATTGAAAGCTCTGGGCGCGCGCATTTCCATTCAACTGGCCGAAGCCATGCTCCGCCAGGAATTGACGCTGCAAGCCGAAACCAAATTGTTCCATTCGTTCGTAGCCGAACTCGGAAGGAACGTGAATTGAGCGCGGTCGCCGAACGATACGCAGTAGCGCTGGCCGATGTCGCCACCGCCCGCAATCAGGGCGAGCGGATCCGCAAGGATTTGGCGTCGTTCCTCGCGGAATACGCCGAATCCGCCGACTTGCGCCACGCGCTCGAAACTCCTTCGCTCGATCACGAAGTTAAAAATAAAATTATCGCCGCGGTCGCCGCCAAGATGGGCCTCAGCGACGAAGTGCGCAACTTTATTAGCCTGGTCGTCAGCCATCAGCGCACCCACTTGTTCCGCGAAATCGATGGCGAGTTCACCACCGAGATGAACCGCCGCATCGGCATCGTGGAAGCCGAAGTGACCACCGCGCGCCCCCTGAGCGACGCCGAGAAAAAAGAATTACTCGCTGTGCTGACCAAACGCACCGGTAAAAAGATCGACGCGCAATTTGCCGAAGATAAGTCGCTGCTGGGTGGCGCGATTGTCCGGGTAGGTTCGACGGTTTATGACGGCTCAGTACGCGAGCA
This sequence comes from uncultured Acidobacteriota bacterium, assembly GCA_963847695.1. Lineage (GTDB taxonomy): Bacteria > Acidobacteriota > Terriglobia > Acidiferrales > UBA7541 > Palsa-295. The sequence goes on along the minus strand of CAWKAX010000010.1, from coordinate 11,689 downwards.
GCTGAACCGCATGCGCGAACGCCTGGAAGCGGAATAACGGAATCGAAACAAGGAGCAGGAATGGCGAATATTAAAGCGGACGAAATTTCTAAGATTCTGCGCGAGCAGATCGAAAACTACCAGCAGACCATGGCCGTCGAAGAAGTCGGCACGGTCATCTCGGTCAGCGACGGCATCGCCCGTATTCATGGCCTGGATAAGTGCATGGCCGGCGAAATGATCGCCTTCCCGCATGACGTTTTCGGCATCGCCCTGAACCTCGAAGAGGATCAGGTTGGCGCCGTTTTGCTCGGCGACTACACCGAAATCAAAGAGGGCGACACCGTCAAGCGCACTAACAATATTATGTCCGTCCCGGTTGGCGACGGCATGATCGGCCGCGTCGTTGACGCCCTGGGAAATCCCATCGACGGCAAAGGTCCCATCGTCTCCACCCAACGCAACCCGCTCGAGCGTATCGCCCCCGGCGTTATCGACCGTCAGCCGGTACGTGAACCGATTCAAACCGGAATCAAATCGATCGACGCCATGATCCCCATCGGTCGCGGCCAGCGCGAATTGATCATTGGCGACCGCCAGCTCGGGAAAACCGCCATCATCATCGATACGATTTTGAATCAGCGCGGCGGCGACATGATTTGTATCTACTGCGCCATCGGCCAGAAGCGCTCCACCGTGGCTCAGGTCATCAAGACCCTCACTGACTTCGGCGCCATGGAACACACCATTGTCGTCGCCGCCACCGCCTCCGAATCGGCCTCAATGCAATACATCGCGCCCTTTACCGCCTGCGCCATCGGCGAATATTTCCGCGATACCAAGCGTCACGCCATCTGCTTCTACGACGATCTTTCCAAGCACGCCCAGTCGTACCGTGAAATTTCCTTGCTGTTGCGCCGTCCTCCCGGCCGCGAAGCTTTCCCCGGAGACGTTTTCTTCCTGCACTCGCGCCTGCTGGAACGCGCCGCCAAGCTGAACGACGAACTCGGCGCCGGTTCACTCACCGCTCTGCCAGTCATTGAGACTCAGGCCGGCGATATTTCGGCCTACATTCCGACCAACGTGATTTCGATCACCGACGGTCAGATATTCCTCGAAGCCGACTTGTTCAACAGCGGCAACCGTCCAGCCGTGAACGCCGGTATCTCGGTCAGCCGCGTCGGCGGCAACGCCCAGATCAAAGCCATGCGTCAGGTTTCCGGGACGTTGCGTTTGGATTTGGCGCAGTACCGCGACCTCGCGGCCTTCGCCCAATTCGGCACCGAGCAATTGGACAAAGCGACGCAGGCCCAATTGGCCCGCGGCCAACGCCTGATGGAAGTCCTGAAACAGGATCAATACCAGCCACTCGCCGTCGAAAAGCAGGTCCTGATTATTTTCGCGGCCTCCAACAAATTTCTCGATGACATCGAACCTTCTGAATGTCGCCGGTTCGAAACCGAGTTGTACCCCTTCATCGAAACCAATTACAGCGGCTTACTGAAATCGTTGCGCGAAAAGAAAGCATTCGACGACACCAATCGCGCCGAAGCTATGAAAGCCCTGGGCGATTTCAAGGAACGCTTCAAAGCCTCTACGCAAACCGCGCAGGCAGCTGAAGCCGCCGCGGCCGATAAGGCCAAGTCCGCGGAAAAAGCCGGAGCCACCGCGTAATTTTCCGATTCGATGCCTACACTTCTCGATTATCGACGCCGCATTCGCTCGGTGAAAAGCACCAAGCAGATTACGCGTGCCATGAAGTTCGTGGCCGCAGCCAAGCTGCGCCGCGCCCAGGAAGGCGTATATGCCGCGCGGCCCTACGCCAAGGAAATTCTTCGCGTGCTGCGCTCCGCCGCGGCGCGCATGGAATCTCCGGCGCACGCCTTGCTCAAACGCCGCCCCGAACAGAAAATCCTCGTGATGGTGTTGACCGGCGACCGCAGCCTGGCCGGAGCCTTCAACTCCAACGTCCTGCGTCACACCTCCACTTTCATTCGCGACCATAAAGACAAAACCCTGGAATTCCTGGTAGTCGGCAAAAAAGGCCGCGAAAACCTGAAAAAACGCGGCTACAAATTCGTCGGTGAATATCTCGACGTCTCCGCTCACGTTGAATTCTCCAAGGCCAAAGAAATCGCCAAACGTGTCGCGGAGCTATACGTCGCCGAAGAAGTCGACGCGGTCTACGTCATCTACAACGAATTCAAGAACGTGATGGTCCAGTATCTGCGCTCCCAAAAGCTGCTGCCCATCGACTCCGAAGTCGTCAAGCCGGGCCAAGTCGAACATCCGGAAAACGCCCCCGGCGGCGCAGCTCTCCCCACCGAGCCGGGCCCCAAAGGCGAAGGCTCCGTCGTCGACTACATTTACGAGCAGCCGGTCGAAGAGATTTTCGCGGGCCTCGTGCCACGGTATCTGGAGTCGGAGATCTACCGCATCCTGCTCGAATCCGCTGCCGCCGAACACGCCGCGCGCATGACCGCCATGGATTCTGCAACGCGCAACGCGTCCGATTTGATCGACAAGCTCACCCTGCGGATGAACAACATTCGCCAAGCGGCCATCACTAAGGAACTGATCGAAATCGTCAGCGGAGCGTCGTCAGCGAATTCGTAAGAAAAAGTGATATGCCGCCTGAGCGGCTGGATACAGAATTTTAAGATTCGATTTTTTAGGAGCTATGATGGCAACGAACGATTTGAAAACCGGCCACGTCATCGAAGTCATTGGCCCCGTAGTCGACGTCCAATTCACCGAAGGGCACCTGCCCCTGATTCACAACGCTGTGCGCATCACCAGCGAAGGGTTCAACAACCCTGAACCGCTCGACATCATCGCCGAAGTCGCGCAGCACCTTGGCGAAAGCCGCGTCCGTTGCGTGGCCATGAAGCCCACCGAAGGTCTCGTGCGCGGAATGAAAGCCGTCGACCTCGGCGAAGCCATCTCGGTTCCAGTCGGCCGCGGCGTCCTCGGCCGCGTCATGAACGTCCTCGGTGAACCCGTCGACAAGTTGGGCCCGATCAAGACCGAAAAGCGCTACCCCATCCATCGCCCGGCGCCACTCCTGGAAGACCAATCCACCAATCTCGAAATGTTTGAAACCGGAATCAAAGTCGTCGACCTCACCGAACCCTATTTGAAGGGCGGCAAGATCGGCCTGTTCGGTGGCGCGGGCGTGGGCAAGACCGTGCTCATTCAGGAATTGATTCACAACGTCGCCATGCAGCACGGCGGCGTGTCGGTTTTCGCCGGAGTCGGCGAACGAACCCGCGAAGGGAACGACCTCTGGCTAGAAATGCAGGAATCCGGCGTCGTCGTCGCCGGTAACCCAGACAAATCGCGTTGCGCTCTGATCTACGGCCAGATGACCGAACCGCCCGGCGCCCGTCTCCGCGTCGGCCTCACCGGCGTCACCGTCGCCGAGTATTTCCGCGACGAAGAAAAGCTCGACGTGCTGCTCTTCATCGACAATATTTTCCGCTTCGTCCAAGCTGGCTCGGAAGTTTCCGCGCTGCTCGGCCGCATGCCTTCCGCGGTAGGTTACCAGCCGAACTTGAATACCGAAATCGGCGAACTGCAGGAACGCATCACTTCCACCAAGAACGGATCGATCACTTCTGTCCAAGCCATCTACGTTCCGGCTGACGACTACACCGACCCCGCTCCGGCCGCGACCTTCGCCCACTTGGATGCCACCACCAACTTGAGCCGTCAGATCGTCGAACGCGGCATCTATCCGGCCGTCGATCCGCTGGCCAGCTTCTCCCGCATCCTCGATCCGCGCATCGTCGGCCAGGAACATTACAACGTCGCCCGCTCGGTCAAGGGCGTGCTGCAGCGCTACAAGGAATTGCAGGACATCATCGCCATTCTCGGTATCGAAGAACTTTCCGACGATGACAAATTGACCGTCGCTCGCGCCCGCAAAATCGAAAAATTCCTTTCACAGCCCATGTTCGTCGCCGAACAGTTCACCGGCCTCGCCGGCAAGTACGTAAAAATCGAAGACACCGTCCGCGGCTTCAAGGAAATCGTCGAAGGCAAGCACGACGATTTGCCCGAGCAGGCTTTTTACATGGTTGGACCCATCGAAGAGGCCCGCGAGAAGGCCGAAAAAATGGCGGCGACCGCCTAGTCTTCATCGGCGCCAACTGAACCCAAATAGAAATGGCCAACGAGCAAAACACGATCGAACTGCAACTCGTCACCCCGGAGCATCACGTCCTCAGTGAGGACGTCGACTCCGTTGAGATGCCGGGCAAAGACGGCTACCTGGGAATTTTGCCAGGTCACGCCCCGCTCCTCACCGAAATGGGCATCGGCATTTTGACTTATCGAAAGGGAGGCGAAAGTCGCTCGGCCACCGTTTTGGGCGGCTACGCCGAAGTTCTGCCTAACCGCGTGATCGTGTTGGCTGACGCCGCGGAACTCACCGACAAAATCGACAAGTCGCGGGCCCAGACGGCTCTCGATCGCGCCAAGGCCAACATGCCCGGCGCAAACGCAACCGAAGCAGATTGGGACGTGGTCAACGCCGCTATAGCCCGCGCTACGGTGCGGCTGGAAGCAGCAGGGAAGGGCGCGTCGGGGGCGACCGCCACGGCTTCACGCGAGTTGGAGCACGCTAAAGCCTAGTATCTATTGGGGTATTTGCATTTCCGCACGCGGAATCCAGCAGGTTTAGATTGCATCTAATTAGGCGTGGTACAAGTAGCTAGAGACTACGATGTCTGAGATCACAGTTTACTCAAACACTTGGTGCTGCGACTGCCGTCGCGCGAAGAGCTTCCTCAAAGACCGGGGAATCTCTTTTCGCGAGATCAACATCGACCACAATCCCGAAGCCGAAGCCACCGTCCTGCGCGTCAACAACGGCAAGCGCAAAGTCCCCACCATCGAAGTCGAAGGCCGCTATTTCCCCATGAGTCCGTTCGACCCCTATCGTTTCGCCGAAGAACTGAAAATCCCGCTAAATAAGTAGCCTCGAATTATTCCTTCTGGTCTTTCCAGAAACCCAAATAAACTCTGGCGATGAGTTTACTGATCGCATCCAGATCGACCGATTCCGGCAATGGCGAATTCTGCTGCGCTGCGTAAGCTGCTCCTTGCAGCTCGCTGCCCATCTCTTCGATCTCAGGTAGCTTGTATTTTCCTTTCCTGATATCCACCAGCAGATCGACGCGCGGATTCGGAAGCGTTATTTCACCAGTTTCAATGTATTCCTTTCCTTCCAGATACAACCGGATCACATGCATCGCATATTTGGTGTCATAGCCGTGGGCTTGTTCCAATTCCGCGCGATGCACGTTTTTCTGGCCTTTCCGTCCCATCAATCGATCCATTTGGTCGTCTGCAAATTTGATGAATGGATTCAGATGAGTTCGCGCGGCGAAGAGCCTTCGGTTTTCTTGGACTGTCGCCCACCACCGCGTCGAAAATTGCTCTTTGGCGAAGACAAAATGGAGCGCGGAGGGATTTCCTTTCGCCGCCATTCCGGCCCACTTCCGAAGCGAATAAAGGCATACATCGACGTCCTGTGGACCGTTGCCGCCTTCCTTGCCGCCCGTTGTAAAAACAAAAAATTCATCTCGATCAAAGCCGATCATTTTTTCAGGAGGCTCGATGAAAACGCCGTACCAGTCCGTGTCGTCGGTTTGATTGACCTTCGCGCCGTGCAGCTGCGAGCCGCCAATGAAGGCTTGAATCAGGTTGGATGGGTAGGGAAATCCGTACTGCGCAAAATTAGGTGCGGAATTCACCTGAAACCTCCGGGAGTCTCTGCTTCGAAGTTAAGCGAGTCCCACGCCGCGCGTCATCACGCCAGCCACATGCAGGTCCGGAGTCAGCACCACCAAATCCGCGTCCGCCCCGACCGCGATAATTCCTTTCTTCCCCGCGAGCCCCAATCTTCGCGCCGGCAAAATTGTAGCCATGCGAATCGCGTCCACAGCCGGCACGCCCAAATCCACTAGGAAGCGAATCGCGCGATCGATCGTCAGCGTGCTTCCAGCCAACTTGCCTTCGCTGTTCCGCACCACGCCGTCTCGCACGTCCACATCGAATCCGCCTAGCTTATACGTTCCGTCGCGCATCCCAGTCGCCGCCGTCCCATCGCTCACCAGCAAAACCGTGTCGAATCCTTTGGTCCCCAGCAGCACCTGAATCGCCGGCCCCGCCACATGCACTCCGTCCGCGATAATTTCCGCGGTCACGTCGGCGTCGGTCAAAATCGCGCTGATCACTCCGGGATCGCGATGCCCAAATGGACGCATCGCGTTATACACGTGCACTGCGTGCCGCGCCCCGGCCGCAACCGCCGCGCGCGCCTGCGCGTAATCCGCGTCGGTATGGCCCATCCCGACCACGATTCCGTCCGCAATCGCCGCCGCAATCAACTTCAACGCCCCGGGCATTTCCGGCGCGATCGTAATGATCTTGATCAAATTCCCCGCAGCCGTCCGAAACTTTTCGAAAATCTCGACCGACGGATCCAGGATCGAATCAACCGGATGCACGCCCCGCCTCGCGGGATTAATAAACGGCCCTTCCAGGTGAATCCCCAATATGTCCGCGCCAAAACGCGTATTGTCCGCCGCGCTCTCATGCGCCCGAATGTATTGCGAAATTCCTTCCAGGCTCTTGCAAGTAGCCTCGATCGGCGCCGTCACCGTCGTCGCCACCATCGAAGTCGTCCCGAAGCGCGCAACCGTCGCCGTGATTTTATCCAGCGCCGCAGCTTCGCCTTCCATCACGTCGTGCCCGCCCGCGCCGTGAATATGCACGTCCACAAAACCCGGCACCACCGTCATCCCAGACGCCACGTAATCCTTCGCCCCCGGCGGGATGTGCACTTCGTCGCGGTGGCCGATGCCGGTAATGCGTCCGGCTTCGACCACGATCACGCAGTCGCGCAGTTCTTCTTGGGGCGTCAGAATACGGCTGGCATAAATCACGGTGGCCGACATAAGAAGTCCATGCTACCCGAAGTGCCGCCCAAAATCAGCGGCCAGCCTTGCATCCTTTTCCTAGTCCGCTACAATCATGGGGCACACTTTCTTGGAGGAAATTGGATGTCACACGACAAGCGTTACGTGGCCCAGAAGCGCCAGCGCCGCCGCCGCAAGAACGCCAAAGGCAAAGTAAAGTTGTACGAAGCGGGCAAGATCACCCACGACAAACTGCCCGCGCTCGCTAAGAAATTCTTGAGCCGCAAGACCCGCGCCGCCAAAAAAGCGGAATAACCACCAGCGAGGTCGGCCGCCTGTAGCGCGGTCGCGCTCTCCTGAAAGCGGGAGCAGTCGCGAGCGTCGGCCATCTAACGAGAAACAAAAAAGGGGCGTCCAGTTTCTGGACGCCCCTTTTTGCGCGACTCTATGATGGTATGAGAAGTAATAGAACTTAGTTGCCGCCCGAAACTGCCGCTGCCTGATTGTGCGTTCCATTCGATTTCGGCACGCTCAAGTAGCCGGTGATTTTGTCCTTGCCCACCTGATTGACCACAAACTCAAGCGGAGCGCGGGCACCCGATTCGAAGAAATAGAGCGGCTCGTTAGCCGTCAGGCTCTTCTTTTCGTGACGCTGGTCGTCGACAAAAATCGTCACGCCGTACTGGCTCTTCTTTGGGTTGGTCCCGTGCAGCTCGACCATCAAAGCGCCAACCTTCTCGCGTGAGTTCTTCTTGTCGATGGTGAATTCGTAGTAGTCGCGCTCACCCAGCCGGCGAAGTTCTTCCACTTCGTCGTGGTTACGCGCGATCAAAGTCCCGAATTCTCCGCGGGTCATCTGCAAACCGTTCTTGGTCGTATCCAGATCGGACTTCACGCCGTTGACGTCCGTACCCAGCTTGTTGACGTCATCCACGCTGGCCTTGGTCGCCAGTTGCGCGGTCGTCTGGTTCTGCATCTCGGTCAATTCTTTCGCGTCGTTTTCCTTGATCTGCTTCGCCTGCGCGCGCGCCTTGGACAATTCGCCTTCAGTCAATTTCATTTTGTCCGTGACCACGCTCAATTCGCCTGCGAGCTGCGCATTGGTATCTTCCGCTTTGGCCAGCCGCTGGCTCAATACATCTTCGCTCTGCTTGGTCTGCTGCACCTGCGAAGCTACCGACTGTTCCAGGCTCTTGGAGTGGTTCGAGGCCGACCAACCGATTCCAAGCGCCGCCAGCGAAATAATTGCCAACGCGACTACGATGATTCCGACCCAACGCGGTGCGGCCGCTTCTTCTGCCACAACTACGTTCTGCACGTCATGCCGTTCGTCACTCATGGTGTTTCTCCTCCAAGATTCCCTTGCAACAACAAGAAAATGCACGCCTCGGACCAAACCGCAGCCTCAGGCCGCAAACGTCCTAGTGCATTGAAAAGAGGTACTTTAGGAGGGGTCTACCAATAACGGGAGTGGACTGAATCAAGTATTCGCCACGCAAATTTTACGCGCCAGTAACATTTCTTCGTGGTTCTGCGGACACGGCGAAAGCGCGTTTCGCCTTCGCGCCAAAGACGAAAACGCAGCGAAGAAAAGAGAGTTTATCCCTGGCGCGTAATCGTCATGTTTCGCAGCGCCGCAATGCGATCGGACAACGGCGGATGCGTACTAAAAAGATTAGACAAAAATTCCCGAGGGGCGAGCGGCTGCACGATGCACAGCGCCGAAGTCGATGGCGGAATGTTCATCGGAATTCTTTGATTGTATGCGCCCAGTTTTTCCAGCGCGCTGATCAATCCTTGCGCATGACCGACCATCTGCACTCCCGAAGCGTCCGCCTGATATTCGCGCGACCGCGAAATGCCCATCTGCAGAATCAGCGCACCCAGCGGCGCCAGAAATATCGCCAACAGCGCGCCCAGTCCACCGCCCCGCCGGTCACGCCCGCCTCCGTAGCCGCCAAACATCATTCCAAATCTTCCCAAATGCGCGGCCCAGGTAATCGCGCCGGCCAGCGTCGCCGCGATTGACGAAGTGAGAATGTCGTAGTTCCGCACGTGCGACAGCTCGTGCGCGATCACGCCTTCCAGTTCATCGTCGTTCATCAATTCCATCAGGCCCTGCGTTACCGCCACCGACGCATGGCTCGGATTCCGCCCAGTCGCGAACGCGTTCGGCGCCGCTTGCGGAATCAAAAACAATTTCGGCATAGGCAGATTCGACTTCGCCGCCAGCCGTTCCATCACCGCATACAGCCGCGGAGATTCCTCGCGACTAATCGGCACCGCTCCGCTCGACTTCAGAGCGATCTTGTCCGAGAAAAAATAAGACACGCCGTTCATCACCACCGCGACGATCAGCCCCAACGTCATGCCCCGTGCGCCGCCCAGCAGTTCACCGGCGAAAAGCAAAAGCAGCGTCAATGCCGTCAAAAGGAATGCGGTCTTCAGCGTCTTCATCGCAACCTGCCCTGCCGCCGAAATCCGGTGGCCTTACTACCTTCCTAGCTTAGATGATCGAAAGGAACCTCGCGGCTCGATTAAGCGCCCGCCTTGGCTTTCGTCGCCTTCCGTTCGAACTTCATCTCGTCCGTCTTCTTGTCCACGTCAGCCGAAACTTCGTCTCCCGGCGAAACCTCGCCATCGAGCAGCTTCAGCGCCAGCGGATCCTGAATCAATCGCTGGATCGCCCGCTTCATCGGCCGCGCCCCAAACGCCGGGTCATACCCTTCGCGGAACAGCAACGCCTTGGCCGCCGCCGAAAGCTTCAAGGTGATTTTGCGTTCGCCCAGCCGCTTCAAAAGATGCTGCATCTGCAGATCGATGATGTGCTCGATCTGATCCTTGCCCAGCGGACGGAACAATACAATGTCATCGATCCGGTTCAAAAACTCTGGACGGAACAGTTCGCGCAACGCCCCCATCGCCTCTTCCCGCGCCTTCTTCGGATCTTTTTCCATCAGATCGAAAATCGCCGCGGACCCCACATTCGAAGTCATGATGATCACCGTGTTGCGGAAATCCACCACCCGGCCCTTGCCATCCGTTAGACGCCCGTCATCCAGGATCTGCAGCAGCACGTTGAATACGTCCGGATGCGCCTTCTCGATTTCATCCAGCAACACCACCGCATAAGGCCGCCGCCGAATCGCTTCGCTCAGCTGGCCGCCCTCTTCGTAACCGACATATCCCGGAGGCGCGCCAATCATCCGCGCCACCGAATGCTTCTCCATGTATTCCGACATATCCAGCCGCACGATCGCCCGTTCATCGTCGAATAGAAACTCCGCAACCGCGCGCGCCAATTCCGTTTTGCCCACGCCAGTAGGCCCAAGAAAAAGGAACGATCCAATCGGTCGATTCGGATCGCTCAATCCAGAACGGCTTCGGCGAATCGCGTTCGCCACCGCTGCCAGCGCCGCATCCTGACCGATCACCCGGTCGCGCAGCCGCTCTTCCATGTGCACCAATTTCTGAACTTCGCCTTCCATCAAGCGCCCGGCCGGAATTCCCGTCCACTTGCTCACGATCTTCGCGATTTCTTCCTCGCCGACTTCTTCCTTCAAAATCGGATGATCCTTCTGCAGCGCGGCCAGCTTGTCCTGTGCGGCATTCAGCTCTTTCTCCGCCGCCGATAGCTTGCCGTAACGAATTTCCGCCACCCGCGAAAGATCTCCGGCGCGTTCGAACCGCTGCTCTTCCGATTTCAAGCTGTCGATTTCTTCCTTAATCTTGCGAATCCGGCCAATGGCGTCCTTCTCCGTCTGCCAACGCCCCTTCAACGCGTTCGATTGCTCCTTCAGCGTCCCCAGTTCTTTTTCGATCTGCTTCAAACGTTCGCGCGAATGCGCGTCCGACTCCTTGCGCATCGCCTGCCGTTCGATTTCCAGCTGCATGATCCGCCGCTCGATCTCGTCGATTTCGGTCGGCAGGGAATCGATCTCCATGCGCAAACCCGCCGCCGCTTCGTCCACCAGGTCGATAGCCTTGTCCGGCAGAAAACGGTCGGTGATGTAGCGCTGCGAAAGCATCGCCGCAGCCACAATCGCCGCATCCTTGATGCGCACGCCGTGATGCACTTCGTACCGCTCTTTCAAGCCGCGCAGAATAGCGATGGTATCTTCGGTCGAAGGTTCGCCGACGAACACCGGCTGGAAACGGCGTTCGAGCGCCGGATCCTTCTCGATGTACTTGCGATATTCGTTCAGCGTGGTCGCGCCAATCGCCCGCAGTTCTCCCCGGGCCAGCGCCGGCTTTAGCATGTTGGAAGCGTCCATCGACCCTTCCGCCGCGCCAGCACCCACCAGCGTGTGCAATTCGTCGATGAACAAAATGATTTGACCTTCCGATTCCGTCACTTCCTTCAAGACCGCCTTCAGCCGGTCTTCAAACTCGCCGCGGTATTTCGCGCCGGCGACCAGCGAAGCCAGATCAAGCGAAACGATTCGCTTCGGCTTCAAAACCTCCGGAACGTCGCCCGCCACAATCCGGCTGGCCAGTCCCTCCACAATCGCCGTCTTGCCCACGCCCGGCTCGCCAATCAGCACCGGATTATTTTTCGTTCGCCGCGCCAAGATTTGCATCACCCGGCGAATTTCTTCGTCGCGGCCAATCACCGGATCCAGCTTTCCCCGGCGCGCCGCCTCAGTCAGGTCTCGGGCGTATTGGTCCAGCGCTCGATAGGTGGATTCCGGATTTTGCGAAGTCACTCGGTGGCTGCCGCGAATCGCCGTCATGGCCTGCAGAATCGCGTCGTGCCCGGCGCCCTGCTTTACCAGTAGCTGACC
>CAWKAX010000009.1:0-532930 GCA_963847695.1 uncultured Acidobacteriota bacterium | reverse complement strand
GCGGGTTGAAGACGCTGGAACTGCGCATGGAGCGGCACGCGGAAAACGCTATCGCGATCGCAAACGCGTTGAACGGGCATCCGCTGGTGCGGCAAGTGTACTTCCCCGGCCTGCCAGATCACCCGGGGCACGAGATTGCGAAAAAGCAGATGACCGGATTCGGCGGAATGGTTTCGTTCGAGATCGACGGGACGGTGGCGGATGTGGTGGAGTTCGTAAAGACGCGGCGTTATTTCACTCTGGCGGAAAGTTTGGGCGGAGTGAAGTCGCTGCTGTGCCATCCGGCGACGATGACCCATGCGTCGATTCCGGCGGAGGCGCGGGCGCAGCTGGGATTGGAGGACACGTTGATTCGGCTCTCACCGGGATGCGAGAATTCAAAAGACCTCGTCGAAGACCTGCTGGAAGGGCTTGCGCAACTGGAACGGGGAAGAAATTCGGTGAAGGCGGTAGCGGCAAGTGCCCAGTAAAATTGAAGAACGGGCAGAGGTGTCCAGCCCAGGAAAGTACGTGCATTCTCAGGCAAAAATTGAAGTGGGGATTCTGGGCGCGACTGGAACCGTCGGGCAGCAATTTATTGCGCTGCTCGAGGGGCATCCTTGGTTCAAGACCACGTGGCTGGCAGCGAGCGAGCGTTCCGCGGGAAAGAAGTACGGAGATTTGCCGTGGCGATTGGCGGCGGCCGCTCCGAAGGATGCGGCGAAGCTGTCGGTGGAAGAGCTGAAGCCGGGCATGGGGCCCAAGCTGGTTTTTTCGGCGCTGGATTCGTCGATTGCGGGACAGGCGGAAACGGATTTTGCGGCGGCCGGACATATTGTTTTGAGCAATTCGCGGAATCACCGGATGGATCCGCTGGTGCCGCTGCTGATACCGGAAATTAATCCGGGACATTTGGGGTTGCTGGACGCGCAGAGGAAAAAAGAGAACCGGCGCGGGGCGATCGTGACCAATCCGAATTGCTCAACGATGTTTTTGGCGATTGCGCTGGCGGCGCTGCGGAAATTCGGCCCGAAGCGGGTGATGGTGACGACTTTGCAGGCGCTATCGGGCGCGGGATATCCGGGTGTGGCATCTCTCGACGCGACAGCGAATGTGATTCCCTTCGTCGACGGCGAAGAAGAAAAAATGGAATCGGAGACGCGGAAAATTCTGGGCGATTTGAATGGCAACGGAGTGACGCCGCACGCGATGACTTTGAGCGCGACGTGTACGCGGGTGCCGGTGGTAAACGGGCATACCGAAGCAGTGTCGGTGGAATTCGAAAAAACCGTTACGCGGGACGAGATTCTGGAGGCGTTCAAGAATTTCAAAGGTGAGCCGCAGGAACTGGGACTACCGAGCGCGCCGCCCGAGCCGATTATTTATCTGGAAGGCGTGAACCGGCCGCAGCCGCGGTTGGACGTGGAGCGTGACGGCGGGATGGTGGTGCATGTGGGACGCCTCCGGCCGTGCGCGGTGCTGGGACATAAGTTTGTGATCCTGGGGCACAACACGATTCGCGGAGCGGCGGGGGCGTCGATTCTGAATGCGGAATTAATGATGGCGAAACACCTGCTGGGGTAAGCGGACGAATTTATTTTTCCGGCGCAGGTGCTGGAGTCAGCGAGAATGCGGTGTGGCCTCCTTGGTCAAGCCCTCCAGTATCTGGTTGAAACGCTGCAGTTGAGTTTCCAATGCTTCAAGGATTGGCGCGGCTCCTTCCGTGGTTCCTGATTTTCCCAACATTTCGAGCTGATTGGCGGAAGCGTGCGCCATGCTGGTCGAGAAATTCCCGACCGATCCTTTGAGCGAGTGCGCGGAATGCTGCAGAGCCTGAGCATCGCTGTCCTGAATGGCGGCGCGGATGTCGGCGAGCAACCGGGGACATTCGCGCAAGAAAATTTCGGCGAGCTCGCGGACGAGTTCGGCGTCGCCATCGAAGAGAGCCAGGATTTCGGATCCTTCAATATTGTTCACGATAAGCTCCTCGGAATTTTTGGAATTTGAAAGTACGGCCGGCGTGGGGGGTAGGGGTGCGCCCATACGGGCAATGACCGACTGAATGACTTTTTCGAGATCGGGAGGATGGATAGGTTTGGAGATGTACTCGTCCATGCCGCCGGCGAGATAGCGTTCGCGGTCGCCTTTCATGGCGTGCGCGGTCATGGCCACGATCGGAATGTGAAAGGGCGTGGAATTTTCTGGATCCAGTTCGGCGTTGAGGGCGAGTTCGCTGGCCCGGATACAGGCGGTGGCTTGCAGGCCGTCCATGATGGGCATTTGAATGTCCATCAGGAGGACATCGAAGTGGCGAGGAGGATTGGCGCTCCAGATGGCGGCGCCTTCCTTGCCATTGGTGGCGAGCGTGACGGCGTGGCCACATTTTTCGAGAAGTTTCTGGGCCAGGACGCGGTTGACGAGATTGTCCTCGGTAACCAGAATTTTTAATTTTCTGGCGGGCGCGACCACGTGCTGTGGATCGGTCATCGGGCAAAAGTCCTGATGGCGATCGCGAGAGAGGCGCGAAGGCGGAGTACGGCCTTAGAAAGACGTTGTGAAAAGGCGCACGCGAAAAGCGCGGCCCGAAACAACGGGAAGGGGGCTGACAAATCGATGCTAGATGGAAAGCCTGAGTGGGTCAACGGTACGGTGCCGTGTCGGGTACGGGGCGGAAGGAATGGGGGAATGGCCAGCGAGCGGACACGCAGGATCGTTGCTCGCGTGTGGGCGTACAGCATATGGGAAGGTCAGTTACGGGCTTCCGTGTATGGCGAGGTTTCGGCGGCCTGTTTACTCTCCATGGCAGATTGTGCAGGCTCCCTTGTGATGGGAAGGAGAAACTTTATGGCGTCCCCAGTCGCCGTTGTACAACGTGAGTCGAATCGCGAACCGAGCTGGAATATTGGCAGGCCAGCAGGAAATGAGGCGCAGTCGTCAGGAGTTTCGTGGGCGGCGGTGTTGGCGGGCGGGTTTGTGGCCGCGGCGCTTTCGTTGTTGCTGCTGGCTTTGGGCAGCGGGATTGGATTGTCGGCGGTGTCACCGTGGTCGAATGCGGGAGCATCGGCAACGGCTGTGGGGCGCGGCGCGATCATCTGGCTGATCTTGATGCAGATTATTTCCGCGAGCATGGGCGGATACTTGGCCGGTCGGCTACGGACCAAGTGGGTGAACGTACACAACGACGAAGTATTTTTCCGCGACACGGCGCATGGATTTTTGGTTTGGGCCGTGGCGCTGGTGCTGGCGGCGGGATTTCTAGGGTCAGCGGCTACGCGGATGGCTGGAGAAGCTCGGGCGGCTGAGGCGGCTAGCGGTTCGGGTCGCGGCGCGGACGCGAATCCCTATTATGTGGATGCGTTTTTGCGGTCGACGGGCGGCGCGACGGCGAATGTGACGGGCGGCTCTGAGGCGAGCAGCGCGGCAGTGCGCGAGGAAGTCGGCGTGATTCTGGCAAACGCAATCCGGCGCGGGAATTTGTCGGATTACGATTCGGCCTATCTGGCGCAGTTGATTTCGGCGCGGACGGGGTTGAGTGCGGCGGATGCGCAGGCGCGGGTGACCCAGGTTTTTCAGCAGGCGCAGCAGGCGGCGGATGCGGCGCGGAAGGCGATCGCTCATTCTTTGTATTGGTTGTTTTTGGCGTTGCTGGTCGGGGCGTTTTGCGCGAGTTATGCGGCGACGATTGGCGGACGGCAGCGAGATCGAGTGGTGGAAGTTTAGGAAAAACTTTTTCTGCGGAGGAGAATGACATGAGATCGATTTTGTTGTTGGTGCTGGGAGTTCCCATACCGATCATTATTTTGATTGGGTTGTTCAGCCACTTTTAGGCCGGCCAGACCGAGCGCGACGAGGTTTTTGGGGCGGGGCGCAAGCTCCGCCCTTTTTTTTTGGGTTGTGGACCCGGCTGAAACCGTGCCCTCACCAAGAACGCAGTTGTTACCGTGGTCGTCGCGATCGAGCGTGGCTTGGGGAAGGTGAAAAGCAGATTCCTCGCTGCGCTCGGAGTCACAGCTTGCAAAACGGGGCGCAGGGGACGGTCGCGGACACGTCGGGGCTGCGGATCTCCGGATGGTTCCCTTCCAGGGGTATAATCGCGCGACTAATGACCCTTCCTCTCGGTACCAAGCTTGGTCCGTTTGAGATTCTGACGCCGTTGGGAGCTGGCGGCATGGGCGAGGTGTATCGCGCGTGGGATACGCGGCTCGAGCGGACGGTGGCCATCAAAGTTTTGCCGGAACGGCTGAGCCAAAATCCGCAGCAGCGCCAGCGGCTGGAAAATGAAGCGCGCGCGATTTCTAAGCTTTCTCATCCCAACATCTGCACCTTGCATGACATCAGCCATCACGAAGGCCGGGATTTTCTGGTTCTGGAATTGGTTCAGGGCACGACGCTGCGCGAATTGCTAGCCGCCGGTCCGGTGCCCACGCGCAAAGTCATCCCGCTCGCGGTGCAAATTGCGGAAGCCCTGGCGCTGGCACATGACCTGGGGATCGTTCACCGCGATTTAAAACCTGAAAATCTGATGGTGTCCGCCGACACGGTGAAAATTCTCGACTTCGGATTGGCGAAGCTAGGGTTGGATACGGAAGAGACGCTGAATTCGGAAAACACCGAGGAGTTCAAGACGCAGCCGGGAACGATTCTGGGGACGCTGGGATACATGTCACCGGAGCAAGCCGGCGGCGGTGGTGCGGTCGATTTTCGCTCGGACCAGTTTTCGTTTGGGCTGGTGATGTACGAGATGCTGACGGGCAAGCGTCCGTTTCGGCGCGCGTCGGTGGCGGAAACTTTGGCGGCGACGATTCACGAATCGGCCGAGCCGATCAGTTCGCTAAATCCGGAGGTGCCGCCGCCGTTTTGTTGGGTGGTGGAGCGGTGTTTGGCCAAGGAGCCGGACAAGAGATATTTCTCGACGCTGGATCTGGCGCGGGATCTGGGCGCGATACGCGACCGGCTGTCGGACCTGACGCCGAACCGCGCGGAGGCGCGACCGAGCAATTTGCCGGCGCCGACTTCGGCCTTTGTGGGGCGAGATAAAGAACGCGCGGCAGCAAAAGAACTTTTGTTGCGCGATGATGTGCGCCTGGTGACGGCCACGGGCCCGGGCGGCATCGGCAAATCACGGCTGGCGCTGGAAGTGGCGCGCGAAGTGAGCGATGCGTTTCCCGGCGGAGTTTATTTCGTACCGCTGGCGGCGGTGAAGGATCCGGGGCTGCTGGCTTTCACCATCGTGCGCACGCTGGGAATCCGCGAGACGGCGAATCAGGGCGCGGCGGAGACGTTGCGGGAATATTTGCAGAATTCGCTGCGCGCGCCGGCGCTGCTGCTGGTGGATAACTTCGAACACATGGTGGAAGCGGCGACCACGCTCGCGGGATTATTGGCGGTGACGCCGCACCTGAAACTGCTGGTGACCAGCCGGGCGGCGTTGCGAGTTCACGAGGAGCGCGAATTTCCGGTGCCGCCCCTGGCGCTGCCGGACAGCCGGTCGAAATTGTCGATCGAGAAATTGGGGGAATATTCGGCGATATCGCTCTTCGTGCAACGCGCCGCGGCGGCGAAACCGAATTTTGCGCTGACCGAGGAAAATGCCCCGGTCATCGCGGAGATTTGCGCGCGGCTCGATGGCTTGCCGCTGGCGATCGAACTGGCCGCGGCGCGGATCAAACTGCTTTCTCCGGCGGCGATGCGTTCGCGGCTGGCCAGCAGCCTGCAGCTTCTGACCGGAGGCGCGCGGGACCTGCCGGCGCGGCAGCAAACTTTGCGGCAGGCCATCGATTGGAGTTACGACCTGCTGAGCGAGGCGGAGCAGCGGCTGTTCCGGCGGCTTTCGGTTTTCTTGGGCGGATGCAGTTTGGAGGCGGTGGAATCGGTCTGCGACACGAAACAAGATCTGGGATTGGATGTGCTGGACGGCATGGCGTCGATGGTGGACAAAAGCCTGGCGCGGCAGACGGAGCAAGCGGATGGCGAGACTCGTTTCATGATGCTGGAAACAATTCGCGAATACGCGCGGGGCAAGATGAGCGAAAGCGGAGAAGAAGCCGCGACGCGGCGCTCGCATGCGGCTTATTGTTTGGTGCTGGCGGAGGAAGCTGCGGCGGAAAACGCCGAAGAAAATCAACCGGGATGGATGGAACGGCTGGAAATCGAATCGGAAAATATTCGGGCCGCGCTGGATTTTTTGATCGAAACCGGAAACGCGGAGTGGGGATTGCGGCTGGGAGTTGCGCTGTTCCGATTCTGGGAGCGGCGCGAACTGCTGACCGAGGCGCGCGAGTGGTTTGGAAAACTGCTGAACATTCCGGCTGGGACGGCGCCGTTAACCTTGCGTGTCCGCGCACTTTTTTGCGCCGGGGTGCTGGCTTCGGAGCAACGCGACTACCCTGCGGCCGTCGAACTGCTGAGCAAAAGTTTGGAGATCGCTCGGGAGTTGGGAGATGCACGCAGCGTGGCGGTGTCGTTAAACGCGCTGGCGGTGGTGGCGGGCGAACGCGGCGATTTGTCGGGTGCTCGTACGCTGTTCGAAGAAAGTTTGGAACAGTGGAGAGGATTGGCGGACGCGCACGCGGTGGCGCGCGGGCTG
This sequence comes from uncultured Acidobacteriota bacterium, assembly GCA_963847695.1. Taxonomy (GTDB): domain Bacteria; phylum Acidobacteriota; class Terriglobia; order Acidiferrales; family UBA7541; genus Palsa-295. The sequence goes on along the minus strand of CAWKAX010000009.1, from coordinate 526,365 downwards.
AGCAATCTGGCCGGGATCGCCAACTTGCAGCATGACGGGCCTCGCGCGCGAGCGCTGTATGAGGAATCGCTGATTACGTTTCGGGTGCTGAATGACCGCAGCGGCGTGGCTTGGGCGTTGAATCATCAGGGCGACGTGGCCCGGGATCAAGGCGATTCGGCGGCGGCGAGCGCTCTGTATCAGCAAAGCTTGGCGGATTTTCGCGAGCTCGGCGACGGCCAGGGCGCGGGCGGGTGCCTGGCCGATCTGGGAAATCTGGCGCGCGAGCAGCAGGATTACGGCGCGGCGAATGCGCTGTATCGCGAAAGTTTGGGAATTTTCCGGGAACTGGATCATAAACGCGGGATCGCACGGTTGCTCGAATCGTTCGCGTGTTCGGCGGCGGCGCAGTCCGAGGCCGAACGGGCCTTGCGGCTGGCGGGCGCGGCGGCGGCGCTGCGCCAGAGTATTGGCGCGCCGCTGACGGCGGACGAACAGTCGAAACTGGAACGCGGTTTGGAGCCGGCGCGAAAAGGTTTGCCCACTACGGCGGGAAGAACGGCGTGGCTGGAAGGTTGGGTGACGCCGGTGGAACGCGCGATCGAGGATGTGCTGGGGAAAACTTCGGGATCGCGGTGAAGACTCGCCGCGGAAAATTGAGGCGCGGCGCTGATTTTTATTCGGCGGTGCTGGGATCGATCAGGCGACGCACGGCGGAAATGCGATTCGCCGGGAATCCACCTTTTTTGGCGTGTTCGCGGATCAGCGCTTCGTCGGGCGCGAGATAGACGCAGTAGAGCTTGTCGCCGGTGACGTAGCTTTGCAGCCACTGTATTTCCGGGCCGAGTTCTTTGAGGACGGCGACGGATCGGCGGGCCGCTTCTCGAATTTCGGCGTCGGACATGTTGCCGATGCCGGGGATTTCTCGTTCAATGACAAACTTGGGCATATGATAGCCTCCGATTCGCGCGTTTTACGGATGCTAACACGGCTGATGGCCGTATGCTCGCCGTCGAATGGATGAGATTCGTTGCCAGGCAAGAGTCGTCGGAGGTTGAGATGGATTTGAAGTCGGTGCAGAAGCCGCTGAAGGAGCAGTACCGCGCGGATCCGGGCGCGTCGAAAATTACTTTGAAGGCCCGCGGCGGGCAGACCGAAACGCCGATTGCGTGTTCGGTGGCCATTGGCCGCGCGATTTATAACGCGCAGGCGCACGCGGGAGTGGGCGGCGCGGGGACCGGCGCGTGTTCGGGCGACATGCTGCTGGGGGCGATGTCGGCCTGCGCGCAGATCACCTGCCAGATGGTGGCGACGTCGATGGGAATTCCGGTGGAGAAGATCGAGGTGACGGCGGAAGGAGATTTGGATCTGCGCGGGACGTTGGGAATTTCGAAGGATGTGCCGGTGGGCTTCGAGAGTTTGCGGGTGCGTTTTGATATTACGGCGCCGCAGGCTACGGCGGAGCAGTTGGCGGCTTTGCGCGAGAAGACTGAGCAGTATTGCGTGGTGATGCAGACGTTGGTGCAGCCGCCGAAGCTTGAGACCACGTGGGCCGGCGCGAAATAGTAATTTCGGCCCGGCGGTGCACATTTTTTTGGCGCAGTAAGTTGAGATTGCGGCAAACAGATCAGAATCGGGCCTAAACTCGCGATCTCTTTTTCTTGGAAAGGCGCCGACGGCGGCGGCTGGCGCGGAAAAAATGGCGGAGAGGGTGGGATTCGAACCCACGGTAGGATTTCTCCTACACACGCTTTCCAAGCGTGCTCCTTAAACCGCTCGGACACCTCTCCGGTGTTGCGGGACCTTGCGGAGCTTCAGCAGCCTAACAAATTGGGGAGGCGTGGGCAAATTTGCGGGCGGGCAATTTTGCGCGGGTGTGCGGTGATGCTTCGGGATTTCGGCGGGTGTCTGCTACAATTTTGTTCCCCGTTCCGGGGTGGTGCAATTGGTAGCACATGGGCCTTTGGAGCCTAGAATCTTGGTTCGAGTCCAAGCCCCGGAGCCATTTTTTTTACCGACTACCGCAAGAATGTCCCGACAACCGCGAATGTTCCAGCGCTGATCGCCAAGAGCGCGTCGATTGCCAACCAAGCAGCTAGCCCTGCGATTATGCTGCCGCCCGCCAAAGCGTCTAACAATTCGAGAATGTGACGCCGGTCATATGGATGTGTGATAGAGATTACGGTGTTGCCCGGCCAATCTAGCTAACATTGCGACGAAGACAGTCCACTGGAGGTGACGCCATGGCAAGAATGCTTCGGTGCCCCGGATTACCGGCGCTTGGTCTGTTTCTTATTGGTTTGACGCTTCCTGGTTCGACACACGCGCAGCAGACCGGCGAGAAAACGTTTCAAGCAAGCTGCACTTTGTGCCACGCGGCCGACGGCAGCGGCAGCTCGCCCACCGGCAAGGCGCTGAAGGCCAAAGATCTGAGGTCGGACGAAGTCCAGAAACAGACCGACGCCGAACTGGCAGCGGTAATCGCGAAGGGCCGCGGAAAGATGCCGGCCTTTGGCTCCAAGTTTTCGCCGGATGTAATCAATTCGCTAGTGGCGTACATCCGGACGCTGCCGAAGAAGTAGGCGGAGTTCGCGGAGAGCGATGAGCGACGAAACGGGACGGCACGAACCAAGCGCTTCTGAGATTTCCGAGGCCGAGAAAGGCCAGGGGCAAGGCCGGCGTTCTTTTCTAGGGGCCTTGCTCGCGGTCGGATCGGCGGTGGTTGGCGCGCTGCTGTCCGTACCCTTGATTCGGTTCGCACTTTTCCCACTGATTCGGCGCACAACGGAGGTGAAATGGTCGGCGGTGGGCGAAGAATCGGAATTGTCGAACCTAACGAACCCGGTAGGAAAAATCGTGCAAATCGAGCACGTCGACGGATGGCGCAAGGCCATTTCCGAGCAAACTGTGTATGTGACCAAGAATTCCGCGGGCCAACTCTCTATATTTTCCTCGATTTGCCCGCACTTGGGATGCACGGTTCCATTTGTCGCCGGGAAAAACCAGTTCATTTGCCCGTGCCACGGCGGGACGTTTGAGGCCGATGGCAGGCGGGTTAGCGGACCGCCGCAACGAGGGATGGATTCGCTCGAAACGAGGATTGAGGACGGAAAAGTGATGGTTCGTTTCCAGTATTTCCGGCAGTTGGTGGCCGACAAAGAAGCAGTAGGCTAAGGAGACCGGCCGCCTTGAAATCTGTTGAGAACCGAGCGCCCGAAGGCGCTCCGCACATTACGAGTGGCTTTCGCGGCTGGCTGAATCGCCGGATGGGCCTGGACGATTTACTGAGCGAGGCTTTGTACGAGCCGATCCCCGGGGGCGCCCGGCTGGCCTACGTTTTTGGTTCGGGTTTACTGTTCATCTTCGTTTCGCAGGTCATCACCGGAGTTTTCCTGGCGCTCTACTACGTTCCATCGGCCGACCACGCGCACACCACCGTCGCGTACATCACCAAGAGCGTGACCGGAGGCTCTTTTTTGCGGAGCCTGCACGCCTACGGCGCCAGCGCCATGGTCGTCGTGCTGCTGTTGCACCTATCGCAGACGTACATATACGGAGCGTACAAAGGAAGGCGCGAGCTGTTGTGGTTTTCGGGCTGCGTACTTTTCGGTTTGGTTTTAGGGATGGCGTTCACCGGGTATCTGCTGCCCTGGGATCAAAAGGCCTACTTCGCGACGGCCGTGGGAACCAACGCGGCGAGTGAAATTCCACTGATTGGCGAGGGGCTGAAGAGAATGATGCGCGGCGGCTCCGAGATGGGGACTCTTACGATTTCGCGATTTTTCGTCGCGCACGTTTTTCTGATTCCGGGCTGTATTTTCGCGCTGGTCGCCGCGCACATCTTTTTATTTCGCAAGGCGGGCGCGGCTGGACCGGTTAGCGAAGACCCTTACGAGCCAAAGCAGAAGCCGGAGTTGTTCTACCCTCGTCAGGTGTTGATGGACCTTTCGCTGACGGCTTTGCTGATTGTGGGCTTGGGACTGCTAGCCTTCTTATCGCCAATGGAACTGGGCCCTGCGGCCAATCCGGCAGATGCGCAGTACGTTCCCCGGCCGGAGTGGTATTACCTCCCGATCTTTCAATGGTTGAAATACTGGCACGGCTCGACGGCGGTCGTGGGTGTGCTGATTGTTCCTACGATTTTGGCCGCCGCGGTCGTCGCTCTGCCGTTTTTCGATCGGAGCATTGAGCGGCGGCCGTGGAAACGCCCGATCGCCATGGGAGCTTACGTATTCGTGGCCTGCGCCCTGTTGGGGCTCGGGTTGCGGAGTCGCTACCTGGACAGTCACGACCCGGACATAGCGTCGCAGATCGCCAAGCAAAAAATCGCAGAACGGGAATATATGCTCCAGCCGTTCGAGCCGGAGCTTTCCACCGCATCACTGGCCGCGACCAACGCCGCGCTCGCGGATCCGCTCGCGGCGAAAGGTAAAACGATCTTCGAGTCTCATTCGTGCAATGCCTGCCACGGAGATGGAGGGGTGGGAACGGCCGCAGCTCCGCCGCTGACCGGTGTGGGGGCCAAGCTTTCTGGAGATGAACTCGCCACTTTAATCGCTCATCCAAATGAAAAGATGAAAGCCGGCGGCATGCCCGCGAGCGAGTTAGCGGACGAGGATATGAAATCCCTGATTGCGTACATTGACCGCTTAAAGTAAGCGCATCGCACAAGTTTTGTCACCTTCCGACCACCGCTATATGAAATCGCCGCTTCGCATCGTTCATAGAACAGTGCATCGTTTAGCGCATTTGAATTGCTTGCGTGCGGATGGTAGGAGAATTAGTCTTACGTCCGCAACGGCGAGCCGGCTGATGGTGAGATGCTCGGACTCACGCGGGTGATGATACGGATGCTCTTGATGATGATGCGCGGGATGATCGGGCCGGGGGAATTGACGCCGGACTTTTTAATTTTGGGCGTGATCTGGTACATCGTGTTTTTATTTTCGACGACCTGCCATGAAGGGCGCGCACGCTTTGATTGCGAAGCTCGGTGGGGATTCGACGGCGTTCCATGGCGGGCAAGTGACTTTGAATCCTTTGCCGCATATCCGGCGGGAGCCGGTGGGCTTGCTGATCGTGCCGATCGTTTCGTATTTTGTGGCCAACTGGATGATTGGGTGGGCCAGCGCGCCTTATGATCCGGCCTGGCAGCAGCGTTATCCGAAGCGGGCGGCGTGGATGGCCTTGGGCGGGCCGGCGGCGAATTTCACGCTGGTGCTGATCTCGGCGATCGCGATTCGCGCCGGGATTTTTTTCCATGTGTTCGAAATGCCGGAGCGGGTGAGTTTCACCCAGATGGTGGCGCCGGCGGGTCCGGGCCTCGCGGGATTCGCGGCCACATTTCTGAGCATATTTTTTGTGCTGAATTTGTTGCTGGGTACTTTTAATTTGTTGCCGGTGCCGCCGCTGGATGGGAATACGGGAATCACACTGTTCATGAACGGCGAGACGGCCATGCGTTTTCTGAACTGGTCGCGCTCGTCGGGATTCGGACTGGCCGGGCTGTTTTTGGCGTGGTACGTCTACGGCAAGATTTTTCCTTACATTTTTCACTTCGGGTTGATGGTGCTGTATCCGGGTTCGCGCTGGGGGTAATCGCGGGGAAGAAGCGGGTGTGTTTCAGACGCGCACAGAATTCGCCGGTGGCACAGTTTTGAAGTTTGGCGGCGCAGTTCCCTTCCGGTAAGTCTTCCCTGTTGAACAATTTTCGGACGCTCGATTTGGCCCTGCTGCTGCAATGGCTGGGGTGTGCGCTTGGCGTGAAGTGATGATCATGCGGCCAGACGAGGAGCAGCGGATATGCATTCGATCGTTTCGACCAAGATGAGCGATGACGAGGAAGGCGGCTACCGGGTGGAAGTTTCCGGGTGGGACGCGAACGAAACTTTTTTTGTGGAGAAGTCGACACTGCTGTGGTCCGAGCGGCTGGGAAAGCGGCTGGCGTTGAAGGCGCTGGTGCGGGTGGGCGCGGTGCTGTTCGTACGATTGATTCGGCCGTTGGGAGGCGGGAGCGGCTTTCCGGTGGCTTACCGGGCGGTGGAGTTTGGCGCGGGAAAACTGGGAAAGCTCGGGATGGTGACGCTCGAGCAGTTGCAGCCGCGGCTGGCTTTGATGGAGACGATGCCGCAATTCAGCGGAACGGAACCGAGACTGTTGGCGTAGGCGATTCGTTTCGTTTTGGTTCCCGGACTGGAAGACCGGTGCCGGATTGAAACGTGGCGCGCCGTTTGGTGAGTGTTTAGTAACGGTGCGCGCCAGGCGAACAAGCTGAGTTTAGGTTGCTGGGCGTACGGTAAACCGCGCAGGTTCCGCGATTTGAAGAGTGGGCGGGGTTGAGCGAGGCCGAGTGATGCGTGACGGCACAGGCGGCGTGCAGCGTGGCCCCTTCCTTGCCTGTATGTGGTTACTATGCCAGCCGTTCAAGAACGACCCATACAGATTGATGAGTTGCGCAGCAGCGTGCCGATCTGCGTTTTGGATGACGAAGCGGATCACGTCGAATTAACCGTCACACACCTAACCCGAGCGGGCTTCCCGGCCCTCGGCACGACCAACGCGGGAGAAGCGCTGAAGAAAGTGCGCGCGGGCGAATGCCGGGTGGTGATCGCCGATTTCAAAATGCCGGGGATGGATGGGCTGGCGTTTCTGGAAAAGGCGCTGCAGAGCGATCCAGGAATGTACGTGATCCTGGTGACCGGATTTTATTCGGTGGATTCGGCGATCGAAGCGATCAAGCAGGGCGCTTCGGATTATTTGTGCAAGCCGCTGGATATGCCGCGGCTGCTGAAGGCGCTGGACGACATCGCCGAATCCTTCACCAAGCGGCTGCGGGTGAAAGACCTGGAAGACAAGCTGCTGGATACGCTGCAGTTTCACGGAATCGTCGGGCGCAGCGCGCCGATGCTGGAAGTCTTCGACCTGGCCAAGAAGATTTCGCGGCATTACACCAATGCGTTGATTACCGGACCGACCGGTTCGGGCAAGGAATTGATTGCGCACGCGCTGCACCAGATGAGTCCGGTGGCGCAGGAACGTTTTGCGGTGTGCAATTGTTCGGCGCTGGTCGATACGCTGCTGGAGAGCCAACTGTTCGGGCACATGCGCGGATCGTTTACCGGCGCCAACGAAACCCGGGCGGGACTTTTTGAGTATGCGGACCGCGGGACGGTATTTCTGGACGAGATTGGCGAGACCAGCCTGCAGATGCAGGCGAAATTGTTGCGGGTGATTCAGAACCGGGAGATTCAGCGGGTGGGATCGCCGGAAGTGAAAAAAATCGACGTGCGGCTGATTGCCGCGACCAATCGGGATTTGCGCGCCGAAGTGCTGGCCGGGCGTTTTCGCGAAGATCTTTTTTACAGGTTGAGCAGCATCGAGCTGCGGGTTCCGGGATTAAGCGAACGGCAGGAAGACATTCCGGTGCTGGTGCACCATTTCCTCAAGAAATACAGCGTGGCGTATTCGAAGCCGCTGCAGGGACTGACGCGGCGGGCGCACATTGCGTTGCTGCAGCACGATTGGCCGGGCAACGTCCGCGAGCTGGAAAACTTGATTGCCGGGGCGGCGATTACGGCCACGGCGGAAATGATCGACCTGAACGATTTTCCGGAACATTTGCAAAAACCGCGGCGGAAACAGGGAGCGGCGGGTGCGCCGTGGGCTCCTCTGCCGCTCGATGAAGTGCGCAGCGATCACATCCAGCGGGTGCTGGAAATGTGCCACGGCAACCGGGTGCGTACGGCGCAGGTATTGGGAATTGGGCGGACGAGTTTGTACCGGTTTTTGAAGCGGGCACCCAGACAAGCTTCGGCCAAGGGAGCGGCCTGAGGGTTTTTATCGAGCGAGGCGGGCGAGCGCGCATGCGTTCGGCCGCGGATTTTTCGGTGGATGGCAGGAGGAAAGTGATGGCTACGCATTTTGGAGGGTGGAAGCGGGTGGTGGCGGATACGGGAGCCCCGCGGGAAATTCAGCGGCCGGTGCGATTTGCGATCGAAGTGTGCGGCCTGGACGGTGGTGGACGATTTTTCACCGAGCGCAGCGAGGCGCTGGCCACCGGCGAGGTGGATTGCAAATTCCGGTTGAAGACCGAAGTCGCACTGGAAGCGATTCTGGCGGTGCGAATCGTTTATGAGGGGCGGCGCGGCGGGGAGGCTCCGGCGCCGATCTTATTTCGAGCCGTGCGGCGGGAGCGCGAGGCGCTGGGCTGGACGATTGAGGCGCGCAAGCTGCAGCATGAAGAGCCGCAGTTTGAGAATTGGTCGGCGGTGCGGTAAGACGAAGCTCACCACAGAAGACGCTGAGAAGAGCCAAGCTGAGGGCCCGGAGATTTGATTGGTGTGGGTTGGCGTGCGAGTTGGAGGATTAGCCGCAGCGACCGGTGGGGCTTCGCTGCGGCAAATCTTGGTTGACGTTAAGTGAGCGTGCTGAATCTCATCCGAAATTAATTCAGGTTAGGTAGATTTTAGTGGCCGCCGGAGCTGGTGTTGTAGGACGCGTTGTGAAACACCGCGGCCGGTAGCGTGACGGTGGAATCGGTGCGAACGACCATGCCGGTCTGGGCCGGGAGTTCGACATCTTTGCCTTTCTTGGCCACGATGTAGACCGAAGTGCCGACCAGGCCGATTACCGTGCCGCGGGCCACGTTACTGAAAATCAAGCCGGCCACTGCGCCGGCCCCGGTGCCGAGACCGCCGGTGATGAGGTCCTGCTTCAGATCGCGCTTTTCTTCCACGACCACGCCTTCGGTAGTCTTCAGATCCTTGCGTTTTTTGCCCGAATCCATGTCACCGGTATAAAAAGACAGAATGCTCAATTGAATCGGGAAGATGCGGCTTTCGACTTCCATGGAATTGAAAACCAGGTTGATCGAAGCGCCGCCGCGGATCATACCGAACCATTTGGGACGGGTGACTTCGGTAACCGTGCCATGAATTTTGGCGCCGGCCGGAATGAGCAACTGGTTGCCGGTAAAAACGGGCTCGGCGACGACTGCGGTAAACGGGTCGCCGTCATGCGCGACGCTGCTGGTGAGTCCGTTGATCAGCGTGAGATGAACCTGAGTGCCGGGTTGAATGATGGATTGGGCGTGAACCGCGGGAGCGAGCCACAACAGAACGACAAGTATGGCGCCAAGTGCTACGAAACGTTGTTTCATGAAATCCTCCGTAAAACCTTTGCGGGAATGAAAATTTTCCCGCAAAGGGCGGGCCGAGGCGAAGCTCGGGCCTTACCCGTTTCGTGGGTATCCGCTGGCGCGCGGTAGGTGCGGAGGATGCACCGGTGTGTACGATACTCTGCGGGCTGGGCGGGTTGGATGGAAATCGGGCGGCGATGTTATCAGTTTGCAAACGGGTAATGCTGTAGTTTTCCGTGAAACGCGAAGTTGCGTGCGCTTTTTTGTGCGAGGTTAGCGCGGGCGGGTTTTGAGGTTGGCCTGCTTCCAGAGTTTTTCCCAGCGCCAGATGCCGTAGGCGGCGCGATCGGGTAGCGGGAAGCCGAGTTGGCGGGCGAGGAGGATAATCTGGCCACGATGATGGGCTTCGTGGGCCAGAATGTAGGCGAACATCGTAGCGCCGGCGGGCCAGTCGGGCGCCCAACTGCCGCGGGAGAAGATGGTGACGCGCGGGGCGGATGGCTTCGAGCCGCGCCTCGGGTTCGGCTCGCTTGACGACAGTGCCTGACGCAGCATGGTGAGGCATTGCGCCGAACTTTTCCGGTGGCTGGCGCGGGTCTGGGCGATGGTGGCGCGGGCGGGATCGAGCGGGCGCGGACATTGGAGGTGCGGGGCGGAGCGGCGGAGCCAGGAGAGGCGATTGTTGTGAATGTGGCAGAAAATTTCGGCGAGGGTGCGGGCCGGGGCCGCGGCGGAACTTTTGCCGGGCGGAATCGCGCGCCAGGCGCGCGGATCGAGATGGGCCAGGAGCAGCTGGTTCATGGCGCCGTTGGCGGCGTAGGTTTCGAGCAGGACTTGGCGCAGGTCGGAATCGGGCGAGGTGTTTTTGCGAGGCATGGGTGCAAGAGAAATTTAGCAAATTTCCTGGCGGGATGCCGGGACTACGTGAAGACTCTCTTCCGCGAACAGGGCGGGAGCAATATTTTTTGCATCCAATGGCACGAGCCAAGGCGGCGAGAATGACGGCGGGGTTTTGGCGGGTGAGGGGTGCGGTAGCGCTTCGCGCTGGATGCTTTTTTAGCGTGGGCGTCTGCGGAAAAGCGGCGGCAGAGCCGCCGCACTCCAAAATGGGCTGGGCGTAGTGACTATTGCGGAGGCTTCTCGATGCAGTATGTTGTGGGCGGCGCGCTTGCGCGGCGATTCCGCGCGGCCTTGGGAGATTGAGAAAAAAATAGCGTGATGAAAGCTTTTCAATTCGTTTTGGGTCTGGCATTGACGCTTGGTGTTGCGGCTGCGGCGGCTTATGCGCAATCGACGCAGCCGGCGGCACCGCAGGCGGCCGGTGCGCCGACTCCGGCAACACAACAGGCTCCGTCGCAGGCCGGGCAGACCTTGAAGGTGGCTACAAATTTTGTTTTGGTGCCGGCGCTGGTGAAAGACAAGGCCGGAGAGGTGGTGTTCTCGCTGCAGGCTGAGGATTTTGTGCTGACGGACAATGGGGTGCCGCAGGAGGTGCGCCTCGAAGAGAATACGGACGCGCAGCCGGTGGCGGTGGTGGTGATTGTGCAGACGGGCGGGCTGGGTGCAGATCACCTGGAGGATTATCGCGATCTGGGCGCGGTGCTGGATGCGGTAATTGGCGGCGTGGAGCATCGCGTGGCGGTGGTGAAGTTTGACAGCGCGCCGGCGCTGGCCAACATTTTCACGCCGGACACGGACCAGGCGTCGCGGATGATTGCGAATCTGGAGCCGGGCGATGGCGGCGCGGCGATTCTGGATGCTTTGAAATTTGGTATCGACCTGCTGCGGCGGCAGCCGCCGGAGTACCGGCGGGTGGTGCTGCTATGCAGCGAGACGATCGATAGCGGCAGCAAAGTGAGCCTGGCCGACGCGATCCGCGCGGTGGGCGACACGAACACCGCGATCTACAGTTTGGGATTTTCGAGCACCAGAGCGGCGGTGGCTCATGAGGCGGCGAAACTGCCGCGGCCGGGTGGCAGCCCTTACGGAGATGAACCGTACGCGCCGGGCGGATGCATGAGTCATGACCCGGCGGCGGATCCGGACGCGCATGGGAACCGGAAGGTGCAGGCGCTCGACTGCGCGAGCGATTTGCTGCCGCCGATTCGTCTCGCGCGCATGGCGTATTTGGCGGCGAAGGACGGATTGCAGCGCAACGTACCGGAATCGGTGGCGGACCTGACCGGCGGCGAGTACTTCTCTTTTAAGGATAAGAACTCGCTGACCAAGCGGCTGATTACAATTTCGAACGACGTGCCGAATTATTACGTGCTGAGTTTCCGGCCGCAGGCTCCGGTGGCCGGCATGCATGCGCTGCAAGTAACGGTGAAGGGCCGGCCGGATTTGGACGTGCGGGCGCGGAAGGCATATTGGGTCGACGCTGAATCGCCGTCGGCCTCGCGGTAGAAAGAAGAACGCAGAATATTAGTGCAGCTTGGCGTATTCCGCTTTGGCTTGGACCAGCAACGGGATCTCGGGGTCGGCATCATTCCACAGTGCGAAGAAATTTTGGTAGGCGACGCGGGCCTTAGCAGTATCGCCCTCGAGCGCGTAGGCGCGGGCCAGGCCGACGTACGCGGCCGCGCCGTTCGGTTGATTCACTACGGCGCCGCGGTTGTCCATAATTTTCTGAAATTCGGCGGCGGCTTGCTGGCCCTGGCCCGTTTGCAGGTAGGCCATACCGCGCACGTAAGGCACATAAAGTCCGGTGGTGATCGCCCCGCTGCCGGTTAACCCCAAATCATAGACCGTGTCCGGACGCAAAAGCGCGAGAGCCTTGGCTGCGTCATGCTTGTTCAGCGCGATCTGCGCCCGAATCACCGGCAGGTAAATGAAATTGACGATGGTGTCCTGGGGGTAGTGCTTGCTCAGATCATCCGCCAGCGATTCCGCTTTGGCGCTGTCACCGGCAAAGGCCAACGCGGCTGCGGCCATGAACTGGACATCGTGCCCGTTGGATAGCGCCAGCGCGGCCGTCGCTTGTTTCTTGCCTTCCGTGGAATCTCCGAAGAGCGCCTGATGCAGTGCTCCTTGGGCAATGTAAATCGCCGCAGCCTCTTTTTCACCGACTCGTTCCGCGGAAGCCGCCGCCTGCCGCGTGAATTCGTCCGCCTTGCGCAATTGCCCCTGATACGCCGCGGTATCGGATGCCGTGGCGAGTAGTGCGTCTTCGATCCCGTCCTTGCCCCGCGCCCAAGCCAATTGTTCGGCCATTCCCGCGGCGTCACCCTTCAGGAACGCCAGTTGGTAGAGTCCCAGCCGGAAGAATCCGGAATCGAGCTTGTGCGACTGAGCTTCCACAGCCACAGTGCGGGCTTCGTCCAGACGATTCAGCGAAATGTAGGATGAGACCAGATTCGAGTAGTTCAACCCGCTAGGATTCAACTTGAACGCGTCCTCGGCGGCGTCCAGGGCTTTCTGGTATTCGCCCAAGTTTCCGTAGATCACGCCCAGATTGGTTGCTGGGACTTCGTCCCGGGGGTAGGCTTGCTTCCACTGCTCCAGGATTTCGCGTGCCCGTTGCAGATCGCCAGTGAGATTCTGCGCGTAACGCGACTCGATGTAGAAACGTTCGCGGTCGCTGACCCGATCGCGCAAGTCGTAACCCTTCTGAATGTACTGCGAACCCAGACTGAATTCGCCGATATCCAGGTAGCAAACGCTGAGGGCGGCGTAAGCCATGGCGAAATTGGGGTCGAGTTTGATGGCGCGCTGAAATTGCGGGATGGCGCCGGCGTAGTCGTTCGCGCCGGTGAGCCGGCGGCCGAGGCTGAAAGCTTGCAGGGCTTCGAGCGAATTGGTGGAAGCTTCGGCCACGGGCGTATCGAATTTTTTTATGGTGCTGAGGGATTCGCCGAGCTTCTCGCGGATTTCCGAAGCCGCTTTGCTGAGGGCGTCGAGCACGTGGCTTTTGTCGCTGGCGGTGGCTTCGGTGCTGGCCAGAGTATCGCCGGTGGCGCAATTCACGGCTTTCAGGATCAGGGTGTACTCGTTGCCGATTTGGGCGATGGAACCGTTGAGGGTAGCCATGCCGGCGGCACGCTGGCAGACTTCGCGGGCGACGTCGGGAGTCAGGCGGGCGTTGGGCGACTGCTGCATTAATTTTAGAGTCTGCTGGACGCGTTCGTCGCCCATCAGGGTTAGGAACGGCGACTGTTCCAGCTGCACCGCGAGGCCTTGGCGCAGGGTGCCGTCGAAGACGGTGTCGCCGGTGGTGTTGGTGAAGTCGCCGAGCACGATGACATCTTTTTCAGTGAGCTTGGGCGCGCGATGCGTGAAGAAATACGCGCCAGCCGCGAGAGCTGCGAGGAGCAGCACCGGAACGCCAATTTTCAGCAATCGATTATTCGAATCACCCACTGTGGCGGCGATCGCGGTCGCTGGCGACGCCCTCGAATCCGTGACGGGCGCGGCGTCGCTCGCTGCTGCACTGCGTTTTCCTGACGATGGTTTGGCGGACGCGGCAGAGGCGCCTGACGAGCTAGCCGAGCCGCGCTGGGTGCCGCTGGCCGGAGTGTTGCGCTCGAGATGAGCTTCGTCTTCGGCCGCGGGCAGCACTACACTGCGTCCGCTCGAATCGCGTTTCAGCCGCTGCAGGTCGGTGCGAATATCGGCGGCGTGCTGGTAACGCAGCTTCGGATCTTTTTCGAGAGCCTTGCCGATGACATCGTCGAATTTGGGAGGCAGGTCGGGATTAACGCGAGCGAGAGCGGGCGGCATGCGGTTGAGGATCGCGTCGGTGATGATGCCGGAAGTTTCGCCGCGAAAGGGGAGCACGCCGGTGGCGGCTTCGTACATCACGATGCCAAAACTAAAAAGGTCGGTGCGGGGGTCTAAGTCCTTACCGCGAATCTGTTCCGGGGACATGTAGGCTACGGTGCCGACGGTGGTGCCGGGGCTGGTGAGGTCGGCTTCGCTGACGGTGGGACCGCCTTCGGTGGAGGCGGTATCTTCGCGGGCGACGGTGTTGTCGGAGGCGGGGCTGATTTGTTTGGCGAGGCCGAAGTCCAGAATTTTGGCGTGGCCGCGCGCGGTGACGAAAAGATTGGCGGGTTTGATGTCGCGATGGACGATGCCTTTGGAGTGAGCAGCGTCGAGCGCATCGGCAATTTCAATGCTGAGGTCGAGCAGCAGATCGAGATCGAGTGGGCGACCGGCGATGCGGTGCTTCAGGGTCGAGCCATCGAGAAATTCCATGGCGATGAAGGGGCGATTGTCCTGCTGACCGATTTCGTAGATGGTGCAGATGTTGGGATGATTCAGCGCAGAGGCGGCGCGGGCTTCGCGGCGGAAACGTTCGAGCGCTTGCGCATCATGCGCGACATCGGGAGGAAGAAATTTGAGGGCGACGAAGCGGCCGAGCTCGGTGTCTTCGGCTTTGTAGACAACGCCCATCCCTCCGCCGCCGAGCTTTTCGACGATGCGGTAGTGGCTGATGGTCTGGCCGATTAGGGACGGGGGCTGGGGGTCGGGCATCCACGCGCATTTTAGTGAGGGGGTCCGCACAAGTCAACGCGTGCGAGCGCGGAGGAAGCGCATTTAGATTCGGTTCTCGCGAGGTGTCCGGTTCGGCGACGGGATGTCCCGCGTTCGGGCAGGTGTGGGCGGCCGCGATGCGTGGGATTGGTGGCTAAGTGCTTAGCGGAAAGCGCGAATGGTACGCGGGTGGAGCGGCATTTCGTTTGCAGGCACATTTTGATTGATGTCCGGTCGCCGGATTTTGAGACCGGCGGGAGGGTGAGATGTCCAATTCCGAACGGATTCGCGAGGCGGTGGAGGGGCGCTGGACGCGCAGTATGTGCAGGCGCGCGTGGCGGCGGGCTGGCGGCTGGTGAGTGTGGAGTGGGAACGTGGGGGCGAGGCTCGGGAGGCAGCGCCGGTAGCGGGCGGGAGACCTACCGACGAAGACGCACGGGATCGTCGGACGCCGGAGACGCCGTTGGGTTGGCGGGCGGTGCCGGAGGGGAGTCGCCTGGAAGAGGATCGCGGAGGAGATGCAGTTTCTTTTCGCGGTGATGGAATTGATGATTCAGGATATTTCGATCACCAAGGTGGCCGAGGAATTGAACCGGCGCGGATTTCAAGACACGCGGCGGGAATGCGTGGGGGCCGGTGGCGGTTTTTAATTTGTTGCCGCGGCTGGTGGAATTGACGCCAAGAATTTTCCGCAGCGAAGAATGGGTCGAGCGCCGGAAACATTTGACGCCGGTATTCTGAGCCTAGCCAACCAACGGCGCTCCGCCAAGCACCTTTAGAGTGCGGCGGCTCTGCCGCCGCTTTTCCAAAGCCGCCCGCGCCACGAATTTCCCAAGCGCGAAGCGCCAACACCCAATCCCCACCCCGCGACGCATAAATCCGCCGTCATTCGCGACCGAAAGCACACCCCACTGAGAGTGGGGTGCAGACAGGCTGAGAGCCTTTCCCACGGGACTTCACCCGCGCCGCGAACCGATATCCAGAATTCGTCGTAATTCTGCGGAGCGCCTTTTGCGACGAAGAATCTCATCCCTGCTCCCGCGCCGAGACGACCACGACGAACCCGCGTTCGCGACTCATCATTTCGATTGATCGACCGTGGCGAAAAATCCGCAGCATCGCTGCGATTATTTTGCGAGCCCTCGACCCGTGTGTTAGAATTTGCGACGCAGTCTTCCATTACGGAAATTTTTGGACTGCCGATCGATGGGACTTCGGGCTCTGTGCAACGATTCCCCGCGAACCCCGCCAGGCCCGGAAGGGAGCAACGGTAACGGGTCAGTTTCGTGTGCCGCGGAACACCCGAAGTTCCTTTTATCGCCGCTCTGATTTAGAAATATAGAAACAACTTCTTCGCCGTCGAACGCCACGCAGCGCGCAGCACCAGGGTGCAACCGAATCGATGAGTTATAAGGTTATAGCCCGCAAATACCGGCCGCAAACATTCAACGAAATCGTAGGGCAGCAGCACGTCACCAAAACCATCGCCAACGCCATCAACTCCAACCGGGTAGCGCACGCCTATATTTTTTCGGGAGTTCGCGGCGTGGGCAAAACCACCACGGCGCGGATTCTGGCCAAGGCGCTGAATTGCGTGAAGGGTCCCACGGCCGATCCGGACGGAACCTGCGACGCGTGCATGGAGATTGCCGAGGGGCGATCGCTGGACGTGATGGAGATCGACGCGGCGTCGAACCGCGGCATCGATCAGATTCGCGAGTTGCGCGAGATGGTGCGTTACGCACCGGCCAACAGCCGCTACAAAGTGGTGATCCTGGACGAAGCGCACCAGCTGACGGATGAGGCTTCGAACGCGCTGCTGAAAACTTTGGAAGAGCCGCCGGACCGGGTGGTTTTTATTCTGGCCACTACGCGCGCGGAAGATTTGGTGGAGACGATCAAATCGCGGGCGCAGTTGTTTCAATTTCGCGCGCTTTCGTTCAGCGAGATCGCCGAAGAAATCGAGCGCATCACCAAAGAAGAGAATTTGAAAATCGAGCCGGGCGCGGTGGCGGTGTTGGCGCGGGCAGCCGAAGGCAGCGTGCGCGACGGGCTGTCGCTGCTGGAGCAGGCGATTTCCTACAGCGGCGACGCGATCACGGATTTGCAGGTGCGCGAACTGCTAGGCGTCGTCGCCGAAAGCGTGCTGGACGATTTGGTGGACTCGATTTCGCAGCAATCGGCCGAAGGCGCGTTGAGCTTGGTCCACCGGCTGATTCAGGACGGGCAAAACTTGCAGCATTTCTGCCGCGAAGCGATCCGGCATTTCCGGAATTTGCTGGTGGCGCGCGTGTGCGGGGCCGAATCGGAACTGGTGCAGGCTCCGAAGGATGAGCGCGCGCGGATTGCTGAGCAAGCGGCGCGATTCACGGAAGAAGACCTGACGCGATTTTTCAACACGCTGATGAATACCGATGCGGAGTTGCGGCGGGCTCCCGATCCGCGGCTGCATCTTGAGCTTGGATTGTTGAAGATGATCAACGCCAAGCGCCTGGCGCCGCTCGAAGAAGTGTTGGCAAACTTGCGGGAGGGCGCGGTATCGCGGCCGGCACCGGCTTCAGCAGGCGGCGGGTCGAATCCGCTTGCGAAGAGTTTTTCGGCGAGTGCCCCGGGCACGCAAGGCATGGGCGCGGTTCCCGGTTCCGGTGGGACGCGCGCGGTAAGTTCTTCTTCGGGGGCGGCGGCGAAGATGGCTCCGGTGACGGCGTTCAAGAGCGAGCCGAAGGCATCGAGTTTGCCGACGACCGAGAATTCGCCTGCAAGCGCGACGATTAACACGTCACCGAAACCGGCGAGCGAATCGCGGTGGTCAGTTCCCTTCCCGGGCAGCGCCGACGTGGCGAAACATTTGAAATCGCAAAGTGCGCCCGTGGAAATAAACGCTGAGCCGACGGTGACGATTCCGGTGGTGAACAGGGCAAGCAACGCGGTGACGTTGGCGGAAGCGGCTCCTGCGCCAATTGCGGCGCCAGTCACGGCACCAACTATAGCGCCCGCGGTAGCTCCAATCGCGGCAGCGAGCGTGGCTCCGGCCACACCTTCAGCGGCGAGCGCCGGAAAAGTAGCGTTGACCCCGGAGCAAATCGAAAAAATTCGCGCCTTGCTGGTCGGCAGCAAATTTTTGTTGTCGATGCTGGACGAAGTGACCAGCTGGGAAATGGGAAACGGCGAGATGCAATTATTTTTTCATCCGGACAGCCGTTCGCTTTCCGAAATGTTGCAGGCGAAAGATCCGATGGAGCGTTTGCGCAACGCGCTGGCGCAAGTGCTCGGCCAGCCACTGCGGGTCTGTGTTAAACTGGATGCAAGTCGGGCAGCGCCGGCGGCTCCGAATTCGGAATTGAAGGCGCGGTTCGAACAAGATCCGATCGTTAGGGCCATGCTTGAAAAATTTGGCGGCCAGATTTCAAACGTCAAGCGCCCGGGCGGTAACTAATATGGAAGTAAAAGCTCTGCAACAGATGCTGTCGCAATTCCGTCAGGTCCAGGAAAAACTGGAGAAGCAGATCGAGGAAGTTTCAGTGGAAGCCTCGGCCGGCGGCGGGATGGTGACGGTTAAGATGAACGGACAAAAGCAGCTGACCGAAGTGCGCATCGAGCCTGACGTGTTCAAGGGCAAAGACCAGGAAATGCTGCAGGACTTGATCCAGGGCGCGGTGAATGAAGCGACGCGCCGAGTGGACGAAGAACTTTCGAAGCAAGTGAAAGAACTTTCAGGCGGGATGCCGGGCGTGGCGGGATTGAAAATTCCCGGATTGTTTTAAGCGCGCGCCGGACCGCAGATTTAGCAGAGCAAGAGCAACAGCAGGATTCCGCAGTTTCCTTCGCGAGAAATAATTTCACTGGAGTTCCATGCCTGATTTCGCCCCTTCGGTAACCAAGCTGATTGATGAATTGAAGCGGCTGCCGGGCATCGGGCAGAAGACGGCGCAGCGGCTGGCGTTCTATTTGTTGCGGGTGCAGGCGGAGCAGGCGTTCGCGCTGTCCGATGCGATTCGCGACGCAAAGGAAAAAGTGCGCGAGTGTTCGATCTGCAACAACATCACGGACACGGATCCGTGTTTGTTCTGTTCGAGCGCGACGCGGAACCGGAAAATTATTTGCGTGGTGGAAGAAGCGACGAATATTCAGGCGGTGGAAAAGACGCGGCAGTTCGACGGTTTGTATCACGTTTTGGGCGGCGCGCTTTCGCCTCTGCAAGGAATTGGGCCGGACCAGCTGCGGATCAAGAGTTTGATCGAGCGGTTGAAGGGCGGAGCTACGGAAGAAATAATTGTGGCTACGAATCCGACGGCGGAAGGCGAAGCTACGGCAGTGTATTTGTCGAAGTTGATTAAGCCGTTGGGCGTGCACGTGACCCGCATCGCGATGGGGATTCCGGTGGGCTCGGATTTGGAGTATGCGGATGAAGTAACCATGAGCAAGGCGATGGAGGGGCGGCGGGAGTTGTAGGGCTTCTTTGGTTTTTCCTTCCGGTGGTTTGTTGGGCAATCAAAATTATCGTGGATGAGATTTTGCGCTGATTTGGCGGGGCTGTGCCGCGGCGGCGCTGCCGGGACGTGAGCGAGGCAACGGCAAAACCGAGCTTCGACGTTTTGAGTGTGCTTGAAGTGTGGGAAGGCTTGCGCAAAAAGCGCGCAAGCGGAAGTTTGCCGTGAGGCGTTTTTTTTGGCGGGGCTGAAGCCCCGCCCCTCCCGTTACGGCTTGCTTGTGGTTCGGTATGCGAGAGCGGGTCGATTCTCTCAGCGGCTAAAGCCGGGTTTGTTGGGTCGGTTTTTGACACCGCTGAAGCCGTTCCCTGACGAACGGCTCCGTTGTTGTGGTTTTCTTCGCGATTGAGTGGGGCTCTGGAGCGTGAAAAGCAGATCCCTCGCTGCGCTTCGGGATGACAACTTTCGTTTGGGCGCCACAGATCGGCGCGCGAATTAGTTGTTGTTTGGGGCTGCGGCGGGCTTGGGGTCTTTGCGGTGGAGGTCTAAGCCGTAAACCGGGTGATCTTTGGTGCCGGTGATTTTTATGGGGAGGGAGGAGCCGCCGTTTTTGGCTTTGAAGAAGGGGTCGACGGCTTTGAGGAGGAAGGATTTGGCGCCGGTGGTGGTTTGGCTGAGTTTGGCGTCGAGGTGCAGATTGCCGTGGAAGTCGATTTGGCCTTCGTCGAGTTTGTAGGTGCCGGCGAGTTGGACGTCGGCGCCGGTGACGCGGAAAGTGAGCTTGGAGAAATCGATGGCGCCCTGGGCCATGCGGAAACTTCCGGCGAGGCCGGAGACGACATTTTCGATGTCGGTGTCTTCGGGTTTGCCCTGGCCGCGGCGGCTGAAGGAATCGATTTTCTGCTGGACGCTGGGGCTGGTGAAGTGGGCGGCGGCGACGCCGAATTGGCCGTCGACGGTCATGCGTTGCAGGATGTCGCGCTGGCCTTCGCCGATGTCGAGCTTGGCGGTGATGGTGGTATCGCCGTTCATGATCGGCTGATCGTATTTCACCGTGAGGTAGAGCAGGTCTTCGATGCGGGCGCCGGCGGAGACCACGTTGAGCAGGATGGTGCGGCCTTTTTCGGGGGTGAGGTCGGCGACTTCGCCATTGACCACCAGCGTGGTGTGGCGGAAGTGGGCGATGACGGGCTTGAGGATGACGTTGCCGTTGGTGCCGTCGACGATGGCGGTGTAATCGGTGTGCAGGTTGACGGGATGTCCGCTGACTCGCAGAGAGAAATTGGGCGTATCGGTGGTGCCTTCGACGTTGAGGAAATCGAGCGGGCCGCTGAATTTTCCGGAGGATTGCAGCGTGCCTTCGAGGCCTCTGATGGTGCCCATGTTGGCGTTGTTGAAGGTGAATTTGGCGTCGACGGCGGTGTGGCGCGGCTCATCGGCATCCCAGGGGCCGAAAGAGCCGACGCAATCGATTTCGCCGAGCGGGATGGGATTGGAGATCTGGGCGTGAAAGCTGGCGGGCTGGTCGAAGCTGAAATTATTGATCAGGACGCTTTCCAGCGGGAAATCGCGCGGAGGTTTTTTGGTGTCGTCGCGCAGGATGGAGATGAGGCCATTCTTGACGTGAATTTCGTGGATCAGGACCGGATATTTTTTGGCGAGATCGATATCGGTGCCGGCGACGCGCGGGCGGGCGCCGCTGCCTTTGGGTGGAATGTGAATCTGCAGGCCGTCGAGCA
This sequence comes from uncultured Acidobacteriota bacterium, assembly GCA_963847695.1. Lineage (GTDB taxonomy): Bacteria > Acidobacteriota > Terriglobia > Acidiferrales > UBA7541 > Palsa-295. The sequence goes on along the minus strand of CAWKAX010000009.1, from coordinate 505,606 downwards.
CGACTTTGTCGATGGTGTAGCGGCGGCGGAGGAGATCGGGAAGGCTGGCGGTGAAGGTGACGCGTTGGATTTGGATTAGAGGCGGGACGTCGGTACGGCCTTTGAGGCGAAGGGTTAGGCCGTCGATGACCACATGGGGGCGGGGATAAAGCAGGATGTCGAAGCCGGTAAACTGGACGTCACTTTGGAAGCGGGCGCGGAGATAGGCTTCGGTGCGGGTGCGGATTTGGGAACGGAGGAAAGGGGCGGCGGCGACAGCGGCAATGGCTAGGAGGATGAGGATTAGGGCGACGATGGACAACCATTTGCTCTTGGATAGGGTCATTGCTGAGAACTATCTTATCGAATTGGCGGGGAGAAGTAACAGGGATGGTAGTGGCGGAGGCACGAGGGCCGGGCAAGAAGTTGGAATCGAAGAGAGATCCTTCGTCGCGAAAGGCGATCCTCAGGATGACGGCCAAGTACGGTTTGGGCGAAAGGACCCGAGGGCTAGGAGAAGCGGATCGTCTAAACCCGCACCCTTTGCGTAAAGCAACTGCGCAAAGAGTGCGGCACCCGAAAAGGCGGCCTGTCCTTTGGGTCTAAGTAACCGTTTCGCACATGCGGGGCTTGCCATCGGCGGGAGTGGCGAGGGGATGCTACCCTTAGAAATCGACTCCTCGGAGGAATCGTGACCGAGTCTTTACCGTCCAACGAACCCGGAACCCAGAAGCGCCGGAGCACGCGTATCGTGCAGGCCATACCGATCACGGTATCGGGTACGGATGCGCTTGGGCAACCGTTCAAAGAGCGAACCACGACGGTCATGGTGAACTGCCATGGCTGCAAATATCAGTCGAAGCACTACGTCCCCAAAAATTCAGTGGTGAAGCTGGAAATTCCGCAGCCCGAAGCCGGCAGCAAGCCGAAAGTAACGGAAGGGCGGGTGGTGTGGGTGCAGCGGCCGCGCACGGTGCGCGAACTTTTTCAGATTGGATTGGAATTCGAGGTACCGGGGAATGCCTGGGGTATCGCGTTTCCTCCGGAAGATTGGGCAGCGGATGCGCTGCCAGTGGATTATTCGCGGGAGCAGGAAGTTCCGTTTGAAGTAGCTAGCAACGTAGCGAGTCATGTAGCGGGACCGGAAGCGTCGGTATCGCCGCAGCCTTTGCCGCCGATGCCGCCACCGCCTATGCCTCCGGCGTCGCCGGACATTCGGTTGCAAACTGGCGTGGGTCCGGCGACTGTGGATGCAACAGCTCCGTTGAGCGGCGTTCCGATTTTGCCGGTTCGGCCGGTTTCGCCTCCTCCCGCGATTCTGGCGCCGCCGAAGGCGTCCATACCGGTTCCGCCGCCGATGACCAGCGCGCCGGTTTCGTCAGTGCCTTCTTCTTCACCCACGAGTTCGACTGGCTCGCCGGCAGGAGCTGTGCCGCCTGTTGCGCCTCCGCCCAACAACAAAATTCATGTGATGCCGCAGACGCCCAGCGATTCGCAGGCTTTGATGGCCAAGCAGATGTCGCATCTGGTGGCGCAGGCCAAAGAACAACTCGATCAGACTTTGCGCACTGGCGCGGCCGCGGCGGTGAACGAGCAAGTGAGCGCGGCGCGCAAGCAGCTCGATTCGCAGCTAAACGCTGCGGTGGAAAAAGCAATCGAAGCTTCGATGCAGAAAGTTTCGGATTCGGCGCTGCACCGGGTGGTGCAACAGGCGACGGAGCGGACGTCTGCGCTGGTGGATGAGGCGCGGCGGTCGACTGAAACTTCGGCGGCGCAGCTGGATGAGAAGGTGCGCGAGGCGGTAAACAGCGCGGTGAACTCCGCGGTAAGTTCGGCGGTGGATCAGGCCGCGCAGCAGGCGGCGATTTCCGCGGCCCAACAGGCGGCACAACAGACGGCGGCGCAGAATTTGAAATTATCAGTAGAAGAGGCGGTGGAGCGGGCGCTGCGAGAGCGCTCGGCGTCGACGCCGTCGCTGGAAATTTTGTCTTCGCCGGAAGCGGCGCAGAGCCATCTGGACCAGTGGCAGCAGAGCCTGGAAGAAAAGTCCCAATCGATCCGCGGCCGGGCGATCGAACAAGCGAATGCGGACGCGGCGGCGGTGAGCGAGCGGTTCTCCGCGGAATTCGACACGGCGCTGAACAGCGCGGCGCAGAAGCTGGGCAGCCAGTTGAATGACGTGACTCAGGAATCGGTGACGCGCGCGGAGCAGGAAGCGCGGAACCGGGCGCAGGCGCTGCGGGATTCGCTGGAAGAAACTTCGAAATCGGTATTGAGCCGGGCGGAGCAGGAAGCGAACAGCAAGGCGGAATTTTTGCGTTCGTCGCTAAGCGAGGTGATTGCCGGGGCAGCGGCGACGATCGAATCACTGGGCGCGAGTCTGCAGGTGGAGCGAAACCGCGCGGAAGAATCGAAGACCCAGCTACACGACGCATCGCAGTCGTTGTTGACCCAGACCAAGCGCGACATGGATCAGCTGGTGGCCAGCCAGAAGGACGAGCTGGGTCGCGTGGCAGATCAGGTGATCGCCGAACGCGCGCAACAGATTGAGCCGGCGCTGGAACAGGCCACCCAGAACGTACTGAAGCGGGTTTCGACCGAGCTGGAGCAGAAACTGGGTCCGGGGCTCGAGCAAGTGCAGCAGGCGGTGGCACAACTGAAGACGGCCGAAGAGCAGGCCGAACGCGGCCAGGCGCACATCCACCAACAAATTCAGCAAGCTACCGAGCAACTGGCGAGCGTGCAGCAGACGGTGCAGGGGCAGATCGCGCAGGCTTCCGAACAAGTGGAGCAGATGCAGACGCGGGTGCGGGAGCAGATCGAGCAGACTTCGATTTCCGTGACGCAGCTGCAGAACGAAGTATTGGAGCAGATCAAGACCGCGACCGATCGCACCGATCAGCTGCAGGACACCATCCGGGAAAGCGCGCAGCAGACTTCCGAGCAGGTGGTGCAGGAGACCTTGGCGCGGCTGCGCAGCGAGGCGGCGAACGTGCCGGCGGAACTGGATGCGGCCTGCCGCGCAGTGACGGCGAAGATCGAAGAAGAGTTGCAGCAGCGCACGACGGAGACGCAGCACGCGACGTATGACGCATTGCTGAAGGCTTCAGACTGGTACCAGAAGAAAGCGCAGACCACCATGCAGTCGACGCTGGAGAAAGTGGTGGAGCAATCGAGCACCGCGCTACGCGACCGGGCGGCGGAAGTATCGAGCCTGCTGGCGGCGGAGCTGGATCATTACGGCCGGACCTACGTGGAGCACAGCAGCGCGCAGATCGACGACGCGGCCAAGGAAATTTCGGCACGCGAGCGCGAGAAGATGACCGAGAACGCGCAGATGGCGACGGCCACCTTCAGCGATCAGGTGCACCGGGTCACGGCGGAATCGCTGTCCAAGTTCGAGCGGGCTTCGCGGGAAGCGCTGGAAAAGGCGCGGTCAGACATGGAGTTCAACCGCGAAGGTTCGCTGACGGAATACCAAAAGCATTTGGACACGCGGATGATGGAAAGCGTGGAGCAGGCCGCGGTGCACCTGCAATCGCAGCTGATTCCGATGATGGAACAGTGGGACGCGCGGCGCGAAGCGGAAAAGAAAGAGTGGATGGTGCGGCTGCAGAAATCGACGGACGAATCGATCGAAGCGTACAAGGTGCGCCTCGAGAATACTTCGAATCAGTGGATGCTGGCTTCGGCAACTTCGCTGGGGCAACATTCGCAGACGGTTTTGGATACGATCGCCAAGGCGGCGGAGAAGCGGCTGCGGGATACTTGCTCGGAAGTGCTGGCCGGGATGGGCGATACGTTGAAAGCGCGGCTGCTGGGTATTTCGGATGAGATGGGCGCGGAGGATGCGGACGACGATTTGCCGCCGACTTCGAAGATGCATAAGAAGTAGAGTTTTTTAGGCCTTCCCTTCCTGCAGGTTTTAATTCCCCCAATTTGTTGGCTTGAGTAAGAAGACTCACCTCAGCGGCTGAAGCCGTGCCCTGACGAGACCCTTTGTTGTTGCGACTGTCTTCGCGAGTGAGCGTGGCTTCGGGAGCGTGAAAAGCAGATCCCTCGCTGCGCTCGGGATGACGACGTCACGGGGCTCGGTACGCGCCAACACAGCGAGGTTCGGCGTCCGTGCCGAACGGGTCGGCTCGCGCCAATGTAGCGAGGTTTGGCCGAGACGCAGCGCGAAACGGAATGCGCGCGCCGACGGTTGCGGGGCGGTGGGCGGCTGGTTAGAGGCACGGTATAATTGAGGAATGGCTAATCAAGCTTATTTGAGTGTGTGGCTGAACGATTTTCCGGAAGAGCGGATGCTGGAGGATTTTGGGAAGTTTTTGGGGACGGTTCCCTTCTCGACGGTAAGGCAGGGATTTACTTATCTGGAGATTCGGGCGCTGGAGCCTTCGGAAGCGCCGGTGTTCGAGCAGGATTTGCGGGCGATGCCTTTGGACGCGCCGAGCGTGGTGCAGCTGGCCACGGATCATTTGAACAGCGACAGCCAGTACGCGGCGCGGGCGAATTGGGATTTGTGGGTGCATGAAGGCGAGCCGGCGAAATGGCAGCAATTGCCACAGCCGGTGGAATTGCTTTGCACCGGCGAGCTTTACGACGAGGGGATCTTCAAGGACGAAGGGCATTTTGAGGTGAACTTCGGGATGGAGCATTTGTTTACCGGGCATGGCGGGTTGCTGGGGATTCGGCAGATTCGGCGGCCGCCGCAGAGCCCGGAAGAGGTGCAATTTCTGGAATCGATGGCCAAGCCAGCGAATCTACAGATGTATCAGGAAAAGACCCGGGAAAATATCAAGAGCCTGTTTGCGTGGGTTCGAAAGATTGAGGACGCGCTGCCGGTGGCCAAGTTGAGGTTGTGGTCGGAAGGCGAAGAGAATTTTGAGCAGCGGATCGAAGAGATCATGGCGGCGCGGTAGTCGTCGGGTTGATTCGCGGCACCGGGCGATGGCGCTCTAAAGTCCGCCGCTACGAAAGCTTCATGGGATAGAATTGGGCTTCATGAAAAAAATCTGGTTGGTCTTATTGATGTCCTCGACTGCTTTTCTGTTTGCTTCGTGCGGAAGCAGCGTTCCCCCGAACTCATCGTCGTCCACTGCACAGCCTTCAACGAATGGAGCGCCGGCCGCGAACCCAGCGACGCCGGCTGGACCGGTGGTGCCCGACGACGTGCAGAAGGCGGCGGAAAAATCGTTGGGAGCCGAGACGGACGTTTTGATGGTTGGCGATCTGGCCAAGACTGGTGCGGAGCAGGCGCTGGCGGTGAATAAAGCCAAGGCGCTGCCTCCGGGAGTGGCCCGGGGGAATGTGATCACACGCGCGGTGATTTTGGAGAAAGACGGAAATAACTGGAAGGAAATTTTGCGCTGCGACGAACACCTGGAAAATCCGAAGGGATTTTTGGGCGGAGCGCCGTTGGCTCCGGTGAACGGCTGGCGGATGCAGGCGGAACAAGACCCCGACAAGGGCTTGCTTTTGTATTTCACTCCACTGGAAGCGCCGAAGGGCGGGTACGCGGTGCCGGTGGGCGTGCGCTGGAATTCTAAAGTGAAGAGATATCAATCGATGGACCGGGCATTTACCAATTTTCTGGGAGAGTTGCCGGCGCTGGAAACTCCGGAATCACAGGTGCGGATGTGAGCGCGATCGCACAACCCGCCGCGGTGGGCACCGCCGTTAAGGTGAAGAAGCCATCGGGGTTCGACCAGCTGCGGACGCTGATTCCGTACGTGAAGCGTTATAAGGCGATGACGGCGCTGGGCCTGGTGACGAATACGCTGACCGGACTGGTGGGCGCGTTGCCGCAGCTGGTGATTGGGGCGATCACCGATTGCCTGACCGGGTCGCCGAAAACGCTGGAAACGCTGCAGGGCTGGGCGCGGACGATTTTGTCTCCGCTGTTTTCGCTTTATGCGCCACTGAGCCGGACGGCGTTGGGGAAATTTTGCGTTATTTTGATCGTGATCATGGCGGTGAAAGGATTTTTCTCGTTCTGGTCGCGGTGGATTCTGATCGGAGTGTCGCGCGAGATTGAATTCGACCTGCGCAACGATCTATTCGGGAAATTTCTGGAGATGGATCCGGAATTTTACGTGCGGAACCGCACGGGCGATTTGATGTCGCGGGCGACGAACGATTTGAACGCGGTGCGCATGGTGCTGGGGCCGGGGATCATGTACAGCGCGACGACCATCGTGACGATGGTGGTGGCGATCTTTTTTATGTTCAGGCTCTCACCGAGCCTGACGTTGTGGGTGCTGTTGCCGGTACCGGTGGTGGCGTTCGCGGTACGGTATTTCGGCGAAACGATTCACCGGCTCTCGGAACAGATTCAGGCGGCGCTGGGAGCGCTATCGACGCGGGCGCAGGAAAATTTGACCGGCGTGCGGGTGATCCGGGCTTACGCGCAGGAGCAGCCGGAGATTGAGGCGTTCGACCGGGCCAACCGCGATTACGTGGATCAGAACATCAAGCTGATCGCGACCTGGAGTTTGTTCTTCCCATTCCTCACTGCGCTGATTGGAATTACCTTCGTGATTTTGCTGGGCAAGGGCGGCACGAACGTGATCGATCACCGGTTCACGGTCGGGACCATGTGGGCGTTTTACTGGTTCCTGGGGCAGCTGGTATTTCCGATGATCGCGCTGGGCTGGGTGACGAATATTTTCCAGCGAGGCGCGGCTTCGATGGGGCGGCTGAATTACATTTTGAATTCGCCGGCCGGGATTCGGGACGGAGTGGACAGCAAGGCGGGCACGCTGAAGATCACGGCGAAAGAAGCGGCTGCGGCATCGCGGATTCGCGGCGAAATTGAATTCCGAAATTTGACGTTCACCTATCCGACGGCGGCGAGCGGCAATGGTGTGAAGGGCGGGCCAGTGCTGCAGGACATCAACCTGGAGATTCCGGCGGGATCGACGCTGGCGATAGTGGGGCCAACGGGCAGCGGGAAATCGACATTGGCGGCATTGATCGCGCGGTTGTGGGAAGCGCCGGCGGAGAGTTTGTTACTGGATGGACGATCGATTCGGGATTATCCCTTGGCGGAATTGCGGCAGGCGATCGGGTACGTTCCGCAGGATACGTTCTTGTTCAGCGACACGCTGAAGGAAAACATCGCATTTGGAGTGACCGACGCGGCCGAAGAAGGAATTTTCGAGGCGGCGGAGATTGCGAGTCTCTCGGGCGAGATTCAGAGTTTCCCGGCCTCGTACCAGACCATGGTGGGCGAGCGCGGGATCACGCTTTCGGGCGGACAGAAACAGCGAACCTCGATTGCGCGGGCAATTCTGCGGCAGCCGAAGATTCTGATTCTAGACGACGCGCTTTCGAGCGTGGACACGGATACGGAGGAGAAGATTTTGCGGCGGCTGCGCGAAGTGATGAGCCGGCGTACGTCGATATTAATTTCGCACCGGGTTTCGACGGTGAAGAACGCGGATCAGATTATCGTGCTGCGCGAAGGACGAATCATCGAGCGCGGCACGCACGATGAATTGCTGGCGACCGGCGGGTATTATGCCGACTTGAATCAAAAACAGATGCTGGAAGAAGAGCTGGCGCGCGAATGAGCGATTTCCGCGAAGAAGAGAAACTCGGCAAGCTGTACGATTCGCAGCTGACCCACCGGCTGCTGCAATACCTGCGGCCATACCGGCTGCAGGTGGTGGCGGCGCTGTCGTTCACGCTGGGAATTACGGCGCTGGAAATTGCCGGGCCGTATCTGTTTCACGTGGGCATCGACAAATTCATCGTGCCCGGATTTCAAGGTGAAATTGCACGCAACATCGCGTTGAAAGGTCTGGTGTGGGTGGCGCTGGCGTATGCCGGATCGATTCTGGCGAGCTTTGGCTTGCAGTACGTGCAGGTGCGGATCATGCAGTGGGTCGGGCAGAAAACGATGTACGACCTGCGACGCGAGATTTTTTCGCATTTGCAGCGGCTGCCGATGAGTTTCTTCGATCGCAGCCCGATCGGGCGCCTAGTGACGCGTTCGACGACGGACGTGGATGCGCTGAACGATTTGTTTGCGTCCGGCGTGGTGGCGATGCTGAACGACTTCTTTCTACTGGTCACCATGGCGGTGGTGCTGTTCAAGTGGAACCGGCCGCTGGCGTTTGCGACGTTTTCGCCGCTGCCATTCATGATTCTGCTGACGTACATTTTCCGGAATAAAGTGCGCGATGCGAACCGGCGGATTCGCACGGCGATTGCGGCGATCAACGCTTATTTGCAAGAGCATGTGAGCGGGATGGCGATCGTGCAGCTTTTCAACCGCGAGAAGAAGTCGCAGGCGCGTTTTGGAGAGTTGAACAAGACGCACATGATCGCTTACAAGGATGCGATTGATGCGTTTTCGTTCTTTTATCCGGGCGTGGAGTTTTTGAGCATGTCCGGTATCGCGCTGCTTTCCTGGGTGGGCGGGACGCTGGTGATTGCCGGGACGATTGAGATCGGCGTGATCGTGGCGTTCATGATGTACGCGCAGCGATTTTTCCGGCCGATTCAAGATTTGAGCGAAAAATTTAATATTTTGCAGAGCGCGATGGCGGCTTCGGAGCGGATATTCCGCTTGCTGGACGAGCCGGTGACGATCACTTCGGTGGCACAGCCGCGCACGCTGGCAGCGCCGCGCGGCGAGATCGAATTCCGCAAGGTGTGGTTCGCGTATCACGGCGGGGCGACGCCGGAAGAGAAGGATTGGATTCTGCGGGACGTCTCGTTCAAGGTCGAGCCGGGGCAGACGCTGGCGATTGTGGGGCATACCGGCGCGGGAAAGACGACGATTATTCAGTTGCTGCTGCGTTTTTACGACATTCAGCGCGGCGACATTTTGCTGGATGGAATCGACATCCGGCAACTGGAGATGCACGATCTGCGGCGGCTTTTCGGCATCGTGCTGCAGGATCCGTTTTTGTTTACCGGCACGCTGGAATCGAACGTAAAGCTGGGCACGGAGCGAATCACCCGCGGAGATACGGAAGCGGCCTTGCGCGAAGTGGGATTGGGGCCGTACTTGGCTTCGCAGCCGCTGGGCGTGGAAACTCCGGTGACGGAGCGCGGGGCGACGCTTTCGGTAGGACAGCGGCAGCTGGTGAGCTTTGCGCGGGCGCTGGCGCACGATCCTACTTTCCTGATTTTGGATGAAGCGACATCGAGCGTCGACACCAAGACGGAATTGATGATTCGCGAAGCGCTGGACCGGCTGCTGAAAGGGCGAACGGCAGTGGTCATCGCGCACCGGCTGAGCACGATTCAACACGCGAACCGCATTTTGGTATTTCACAAAGGAAAGCTGCGCGAGCAAGGCTCGCATCAGGAGCTGCTGGCGCTGCGCGGAATTTATTACCGGCTGTATCAACTGCAATACAAAGAGCAGGAATTCGAGAATGCCCTGCCCGGCGCGGGACACGCCGGATTTTCGCAACCGATGTCCGCGAATGATTGAGCGACGGGCGCTGAGTAAAAGCGGCGCACGGCTGACCTGGAATTGTTTCCCCCGCAATTTAGTCTACTCGATGTGTGTCTTGGCGATCGATTGCCGAGGCAGGCTCGGGCCATGAGCGAGCGGCCGATTCTGATTTCGGCGGGCGAAGCTTCGAGCGACATGTACGCGGCTCGGCTCGCGACGGCTTTGCAGGCGCGCACCGGCGCGCCGATGTTTGGCATGGGCGGGGCGCGGATGGCGGAGGCGGGAGTCGAACTCGTCGCGGATTACCACGAAGTGGCGGTGGTGGGCATCACCGAGGTACTGCACAAAATTCCAACGGTGATCGGAGTGCAGAACCGGTTGAAGCGTGAAGCCAAAGCGCGGAATGCGAGGCTGGCGGTGCTGGTGGATTCCCCGGGAACGCATCTGGGCGTGGCGCGGCGGATGAAACAGATTGGCGTGCCGGTGGGATATTTCATCGGGCCGCAGGTGTGGGCGTGGCGGGCGGGGCGGGTGCGGGTGGTGAAGCGGCTGGTGAACCGGATGGTGGTGATTTTTCCGTTCGAAGAGGCGATTTATCGCGAGGCGGGAGTGCCGGTGGATTTTGTCGGGCATCCGCTGGTGGATACGGTGCGGTCGACGACGAGCAGGGCAGAATTTGCGACGCGGCACGGGTTGGACGCGGGGCGGCCGATCGTGACGATATTGCCAGGGAGCCGTCCGAGCGAAATCGCGCAGAATTATCCGTGTGTGGTGGCGGCGTGCGAGCGGCTGGCGTCGTCAGGAGGGCCGCAGTTTGTGCATGCGGCGGCGCAGGGTATGACCGACGATTTCTTCGCGCAATACGCGCGGCCCAACGTGAAAATCACGCGGGTGCGCGGGGAGACTTACGAGGCTCTGGCCGCGGCGGATTGCGCGATTGTGGCCAGCGGCACGGCTACGGTGGAGGCGGCGCTACTGGGGACGCCGATGGTGGTGGTCTACCGGGTGAAGCGGGTGACGGCGGCGATTATGAAGCGGCTGATCCGGACGCCGTTCATCGCGATGGTGAATTTGATTGCCGGGCGGCAGGTGGTACCGGAACTGATTCAGGATAAATTTACGGTAGAAAATGTGGAGCGCGAGGCGCGGAAGATCCTGGAATCGGCGGCGGACCGCGAAGAAATGAAGGCTGGCCTCGCCGAGGTGCGGGCGAAGCTGGGGACGGGCGGCGCGATCGAGCGGGCTGCGGACATTTTTGCGGGGATGTTGTAGAGTTTTACGGGGCAACTGTCCGCCGAGAATCTGTATCAGAGGTAGTAGCGCGCCCGCGACTCCAATGAGGTATTTCTTCTTGTCCAATTTAATCCCCCGAACCCACGTCAAGCGAATCGCTGTTTTTTCGGCATTAGTGGCGTGTTGCTGCGTGCTGGCGGGTGATTTCGCGCCGGTGCGGGCGCAGGGCAATCGCGAGTATCCCTTCCGGGCGACCAATTACGAAGTGCAGGTGCTGCTGCATCCGGACGATCAGACAATTTCCGGCTTGGCTAAGGTGGAATTCACGGCGCAGCAGGCTTCGCGGACGGTGGTGGTGCAGCTGCATCAAGATTTGAAAGTAAATAAGGTGAACGTGCCGGGGGGCAAACCGCTCGAATTCGAGCGCGATAACCTGGATCCGATGCGGCTGACGATTGGATTGCCGGACGCGGTGGCTCCGGGGAAGACGGCGACGCTGGAATTCGATTACACCGGGCCGATCTCGAGCGAAGACGACAGCCCGACCAAGGGCGTGCGATTCGCGTCGGTCGATAAATTGTCCGCTTATCTATTGCTGCCGGCGCGGTGGTTTCCGCTGACGGGGTACCCGACCAACCGGTATACCGGGACGTTCAAAATTACGGTGCCAGATAGTTTTGCGGTGGTGGGGACGGGAAAAGCAGACCCGCCGAACATGATGCCGGGAATCGGACGCGGAGCCGCGGGGCAAGCGACTTATGTATTTCACTGCGACAAGCCGGCGCCAGTGGGAAGTTTTGTGGCCGGGGCGCTGCAACTGACTCCGGTGCAGGCGGAAGGATTTAATGTTTCGGTATTTACGCCGCCGGTGCAGGCCAACACGGCGAATTCGTACGCGACTTCCCTTTCGCACATTTTCACTTATTTTTCGGAAGCATTCGGGCCGCTGAACGTGCAGGAATACGATCCGATCACGATCGTTCAGATTCCGGACGGGACGGTTTCGGGATTTGCGGCGCCGGGACTATTGATGATCAGCGCGCGGCAATGGACCCAGCGGGTGAACGAGAGGCTGCTCTCGCAATTGGCGGCCGAGCAATGGTGGGGCGACCGGGTGCTGCCGCAGACGGCTTCGGATGCGTGGCTGACGGATGGATTGTCGCGCTACGCGGAGGCGATGTACGCGGAGCAGGCGGACGGCGCGGCGGGGCTGCACAAGGCGTTGGAAGATTTCGCGGTGGGCGCGCTGATGTATGAAGATACGGCGCCGGTTTCGCAGGCTTCACGCTTGCAGACCTTTTCGAACGAATACCGGTCGATCGTGGCAGACAAGGGCGCGCTGGTGTTTCATATGCTACGGACGCAACTGGGCGACGATAATTTTACGGCGCTGCTGCGGGAGTTTTTCAAGAAGTACGAAGGGAAAAACACCAACCTGAACGATTTCGAAAAAATGGCGATGACCCACGTACCGGCTCCGGTGAAGGGCCAGCCGCCAGTGAATCTGGTTTCGTTTTTTTCGCAGTGGCTGAATTCGACGGGCGTGCCGGAATTCAAGCTGGAATATATCGTGTACCGCACGCGCAAGGGATTCAAAGTGGTGGGAAAAATCCATCAGGATCTGGATACCTTCCGCATGCCGGTGGAGATCCGGATCGATACGGAAGGAAATCCGGAAGTTAAGAAAATCCTGGTGACCGGGACCACGCAGGCGTTTGAGGTGGATACGTTCGGGCGGCCGAAGCCGAACGGAGTGACCATCGATCCGAATAACAATTTGCTGAAATCGAGCCCGCGGCTGCGGGTGCATGCTTTGATCGCGCGCGGAGAAGGATACGCGGAGCAGGGCAAGTATTACGAGGCGATTCAGGAGTATCAGAAGGCGCTCGATACGCAACCGAGCAATTCGCTAGCGCATTTCCGGCTGGCGGAGGCGATGTTCTACCAGAAAAATTATCAGGCGGCAGCGAATGCGTTTCGCGCGGCGCTGGGCGGAGATTTGGACCCGAAGTGGACGGATGTATGGAGCCACATTTACATCGGGAAGATTTACGATTTGCTGGGCCAGCGCGAGCGGGCGATTAATGAATACAGCTTGGCGCAGCACCTTGGCGATGATACGGCGGGAGCGCAGTCGGAGATTGCGCGGTACATTCAGAAGCCGTATAACGGCGACGACTCGCAGGGAGCTCCGGCGACGGCTAGTGGAGCGAGTGGTACTGCTGCGCCGGCGGCGGCTCCGGCAGCCAGCAACCCGGCGGAAGATCCGAGCAAGCCGGTGTTGAAGAAACACGATCCTGCGCCGGGGAATTAGAGACTGAGGTTCTTTTTTAGATTTTGCTTACCTGCGGTTCCCTTCCCATTCTTACTCCTACTTCCAGGCACGCTGCGACGGTGGCGTCCGAGGTTTCTCCGGTTCTGATTATTTCTAACTGACCGCTGCGCTGGTGCGGATTTTTGAAGCGCAGGCCTACACAGTTCTCGCCACGGAAGGTGATTTCGGCGAGGTCGGTGATGGCGATGGTTTCGGATGTGGAGGCCAGGATGGCGGCGGGTATAGCGAATTTGTCGAAGAGGGTGAAGATTTCGAGTTTTACTTCCAGCTCTTCCTGGGCGGATTCGACGAGGAGGTCGGCTTGGCGGCAGACGTCTTCGACGGAGCGAGAGGTGGTGAGATTGGCGAGGACGTGGGCTCTCTCGTCTGGCTGAAGAATATTGTCGCGGATGTCGGCGATGGCGTCGTCGAGAAATTCCTGGGAGACGGCTTCAAGGATGGTGCGATAGCCGGCCTGCGCGGCTAAGGCGGCGATGGCGCGACCGGTGGGTCCGGCGCCGATGACGCCGACAGTGGAGATCATAGCTGGTCGATGCTGGGGCGATCCCAACCGAGGATGATTTTTCCTTTGGCCATGATGATGGGGCGGCGGATGAGGTTGGGCTCGGCGGCAATCATTTTGATGGCTTCGGCGCGCGAGGGCGGATTCTCTTTCATTTTGCGCTGGCGATAGAGTTCGTTACGGGTGTTCAGGAATTTGGTGTGATCGCCGGAGCCGATCAGGGTTTCGATTTCGACGGGTTGGAGGCGGTCCTTGCCGATGTCGCGGAGGCGGAGATCGAAGCCGCCGCTCTCCATGTAAGCGCGGGCGTTGCGGCAGGAGGTGCAGGAAGGTTTCTGCCAAAAGTCGACGGTGCCGCGGGATTTGGAAGCTGCAGATGCGCGGGGCCTCGCCGCGCTCTTCGTTGTCTTTGTTTTGGATGATTTGGATTTTTTTACTTTTGCTCTCGGCACGATTCCCTCTCACTTTTTCTTCAGATTACCGGAACACTTTCGCGAACTTAATAGCGTGGAACGCTGGGATCGATTTCGGTGGACCAGCGGTCGATGCCTCCGGACATGGAGCGGGCGGATTCGACGCCCTGGGAGCGGAGCCAGGCGGCGGCATCGAGGCTGCGCATGCCGTGATGGCAGAAGACGATGACGTCGTCGAAATTTTCGATGCGCTGAAGGTTGCCGGGGACTTCGCGCAGCGGGATGAGCGTGGAGCCCGCGAGATGCGCCGTGTCGTACTCCCATTGCTCGCGCACATCGAGGAATAGAATTTTGTTATCGCGGGCGAGAGCGTCTCTGGCTTCTCGCGGCGTGATTTCAATATTGGCCATCAGATCGTCGGTCATCAGACTCCAAAATCCGCGGGAGCGGAGAATGCGTGATTTTTGACAGCGAGCGCGGCGGTGCGAGCGGCGCCGAGTTGCTGCCAATATTCCTGGCGAGTGGGAACGCGCAAGACCCAATGCGCCAGCCAGTCTTCGAAATCTTCGGCGCGACGCGAACGTTCGTGATATTCGGCGAAGAAGGCGTGATCGCGGCCGCAGTAGCCTTGGACGGGCGAAGGATGAGCGCCGCCGGGTTCATGGACAACTGCGGCGACCAAGAATCCGGGAACGAGGGTGCGATTGGGATCGGAGGCGATTACGGAAGGCTCGACGATTTCTTCGGCGACGATGATGATTTTGCGGGAGGCACGAATGGCGTCAACGGCGACTCCGAGGCTGCCCCAAAGATGCGCGTTGCCTTCGGTATCGGCGCGTTGCACGTGAAGAATGGCCACATCGGGACGCAACGCGCGGACGGCGACCAGGGTTTCTTCGCTGACCGGTGAAGAAAATTCCCGGAGGTTGCCATTTTTCTTGAGCAGGTCGCTGCCGAGCGTGGCGTAGGTGGGCAGGAACGGAACGCCCAAGGCTCCGGCGTGGAGTGCGAGAGCGATAGTGAAATTGGAGTAATCGACGACTTCGAGGCGGCGCGGGAGATTTTTTTCGACGGCGCGGCGGAAGCAGTAGCCGACTCCGGCGGAGACGTTGCCGATCCAGGCGGCCATGACGCGAGAGACGCAGCCGGCGCCGATCATTTGATCGAAGAGGATATCGGAGATGGGGCCAACGAGGGTGAGGTCCCGGCGGCCCTGGCGGATGATTTCGTGACCGGCGGCGAACGGAATCATTTGTTCGAGCTGCGCGCCCATGAGAACCATCGAGCCGGAGGGCAGGTGTTGGGCGATGGCATCGCGCATGGTGAGAAGTTTGGAGGGAGTGGTCACGTTAGCGAGTCCAGAAATGATTGGGATCGAGCGCGCGCATGACGCGCAGCTCGGAATCGGATGGAGGCGGAGTTTCGATGAGTTCGTCGGCGACGCGGAGAGTCCAGCCGGTATTAGCGAGGACTTCTTCGACGCTGACGCCGGGATGAACCGAGGCGAGGAAGGCTTCGCCATCGCGGCCGAATTTCAGGATGCCTAGAGTGGTGATCAGGGCTGCGGGGCCGGAAGCAGGCGGTAGACCGTGACGGCGGCGCCAATCTGCTCCGTTGCCGAAACCGGGTGAGGTGATATGGCCGACGCGATCGACGAGGCGGCCGCGTTCATGGGCGAGCAGGACCACGGTGCGGCGGGCGAGGCAGGCGATGTCGCAGGCTCCACCGGAGCCGGGGAGGCGCTGCATTTCGTTGTTACGGTGGCCCCAGGTGGTATTGAGATTTCCGAAGCGGTCAATTTCAGCGGCGCCGAGAAATCCTACGTCGACGCGTCCCTGTTGGAGAAGATTCATGACGTCGAGCATCTGGCCGCACTGGGTGGCGCTCGAGAATATTCGGCGGATCGCCCATGGTGTAGAGCAGCTCGGTGGAGGGGGTTTCGCGAATGATCCCATTTTCAAAGAGGCCGACGGCGCGGGGCGCGTGGGTGCCGCGAGCGACGAGGAAGGCGAGCATGGGGAGGCGCATGCCGACGAAGACGACTTCGCCATCGTGCACTTCACGCGCGGCGGCGGCCACCATCAATTCGCTGAAGGTGTAGGGGCGAGCGGAGGGTTCGGTTTCCGGGCGATGGGTCAAGTTGGCTGCGACCTTGTTTCAAACGACTTTCGAACGATTTTCGAACGGGTGATGAACGGAGCCGGCGATACGTTGCTGCGATCTATTTACCTTTGAAATTTGGTTTGCGCTTTTCGGCGAAGGCGTTGAGGCCTTCGAGGCAGTCTTCGGATTCGAAGGCGTAGATTTGCATGCGCACTTCTTCGTCGAGGGCGGCTTCGAGTGCTTTGCGATCTTCGCTGACCATGCGGTGCTTGACGGCGCGCTGGACGATGCCGGCGCCGGCGGCGAGAGACTCCGCGAGTTTTTTGGTTTCGGCTTCGAATTCGGCCTGGGGGATGACCCGGGAGACGAGGCCGAGTTTCAGGGCGTCATCGGCGGAAAGCATTTGCGCGGTGTAGAACAATTCGGAGGCGCGAGTGGGTCCAATGATGCGCGGAAGAAAATAAGTGCCGCCGTAATCCGGGAACAAACCGATCTGGGAGAAGGATTCGCAAAATTTGGCCTGGTCGGAGCAGATGCGAATGTCGGCGGCGAGAGCGAGGTTCATGCCACCTCCGGCCGCGGGGCCATTGACGGCTGCTATGACCAGTTTGGGCATATTAGCGATGGCGCGGGCGATTTCTTTGCCGGAGAGGACCAACTTTTCGAGTTCAGCGGTGGCTTTGCGCTTGCGGGCGTCGCGCAGGAATTCGATATCGCCTCCGGCGCAGAAGGCGCGGCCGGCTCCGGTAAGAACGATCACGTGGATTTCTTTATTTTCGGCGGCAGCGAGAATGGCGTGAACGAGTTGGTCGCCGAGTTCCTGGGTGAGGGCGTTGAGTTTTTCCGGGCGATTGAGGCGGATGGTGAGAACCGCGCCGTTCTGGTCCTGTTGAATTAATTCCTTTTTGTCCGGCTGCGACTCCTGCGGCGAAGGCTGTTGCGTGGCACCCATGGCGGACTCCTGACTTTTCTCCAGAACTCTTATGATGGCGCGGTTGCTGGTGCGGTTGGACGGGTTAATCTTTCAAGCTCTTCAGCAGCACGCCGAGCTTTTTGAAGTAACGCTTCTTGACCGCGAGTTCGCTGCCGCCTTTTAGCCCGGCGGTAGTGGGCAGGACGAATACGGCCGCGCCGTATAGCTTTTCTTTCTGCAAGCCGAGCTTGCAGGTGCGGCCCGTAAACTTCTCATAGACCATTTTCCCATTAAAGGCGACGACGCGGGGACGCAAATCTTCGAGCTTCTGGGCGAGAAGGACGCGGCCTTCGGCGAATTCCTGGCGTTCGATTTCTTCGGGAGTGCGGGTGGGGCGCTTGACCAGGTCGGTCATGCCGATGCCGAATTCGAGAATGCGGCGGTCGTCTTCGTAGCTGAGAGGTTCGGGGATGACTCCGGATTCGTACATGATGGGCCAGAACTGATTGCCGCGACCGGCGTAGTAGTGGCCGACGCGAGCGGCGCGATCGCCCGGGTTCGAGCCGATCAGAATCATCTTCATGCCTTTGCGAAGGTAATCGGGGAGTGTGCGCATTCCGTCCTTTATTTAGTCAGACACCGACGCGAGGGCGATTCGTGATTCGGCGATGAGCGGGGCCTGAGAGATTATCTGCCAGCATTTGGGTAATCCGCAAGGTGGTAGGGTGCGGGAGTTTCGGTGCGGATGAGCAGGGTGGGCGTGAGTGACCGGCAGTGGTGCGACGGGGAGCTGACTCGTTTCTGCTGAGGGAGCTTCAGAGGCTGAAGCCCCTCGCGTTACCGGGTTTTATCGTCACGGCTAAAGCCGTGACCCACAAGGCAGCGGCGGCCAGCTTTCAGAGTTATGTCTAGTGGTTGGTGAATTTTGAATCGTCGATGGGGACGTTCACTTTTATGGAATGGACGTGGAATTCCAGGTCGCGGTTGGTCGTAGACGAAATGAGTAAGTGAGGGAGGTGGAGATCGTCGGCGGCTTCGTAGTTCTGGAAGTCGGTGTCGATTATGTAGGCTTTCATGGGACCGTCTTTTTCGGTGCGGAATTTCTCGACGGTCTCGATTCTGGTTAGAAGGAAGGTTTGACTGTCGTAGTAGCGCACGGTCGGGTCTCCGGTCTTGGGTTCAAAGCGCAGGGCGTAGGTCCATTTCTTATCAATCTCTGCCAGGCCTACGAGTTTAATTTCCCGGTATGGCGTGAAGTCCGATTCGAGCAAGGCCGACCACGCTTCCTCCAGTACGCCGGCCGACACTCCGCTGAACATCCAAACCGCTTTTTCGCTTCGTTTGAAAAATTGCTTGCCGTTCCAGCGGCCGTAGGTGGTTTGACCGAGGCCGGCAGACTCGAGTTCGAATAAATCAGTTCCGGGGCCTTTGTAGAGAAAAAGAAAATCGTTGCTAGGGGCGGTGCTACGGGGAGCGCCGAAGACGCCGCGTACTTCCAGAGTTTGGGTGGCGCGCAGGGCGTCGAGACCGCCGACTGCGGCGAGGTTTTTGTCCTGGATCTGTTTCACGCTGATCGGGGCGGTGGGTTTGGCGGAATCCTGGGTGGCGGGAAGGTGAGCGGCGAAAGACGCCAGTAGGATTGAAATTGTGAAGATTGAGACGAGAATTCGGATCTGGGTGGATTTTGGCATTCGGGGATTTTAACAGTGATGTCAAGGTATGTAGCAAGATAGGAAATAGGAAGGATATCGCGGTGAGAATCGGTGATGTAAGTCAGATCCGACGCGGAAGCATGGATGAGATTCTTCGTCGCGCAGGGCGCTCCTCAGAATGACGACGGTGGCGCGCAGGTGCAATGTCGCGAGATGGCAGACGCGCGGGGCCCGCGGGGCGAGGTGGAGGGAGCTTCAGGGGCTGAAACCTCTCGCGTGCGGCACGGTTTTTTGTCACGGCTAAGGCGGTGACCTGCAAGGGTTACCGGCGGGCGACTCGGCGCGGGTGGATGTGCTAACCTTGTGTGACGAAAATATGAGTTCATCGAAGGTCAATCCGGTGCCGCGCACGCCTTTGCCATCCACGGTGGTGAAGGATGATGAGGGAGCGCTGGTTGCGGCGGCTAAGGGCGGAGATATTTCCGCGTTTGAGACGCTGGTAGGCAGGTACGAGCGCAAGATTTTTCGTTTGGCGCAGAACATCACGCAGAACAAAGAAGATGCGGAAGATGTGATGCAGGAAGCATTCCTGAAGAGCTACCAGCACCTGGGTGAATTCCAAGGCAATTCGCGGTTTTACACCTGGCTGGTACGCATCGCGGTGAACCAGGCTTTGATGAAGCTGCGCAAGCGGCGGCCCAACCAGGTTTCGCTCGATGAGGATGTGGATACGGGTGAGGATACGATCCCGCGCGAGGTTGAGGATTGGGGACCTTCGCCTGAGGACCGCTACGAGCAGAGCGAGCTGGGCGATATTCTGAGCACGACGATCGCGGAGCTGGAGCCACCTTTCCGAATCGTTTTTCAGTTGCGGGACATCGAAGAATTATCAACGGAAGAGACGGCTGAGGCGCTGGGGCTGTCGGTTCCGGCGGTGAAATCGCGGCTGCTGCGCGCTCGATTGAAACTGCGGCAGAGACTGAACCGGTATTTCAAACGGAGTGACATTTCGTGAATTGCAAGAACATCATCAAGGAGCTGTCCAATTACCTTGACGACGCTCTGGACCAGCCGCTGAAGACGTCCATCGAGCAGCATCTGGAAGGATGCGAAGACTGCCGCATCGTGGTGGACACGACGAAGCATACGGTGCAGATTTTCTGCAATTCGGAACCGGCACCCCTGCCCGAAGAAACGCGAACGCGTTTGCGCGACGCGCTGTTTAAACACCTCGGCAAAATCCGCAGCCAGCCCAAAGCCTAGAGCGCGCGAGCGTCCGCGGCGCGTGCCGCACTTTCTTTAGTTGAACCTTCCCACAAGTTGACGGTCTTCCCTACCCCGCGTTCTTTAGCCAGCTCGTAGATTTTTCCAGCCACCACGATGTCCTCGATGGCGATTCCATTCGATTTAAAAAGTGTAATTTGATCGTCACGGGTGCGTCCGGCGATTTTGCCGGAGGCGATGTCGGCGAGTTCGATGACTGCGGACCAGCGGCGCTGGTCGTCGGCATACATTTGGAGGAGATCGCCGGATTCGATTTTGGATTGCTCGCGGGAGTCCGCGACGATGAGGTCGCAGCGGCGAATGGTTTCGGCGTCGAGTTCGCGTTTCTGCGGGAAATTGGCGCCGATGGCGTTCAGGTGCGTGCCGGGCGAGAGCCAGCGGCCTTCGAGGACGGGAGTTGAAGACGTGGTAGAGGTGACGACGATGTCGTGGTCGTGGACCGCTTGCTCGGCGGAAGAGACGGCGGTGACGAGGATGCTGAGTTTGGCGGAGACGTCCGCCGCGAATTTTTCGCGGCGTTGTTGATCGCGGCCGAAGACGCTGACGCGTTCGATTTTGCGAGCGTGGGAGATGGCTTCGACCTGGGTGTGGGCCTGTAGGCCGGTGCCAATGATGCCGAGAGTTCTGGCATCTTTCCGAGCGAGCAGATTTGTGGCGTAACCGCTGGCGGCTCCGGTGCGCATTTGGCCGATGTAGTCAGCTTCGAGTTGGGCGAGGAGTTCGCCAGTTTCCACGCTGAAAAGCAGGATTACGAAGCGCAGGCCTTCTTTGGAACTGGTGTAGATTTTCAGGCCCATGTAGCCGCTGACGGAATCGGCGGCGGCCATGTAGTGGAGATAACTTTTGCCGGGGAGATGCAGGCGGGCGCGCGGGTGGAGTTGGGCGGAGCCATCGGCGAGACGGAGGAAAGAATTTTCGACGGCTTCCAAGGCGAGAGGCATGGTGAGGATGGATTTCACATCGGATTCGGTGAGGAAAAGCGGCATTGGGTTTCTCCGATCGCTATGAGTGATAGAGCGGCTGATGCCGCTGTCCTCCGGGGCTAAAGCCCCACAACATTCTAGTCTCTATTGTCGGAGCTAAAGCTCCGACCCCACAAAAAATCTTAAACCTGAAATTGAATGTTACGCGGGAACGGGGAAAATCAGAAGGCGATGTGGTAGCGCAGGACGCGGGATTCTTCGGCGTCGAGGATGAGGAGTTCCGAGCGCGAGCTGATGGCGATGGCGGGTGGGCGGCGATGGCCTTCGCCTAGTTGTGGCGCGAGATCGGCGTCGAGTTTTGGAGTGCCGTCGGTGCTGACGACGTGGACGGTGAGGCCGTTGGGATCCATGACGAACACGGAATTGTAGGCGACGGCGAAGCCGGTGTTGGGATTCCACTGCGCGCCATTCGAGGCGACGAGTTCGGTGACCAGGCGGCCGTCGTGGGTGAGTTTCATGATGCCGCCGGAAGGCGTGCCGAGGTAAAGGTTGTCGTCATTGCCGCGCACGAGCGGGCCGAAGTGTCCGGTGCCGTGAACGGTTTCGCGCGGCTCGGAAGTTTGGACCAAGCGGAGGCGCGAGGTGTAGGTAAAGATTTTTCCGGCGGCGGGATCGAGAATGTGAATCATGCCGTCGGAGGTGACGGCGACGCTGAGAAAATTTCCGACCGCGGTGCGAGTGCGGAGATGAAGTTCGCGGTAGCGGTCGCCGCTGGGAAGAAAAATAAAAACGCTGTTGCGAACGGAATCGGCGACGTAGATGCCGCCACCGGAATCGAGGGTTATGGATTGCGGGTGATTCATGCCGTCTTCCTGGAAAGAAAGGAGCGGCTTGCCTTCGTAGGCGAATTTGGAAATGAAGGCGCTGCCGGGGTCGGCGATGAAGACGTCGCCGCGCGCGCCGGAAGCGATACCGGAAGGCTGGTTGAGCTGGCCGGCGCCATCGCCTTTTACGCCCCACTGCGCGATGTATTGCAGCGACGGCGTTCCGGAGGATGTGGAAACTGATTTTTGGGCTTGGGAGATGGCGCCGGAGCAGCCGGTCAGCGCAAGGCAGCAGAGCAACACGCGGAGCGCGGTGAGCGATGGGCTGGGGATCCGCATGAATACGAATTTAACCTACGCAGAGCGAAGGGCGTGCGGCGAATGGCTGAGCTTGTGCGCGGTGACTAACTCTTGCGCTTGTGCGTGGGGGCTTCGCCGGGAGCGCGGAGGCGGCGAATGATGGTCTGGCGCATGAGGTAATCGCGTTTCTCGGGCGCGCCGTGGGAGAGGTCGTTGAAGGAGAAGGTGACGTCGCCGCCGGCGGTGGTGGGGTGCACGAATTCGACGGGGAGTTTTCCGCAGATGTTGCTTTCGACGAAGGCGGTTTCGTAGCTTTGGTGCTTGATGCTCCAAGTGTAGGCGCGCATGGAGGTGAAATCGCAGGGCTGGCCTTCGGGTCCGTGAGTGCCGAGCAGGAGGTATTGCGGTTTGCGGGCGCCGGAAGGATCGAGTGCGCTGTTGAGTACGCCCCAGGCGACGATGCGCACGTTGGCGGAGCTGGCGTAATCCGGAAGCGGCGCCGGGACGTCGAGATCAATGAAGCGGCCGAGCAGCCATCCAGCAAGGATGCCCTGGTCGGCGGTGTGGGCGCGGACCAGCCACCAGTCTTCTTTTTTGGTTTCGGGGGCGGCACCGTTGGCGTCGGATCCAGTGGGAGCTCCCGGATTAATTTCGGCGGGCTGGCGAGTGAGGACGTCGAGCGGGACGTCTTTGTTGAGTTGGCGGACGCGGGGGGTGTCGCGACCGGGGCCGAAGTGGAGATTGCTGAGGACGCGGGTGTGGCCGCGGGCTTCAATGGGCATGGACGCGGAATGGGCGTCGAGGTCTTTGAGCATCTGCCAGGAATCGGCGGAGAGGAGATCGTGTTCGTAGACCCAGCCGACTTGGCCTTTCGCGGTGCGAATTTTAACTTGGTCTTGGAAGCGCTGGAGGACGTCGAGACGATCGCCAAAATTGAGCGCGCCGATGGGTTCGCGGACCTGGGCGGAAGTGCTCCAGATGGTGACTTGCTTATTGCCGGCGTAGCCGATTTCGAGCGGGGCGGTGGGATGGCGGAGAAGGAGATAGAGGCCGAGACCGACGACCAGGAGTAACGCGAGGCCGAGGGAGACTTTGCGGATCAATTGTAGGTGCCTCGGTGGGCTGCCGCGGTGAAGGCGCTGGCTGATTTTTTTTGGCTGGGTGCTTTCATTTCGGTTCTGGTGCTCCGGCGGCGAAGATGAATTCTACAACAGACGTGAGGATGGCCGGGGTGCGGGTTGGGAGGGCGGTTCCATGCTCGCGGCGGTTTGTGGATTTTGTGTCTGGTACAATCCTCTCGAAAATTTGGGTGAATTGATTTGGGGGACTCGATGGAAGGATTGGAAAAGCTGAAGCCGTTGGCGTTGTTGCTGCTGCGGGTGGGGTTGGGAATTATTTTCGTGTATCACGGGTATCCGAAGTTGTTCACGCATACGCGGGAGACGATGCAGGGGATGGCGCACATGGGATTCCCGGCGTACTTCGCGTATGTCGCGGGAGTGTTCGAATTTTTTGGCGGGTTGCTGTTGATCGCGGGATTGTTCACGCGGATTGCGGGGTTGTTACTGGCGGCGGAGATGGCGGTGGCTTTGGTGAAGGTGCATGGATTGTTTTCGACTCCGCTGGCGGTGGAGAAGTATGAGTTTCCTCTGGTGCTGGCGGTGGGGGCGTTTGCGTGCGCGGCGTTGGGGGCCGGGATGATTTCTTTGGATGAGGCGATATTTGCTGGGAAGCGCGGGGGTAGCGGTGGTGGTGGGGTGCGGAAGGCGGGCAAGGGGAAGAATCGGGAGTAGGGTCGGCAGGTGCTTCGGTTGTGAGGACTGGGCAAGAAGGAGATCCTTCGTCGCGTTGCTCCTCAGAGTGACGGCCAAATGCGGTTTGGGTGATGCAGTGGACGACCAGGAGAAGCGGATCGTTGGTTGCACGGGCGAGATTAAACCCCCACCGCTTCGCAGAAGCGGCGAGGGATGGAGCAATTCGAATTACGCGATTTGGGTGGAGCTGTGGGCGGCGGCGTCGGCTTCTGGAGCTATGGGGATGACCATCCAGGCTACCAGGTAGGCGACTATGCCTAGGACGAAGCCGGTGAAGAAAGTGATTAGGACTACGATCAGGCGCAGGATGGTGGGGTCGATGTCCATGTAATCGGCCAAGCCGCCGCAGACGCCGGCGATTTTATGGTTGGTGGCGGAGCGGGTCAGGCGTTTTTGGACGTAGGGGATGCCGGGCGCTGGGGCTGCATTTTGGCGAGCGCCGCAGTAGTAGCAGAAATTGGAGTATTCGGTGATGTCCCGCTGACATTTGGTGCAGGTCATGATGTCCTCCCGTTAGTGCTCTGCCGGACGCAGTACAACCATTTGGCCGTCAATTGGTTATACGAGTCGGTGGCCGAAAAAGTTTCCAAGCATTCCTCAGGGGCTAAAGCCCTTTCCCCCTACGATTTCTGATTGTCGGAGCTAAAGCTCCGACCCCCTAAAAAACCTGCGCTGATGGCGACTGCAGAGCTGCCGAAAACTTGCCGCTGATGGCGGCTGAAAAATTTTAGAACGCGACTAGGTCGCGGACAGCGCGGACGATGTCGTCGGTTTGGGGAAGGATGGCGTCTTCGAGCTTCGGCTGGTAGGCGCAGAAGGTGTCGGTGGCGGCGACGCGGCGCACCGGGCCATCCAGGTCGTAGAAAAGTTCGTCGGCGATGCGGGCGGCGATTTCGGCGCCGTAGCCCCAGGAGCGAGTGTCTTCGTAAGCGACGATAACGCGATTAGTTTTCTGCACGGTGGCGACAATGGCTTCCCAGTCGTAGGGGCTTAGGGTGCGGAGGTCGAGGACTTCGGCAGAAACTCCGTTGCGCGCGAGTTCGGCGGCGGCGACTTCAGCGCGATGAACGACCGCGCCGTAGGTGATGATGCTGACGTCGGTGCCTTCGCGGACGACATTGGCTTTGCCGAATGGAATGGTGAAATCGGGACCGGGATATTCGGAGCGATTATAGGGCTGGCGATAGAGATGCTTGTGCTCGAGGAAGAGCACAGGATCGTCGGAGCGAATGGCGGTGCGCAGCAAGCCGCAAACATCGAGCGCGGTGGAGGGCATGACCACGCGCAATCCGGGAATGTGGGTGAAGACGACTTCGCCGCACTGGCTGTGGTAGATGGCGCCGCCGGTTAAGTAACCGCCGATGGCCACGCGGATGACGACTGGCGATTTGAAATTTCCGCCGGAGCGCCAGCGAATGGTGGCGAGTTCGTTGCGCAGCTGCATCATGGCGGGCCAGATGTAATCGAAGAACTGAATTTCAGGAACGGGTTTTAAACCGCGGGCAGCCATGCCGATGGAGCGGCCGATGATGTTGGCCTCCGCCAACGGCGAATTGAAGACGCGGTCGGAACCGAATTTACGCTGCAAGCCGGAGGTGGCTTTGAAAACGCCACCCTTCCCTTTTAGCGTGGCGAGGTGTTCTTCACGGCTGCAGTCGGCGACGTCTTCACCGAAGACGACGATGCGGGAGTCACGTTGCATTTCGTCGAGGAGCGTGGCCGAAACCATTTCGACCATGGTTTTCGGATTGCCGTGCTTTTTGGGCTGGGTGTCGAATTCTCTGGACGCAGGATTTACGTGCGGCGAGTAAACGTCGTCGTAGATCGATTCGGGCGACGGCATTTCGGCAGCGAGAGCTTTGTCGGTGGCTTCGACAATTTCGCGGTCGACATCGGCTTCGAGGGCTTCGAGTTCGGATTCTTCGAGGACGCCTTCGCGAACCAGGAAGACGGCGAATTTCGGAAGCGGGTCGCGCTGAGCTTCGGCAGAGCGTTCGTCTTCGGTGCGATACAGCTTTTCATCGTCGGAAAGCGAATGCGAATACGGACGAGTGACGTGCGCGTGAACAAGAGCAGGCCCTTTGCGTTCGCGGCAATGGGCGGCGGCGCGCTGCAGGGTGGCATAGCTGGCAAGGGGGTCGGTACCGTCACATTCTTCGATGTAAAAGTTCGGGTAGCTCTGGACCAATTTTGAAATGCTGCCGCCGGCGGTCTGGACTTCGACCGGGACGGAGATGGCGTAGCCGTTGTCTTCGATGAGATAGAGGACCGGGAGCTTTTTGTTGCTGGCAGTGTTCAGGGATTCGAAAAATTCGCCTTGGCTGGTGGTTCCTTCGCCGCTGGACACGTAGACCAGTTCGTCGCGATGAAACTCGGTCTGGCTGCCGAGGGGCGCTTTGCGAGCTTGTTCGAGGGCCTTCGGAAACTTTTCGTAGTAGGCGCCGGCTTCGGCGGCTCCGACGGCGGGCAGGAACTGCGTGCCGGTGGGCGAGGAGCGGGTGAAGATATTGTAATCGCGATGGCCCCAGTGCGAAGGCATCTGGCGACCGCCGGAGGCTGGGTCGTCTTTCGCGCCAACTCCTTGCAGCAGCATTTCGTAGGGGGTGACGCCGAGCATGAGCATCAAGGCGCGGTCGCGGTAGTGCGGGAAAAACCAGTCGTACTTGGACTTGAGGACCAGGCCTGCGGCGGCCAGGACGGCTTCGTGGCCGGCACCGCTGATCTGGAAATAAATTTTGTTTTGGCGTTTGAGCTGAATTTCGCGGTCGTCGAGGCGGCGAGAGAGAAACATGGTGCGATAGAGGCGGATGAGGGCGTCGCGGTCGAGACCGTGATAGCGCGAGGCGTCAAACTTGGCAGGCTTGATTTTAGTCTGGGTGGCCATCGGCTATTTCTCGCCCTTGGAATAGTCGCCGGAACGATCAGATGCAAGACCATTATAGGCGAATCGCGGGGCTCACGCCAAAAATGGTTGCGGGCTGATTCTCGATGCTGGGATGGTTAGGTTAGCGTTTCGAACAGTTCGGCGGTTTCGGCGTGGTGCGGATCGTTCTGGCGGATGATTTTGGCTTTTTTCGATTTGAAGGGCTCTTCGGTGGGGATGCGGTCGAGCCAGCGTTGGTGGGAGAGCTTTTCGTGGCCGGAAAAATCTAGGCGGATTAGGACGCGAACGTTGGCGGCGTCGGCGGATTTGGATGATTTCTTTTTGTGGACGGCGGGCTTGGCGGTGGAGTCTTCGTCGCCATCTTGTTCCGTGGCGTCGGCGTCTTCGCGTTCGTACTTTAGGACTATCTTCTTGCCCAAGCGGTAGCCTTGGACCCAGTTCTCTACTTTGCGGCGAGCTTGCTGCGCGGTGTCTTCATCTTTGCCAAAATCGAAAATTAGGAAGTCATGGGCCATGCATTGTGTATAGCGGGGTTGTGGATGATGTGTCAAGCGAGCGAGTCACCGATGGTGACTACTCGCGATAGAAAGTTGGGAAGTCGTTCTTCAGGACGCTGAGCTTGGGCAGGTCGCAGATCATGATGTACGGGTCGTGCGGGTGATTGGCGGCGTAGTCCTGATGATAGGCTTCGGCGGTGTAGAAGGCTTTGAAGGGCGCTACCTGGGTGACGATCGGTGCGCTGAATACTTTGGCGGCGTCGAGTTGCTTGATGTAGGCGTCGGCGATTTTCTGTTGGTCAGGATTTTGGTAGAAAATTACCGAACGGTATTGGGTGCCGTGGTCTGGGCCTTGGTAGTTGAGTTCGGTGGGATTGTGCACCGCGAAAAAGATGCGGAGCAATTGGCCGTAGGTGATTTGAGATGGGTCGTAGACGACTTTCACAGATTCGGCGTGGCCGGTATCGCCACCGCTGACGGTTTCGTATTGGGCGGTGTCTTGCGAGCCTCCGGAATAGCCGGAGGTGGAACTGGTGACGCCTTTCACGTGCTTGAAGACGGCCTGGATGCCCCAGAAGCAGCCACCTGCGAGGACGAGGGTCTCTTCGCCCTTTTGCGGGGCGAGCGAATCATCCACGACCGGTTGCGGGACCGAGGGAGTTCCTGCGGGCGTTGCTGATTTGGATCCGGTGGCGTTCACGGAATTGCAACCCAAAGCCAGCACGAGAGGCGCGGCTACGATAGCGACTATAAGACGGCTGCGAAATTTGTTGAAGATAGGATTGCCCATGGCTCACTCCTAGTACGCCTGCTTCATTCTATTGGATTCCCTGCAGTCAGCAAAGTTTCGTTGGAATTTGGGGTCGAACAGGCGAGATTGAGATTGCCGGGGTTGGCGCGGCGTGTTAGCCTCAGCGAACAAAAGGCGAACTGCCAAGGTGTGGCGGAAGCCTGGGAATTTGGGCTGATTGGTCAGTGGTTCGGGGAGGTGGGTATGGCGGCGTCGCGAGCGGGATTGAGTGTTTCGGGGCTGGCGGTTCGGGGTAGCGCCACCTTGGATACGGTGCAGGACGCGCTGGTGGCTTTGACCGCGCGTTACCGGGCGGACGAGGTGCTGACGGCGGTGAAGCATTTTCCGGCGCGCGAGGCGCAGTATCGGGACATGCCTTCATGGGTGCGGCTGGAATTGGTGGCGGCGTATCGGGCGAAGAAGATCGAGCAGCTGTATTCGCATCAGGCTGCGGCGGCGGAAAAGGCGCGGGCCGGGAAGAATTTCGTGGTGGTGACGCCGACGGCTTCGGGGAAAACGTTGTGCTACAACTTGCCGATTTTGAATGCAATTCTGGAGAACGCGGATACGCGGGCGCTGTACCTCTTCCCTACCAAGGCGCTGGCGCAGGACCAACTGACCGAGCTGCACGATCTGGCGACGCGGCTGGATGATTGTTTTGGAGTTTTTACCTACGACGGGGACACGCCAAGCGACGCGCGCAAGGCGATTCGCGAGCGCGGGCACGTGATCCTGACCAATCCGGACATGCTGCACACCGGAATTTTGCCGCACCACACCAAGTGGACGCGGGCGTTTGAGAATTTGCGGTACATCGTGATCGACGAACTGCATACGTACCGCGGAGTTTTTGGAAGCCATCTGACCAATGTGCTGCGGCGATTGCGTAGGATTGCGGCATTTTACGGGTCGAAGCCGCAATTTATTTGCTGTTCGGCGACGATTGCGAATCCGGGCGAACTGGCGGAGCAGTTGATCGAAGAGAAAGTGGAAGTGATCGAGGAGAACGGGGCTCCGGCGGCGGAGAAACTTTTTGTTTTTTATAATCCGCCGATGGTCAACCGCAATTTGGGGATCCGCCGAAGTTATTTGAACGAGACCACGCGGGTGGCCAAGGAATTATTGAGCCGAAAATTGCAGACGATCGTTTTCGCCAACAGCCGGCTGCATACCGAAGTGCTCCTGACGTATTTGCAGCAGGCGAATCGTCCGCAGCCGGGCGAAGCGGAGCCGATTCGCGGATATCGCGGCGGATATTTGCCGGGCGAGCGGCGGGAGATCGAACGCGGGCTGCGCGAAGGGCGAGTGCGCGGAGTGGTGACGACCAACGCGCTGGAACTGGGCATTGATATCGGATCGCTGGACGCGAGCGTGATGGCCGGATACGCGGGGTCGATTGCTTCGACCTGGCAGCGCGCCGGGCGGGCGGGACGGCGCAACGGGACATCTTGCGCGGTGATGGTGGCGTCTTCGGCGCCGCTCGATCAGTTCATGGTGCAGCATCCAGATTATTTTTTCGGGCGCTCGCCGGAGCACGCTTACGTGCAGCCGGACAATCTGGAAATTCTGGTGAATCATTTGAAATGCGCGGCGTTCGAGCTGCCGTTGGCGCCGGATGAAAAAATCGGCAACGTGGATTTGCCGGAACTTTGCGCCGGGATGGCCGAAGCGGGATTCTTACATCGCAGCGGCGGCAATTGGCATTGGGTGCAGGAAGCGTATCCGGCGGATACGGTGAGCCTGCGGTCGGTGACGTCGGATAATTTCATCATCATCGATACAACGGGACATCCGGAATCGCTGGAAGACGGCGAGCCGGAAGTGATCGGGGAGTGCGATTTTTCTTCGGCGCTGACCACCGTGCATCCGAAGGCGATTTACATTCATCAGGGGCAGCAGTATCACGTGGAGAAGCTGGATTTCGAGCAGCGCAAAGCT
Organism: uncultured Acidobacteriota bacterium; assembly: GCA_963847695.1. Classification (GTDB taxonomy): domain Bacteria; phylum Acidobacteriota; class Terriglobia; order Acidiferrales; family UBA7541; genus Palsa-295. The sequence continues at coordinate 475,807 of CAWKAX010000009.1, read as the reverse complement.
TACGTGAAATCGGTGAACGTGGATTACTACACCGACGCGATTCGTTACACGCAGGTGCGGGTGCTGGAAGTGGCGGAAGAGGCACGGATCGCGGGTCCGGCTTCGCGAGTGCATGGAGAGGTGCTGGTGCGTTCGCAGGTGGTGGGATTCAAGAAGATCAAATTTTTCACCAACGAAAACATCGGCGCGGGAAAACTGGAATTGCCGGAAAACGAAATGCATACGACGGCGTTCTGGATCACGTTGGAACGGCCGTTGCTGACCGAATTGCCGTATGCGCTTTCGGACCGGCAGAGTGGGATTTTTGGGTTGCTGTACGCGCTGGAATCGATGGCTACGTTGCTGCTGATGTGCGACCGGCGGGATTTGGGGACGGCGGTGGGTGAGCGGCCTCCTAGCCCGGGAGTGGAGAGCGACTGGCAGGAATTCAGCACGGCGACGAGCGACCCGGCGGAAATGAAGGAATTTTTTGAGCCGAATTTGTATTTGTACGACGCGTATCCGGGAGGGATTGGATTCAGCGAGCCGCTGTTTCGGGCGCACGAGATTTTATTGCGCAAGACGCAGGAGCTGATTGCGGGGTGCCCTTGCGAGCAGGGATGTCCTTCGTGCGTGGGTCCAGCGGGCGAAAAGTGCGAGAAGACCAAGGAAGTGGCGCTGGCGATTCTGGCCAAGCTGTGCGAGACGGAAGCGGCGGCAGCGGCGTGATTATTTTCAAGTAATGCGGCGAACCTAACTTATGTCCTTGCGTGAAAAAATTTCGGGACTGGCGGCGTTGAAGCCGGCGAAGGCGCGCGGAGCGACGCCGAAAGCGGCTTCGGCGGTGACGCCAGTGATTGCTGGCGGCAGTGCTACAGTGCGCGCAGGATTTTCGCCGAGTCTACCGGATGGAGCTGAGGAATTGGCCGCGCGGCTGGAAGGCAAGGCGCTGGCGAATTCGTTTGGCGAGCATTTGAGCGTGAAGAAGTGGTTCTCCGAGCCGATTGGGTTTGCGGCGCCGGAGGGTGAAGTGAACGCGGCGGCGCTGCGTTTGTTGGCTCCGGAAGCGGCGAGCGAAGTTTCGGATCCGAAGCAGTGGCTGTTTTTGGATACGGAGACGACGGGGTTGATGGGCGGGACCGGGACGTATCCGTTTCTGGTGGGGATTGCCTGGTGGGACGCCGGGGGCCTGGAAGTCGAGCAGTTTTTCATGCGCGATTATCACGAGGAGCACGCGCTGCTGGTGACGCTGGCCGAGCGGCTGGCGGAACGGCGGGTGCTGGTGACGTTCAACGGGAAATCGTTCGATTGGCCATTGCTGGAGACGCGGTACAAGATGACGCGGAAAATTCCAACGCCGACGCTTGGCGGTCATCTGGATTTTTTGCATCCGGCGCGGAATTTGTGGCGGATAAGGCTCGGTTCGGTGCGGCTGGCGGAACTGGAAAAGCATGTTTTGGGCTGGGATCGCGGGGCGGATTTGATTTCGGCGATGATCCCGCAATTTTATTTCGATTATTTGCGTGGCGGGTCGCCGGAACCGCTGGTGCAAATTTTTCTGCACAATCAGATGGACTTGCGGGGTTTGGCGGGCTTAGCCAGCCGGGTGCTTTCGATTTTGGAAGCGCCGGAGGCGTCCGAGCAGGACGGGCTGGAATTATTTGGGGTTTCGCGGATTTGCGAGCGACGCGGGGAAACGGCGCGGGCGCGGAAGCACTATGCGGAATCGATTGCGGCGGAATTACCTCCGGAGGCGAACCGCGTGGCGCGGAGATCGTTAGCGCGCCTGGCGAAACGCGAAGGCGATTATCCGCTGGCGCTGGAATTGTGGGAGAGCATTCGGGGGAGTTCGCGCGAAGGGCTCGAAGCGTACGAGCAACTGGCCATGCATTACGAGCGGCGCATGGGCGACACCGAGCGGGCTGCGGTGCTGATTCGGGAGGCCCTGGCCGAGCTGCGTAAAGGTGGCCGCGCCGGACTAATCTCTGCGGCGGTACATCGGCAGTACCAGGAGCGATTTGAGAAGCGTTTGGCGCGCCTGGGGCGGGTTGGGCGACCGGGACCCGCGGCAGGTCGGAGCCTTTTGGACGGCATCTCGGCTGAGTCGCGTGCGGGGGCTGCGGAATCGAATCCGAAGGGGCGAAGGAGTTCATATGCCGAATCCGGATAGCGCAGCTGCACGCATGGAGCGAAGCTGGGAGACGGAGGATACCGAAGTGAGCGGGCTGGACAACATCTATCTGCGCGACCAACTGGAGAAGCGGCGCACCAAGCTGAATGAGGCGCTGGTTGATCCGGCTGTGGCGGCGACTCCGACCGCTCCGCTGGTGGCTTTGCTGGGCGAAGTGGATTCGGCGCTGCAGCGGATGGATGCGGGAACTTACGGAATTTGCACGGAGTGCCACGACACGGTGGAGAGCGACCGGCTGCTGGCGGATCCGCTGGTGACATTGTGCCTGGACCATTTGTCGAATGACGAGCAGAGGGCGCTCGAGCGGGATTTGGAGCTGGCGGCGCGGGTGCAGCGCGGATTGCTACCGGCGAGCGATCTGACGCACGGCGAGTGGCGCGTTCATTATTTGTACAAGCCAGCGGGAATGGTCAGCGGGGACTATTGCGATTTGATTCCGCCGGCGAATGAGGCGGGCGATCTGGTTTTTTTGCTGGGTGACGTGGCGGGAAAAGGGGTGGCCGCTTCCCTGCTGATGACGCATTTGCATGCGATGTTCCGGAGCTTGGCGGGGGTGGGATTGCCGCTCGATAAGCTGCTGGAAACGGCGAACAGCGTTTTTTGCCGGAGCACGATCGCTGGACAGTACGCGACTTTGATTTGCGGAAGGGCCACGCGCAGCGGCGAAATTGAGATTGGAAGTGCGGGACACCTGGCGGCGTTGATGGTGGGCCAAGACGGCGTGCAGCAGGTGAATTCGACGGGAGTGCCGCTGGGAATGTTCGGGACTAGCCGGTACGCGATTCAGACGGTGAAGATGAATCCTGGAGATAATTTGCTGCTTTTCACGGATGGCATTTCGGAAGCGGTGAATACATCTGGCGTCGAGTATGGTACGCGCCGAGTTGCCGAGTTTGCTCGCGGTTGGCATGGACGCGTGCCGCGCGAGTTCGCGGCGGCGTGTCTGCGGGACGTGCAGGCGCACGCGCAGGGCGCGAAACAGTTCGACGATCAAACCTTGATGGTGGTTCACCGCGCGGGGCCGGCGGTGACTTCGCTGCGCAATTAAATTCTAGACAATTTAGCTGGAGGGTTGAGGCGTTTAGAAGCCGCGCACCTCGGCGTGCGCCTGGCTGCTGCGGTTCTGCGTGAGGGTTTGCGTGGACGCTGCGGCGGGAGCAGTGGGAGCTGGATCCCAGCCGATCGCTTTGTCGATCTTGTCGAAGGTTTCGCGCGTGGCTCCTTCGACGGTGAGGCAAGTGGTGCCGACGCAACGCAGGAATACAGCGCCCTCAGCGGTTTGAAATTGAAAAAAGTTGGGCCGGCGGAAGAGGTTGGTACGCGAGGAGTGTTTCAGCTCGAGCGCTTCGCTGTATTGGCCGAAAAAGCGGGCGGCGTCTTCGTTGTTGTCGAGAACCAGGCGAAAAACGAGCGGCGTCGATTTGGTTTTTGAGTCTTCGAAGACGGCGTAACGATCGCCCTTCCATGCGGCGGAAATCGACTCATCGCGATTCCCTACTTTAAATTGCTTCATGACTTCGGCTAAACCGAATTCTCCGATCACGTTTTCGTCGAGCAGCTTCCAATCGTCGGGCACCAGGCCTTTCCATTTAGGTAGCTCGACGACTTCGGGCTTGGTGAAATTCAGATAAAGATCGGGATGCATAATCTGCTGGGTAGAAACCGGCGGATGCTCGAAGATCAGGTGCAGATCTTTCCAGCCGGTGTGGGCTTTCAGGAATTCCTGGGTGAAACCGGTGCCGCCGAGATAAGGGAACAGCAGTTCATCGCGAATGTAAATTGGGGCTTTGGCGAGGTTGGGATCCTTATCCATTTCAGTGACGGCGCCGGCGCGGATTAGCAGAGTAACGTCCGGAAGTTCGCGCACGCCGACGTGTTGATCGAGCATTTGGTAATCGACCATGGCGGCCATGGCGGAACCTTCGCTGACGGAATCGCGGGCGAGTTCCGCGTCGTCATTGGGGCGCGCGGCTTTGATCCATTTGTCGATGCTGAAGGATTGGTCTTCGAGTGCGTGAGTGAGCTCGTGGGACATCACGGTGCGCTGCTCGTCGGCGGGGATCCAGTCGGCGATGTAGAACTCTTTAGCTTTGGGATCGTAGAGGCCGGCGACCTGGTCGGTTAGGACGTCGAGCATGAAGGAGTCGAGAGGAAAACCTTTGGGGATCAGGCCGAAGGCTTCGAGAGTTTTTGCGTCGGCGTAGCGCTCGGCGTCATTTTTGTCTTCCTTGTCTTCGCGAACGAGGTAGTCGCGGACCTCTTGTTTGGAGCGCAGGCTTTTCCTTAGCGGCTCCTTGATGGGGAGAGAAAGAATGGTGCTCATCTGCCCGAGGACCTGATCGGCGGCGCTGATGAATTCGGGATTGGTGGGGTGGGTGGCTTGGGGCGCGATGGAGTTCTGGGAGGAAGAGGCTTGCCAAGCACTCAGGCCGGCGACGAGAAAAATCGCGAGAAGAGCTACGAAGAGTTTTGCGGAGCGCGACAGCGTTTTAAAACTTCGTTTCAAATCCGGGCGCTGATTCTGGGACTGCAGAGACATCCTTCCTCCGAACATTTCTGGCCGAAACAATTTTAACATTTTCGAGCGGATTCAATCGCGTGCCGGGACGATTCCCTTCCCAAACCACACCATGCCGCCCAGGCGCTGCTCTAAGGTAAGACTGACCAGACCGGCATCGGTGAGCAGACGGCGCAGGTCGGATTCTTCGAAGCGGCGGTTGAGTTGGGCGGAGGTGGCCCAGGTGATGAGCTTGTGAATATCGCGCCGGGACATGCGATGGCGCAGGCCGTAGGCGCGCGCGTTCAAGACCGACATGGAAGCGTGCGGATCCAGAAAAGCGACGACGCCCGAAGGACGAGTGACTCGAACCATTTCGCGCAGGGTATCGAGCAGATGCTCGACCCAGTAGATGACTCCGGTGGCGTAGGTGTAATCGAATGAGCCGCTGGCGAAGGGCAGGTGGTCGGTGCCGGAAAGGTGAAAATCGAGCGACGGTAGTTTGGCTCCGAGTTTCTTGGCGATGCGCAGCAGGCTGCGGCTGCGATCGATGCCAGTGACGTTGTAGCCGGACTGAGCGAGCTGGCGGGCGACGTGTCCGGGACCGCAGCCGACATCGAGAAAGCGGAGGGCCGGTTTGGCGCTGGAGGCGGGTGGGAGATCGAGAGAGTGCAGGAATTCGCGGCGGATGTCGGCTTCGGGCCCGGTGGCCAGCTTGCGGGCGTAGTAGCCGGCACCGAGTTCGAAGAGCACTTGCTTGAAAGGGTCGCGCAGAAGTTTTTTGAAGGGCATGGCCATTACTTATGATGCCGCGAATTGGAGTGAGGATTTCCCGGGGTTGCGGGGCAATACGGCGCCATCAGACGGCGACGCGCGCGCGGTCTTCGATGAGCGCAACGAGCATCGAGCGAATTTTGGAGACGAAGGCGTCGCGCGATTCAGCCGAAGCGCCGGCGGGAACGAAGGAAACATAAAGCTCCAGGCCGAGCCAGCGTGCGGCGATCTCTTCCGGAGGCCGTTCCATTCCGATGAGGGTGAGGCGGAGGTCGAACGCCTGGCGCTCGAAAGTATTCTCGAGGAATTTAGAAAACAGCTCTTGATGACAGAACGCCAGGGCCTGGTCGACGGAACTTTCGGGGAAATTTTCTTCGAGCAGCGGGTGGCGGTAGGTGCCGACGTAAATATCGCGAAGCCGGGAGACGTAAATCAGGCGGCCGAGGTCGGTGGGGAGTGAGGAAAGCCAGCGAGCGGCGAATTCTTCGATGGCCGCTCGATTCTGATTGAAGCGATCCAAAGATTCCACGGACGGAACTCCCGAAAATTCGCCAAGGTCCGGCGACACGCAAAATAAGTTAGGGTTCGGGTGAATTAGACAGCGCGTGGAACGGGCAGTAGACAGGATGGGAAGGCCCGATGGCGCTGGTCACCGTAATCAGGGCGATACTACCCGCGGTGATACGCCAGGTCAACAGCCAAATGGCACCAGAAATGACATGCCTGGCGCGAGGGCTTGGCTGTAGTTCTCCTCGCTATTGCTGCTCGGGGCACTGGGAGTGCAAGATTCAACAACTAGGAATTTCGGAAACGGTTCGCCGCCTTATAATTGAGGTACCTGCTGGAGCCGACATTGAACGCCGAAAAAATCCTGGTAGTGGATGACGAAGAGGCAATCCGCGAGGTGGTTTCGACCCTGCTGGAAGCCCAGGGGTACAGCTGCACGGTGTGCGCAAACGGGCGGCTGGCTTTGGAAGCATTCCGCAAAGACACCTTCGACCTGGCATTGAGCGATATCGTGATGCCGGAAATGGACGGGCTGAAGCTGCTGGCCGAGCTGCGCAGCGAAGACCCGGACGTGCCGGTAATCATGGTCACGGCCATGCACGATATTTCGATCGCGCTGGAAGCGATTCGGGCCGGCGCCTACGATTACATCCTAAAACCTTTCGAGAAGGACCAGCTGCATCTGAGCGTGCGTCGCGCTTTGGAACACCGCCGGCTGGTGATGGAAAACCGGACGTACCAGAGCGATCTGGAATTGCTGGTGGCGGAACGAACGCAGCAGCTTTCGATTGCGCTGCAAGACCTGGAACAATCCTACGATTACACGCTGGAAGCGCTGGGCGGCGCTTTGGACGCGAAAGACGCGGAAACCGAAGGACACTGCCAGCGGGTTACGGCATTTACGATTACGATCGCGCGTTCGATGGGATTGGATAAGGCGCAGTTGCGGCACATCGCGCGCGGGGCGTTTTTGCACGACATCGGAAAGATGGGCGTGCCGGACAGTATTTTGACCAAGCCGGGACCTTTGACCGCGCAGGAACGCACGATCATGCGGCGCCACTGCGACATTGGATTCTCGGTGCTGGAGCGAATTCCCTTCCTGAAGGAAGCGGCGGAAATCGTGCTGTCGCACCAGGAGTGCTACGACGGCTCGGGATATCCGCGCGGGCTGAAAGGCGAACAGATTCCGCTGGGGGCCCGCATTTTCGCGGTGGCCGATACCTTGGACGCGATGATCAGCGACCGGCCGTATCGCAAGGCTTTGCCGATCGCGACGGCGCGGGAAGAGATCAAGAGGTTTTCGGGCAAGCAGTTTGATCCGAAAGTGGTGGAAGTATTTCTGTCGCATCCCGACCAGTTGTGGCTGGATTTGCATGACAAGGTCGGCGATCCGTTTCAGTTGACGCAGCTCGAACGCGTTTAAGGCTCTTTGGAAGTTTTTAGGCAAACATCGAGAGTAGCTGCTCGATTCCTTCGGCAAAATCCTCTTCTGGCGTAATCAGGCTGACCACCAGAAATCCGTCCGTTGGAAAATCGTAGAAATGGCCAGGGTGTGCGTAGACGCCTTTGGTTTCGAGCAGAAGCAGGGCGAGGTCTTCATCGGAACGCGTGGCTGGGATACGGAGGACGGCGTACCAGCCGGCTTGGACATCGAGGCGGGCGCAGGATTTCTGCTCGGTCAGACGGCGATCGAGTGCGGCTAGATTTTTCTGCACGCGGGCGCGCACCTGGGACTGGAATTCGGCGCGCTGGTCGAGAAATGTGGGCAGCGCGTATTGCGCGGGGGCATTCATCGAGAGGTAGGTGTCCGCGATGATTTCGAGGCGTTCGAGCGACGACGCTTTTAGATTTTGCGGGCCGGAGGCGACGAGCCAGGCGAGTTTCATCTGGGGCAGGCCGCAAATTTTGGAGACGCCGCTCATGGTGAAGGTGAGGGCTTCGCGGGTCGCGGCGAAACTTCGCGGAGCTGGTTGGCTGATGGCGAAATCGAGGAAGACTTCGTCGGCGATGACGGCGAGGCCGCGACCGGCGCAGATGCGATTCAATTCCGAAATTTCGGCGGGCGCGGTGAAATGGCCGGTCGGATTGTTGGGATGGACGACGATCACGGCGCGAGTGCGGTCGGTAATTGAATTTTGCAGGCCGTGAAAATCGATCTGCCAGCCGTGATCGTAGATCAGCGCATAGGGGACGAGTTTGACGTCCTGAATTTGGGCGAGGTAGGCGAAGAGCGGATAGCTGGGCTCGGGAATTAGGATTTCGTCGCCGGGGTTGCAGAGTAGGCGGAAGACGAAGGAGTAGGCTTCGCTGGTGCTGGTGGTGAGAATCAAGTCCTCGGTGCTGAGCTGCACTTGGTGCGACGCGTAGTAATCAACAATCGCGCGGCGAGCGACCGGGAGGCCGCGCGGATCGGGATCGTAAACGATGGCTTTGGGATCCGAGAGAGCGCGCAACAGGCTGCCGGAGTGGTAGCGGAAGCCGCAGGTGGTGGGGTTCGAGGCGGTAAGATCGAGAATCGGCTGGCCGGATTGACGGTGCTTCGCGAGCGCTTCGCCGAGGCGGTTCGATTCGAGCTGCCAGTTGGTGCGTTCGCTGAACATAAAAACAGGAAGGAAAGCGCCAGCTGAGCTAAGGAAATCTGCTGAAGAAGAAATTGGTGCGGTCGAGTGGATTCGAACCACCACGGTATTTCTACCGCCAGCCCCTCAAGCTGGTGCGTCTGCCAATTCCGCCACGACCGCGCCGCAGTGAATCAACTACGAGGACTTCGTTACCGTACCCCAGTCTGCCAAACTCCCTGAGCGATTGCCAGAATTTCTAAAACAGCGAAGCGCTGTGATTACTTTTTGGGCGCTGGCGCTGGAGCCGGCTGTACCGGAGCAGGCTGCTGAGCCGGAACCGACTGCGCCGGAGCGGGCGTGGAACTCGGCAGCGCCGGGAATTGAACAGGTGGCGTAGCGGGTTTCACGGGCGCCGTGCCGGATTTCTGAGTTTGCTCGAGGATGGAGCCAGTACCAAGCTGGTCGGTGGGTGTGCGCTTCACCGACAAGGTCAGCGAAGTCATCATGAACACGATGGCGCACCAAGTGGTGGCGCGCGAAAGGAATGTAGCCGCGCCGCGCGGGCCGAAGGCGGTCTGGCTACCGGCGCCGCCAAAAGCTCCGGCGAGGTCCGCCGCCGAGCCGCTCTGCAGCATGATGACGATGATCAGCACGAAGCAAACCAGCACATGCAAGCTGACCAGCACGAAGGTCGCACGCCAGCCAATGGCGATGATTCCGACCGCGACTAACATCGAAAAAGCCCATTTCGCCCACGTTGGCATTTCCAACTCCAATTTTTTCTCCGGCAGAGGGTCGCCGGGCTAATTCAAAATTTCCGGTAACACACAAAACATCAGAAATTGACGATCGCGGCGAAGGACGTCGGATCCAGGCTCGCGCCACCCACCAGCGCGCCATCAATCTCGGCCTGGGCCATCAGACCCTTTATGTTGTCGGGTTTGACGCTACCACCGTAGAGGATGCGAATCGCTGAAGCCTGCTCGGGAGAAAACCGCTCGGCAACCATATTCCGGAGAAAATTATGACACTCGGTTGCGATCTCAGGAGTGGCGGTCTTGCCCGTACCAATTGCCCAAACCGGCTCGTACGCAAGCAGAATACGCGAGAAGTCGGCGGCGGTCAACGAATCGACGGCGCCTTCGAACTGGCGTTTGAGGACGGTATGGGTGTGGTCGGCTTCCCTTTCCGTGAGGCTTTCGCCCACGCAGACGATAGGGGTTAGGTTCGCAGCGAGGGCGGCTTTGAGGCGATGGTTCACCGAGGAATCCGATTCGCCGAAAAACTGGCGGCGTTCGGAGTGGCCGATGATGACGGCGCGGCTGCCGGTATCGGCGACCATGGGCATGGAGACTTCGCCGGTATAGGCACCTTCCGGCTTCCAGTAGGCGTCCTGGGCAGCGATGGAAATTTTGGTGCCGCGGGCGGCGTCAACGGCGGCGACCAGCGAAGTGTAGGGCGGCGCGACGATGATGTCGCACGAGTGGGTATTCGCGACCAGCGGGTTGAAGGCGGCGAAAAACGCGCGCGTTTCCGCCTGGGTCTTGAACATCTTCCAGTTTCCAGCAATGACCGGCCTGCGCACAGTTGCTCCAGTGGCGGAATTCGCCGCGGATCTTTCTCGTTAGGCTTTTTCGGTAAGTGATTCTACGCCGGGAAGTTTTTCTCCGGCGAGAAATTCGAGCGAAGCGCCGCCGCCCGTTGAAATGTGACTGATTTGATCGGCGACGCCGGATTGTTCGACGGCCGCTACGGAATCACCGCCACCAACGATCGAAGTGGCGCCGGCTTTCGAGGCGGCGGCAACCGTGCGGGCGATGGCTAGAGTGCCCTGAGCGAAGGCGGGCTTTTCAAACATTCCCACTGGGCCATTCCAGAGGATGGTGCGCGCGGTGGCGATTTCTTTCTGGAACAGGCTGACCGTCGCCGGACCGATATCCAGACCCATCCAGCCATCGGGAGTGTGCGCGATGTCGGTTACGCGGGTCGCGGTGGCGTCTAGGGATTCGGCCAGAACGTGATCGACCGGGAGGACGAAGCGGAAATTGCGCTGCTTGGCTTCATTGAGAAGATCGCGGGCGAGGTCGAGCTTATCGTTTTCGACCAGCGATTTGCCGATGGGCAGGCCCTGCGATTTCAGGAACGTATAAGCCATGGCCCCACCGATCAGCATGGTGTCGGCAAGCTTCATCAGGTTCTGCACGATTTCGATTTTGTCGGAAACTTTGGCGCCGCCGAGGATGGCGACGAAGGGGCGGTCGGGATTCGAGATGGCTTTACCGAGGTAGGAGAGTTCTTTTTCCATCAGCAAGCCGGTGGCGGACTGGCTGATGAATTTGGTGATGCCGACCACGGAAGCGTGCGCGCGATGGGCGGAGCCGAAAGCGTCGCAGACGAAAAGACCGTCGGAGAGTGCGGCGAGCTTGCGCGCGAATTCGAGATCGTTGGCTTCTTCTTCGGGATGGAAGCGGACATTTTCGAGCAGCAGGACTTCACCTTCGCGCAGGGATTTGCTTTGCGATTCGGCTTCGGCGCCGACGCAATCTGCGGCAAATTTGACGGGCTTGCCGAGAAGTTCCTGTAGTTTCTTGGCGACGGGCGCGAGCGTGTATTTCGGGTCGACTTTGCCTTTAGGGCGGCCGAGGTGGGAGGCGAGCACGATGCGTGCGCCCTTTTCCATGGCTAGGCGCAGAGTAGGAAGCGTCTCGCGGATGCGGGTGTCGTCATCGACATTTCCGCCGGACATGGGGACGTTGAAGTCGACGCGAACGAAGACGCGTTTGTTTTTCAGGTCGAGATCGCGGATGGATAGTTTCGGCATGATGGCTTTCGTTGGCCTCTTGGGTGGGTCTTGCGCGATTACAGCAGGCGCTTTGAGCAAAAAAACGCCTGCTGTGCCGCACCGATTTGCTGCGTGATTAGAATTTGGCCGCGAGGAACTTGATCAGATCGCGGCAGCGCGACGAATAGCCCCACTCATTGTCGTACCAGGAAAGAACCTGAACGCAATTGGTGCCGACGACGCGGGTGTACGGCCCGTCGACGATCGAAGAATGCGGATTGCCGCGGAAATCGATCGAGACCAGGTCTTCCGTTTCGAATTGCAGGATGCCTTTCATCGGCCCCTTGGCCGCGGCTTCGAGAGCGGCGTTGACAGTGGCGATGGTGGCCGGCTTGTCGGTGAACACGGTCAAGTCGACGACGCTGACGTTCGGCGTAGGCACGCGCATGGCGTAGCCATCGAGCTTGCCCTTCAATTCCGGAATTACCAACTGCAACGCTTTGGCGGCGCCGGTGGACGTCGGAATCATGGAAAGACCCGCTGCACGAGCGCGACGAAGATCCTTGTGCGGCAAGTCGAGGAGCTTTTGGTCGTTGGTGTAGGAGTGAATGGTGGTCATGGTGCCGACGTTAATGCTGAAGGTGTCGTGAAGAACCTTGGCGACGGGCGCAAGGCAATTGGTGGTGCAGGAGGCGTTGGAGATGACGTCGTGCTTGGCCGGGTCGTAAGTTTTGTCGTTCACGCCGAGGACTAGAGTGTGATCGGGATCGGTGGCCGGGGCGGAGATGACGACTTTCTTCACCGAACCGCGAATGTGCTTGCGGGCGTCGGAACCCTTGGTGAACAAGCCAGTGGATTCGATGACGATCGAAGCGCCGACGGAATTCCAATCGATTTCGGCGGGATCCTTGACGCGGAAAACTTTCACGGCTTTGCCATCGACGGAAATGGTGTCGTCGGTGTGGGTGACGGCGTTGGGCAGGTTGCCGAGAATGGAATCATATTTGAGCAGGTAGGCCAGCGTCTTGGAGTCGGTAATGTCGTTGACCGCCACAATTTCGATCGACGGATCGCCCAGCGCCGCGCGGAAAATATTGCGCCCGATGCGTCCGAAACCGTTAATCCCCACTTTAATTGCCATGAATCCTCCAGGAAGATTGCCGCGCGGCGCAGAGCCGTACGGAGCGAACGAAACGATTTTCCGAAACGAAAATGCTAGGTTGTGCGGGACGAAATGTCAACGGACAACGGCGCTGGCGTTGAAAAAGAGGCCGGGACGCGAGACGTTGCGATCAGTCAAATTGCTTGACGCGAATTACTTTATCGCCGGTAAAAGTGACGAAGGTGGTGCGGGCCGGCGGCGTGCCATAAATCCAATCTTCGGTCTCGGTGCCGTCGGGGTCGCGCTCGCGGACTTTATGCTCGGGGCGCCCGAGGGCGGCGAGAACCATTTCGTGATTCATGCCTTCGAGCGCTTCGTGGTCGGTGATGGCCTGTTTAAATTGAGGAGGCAGGGTGTCGATCCAATTGACCGCGCCGGAATGTTCCTTGGAAAAATCGAGGAAGGACTGCAGGTCGGTCATCACGTCGTCCGCGCTCATATCCGGAACGTTGCGGCCAAAATCGAGAATCAGCGTGCCGCCGATGGTCTGTTGCTGAGCGACCTCGGGAGGCGTGGCGGCCTGCTGCCCACCCATGCCGGGGCCACCGCCCATGCCGATTTGGATGTGGTCGCGTAGATTGAAATGGCCTTTGCCGCCGCCGTTGATTTGGATGACGATTTCCTTGGGATGAAATTCGACGGAAGTGATTTGCACGGTGTCGCCGGGAATCGCGGCAGGAGGGTGGCCGTGCAGGGCGTCCTTCAGTCCGCTCTCGTCGAGTTTCTTGCCCACTTCGATTCTGAAGCCTTTTTTGCCGGAGGGAATAGGCTTCACGGCTTTGGCGAATTCGCCGGAGATGTAACGGACGATCTCGATGCGTGATTGGGGCTGGAGGGGCGATTGCTTGCTGGAGGCTTGCTGCTGGGCGGAGAGAAAAACCTCGGAATTCGACCGGGGCATGGAGGAAAAATCAGGCTCGGCGCCGGGAAGCATGGGGGATTTGTAGCGGTTCACGTCCGCAGTATCAGACCCCAGGAGGGTTAGGGCTGCCGCCAACGCGAGAGTGGTTCGGATAAGCATGGGCCGTGTGCAACCCGTATTCTAACGAGAATTGGGCGCGTGGTGATATGGATTCTGCAACGGGCCATGGGGTTGCCGGGAGCGATGGTGTCAGGTGGCCATTTGCTGGGGCATGGCTGGGCGCGCAAGACGGCGGAGCCTCAGCTATTGGCCGCGCGGGCTTTGGAGACGGAGTGGATCTTCTCTTCCTCGAGTTTTTCGTGGGCGAGGTGCGGCTCAAAGCAGCGGCGGCAGCGGGCTTCGTACATGTTCCCGGCTCCGACGACGATTAGCTCTTCGGAGGCTACCAGACGCTGGGTGTGGACCGCGGGATTGCCGCAGCGCATGCAGATGGCGAGTAACTTGACGATCTCTTCGGCGACGGCGAGCAGGCGGGGCATGGGTTCGAACGGGCGGCCCATGAAGTCGGTGTCGAGGCCGGCGACGATGACCCGCTTGCCCATGTCGGCGAGGCGGACGCAGCTTTCGACCACGGATTCGCCGAGGAACTGGGCCTCGTCGATGCCGACGACTTCGGTGCGGGGCGCGACCTTGGCCAGAATGTCGTCACCGCTCTTGACCAGTTCGGAATCGAGTTCGAGGCCGGAGTGGGAGACGATGCCGTTTTTGGCGTAGCGCTGGTCGATGACCGGCTTGAAGATCTGGACGCGCTGCTTGGCGATTTCGGCGCGGCGCAGGCGGCGGATCAGCTCTTCGCTTTTGCCGGAGAACATCGGGCCAACCACGACTTCGATCCAACCCATGTTGCCTTTGACGATGTCCACGAACCCTCCCTCGATTTCCTTAAAATAGCACACTGCGTGCGATTTTTTTCTGCGGCGCCGGTTTGACGGTGGAAATTACGCCGGCTTCGCTGCGGCGGAATAAACTTCGCGATTGTAGAACGGCGCCATGGCGTTGAGCACTGCCACGCGAAAGGCTTCCTGGCGACTGATCAGGTTGCGGCTGAGAATTCCCCAGGCGCCTTCGGCGTCGCGGATTCCTTGGCGGCCGGCGAAAGCGTCGATGGCTTCGGAAAGTTCCACGCCATCGTCGACGACGATGCGGGCTAGATTTTCCGGAAGCAGAATGGCGCCGGACTGGCCGAAGGAGCCGATTGTGCCATCGGTGATGTAGGCCCAATTTTCCAGGAATACCCAGCGATTCCCTGCTTCGGCGACGACGTCGACGTCAGGAACGATGTCGAGACTGGGCATCACGTCGGTGGCGGCGACGACGTCGATGCCGCCTTCGAGTCCGATGAAATAATTCCAGGGTTTATTCTGGGTGCGGGCAATACGGACTAGCGCTTCGGCGCGCTGGCGGGCGCCGGTCATCAGATCTTCGCGGGTGAGCGGAGTGTGGCGGACGCCGCTCGCGACTTCGACGCCAACGATTTCGAAATCAGGGAAGGCGAACGAGAAGAAGGAGAACGCGGCGGTGACGGCGTCGAGTTTGGGCCGGCGGGTGCTACCGACGGCGACGATAATTTTGCTCATGCGGCGGAGATTCTATCAATCTTTCCAGAGCTGGTTTTGTTTTTCTCGGGCGTAGCGCGCGGTCAAAAATTCCTTGAGATCTTCGACGTTAGCGAAAACGTGGTCGGTGCAGCCGAGCATCCAGCCGCTGAGTTCGGCGGCGGGAACGGCGGTGAGGAGGTAAACCGGGATGCCTTTGCGATAGGCGACGGTCATCTCCGCGGAAGTGCCGCCGCTTTTGGCCAGCGCGTCCCAAAAACAAATCAGGTAGTCGGCTTGATTTTCGATGAGATCGAGATCGAAGGCGATAATTTTGCGGATGACGCGACGGAAGCGTTCGAGGTCAGTAGTTTTCCATGCGCGGAAATTGGCGAGCTCTTCGGGAGTGAGGCTTTTCTTTTCGTCCTCGGCGGGGTCGTAGAAACGATGGCCCAGAGTTTCGCGCAGGAAGGGGCCGAGTTTGCGGCGCCAGAGGCGGCCATTGTCTTCGGCGAATTCGATGGGACCGCAGAGGTAGGCGAGCATTGGGGAATGGGCGAGGGGGGAATCTAGCACGTCGGGTGCGGCAAGGCCAGCGGGCGGCGAGACGAAGGCCCGTCGAAAGTGACGAACGCAGCATTGCCAGGCAAGGAACAGGCTACGGCGGGGTTCGTTGGCGATATGGTATCTTGCCGTAAACGGACTTAGTCAATCCGATCTGCACCGTCGCGTGAAGCTGCGCGAATAGAGGCCCATGCCAATTCAAACTCGAGGTAAAAGCAACGCTGGTAAGTTTCGTCGTGACGCATCTTGGATTAGGCCGCTCGTCGGCTTTTTACTGCTGGCTGTCCTCGTTACGGGGCTCGCCAGCATCCGCACGCGTGTCTCGTATGCTGGCGATAAGAAATACGAAAAGCTGACCACCGCGGAAGAACAAGAGATGCTGGAAACGATCAAGAAGGACATCAAGGACAATTATTACGATCCAAAGCTGCACGGCTTTGACATCGATAAGAGGTTCGACGAAGCGAAGCAAAAGATCGCAGCCGCGAAAACGCAGGATGACGCGCTCCTAACGATTGCCGCGGCGGTGGGTGCGCTCAAGGATTCACACACGCGATTCCGTCCGCCAGTGCGTCCCTATGGCGTCGATTACGGCTGGGTCGCGCAAGCCATGGGGGAGTCGGATTGCTATATCACCGGCGTTCGCCCGGGGAGTGACGCGGAGGCGAAGGGGATGAAACCCGGCGACCGTTTGCTTTCGATAAACGGGATTCCGATCACCCGGGCCAACCTCGACCCCATCGAGTTTGCCTACGCTGTTTTTCCCCAGTCTGGATTTCATCTTTCGACGAAATCTCCCGACGGCAACGAAAAACAGATGGTGGTCACGGCGAAGGTGGTTCCAGGCCAGGTGATGATCAGCCACGTAGATGTGCTGGCTTGGGCGCGAAGCAAAGACGGCGAAGAATTCAAAGATCGGTCGCACTACCATCAGATTGGCAAGAAAGTTCTGTTCTGGAAGCTTCCGGACTTTCTGATCGATCCGGCGGACGCCGATCACTTGATAAACCGAATGCGTTCTTTTGAAACCGTGGTGCTGGACCTGCGAGGAAATCCGGGGGGAGCATTGGAAACTAGCAACAAATTCATCGGCGAGCTGTTCGATCACGACGTCAAGGTCGGAGACTTGAAGACTCGAACCGAAAGCAAGGCAGACACTGCCAAGACCCGCGGAGGAAAACACTTCGACGGCAAGCTGATTGTGCTGGTCGACAGCGATTCCGCTTCCGCTGCGGAAATTCTAGCGCGGGTGGTGCAGCTGGAAAAACGCGGCACGGTAATCGGCGACCGATCCGATGGAGCGGTGATGGCGGCCAAATTCTTCACTCATGCCGTATACCTGGATCGCATCAATGTTTCGCAATACGGCGCGGAAATCAGCGTGTCAAATCTGATTATGACGGACGGAAAAAGTCTGGAGAATATCGGGGTAACGCCGGACGAAATCGTCCTGCCTACCGCTGCCGATCTGGCGGCAGGACGCGATCCGGCTTTGGCGCGCGCTGCGGCCTTGGCGGGCGAAACGATGACTCCGGAAGAGGCCGGGAAGATTTTCCCGTTTGAATGGCCCAAGGACAAGATCGAGCAGATGAACTAGGGCTGCTAAGAGTGGGCTACCGAAAGAGGCTGAATCTGGAGCGGGATAAGGGAATCGAACCCTCGCCTCGACGCGGGATGCCTTTGCGATAGGCGACGGTCATCTCCGCGGAAGTGCCGCCGCTTTTGGCCAGCGCGTCCCAAAAACAAATCAGGTAGTCGGCTTGATTTTCGATGAGATCGAGATCGAAGGCGATAATTTTGCGGATGACGCGGCGGAAGCGTTCGAGGTCAGTAGTTTTTCCATGCGCGGAAATTGGCGAGCTCTTCGGGAGTGAGGCTTTTCTTTTCGTCCTCGGCGGGGTCGTAGAAACGATGGCCCAGAGTTTCGCGCAGGAAAGGGCCGAGCTTGCGGCGCCAGAGGCGGCCATTATCTTCGGCGAATTCGATGGGGCCGCACAGGTAGGCGAGCATTAGGGTTGTGCGAATCTAGCACGGCGCTGAGGTGCTGACTAGTTGAGCATTCACGTTTAGCGTAACTCCGACGCGACGAGGCTTTCGATCTGGAAGCAACGTGACGAGCACCTCGTCAGAATGGCGAAGTGAAGTCAATCAAGCTCTTGCTTTCGCAAAAAAATCAACGTACATACCCTACTTATCAGTAACGTCGGTTGTGTCTGTCGCAACGACATTTCCGGAGAGCGAGTACAAATTTGACCCGGGGATCGCGGTGGCTGGGCAAAACGGCTATAGCCTGCCGACCTGCTTATCGTGCCCGCCAGCACCATACAACGATGACGCGCTTCGACATCACACACAAGGCTCGGTGTTGTTGACCGCTGTCATTGGAGCCGACGGAGTCCCTGAGAAACTGACGGTGCGACAGGCGATGCCTGACGGACTGACCGACATCGCGTTAGAGACCGTGCGCACGTGGAAGTTCTCACCATCGAACGGACCTGATGGCAAACCGGCCGCAGTCCAACACACGATTCGCGTGACATTCCATTTCAGTCACGATCGACACAACGGCACCCGGCCAGCCAAACCACATAGCTGACGCTCAGCAATAAAATCGAACGATTTCGACGAATCGCGAACGTTTCTTCGTTGGATTTGCAGAAGGACTTACTACGATGGAGCGGGATAAGGGAATCGAACCCTCGCCTCGACCTTGGCAAGGTCGCGTACTACCACTATACGAATCCCGCGCACGGCAAGAAGTGCGTCGCGTTCATTTATAGCACGGGGCCGGGGCATGGACAAGAGCCGTGGCGCTCGCCGCGAGGCATTGCGACACGTTCTCCAACACTAGGTAAGCCAGCCGACCCCTTTGCTAGGTCAGGTGCCTGCGCGGGCTACTTCAGCCCGGGCGCGATTCCCTGCTGTTAGTCGACTTCCATGATGCGGGTCGATTTCACTACCGGAGACTTTTTCTGGCGCTCGGCAAACTTCTGGGCGCGTTCGCGGTCGATATAGACGCGCGCGAACTTTTCGCCGTCAGCGTAGTAAACGGTGACTTGCCAGTGATGGTGCTTGCGGCGGCGATCGCGGCTCATACGGCTGGTTTTTTTGAGGGTTTTGGTTTTCTTTTTCAAGTTTTGGGACCCCTTGGTCGATGAAACTATCGCAACTTTAAAACCCACGCGCAAGTAACAACTTAGGGGTTAACGGGGCGATACCGTACATCGAATTCATTTGGGGAATTCTTTGGCCGACGGAATGCAAGGTGGAACGTCAAACCGGGAAACCGAGACGAAATTCCGGTGAAGGTGGAACTTTTGGACATGGCTGAACGTAATGAAATATGGAAGAGAAAAGCAGTGCTGGGGGAAGCGATGGTGATGCGCTGGGATCGCAATTTGGAAGTGCAGGATATACGAAATCATACGGCGGAACAGGTCCGCGGATTGAAAACATTGCTGTTGCGCGGCACCAGCCTAACGCCGGATCCGAAACATCCGGGTTTTTTCGAAATCCATAATGACGCAGATGTGTACTACGTGCATCTGGTGCCGAATAGCGGCAAGGTCTTGTTGCTGGCAACGTGGTCAGTGGCGGAACAGATGGCCTCGGCTTGTTGTGGGGCGTAGCGCGTATTTGGAAACGGAGTGTCCGCATCCGCGCAGTGGGATTTGCGGGCTGCGCGGCTAGAAGGCGAGATCGGACGCTTTAAAATTCAACGTGTCGAGAGTTTGCTTCTTTAACTTGTAAACCGCCGGGCTGTCGCTGTTGCGTGCATAAACAAAATCACCGGATTCTTTGGTAATCGAAACCGTAAGCTTCTTGCCGTCTTTTCCGGTGAGAACGGCTTCTACCGCGGGGTTGACGAATCGCGCTGTGATATCCGCGCCGGGATGATCGATGATCTGGTCGGCGCGGGCTTGATCCAATGCGGTGAAAAGTTTTTCGAGCGACGCTGACTTCCCTTTCTGATCCGCAGGTTCTTCGAACGACCACTCCCCTTCGTCTTTACGGCTGCAAACAATCGTTCCACTGGCGTTGTGAATTTCAACGTGCGTGAGCGTTGAGGGATCAAGGCTCGCGATTTTTTTGTCACGAAGGTCGGCGTAGGATTGCGCGAGTTTCTTGTAGAGATCCTGATTGATACGGAAGATGGTGGGGCGCGCAGTGTCACGAGCGAAATATTCGTCGCCATCTTTTTTGCCGACGAGCAGCGTGGCGGTTTGGCCCTTGGCATCCGCCGCTGTGAAGGTGATGGGGGGGTTGACCAGGCCATAGCGGGCGAGGTTGTCCGCCGTTTCGCTTTCGACGCTGACGAATTTCGTGTCGGCGACGGCGGCCATCAGTGAATTGACGGCGTCGGCATCGGCGGGGCGGGACGCGGGCTTGACGAAATGCCAACCATTCGCGGCGGCGGTTTCGCGGGCGGCGGCGATTTCTCCAGTGGAGTTTTTCAAGCCGAAGGAGCGAACTGCGGCGGGATCCAGATGCATAACGTTGCGATCGCGCAAAACCTGCAGCGGCTTATCGGCGCTGACTAGGAGTGATTCGGGCAGCAGCGCGACATCGGTCCCGTGGTCGACGACGGCGTACACCGAATCGCCGGTGAAATCTTTCTTGCCGAGCAGGACCGAATGCTTCGCTCCGTTTTTCATCTGGAAATCGAGGCCGACGTCTGGAGGATTGAGGCCGTAGACTTTCAGGCGATCGGGCGTGCCGGGCTCGGATTCGGAAGTGCGGGCGCCCACGAGGCCCTGGATGATGGCTTCGATGGAGGGCGAATCGGCGGAGGTTTGAAGTGGCTTGGTGATTTGCCAGGCGCCGTTTTGCTTTTCGAAGGTGACGGATTGCGATTTCGGATCGGCCGGATAGGAAATCGTGAGCGCCTGGAAGTCGTCGGATTGAATGGTGAAAGCCGGCTTGGATTTGTCGTCGGGAGATTTGGCGGCTTCTTTTTCTCCGCGTTTCCAATCGAAGTAATACGCTGCGGCTCCAATCAGGATGGCGGCAACGAGAATGATGAGGGTGGATTTCTTCATAGTCGGGATTGGCGGATGCGCTAGCGGCGCTTCCACCAGATCATAATGCCGGCGAGAATCACGATGCCGGGGAGAAAAATCTGATCGAGCCACTTCAGCGCGGAAGCTTGGGCGGCGCTGAGCGTGACCCGGCGGTTGGTGGTGGTCTTGGGACGAATCGAGATGAGATTGTCGTCAGCGGCCAGCCAGTCGACGATGTTGTAGAACAAATCGCCGTTGCGCAGCTGGGTCAGATACGGGTTCATGGCGAACTGCGAATTCCCGATGACCACGATGCGGGCGTTTTTGTCGCCGACTTTGCGCGAGCCGGAAACGCCGAGAGCGAGTGGCCCTCGGACGTCGACTTTGGGATCGAAAGTGATTTTGTCTTCTTTGGGCAGCGACGGAATCGAAAAGCTGCGGTCGGATGTTTTCAGCAGCTCGACGGTTTCGGCGATGGTTTTGCTGCGGTCGGCGATTCCGGCGGTGCGCGCCATCGGGAAAAATGTGGCGGAGCCGGAGAAACCTTTGGTGATGGGGCTGGCGCCGAAATCGACAACGATGGGAATCGTGGGGCCGGCGCCGATCAGTTGGCCCATCCCGCTGGCGTCGATGACTACGTTATTGCCCAGCGCAATATTCCAGGACTGGAACAGATCATCGAGTTTCGGATCCGCTCCGGGATCAACCATGACGAAGGCGCTGCCGGCGGCGTCCAGATATTTTCCAAGCCACGCGGTTTCCTGCGGGTAGAAAGCTTGCTTGGGGCCGGCGACGACGACCACGGTGCAATCGGCCGGAACCCCGCTGGAAGCGGCCAAGTTGATCGGCTTGGTAATAAAATTTTCTTTCTTCAGACCGGCATCGGCTTGGGCCAGTCCGTCCTGCGAGGAATCGGTGATGGAGCGTTCGCCGTGACCAGTGACGAAGCACGCGGTCTTCACTTTATCGCTGGTAATTTTTACGATCGCTCCGGTCACGTCCTGTTCGGATATCTCACCCGCGGTTTCGACGCGAGATTTGCGGTCGCCATAGCCGACGACAATGTCGCCCTTCTTGGTCGCTCCATAGGATTGGGCGATTTCGGGTTTCTGATCGGGGTCGACCGTTTGGGATTTAAAGCGCGGACCGAGCGCGCGGTATTCCGACATTAAGTCATCGAAACCCGGATCAGGCTTCTTGTCGAAGCGAACGACGGTGAGGTCCTTTGGCAAAGTCGAGACGATCTGGCGAGTCTGATCCGAAAGCGTGTAGAGCTTTTCGGTGGTCAGGTCGAAACGTTTGTGATGACGGAAGCCGACAAAGTTGGCGATGGCGAGAATGGCGATGACCGCGAGAGCCAGGACGGAAGTGTTGGCTCCCTGCTGCGCGGAACGCTTGGAGAAAAAAGTGATCAGGCCGCCGAAACCAATCACCAGCGCGGCCAGCAGGAAAACTCCGCCGGCGATGAGCAGGCCCTTGCTGAACGGGAGAAATTCGCCCTGAATTGAATAGCGGAGATAGCCGGCGATGAGCATAGCGACGCCGAGCGTGGCTATGAAGCGGGCTGTTTCGTTACGATCCCATTTCATCCTGCAAAATCCTCCCCAAGTGCGTGGTGGCGGCCTGCGCCACCGGTGCTGCGCTAGGCGCGGCGCCAGCGCATCGAATCAATCGAGCGAACGGTCAAGAAAACGAAAAGAGCGATAAAGCTGAAATAGTAGATCAGCGCGGACGTATCGATCACCCCGCGAGTGAAATCGTCGTAATGACGAATGACCGACAAGTATTGAACTACCGCGCCGATGCCGGCGTCGGCGGTGCTGCCCAGATCCAGAACCCAAACAAACAGAAAGGCCGCGAAGGTGAGTACGGCGGCAATTAACTGGTTCTCAGTGAGCGAGGAAATAAAAGTGCCGAGCGCGATCAGCGACGCGCCAAGCAGCAAAACACCCGCGTATCCGGCGGCGATCAAGCGCCAGGGCGGAACGGGTTCGCTACGCAGGCACATAAAGATGATGTAGCTGGCGGTGGGCAGCATCATCAGCACGAACAAAGAGAGCGAGGCGAAGAATTTGCCGAGGACGATCTGGGTTTCAGTGACCGGCGAGGTCATCAACAATTCCATGGTGCCGCGTTTCCGCTCTTCGGAAAAAACGCCCATGGTCAGAATCGGAGTAAAAAATAAAACCAGAGTGGAGAGCAGGCCGAAGAAGCCGCGCATGACCTGGCCGGGCACGTCGATTTCCGGCGGCATGCCGAAACGCATGCCCTGCATTTCCATGCTGAAGGATTGCTGGATGACCGCGGCGAGAAAATAGTTGAAGAACCAGGCGGCCAAAAATAGGAAGAGGCCGATAAAGATGTAGGCGATGGGCGAAACGAAGTAGTGGCCCATTTCCTTGCGATAAACTGCGTAAAAACTTTGCATCGTTGCGGTTGCTCCTTACTGTCGTTGTCCGGATTCAGTCTGATCGTTCAGGCCGCCGAAGCTTCAGCGTGGCTGGCGTCGTCGGTGGTCAATTCCAGGAAAATATCTTCAAGACTGAGGCTGACGCCGCGCAATTCAAACAGCGACCAGCCGTTGCGAATGATGGCTGCGGCGACCTGGTTGCGAGCGTCCGAACCCTGGGCGGTTTCGATGGTGACGATCGAATGGTCACTCGAAGGAAGGGCTTCGACCGAAACGTGCGAGACGCCGGGAACCTGAGACAGCGCGGGACGCAGGGCCTCGGGAGGGGCCTGAACTTCGAGGCGAATCTTCTGGCCGCTCTTCATCGTCGAGGTGAGATTTTGCGGCGTATCGACGGCGGCGATTTTGCCTTTGTTGATGATGACCACGCGGTCGCAGGTCATGCTGACTTCGGGCAGGATGTGGGTCGAGAGAATGATGGTGTGGCTGCCGGCGAGGCCTTTGATCAGATTGCGGACTTCGATGATCTGTTTGGGGTCGAGGCCGACGGTAGGCTCGTCAAGAACGATGACGTCTGGATCGTGGACCAGAGCCTGGGCGATTCCGACGCGCTGCTTGTAGCCGCGGGAAAGGCGTTTGATGAGCTCGGTGCGGCGATCTTCGAGGTTGGTTTTGCGCATGGCGTCGGTGACGCGGGCGGCGCGGTTGGCGGCCGGGACGTTCTTGATACGGGCGACGAAATCGAGATAGGACTCGACCGTCATGTCCGGATAAATCGGCGGAGTTTCCGGCAGGTAGCCGATGTGGCGGCGAACGTCCATGGAATTGGTGGCGACGTCGAAGCCGGCGACGCGGGCGACGCCGGAAGTGGCCGGCATAAATCCGGTGAGGATGCGCATGGTGGTGGTTTTTCCGGCGCCGTTGGGGCCGAGAAAACCGAGGATCTCGCCTTTGTTCACGGTGAAGGAAACGTGATCGACGGCGGTTTTATCCCCGTAGGTCTTGGTGAGGTTTTCTACTTCTATCAATGCGTTCCTCCGTTGCGTTGCAAACAAACCGGCCAAATAGCCGCGTCCAAACCAATATTTATACTAAACATTTGAGGAAATTGAAAACAGGCGGCTTAAATCATTGTCGTAGTGGGGCTGAAACGTTCATTGCATCTTTGGTTTAGACGCGCGTCCGCGGGAAAAGCGATAATTTGCTGGGACTGGTTTTGGCGGTTGAAGTCCTCTGCCCCATGAACGCCTCGCATTGAACCCTATTCCGTTTCCCGCGTTAACGTTACTTCGCAAAGGCGGCGGCAAGCCGCCGCACTCCAAGATAGGCTGGTGCTCTTCAGCCTAAGAGGCTACGCGATTCTTAATGCGCGGGCTAAAGGGAGCAACGGCCTAGAAATTGAAGCGGGCGCCGATCTGTGCGGCGAAAGGGATGCCGACGGTGGTGCCGGGGCCGAAGAAATCACCGAGAGCGCCGGCGGCGAAGCGTAATTGTTTCGGACTGGTGACCGGGACGGTGCTGGAACACTGTGGGTCGGTGCAGATGGCGGTGACATTGTCCGGATTGTTGACCGGATTGGGCAGGGCCGCGACGTTGGTGACGTAATTCGCGCCGGGATTATTGCGATTGAACAAATTGAAAAACTCGATGAAGGGCGTGCCGGTGAACCGTTCGCCGAAGTGAATCGGGCGGCTGACGCGCATGTCGACCTGCACGTAGGGAGTGCCGCGCAGGCCATCGAGCGAAGTCTTCACGCCGTCGACGACCACGCGGTCGGTGCCGTCGGTATTGGTGATGGTCAAGGGGCGCGCGCTTTCGGCTTGGGTGAGCGTGGTGATTTCAAAACCGCCGGGAAGGCGGAACAGCCCAGCGACAACGAATCGGTGGCGCACGTCTTCGCCGGAAGGGCCGTAATCGCCGGGGCCAAAGGGATTCAGGGGGTCGCAGACACCGTTCACATAATCAAAAAGTTCGCCGAGAACGCAGCCCCAGGTCTGCGCTTTGGAGAGGGTGTAATTGGCGATGAGATTGAAGTGGTGCGAGACGTTGCCCTGCAGGTGGATCGAGAGGCCATTGTAGCTGGAACGATTGTCGCTGCGGAAAACAGAAACGTCCGGGACGAAAGGCTGCAAGGCCGGATCGGGCGCGATGAGCGGCGCGGTTCCGGCGGAGTAATCGTAACGGCGGTAGCCGTGATTGCCTTGCTCGTGGGTGTAATCGGCGCTGACCAGCCACTTTTCGTTGAAAGCGTGCTCGAACCCGGCGGTGGCGTGGATGGCGTAGGGCGTGCGATAGCGCGAATCGATCACCGAGCCTGAAGTGACACAGCCGCTGTTGGTGGGATCGGGAGGATTTTGCGGATCGATGCAGGGGCCGGGCAAGGTGTTGACGGCTTGTAGAGCTTCGACCCAGCCATTCTGGGCGAGGTCGTTGTAGTAGAGGCCAAAGCCGGCGCGGAAAACAGTTTTGGAGTTTTGTCCGGGGGCATAGGCGATGCCGAGGCGCGGCGCAAAAGCTTTGCGGTAATCGTGGGGCGCGCCGCTGGCAAAAGGCGTGGTCGAAATTCCGAGAGCATCGAGCGTTTGGAAAACGGGATTGACGATTTGGGAGCGGCCGGAAGCGGTAAAAAGGCCGAAGGTGGTGTCGTAGCGCAGACCGTAATTGAGGGTGAGCCGGGGCGTGACGCGCCAGGAATCTTCGGCGTAGAGGCCGAGACGCTGAACGTTCTGCACGAAGCTTCCATTGGCGGCGGGCGTGGCGGTGCAATTAACTCCGACGGGCTGCGGAGTGGCGCAGGTGAGATCGGAATAAAACTGTGAAGGATTGGCGGCGTAAAAATCGGGATTATTGGGAAATTGGATTAGGGTCTCAGCATTGCCGGAAAGCGCGCCGCTCAAAACGGGTTCGTGAATCAAGTTCACGCCGAAGCGCGGAGCGTGGTGCCCGGTGCTGTGGCTCACGTCGTAGCGGAATTGATATTTTTCCTGGTTGCGCAGGACTGGAAAGGCGGTGATGGGTGTGACGAATTGATTGTCGCCGAAAGTTTCGAATCCGGAGATGGTGCTGGCGGTCGAGCTGAACGGAAAGGCGAGAGCGAAACCAAGATCGGTGTTCCGGGTTTCGGTGTGATGCAGGGCGCTGGCTTCGAGCGTGAGCGAGCCAAGCCAGGTTGGGCTGAAAGAAAAATGCTGGTTCAAAAGCAGGTTCATGTAGTTGGCGCGCGAAGTTGCGCCGGTGGAAGGCAGCGTGGCTTGCTGGACGAGATCGTTGCCAGTGGTGTAGCGGTCGACGGCGGCGCGCAGAAACCACTGGGAGCGTTGGGACTGGGCCCAATCGAAACGAGTGGTGGCCAGATAGTCGTCGAACGGGACCGGCGCGTTGTTGGGTACCGAAATGGAACTGACCCCGGGAATGAGGCCGTCGGTGGCGAGTTGGGCCAAGGACTGAAACTGGCTGAGGCTCGCGGGACTGTAGGCGATGCTGGCGTCTTCGTGCACGTATTCGAGGGAAGAAAAAAACCAAATCTTGTCGCGGCGAATGGGACCGCCGACGGTGCCGATATAATTTTGGCGGGAGAAGGGCTGTTTCGGTTCGGGCGCCGGGTTATCGATGGGCAAGCGGGCGTTGAGGGCCGCGGCTCGTTCGTAAAATGCGGCGTCGCCGTGCCAGTCGTTGGTGCCGCGCTTGGTATCGATGACCACCGAGCCGCCGGTGGTGCGGCCAGTGTCGGCGTCTTCCTGGGCAGTGCGCACCACGAATTCCTGGATGGCGTCCGGCGAATAATTCTGAAGGAAGCCGCCGATGTAATCGTCGGAGTTGTCGCCGCCATCAACCGATAGCTCGACGTTGAGTCCCGAGCTGCCTCCGAAGGAGACGGCGGTGATGCGGGCTTTGGTGGGATCGGAAGGCTCGACCGGTTCGGTGCCGGGAACGAGATAGGCGATGTTGGCGAAGCTGCGATGGGCCAGAGGCAGCGTTTCCAGATCTTGCGAAGAGATGGCGCCTTGATGCACGGCGCTGGCGAGATCGATCGCTTGGGTGGTGATGGAAGAAGATTGAGCGGCGACAGTGACCTGCTGAGTGACACTGGCCGGCTGGAGCACTACCGCGAGGTCGCGGACTTCGGCGACAACGACCGTCGCGTCGGAAGCAGCCGGGGCGAAACCCGGTTTGCTGGCCAACACCCGATAAGCTCCGGGAGGCAGGCCGTCGACGCGAAATTCTCCGCGGTCGTCAGCGGTTGCGGTGCGCTCGAGTCCCGAGGCCTGGGATTGAAGTACGATACCGGCGCCGGGAACCCGGGCGCCGCTCGAATCCTCGACCGTTCCACGCAGCGCTCCGCGCGGATTCTGTGCGCGAGCGACCGGCAGAAAAGCCGCAACGAGCAGCAGACACAGCACGAGGCGGCGTAAAGCCGTGGAGTGGACGGGCAACGGAGACTCTCTCCTGTGCATCGATATGCCTGAGTGAATCGCGGCATTATTCCAGTTTCAGGGAATGCGGTAAAGCGACTTGTGCGAGATGAGCTGCGGCAGTGGCGTTTCGGCGGGGAGATGTGCGTTGACAGGTCCCAAGCGTTTTGTTATTCAAATAGTTTCGTTTTAACGAGCCAAGGCTTCGACGTGGGGTTGATTCCCTCCGGATCGGGCGGATCCAAAAAGAAATCATCAAGGTGATATGAAACCAACGAAGGCGTATGCCCGAATGAAGAATTGTCCGTTGATCCCGGTGGCGGACCAGAACGAAATGAGCAGTTTCCCTCGCGTTTGCCGATGGGCCATGACACTGTGCGCGGTCCTGCTGCTGGCAGTACTCACCGGCTGCGGTGGCGGCGGTAGCAACACAATCACTTTGCAGGTTTCGCCCAGCGGGACGATCCAAATGGACGAAGGGCAAATTCAGGTATTCGTGGCCACACTGGGGCTCGATACCAAGAACCAAGGTGTTACCTGGACGCTGACCGGCACGGGATGCGCGGGAACCGGCTGCGGCATGATTTCGAGCACGACGGCATCGCAGATCACCTACACGTCGCCAACCGGATTGACCGCGACGCAAACTGTAAGTTTGAAGGCGGTCTCGAATGGAAATGCCGGCGCGACGGTGACGGTGACGATTACCGTGAACCTGGCACCGCAATTCACTACCCTGCTGCTGCCGAATGGCACCAACGGAGTGGGCTACAGTCAGCAAGTGGTGGCGGAATTTGGAGTGACTCCTTACAAATTCGCGGTGGCTTGCACGCCCGCGGGATCGAACTGCCTGCCTCCGGGACTCACCGTGAATCCCAATACCGGAAGCGTGATCGGAACACCCACGAAAGCCGGTACATACAACTTCGCGGTGAGCCTGACTGACAACGCCTTCGTACCACAGACCGCAACCTCGGATGTGTTCACGGTGGTGATCAATCCGGCGACAGCTTTGACCATCACTTCGGGCGTGCTGGCCAACGCCACAGTGGGCAGCAATTACGGAACCTCGATCCAGGCTTCGGGCGGAACGCCGCCTTATTCTTGGAGCGTGCCGGCCAATACCCTGCCGCCCGGGCTAATGTTGAACGCGAGCAACGGGCAGATTTTTGGAACGCCGACCGCGGGAGGCGTTTACAGCTTCTTCCCGACGGTGACCGATTCCACGATTCCGCCGCAGACCTTTACATCGCCGGCGGGCAAACCGGTAACGATCACAGTGACCGGTGCAGCGCCGTTGAAGGCGGTGACGCCTACGCTGCCCAGCGGCGCGGTGGCAACGGGATATTCGGGCGCGCTCGTAGCCAGTGGTGGCGTGGCACCCTACACCTGGAGCATCACGGCGGGACAATTGCCGGCGGGGTTGCGGTTCGACCCGGCGAGCGGCGCGATTTCGGGTGTGCCGATACTAACCACGACTTCCAATTTCACGGTGCAAGTGAACGATTCGATCGGCTCAACGCCGGCCTCGCAAAATCTGAGCATCACCATCAACACCGGTTCGGTGGCGACCAACACGCTGCTGAGCGGTTCGTACAGTTTCCTGTTCAGCGGTTTTGACACGCAAGGAAACGTGGTCGAAGCGGGCAACCTGATCGCCAACGGCAGCGGGGTGATTTCGAGCGGGCAATTCGACAGCAACCGAGTCTCCGGAGTTTTCACTGCTTCGTCGCTGACCGGAACCTACACCATCGGCAACGACGGGCGTGGCACGATGCAGCTGATCGGCGTGAACTCGAAAGGCGCGATGCTGACCACGAATTACCTGCTGGCGGAGCAATCGAACGGCAATTTCCAGATCGTGGAGAATGACACGGTCGGCACGCCGCAGACGCACGGCGCGGGAATCATGAAGCCGGATTCTTCGAGCACCCTGTCTTCGGGCAGCTTCAGCGGAAACTACGCGTTTGAGTTTTTCGGGCAGGATGTGGCGCTGGCTCCCGCGGTGATCGCGGGAGTGGTGCACGCTGACGGAAATCAGACGTTCACCCGCGGAGCCCTGGACGTGAACGATAACGGAACCTATAGCCCGGCGTTGGCGCTGAGTGGAAATTTCCAGTCGAGCGGAACCAATAACAAGGGGCTGGCGGTTTTCACTTATCAGCTTCCCAGTTCGGCGCAGGTGCAGGCCGAATATACTTTCTACTTCGTCTCGCCGTCGGACATTTTCTTGGTGGCAGTGGATACCACCGATACCACGCATCCGCGGCTGGCTGGCGAGATGCTGTTGCAGGATAGCTCGGTGGTTTTCAACTCCGGCGCCCTCAATGGAAAGAGCGTGGCGACCGGCAGCGGACTGGCTGGGAAAAATGGGGATGTATATGCGGGATTGCTGACCGGCGACGGCGAAACGGTGGCGGATTTTACCTTCGACGAGAACAGCGGCGGCACGGTGACGAATGGCGTGACCTCGAATGGCACGTTCACCGCTGATCCCAACAACAACGGACGAATTGCATTTACCGGAGTGGGCGCGGAAACAACCGGGCAGAAAATTGCCGCGGCGTATTTGATCGGAGCCAACAAGGGATTCACCATCGGGTCGAATCCGGAAGTTTCGTTTGGCTTGCTCGACGCGCAAACGAGTGTGGCGCCGTTCAGCGCTTCTTCGCTGCAGGGCGGATACACGTTGGGCGCTCCGACCACGGAAGATCCGCTAGCGTTGAATGTGATCGGCCAGTTGAATTCGCCGGGGCAAGGTTCGCTGCTGGGCGTGGTGGACGAAGTCGATAACAACGGAACGATTCATTCGCCCCAAAATTTTGTGGGCAACTACAACGTCGGAGTGACGGGACGCGGGACCATGAGCACGAATTCGCCGATTGGAATTCCGGCGAACGTGATCTTTTACATTGTCTCGCAGTCGAGTTTCCGGGCGATTTCGGGAGATTCGAATCCGAATAACGGGCATCCGCTGGTTTTCTATTTCGACCACTAGAAGCGGGCGCGGGGCAGGATTTCTCAGGCAGGAATTTCGGGCAGGCGCCTTTGAGGCGCCTGCCTTTTTTTTCGCTGGTTATTTCGAGCCTTTCTTCTTTTCTTCCAGCTTCAGTGATGCGGAATTAATGCAGAAACGCAGACCGGTGGGATTTGGGCCGTCGTCGAAGACGTGACCCAAGTGGGCGTCGCAACGGCTGCAGAGCGCTTCGGTGCGCGTCATGCCGTAGCTGGTGTCGCGGTGCAGCTCGACATTTTCGGCGGCGATGGGCTGGTAATAGCTGGGCCAGCCGGAGCCGGAGTGGAACTTCGCGTCGGAGGCGAAGAGCGGCTGCCCGCAGCAGACGCACACGTACGTTCCTTCCTTTTCGGTATTTTCGTATTCGCCGGTGAAGGGCGGTTCAGTGCCCTTCTGGCGGGTGACGTAATACTGGTTTTGATCCAGCTTCGATTTCCACTCTGCTTCGGACTTTTTTATTTTTTCAGCCATGTGGATAGATTACACCTAACGGAATTTCCTTGGCCAGCCCGAGCGGGTCGGTGCAATCCATGGCGATTTTGGATTGCGGGTGCGCGGCGGAATGGTCGGCTATACTGGAGATGAGCACGGCTGGTGTTGGTGTTCGGCGGGAGGCGGTTTTGAACGACGTATTCATTTGCGATGCGGTGCGGACTCCGTTTGGGCGTTACGGTGGCGCGCTGGCCACAGTGCGGACCGACGATCTGGCGGCGCTGCCGATTCGCGCGCTGATGGTGCGGAATTCCGGCGTGGATTGGGGCGCAGTAGACGACGTGCTGTACGGCTGCGCGAACCAAGCGGGAGAAGACAATCGCAACGTGGCGCGCATGGCACTGTTGCTGGCCGGCCTGCCCAAGGAAGTGGCCGGGGCGACGATCAACCGGCTGTGTGGTTCGAGCTTGGACGCGGTAGGAACGGCGGCGCGGGCGATCAAGGCCGGCGAAGCGGAATTGATGATCGCGGGCGGCGTGGAGAGCATGACGCGCGCGCCCTTTGTGATGGGCAAGGCGGACAGCGCGTTCAGCCGCAGCGCGGAAATTTTTGACACCACGCTCGGCTGGCGCTTCGTGAATCCGCTGATGAAAGAAAAGTACGGAATCGATTCGATGCCGGAGACGGCGGAGAACGTGGCCGAAGAATACGGCGTGAGCCGATCGGACCAAGATGGGTTTTCGTATCGCACGCAGCAGCGCTGGGCCAAGGCGAACGGGGCGGGATTTTTCAAAAACGAAATTGTGGCCGTGGCGATTCCGCAAAAGAAAGGCGAGCCGAAAAATTTCGATACGGACGAGCATCCTCGGCCGGATACGACGCTGGAAGCGCTGGCCAAATTGAAACCGGTGGTGAAACCGTCGGGCACGGTAACGGCGGGCAACGCTTCTGGGATCAACGACGGATCCTGCGCGCTGTTGCTGGCGTCCGAGAAAGCTGCAGCAAAATACAGACTGACACCCAAGGCCCGGGTGTTAGGTACGGCGGTGGCGGGCGTGGCTCCGCGAGTAATGGGTTTCGGACCGTCGCCCGCGACGAAAAAATTGCTAGTCCGGACTGGGCTGAAAATTTCGCAGATGGACGTGATCGAACTGAACGAGGCCTTCGCGGCGCAGGCCCTGGCGGTGACGCGCGACTTGGGCCTGGCAGACGACGCCGGCAACGTGAATCCGAACGGGGGCGCGATCGCGATCGGGCATCCGCTGGGCGCTAGCGGCGCGCGGCTGGTGACGACAGCGACCTATCAATTGCTGGCCACCAATTCGCGTTATGCGCTGTGCACCATGTGCATCGGCGTGGGCCAGGGCATCGCCATGATCATCGAGCGTGTCTGAACCAAAATGAATTCCGCCTCGGGTCCCGCGCCGCGCCAAGCAGAAACTGAAATTCCCTCAGTCGTTAGCCTGATCAATGTCACCAAGGAATATCGCAGCGAAGGCTTGCCGGTGCGAGCTGTGGACGGAGTGTCGCTGGAGATTCCGGCGGGCGCGTTTGTCGCGCTGGTGGGGCGCAGCGGGTGCGGAAAATCAACGCTGTTGAATCTAGCGGGCGCGATGGATTTCCCTACTTCGGGCGACGTGCGGCTCGATGGCGTAGCAACTTCTTCGCTCGACGATGCCGGGCTCACGCGGATGCGCCGCGAAAAAGTCGGGTTCATCTTCCAGTCGTTTCAATTATTGCCGACGCTGAGCGTGGTCGAGAACGTGGAGTTGCCTTTGCTGCTGGCGGGAAAAAGTAATGCACGAGAGGCGGCGAACGAGCGATTGGAATGGGTTGAACTCGGCGACTTGGGCAAACGCATGCCGCATCAGTTGTCTGGCGGGCAGATGCAGCGCGTCGCGATTGCGCGGGCGCTGGTGCACGAACCGAAATTGCTGCTGGCCGATGAGCCAACCGGAAATCTGGACAGCACGACCGGCGATTTGATTCTGGCGCTCTTGCGGCGAATCTCGACCGAACAAAACACGGCGGTGCTGATGGCCACCCACAGCGCGGAGGCTGCAGCGCTGGCCGACGCGCTGGTGAAAATGCGCGACGGCGGCGTCGCCGAAGTGATCCGGCGGTAAACGAATGTCACGTGCGATTCTATTCTACCGTTTGATTGTGCGGCCACTGTTTCGAGAACCGCTGCGCACGGCGCTGACGGTTTTGGCGGTGACGTTGGGCGTAGCCGTGGTGCTGGGCATCGATTTGGCCGGAAACGCTGCGGCCGGATCGTTTCGATCTTCCGTAGAAACCTTGATGGGCGATTCCGACTTGGAAGTGACTTCCACCGGCGGAGTGCCCGACGCGGTGGCCGGAACTCTGGCCACGCTTCCCTATTCGATTCGCGTGCGGCCGCGCATTCAGGATTTTGCGACCGTCGTCGCGAGCGGGCAGACCGTTCCGCTGATTGGAATCGATTTGATCGGCGAGGCGACGGACCAACAAGTGGTGAATGTTGCGAATGGCGACGCGGCGCTGAAAAATCCGGGTGACCTGGAAGGCGTGTGGGTTGGTTCAAGTTTGCAGGCGACGCCCGGTACGAACATTCGGCTGCTGATTAACGATCACACGCGCGACTACCGGGTGCGCGGCGTATTCGATGACACCGCCGAGGGCGGCGGCGTGGTGGTGATGGATATCGCCGCGGCGCAGCGGGAATTGGGGCGCGCAGGACGAGTAGATAGCATTTTGCTGAAAGTGCCGGACGATCCTCCTCTGGCCGAATGGCGAGAACGGTTGCGGGCTGCACTACCGGCCGGAGTGACGGCACGGGCGATTGGCAGCCGGACCAGCGAGAACCAGCGCATGCTGGCGGCGTTCCGCTGGAATCTTCGCGTGCTGAGTTACATCGCGCTGCTGGTGGGCGCGTTTCTGATTTACAACACGATTTCGGTATCGGTGGTGCGGCGGCGGGCGGAAATCGGAATCGTGCGCGCGTTGGGGGCCAGCCGCGGCGCGATTCTCGCGGCGTTCTTGGGCGAAGCGGCGTGTTTCGGAATCGCTGGAGCGATTTTAGGCTGCGCGCTTGGGCGCGTGCTTGCCACGGGTGCGCTAAAACTGCTTTCGGCCACGGTGCAAGCGCTCTACGTGAGCAGCCGGCCCGGGGCGATTGAACTGACTTTCACTTCGTTAGCCGCAGCGATGCTGATTGGAATTGGAATGTCGATCATCGCGGCGCTTTCGCCGGCGAGCGAGGCGGCGCGGGTTTCGCCGATGGAGGCAATGGCGCGCGGGCAGCGGGAATACGCGGCGCGCATGATGAAAGGGCGGGACCTGTTGATCGCCATGGGACTGGCGGCGGGCGGCGTGATGTGCTCGGTGCCGAAGGCCGTCGGAGGCAAGCCGATTTTTGGGTACTTTTCGGCCATGTTGCTGATTGGGGCGTCGGCGCTGGCGATTCCGGCGATCTCCGATTATCTGCTGCACACTTTTTCTGCGCTGCTGCAAAAAATGATCGGCGTCGAAGGGCTGCTCGCTTCGCGCAGCCTGAGCGGATCTCTGCGCCGCACTTCCGTACTGGTCGGCGCGCTGGCGACCGCGATCGCGATGATGACCTCGATTGGAATTATGGTGGGCAGTTTCCGCCAGACAGTGACTTCCTGGATGGACAATCAGCTGCAAGCCGATTTGTACTTGCGTCCAGCAGGGACGCCAGCGTCGGACCAGCATCCGACGATTCCGAACGGTTTGGCCGATACGCTGTCGCATTTGCCGGGCGTGGCGGGGCTCGATCGGTTCCGCGCATACGACATCAGCTATGAGGGATTTCCGGCGACGCTGGGCGCCGCGGACTTTCACGCGGTGCAGCCGTTCAAGAAATCGGCGTTTCTTTCCGGGCGCAGAGCTTCCGACGTGTACGACGATTTGCAGAATCACGACGCAGTGGTGATCAGCGAGCCCTTCGCCAATAAGCATCATTTGCGGCGAGGGAATTCGATTACCTTGCCGATGGGCGAGCGGCAGGTGCAATTCCAGATCGTCGACGTATCGTTCGATTACGCCAGCGAAGCGGGATACATCGTGATGGACCGGGCCACGCTGCTGCGTTATTTGCCGGATCCCGATCCCTCGAATCTGGCGATTTACATCGCGCCGGGTGCGGATTTGGCCACGGTGCGCGCGGAAGTGGAGAAAGCCATTGCCGGGCACGACATTTTGATTTTTTCGAATCGCACGCTGCGCACCGAGGCGATTCAGATTTTCGACCGCACTTTTGCGATTACGTACGCGCTGGAGGTGATTTCGATCATCGTGGCGGTGATGGGAATCGCCGGGGCTTTGTTGGCGCTGGTGGTGGACCGGCGGAGGGAATTCGGGCTGCTGCGGTTTTTGGGCGCGGCCACCTCGCAAATCCGCAAATTGATTCTGGTAGAAGCAGGGTTGATTGGAGTGCTGGCGAATCTAGTCGGGTTCACGCTGGGCGTCGCGCTTTCCTTCGTGCTCATCTATGTCATCAATAAGCAATCGTTTGGGTGGACCATTCAGTTTCACTGGCCGACGGCAGTTTTGGCCGGCTCGCTGCTGGGCGTTTTTATTTCGACGATTCTCGCAGGACTGTACCCGGCTCGCATCGCGGTGGGGTTGAATCCGATCGAGGTCGTGCATGAGGAGTAAGTTTCTGGCCGCGCTCGCCTTGCTGCTGGTTGTGTACCCGCTGGGCGCGCAGTATCGCGAAGCTTTGCCCGGTTATCGCTACGAATTTCCGCGGGACAATTTCAATCATCCGGAATTTCAAACCGAGTGGTGGTATTACACCGGGAATCTGAAGGACCCGAACGGGCGCGAATTTGGTTTTGAGCTGACGTTTTTTCGCGAAGCGCTGAGCCGCGAGGAGCGGGGCGCGTCTGATTGGAATGCGCCGGACGCTTATCTGGCGCATTTGGCGCTCAGCGACGTCGGTGGCGGCAAGTTCTATCACCGTGAACGGCTGAATCGCGCGGGGCCGGGCGTGGCGGGGGTGAACGCCGGCATCGGAAGGATATGGAACGGCAACTGGCAGATCGACTGGCACGGAAACACGCAGAACCTGCAAGCGGTGAGCGATGCGTTCACGCTGCGGTTGAAGCTCGAATCGCAAAAGGCGCCAGTGATTCACGGTATCGACGGCGTGAGCCAGAAGTCGGCGGGGGCGGGACATGCTTCGCATTACATTTCGCTGACGCGCCTGGCTGCGACCGGCGAAATCGAATTGGGCGGCAAGAAATTTGAAGTGAGCGGCGTAGCCTGGATGGACCACGAATTTTTCACGCAGCAACTGAGCGCGGAGCAAACCGGGTGGGACTGGTTCAGCCTGCAGTTCGATGACAACACCGAGCTGATGTTGTTTCGCCTGCGGCTCAAGGACGGCTCGATCGATCCGTTCTCTTCAGGGACCTACGTTGATGCGGCGGGAAAGACGACGCATCTGGTGCAAAAGGACTTCACGTTGCAGCCCGAAGGCGAAACGTGGAAAAGCGAATCGAACGCGGCGGTCTATCCGGTGCGTTGGCGGATTTCGGTGCCTTCGTTGAAGTTGGACCTCGAAGCGACCACGCCATTGAAGCAGCAGGAGCTGGCTGGGAAAACTGCGTTGTCGCCGAGTTACTGGGAAGGTGCGATTCGGCTGGCTGGCACGCGCAACGGCGCCGCGGCTGGCGGCGTGGGTTACCTGGAAATGACCGGTTACGATCGCCCGGTGCAAATGGGCAAACCGGTGACCGACGCGCTTTCGAAATCACTGAAGCCGTAGATTTCGCGTTGAAAGAAAACTTTCTCGTTTCCCCGCGGCGCACTCAGCTAAACACTTTTCGAGCTTCCCGTCACCTATGCAAAGATTGGGCTGCCATTTCAACGTAAGGAGCCGTGCCCATGTTTGCATCGAGAATCTTCCGATTGTTGCTTCTGTTCATGTGTTTTGTCGCGCCGGTGTTGGCGCAAAATCCTTTGCTGCCCTCCACGCCGGAGAAAGCGGAGCCGGCCGTGCCGGTGGATCCGCTGGGACGCGCCAATCCGCGCGGAACGGTGTTGGGATTTTTGCAGGCGGCGCAGTCCGCGCATCCTGATTCGGCCGCGCAATATTTTCAAGCTTCGCGCGCACGGCGTCCCGCAGACGACCAGCGAATCGTCCACGAACTGAAATCGCTGATGGACCGCGCCTACGTCGGCAACATCAATCGCATCACCGACCAGGCCGAAGGCACGCCGCAGGAAGGATTGCCCTCCGATCAAGAGCGGGTGGGCAAAGTGCAGGTGAACGACGACAGCGCCGACCTGATTCTGACTCGGGTGACGGACCCGGTGTACGGGCCGATCTGGGTTTTCTCGAACGAGACCATTGCGGGCTTGCAGGAATTGTACGGTCAGGTAGAGGCGCAACAGGTGGAATCGAAACTGCCGCAGGTTCTGGTGCGCAACGTGGTGATGGGGCTCCCGCTGTGGCAATGGATCACGATGCTTCTGCTGGTGCCGCTGGCAATGGGCGTGGCCTGGCTTTTGATTCAGATCTTTCACGCCGGACGCGCGCTGCTGGGCTCGATTCGCCACCGCAAACTCGATTACAAGTTCAAGGCGGCTGCCTTCGGCCCGATGCTCTTGATTCTGGCGACGCTGCTGCACGCCGTGGGCATGCGTTTCGTCGGTCTTCCGCTGCTGGCGCGGCACTATTACGCACAGGTAGCGGTGGTACTGCTGCTGGTGGGGGCAACTTGGCTATCGGTGCGCATCGTGGAATGGCTGGGCGAGCGGCTTCGATTCCGGGCAATCAGTGCGGGGCGAGCGGGCGTCGGTTCGCTGATGCTACTGGGCCAGCGGATGTTGAAAGTGGTGCTGATTTTTGCCGGCGCCATTTTCATGCTGGACGCAGTGGGGTTCAATCTGACTACGGTGCTGGCCGGCGTCGGGATCGGCGGTATCGCCATCGCTTTCGCGGCGCAGAAAACGCTGGAGAATTTGTTCGGCGGAGTTTCGGTGCTGGGCGACGAAGCGATCCGGGTGGGCGACGTTTGCCGCTTCGGGACGATCGTAGGAACGATCGAGGATATCGGGCTGCGTTCGACGCGGGTGCGAACCACGGAACGAGTGGAGCTATCCATTCCTAACGGCGCGCTGGCGACGATGAACATCGAAAATCTTTCCAAGCGCGACAAATTTCTGTTCAACAACACCATCGGTCTGCGAGGAGATTCGTCGACGGACCAACTGCTCTTCTGTCTGGCTGAGATTCGCAAATTGCTTTACGCCCATCCGAAAATCGAAGCGGAGACCGCGCGCATCCGCCTGGTGGCGTTTGGGGCCAGCTCGTTCGATATGGAAATTTTTTGCTACGTCAAAACT
Source organism: uncultured Acidobacteriota bacterium (assembly GCA_963847695.1). Taxonomy (GTDB): domain Bacteria; phylum Acidobacteriota; class Terriglobia; order Acidiferrales; family UBA7541; genus Palsa-295. The sequence goes on along the minus strand of CAWKAX010000009.1, from coordinate 437,704 downwards.
ACCGACACGCCCACGTTTATCGCGATTCGCGAAGATCTATTGCTGCGGATCCTGGGCATCGTGGAATCGTCGGGGACCAGCCTGGCGAATCCTTCGCAGACGGTTTATTTCACGCGGGATCCGGGCATGAACGAAAAAGCTACAGCGGACGCGACACGCACAGTGGAAGAGTGGAAGACCAAGAAAGTGTTTCCCTTCCCGGACTTTCTGCCGGCGGAAATTTCCAAGCTGCGCGGAACGATTCCGTATCCGCCGGCGGATTCAGTCTTAGCGGGGGAACAGGTCGCGGCGCCGCAGCTGGGGTTAAATCTTCGGCCTCGGTAGTCAAAGGCGAGTGAACACCACGCAAGGGCGGAAAGTTGCTCGTGACGTGGGAAAAACCATTAGAATGCACGCGGCCAAGACCGGCCCACAGGAGAATCGCTCAGGTGCCTAACGAAAATTTGGGTTCCACCGCGCCCGCCACAGGTTCCGCGCACGATGCCGAGAGCACGACGTTCGTCTATGTGGCGGCGGCATTCGCCGCGCTGGGCGGGTTGCTTTTCGGCTATGACACTGGAGTGATTTCCGGAGCTTTGATATTCATTCAGAAAAGTTTCTCGCTCTCGGTGTTTCACCAGGGGCTGGTGGTCAGCGTGGTGCTGGTGGGCGCGGCAATTGGCGCGTTGGGTGGCGGAAATCTCTCCGACCGCATCGGGCGGCGCGCGACGCTGTTGCTGACCTCCGTGATTTTTATTGCCGGCGCCATTCTGTGCGCAGTGGCGTCCTCCGAAAATATGCTGGTGGTGGGCCGCGCCATCGTTGGGCTGGGCATCGGGCTTTCGAGCACGACCGTGCCGGTATACATCTCCGAAGTTTCGACGGCGAAAGCGCGCGGCTGGCAAGTTTCGCTTTTTCAGCTGGCGATCACCGTGGGGATTTTGGTCGCGTATCTGGTCGATTACGCGTTCGCGGATAGCGGCGCGTGGCGTTGGATGCTGGGCCTGGCGGTGATTCCGGGCGCGATGCTCGGTCTGGGAATGTTATTTCTGCCGGAGACGCCGCGGTGGCTGGCCCGAACTGGAAAAATGGACGCGGCCCGAAAGGTGCTGACGAAAATTCGCGGCACGCAAAATATCGAAGGCGAGATGAAGGAGATCGAAGCGACGCTGGCAAAATCGGACAGCAACGCGAGCTGGCTGGATTTGCTGAAACCGAACGTGCGCGCGGGAATGATCATCGGCATCGGGCTGGCATTCTTTCAGCAAGTGACCGGGATCAACACGGTCATCTATTACGCGCCCAACATTATCCATTCGGCGGGATTGTCGTCGGTGTCAGGAGCAATCCTGGCCACGGCCGGAATCGGGCTGGTCAACGTGATCATGACCATCGTGGCGATGTGGTTGATCGACCGGATCGGACGGCGTCCGCTGCTGCTGGTGGGAATCGCGGGGATGGTCGTGTGTCTGGGGCTCTTGGGACTGGTTTTCCGGCTGCCGGCGCACAATGAATCGCTGGCGTGGCTGGCCGTCGTCACCTTGATGGCTTACGTGGCATTTTTCGCCATTAGCCTGGGTCCGATTTTCTGGCTGCTGATTTCGGAAATTTATCCGCTGGAAATTCGCGGACTGGCGGAAGGCACGGCGGCGGGCTCAAACTGGGTGGCGAATTTTGCGGTGTCGTTGACGTTCTTGCTGTTGGTGCAGGCGTTCGGGCCGAGCTTGACGTTCTGGCTCTACGGCGTGATGGCGGTGGCGGCATGGCTGTTCTCGTATTATCTGGTTCCAGAAACGAAAGGCCGCAGCTTGGAAGAAATCGAAGAGTCGCTGCGCGGCAAAACAGCTTAGGCAAAAAAAGAGGCGAACCGCGATGGCTCGCCTCTTCCCTTCTTCATTTTTTGAAACTTCTTATATCTTGGGTACGTCGATTCCCAACGCTGTCGCCAACGCAATGGCGTGGTCCTGTTCGTCGAGGAGGATTTCGCGAATGTGTTCGCCGACCGCGAATTCTTCCAGCTCTTCGCATTGATCAACGCGCGTACGGTAGTTGCGAATGGTTTCCGTTTCGTTCTCGAGATCGAAACGCAACATGTCCTTGGCCTTATCCGAGGTCTTCACCGGCTTCGGCGCGGCTACCGGCTTGCCGCCGAGATAATCGATCTGGTTGCAGATGATCAGCGCGTGAGCCAGCTCTTCGTGCGCATGCTTTTCCAGTTCGCCGGCGATGTTCATGTATTCTGCGCCCTTGAGCACCTGGGAATAGATCACGTATGAAATGATGGCCTGATATTCGCGCGCGAGGTCTTCGTTGAGTCCGGCAATTAGATCCTCACGGGTCACTTTCTTCCCTTCGTTCTTCTGTGCGGTCATTCGATTCTCCTGGAAGTTGAAATTGCAAACGAGGACGGGTCGGAACAAATTAAAGAAATCTTACGGAAGTCTGCGACGAAAATCGCCCCAAGGCTAGCCGCTTGACGCGGCCAGCCTTGGAGCCAAAAATTGCATTCAACGAAGGCGAACGATTTATGCGTTCTTCGCTTGACGATAGGCTTTCTCGGCCTGATCGGCCGCGTCTTGCACGTGGGAGCGAGCGTCATCGACGGTCTGCTGCGCACGGCGAGCCCATTTGCGGCCCTGGGCGGAAAGCTGGTCAACGCCATCACGCGCGGTGCCGACGGCCTGGTCCAGACCATCCTTCGCGGTGCCGATCAAGTAGTCCCGGGTATCTTCGCCCGACTGCGGCGCGAACAAGACGCCCAACGCCGCGCCCACTCCGATTCCGATAACGAATGCCGAAATGGTTTCCGGCCAACGGTTGTTTCTGCTCATGAGATTCCTCCTGCTGGGATTTTCTTGCTGGTTATCGTGCAAGGGAGACGGCGCTGGCCGCCTCCCCTGCTTTGGATGCACGAGACCCACTAGACGGTACCTGCGGCGCGACCGACCGGAGGAATGTCTGACGACTTGGAACTGGATTCACCCGTCGAGGAAATATCTTCGGCGCCGGCGGCCTTCATAACGTCCTTGGCGCGTTTGATTTCGTCCGACGTGTCGCAATGTACGGAAAGAAGAATACCACCTTTCGCGACCCGTCCTTCATAGCGCTTGGCTTCGAACTCGGGAATGCCCAGTCCGATCAACGCGCCAGTGAAGCCACCGACTGCTCCGCCGACGCCGAGCCCGGCCAGAGCCGCCATGATCGGTCCCGCAGCGATCAGCGGGCCTACGCCCGGAATAGCCAACGCGCCGATTCCCGCGAGAAGGCCGAGCGCACCGCCCAGAACTGCGCCGGTGCTCGCGCCTGCGGTGGCGCCTTCGGGGGCCTTGGTGGATTTTTCCGTGCCGATTTGCTTGGTGCCCAGATTTTCCGGGAGCAGCGCCGAAATGTCGGATGCTGAAAATCCAGACTTCACCAGGAAATCCGTGGCGTTGTCCGCGCTAGCTAGCGAGGTGAAGATTCCAAATACCGCTGTTTTCTTGTTATCCATGATGGGTCTCCTTTTATTTATTCTGATTTAAGAAATTCCTGCGTTCCGCTTAGGATTTCGCCGGCGTAACGGTAAGCATGCTGGTGACGTTATCGGCGCCGACTACGGCCGCGGCTTTCGCTTCGATATTTGCTTTTTCGTCGTCGGAGCGCACGGGGCCTTTCAGCGTGACTTTGCCGTCCTGGGTGATGATCTTGATGTTGTGCGAGTAGGTAGAAAGAGATTTGTCTTTCATGATCGAACTGCGAATCTGGCGGCTGGTTTCGCGGTCGGTCGGATTCATTTTCTGATGGTCGGCGGTCATCGCACCCGGAGCAGCGTCGCCTTGGTTGTTCTTGGTGTTGTCGGGTGCTTGAGACTGGAACGGAAGCGGAGCAGCGACGAGCGCAGCGCCGAATAAAAGTGATGCGGCCAGCGTCGTGAATTTTTTGCCGATTTTCATGAGGCCCCTCTTTTGAAAATTAATTTGATAGCACGGTTCAACGGGTTACTGCATGCAGGCTAACTTTGCAGCAGCTGCAGATGGGGAAACATCGGGTAAACGGAGTAGTTGGGCTGTAACGATGCCTTAGCCCACTGTAGTTATTGGCGTGGGACGGCGGTTGCGCGGAGAATTGCTTTAGCGTTCGGGAAGCTTTTGATCCAGCTCGCGAGCCAGTTCGTGCACGTCGGTGGCTTTGGCAAAATCCTTCACTTCTTTCTTTTCTTCGGCGACGTTCACGCCCAGGTGCCGGCAGATCTTTTCCTGCATCTGCAACAAAGTGGTGAGTTCCTGCTCAGCCAGCATGCTGACCTGCAAATCGAGATGGGCGCGCTTTTCTTCCTGGCGGCTCATGCGGTTCTGGCTGATCAGCACGAAGATGGTGAGGAAGACGGCTTCGGACGATACCGCGATGGAAAGAATGCCGAAAGGAAAGGGATCGAAGGGTTTGACGACCGGAACAGCCCCGATATTTATGGCAACCCAGGTCAGGATGAACAGGACGTGGAGAAATAAAAAGGTAACGCTGCCCGCGAACTTGGTGACTTCGTCGCCAACGCGCTCAGAGAGGGTCCGCCCAGCGAGAGCATCCTGCTCCAACTTGGCGATGGCCGCGATATTGAATTCGGTGGGGTGCACGCTGGCCGGGAGTTTGCGATTGGGCGACATAGGTGAGTCCCGAAAGCCGTTGGCTCAGGTTCGGGTGACGACCAAGCAGGTGATGTCATCGTGCTGGTCCGCGGGGCCGACGAAGTCGTCTAGATTTTTCATGATGCCGGCCAGCGTGGTGGAAGCGCGGTCTTCGGTTCGCAGTTGCAGCATGGAGAGCAGGCGCGATTCGCCGAATTGCTCGCCGCGTTCGTTGCGCGCCTCGGTAACGCCGTCGGTATAGATGACCAACAATTCATTGGGCCGCAGGATGGTGGTGCCGGCGCTATATTTTTCATTCAGTTCGATACCCAGCGGAATACTTTCGGATTTCAGCCGGTCGACGGTGCCATCGAGCCGCAGCAGAACCGGCGGATTATGCCCGGCGGATAGATAGGAGAGTTGGCCGGAGGCAGGATCTAACTCAGCGAGGAAGGCGGTGGTGAATCTGCGGCCATTTAAATTGTTGCCGCAGGCCAGCCGATTTAAATCAGTGACTAATTCCGAGAGCGAGCTGCGCGCGCCGGCCAAGGCGCGCAGACTGGCCTGGAAATTGGCCATGAGCATCGCGGCCGGAACGCTTTTGCCTGAAACATCGGCCACCGCGATCAGCAACGGGCCATCGCCCGGGCGGCGAAAAGCGTCGTAGTAGTCTCCAGCCACGGTATTGGCCGGGCGGGTGGCAAAGGCCATGTCCACGCCCGGAACATCCGGCGGGACACGCGGAACCAACCAACGCTGGATCTCGCGGGCGATTTCGATATCGCGTTTCATGCTGACGTGGTCGCCCAGGACCATAATCACCAGAATCAACATGCCGACGAACGCGAGCAGCAGTTCGACTTCGCGGGTGACGAAAAGTAACGAGACGCCGACTAGCGACAAAACCGCCAAAGTTAGATTAATCAGCAGAAAAACGCGGCGCGGCGGCGAGAGCTTGCTGAGAATTCCGGTGAACAAATAACCGAAAATTTTGAAAGGCTGCTTCCAGGACTTTTGCGCCTGCACTTCATGCCAGTCGACGTCCTGCTGGTAGAGACGCGAGCTGGCGTGAGCTTCGGATTTGAATTGGGTCCAAAGATCCTGAATCTCCATTCCGGCGGTGAGCTTGCGCCAGCCCTCTTTGGACCGCCAAACCGAGCGACGGACCTGCGTTTTCAAGCGCGAGCCGAACGATCGAAATTTAGTCCAGTAGAGTTGAGCTGCGCTGGGAGTCGGGGGCGCCGTCACGGTGGTGGAGTTCACGCCTCAGCATACGCAGCGCGACCCTAAGAGTGGATACACGGATGGCCGTATTTCAACGCAGGAAGGCCGTATGTAAGCTTGCGATGTTCGCCTGCGAAAATTCCAGGAATTTCGGGGCCGGTCGATGATAAAGTAGAAGTTACAGGGACTGCGGAAAAAATCTTATAAGCGACTCGGCAGATATTGGCTATAAGTCTTTGTATCAGCAAGTTAGGGCTCCCACGATTTGGCAACCAACGTGCCCTTGGTGTATGCGATTGCATTACGGAACGAAGTGGCGAGCTGAATTCGGGCGCGCCAGAAAAATTTGAGCAGGAAACGGAGACCCAGCCGTGAGTACGAAAGCGTTCCCCAAAACTGAAGTCTTGAGCCAAGACCCCGACATCCCTTCCCCTAGATGGCGCGAGCGCCTGCAGGCGCTCAAAAATGTTCCCCCGGTAATGAAGTTCGTATGGGAAGCGGCGCCGGCGATCGTGGTCGGCGATCTGGCTTCGCGCGTGGCGGCTGCGTTGGTTCCGCTGTGCGCCTTGATCATCACCCGGCACATCATCGATAACATTGTCGCGCTGCGCTCGAACGGCACTCCTCTGCCGCCTGTTTTCTGGTGGCTGGTAGCAGGCGAATTCGCGCTGGCTGCTTTTGCGGCCATTCTGATGCGCATCGTGGATTTCTGCGATACCGCGCTGGCTGAACGGTTCATGCGCCACATCAGCGTGCGGTTGATGAAGCACGCGGCCAACCTGGATTTGATGTCGTACGAAGATCCCGTTTTCTACGACAAGCTGGAACGCGCGCGGGTGCAAAGCACCGATCGCGTGCAGATGATCAAGATCGGTGGGCGTCTGGTACAGGAAGTGGTGACCACCATCAGCTTGGCGGCGGGAATTTTGTTCTACGCGCCCTGGCTGCTGCTGGCGCTGGTGGTTTGCGTGGTGCCGGCGTTCCTCGGCGAAACGCATTTCGCGTTTCTCGGCTACTCGATGAGTTTTCAGCAGACCCCGGCGCGCCGCGAACTCGATTATTTGCGGATGGTCGGCGGTACCAAAGAGGGCGCGAAGGAAGTGAAGCTCTTCGGTCTGGCGCCCTTTTTAGTGAATCGTTATTCGGAAGTCGCGACTGAACTTTGCGACCAGACTTTGCGAGTTGCGCGCCGCAAGCTTTCGGTGGGTTCGATGCTGGCTTTACTTGGAGTCGCCGGCTACTACGGCACCTACGCGTTCGTGGTTCTGCAAACCGTGCGCGGCAAACTCACCTTGGGCGAGATGACCATGCTGGCCGGAGCGATCGCGGGCGCCAGCACCAACATTCAGGCGGTGTTCACGACCTTCTCGGAAATCGCGAACCAGGCTTTGTTCATGACCGACTTGCTGCTGTTCTTTTCGGTCAAGCCGAAGATTTCGTCGGTGGCCAATGCGCTGCATGTCCCGAAAAAGATCCAGCAAGGTTTCGAATTCAAGAACGTTTCGTTCTCCTATCCGGGCAGCTCGCGCCAGGTGCTGAAGAACGTCAGCTTCAAGCTCGGCACCGGCGAACGCATCGCCATCGTCGGCGAAAACGGCCAAGGCAAAACGACCATCGTCAAATTGCTGACGCGCTTGTATGAGCCGACCGAAGGCCAGATCCTGCTGGACGGCAAAGACCTCCGCGAGTACGACCTGGAAAGCCTGTGGTCGCAAATCGGCGTCATTTTCCAGGACTTCATGCGCTACGAGATGACCGCTTCGGCCAACATCGCCGTGGGCCGCATCGAAGAAATTAAAAATCAATTCTTGATTCGCAACGCGGCGAACAAGAGCTTGGCCGAGCACGCGATTCGCAAGCTGCCGCAGGGCTTCGATCAAGTGCTGGGTTCGCGGTTCGAAGGCGCTGTGGATCTCTCCGGCGGCGAGTGGCAGAAGATCGCTATCGCTCGCGCCTACCTGCGCGATGCGCAGTTGCTGATTCTGGACGAACCGACGGCGGCGCTCGACGCGCGTTCGGAACATGAAGTCTTCCAACGTTTCTCCGAATTGACTACGGGCAAGATGTCCGTGCTGATTTCGCACCGCTTCTCCACCGTCAAAATGGCGGACCGCATTCTGGTTTTGAAGGGCGGAGAAATCGCGGAACAGGGCAAGCACGATCAACTGCTGAAGGTCGGCGGAGCCTACGCGGAAATGTTCGAACTGCAGGCGGCCAGTTACCGCTGATCGCTGCTGCTAGAGCAGCGGCACAAAACCCTGAAGCAGAAACCTTGAGAGCTAGACCAGCTCCTGCGGTGGCAGGGGTTGGTAGGGCTTAAATCCCGCTCGCGTCATGCCCCGCTGTGCTTCCGCATTTTTCATGAAAGTATTCCAGACGAAGCCGGTGCGCGCATTTTCGGCCATCACCAGAATGATGCCAACGTCGATGCCGACCACGTCGCTGTCGTACCAGTTGGTGATCGGATTGAAGGCGTCGACGAACCCGTAACGGCTCCAGGTACCCGCGCCGTAGCGGTTGTAGATATTGCGCAGCACGCGCATGGCGGGTCCGGGCAGAAATGGCAGCGAACCTCCGGTGGCGCAAGGAACCACGGTGCCATCGATGGGTCCGGTCGAAGGCGGCCCGCCCCAGACCACATAGCCTTTGGCCGAATCGGACGCGGTAATCCCCCACAGGTCGTTACTGTAAGTCGGAAAGCGATCGGAGAGGCTCAGGCAGAAGCGCCGGTGAATGTCCGTGGCCACGATCGAATTCGAAAAGTAGTCGGCGTACTTGTCGCGCTTGCCGCGGAAATCAAACCAGGCCTGCGAATATTGATGGACGAAGAGTGGCGCGTTCGAGCCGATGAATTTAATGCCATCGTATTCGAAGTCGGTGCGTTTCCAGGCGTCCCAGGTGGTCGCGGGCAACGGATGCGAGAGCGAGCCGAGGCCCATGAGATACATCATCATCATTTCGCTGTAGCTATCCCAACGGTACTGCAGGAAGCCCGATTCCGGAGTCCAGCCGTGAGGCAGAATGCGGGTATCTTCGGAGAGCCATTTCCAATCGACGCGGTTGAAAATTTCGTGGGCCAGCTGGCTGATCTCAGAATGTTCGAAATGCTGGCGGCAGGTCAGGATGCCGCAAAGCAGCAGCGCGGTATCGACCGAAGAAAATTCAGACTGCCAGAGCCGCTCGCCGGTGCTGATATTGGCCCAGTGATAGAAGAATCCGTGCTCGTTGGGCAAAGTCTTCCATAGAAAGCGAAGCGTGGCGATGACGCGTTCGCGGGCCAAGGCGGCGGTGATGAAGCCGCGCTTCTCGCCGATACACAATGCGGTGAGGCCGAACCCGGTCGCCGCCGTGCTGCCCAGCACGCCGGCTCCGGCGGTGCGCACGTTGCAGCGGTCGCGGACCATCCCGGTCTTGGGGTCAGCCTGATCCCAAAAATATTGAAAACTCGCCTTTTCCAGATCTTCGAGGAAGGCGTTGTCGCGTTCGGTGAGGTAGGTGGGCGGCGGCAGCTCGGGCTTGGGTGGCGCGATGATCTGTGGGGCAGCGGGATCGGGTGTGCCCAGGCGCGAACCGACCAGCGGCAGCGCGCAGAGCGAAGCTCCGGCGAACTGCTGCATCAGTTTGCGGCGCGAGAGTGTGCCGGGCCTGGGATCTTTCGTACGCACTCAACAATGTTAGACGAACGAGACTGCGAATTAAACTATTCAAGAAGATGGCGCGATTTTCAGTTAATGGGGGGTCACGGGCGAACGCACCTGCGACCCGTGGACTGTGGGAGCGGACGCTATGTGGCAACAACCCAGGGCGTTTCGAAATCTCTAGATTGAAGGTAGGAGGGGCCGTCCGTTCATGGGGGAGACTAGAACGGCCCCTTCTGGGGGAGAAAAATCGGGGAAGAAATTGCGTGTAGCAACGGGGTAATAAGAATCATCGAGAAGCAGAGTACGAAAAACCCGGCGGCCCTGCCATACGGCAGTAAACGTAATTGAAGTCGGGAAACTCCTGTAGGCGGGATACCGTCGCGCCGGCCCAGACACATCCATCGTCCCCTCACCAAGTTAAAGCGGTTGGGAGAAGAAAGTTTCCGCCCGCCCCACATGTTCCACCGCGGAGATCAGCAGGCGGTTCGATTCCGATTTCAGCACCAGGCCCCGGGCGCCGGCAACGCGCGCCAGCCGCACCAGTTCCGGAACGTCGTGCAGAGTAAGGATCAAGATTCGTGAAGAGGGAAACTCCTGCTGAATACGGCGAGTGGCTTCGAGGCCGTTCAGGTTGGGCATCATCATATCCATCACTACCACGTCGGGCTGGAGTTCGGCCGCTTTGGAAACGGCTTCCAGGCCGTCGGCGGCTTCGCCACACACCGTCCAGCCTTGGTGCGATTCGAGCAGCGATTTCACCGCCCGGCGCATGTAGGGTTGGTCATCCACTACCAGAATTCGAAGGTGTTGCGTCTGATCCATCTGTTCCTTCGGCTGCGAATTTCACCGCGGCCGGGGTGCAACCCTTCCTTGTTCGGCATCACGCCGTGATGCGCTTAGGCTTCGATGATTTTGTTCCGGATGGCGTAGCGCACAACTTCACTGACGCAGTGGCAATCGAGCTTGCGCATGATGTTGGCGCGATGGGTTTCCGCGGTTTTTACGCTCAAGCCCAGCGCCACCGCGACTTCCTTACTGCTCTTGCCCTCGGCCAGCAACTGAACGATCTCCCGCTGGCGGGCGGTCAGCCGGCCGGCCTTGGGCTGCGTATCGGAAACCGGCCGCGGGTCGCCTTTCAGGAAGCCGTCGAGAATCATCTGGGCCACGCGCGAAGTGAAAAAAGTCTTATTGCGGCGCAGGGCTTCGATCGCCGCCAGCAAATCGCGTCCGGCGTCGGTCTTTAGAATATAGCCGCGCGCTCCCGCGTCCAGGACCTCGCGAATCAGTGGGTCGGATTCGTGCATGGTCAGGATCAATACCTTCGTTTGCGGGCGCATTTTCAGTATCTGCCGCGTGGCTTCCAAGCCATTTAGCGAAGGCATGGAAAGATCCATGACCACCACGTCTGGAACTAGATCCTTAGCCATGCTGACGGCGTTGCGTCCGTCGGCGGCCTCGCCGACAACCTGACATTCTTTCTGCGCCTCGAGGATAGAACGCAAACCTTTACGAACGATTTCGTGGTCGTCCGCGATTAAAACTCGCATAGTAGCCATTTATGATTCCCCCAGTTGCGAAGCTGCGTTTCCCACTCGTGAATATAAGGGCTGAGCTGACGGTGAAAGCTTTAACGAGAATGAGGTCCCAACTGGTGATCTTCCGCCTCAGCCAGTATTGGCTTTCTGGCGGGAGCCACAATACAAGAATCGCTGTACTCGATTGGCAAACGAGCCTGAGGCAGCGAGTGTGGGCCCCGAAAGCCACATCGCCGTGCCATTTCGGCGTCGGACCTCTCGACGTCAGGCAGCACATGAGTCCGCGATGGCGCTCGCAAGTACAGGAATTGGTATGCGGGGGTAAGTGCAAATCCGTATGGCTGATAACGCTTGATGCCGATACAGTTTGCCGCAAGTAAAGCGGTAGCTTTCGCTCGACTACCGTTGACTGGTTTTCACATCAAATTTCGGGAGGCAGACATGTTGCGTTGGGCACTGATTTTCTTCGTGGTCGCGCTGGTGGCGGGAATTATGGGATTCTTCGGAATCATGGTCGCCGCCGCCGGTATCGCCAAGATTCTGTTCTTCGTTTTCTTGGTTCTGTTTCTGGTTTCGCTGGTTTCCGGCTTAATGAGTCGCGCGTAAGCGCAAAAAGTGCCGCACCGGCCTGGCCGAGTGACGGAACGCAGGAGCAACCATGAAAGGTCTGTCGCTGATCGGAGTGGTTTTGATCGTACTGGCGATTATTTCGTTCGCCTACCAAGGCATCACTTACACCACGCACAAAAAAGTAATCGACTTGGGGCCGATTCAGGCAACCGCAGAGCAGCATAAGACGATTCCCTTGCCTCCACTGTTCGGTGGCTTAGCTCTGGTCGGCGGGATCGTGCTACTGGTGGCGGGAAGCAAAGCGACTTCGTAGTTCGTTGCTCGCTACATATGGCGCTCGGTTCCGGGGCACTCATTCGTTCATACCCGCTCCGGAACCTGGCGCTTTTTCTTGTGCACTGCCTCTCGCGCTACTGACCCCGCACCAACTGGTTTTTAGCTAGCCCAAGACCACGCGCAGTTGGTGGATTTTGCCGTCGTCAGTGAGCGGAACATTCGCGGCTCCTGCCAGAATTTTCCCGTCGAGTTCGGTTAACGCAACTCCCTTCGAAACGCTGGAAGGATTTTCGACTTTAATTTTGTAAGTGGACGAATGGTAGCGGAACTCCATCGAGTAACCCGGCCAGTTTCGCGGGATGCAGGGGTCAACGGTCAGCATCATCCCGCGCACGCGCAAGCCCAGGATCCATTCGATCCCGCCGCGATACATCCATCCCGCCGAACCCGAATACCAAGTCCAGCCGCCGCGGCCCAGATGCGGATTTTCGGCGTAGACGTCGCCAGCCAATGCGTACGGCTCCGTTTTATAGCGCTGCACGCGCACGCGCGAGTTGGTGCGGTTGATCGGATTCAAGAACCGGAACATTTCGGAAGCTTTGTCGCCATCGCCCAGCGCCGCGAAGGCGATCATGGTCCAGGTGGAGGCGTGCGTATACTGCCCGCCATTTTCGCGAATGCCCGGCAGGTAGCCCTTGATGTAACCCGGGTCGTGCTGGGTGTGATTGAAAGGCGGAGTGAGCAGCAAGATCACGCCCTCGGGACGGCGCACCAGCAATTGATCGACGGCAGCCATGGCGCGAACGGCGCGTCCGCGTTCGGCTGCTCCGCTGATTACCGCCCAAGACTGCGCAATCGCGTCGATCTTGCATTCATCATTGGTCGACGACCCTAGTGGAGTGCCATCGTCGAAGTAGGCGCGGCGATACCATTCGCCGTCCCACCCTTCCCTTTCCAACGCGGCTTTCAGGCCGCTCACATGGATGCGCCAGTTTTCGGCGCGTTGATGTTCGCCGCGTGCATCGGCAAATTTCGCGAACTCCCACATAACCGTGTGCAGAAACCAGCCGAGCCAGACGCTCTCGCCTTTGCCGTCCTGCCCCACGCGGTTCATGCCGTCGTTCCAGTCGCCGGTGCCCATCAGCGGCAAGCCGTGGCTGCCGACATTGAGGCTGCGATCGATGGCGCGGGCGCAGTGTTCGAAAATCGTGGCGCGGGTTTCGGAGACGCGCGGCTGGAAATACGATTCCTGCTGGCCCTCGGCGAGCTCATCGCCTTCAAGAAACGGAACCTGCTCCTCCAGCACGGTCATATCGCCGGTGGCTTCGATGAATTGATTCACCACGTAGGGGAGCCACAGCAAATCGTCGGACATGCGGGTGCGAATTCCGCGGCCGGAAGGCGGATGCCACCAGTGCTGCACGTCACCTTGAGTGAACTGATGCGCGGCCGAAAGCAGGATTTGGGCGCGGGCCACTCCGCGTCGCGCGACGCTGAGAGCCATGACGTCCTGCAGTTGGTCGCGGAAGCCGTAGGCCCCGCTGACCTGGTAGAACCCGGCACGGGCCCACACGCGGCAGGAAAGCGTCTGATAGAGCAGCCAGCGATTGAGCAGCAGGTCCATGCTGGGATCGGGAGTCGAGACCTGCACGTTGCACAGCGTGTCGTCCCAGCGCCGCTTGACGTCTTCGAGCATGGCGCTGAGATTTTCTTTGCGATAGCGATTCAGCAAATCGCGGGAACGATCGGCGTTTTCCGTTTGCCCCAGGAAGAAAACAATTTCAGCTTGGGCTCCCGGCTTCAGTTCGAGAGAAGTTTGTAGCGCGCCACAGGGATCGAGCCCGGCGCCAACCTTGCCGGAAAACGCGCCGCCGCTAGCCAGCGCGGCGGGATACTCAAGCGAACCATTGCGGCCCAGGAACTCGGTGCGGTCGGCGGTGAAGCCGGTTTGCTGGCCGCGAAAAGCGGCAAAGGCCACGCGCCCCGCAAATTCGTTGTTCCACGCGCTGCGCGCGAACATGGCGCCCGACTGCGAATCCAGTTCGGTGATGATGTAGGGCGCGGTGGCCCGCGAAGCGCCGAGCACCCAGTCGACGTATGCAGTGACGGAAAGGCGGCGCGGACGGCCTGAATCGTTGCGCACGGTGAGGCGCGAAATCTTGATCGGATCAGCAGGCGGCACGAACTGCAACAAATCGAGGGTGATGCCGTGTGAGGCGTGCTGGAATACGCTGTAGCCCTGGCCGTGGCGCGCGATGTAGGTCGCGGAGTCGTCGCGAATAGGCAGCGCGGTCGGCGTCCACACCTCTCCAGTGGCCTCGTCGCGAACGTAGAGAACCTCACCCGGCGTATCGAAAACGTGATCGTTGGACCACGGAGTGATCTGATTTTCGTGGCTGTTTTCCGACCAGGTAAATCCGGCGCCGGACTCGGAAACCATGAAGCCGAAATCGGGATTGGCAATCACGTTGATCCACGGCTCGGGAGTGCGAATGCCTTCGTTGAGGATGGTGACGTACTCGCGGCCTTCCTGCGCAAATCCGCCCAAGCCGTTGAAAAACTTCAGCGCTTCGTGGGGCAGTTCGACGTTCGGCTGCACGGAACCGCGGGCCGCGCGGGGCGGATTGGTGGCCAGAGGTTCGGCTTGCTGCGTACGGGTGATTTGCTCAGCCAGCGTGCCGCGACGGCTGAGCAGCACGGCGCGCGCGATGATTTGAATCTGGGTGCGAATTTGCGGGGAGATGATGTCTCCGCGCAGCAGAAAAATCTTTCCACTCGCGCCGCCGACGTCTGGCGAGAGACGGAGCTGACTGCCGCGAACGAGCGCTTCGAGTGAATCCTGCAGTTCCTGAATATAGGACGTCGCCTTCTCGTTGATGATGACCACGTCGGCGGAGAGCTGCTTCATCCGCCAGTATTCGTGGGCCCGCAGCAACTGGCGAATCATGCTGACGTCGTCGGCATCGTCGACGCGAGCCAGAACAATCGGCAAATCCCCCGAAATTCCCTGGGACCACAGGCTGGAGATTTCGAGCGGCGTGCGGCTGAGCGCGTCCGACGAAGGACGCAGCAAGGAATCGACGTACAGCACATCGTTCGCGAGGCGTTGGAACAAGATCGCCTCTTCGGAAGTGATGCCCAGGTGATTCAGCTGCACTTGTGCCTGGGTCCAGGCCAGGGTGATGGTGCGTTCGAAAGCGCGGCTGTCGCGATATTTATCAGCAAGATCGATGGCTTCTTCGCGCGTGGCGGCAGCAAGCGTTGAAAAAACCAGGCGCACCGTGCCGCCCGGCGGAACACGCACCGTGCGACGTAGGCTGAAAATCGGATCGAGCACCGGACCCACCGTATTCGAGAGCGGGCGGCCGTCCATCACCGAGACCGGATCTTTCAGCGAGCGCGCGCGGCCCACGAAACGCGTGCGATCGGTTTCGTACTGCATCTCGCCCACCGGCTCGCCATCGGTGAACATGACGTGCGCAGCCCACACGGAAGCCTCATCGTTGGAACGCTTGCGCCGGGTAGCCAGCAAGGCTCCGACGTCCGCGGCGAATTCCGTTTCGACGAAGAGTTTGGCGAACGCGGGATGGGCCACATCCGCGGCCTGAGTGGCCAAGGACAATTCCGCGTACGAAGTGACCTGAATGTCGCGTCCGCGAATTCCGAGATTGGTGATCGAAATCCGGCGGACTTCGGTGTCGTCTTCGGAGGAAACCACCACGTCAAGTTGGGTCGTGAGGCTGCGGTCGCGTCGAATGATTTCGGCGTGATCCTCGAAGAAAACGGCTTCGTAGCTGTCCGGTTCGACGATGGTTGGCTGATAGCCGGCGGACCAGACCGCACCGGTCTGCTCATCGCGCAAGAAAATGTATTGGCCCCACGAATCGCGAGTGGGATCTTCGCGCCAGCGAGTGATGGCAACGTCGCGCCAACGGCTGTAGCCCGATCCCGCGGAGGTGAGCATCACGCCGTAGCGGCCGTTCGAGAGCAGATGCGTGCGCGGGGTGGGCTCGTTGGGCAGTCCGAATTTCCGTACGACCGGCGCGACCATTTCCCGGATGCGCGACGCGGCCGAGACTTCCTCGGCGCGCGGCCGGGCCACCAGCACGTCGCGCGGCGTGCGCTCCTGCAAAAGCAGTTCGGTAGCCTGGACGATCGGCTCGGAATGGAACCGGTTCTTCATCGCGCCGTTGGTCAGCACGTCGGCGAAAGCCACCAGGGACATGCCCTGGTGGTGGGCCATATAGGCGTGAATCACCGCGACGTCTTTGCCTTCCGGCACGCGCGTCTTGGTGTAGTCGAGTGATTCGTAGAAACCGTACGCGCCGCGCCCGCCAACTTTGGCGATGCGTTCCAGGTTCTGAACCGCGTCAGCTGGCTTGATCATGGCCGCGAGCGCCGTAGCGTAAGGCGCGATCACCAGATCTTCGCTCAGGCCGCGTTTCAAACCTAGGCCGGGGACGCCGAAGCTCGAATACTGGTAGGTGAAATCGATGTCGCGAACATTGAACGCTGATTCGGAAATTCCCCATGGAACGCCGCGCTCGGTGCCGTATTCCATCTGCCGGAAAACGACCTGTTCGTAAGTCTGGTACAACATGCTTTCTTCCGGCGAGCGCATGACCAGCGCCGGCATCAGGTATTCGAACATCGAGCCGGACCAGGAAATCAGCGCGGAGCCGCGGCCGACCGGCGTAAGCGCGCGGCCCAAGCGGAACCAGTGCGACGACGGAACTTCACCCTTAGCCACGGCGATGAAACTGGTCAGGCGCGCTTCGGAAGCGAGCAGGTCGTAGCAACTCGCGTCGAGCGTGCCGTCGGCCGGGCGGAAGCCGATGGAAAAGAGTTTGCGCGGCTCGTCGTACATAAATCGAAAATCCATGCCGGCAAAAAGAGCATCGGCGGTGTGCGCCACATTCAGCAAGCGGCGGGAAAGCGCCGCGGCATCGTGAGCCGAGGCATCGAGCGCCTTGATCCACTGGTCGATGCGTTCGACCAGCGCGAGCTCCGGGGAGTTAGCCGCCAAAACTTGCGCGCGCATGTTGGTCAGTTTGCGCGAAGCCTCTTCAAAACATTCCGGGGCGGTGGCGATCGTCGGCAGCGTATGAAAAAAGGATTCGATCGCGTCCCATTCAGGAGCGCGGCCCGCGGCGCTTTCAGCCAGAGTGCGGACGTATTTGTCGTCCAGGCGCAGCATGGGGAGCAATATTCGGGCGTCGCGCGCGTGGGATTCGATGCAGGCGCGAGCGGCTTCACTCCAGACCCGCAATTCCGAATCGGGCGACTCACCGAGTTCCTGCGAGAAGGTTTGCGCGACGTCGGAAACAGTCTGGGCGCGTTCGCGCAGATCGACGAATCGCCGCGCCCAATCCCGCGCGCCGACCGGGACGGGATCTAAAATTCCCGCCAGCGCGTCGACGGCGTTGCTGAGCTGTTTGCGGCTGACGTTGTGGGTGCGCCGCGCGTCGGTGATGTTGGCCAGCGATTCGCGCAGCAAGAACAACGCGTCTTCGACGCCGGCAAACATGCTCGGGTCGAGCGAGAGCTTCTCGCTGGCGTCGCGGCAAGCGCGCGTAACTACCAGCAAATGCCCGGCGAGATTTCCGCTGTCGACGCTGGAAATGTATTTCGGTTCCAGAGGCTGCAGGCGGACGGTGTCGTACCAGTTGTAGAAATGTCCGCGATACAGTTCCAGCTGACCCAAAGTGTGAAACGTCGCTTCCAGCCTCTCGACGGCTTCTTCCCTACCGATCCAGCCCAAGTCGGTGGCGCAAAAATTCGACATCAAGCACAAGCCAATATTGGTCGGCGAAGTGCGATGGGCGATGACCGGTTTTGGATCTTCCTGGAAATTGTCGGGCGGCAACCAGTGATCCACATCGCCGACGAATTTCTCGAAAAAACGCCAGGTGCGGCGGGACATCGAGCGCAACGCCCGCGTGTCGCTGACCGAAACCGGTTCGGCGTCCTGCGCCGGAGGCGGCAAGCTGATCCATCGGGCCACGGCCGGCGCGGCAACCCAGAGCATCGCGAAGGCCAGTGCCGGCTCCAGAGCCAGCGGATGAACCAGGCGCACCGCGACCACGGCCGCAAGGGCCAGCAGCACGCCGCCGGACATGCGCTTGTAGACCCCGGAAATTTTCAGATCGACGGCGTGGCGCGCCTGCGCGGCGGTGACCCACTCCAACATTTTTTTCTGGGTGAAGAAAACGCGCGACAGCGTCCGCACAATCGCATCGCCCATCAGCCAGGCCTGAAAAGAAATCAAAGTTACGGTCAGACCGATCTGGGTGACTCCCAAAGACAAATCAGAAAGTACGTGACGCAGGTAACTGCGTTTTGAAATGCCGCCAAAACGCGGGTTCAGCCCGACCAGAAACGGAATCAGCGGAGGAACCGCGATCATGGTCAGCACGAAACGCGTCCACATCCAAGGCGAGACGTGCGGCAGCGTCCAGCCCACCACCATGGTCAGGAACATGGCCGGTGCGGAAAGCGTGCGCCGCAAGTTATCGATCATCTTCCAGCGGCTAATGGCCGGAATCGAAATGCGGCCGCGATCGCCCTGCGAACTTTTGCCGTACCCTAAGATCCAGGGAAGCAATTGCCAGTCGCCGCGGGCCCAACGATGCTGGCGCAGAGCCGCGGCTTCGTAGTGCGAGGGAAATTCGTCGAAGAGTTCGATATCCGAAGCGAGCGCCGCGCGGGCAAAAGTGCCTTCGAACAAGTCGTGGCTGAGCAGCGTATTTTCGGCGACCTTGCCTTCGATCGATTGCTCAAAAGCATCCAGGTCGTAGATGCCTTTGCCGGTGAACGATCCCTCGCGGAATAAATCCTGGTACACATCGGAAACCGCGGCGGCATAGGGATCGATTCCGCTGGGTCCGGAGAAAATTCTCTGGAACACGGAACCTTCGTGGCTGGTGGGCAACGAAGGAGTGACCCGCGGCTGCACGATTCCGTAGCCATCGACGACGCGCCCGAGTTTTTCGTCGAACTCCGGGCTATTCAGCGGATGGGCCATGGTGCCGACCAGCCGGCTGACGGTGCCGCGCGGCAGCCGGGTATCGGCATCGAGGGTGACCACGTACCGAATGTTTTGAAGCGAACGAATGTCCTGCCCGGGAATCTGGATAAAAGAAGTGCTCGTCGAGCCGCGCAGCAAATGATTCAGTTCCTGCAGCTTTCCGCGCTTGCGTTCCCAGCCCATCCACTTCCCTTCTTGCTGGTTCCACTGGCGTTTGCGGTGGAACAGAAAAAAGCGCGGCCCGCCGCCGGGAGCCGGTCCGTGGCTCTTATTTAGTTCGGCCATGGCGGTAATCGCGGTTTCGAGCAGCTCTTCGTCGCCGCTCGCCGTTTCTGTATCCGCATCGGTCCAGTCGGTGAGCAGCGCAAAACGCAAATCGCCGTCAGGATTAGCCAGGTAATGAATTTCCAGGTCGTCGACGTTCGACTTGGTGCCCTGCGTCGAAGTCAGCAAGGTGGGAACGACCACCACGGTGCGCAGCGTTTCCGGCACCCCCTCCAGAAATTCCATGCGCGGCAAAGTTCGCGGGCCCAACAGGTCGGTGACCACGCGATTGATCAGCGCGATAGCGAGATCCGAGGCCGGAATCGCCGCGAGTAGCGCCATCAAAATCAAAAACGGCACCGCCAGTCCCAGCGACCGGGCGTGGCTCAGCGGGATCGCCAGGATTATCGCGGTAAGTATCGCGATAGTCCCCAGATATCCCGGAACCGCGTGGCGCACATACTGGCGCAACAATTCGCGGCGCCAGAGAATCTTGAAACCGAGCTCTTTCTCGAAGTCGCCGCGGCCATGCGAAATCAGGTAGTAACCGGGATCCGCCCGCCGATCGTCAGCCGCATGGCCATTGCCCTGCGATTCGCCGCGTGCGCGTTTGGCGCGCTGCACCGCGCGTTCGGCAATTTCGATTTCGCTGTGTTTCGATCCGCGCGCCAAATCTTCGATCGCGTGGCGGTAATAGTCGCGCGTGGCGAAATCCATCTGTTCGAAATTGCTGCCTTGGCGCAGCGCGGAGTCGACCAGGCTGATGCTTTCGAAAAAAGTGTGCCAGTCGAATTCGGAAGTCAGCCGCATGCTGGTGATGATGTTGCGCACCGTCACCGTCATGGCCGCCTGTTCCTGGTGCTCGGCGCGCACGATTTCGTCGGAGGTAATTCCCTGCGCGTGCAGCCGTTCGTCGAGCCAGGTCAGAATGGGGCCGACCTTGGGATCGAGATCGCGCAGACGCTGAATCAGGCGCACCGCAAACGCGCGGTCCAGCGGCTCATTGCCGAAGCTGCGCAGCACCGCGTCGGGCGAAACGGCCTGCTGGCCGCCGGTGCCTAGCACGCGGTCGGCAAGCGCGTCGGCCTGCAGGCGCGAATTGCGGCTGCGCACGATGCGTTCGGCGATGCGCCGCAGATTTTCGACCATCACGATGCGGATGATGATGGCCAAGGCCCAGAGTTCGCCGATGGTCAGCGGCTGAACGCGCTGGTAAGCCATCACGAACCGGCGCAGCACCTCCGGATCGAGGCGGCTATCGGTGTGCGCGACGTAAGCCCAGGCTACGCCGTAAACGCGCGGGTAGCCCTCCAGGTGGCCAGAAGCCAGCTTAGGCAGCTTGCGATAAAAACCGACCGGCAAATCGTCGCGAATTTCGCGCAACTGCTCTTCGACGATGTAGAAATTATCGAGAAGCCATTCGGCGGCGGGCGTGATGCTCTGCTCGAGTTCCACCGCGTGCGCGGTGGCCCGGTAATATTCCAGAAGACGCCGCCCGTTTTCGAGGACGCGCGGAAGCAGCGGCCGCCCAGGAGCTGAGTCCGAGTCGACTACGTCCTGCGCTGCAGCCAGACTCTCGGCGTGCTGCTCCAGCCGCTCGACGCTGAAAAGCTCAGCGCGAATCGGCTCGTCGGCGGCGGGCGTGATGACGATGGGAGTGGACGTTGTACTCATCGCGTGGGGCAGCCCAATTTGTTAGAACGCAGAGTCACACCTGTCGCCTCGGGAAGCTGCTGGGAGTTTCCCGTAGGATTTTCCTTGTTCCTTCACCGAATGGCAATACAGAGGGAACGAAATCCCGCTGCAGGGAATTATCCCGGCCCGTAGGGAAAAATATGTATGGTCGCTGCGACGATTCCCGACGACAATTGCCGCAAGTCCGCGCACCACGGGACGCGCTCGCACTGTTCGGAAAATTAACTCGGAGAATTAATGCTTCTGCTGATTTTGACGATTGTTTTGATCATAGCCTTGGTGGGTTCGATCCCCAAGTGGCCGCATAGCCGCAGCTGGGGCTATTTCCCCAGCGGTGGAGTTGGGTTGATTCTGGTGATTCTCCTGGTTTTGTATTTGATGGGCCTTTTGTAGGCTTCCCTTCCATTCTTTCAATTTGCCCCATCCCACCCCCGCTGAACTGCGTACATCTATAGTTGGGGTGTGCGCTGATTCCCCACGAAATCGCTGGAGCGGGGAGAATCGAGGCTTCAGGTTCCCGCGGAGACGGTATAATTGCAGGATATTTTTGGCAGTGATGGCATTCCGGGACACTTCAGGGCAAATCGGGATATGACGTCTTCAGACACACCGGAAACGAATCGACGCCTCGACACGTGGAAGGAGATCGGCGCGTTTTTTGGGCGCGATGAACGAACGGTGAAGCGTTGGGAGGTAACCCGCGGGCTGCCGGTGCATCGCGTGCCGGGCGCAGGCCGGGCCAACGTCTATGCAAATACCAGCGAACTGGCCGAGTGGCTCAAGGGCAAACGAAACGCCACCGGAAGCGAACTCGATGCGGACGCTGGGACGGAGTCGGAGGCCGCCGTTTTTCCTGATCCGCTCCAGCTCGATGAAGCCGGCGTAGAATCCGCAGCTTCCGACGGTGCGGGCACCGTTGCGATGCAGGCAGCGATCGACGGTAGCTTCCCCACTGAACGGCGACTCGGCGACCGTCGAGGCGCGAATTCAGATGGTGCAGCGGCGGCGGGTTTCCCTGGCTCACCAGCTCTGCGTCTGGGCCTCATCGGGCTGGTGCTGGTCGCTGCACTCGCCATCGTTATCGGTATCGCCTGGCGCAACTCATCGGTTCGCGCCGCTCGCGGTCTGGCCGTAGCAGCAAAACCCCGCACCATCGATCCCGAAGCCGAACAGCTCTATCTGAAAGGCGTTTTTTATTTCAACAAGCGCACGCCCGAAGCTTTGAATCAGGCGGTCGATTACTTCACCCAAGCCGTAGTGCGCGATCCGCAATATGCCGAAGCCTATGTAGGCATGGCCGATTGCTACAACCTGCTGCGCGAATACTCACTGATGCCTCCGGAGGAGGCTTATCCGCGCGCCGCTGCGGCGGCGAAACGCGCCATCGCTCTGGACGATTCGCTTTCCGGTGCGCACAGTTCGCTCGCGTTTGTGGATTTCTATTGGTCCTGGGATGTGCCGGGTGCGGAGCGCGAATTCCAGCGCGCGCTAACGCTCGACCCAAATTCGGTGGTCGCGCATCACTGGTATGCGACTTACTTGCTGCACATGGGCCGCTTCAAGGAATCGCTGGAAGAAATCGAAAAAGCCCAGAAGCTCGATCCCAAATCGACGGCGGTTCTGGCTGACAAGGGCGTGATTCTGTTCTACAGCGGGCGTACCGATGAAGCGGTGGCGCAACTGAAACAACTGGAAGCCATCGAGCCGAGTTTCCTGTCGCCGTACACCTACCTGTCGATCATTTACCTTTCCACGGGAAATTATCCGCTGTATCTGGAACAGTCCAAGAAGGCCGCGACGATTCTGCATGACCCATCGGCCCTGGCAATTGTAGCCGCCGGAGAAAAAGGACTGGCTTCCAGCGGAGGGCGCGGGATGTTGGCGGCCATGCTGAAGGAACAGCAGACCTTGTATGCGGCCGGAAAGGAGCACGCCTTCGCCCTGGCCCAAACGGCGGCGCTGCTGGGACGCAAACGCGAAGCGCTCGACCATTTGGACGCATCCTACTCCAAGCGCGAGCCAGAAATTGTCGCCTTGCGCATCGATCCGATGCTGGCCAGCCTGCACGATGAACCGCATTTTCGCGACATGATTGCGAAAGTCGGACTCCCTGCGTTGCCTTAGAGAATCCCCTACCGCCAGTTTTTGCCCTGCCGTAATTTTTCTAGGCCGAAACCGACTTCGGCCCGGTTGCCGCCAAACCTAATTGCGTGCGGCCCAGCGGAGTCAAATCCGATTCCTTGGCGCGGCCTTTGAAATCCACCTCGAAATTATCCGGCGCGAAATCGGGAGGCGTCTTGCCGGACAAAAACGCCGGCGCCTGACGTTGCAGATACTCGGAATTCTTGGCACAGCCCGGCGTCGAAGCGATGTACATCACGTTGCTGTAACCCTTGCCGCGGTGTTCATTCTCAACCGCATGAATTAAATCGGAGTGCCAGAAAACCGTATCGCCCGGCTCCATCAGCGGAATCGACGACACCGCCTGAATCAACAGGCTGTGATACTGCGGATTGATCGAAAGCGCGCGACCAGGCTGCGCCCCGCACAAGTCGTCTTCCGGCACATCATCCTGCAGCGCGCGCAGCAAAACGTAAACCATGGCGTCGGCAATCGGAATCAGCTGCAACGTGCCATCGCCCTGACCCTGCCGGGTCAATGCCGTCCATCCCTGAAACGTGCGAAACATCGAACACACCGCGGGCGACGAAACTTCCTGCACGTCGGGCCGCCAGGCGGCGTCGAACGCGTTGTATTTTTTCCAATCGCCGGAAAAAACGTGGCGGTACACATTTCGGAAGTTGCCGTCCAGCCAGCGCTCCACCGAACCGCCATCGACGTGCGGCGAAAGGCCCAGCGAAGCCGAGCCTGCGGGCCGCCGCCGAATCCGATCTGCGTACGCCGGAGTCTCGCTCGCGTCAAAGTGGCGCTTCCCTTCGCTTTCCGCCTGCCACAGTTGATTCAGAAACACGCGCACTTTGGTCAGCGATTCCGATTGGCGCGCCGCGACCTGCGGACGCGACCAGTAGATGCCATAAATCTGCGGCTTGGCCGAAGCCAGCGTGCCAAAATATTTGTCTTCAGCGGCGTTAGCCAGTTTCGCGTCGAGGCCATTCTCCTCGACGTAGCGTTCGATCTCCCGATCCCAAGCTTCCGCTTGCGCCGGGTCAAACGTTCGGCGAATCACGCACGCACCGCGCTCCTTGATGCTGGCCGCCACGCCGGCCGAAACCGTCCCAGCCGCAATTTCGGAATACTGCACGATGGGAATCACCGCGTTCCCCGCGTTGCGCTCCGCCACAATCTTGTCCACCCGCCGGCGCATCTCCGCTTCCACTTCGCCGAAGACCGCAGCGTAATTCGGCAGCTTCGCCCGCAGCGCCTTCTTGGTGTCGCGTACCATCTCCGGCAGATTTCCAATTTCGAGTGACATGGTGGTCTCCTGTTCGAACCGCGAACGAAACCTGCTGTGCAGAGTCGTGGGCGGCCGAATTGTGCCCGGCAGGCACAAATCCGGTTGCGGGGAGTCTAAGACATTAACCCGCCGAATTACAGTCGGTCAATCAGGCTCACGTGGGTTGCCAGGGGCGACCGCGAGCGGGCACGCCCCTAATGCAATCCATTAAAATGAAAGATACTTTAAGCCATACTTGTTATATAAGGACCTGCTCAATGACCCGGCCATTTACCCAGACCCTCTTCGCCGTTCTTCTGCTAATTTGCGGTGGAATTTACTGCCTTGCTGGCGATTCCGCCCAACCCTGGAACTTTAAGCATTTTAGTGACGATGCCGCCGGTCTGTACGCCGCCGCCGCGAGCGTTCCCAACCCGCCGGGCGCGGACATCCTGGTCGTCGACGATGAAGAGCAATACGTCTTCGACGCTGAAGGAAAATCCGTAGTCACCCGCTACATGCTTTATAAGGTGATCACCCAGAAAGGAGCCGACGGTTGGGACGGGATTACGAATGCCTGGGAACCCTGGCATCAAGATCGTCCCGAAATTCAAGCACGGGTCGTCACCCCCGATAACGTTAGCCACCTGCTGGATCAAAAAACGATAACGGATGCGCCGGCCAAAGAAGACGAGGAGCAGGTTTACAGTGACCGCCGGGTGCTGCGCGCGCCGCTGCCGGCCATCGCCGTCGGATCGTTGGTGGAAGAACAAGAAGTCGTAACCGAAAACAAGTCTGTGCTGGGATTCGGCGTGGCCGCCAGATCCTACTTCGGCCGGCCCGTCCCGGTGCACTTTACCCGCTTAGTGCTGGAGAGTCCCGCATCTCTTCCAGTTCATTACGAGCTGCAGCTTTTGCCAGACCTGAAACCCGAGCGCTCCGAGGCCGAGGGCCGCGTGCGGTTGACCTTCGATCATGGCCCCATCGAAGCGCAGGATGAGTCGGTGTCGAGTCCACCTAGCGATGTCGCCCTCTATCCGAACGTCGTATTTTCCACTGCTGAATCCTGGCAAAAGCTCGCGACCGATTACGCCAAGATCGTCGATGCGCAGATTGCGTCGAGCGATGTGAAGCCCATGGTCGACAAGCTGATTGCCGGCAAAGGCTCGCGCGAAGACCGGGCCGGAGCCGTGCTGCAGTATCTGGGACGAGAAGTGCGGTATACGGGGGTGGAGTTCGGCGACGCTGCGCTCACTCCGCGTCCACCGGCGGAGACTCTGAAACGGAAGTACGGCGACTGTAAGGACAAAGCAACCTTGCTGGTCGCTATGTTGCGCGCCGCGGGAATTCCCGCCTACGTCGCCTTGCTCAACGCCGGAGGACGACAGGACGTCTCAGCCAGCATTCCGGGCATGGGCTTATTCGACCACGCGATCGTATTTGTCCCAGGCTCTCCGAATTTGTGGATTGACGCGACTGACGAACGAGCCCGTCTGGGTCAGCTCTCGGCCGCGGATCAAGGCCGCCAGGCTCTGGTCGCACGGCCCGAGACCGATTCGTTGGTGCGTATTCCGGAAACCGCATCCGCTGAAAACCTGCTGGTCGAAAAGCGGGAATTTTATCTCGCGGAGAACGGACCGGCGCGAATTGTCGAGATCACCGAGCCTCACGGCAGCATCGAGTCGCCGATGCGTTCGTATTTCGCAGACCTGGAGAATAAGGACGTTCATAAGGGGTTGAATTCGTACATGGAGTCGCAATACCTGGCGGAGCGGCTGGATCGCGCCCAACGCTCCGACCCCAGCGACACCTCCGGGCAATTCACATTGACCCTGGAGTCGGCTCGTGGGAAACGCGCGATTACCGAGCTTGATGGCGCGGTGGCGGCAATTCGCCTGGAGGCGATCTTCCAGCGGCTACCCGCGGAATTGCAGGAGCGCGAACCAGCGGAGAAAAAGGACACAGCGGCGGGCGACCCGGCTACCAAACCCAGAACGCTTGATTACGCGCTTCAGATGGCCTTCGCCACCGAGTGGCAGTACAAAATTGTTCCTCCGGATGGGTATCAGCCGAAGCCGCTTCCTCCCGATAAACAGACAGCACTGGGGCCGGCGCAACTGACCGAGAAATTCACCGCCGAGCCGGATGGAACCGTGCGGGCGATTATGCGTTTCGAATTGCCTAAGCGACGGTTTTCGGCGGCCGAAGGGACCGAGCTTCGCAACAAAGTGGCCGATGTTCGCGAGGGCGCGCCGATTCTGATTTATTTCGAGCCTAAAGCGCAGGCCTTGCTGGATGCGGGTAAGTACCGCGAATCCTTCGCCACCTACCGGAGTTTGATCGAGTTGCATCTCAACGACGCGGTGCGCCACCTGCAGTACGCCAAGGCTCTGCTGGACGCCGGAATGGGACAAGCCGCGCGCGAGCAGGCAGCTTTGGCCGTCAAGCTCGACCCTAAGTCCGCGCTCGCGCAAAAGACGCTTGCCGAAATTCTGGAATACGATTTGGTGGGCCGCAAATTCCGGCGGGGTAGCGACTACGCAGGAGCGGAGCAGGCTTACCGTGCAGCGTGGAAACTCGATGCCGATGATGCAACGATTCCCGGCAATCTCGCGATTTTGCTGGAGCAGAACCTCGATGGAGAGCGTTACGCTCCAGGCGCGAAACTGAAGGACGCTATCGTCGTCTACCGAGCGATGAAGACCGAAGATCTGGAGCGAATTGGGCTCAAAAACAACCTTGCTTTCGCTTTGTTCTATGCCGGCGAATTCGCTGAGGCCCGAAAGTATGCGGAAGGCCTGAACCCGGAGCCCAACGCTTTAATCGTTGCCGCAGAAACCGCCATGCATGGCGCGCCTGCCGGCTTGGCGGAGGCAAGCAAACGTACCTCGAGCGACACCGACCGCAAAGAGGTGCTGAAGGCCGCGGGCAATTTGCTCATGCAGGTCCGCCACTATGCCCAGGCCGCCGATGTTCTAGAAGGCGCCGCGTCCGGCGATAACGCCTCGAACACCATAGCGCTGGTCTCCATGCTGCGGAAAGCTCGTCCCCACGAACAGATTCAGTACCCCGACGATGCGACCGGTGCGGCGATGCAAATCTTTCTGCTCTTGGCCGCTCCGGACTTGACGATCGATCAGGTGGCCGCGACCGAGAGTCGGAACGCGATCAAAGTTCTTCACGCTACGGATCCCGAACGATTGAAAGAGACTCTGAACGCAGGACGAATGTTGAGGAAGGCATTGGCTTCGGATGGCTTGACCGCCGATGTCGGAGTCGACCTGACGGTGGCCTCCATCGAAGCTACCTCTGAGGGCGATGATGCGTCCGGATACCGCGTGAATTTAAAGATGCCAGGCGGTCGAACCGAAGTGATGTACATCATCAAAGAAGGCGGAAAATATAAGATTCTGGACACCTCGGACAAACCTAATGCGGTGGGCCTCGAAATTTTGGATCGGGTCGCGTCAGCCGACCTGACCGGCGCGCGTGCTCTGCTTGATTGGGTGAGAGACAGCCAGCACGTCGCTGGTGGCGACGATCCGATGAACGGATACGCGTTTCCCCACCTCTGGACTAAAGGAAAGCCCGGCGACGCAAATCAAATGAAAATCGCCGCGGCCGCAATCCTGGAGCAAAGCCAGGAGACTGCCAGCATCGGGGCGCCGATTCTGCAAGAGGCTCTCAAAGCAACCCCGACGGATTCCGAGCGGACTTACATCTTGCAAGCGCTCAGGACGGGATACGCTAATATTCCTGACCCCGAAAAGCTATTGGCGGTAACCGACGAATTGATGAAGCAGTTCCCCGACTCCAAAAACATCATGGCTAACCGGCAGACCGCCTTGCGCGCTCTAGGCCGTTTTCAGGAAGCCGACGCCCAGGCCAATGACTGGATCAAACGATTTCCCGACGATCTGGAAGGACCGCGCTTTCTGGTGTTTTCTGCTTCGGCGCGCGAGGATTACGCGCTGGCTCACAGCCTGGGGCTAAAGATCGTGAACAGTGGAAAGGCGGAAGCCTCCGACCTGAACGGTGCGGCTTGGGATTCCTTGTTCATTCAAAAAGTTGAAGACAACGATGTGCAAATGGCTACGCGGGCCGCGCAGTTGACCCAGCAGCGAAGCACGGCCATCCTGCACACGCTCGGTTGCATTTACGCCGAAGTGGGGAAAATCAAGCAGGCCCGAGAGGTGCTGATCCAGTCCATGGACCAACTGTATCTCGATGAGCCGGATGCAAATTATTGGTACGCGCTTGGCCGGGTCGCCGAGCAATATGGAGAAGAGAAAGTTGCGTTTGGCTACTACAACAAAGTTGAGAAGCCCGCGAAGGCCATCCAAATTCCAGACTCAGCATACCGGCTGGCCCAGATCCGGCTGAAAACGATGGCGAGTGCGACCAGCGGCGAAAAAACACTCGCACACTAAAGCGAAATTTTTGATGAACGTGAACCGAATCCTGCAAGAAGCTTTGAGACGGTGTGGCGGAGTCTGACTGAAGAAGTGGTGAGCCGGGTAGGACTCGAACCTACAACCCGCTGCTTAAGAGGCAGCTGCTCTACCATTGAGCTACCGGCCCACTGAAACTTTGAAATTGTATCATGAGAGGTTGCCGCGCCCAACGCGCAACGCATCCCCTGACCTGGCCCTAAGCCGATCGCTTGCACGGTGGCTGAGCTAGCCTTCACTTCGTGTGAACTTACCTGCGCTGGCGTAACGTGGCGGCGATTTCTTTGGCGATTTGGCGGGCGCGGACTAAGTCGCCTGGACCCAGCGAAATCGCGGCTACGCGGGCGTGGCCGCCACCGCCGTACTTTTCGCAGAGCGAGGCTAGGTTGACGTCCTTGGGCGGCTCTTTCCACGGGCTGGTGCCCACCGAAATTTTCGCGCGCGCGGCCGAAGCACTGACGCCCACCGAATACATCGCGTCCGGAAACAAATAATAAGGTACGAATTTGTTGTAGCCCTCGAGATCCAGGTCGCTGACGTCGAAATAAATCACTCCGTCGCGGGAATCAGCGCGTTCACGGAAGACGTCCATCGATTTCCGGTGCCGCTCGAGCAGCGGGCCCAGGTATTTCTGCACGATGGGCAGTTGGATCATTTCGGTCAGGGATTTGTAAGCGAGGTCGGGCACCAGCTTCGGAACCAGGTCGGGATCCGGGGCGGCTTCAATCACCAGCGCCAGTTGCGTCGCCGGATCGCTCAGGCGCACCGCGGCCTCGGCCGATTCGAATTGCGCGCCATCGATGATGTCGCCCCAATGAATCAGCTCGGCGATCGGTTTCGCGTTGAATCCAAATTTCTCTGAAGCAATCGTGGCTAGAAACTTGGTGCAGGACTTGTACGTGGGATCGTAGAACTTTTTTCCGGAGTGATCGTTTCGGAATTGCTCCGCGTCCTGAGGCGTCAGAAACGCGCTCTGGTGATGATCGAACCACCAGGTCAACTTCGGCGAGTTGGAGTATTTGAAATCGACGATCGCGTTTTCGTCGCCGTCGAAGGTACCGTCCTCAAACGGATGCGAAGCTTTGTGGGTCATCCCGGTGTAGTGGAAGTCCGCGGCCGGATCGATACATTCGCGGTAAAAACGCGTAAAGATGGCGGCAGAGGATGCCCCGTCGAAACACTTGTCGTGAAAACAGACTCGAACTTTCAAATCGGCACCCCGCCGCTGCCCCGCGACTGGCTTGAGCAAATGTCGCGGGGAAAGCCAACCAAGATGGACGTTGAGGCCGTTATTGTCAATAGGCAAGCGGCGATCACACCGGCGCGAGAAGACAAAGGATTGAGAAGAAGACGCGGGAACCGCAGCTATTCGCCGCGGCGCCCGCGAAGAGGCGGTCGTCCTTCGATTACGATTTGCCGAAAATCTGGTCGGCCAAGTCCGCGGCGATGGGCACCCGGAACTTTTCACCTTGGTAGGCCTTGATCATCAGCAAAATCCACAAGATGAAGCCTACTAGCGAGACCAACGCAAGCAGGCCAAAACCCAGGTGGAATCCGGTTCCAGTAAGGAACAACACACCGAGCGCGATGCGGATGACCGTCAGCCCGCCAAATACCACGATGGACTGCGCCGCGTGAAAACGCACGAAAGGCCGCTTGTCGATGAAATAGAAAATCAGGCCGGTGACCCAGCCCAGAACATAACAAAGCAGTCCCGCCACATTCTCGGAGATCCCGCTGGTTCCTGATCCTGCCGGCGTAGCCATAGCACCTCCCGAAGCTGCCGTCTGCGGAGCCCCGCAATTCGGACAAAATGCAACGCCGTCCGTGACCATCGTTCCGCACTTGGTGCAATGTGGCATGAAGCCTCCGCGGGGACAGCTAAACCCTATTGGGCGCGAAGCCTAGCAAAACCGAAGTATCGAACGCAATGAGGAAATCCCTTGAGGCTCGGAGGGCCATGCAGCGGAAGCCGTGAACTCGTACAAACATCTCCGCAGTGCGCGGTCGCTGCTGCTAAAATATCTTGTCTGCGGTCGTGGCGGAATTGGCAGACGCGCCAGCCTTAGGAGCTGGTGGGTGAAAGCCCGTAGGGGTTCGAGTCCCTTCGGCCGCACCATTTTTATTGCAACGCACATCGATTCGGCGTGGCGCGCGTGGCGTTGACGTTGCCACGTCGCGTTGCTTATACTAAGTGTTCGCGGCGTACGTCAGCCGCGCTTCCCTGCCGCTTCTTTCTCGCAATTGGAACAGGTGCAAGGCAGATTTTAATTGAGGCTCGGCTTATCTCCGCCGATGCAAACTCCGAAGATTCCTATGACTGAAGCAACCGCAACCTGCAGACGCGAAATTGAACTGGAAATTCCCGCTGAAAACGTAACCAAAGCCACGGAAAAGGTCGCTCGCGACCTGGCGCGCGTCGCGCGCATCCCGGGATTTCGTCCGGGCAAAGCGCCGGTGACGCTGATCCGCCGCCGTTTCGCCGAAGACATTCAGGGCGAAGTGCTGCAGTCGCTGGTCCCGGAATATCTGGAAAAGGCTCTCGACGAAAAGAAAATGATTCCGGTGACCCGTCCCGAAGTCGACAAGGTTGAATTCAAAGAAGGCGAGCCGCTGAAATTCCGTGCGGTCTTCGAAGTGCTGCCCGAATTCGAACTGGGCGACTACAAGAATGTCGACGTGCAGATCGATCCAGTCGAAGCCGGCGAAGCGCAAGTCGATAAAGCCATCGAAGAAATGCGGGAACGCGCCGCCACCTTCGTTCCGGTGGAAGGCCGCGCCGCGAAAGACGGCGACTTCGTGCTGATGAAGCTGAACGGCACGCCGGTGGGCGAAGGCGATCCGGTGGAAGCCGACAACATCATGTGTCACGTCGGCGCCGAAGAAACGCTGGAAAGCTTCACCGAAAATCTGCGCGGCGCAAATGCCAACGAGACCAGGAAGTTCCGCACCGAATATCCGGCCGATTATCCCGACGAAAAATTGAAGGGAAAGACCTACGACTATTCGGTCGAGGTTCAGGGCATCAAGGAAAAGAAGCTGCCGGAAGTGAATGACGAATTCGCCAAGGAAGTCGCAGGCGAAGCGGCCGGCATCACGAACCTCGCCGAGATGCGCGCGAAAATCCTGGAAAACCTGGGCGCGGCGAAAGAAGAGCAACAATCCAGCCAGGCCAAGGAAAAAATCCTGGAAGCGCTAGTGGCCAAACACGATTTTCCGGTACCGCAAGCGCTGGTCGAGCATCAAATGGACGTGCGTCTGGAACGGGCGGCTCGCAGCTTGGCCGCGCAAGGCGTTGACCCGCGTACCGTGAATGTGGACTGGCGCGCCATGCGCACCGGTCAGCAGGACCGGGCAGTCAATGACGTCAAAGCCGAATTGATCCTGGACCGCATCGCCACCGCGGAAAAAATCGAAGCTACGGACGAAGACGTCGATAAAGAACTGAATTTGCTGGCGGAAAATAGTGGCGAATCAGCAACCACACTGCGGGCTCGCTTGACAAAGCAGGGAGCGCTCGATAGGATGAAATCGAAGTTGCGAAGTGACAAAACAATCGACTGGCTCTACCGCAACGCCCGAATCGAGACGACAGCCAAAAGTGAAAAGTAAAAGCTGGTTCGGGTTCCTCAGCGCAGCACAAAAAAATTCCAATGAAACAAAATAACGACGCGACTCCGTACGCAACAACCTTGGTTCCCATGGTGGTCGAACAGACCAACCGGGGCGAACGGGCCTATGACATCTATTCCCGTCTGCTGAAAGACCACATTATTTTCCTGGGAACGCCGATCGACGATCACGTGGCCAACCTGGTGACGGCCCAGCTGCTGTTTTTGGCCTCCGAGGATCCGGAAAAAGACATCTCGATGTACATCAATTCCCCCGGCGGCTCGATTTCAGCGGGGATGGCGATATACGACACCATGCAATTCGTCAAGCCGGACGTAGTCACTTACTGCGTCGGCCAATCGGCCTCCATCGCCGCGGTTTTGCTCGCTTCCGGAACACCGAAGAAGCGCTATGCGCTGCCCAATTCGCGCGTTTTGATTCACCAGCCGTGGATGTCCGGTCTTTCCGGGCAGGCTACGGACATCGACATCCACGCTAAGGAAATTATCCGCACGCGCGAAGCTTTGAATAAATTGCTTGCCGGCCATACCGGGCAGACTCTCGAGAAAATCGAGCGAGACGTCGAGCGCGACTTCATCATGACCGCCGAACAAGCCAAAGCCTACGGCATCGTGGACGAAATCATCAGCAAGCACCGGTAGTCTGTTGCGCGCCGGGCGCTTGAGTTCCTAAGGGTTAGTATCGAAACCGATGATTCCCTGCCGTCGCTGCGATTTCCGTTTTACAATGGGAAAAAGATTCGTCGTGTTGGGCGATTCTAATCCTAAGGGGGCGTAACCAGTGAAGCGGTTCACTCCAGAAGAGCCGTTACGCTGTTCCTTCTGCCATAAAACGCAGGAGCAGGTGGAGAAGCTGATCAGTTCTCCATCGGAGTATCCGCGCTCGTACGTTTGCAACGAGTGCGTCAGCGTCTGCCAGCAGATTCTGGAAGACGAGAAGCGCGAGCAGGCCAGTCCGGCCAATCGCCGCTTGCCCCGTCCGCCGGAGATCAAGGCGTTTCTCGATGGCTACGTCATCGGCCAGGACAAAACCAAGAAGAAGCTTTCGGTAGCGGTTTACAACCACTACAAGCGCATTTTCCTGAACAAGCAGCCAGGCGATGTGGAATTGGCCAAGTCGAATATTTTGCTGGTCGGCCCGACTGGCACCGGCAAGACGCTGATGGCTCAGACGCTGTCGCGCATGCTGGACGTGCCGTTCGCCATCGTCGACGCAACTACTCTCACCGAAGCGGGTTACGTCGGTGAAGACGTCGAAAATATCATCCTGAAGCTGCTGCAAGCCGCCGACGGAGACGTCCAAAAGGCTCAGCAAGGCATCATATATATCGACGAAATCGACAAGATTTCGAAGAAGGACGAAAACCCTTCGATCACTCGCGATGTTTCGGGCGAGGGCGTGCAGCAGGCGCTGCTGAAGATCCTGGAAGGCACGGTCGCCAACGTTCCGCCGCAGGGTGGACGCAAGCACCCGCACCAGGAATTTACGCCGATCGATACCACCAACATTTTGTTTATTTGCGGCGGCGCCTTCGTAGGATTGGAAAAGATTGTCGAGCGCCGCGTGGGTCACAAGTCGCTCGGCTTCCAGGCCGACGCCCAGGTGACCACCGCCAGCAAGCGCAACATCGAAATGCTGGAGCAGGCGCAGCCCACCGACCTGATTCGTTACGGGTTGATTCCGGAATTTGTAGGCCGCTTGCCGGTGATGGGCGTCCTGAGCGATTTGGATAAATCGGCGCTGGTGCGCATCTTGACGGAACCGAAGAACGCGCTGATCCGTCAATACCAGCGGCTCTTCGAATTTGAAAATGTCCGGCTGCGCTTCACCGATGACGCGCTTGAAACCGTCGCGGACCTGGCGCTGCAACGCAAAGTCGGCGCCCGCGGATTGCGCATGATCCTCGAGGATTTAATGCTGGAGATGATGTACCACATGCCCCAGCAGCGGAAATTGCGAGACTTTGTAGTGACCGCGGATATGGTCAAGGGCCGCGAAATCAATTGGAGCCTGCTGGAAAAGGCAGGCTAGTTGTCAGATTCGTTTTTGGCTTAAAGGGGCCCGATGTTCAATAAGGAAAAATCCGAAGTGCGGCGCGTGCCGATGATGCCGGTACGGGAAATGGTCATTTTCCCGGAGATGATGCACCCGTTCATCGTGGGGCGTGAAGCTTCCGTGCGCGCGCTCGAAGACGCGCTGGCCGGCGACAAGAAGATTTTTCTGGTCACTCAACACGATGCTTCGATCGATGATCCCAAGCCCGAAGAAATCTATCAGGTCGGAACGCTGGCCAATATCGTCCAGAGCGTCAAGCTGCCCGACGGCAACATCAAAGTTCTGGTCGAAGGCACCGAACGCGCCAAAATCGTTCAGATCACCAGCGACGAAGGTTTTTTCCGTGCTTCGATCCGCGTGGTTAATTCTAAATCCGAGCCTTCCCCGCAGCTCACTCAGGCTTCCGAGCGCGTCACCGGCTTGTTCGAGCAGTACGTCAAGCTCTCCCAAAGCCTGAATTACGACACCATGATCGCTGCCGTGCGCGTGGAAGACGCCGGAAAGCTTTCCGACGCCATTTCCGCGAACCTGCAGATTCCGGTGGAAGAAAAGCAGGAGCTGCTCGAACTTTTCGAGCCGCTCGAGCGCTTGAACCGCATCGCCGACATTCTGGAAATCGAAATCGAGAAACTGAACGTCGACCGCTCCATCAACACCCGCGTAAAGCGCCAAATGGAACGCGCCCAGAAAGAGTACTACCTCAACGAAAAACTGAAGGCCATCCAGAAGGAACTGGGCCGCGGCGAAGCCAACGAAATCGAGCAGCTCAAAAAGAAGATCGAAACCTCCGGCATGCCCGAAGGCCCGCAGGAAAAGGCCATGCAGGAACTGAAGCGCCTCGAGATGATGCCGCCGATGTCCGCGGAATCCACCGTTTCGCGCAACTATCTCGATTGGCTGCTGGCGGTACCCTGGAAGAAGCGTTCCAAGGAAATTCGCGACATCAAGCGCGCCGAAGAAATCCTTTCGAACGACCACTACGGCCTGGACAAGATTAAAGACCGTATCCTCGAATTCCTTTCGGTTCGCCAGTTGGTCAAGAATCCCAAAGGCTCGATTCTCTGCTTCCTTGGGCCTCCAGGAGTGGGCAAAACTTCACTGGCCATGTCCATCGGCCATGCCACCGGACGCAAATTCGTGCGTGTTTCCCTGGGTGGCGTGCGTGACGAAGCTGAAATTCGCGGCCACCGCCGCACCTACATCGGTGCCCTGCCCGGCCAGATCATTCAAATGATGCGCAAGGCCGGCACCACCAATCCGGTTTTCGTTCTCGACGAAATCGACAAGATGTCCATGGATTTCCGCGGCGACCCGTCCGCTGCGCTGATGGAAGTACTCGACCCGGAACTGAACCACGCGTTCACCGATCATTATCTGGACGTCGAATACGACCTCTCCAAAGTCATGTTCGTCTGCACCGCGAACGTGCTGCACACCATTCCGCAGCCGCTGCAGGACCGCATGGAAGTGCTGCGCATCGCGGGCTACACCGAACAGGAAAAATACCAGATCGCCACGCGCTACCTGATTCCGAAGCAGATCGAAGCGACGGGCCTCACCAAGGAACAGCTCAAATTCAGCGACGACTCCGTTCGCGCGACCATTCGCAATTACACCCGCGAAGCCGGCGTACGCAACCTGAACCGCGAACTGGCCAACGTCTCCCGCAAGGTGGCGCGTAAAGTCGTCACCGAAGGCAAGGACGTCGCCGTCGAAGTGACGCCGGCGAACTTGAACGAATATCTCGGCGTGGTGAAGTACCGCGACCTGCTGGCCGAGAAGAAGAACGAAATCGGTTTGACCACCGGCCTCGCCTGGACCGAAGTAGGTGGCGAAGTGCTGACCACCGAAGCCACCTTGATGGAAGGCAAAGGCCGCTTGACCCTGACCGGCAAGCTGGGCGACGTGATGCAGGAATCGGCGCAAGCCGCCATGAGCTACATCCGTTCGCGCAGCCAGATTTTCAGCCTGCCCAAGGATTTTTACCGTCACCTCGACATTCACATGCACGTGCCCGAAGGCGCCATCCCCAAGGACGGCCCCTCCGCCGGCATCACCATCTGCACCTCAATCGTCAGCGCCCTGACCCTGATTCCGGTGCGCTGCGACATCGCCATGACCGGCGAAATCACCCTGCGCGGCAAAGTTCTGCCGATTGGCGGCGTGAAAGAGAAGATGCTGGCCGCGCATCGCCTGGGCTTGCGCAGCATCATTTTCCCCAAAGATAACGAGAAGGACATGGCGGATATTCCGCCGGAAATTAAAGCGCAGATGACCATTCATTTCGTCGAGTCGATGGATGAAGTGCTGCAGATTGCGCTGGAACGTCCTCTACCGATTCCTGGCGATCCACCCGTGCCAGGGGTCGAACCCAAGTTCGGCGCGGACGTCGCGCAGGACAATGAACTAACCAATTGAACCCTCTGGTCCTTCCACATTTAGATCAGCAGGCTTGATCCGCGGGCAAATGGTTTGCTTTTTGCTTTGGTCTGTAAGCAATCCCGTTTTACGTCTCAGAAAAAACAACAGTACGTCTGAAATTGAATGGCAGGTTCGAATTTGTGCCCGCCCCAATCCATTCAGAAAATTCAAATAACCTGAAAAGGTCAACAAGGAATGAACACGATGAGTACCACCATTAGTCTGGCAGAACTGAAAGATAAAAATATTACCGACCTGGCCAAGATCGCCAAGGAATTGAACATTCCCGGCGCTTCCGGCATGCGCAAGCAGGAGTTGATCTTCCAGATCCTCCGCGCGCAAACCGAAAAAAGCGGCCTGATCTTCT
The DNA here is from genome assembly GCA_963847695.1 of uncultured Acidobacteriota bacterium. Taxonomy (GTDB): domain Bacteria; phylum Acidobacteriota; class Terriglobia; order Acidiferrales; family UBA7541; genus Palsa-295. The sequence continues at coordinate 400,571 of CAWKAX010000009.1, read as the reverse complement.
CCGAAGGCGTGCTGGAATGCCTGCCCGATGGCTTCGGCTTCCTGCGCGCGCCGGAATATAACTACCTGCCGGGACCGGACGATATCTACGTCTCGCCCTCGCAGATCCGCAAGTTCGACCTGCGCACCGGCGACACCGTCTCCGGCCAGGTTCGCCCTCCGAAAGACGGCGAGCGATACTTCGCGCTGATCAAGGTCGAAGCGGTGAACTTCGAAGACCCCGAGGTCGCCCGCAGCAAGATATTCTTCGACAACCTGACGCCGCTCTACCCCGCCGACCGCATCCGCCTGGAGACCACCAAGGAAAATCTCACCGGGCGCGTTCTGGACATGCTCTGCCCCATCGGCAAGGGCCAGCGCGGCCTGATCGTCGCGCCTCCGCGTACCGGCAAGACGATGATGCTGCAGTCCATCGCCAATTCGGTCACCACCAATCATCCGGAAGTCGCGCTGATCGTGCTGCTGATCGACGAGCGCCCGGAAGAAGTCACCGACATGCAGCGCACGGTGAAGGGCGAAGTCATCAGCTCGACTTTCGATGAGCCGCCCCAGCGCCACATTCAAGTCGCCGAAATGGTTCTGGAAAAGGCCAAGCGCCTGGTCGAACACAAGCGCGACGTCGTGATTCTCCTCGACTCGCTCACCCGTCTCGGCCGCGCCTACAACGCCGTGACTCCGCCGTCAGGCAAAGTCCTTTCCGGCGGTATCGACGCCAACGCTCTGCAGCGCCCGCGCCGTTTCTTCGCCGCCGCTCGTAACGTGGAAGAAGGCGGATCGCTCACCATCATGGCCACCGCGTTGATCGATACCGGCAGCCGCATGGACGACGTGATTTTCGAAGAGTTCAAGGGCACCGGTAACATGGAAATTAACCTCGACCGCCGCCTGGTCGATAAGCGCGTGTTCCCGACCATCGATATCAACCGCTCCGGCACCCGTAAGGACGAATTGCTGCTTCCGCCCGACGAGCTGAATCGCATCTGGGTTTTGCGCAAGGTGCTCAGCCCGCTATCCACCGTCGAAGCGATGGAATTGCTGCTCGGCCGCCTTTCCAAAACCAAGACCAACGGCGAATTCCTCTCGTCGATGTCCAGCCCGGCCTAACCGCCGGGTTTGTTTCGCGCAGTTCTTATCCCCCTTCCGCACCGTTTTTTCGTTCCGCGCTGCCGCGGAAGGGGGATATTTCCTTGCGATTTTTTGCACGCCAGCCTATTTTCAATTCCAAACGCGAGCTGTATGCCTACGAGCTGCTGTATGTGAAACGCGTTTGCGAGTGCATCAAGGCCGAGGTCTCGCTGAGTTTGCGGCTCTTGCGCTACTTGAATTCGCCGGTCTTCCCGCTGGCCACCGAAGTCCGCTCCATTCCTCACGCCGTTTCGCTGCTGGGTGAATCGGGCACCCGCAAATGGGTCTCGGTCGTGACCATTGCTTGCATGAGCGGCGGCAAACCCCGCGAACTGGTGATGCTTCCCTTGATCCGCGCGCGTTTTTGCGAACTCCTGGGCCCGGTAGCGGGCTGTCCCGCCGCTGCCAGCGATTTGTTCCTGCTCGGCCTGCTTTCGGCCATGGATGCGTTTCTGGATATGGACCTCGCCGACGTGCTGAAGGAAATCAAGCTGCGCGAGGAAATCCGCGAGGCGCTGCTCGGCGGCCAGAATGCGCTGCGGGAGGTTTTTGACCTCGCCCTGCTGTACGAAAGAGGCTGTTGGCACCAGGTCAGCCGCCGCGCCCAGGCGCTGTCCATCGACCCCAACTCGCTCTCGCCGCTCTATTTTGACGCGGTCAATTGGGCCGAGGGAACGTTTATCGTACGTTGAGACCGGCTAGAATTTAAATCGGTGGCAGAATCGCGGGTTCGACTGGCTCCGCGGCGCTACTGGCTTGTCGCGCGCGCCGTTCCCTCTCGCGCCAGCATCACTACCAGCCGGGCCACTTCTTCGGGTTCCATGGCCGTGCTGTCCACCACCACGGCGTCGGGAGCCTTCACCAGCGGAGACGTGCTGCGCAGCTTGTCGCGTTGATCGCGTTCGTGAATTTCATCGAGCGTCTTCTGCAGGTCGATCGCGTCGCCCTTCTGTTCGTGTTCGCGCCAGCGCCGCTCGGCGCGCGTTTCAGGCGAAGCGGTAAGAAAAATCTTCAACTGCGCGTCGGGAAATACCACGCTGCCGATGTCGCGTCCTTCCATCACCACCCCGCCGCGCTCGCCCGCCCGCCGCTGTTCGGCCACCAGCACGTGGCGCACTCCCGCATTCACCGCAATCTTGGAAGCCGCCTGCGAAACCTCCGGCGTGCGAATCGCCGCGGTCACGTCCTCCTGGTCCAGCAGCACCCGTTGTGCGCCGCCGTCCACGCGCAAATCAATGCTGGTCTTCTGCGCCAGCGCCACCAGCGCGTCATCATCGCCACCGTTGCCATCGAAGGCCAGCCGTTGCCGCAGCGCTTTCAGCGCCAGCGCCCGGTACATCGCGCCAGTGTCGATATAGACGTAGGCCATCAGTTCCGCCACCCGCCGCGCCAGCGTGCTCTTCCCCGAACCTACCGGGCCATCAATCGCGATGATTAGTTTTTGCATTCGTGAAGGTTCCCGGCCCGACGTGCGCCGCAGTTAAATTCTTTTGAAGGCCTTTTCGATTTCGCGCACCGAGTAGCGCAGCACCACCGGCCGCCCGTGCGGGCAGCTCATCGGATATTCGGTCTTGGCCAGCTCGCCCAGCAGCCATTCCATTTTGGTGTGGTCCAGCGGCGTATTCACCTTGATCGCCGCATGGCAGGAAGTCGAGGCCGCGATTTTTGCCTGCAGCGAGTCGATCGAGATCGCCTGATTTTCCTTGGCGATGCCGTCCAGAATTTCGTAAAGAAGTTTTTCCGCGTCGCCGCTGGTGATTCCCGCCGGCGTCGCCTGAATCGCCACGCTGCGCTCGCCCATTAATTCCGCTTCGAAACCGTTCGCGCGCAGTTCCTCGCCGATCTGTTCGAAGATCGTCATCTGTCGCGGATTCAGATCCACGATCAGCGGCACCAGCACCCGCTGTCCGCCGATCTCGCCTTCGCGCCGCGCGCGTAAATGCTGCTCGAAAAGCACCCGTTCATGCGCCACGTGCTGATCGATAATCCACAGACCTTCGCCGTTTACCGCCACAATAAAGCTGCTGCTCACCTGGCCCAGGGGCTTCAGGTCCGTAATTTCGTCAAGACGCGGCAGACTTCCTGGAGCCGAGGCCACACCTACGTCCGCTGACGGCCGCACCCGCCTGCGGGGCGCCGAAAGAATAATCCGAGCCGCTCGATGGGCCGAATTGCAAACGCTGCGGAACCGGCCGGTCCGGCCCGCCGCTCAGCTCGAAATTTTCTGCCACCGAACCAAACGAGCTGGGAATCACCGCGCGCGGAGGCCCGGCGAATCCGCTCGCCGCACCGTCTTGCTCGTAAATGCTGCGCGCCATCGGCGCATTGTCTCCATTGCCGTAACCCGCTCCGGGCGTGAGCGAATTCGTAGACAAAGAGTTGGCTCCTGCCGCAGCAGCCGCGCGCCCCGCAGGAAAGCCTGGAATCGGACGCGCGATCGAAAGCGCGTGCCGCAAAGTATCGCGAGTGAAATCATGCACGAACTGCGGATGGCGGAAACGCACCTCAATTTTCGCCGGATGCACGTTCACGTCCACTTCCTGGCAGTCCATTTCCAAAAACAGCAGGACCACCGGAAACACCCCCGGCGGCGTGATATTGCGATACGCCTCGTTGATCGCGTGCAGCAGCAGCCGGTCGCGCACCAGCCGGCGATTCACAAAAATATAGATCCCGTTGCGATTGGTGCGCTGCACTTCCGGGCGCGAAGCAAAACCGGTCACCCGGATGGTCGGCGACTTCTCGTCCTGCTTCGATCGGCGGCTCGGTGATCGCCGTGCGGATCGGCGCTTCGGTACGCCGGAATCTCCATCAATTCTTCGAGCGCCTGCCTGCCCGAAAATCTGGTAAACCCGGTCCGCCAGTTTTTCCACCGGCGCGCAATTCAGAATTTCCTGCGAGGGCGTCTTCAACAAGAATTGCGTTTCGGGATGGGCCAACGCGTAGTGCGTGACCAGCGAAGCGATGTGCCCCAGCTCGGTCGTCTCGGATTTCAGAAATTTGCGCCGCGCCGGAACGCATAAAAAATATCGGACACGCTGATCGAAGTTCCCACCGGCACGCCCGCCGGCTTCACGCTGACCAGCTTGCCGCCGGCGAATTCCACGCGCATGCCCTCGTCGTCTTCCGCGTCGCGCGTCTCCAGCATCAGCCGCGAAACCGACGCGATCGAGGGCAACGCCTCGCCGCGAAATCCCAGCGTGGAGATCGAAAGCAGGTCGTCCGCGGTGCGCAGTTTCGAGGTGGCGTGGCGCTCGAAGGCCAGCAGCGCATCGTCGTGATTCATCCCGCAGCCGTCGTCGACCACCCGAATCAGCCGCTTGCCGCCCGATTCGACTTCGATGCGAATCGATCGCGCGCCCGCATCCAGCGAATTCTCCAGCAGCTCCTTCACCACCGACGCCGGCCGCTCCACCACTTCGCCCGCGGCGATCTTGTTGGCGACATTCTCCGGCAAGTATGCGGATCTGCGACATCAGTCTGAATACCGCCTTCAAAACGCACAATCAATGCGTCCTTCTTGGCTGCTTCTCTTCGGCGTCTTGATCTGAATTCCCAGTTCATCCAGCTGGTCCGTGTCCACCGATCGACGGCGCTTCGGACATCAAATCCTGCGCCTTGGTGGTCTTCGGGAACGCGATCACGTCGCGAATCGATTTTTCGCCGGCGAGCAGCATCGCGATGCGGTCGATGCCCAGCGCGATGCCGCCGTGCGGCGGCGTGCCGTAGGTGAGCGCGTCGAGGAAAAAGCCGAAGCGTGCTCGCGCCTGCTCGTCGGAAAGGCCCAGCGCCTTGAACATGCGCGCCTGCACGTCCTGCCGGTGAATTCGAATGCTGCCCGAGCCCAGCTCGACGCCGTTGAGCACCAGGTCGTAGCCCTTCGAGCGGCACTCCCACGGCGCCGTTTCGAGCTTCTCGATGTCTTCTTCGTAGATTCCGGTGAAAGGATGCTGCGCGCTGACCCAACGCTTGTCGCGTTCGCTCCATTCGAACAGCGCGAAGCCGGTGATCCACGGCGAATTCCCACTTCGAGCGGTCGATCAGATTGAGCTTGTCGCCGAGATACAAGCCGCAATCTGCCCGCCGACGTTGAGTGACGTGTCCGTGTGCGGAATCTGATCCTTTGCCGAGGCCGCGACGATCAAGTCGCCCGGCTTTCGCGCCGAGCGCTGCGACGAGTTTTTTCAGGCCGTCCGCGCCCGAGATTCTTTTCGAGCGCCGAAGTGATGCCTTCGGCCGTCGACTTTGACGGTGTAAACGCCGCGTGCGCCCGCCGCCTTGCCGGCTTCGGCGAGCTCGTCGATCTGCTTGCGCGACCACACCGCCGCGCCGGGCGCGACTACAGCCTGCACGTTGCCTTCGAATTTGCAAGTTTCGCGCGCCGGCTCGAAATGCGCAGTGACGTCGTGCAATTCCATGCCGAAACGCAGATCGGGCTTGTCCGAACCGTAGCTGCGATCGCGTCCTTGTAATCCATATGGCGGAACGGCGCGCTTCACTTTCACGCCGACCACGGCGCAGGCGCGCGACCATTACCTGCTCGATCGCGTCAAAAATGTCTTCCTGGCGAGGAAACGACATTTCGAGGTCGAGCTGCGTGAACTCCAGCTGCCGATCGGCGCGCAAATCTTCGTCGCGAAAGCATTTGCACGATCTGGAAATATCGGTCCATGCCCGAAATCATCAAAATCTGCTTGAAAATCTGCGGCGACTGCGGCAGCGCGTAAAACTGCCCGTGATGAATCCGGCTGGGCACCAGGCAATCGCGCGCGCCTTCGGGCGTCGAGCGCGTCAGCATCGGCGTTTCGATTTCGAAAAATCCCATCTCGTCGAGCGCCTTGCGGATTTCGAGAACATCGCGGTGGCGCAGCTCGATGTTGCTGTGCAGTTTCGGCCGCCGCAAATCGAGATAACGGTAGCGCAGACGCGTCTCTTCGTTCGCGGTCACTTCGTCTTCAATCTGAAACGGCGGAGTTTTTGAATTGTTCAGGATGTGCAGCCGGGTGGCCATCACTTCCACTTCGCCCGACGCGATCTCCGGATTCGCCTTCTGCCGCTTGACCACTCGCCCTTCCACCGCGATCACGAATTCCGAGCGCAGCTCTTCCGCTTTCTTGTGCGCCTCCGGATGCAGTTCGGCGTTGAAGACGATCTGCGCGATGCCGGCGCGGTCGCGCAAATCGATGAAAATCAACTGGCCCAGGTCACGGCGGGGGTGCACCCAGCCCATCAGCACGACGTTTTCGTCAGCGTCCGCCGCCCGCAAATTGCCGGCGTAGTTGGTGCGTTTCAGGTTTCCCAGAGTATCGAGCAAAATAGTCGTCCTTTTCCGTGCGCGGAGTTCCAAACTAAATCGTGAGGCAGCCTGCTACCCGCGGGTCCCGCGCCGTTCCGATTCCAGATATTCTAGCAGTTCATATTCTGAAAGCTTCTTTTGTTCGGCATCGGCCAGCCGCTTCAGTGTGAAATTTCCCGAAGCCACTTCGTCGCTGCCGATGATCAGCGCATAACGCGCGCCCAGCTTGTCCGCCAGGTTCAGCGATTTCTTGAATTTCAATTCCTCGCCGGGCAGCTCGACCGAAAGCCCCGCGTCGCGTAATTTTTTTGTCAGGCCAACCGCCGTCGCGTAGGTCGGCAGCCCCATCCACGCGACGAAAACATCCAGCCCCGGCAGCTTCGGCAAATTCCCCGACTCTTGAATCGAAAGAATCGCGCGATCGGTTCCGATGGCAAACCCGATTCCCTTCGTTGGCGGACCGCCCAACAATTCCACCAGCCCGTCGTAACGCCCGCCGCCGCACACCGCGTTCTGCGAGCCTAAGCCTTCGGCGATCACTTCAAACGTTGTGCGCGTGTAGTAATCCAGCCCGCGCACCAGCCGCCAGTTTTCCTGGAAGCTCACGCCGCGCAGCGTCAATTCTTCTTTCAGCTTCGCGAAATGCTCGCGGCAGGCCGTCGCACAAATGCTCCGAAATCTTCGGGAGCTTGGCGATGATTTCCTGCTCGTGCGGCACCTTCGAATCGAGCACGCGCAGCGGATTGGTTTCGATCCGGCGCTGGCTGTCCGCGCCCAGCTGATCTTTCACTTTGCGTAACTCTTCGCGCAGCAATTCCACGTATTGCGGCCGGCAATTCTTGTCGCCAATGGAATTGATGTACAGCGTAGTACGCGTCAGCCCGACGCGCGCGAAAAAAGTCATCAGCATCTCGATGACTTCAGCATCGATAGCCGGCGCGTCCGACTGCCCCAGCACTTCCGCCCCGATCTGATAGAACTGCCGGTAGCGCCCCTTCTGCGGCCGCTCCCGCCGGAACATCGGACCCATGTAGTACAATTTCACGTTGCCCGGCAGCGTGTGCATGCCGTGCTCGATGTAAGCCCGCATCGTGCTGGCTGTTGCTTCCGGCCGCAGGCTGATTAAGTCGCCAGGGTCGGCCGCAGCATCAGTCGACGAAGACCGGTCCGGAAAGGTATACATTTCCTTGGAGACAATGTCGGTCTCTCCGCCCACCGAGCGCGCAAACAGCGACGTCTCCTCGAAAATCGGCAACCGAATCTCGCGATAATTGTAGCCCTCGAAAGTATCCCGCGCCGTGCGCTCGAACCAATTCCACAGCCCCGAATCCGGCGGCGCGATGTCGCGCGTGCCTTTGATCGCTCGAAATTGTTTTTGTTGGGGCAGAAATTCAGCGGCCAGTGACAGTCGCTAGTGACTGGAAGCTCCGATTTTGCGTCGTATCGCCGCCTTCATTTTTGTATTTCACCAATCGCAGTGAGGATTTCCGAAGTGTCATTTTCGGACGAAAACTTCAGATCCACAGCAAGTAAAACTTGCGTTTCCAGTTCCGCGAGAAATCCACTGGTCCGCGAAAGAAAATGCAGGAATTCTTGCGATCCGTAGCGCGCCTGGCATTCTGCAATCGCAGAAGGTATCGCGACTGCCGTGCGCCGCATCTGGGTTGCGAATTCGTACTTCTCTTCAACCGGAAACACCGCGGTCAGCCGATAGATCGACTTCGCCAGCTCCATACTTCGCCGCCAAATAATCAGCTCTTTGTAGTGTGTCGGCTTGATCGCTTCGGAATCCATCTCGCCACTCGTCACTTAGCAACTAGCCACTGCCTTTTTCATCAAGCCCTGCTTCGCGCCTGTAGTCCCGCTTGTATCCGACGTAATTATTCCAATATCGGTCGATCGATGCCTGATCCTCCGCCGTCAACGCCCGCTTCACTTTTCCCGGCGAACCCATCACCAAACTTCCCGGAGGAATCACCGTGCGTTCCGGAATCAGCGTCCCCGCCGCGACGATGCTGCCGGTGCCAATCACCGCGCCGTTCAGGATGATACTGCCCATGCCAATCAAGCAGCGCGATTCCACGGTGCAGCCATGCAGCGTCACGCTGTGCCCCACCGTGACTTCGTCGCCCAGCACCAGCGGGTTGGTGTCCCGCATCACGTGCAGGACCGAACCATCCTGCACGTTGGACCGCGCACCAATTCGAATGAAGTGCACGTCGCCGCGAATCACCGCGCATGGCCAGACGCTCGAGTCTTCGCCAATCACCACGTCGCCAATCACCACCGCCTGCGGGTCGACGTATGCGCTAGCCGCAATTTGCGGCATATGTCCGCGAAAGCTGCGAATCAAGTTGTATCCCCTGAGTTAAGAACTGAGACCGCAGAAGACAAATTTGCGATTGCCGATCCGTTGCGCGTTCGCCTACAAAATCTCCACCACCGGCGCGCCAGAAGCCGCATTCACTTCATCCAGCCTCGCCACCAAATTGCGCGCCACCGCATAAATGCTCTTCGCTCCCGGCGCGTCTTCGCCATGTGAAGCCGCCGGCTTCCCCGTATCGCCGCCGATACGAATTTGCGGCTCGATCTCGATTTCGCCCAGCAACGGCACGCCGAAACTCTTTCGCCAAGTGCGAGCCTTCACCGTGGCCGAAGACGTCGATGCGCTCGTCGCAATGCGGGCAATTGAAGTAGCTCATGTTCTCCACCACGCCGAGAATCTGCACGTTCACCTGCCGGAACATTTCGACCGCCTTGCGCGCATCCGCCAGCGACACGTCGAAGGCGTCGTCACGACCACCGCGCCCGTCACCGGAGCGCTTTGAATCAGCGACAGCTGCACGTCGCCGGTACCCGGAGGCAAATCGATCACCAAATAATCCAGCTCGCCCCAGTGCACGCTGCGCAAAAACTGCTGAATCACGCTGTGCAGCATCGGCCCGCGCCAGACCAGCGGCTTATCGCCGGGATTCAGCAACCCCATCGACATCAGCTTCACGCCGTAGTTTCCACGGGAATGATGCTCTCGTCGTTCACCGCGGGCGGCTGTTCGTGGCCCATCATCAACGGCACGTTCGGCCCGTAGACATCGGCGTCCAGCAGCCCGACTTTCGCGCCCATCGTCTTCAGCGCCAGCGCCAGATTCACCGCCACCGTGGTCTTGCCCACGCCGCCTTTGCCGCTGCCGACGCGATCAGATTCTTAACGCCGTCAATCCGAGGCTCTTTTCCATCCCAGCATGTGCTGGGCCATGCGATGCGAGTGTCCTGGTCCCGGAGGCATTGCTTTCCTTTCGTGCGGCGAGCTAGTAGCGCACAATGTCATCCGCTCAAACAAGAGCCGAGGCCCGTGTTGCTTATGCAATGTTGTCCGTTCGGCCTCCCCGAGGCAGGGCCGCTTTGGGCTCTGATCAGGCGAAGTCTGTTTCGGGCAGCGCATAGTGGGCAGCTCTTTCTTTGCCGCCAAATGCCGCCGACATGCGACTACAATGAAAGTTGTTGCGCATTGCGGAATAGATCCCGATGAGCACTCGTGCTCGCCCCGGCGCCGCTTTCGCCCTGGATAATGGAGATTCGGGGTCATTGACGCCGCGCGGCGGCGGAATCAATAGGCCACGCGCGGCATCCAACAGTCAATATGGATGTTGAGAAAATCATAGACAGCGTCGTCGCGCGCTTTATCGGCACGAAGCACGAGCGCGACGTCAAGTCCGTCCAGCCACTAGTCGCGGCGATCAACGCGCTCGAGCCGGAGATGAAGAACTCTCCGACCGCGAAATTCCGGAATTCCGCGAAACTCAAAGCCGAAGTGCAAGGCCGCCTGAAGGACTCCGAGCCCGAGGACCAAACTACAAACAGAACCTGCACGATGCGCTCGAGCCGGCCGTTGTCCCGGCCTTTGCGCTGGTGCGCGAAGCCGGCCGCCGCACGCTCGGCATGCGCCATTTCGACGTGCAGCTGATCGGCGGCATCGTCCTGCACGAAGGCAAAATCGCCGAAATGAAAACCGGCGAAGGCAAAACGCTGGTCGCCACGCTGCCCGCCTACCTGAATTCCCTGGCCGGCAGCGGCGTGCACATCGTCACCGTCAACGATTACCTGGCCCGCCGCGACGCCGAGTGGATGGGCCCGATCTACAAGATGCTCGGCCTGACGGTGGGCGTGATCGTGCACGACCTCGACGACGTCGCAGCGCCGCGCCGCCTACGCCGCCGACATCACCTACGGCACCAACAACGAATTCGGCTTCGACTATCTGCGCGACAACATGAAGTACGATCTCGAGGATTGCGTCCAGCGCGGACACCAGTTCGCCATCGTCGACGAAGTCGACTCCATCCTGATCGACGAAGCGCGCACTCCGCTGATTATTTCCGGCCCCGCCGAGGAATCCACCGACAAGTACTACCGCATCGACAAAATCATTCCCAAGCTCATTCATGGACATCGATTACACCTCGACGAAAAACATCGCACCGCCACGCTCACCGAAGAAGGCGTATCCAAGTGCGAGCGGCTGCTGGGCCTCGGCAATCTCTACGATCCCGCGAACATGGAGATTATCCACCACGTCTATCAGGCGCTGCGCGCGCACACGCTTTTCAGCAAGCGACGTGGATTACGTGGTGAAAGACGGCGAAGTCATCATCGTCGACGAATTCACCGGCCGCCAGATGCCCGGCCGCCGCTGGTCCGACGGACTGCACCAAGCCGTCGAAGCCAAAGAAGGCGTCAAGATCGAGCGCGAAAACCAGACGCTCGCCACGATCACCTTCCAGAATTATTTCCGCATGTACAAAAAGCTTTCCGGCATGACCGGAACGGCCGAAACCGAAGCGCCCGAATTCGACAAGATCTACAAGCTCGAAGTGGTGGCCATCCCCACCAACCGGCCGCTGATCCGCATCGAGTACTCCGACGTGGTCTACCGCACCGAGCGCGAAAAATACGAAGCCGTGGTCAACGGCATCATTCAGGAAGATGGCACGCGCGCCGCCGGCATCCGGCAATATTACGAAAGCGGCCAGCCCGTGCTGGTCGGCAGCATCTCCATCGAGAAATCCGAAATATTGCCGAGCTGCTGAAAAGGCCGGCATTCCGCACCAGGTGCTGAACGCCAAGCAGCACGAGCGCGAAGCGAAAATCATCGCGCAGGCCGGACGCAAAGGCGCGGTCACCGTTTCCACCAACATGGCCGGCCGCGGCACCGACATTCTGCTGGGCGGCAATCCCGAAGCGATGACGCGCGATTATTGCCTGAAGAACAAGCTGGCGATGCCCTACGCGCCGGCCAGCTCGTGATCGCACGCGCCCGGGACCGAAACTCCGGCGCAGGCAGATGCCGCGGCGGCAGCAGGCGCCGAAGCTCCTACCAACGGCGCCGCAATCCGCCATGGTGCTGTTCCAGCTGGAAGGCAAAATCTTCCAGGTTCCGCTCGATCAGTGGAAGCCGATCTACGACCAGTTCGCCGAGCAATGCCAGCTCGAGCACGATGAAGTCGTCGCCATGGGTGGCCTGCACATTCTGGGCACCGAGCGCCATGAGCTCGCCGCATCGACAATCAGCTTCGCGGACGCGCCGGCCGCCAGGGCGATCCCGGCTCTTCGCGATTTTTCCTCTCGCTCGAAGACGATCTGCTGCGCATTTTCGGCGGCGAGAACGTAAAAGCCTGATGCACTGGCTCGGCATGACCGAAGGCGTGCCGATCGAGTCCAAGCTCATCAGCAAGCGCATCGAGAACGCGCAAAAAGCCGTCGAAGCGCAGAACTTCGAAGCCCGCAAACACCTGCTCGAATACGACGACGTGATGAACAAGCAGCGCGAGACGATCTACTCCCTGCGCCGCTCGTTTCTCGAAGGCCGCGACCAAAAGGAATTTGTGCTCGAGCGCGCCGAGGCGATCGCGGACGAGCTGGTCGAAACGTATTGCCCGCGGAACAGCATCCTGATCAGTGGAACGTCACGCAGTTTTCAAATGAGGTTCTGAATCAATTTGGATTCGATCTGAAAGCGGCGGGCATCGACCTCGCAAAGCCGAATCACGACAACGCTCGCCGATGACGCTGGTCGAAAAAGTAAGGCGCGCTACGAGGAGAAGGAAATTCTTTTCGGCGCGCAGACGTTGCGCTGGCTCGAACGCCACATCCTGCTCGACATCGTCGACGCCCAGTGGAAAGACCACCTTCTTACTCTCGACCACTTGAAGGAAGGCATCGGCCTTCGCGGCTATGGCCAGAAAGATCCGCTGGTCGAATTCAAGAGGGAAGCCTTCACGCTCTTCGAAGACATGATGGACCGGATTGATACTGAGGCCGTTCGTTTCCTGTACCTCGTTCGCCCGGCGGAAACGCCGCAAAACCCGGCCCCAGGGACTCCAACAGCGCAGGCGCTGCCGCAGTCGTCGTCAACTTCCACGTCAGGACCTCCGCCTGCAGCAGCCGCACCGCCGCAAACGCCGCGCGGACTTTCCCAATTTTCGCCGGAAGAAATCGAACGCAGGCAGCGTCGCCAACAGCAACAAATGCAATTCCAGGCCGGCTCTGCTCCCGTTGAACCGCCCAAGCCCACTCGCGCTGCGGCCAAAGTAGGACGCAACGATCCTTGCCCCTGTGGCTCCGGTAAGAAGTACAAGAAATGTCACGGCGAAACCGCCTAGTTTCGCGCCGCATTCCGTCGCGTTAACGCTTCCGCCTGGCGATTTTCACGCAGACCCACGGGTGTTGCTGTTTACAACTCACCGTCATTTGCATCTGAAAATTTTGTGCTAATCTCTCCCGCATCCTTCGGCCCCCGACCGTACTGAGATTCGAGGTTAGAACAATGACAGCCGCAACTTCCGTTCACTGCCACCGCGCCGGATGCGCGAATTCCGCCCCACCCGCGCTCTCCAGCGCCCAATTGTGCCTCGATCATTTTCTCGATGAAGCCTTCGTGCGTTCCGATCAAGCCCTCACCCGCTGCCGCGAAGGAATTCCGCTGAGCAAAGAAAGCCTGGAATGGCTGCTGTCGGACGCGCTCGCCACCGTAAAAAATCTAGAAGAAAGCGCCGAAGAGCCCTGTCCGGAACAACGCGACCGCATGCTCGAACTCCTGCTGATCCTGGCCAATCTTCACGAATACGTCGCGCATCACGACGTGCATTTAGAAAGACCCGCTTTAGTATAGCGAGAGACGTCCCGCTTCGCTAACTTACCGCCGCTATTCCGCTCCGTCGCCTAAGCGTTAACTCACACCGCAATAGCCCGTTGCAAAAGATCAGCGAACCCACTCAAGCTTGAACTTACCGCGGTCAAACCCAGCATGACTGACGAACCCAAGCATCTCGATCCTTTTAAACCGCAAGACCCGACCATTCCCGGCGTTACCGGAAATGCCGCGCGCATCGAAAGCCGCGCCGGAGCCGCCGGGCCCGCTGGATCCGGATATCAGAATCGGCCGGCCCCGAATCGTTTTTTCAGCCTGGAGTCGTAATCGCGATTGGCGTGAGCTGCTGCTGCTCATCGGTGGGATTTTGTTCTGGCATAGCCACTCGACTTCGGCGAAAAGTCAGGCGCCGGGCGCGGAGGTCGTACCATCCATGCCCGTGCCGTTACCCGCTGCCGCACCGCGCAGGAGCCGGCCAAGAATGTAGCCATCGGTCCGGGCCCCATAGCCACCACAGCCGAACTGGCCAAACCCTGGGCCTCTAAGCAATTTGTCTTCCGCGCGCCGCAGACCGCCGATGACGTGCCGGCGCTGGTCGTTCATCTGCCGAACAATGTGTATTGGGGAATTTCGCTGCGCGAACCTTTCGGCAGCTGCGAGATGCAATACATTACCGACCTAACGGTGATTGCGAATCAGTTCCATTACACCGCCGACCATCCCATGGTCGTCGATCCCTGCAACGGGGCGGTCTACGATCTCGATCGGTACGGTCCGGGACCAAATGGTGAAGTGCGCGGGGCTATCGTCCACGGAGCCGGCGTACGTCCCCCGTTCGCGATTCAGATGACCGCGCGCGGCAAACAGATTGTCGCGGTACAGATCGAACGCTAGTCTCAGAAAACTAATTCGCACTCGCGCCGCTCTGTCCTTGCGCGCAACGCCCCACTTCCCCCCCCATCTTCCCCGCCAGCACCATCGCCACCATCTTCTGATCCGCCAGCCAGGACCACAGCGGATGCCCGAACGTCGCCGGCCGATTGTGCTCCACAAAGAAATGCGAGAACCACGCGAACGCGTAGGGAACCACCACCGCGGCCAGCACCAGCCAGGGCCTGCGCAAGACGATCGCTGCGACCAATAAGCTCCATCCTGACAATGTGCCTACGGTGTGAAAAATGCGCGTCGCCAACTGCCGATGCGCCAGCACATAAAAACTCCAGAATTCCGCGAACGTGTCCGGTTGGCTCATGGCCGCGATTGTATCCGCCGCGCCGCGGCCGGCAAGCAAAAATCTACGCCCCGCCGAACTTCCGGCGGGGCGGTAGGCCAACGCATCGTGGCCTGTCCAGATTGGCTGAAGCCTGCCAATCCGTAACAGGCTACGAACTCAATTGCTCCACCGAACGCGCCACCATCACCGGCTGGCCGGTCGCTTGGTTCACGATGATGAAACCAACCACGCGAATCCGCAGCGCCGTGGTGCCTTGCAGCGCCGAGAGTCCGCTGAGATTGATGAAGTTGGTGTCGTTCGCGGTCATCACCGTCAGCGGTGCAGGCAACAGCACGCCGGCCGTCCAGTTGTCGTTCAACTGAAACGTTCCGGCGTTGTTGTTCTGCACCACCGTGCTGCCGGGCACCCAGGTCCCGGCCTGCCCCTGACGCTTCAAAACGACTCGATGAACCGTCAGTGTCGTGGCGCCATTCGCGGTGGAAATCGCTCCGCCTATGCCGACTCGCTGTCCCGCGGCCAATTCGGAATTATTGAAGAGCAGCGTGGTTAGCGGCAGGTGAATATGCTCGATCAAATAATTTTCCGACCCATTCAGGTCCAGCGTTTCGATCTGACCATCAGAGATGCCATTGATCGCCGGCAGTTCATCGCGTACGTATAGATCTGCCTGCGTCGCCGCACCCGGACTCGGCCGGATATTCGTGAACAATCCGCCCAGGTAGAAGCTGTTGTTGGAGACCACTTCGATTTCCGACGCCACGATGTCATGCGACACCGGGTCGAGCGTGCCGGAAACTTCCACAATCGTAGTGGTCGTGAACGAACTGATCGGCATGGTCGGGTCGTCGAGAACCGTGCTATCCCCGGCCTCGACCGTCCATTGCCGCCCGTGTGGTCCCTGAATCGTGAACGTATTCGGGCCGGTCACACCGACCACGCCGCCATGAAAGTCGTCGATCGAAACTTGCGAGTCCACGGCATCGAGCAAAGCCACTTCAAACACGGGATTCACCGCGCCAGTCACCTGCCCGTTCTGGTCCGTCTGCAGAGACTGCCGCAGATCGAATTCCATCCGCAGCCCGAACAAATCCGCGTTGCTTACCGTCACCGGCTGCGCGAAATTCACCGTGACCGTTGACTGCGTTAGCGTGCCATTGATGGTATTCACCACCGGCGGCGTCACCGACGTATCGATAAACCCAATCACCGGCGAGGCAATCGTGATGGTCGCCGAGGTATAGGTTCCAGTCGGCACCGCCGTTAGATCTAACAGTTGATGCAATCCGCTGAGTTGCGCGAAGTCTACTATCGCCGGCTGGGCCAGCACGCTGACCGCGGTTCCACCGTTTTCAAACTGATTCCGGTCACGTTTACTTCGCACGAAACCACGCTGGGCAACGGCGCATCGGTGCCAACGGTGTAAATCGAAGCTTGTCCAACCTGCGGAGTCGTGGAATTTGTTCCGCCGCCACCGCAGCCCGAGAGCGCCACCGCGGCCGCGAGTGCTAAGAACACACCCATACCCTTCGTCGGAATCCCCATTTCATTTCTCCTTATTTCGTACTGACAGACGACCCGAGGCCGGGTCCTACGTTGGCTTCCAGTGAAACCCTCGACTTGGAAAAGTTGTGATTCTTTTCGCGGAAGTCGGAAGATTTCTGAATCCAAATCGATTGTGCCAATTTGTGGCACACCTCGCTTTTTGGTTTCCCGCCAACAAGGGGATCGATCCATCACGGATTGGCTTCGTGTTTTCTTCGCCCCGTATTCGATGCAGCTTAACATACGCAATACGTCGCGCCTGCTGTCTTGCGTGTTGTTCATAACTTGTTTACGATGGCGTCCACCCGCAATGATTGGCGAAACAATTTCGCATTACCGCATCATCGACGCGGTCGGCGCAGGCGGCATGGGCCAGGTTTTTCGCGCGGAAGATACGCGCCTGGGCCGCCAGGTCGCGCTGAAATTCCTCACCCAGGATTTAGCCAAGGACCCGGCGTCGCTCGAACGCTTCCAGCGTGAAGCCCGCGCGGCATCCTCCTTGAATCATCCGGGCATCTGCACCATTTACGACGTCGGCGAACACAACGGCCCGCCCTTTCTCGTGATGGAATTAATGGAGGGCCAAACGCTGCGCGGACACATCGCAGGGCGGCCGATGGCCACCGATGCCCTGCTCGATTTCGGCGCGCAAATGGCCGACGCACTCGACGCCGCCCATTCCCGCGGAATCCTTCATCGCGACATCAAGCCCGCTAACATTTTCATCACTTCGCGCGGCCAGGCGAAAATTCTCGATTTCGGCCTCGCCAAACAAACCGCCCCAGCAGCGTCGCCGAAACCATGGGCGCGGGAAATTCCGTCACCAAGCCCACCACTGATAATCTATTTCTCACCAGCCCGGGCTCCGCGCTCGGCACCATCGCCTACATGTCGCCCGAACAGGCTCGCGGCGAAAAACTAGATGCGCGTAGCGATCTTTTCAGCTTTGGCGCGGTGCTTTACGAAATGTCCGCCGGCCAGGCCGCTTTCAGCGGCAATACTTCGCAGTTATTTTCGACGCAATTTTGAATCGCACTCCCGCCGCACCGTCCACCCTGAATCCAGATCTGCCGCCCAAGCTAGAAGAAATTGTCGGCAAATCTCTCGAAAAAGATCGGGATCTTCGTTACCAGACCGCCGCCGAACTGCGCGGCGATTTGAAACGCTTGAAGCGCGATACCAATTCTTCCAGCGTCCCCACCGGCTCGAGCGGATCTTGGAAGTCGGCAGTGCCTTCCGGCACTTTGCCGCCGGGACCACCAACCGGAACGTCGTATGGTTCGACGCAGAGTGCCTTTCCCAGCGCCTTCCTCGGGGGCCACGTCATCGGCCCAGTCCAACGCCATTCCCGGGCCTTCGTCACCCTGGCGGACCGTCGCGAAAATCGCGCCGCTAGTCATCGCACTCATCGCCGTCGTTGCGCTGGTTCTGCACATGCGCGACACCGGCCATCACGACAACACCTCCTCCGATTTCGCGCAAATGACCATCACGCCGATCACCTCCAGCGGAAACATCCATTCCGCCACCATTTCAGCCGACGGAAAATGGCTGGCCTACATTCAGGACGAAAAGAACGGCCACGGCGTGTGGGTCCGCCAATTGGGAACCGGCAGCACCGCCCAAGTCGTCCCCGGCACTCCCGGCGAAATTTTCGGAATCGTTTTTTCTCTCGACGGAAATTATCTCTATTACAACAAAGCGATCACCGGCAATCCGGTCCGCACCCTTTATAAGGTTCCGTCTCTCGGTGGAACCCCTTCGCAAATTCTGCTCGATATCGATTCGCCTCTCAGTTTTTCGCCCGACGGCAAGCGTTTCGTTTTTGCTCGCCAGGCGCCGCAACAAAAAACTCCCAGTCTGCTCATCGCCAATGCCGACGGCTCCGGCGAAAAAGCCTTGTACACGCTGCACGATCCCGCGGTTTTTTCTTTTCAAGGGCCGGCTTGGTCGCCCGATGGCAAAGTCATCGCCGTGGCCCAGACGCCAAAGGGTGATTTCTCTAAATATATCGTCGAAGCGGTCGCCGTCGATTCCGGCAAGCCCACCCAAATCGGATCCGAAGCCTGGCAGTTCCCTCGCCAGATGGCTTGGTTGCCCGACGGCTCCGCGATTCTTTTCAGTTCCGCTGCCCGCATCTCGTCCAATCCGCAGATTTGGTCGGTCAGCTATCCTTCCGGCGAAAAACGCCGCGTCACCAACGACCTGAATTTTTATCAGAACCTCAGCATCACATCGGATGGCTCGACTCTCGCCACCGTGCAGATCACCTGGTCCGGCAGCCTGTGGCGCGCAAACTTCGGCAGCACCGCGCTGTCGCCACCGACCCAAGTCACCTCCGGCATCGGCCGCGCCGACGGCATTGGCGGCGTCGCGTGGCCTTCCGCAAATCGAGTTTTGTACGAGTACTACAGCAACGGCTCGGTTCGTCTCGCTTCGGTCGGCCTCGATGGCAGCGACTCTCGCGATGTTTCAACTAACTCCACCTCGCTTTTTTGGCCGGCTGCCTGTGGCCGTGACCCGAAGTACATGGTCTACGGTTCGCGCAACGAATCCGGCGGCATTTCCATCTGGCGCTCGGATCTCGACGGAAACGAAGCGAAGCAATTGAGCACCACTCCCTATGGCGTTCTGCCCGACTGCACTCCGGACGGGCAATCTGTCATTTATCTGGAGTCCTCCGATTCTCCCGCGCTGATGCGGGTCGGCATCGACGGTGGAAACCCGACGGTCGTCGCCAAAGGCAACTACTACTCCGCGCGCGTGTCTCCGGACGGAAAATATCTGGCCGCACTCATGGATCCCGATCCTCTGCAGGCGCCCAAACTCTACATTGTCGGCATCGAAGGTGGCGACGTACGCGCCACGTACGATCTTCCCATTACCGTGGCCTACCAGGGTGAAGGTGGACACAAGATCGAATGGACCAACGATGGGCGCAACGTACTCTTCATGAAACTGGAAGATGAAACCTACAGCCTGTGGGCTCAGCCGGTGAATCTCACGGGCGCCCCGCACGTCGCGGCCAAGCGCATCATGACCTTCCCCGATGATTTGACCATCTGGGCTTTCACTCAATCTCCCGATGGCAAGCAGATCCTTTTCGCCCAGGGACGCGGCCTTACCGACGCGGTCCTCGTTTCACACTTCCACTAACCCTTACCGGAGACCCATGAAAATTTCGCGGCGTGAAATGTTGAAGACCGCCTCCCTCGCCACCGCTGGCGCGACGGCCAACGCTATTACATCCTCCGCCGTCGTCGCGCAGCAAACCTCCGCACCTGCCGCGCTGCCGCCCGCCTTTGATTCCTTGAGGCCGCTTGGCTCCCGCGTGAAACCCATAACCGCCGAGGAATACCAGCAGCGCATCGCGCGTGCGCAGCAGTTGATGACCGATTCGAAACCGCAATTCCAGGCTCTATTCATCGCTCCCGGCACGTCGCTGCGCTATTTCACTAGCATCCGCTGGTGGCCTAGCGAACGCATCCTCGCGCTGCTGATCCCGCGCCATGGCGATCCCTTCCTGGTCTCACCGTCCTTCGAAGAGGGCCGCCTGCGGGAGCAACTCCAGTGGCCCATCGAAATTCGCACTTGGCAGGAGGACGAAAGCCCGTTCGCCATCGCGGCAAAAACGCTCAGCGACCGTGGAGTGACCACCGGCCAGGTCGGAGTCGATGCGCCCATGTATTACGGGTTCTTTGACCGCATGCGTCAGGCCGCAACCGCTCTCGATTTTGTCAGTGGCAGCCCGGTCATCGACCTATGCCGCGCGCAGAAAAGTCCGCACGAATTGGAGCTGATGCGCTTGGCCTGCGACGCGACCTTCGACGTCTATAAGGTGCTCTTCGCTTCCCTGCGCGAAGGCATGACCCAGCGCCAGGTCGGTAGGATGCTCGAACTCGGCTTTGCCAAAATGAATCTGGAGGGTGACGCACTCGTCTTGTTCGGGCCTTCCGCCGCCCTTCCCCACGGCACGCACGAAGAACAAATCCTCCGCGAGGGCATGGGCATCTTGATCGACGGCGGGACCACGGTGGAGGGCTATCATTCGGACATCACCCGCACCGGCGTGCTGGGTAAGCCCACCGAAAAATTGCAGCGCGCGTTCGAGATCGTTCGCGGCGCGCAAGACGCAGCGCTAGCGGCAGCTGTAGCCGGTCATGAGTGTGGCTCAGTGGACGATGCTGCGCGCAAGGTGATCATCGACGCCGGGTTCGGCCCCAACTACAAATTTTTCACTCATCGCCTGGGCCACGGCATCGGCCTCGACGAGCACGAATATCCGTACCTCGTGCGCGGCAGCAAAATCATTCTGCAGCCAAACATGACCTTTTCGAATGAACCGGGAATTTACGTGCCGGGAGATTACGGTTTGCGCCTGGAGGACGACATGGCGATTTCAGAAACGGTACTGGCCCAGCTACTCACCGCCGGATTTCAGCCTTCGCTGGAAAAGCCGATCGCCTGAACTGGCTCTCGTGCGCTTTCCGCGTGATTCGCCACATCCAGCCGCGATTTGCTCTGGCAGTATTCCACGATTCTCGCTTCGGCCCAAAAACGCTCCGCGCCGCCCTCCTGCGAAATGAACGCGCAATGTCCACCGCGCTCCGTCGCCACGAGCGTAATGTTCGGATTATTTCGAATCGCCGCATTTTCGAATGGCCCGAACGGCACAAACGGATCGTCCTTCGACGTAATGATCAGCACGGGTAAACGAATCGCCGCTGCCACCACCGCTGCGCTCGAGCGCGCATAGTAATCGCTGGCATCCCGAAAATCGCAAAAACGTGCGGTGACCACATCGTCAAAACCGCGCACCGCAACCCCACATCCTCGAACCCTTCCATCTCGGCCATCGGAAACAATTCCGGAAAAAGGCTGGCCTTCAGCCGCATCCGCCTTTTCAGCCGCTTCACGAAATGCCTCTCGTAGATAAAATTCCGCGGCTCGGCTAAAGCATCCGCGCACGCCGCCAGATCCAGCGCCGGAGCCACCGCCCCCACCGCCCGCAATTCATCCGGCGCGTCCGCGCCCAGTTCCCCGGCCATTTTCAGCACCAGGTTGCCGCCCATCGAAAATCCCACTAAACTTCCGGCATCCCGTCCTGCTCGATCAGTTCCGTCACCACCCCCAAAATATCCCCGCTCAATCCCGAATGGTAGAGCGTGTTCGACATCTTCTCCGTGCCGCCGCAATTCCGCTGGTTCATCCGCACCACGTTGAAGCCCGCCACCCAGGCCTTCTCTGCGGTCCCACGCACGTAACCCGAATCGCACGACCCTTCCAGCCCGTGCAGCACCACCATCGTCGGATGCAATCGTGGCGCGCTTTGCCAGTGGCACTCCACGCGAATCTTCGTGCCCGGCTCGGTTGCAAACCAGCGCGTCACGCTGGGACCGAGCAGCGGTACCGCCGCCTCCAGAAATTGGAGGCGATGGTCATCACGTGCGGATTTCGCAGCAGAGGGTGCGGTTTGAACTCGCGACTCAAGTTAAATCCCGGGCCATCCAAATCTCATCGTAATAACGGCCATCCTGTTTCAACGCCTTCCTCTCGCGTCCCCATTCCGTAAAACCCAATTCCTGATACAACCGGATCGCCCCCTCATTCTCGCTGACCACCGAAAGCTGGATCACTTCCACGCGCTCGCGCGCGAATTCGATTATCGTCTCCACCAGCTGCCGGCCCAATCCCGTCTTCCGCGCCACCGGACGAACGTACATGCTCACCAGCAGTCCTTTGTGCGCTTCCTTCTGGCCTTTGCTGACCAGCAATCCCGCGATCCCCAGCAGTTCCGCACCGCGAAACGCGCCGAACATGTCCGCGCTGCGCAGCCGGCCCGCGAACCAATCCAGAGCCTGCGGATATTCCTGCTCGTACGTGCTGCCAAACGCCTCTGGATTCCCGCGCAGCGCCTCCAGCCGGCATTCGCGATATACAAAAGCATCCGCCGCAGCCAGCTGCCTGATTTTCATCTCTGTAAATTGCACCGTACATTGGTATCCGAATTTTCGCGCCAGCACAACCGCCGAAAATGCGCGCCGCTACCCGAAACTTGATTTCGTTCCGCTCATGCCTCTAAAATATAAACTTCCCTAATGGAACCGATTCGCTACATGTGCACTTCCATTCAGCCCGGCGCAGGTTGCTGGGCTTTTTCGTTTTGAAGCGCTTTTTTGAATCATAGGAGTTTTGATGATTGATGGCCCCATTCCCGAAGCATTGACGTTTGATGACGTCCTGCTGCTCCCGGGCAAGTCTTCCGTGCTCCCCACCCAGACCGATACGCGCACCTGCCTCTCGCGCAAAATCGCGCTGAATATTCCGATCGTCGCTTCGGCCATGGATACGGTCACCGACGCGCGCCTGGCCATCGCCATCGCGCGCCAGGGCGGCATCGGCTTCATTCACCGCAACATGACCATCGACCGCCAGGCCGAGGAAGTCGACAAGGTCAAGCGTTCCGAAAGCGGCATGATCGTCGACCCAGTCACCATTTCGCCGGAACTCACCGTGCGCCAGGCGCTCGACATCATGAACAAGTACAAAGTGTCCGGCCTGCCGGTCACCCGCGGCCAGCGCCTGGTCGGCATTCTCACCAATCGCGACCTGCGCTTTGAACGCAACCTCGATCAGCCGGTCAGCGCCATCATGACCAAAGACAGCCTGGTCACCGTTCCGGTCGGCACCACGCTCGACGAAGCTGAAAAAATTCTGCAGCGCCACCGCATTGAAAAACTCCTGGTCGTCGACGCCGATTTCATCCTCAAAGGCCTGATCACCGTAAAAGACATCCAGAAGAAAATCGAATTTCCTAACGCCGACCAAAGACGAGCACGGCCGCCTGCGCGTCGGCGCCGCCATCGGCGCCACCGGAGACTTCCTCGAACGCGCCGAAGAAATGGCCCGCGAAAAAGTCGATGTGCTGGTCGTCGATACCGCCCACGGCCACTCCACTCGCGTCCTCGAAGCCGTCGCGCCGTGAAAAAGAACCATCCCGACGATCCAGGTGATCGCCGGCAACGTCGCCACCGAAGAAGGCGCGCGCGACCTGATCGCCCTCGGCGTCGACGCCATCAAGGTCGGCATCGGCCCCGGTTCCATCTGCACCACGCGCATCGTCACCGGCGCCGGTGTGCCGCAAATCACCGCCATCATCGAGTCCGCGCGCGCGCCAAAGGCACCGGCGTCCCAGTCATCGCCGACGGCGGCATTAAATTTTCCGGCGACATCACCAAAGCCATCGCCGCCGGCGCACTTCCGTCATGATCGGCGGCCTCTTCGCCGGCACCGAAGAATCGCCCGGCGAAACCATTTTGTATCAGGGCCGCACCTTCAAATCCTATCGCGGCATGGGCTCGCTCGGCGCCATGGAAGCTGGCTCCGCGGATCGCTACGCGCAAGAGGGAGTCGCCCGCGGCAAATCGGTGCCCGAAGGCATCGAGGGCCAGGTTCCCTACAAAGGTCCGCTTGCCGCACTGGTCGACCAGTTGGTCGGCGGCTTGCGCAGCGGCATGGGCTACTGCGGCGCGGCCAATCTGCAGGAACTGCACGAACGCGCCAAATTCATCCGCATTTCCTCGGCCGGCTTGCGCGAAAGCCACGTTCACGACGTGATCATCACCCGCGAAGCTCCCAACTACCGGCTCGAATAGTGCAGCCGCTTCCAATCCACCTTTCGCAACCTGCGCCGCTTGCGCAGGCCGCACCCTATGAACTGGCTGAAGCGCTGGTGGCCTGCACTCCTCTGGGCCGTGGCCATCTCCGGTTTTTCCACCCAGGGATTTTCGTCGGAGCACACTAGCCACATCATTATTCCCTTCTTGCATTGGCTGCTGCCCAGCGCTTCCCCGGAAACGCTCGAATTCCTTCACCACATCATTCGTAAGTGCGCCCACTTCACCGAGTATTTCATCCTCAGCCTGCTGATTTTGCGCGCCGTCCGCGCCGGAGAAAAAGGTTGGCACCTGCGTTGGGCGCTGGTTACAGTTTTGATCGTTTTCTGCTACGCCGGGCTGGACGAATTTCACCAGTCGTTCGTTCCCGGCCGCGGAGCCGCCTTCACCGACGTCCTGATCGATACCTCTGGCGGAATCGCGGCGCAGCTTGTAGCTTCGCTCGTAGTACTTTTGCGTGGCACCCGGCGGCAGCGTCTCGAAACCGAATCAGCCGCTCTTCAGTCTAAGATTTCAACACCTGGTAAATCCTGAAACTCCTAAGGTGACTCTCATGTTCCTTCGAAAATTATCTGTCGCGGCGCTAGTGGCGAAAGCATTTTTGTGCTCCGGCTCAGCCACCTTTGCGTCACCGGCTGGGGGCCACTGCTCCGCCCGCGCCGCTGCAATATGAATTGGCTTTTGAAAAACCCAACACCCACCTGATGGACGTGAAAATTCACGCCGACGGACTGAAAGGCGCGGCCGTCACCTTCGCCATTCCCGACTGGGCGCCCGGCTCCTACTACATCCAAAATTACGCAGCGAACGTCCAGCGCTTCCGCGCGGTCACAGCCGATGGCAAGGAACTCGTCTGGCGCAAGACCGACAGCCAGACTTGGCAAATCGATCTCGCCGGAGCCACCGCCGTCACCGTTTCCTACCAGGTCTTCGCCAATCAGCTACAGAACAACATCGCCCAGTACAACGAGCGCCACGCCTTCATCGGCGGCCCTTCCTTGTGGATGTACCTAGTCGACGGCAAAAATCGCCCCATCGAACTCTCCATCGCCGCGCCCACCGGCTGGAAAATCGCCACCGGAATGGAACACACCAGCGACCACACTTTCCGTGCCGCCGACTACGACTGGTTCGCGGACGCCCCGCTCGAAATTTCCGATTTCGCCGAAAAAGACTTCGAAGTTCTCGGCACCACCTACCACGTCATCGTTCACGACGTCGTAAACAAGAAAGACTTCTCGAAATTTGCCGACGACCTGCAGAAAACCGTCGCCACCATCGTGCCCATGTTTCAGCCGGTCACCGGCACTCCTCAGGCGGCTCCCTTCAAGGACTACTATTTCATTTTTCACATTTGGCCCAAGACCGGCGGGGGCCTCGAACACCTCAATTCCACCCAAATCAATTTCGGCACCGACTGGGATTCGACCCAGCCCTTGCCCAATAGCGCGATGAACCAGTACGACCTGAAACTATTCGTCACCGCCCACGAATTTTTCCACGCCTGGAACGTCAAACGCCTTCGTCCCCTGCCCCTCGGCCCCTTTGACTACACTCAGATGGTCCACACCCCTTCGCTTTGGATCTCCGAAGGCCTCACCAGTTACTACGGCGCTCTGGCCGTCGAACGATCCGGCCTGGTAACCCCGCAGCAATATCTGGACAACATCGCCAAGCAGATCACAAATTACGAAGCCAAGCCGGGCCTGAAAGAACGCAGCATCGAAGACACCAGCTGGGATACCTGGTTCTCCAATCCGATGTCCATTTCGCAGGCCAACAATCTCGGCAACACCTATTACTCGTATTACGACGGCGGCCAGCTGATGGGCCACATCCTCGATTTCGCCATTCGCGACAGCACCAACAATCAAAAATCGCTCGACGACTGGATGCGCCTGCTCTATTCGCGCTATGCGCTGCCCAAGCCCGGTTTCAAGCCGGAAGACGCAATCCACGCCGCGAACGAAGTCGCCGGAAACCAGGATGTTTCCGATTTGTTCCGCCGCTACATCT
This sequence comes from uncultured Acidobacteriota bacterium, assembly GCA_963847695.1. Classification (GTDB taxonomy): domain Bacteria; phylum Acidobacteriota; class Terriglobia; order Acidiferrales; family UBA7541; genus Palsa-295. The sequence goes on along the minus strand of CAWKAX010000009.1, from coordinate 374,537 downwards.
CCGGCAAGGAAACAATTCCCTACGAGAAGTATTTCGGGTTGGCCGGCATCGAAGTCACCAAGAAAATTGACGCCGACGTCGCCTGGCTTGGCATCGAAACCAAGAAATCAGACGACAACACTCACGCCCAAATTCGCAACGTCGCACCCGGTAGCCCCGCCGAAACCGCGGGCCTCAGCAATGACGACGTGATCTTCGCCATCGACGGCCGCGCTATCGATTCCGATGGCCTGACTCCGCAACTTGCCCTGCACAAGCCGGGCGAAACCGTCCGCATCACCGTCCTGCGCCTCGGCGAATTCAAGGAATTCTCAGCCACGCTAACCACCGACCCGAATCCGCACTATTCGCTGAAGCCGGTGGACAACCCAACTCCGAAGCAAAAGGCCATATACAACTCCTGGTTTGGAATTAAATAGGCCACGCAACTGTGGCCCAGGTAGCAGAAATCTAGCCGATGAGCGCCGCAAAAACAGTCGTCCGATCCGTGGCCCTGCTGCGTGGAATCAACGTGGGCGGCAAACACAGCGTCCCCATGAAGGAATTGGCGGCGCTGTTCGCGAAATGCGGCTGCTCCGACGTGGCCACCTACATTCAGAGTGGCAACGTCGTCTTCTGCTCGGCGGAAAACTCCAACCTGCATGAGGCGACCCTCGCATCGCGCATCGAAAAGAAGTTCGGCTTCCCCGTCCCGGTAATCCTGCGCACGGCCGACGAATTGGAAGCAGTCATCCGCCGAAATCCATTCCCGAAAGCAGACCCCGACAAAGAACGCATGCACGTCAGCTTTCTCGCGTCCGAACCAACTGCCGCGCAGATCGCCTCGCTCGATCCAAACCGTTCCCCCGGCGACACTTTCAAAGTGCTCGGCCGCGAAATCTATCTGCTGCTCCCAAATGGCGCCGGCAACTCCAAACTCACCAACGCCTACTTCGATTCGAACTTAAAGACCACCAGCACGGCCCGCAATTGGCGCACGGTTTTAAAGCTGGCCGAAATGGCCCGCGCCTAAACGTAGGCCAAATCGCAATTCAGCCCCAAAAACAAAACGCCCGCCAGGATCATCTCCCAGCGGGCGTTAAATTTTGAATTGTTAGGATTCTACTTCGCTGCCGTGGCTTCCTTCTCTTCCGGCTCTTCCACCTGCGCCTTCCTGCGCGCCGGCTTTTCCTTCTTCTTCAATTCCGAGCCGATGAATTCCAGAATCGCCAGATCCGCGCCGTCGCCCAAACGCCAGCCCGCGTGAATGATGCGGGTGTAGCCGCCCGGACGATCCGCAAAACGCGGCGCCAGATCCTTGAACAGCTTTTCGGTGGCCCCGGTGGTCATCAGGAACGCCGCAGCCTGCCGGCGGGCATGCAGTGAATCGCGCTTGCCCAGCGTGATCATCTTTTCCGCAATCCGGCGGGTCGCCTTCGCCCGCAGAATCGTGGTGTGGATGCGCTCTTTCTCGATGAGGTTGGTGACCAGGTTGCGCAGCACGGCCCGGCGATGCGCCGGCTGCTTCCCGAGTTTTGATCCTGACTTAAGGTGTCTCATGTCCGTCTACCTGAGCGTTGCGATTACAGCGCCGAGGCATCCCCCTCGGACGGTGCCGGAGCCGTCTGGCTCGGCAGCGGCGGCCAGATGATCCGGCCGTGCTCGTCGAATTTCATTCCGAGGCTCAAGCCCATCTTGTGCATGATGTCCTTGATCTCGTTCAGCGACTTGCGCCCGAAATTCTTGGTCTTCAGCATTTCGGATTCGGTCTTCTGCACCAGTTCGCGCAGGTTCTGGATGTTCGCGTTCTTCAGGCAATTGTAGGAACGCACCGAAAGTTCGAGCTCTTCCACTGAGCGGTCCAGGAATTCCAGGCGAGGATCGCTGTAGTTCTCGATGATCTCGTCCGGCAGGTCCGGAGTCTCTTCGAAGTTGATGAAGATGCTCATGTGGTCCTTCACCAGCTTCGACGCCAGGCCAATCGCATCCTGAGGCGTGATCGCGGCGTTGGTCCAGACTTCCAGGGTCAGCTTCTCGTAGTCGGTCATCTGACCCAAACGGGCCGCTTCCACCGCGTAATTCACCTTGCGAACCGGCGAGTGGATCGAATCAATGGGAATGTATCCGATCGGCAGATCTTCGTCGAAGTTACGATCGGCGGCAACGTAACCACGGCCGTTCTTCACCCGAAGTTCCAGCTCGAATTTTCCGCCTTCGCTGACGGTGGCGATGTAGATGTTCTTGTCCAATACGGCGATATCCGCGTCTTCTTCGATCTTCGCGGAGGTCACCGGTCCCGGCGTATCCACGATCAGCGTGATTGTCTTGGGCTGGTCGGTGTTCAACTTCAGCGGCACCTGCTTCAGGTTCAGAATGATGTCGGTCGCATCTTCCACCACGCCCGGAATCGGCGAGAATTCGTGCAACACGCCTTCAATCTTCACCGCGGTGATGGCCGCGCCTTCGATCGAGCTCAACAGCGCCCGGCGCAGAGAATTTCCAACCGTGGTTCCCCAGCCGCGCTCAAAAGGCTGCGCTGAGAATTTTCCGAACTTGTCGGTTAGCGTCTCTGGTTCTGCTGCCAATCGCTTTGGTTTCTGGAAGCCCTTCCACATCTCGACACTCCTCTGGCCCGCTTGCGGCGGACCAACTCACGGTTCGACGTTGATAATTGTTTTAGTCTTACTTCGAATAAAGTTCGACGATCAGCTGTTCGTTCATCGGCGGCGTCTGCACGTCTTCGCGGCGCGGCATTGCTACCACCTTCGCCTTGAAATTCGCCGCATCGATATCCAGCCACGGAGCCACGCCCTGGGTCTTGGCCAGGTTGCGCGCTTCCAGGACCATCGCGTTTTCGTGCATGTTGTTCTTCAGCTCGATGTCGTCGCCCACGTTCACCAGATAGCTGGGAATGTTCACTTTCTTTCCCTTGATCCGGATGTGGCCGTGGAGCACCAGCTGCCGAGCCTGAGCGCGCGATCCCGCGATGCCCGTGCGGTAAATCACGTTGTCGAGGCGCCGTTCGAGCATCACCATCAGGTTCGAACCCGTGGGGCCCTTCTCGCGCTCCGCCTTCTCGAAATAATTGCGGAACTGGCGTTCCAGCAGGCCGTAGGTGCGCTTCACCTTCTGCTTCTCGCGCAACTGCACCCCGTAGCCCACCATCTTCGCCTTGCGGGCCTGCCCGTGCTGACCCGGAACGAAGTTGCGCTTTTCAATCGCGCACTTTTCTGTAAAACACCGCAGGCCTTTCAAAAAGAGTTTTTGCCCTTCCCGACGGCACAGCCGGCAGACTGCTTCACGATGTCTTGCCAAGGTCCTACTCTCCTTTAAAACAAATCTGATTCTTTACTGAATCTCGTTTGCCCAAAATCATTCCGGCGCGCTATACGCGGCGGCGCTTCGGAGGACGGCAGCCGTTATGCGGAACCGGCGTCACGTCCTTGATCGCGTTGATGTGCAGCCCGGAAGAAGCCAGCGCACGTACCGCCGATTCGCGGCCCGCGCCCGGTCCCTTCACCCGCACTTCCACCGATTTCATCCCGTATTGGTCGCGCGCTACGCCCGCGGCCGTTGCGGCGGCTTGCTGCGCGGCGTACGGAGTGCCTTTGCGCGACCCCTTGAAGCCCACCGAACCCGCCGAAGACCAGCTCACCGCCCGGCCATCCGGATCGGTCAGCGTGACGATGGTGTTGTTGAACGTCGCCTGGATGTTCACCACGCCGTGCGGTACCACGCGCTTCTCGCGCTTCTTGCGGAATTCTTTCTTGCGCTTGGACGATTTTGCCGCCGCTGCTGCGGGTGCTCCGCCTGGCGCTGCCGCTGCGTCTTTCGGTTCTTTTGCCACGCTGGTCTCTCTCCTGACTTGCCCTGCTTCACTTGCTGTCCTGCGTTTTACTTACCGGCTCTTACTTGCGAGCCGCGATCTTCTTCGCTGCCACCGCGCCCTTCCGCGGTCCCTTACGAGTGCGCGCATTGGTGTGCGTGCGCTGCCCGCGAACCGGCAAATTGCGGCGATGACGAATCCCACGGTACGCCTGAATCTCAATCAGGCGGCGGATGTTCATCTGCTGCTCTTTGCGCAGGTCGCCTTCGATGCGGCCTTCCGATTCGATCGCCGCCCGGATCGCGGTCAGCTCGTCTTCGGTCAGGTCCTTGATCTTCTTAGTGGCGTCGACCTTGGCCTTTTCCGCCAAAGCGCGCGCCCGGGCCTGCCCGATTCCGTAAATTGCGGTCAGCCCAATCCACAGCCGCTTGTTCGGCGGCAAATCTACGCCTGCAACACGAGCCATAATTTTCTCCCTAACCCTGGCGCTGGCGGTGCTTCGCGTTGGTGCAGATTACGCGAACCACTCCGCGACGGTGAACCACTTTGCACTTCATGCAAATCTTCTTTACCGATGCCCGAACCTTCATTTTCTTTCTCCCACTTGCCCGCCGCTCGCTTGTTGCCGCGCATAGCGCTCAGCGTCCGATTACGCGTGCCCGTCTACTTGTACCGGTAAACGATCCGACCGCGCGTCAGGTCGTAGGGCGAAAGTTCCACCGCCACGCGATCACCTGACAGAATACGAATAAAATTCTTCCGCATCTTTCCTGAAATGTGTGCCAGCACCTGGTGCTTGTTCTCCAGCTCCACGCGAAACATCGCGTTCGGCAACGGCTCGATGACGGTCGCCATCACTTCGATGGCGTCTTCCTTCCCGCTCGAATCGCCCGGCTTCTTAACCTTCTGTTCTGGCCGTCTTTGCATGCGCTCCCAGGTCTTGCTCTTCCGTAACTTCTAACCCCTAACAATCTCCGTTTCCCGCTCTTCTATTAGATGCTTCCGGGATTCACCAGACCGGCCCGGCTGCTTCTCTCGGCCGCGTTAGAATCCATGGCCCATCTTTCGTGACTGCTACCGTATGTTCAAAGTGCGCTGAATCGCTGCCGTCGGTGGTTACTGCCGTCCAGTCATCCGCCAGCACTCGCACGCCCGGCCCGCCGGTGTTCACCATCGGCTCGATCGCCAGGACCATTCCTTCCTGCAGCCTCGCGCCTTGCCCGGGTGATCCGTAATTCGGCAGCTGCGGATCTTCATGCATCTTGGTCCCGATGCCGTGCCCCACGAATTCTCGCACCACCGAAAACCCGCTCTTTTCTACCCACTGCTGCACCGCAGCCGATACATCGCCCAGCCGGTTTCCCGGCCGGACCTTATCGATCGCCTGCTCCAACGATTCGCGCGTCACTCGCAACAGCTTCTCGCGCGCCGGGCTTACTTTTCCCACCGGAACCGTCAGCGCCGCGTCGCCAAAATACCCTTCCAGCTCGACTCCGAAATCCATCGAAAGAATGTCGCCTTCTTTCAACTTCCGCGCCGCCGATGGAATCCCGTGCACCACTTCCTGGTTGATCGAAGTGCACACCGAACCCGGGTACCCGCGGTAGCCCTTGAACGCCGGCTTGGCCTTGTGCTCGATGGTGTAGGCTTCGGCGAAAGCGTCCAGATCCTTCGTCGAAATTCCCGGCTTCACCATCTTGCGCATTTCGGACAGCGCGCCGTACACCACCTGCCCCGCGCGATACATCTTTTCCAGTTCCGACTGCGATTTACAGACGACCATCGCTTCCCGCCGCGCGCTGCAGAATCTCGTTCAGCGCCCGCGTTACCTCGTTCACCGCCGCCCCGCCATCCACCGTCTGCAAAGTCCCGTGGCCCCGGTAATAATCCGCCAACGGCAAAGTCTGCTTCTGATACGCCGCGAACCGTTCCTTCACAATTTCCGGCCGGTCATCCGCGCGCTGAATCAATTTTCCGCCGTCGTTATCGCAAATCCCGGCTACTTTCGGCGGCCGCTCGTAGACGTTGTAGGTCTCGCCGCCCACGCTGCAGGTCCACCGGCCCGCCACCCGCTTCAACAGCGTTTCCGGGTTGACCATGAACTCGATTACCAGCGGCTTGCCGAATCCCCGCCGCTGCAAAATCTCGTCCAGCTTTTCCGCCTGCGGTATCGTCCTCGGAAATCCGTCGAAGATGAATCCGCTGGTGCAATCCGGCCGCTTCAGCCGCTCTTCCACCATTCCCAGCACCAGCTCGTCCGGCACCAGGTCGCCGCGTTCCATGATCGGCTTGGCCCGCAGGCCCAATTCCGTGCCGCGCGTCGTCGCATCGCGCAACATGTCACCGGTCGAAAGGTGCGGCAGGCTCAGCTCGGCTGAAATCCGCTCCGCCTGCGTCCCTTTCCCCGCTCCCGGAGGCCCCAGAAAAATCAGCGCCAGCTTCGCGGTAATCTTGTTCGGCGACAATCCCACGTCGTTAGCTGCGGCGCCCACGCACTCGGCCCTTGCGCACGAAACCGTCGTAATTCCTCATCACCAGCTGCGCTTCGAGTTGTTGCACCGTATCCATCGCCACGCCGACCACGATCAGCAGCGAAGTGCCGCCAAAATAAAACTGCACGTTCAAGCCGGACAAAATGAAGCGCGGCATGTGCACATCAAACCAATTGCCGATCAGCGGCAAGTGCTGCAAATGGATTCCGGCAATCATCCATTCCGGCAACAGGCAAACGATCGCCAGGTACACGCCGCCTACGAACGTCAACCGCGTCAAAATCCGGTTGATGTGGTCCGAAGTATTGCGTCCCGGACGGATGCCCGGAATGAAGCCGCCGTACTTGCGCATGTTATCGGCCAGCTCCGTGGGATTGAAAATAATTCCCACGTAGAAGAACGCGAAAAAGATAATCAGCGTCACATAGATCAAAGTGTAGAGCGGCTCGCCCCACTTGATCGCGTTCGCAAACTTGGTGAATCCCGTCGACTTCGCCGCGAAGAACAGCGCCAGGGTCTGCGGAAAGGTCAGCAGCGAACTCGCGAAAATCGGCGGAATCACGCCGCCCGAATTCACCCGCAGCGGCAGATACGTCATCTGCCCGCCCATCACCTTGCGGCCCATCACTCGCTTGGCGTACTGCACTGGAATGCGCCGCTGGCCGCCTTCCACGAATACGATGAACGCCACCACCGCCAGCATCAGCCCGATTAGCAGCAGAATCGCAATCGGAGTGAAAGCTCCCCACTCCTGGGTGGCCGCTTTCAGGTACAGGTCGCGGACCGCGTTCGGCAATCCCACCACGATGCCCGCAAAAATAATCAGTGACATCCCGTTGCCGATGCCGCGCTCGCTGATCTGCTCGCCCAGCCACATGATGAATGCGGAACCGGTAGTCAGCGTCAGCATGGTCATCAAAATAAACCGCGCACCGGGGTGATACACCAGCGGGGTCTGTCCCATGCTCTGCTTGGTCAATGTCTCCGCGATCGTGAACGACTGGAACAAGCTCAAAATAATCGTCAAGTAGCGCGTGTACTGGGTGATCTTGCGCCGGCCTAGCTCGCCTTCTTTCTGCAAGCGTTCCAGGTAAGGCCACACCACCACCATCAACTGCAAGATAATCGAAGCCGTGATGTACGGCATGATGCCCAGCGCGAAAATCGTCAGCCGGCGCAGATTGCCGCCGCTGAACAAATCGATCAGGCCCAGCACCGAGCCTTGACCCTGTTGGAACAGCTGTTGCAGCAATTCGGTATTGATACCCGGCGTGGGAATGTGCCCGCCCAGGCGATACACCGCCAGTAAGCCCAGCGTGAACAGCACGCGGTTGCGCAGATCGGGCGTGCTGAAGATGTTCCGAATCGCTAGAAGCAGCTTATTCATTGAATGATTTCGACCTTGCCGCCCGCCGCGGTAATCTTTTCTTCCGCCGACTTGCTAAACGCATGCGCCTGCACCGTCAGCGCTACTTTCAATTCACCGGTGCCCAGAATCTTCACGCCTTCGCGCTTCACTCGCAGCACACCCAGGCCGTAAAGCAAATCCGGCGAAATCGTTTCGCCCGCTTCAAAGGCATTGAGCATGTCCACGTTGACCACCGCGTAGGTCGTCGAATCCGGCGCGGTGAATCCACGCTTCGGCAAACGGCGATGCAGCGGCATCTGGCCGCCTTCAAATCCCGGCCGCCGCGAATAGCCGCGTCGTGACTGTTGTCCCTTGTTTCCCGCGCCCGAAGTCTTGCCCATCTTCGAGCCCATGCCGCGGCCCACGCGCACTTTGCGGTGTCGCGAACCTTTGGGCGGTTTCAAATTCGATAATGTCGGTTTCTCAGCCATCCCTTACTCCTCGATCCTGACCAGATGATGCACGCGCGCGATCATGCCCCGAATCGACGGCGTATCCTCAACTTCCAAAACTTGCTGCATGCGGCGGAATCCCAGGCCGCGAACCGTCTGGCGCATCGGACGCGGGCAGCCGATGAAACTCACCACCCACTTGATCTGCAGCTTGCCCGCTTTCTTCTCGGTCTTGACCTTCGGCTTCTTGATCGTGTGCCGGGTGTGTGCCGCCTTCGAGATCTTGTTCATATCCGTGTGCGCGCCCTAGATTACAACCTAGGAGGCAGCAGCCTCCTCCGCGATTTTGCCGCGGCCTTCGGCAACCTTCGCCGCATCCTTCAAATGCATCAGCGCGTCGAACGTAGCCTTAATTACGTTGTGCGGATTCGAAGTGCCCAAGCTCTTGGTCAGCACGTTCTGAATTCCCGCAACCTCCATCACCGCGCGCACCGCGCCGCCCGCGATGATTCCGGTTCCTTCCGGCGCCGGCTTCAACAGCACCTGGCCCGAACCGTAACGGCCCAGCACCTGGTGCGGAATGGTCGAGCCTTTCATGTTCAGCTTGACCATGTTTTTCTTCGCCGATTCGATGGCCTTACGAATCGCCATCGGAACTTCCTTGGCCTTGCCCATCCCGAATCCCGCGTGGCCGCCCTGATCGCCCACCACCACCAGCGCCGAGAAGCTAAGGTTCTTGCCGCCCTTGACGACCTTGGTGCAGCGGTTGATCGAGACCACCTGATCCTTCAGGTTCGCCTGATTGGTTTCCACCGAGTGGCGGACCGACAACGAGTCTTTCAGCTCTTGTTTCGACATAAGCGTTTTAGAACTTCAAGCCCGCCTCTCGGGCTGCTTCCGCGAGCGCCTTCACGCGCCCGTGATATTGATATCCACCGCGGTCGTAAACCACCTTGTCCACGCCCTTTTCTTTGGCGCGCTCCGCGATCGCCTTGCCCACCACCTTGGCCGCCGCCACGTTTCCGCCGCCCTTGATGCCCTTCTTCACTTCCGCATCCAGCGAGCTGGCTGAAGCCAGCGTGCGTCCGGTCTGATCGTCCACCACCTGTGCGCGAATGTGCTTCGCGGTGCGGTGCACGCACAGCCGCGGCCGTTCCGTCGTTCCCGCCAATGTCTGCCGCGTGCGCACGTGAATGCGCCGGCGGTGTGCTTGCCTCGATAATCTTCGTACAGGTGCTGCCAATTTCGTTCTCCTCGTGGCTTGCGCCGATTACGCTGCGTCCCTACTTTGCCAACTACGCCGCGGACTTCGCGCCAGCCTTGCCAGCCTTCTTCTTCAAGCGTTCGCCGGTGATGCGCACGCCCTTCTGCTTGTAAGGATCCGGTGGACGCAGCGCGCGCAAATTTGCCGCGACTTGTCCCACTTGGCCCTTGTCCGCACCGGAAACCACCATGTGCGTCTGCTTCTCGATGGTAATGGTGATCCCTTCCGGAATCGGAAATTCGATCGGGTGCGAATAACCCAGCGCCAGCGCCACGTTCTTGCCTTTCACTTCCGCGCGGTAGCCGACACCGACGATATCCAAATCTTTCTTGAAGCCGGTGGTAACGCCGATCACTGCGTTGGCCACCAGCGCCCGCGCCAGACCGTGCAGCGCGCGTTGGTCGTCGGAATCGCGCTTGGCTACCAGCGTCGCATCCTTCTGCTCGAAGCGAATTCCACCGGGAACGCGTACGTGCATCTTGCCCTTGGGCCCTTGCACGTCCACCGCGTCCGGCTTGATCTGAATCTTTACGCCCGCAGGCACCGGAATGATCTTGTTTCCAATTCGCGACATGGCTCTACCAGACCTCGCACATGATTTCGCCGCCGATTCCGGCTTTGCGCGCCGACGATCCGGTCATCAAACCCTTGGGCGTCGACACGATCGAGATTCCCATCCCGCCCACCACCTGGCGGATGTCCGTCTTGCCCACGTAGCGCCGCGAACCCGGACGCGATACGCGCTTCAAATCGGTGATCACGCTGCGGCGGTCGGGCGTGTAGCGCAGGAAAACGCGCAGCGTCTTCTTGGCCTTCTGCTCTTCCACCACTTTGTAATTCGCGAGATATCCTTCTTCCTTCAAAATGCGCGCCAGCTCGATCTTCAGCTTCGAAGACGGCATGTCCACGCGCGAATGCTTGGCGCGCGAAGCGTTGCGCACTCGGGTCAGTAAATCGGCGATCGGATCAGTATTCATTCTTCCTCGTCTTTATCTCTCACTGCGAACTGCGTACTTCGAATCTCTAAACCCGAAACTACCAGCTCGACTTGGTCACTCCGGGAATCTCGCCCTTCAGCGCGAATCCGCGGAAACAGATACGGCACATCTCGAACTTGCGCAGAAACGCGCGCGGACGTCCGCAAATCCGGCAGCGGTTGCGCCAGCGGACCTTGAACTTCGGCGTCTTCTTCTGCTTGGCGAATTGTGCGGTTCGTCCCATATCTCTAAATTCTCCTTATCCCCGGCTCGCTCTTCGCGCTTAGGCGCGGAGCGGCACTCCCAGCTGCTTCAGCAGCTCGCGTCCTTCTTCATCGTTGCGGGCCGTAGTCGTAATCGTGATGTTCATGCCCTTGATCTTGTCCACGCGCGTGTAATCAATCTCCGGAAACACCAGCTGGTCCTTCAACCCCAGCGTGTAATTCCCGCGCCCGTCGAACGAATTCGGCGGCAAGCCCTTGAAGTCCCGGACGCGCGGCAGCACTACGGACGACAGCCGGTCCAGAAACTCGTACATCCGCTCGCCCCGCAAAGTCACCATGCAGCCGATCGGCATGCCTTTGCGGATTTTGAAGTTGGCAATCGACTTCTTCGCCCGGGTAATCACCGGCTTTTGTCCCGTGATCTGTCCCAGCTCGGCCGCGGCCGTATCCAGCAGCTTTACGTTCGCGCTCGCTTCGCCCAATCCGATGTTCACCGTCACCTTCTTTACGTACGGCACGGCCATCGTATTGGTCAGATTGAAGCGCTTCTTTAGCGCCGGTACGCCTTCTTTTCGGAACTTGTCATGCAAACGCGTAATCATCTGTCGCCCTTAACCTCGATCTTCTGACTTCCACTCGTTAGTTCTCAAACGTGGTGTTGCAACGCCGGCAGCTGCGTACTCTCTTTCCATCCGGCAGTTCGGTATGTCCGACCCGCGTCGGCTTTCCGCATCCGGGGCAAACCAGCATCACGTTCGACACATTCACCGGCCCTTCCTTCTCCAAAATTCCGCCCTTGATGTTCTTCGACGGATTCGGCCGGGTGTGCTTCTTGATGATGTTGGCGTGCTCCACGGTGACTGTCCGGTTCCACTGATTCACCGACAACACTTTTCCGGTCTTGCCCTTGGAACGTCCGGTCATCACCTTGACCAAATCGCCGTGACGAATGCCCGATGCCGCTGGTTTTACCTGTATTTTTCTCATGGCCCTTACCACACTTCCGGAGCGAGCGAGACGATCTTGGTGAACTTCTTCTCGCGCAGTTCGCGGGCCACCGGCCCGAAAACGCGCGTGCCAATCGGCTCATTCGCGTCGTTGATCAAAACCGCTGCGTTATCGTCGAACCGGATGTAGGTTCCATCCTTGCGGCGCTGCTCTTTCCTGGTCCGTACCACTACCGCCTTAACCACCGTGCCCTTCTTGACCTGCGTATCGGGCGTCGCTTCCTTTACCGCGGCGGTGATAATGTCGCCCAAGCCCGCCGTCAAACCCGCGTCTCCCCCTACCGGAAGAATGCAGGTCAACTGTCGCGCGCCCGAATTGTCGGCCACCGTCAGCCATGTCCGCATCTGTACCATTGCTGTCTGCTCCCCTGAAACCCAATCGAACTCTAACCGTGTTCTTGGACTACGCTACGCGCGTCGAGCGCTGCAACACCGTCTTCAACCGCCACCGCTTCAGCTTGGACATCGGACGCGTCGAGACGATCACCACCGTGTCTCCCGCCTTGGCTTCGCCGGTTTCGTCGTGCGCGTAATACTTCTTCGCGTGACGCACTACCCGGTGATATAGCGGATGCTGCACCGCGCGTGTCACCTTCACCACGATGGTCTTCTGCATCTTGGTGCTGGTCACTACCCCTTCGAGTTCCTGACGAACCCCGCGTTCGCGAACCGTTTCGGTCCCCGCCGCAGCCGGCTTCGCCGCTCCTGCCGTTTCCTTTTCCATTACGCCTTCCTCAATTCAGACTCGCGCAGCAACGTCTTGATCCGCGCGAAATCGCGCTTGGCTTCCCGCAGCTTCTTCAACCCTTCGGCTTGCCCGGTCGAAAGCTGGAAACGCAGGCGGAAAATCTGCTCCGCCAATTCGCCTTGCCGCGTTTCGAGCTCGCTCTTGTTCAATTCGCGATACTTCGCGATTCCTGCCGGCTTACGATCCGCCATTACAGTTCCTCCGCCCGGGTCACGAACTTCGTCCGGATCGGCAGCTTGTGCGAAGCCAATCGCATCGCCTGTTGCGCCGAAGCCAGATCCACACCGGCCATCTCAAACATCACTCGGCCGGGCTTGACCACCGCCACCCACTTCTCCGGTGGACCTTTGCCCTTACCCATTCTGGTTTCCGCCGGCTTCTTGGTGTACGGCTTGTCCGGGAAAATCCGAATCCACAATTTTCCGCCGCGCTTGATGAACCGCGTAATCGCCACGCGCGAGGCCTCAATCTGCCGGTCGGTAATCCAGGCCGGCTCGAGCGCCTTCAATCCGTACTCGCCAAACGCCAGCGCTCCGCCGCGCCAGGCTTTGCCTGTACGCCGACCGCGCTGCTGCTTGCGGTACTTTACTTTTTTCGGCATCAACATAATGGTTCGACCGTGTCCTTAACCTTGAAACTCAAACTCGAAATCTGAAATCTCAAAACCTTGAAATTCTTACGACGCTTTCGCTTCCTTCGTCGCCTTGGTGCCGCGGGACGGAATCTTTTCGCCCTGATAGATCCAGCACTTCACCCCGATCACGCCGTAGGTGGTATGCGCTTCCGCGGTTCCGAAATCGATGTCCGCGCGCAGCGTCTGCAACGGCAACCGCCCCTGCAAATACCACTCTTTACGCGCGATTTCCGCGCCATTCAAACGGCCGGCCACCCGGACCTTGATGCCCTTGCAGCCAAAACGCAGCGCCGAATCTACCGCCTTACGCATGGCCCGGCGGAACGCCACCCGCTTTTCCAGCTGCAACGCAATCGATTCCGCCACCAAATGCGCGTCCAGCTCCGGACGGTGCACTTCCTGAATATCGATATGCACTTCGCGGTTGGTGCGCTTCTGCACGTCGGCTTTCAGTTTGTCGATTTCCGAACCCTTGCGGCCGATGATGATTCCCGGACGCGCGGTGTAAATGCGCACCACCAGCTTATTTGCGGCCCGTTCGACGTCGATCCCGCTGATACCCGCCGACTTCAGCTTCTCAGTCAGCACCTTGCGCAACTGCACGTCCTCATACAACAGGTCGGCGTAATCTTTCTTCGCGAACCATCGCGACTTCCAGCCCTTGTTGTAGCCCAGCCGAAAACCGTACGGATGTGTTTTCTGACCCAAACTGCCCTCCGCTGCTTCGTGATCTGCTTCTTACTCGAAACTTTTGGCCCAACTCTACGGTGCCGCCTTACTTCTTTTTCTTCGGCCCCTGCTTGGCCCGCTGCTGCTGCTCGATGGTCTTGCGCGCCTTGCGAATCGCGCCCTTCACACCCTTGGACTGTTGCGCTTCATCAGCCGCCGCGGCCATGCGCCCGGCCACCGCTCGCTGATGCTCGCTCACTTCCACCACGATGTGGCTGGTGCGCTTTTGATAACGGAACCCGCGTCCCATCGGCGCCGGACGCATGCGCTTCCAGCGCGGACCTTCGTTCACGTAGCAAGTCGTCACATACAGCTGATCGACATCCAACGTTTCACTCGCATCTTCGGCCTTGCGCTCGGCGTTGGCGATCGCGCTGCGCAACACCTTCTCGATGTCTTTCGCTACCCGCTTCTTGGTGAAACGCAGCGTGTGCAGCGCTTCTTCCGCCCGCCGGCCGCGAATCAAATCAATAACCAGGCGCGCCTTCTGCGGCGAAACCCGCGAATACCGGGCCTTGGCGATTCCCTCAATCTGCGTCGGTGCTTGTATTGCCGTAGCCATCTGTCATTTCCCTTTTTCTAAAACTTGGTAAGGGCTTGCGCCTCTTACGATTTCGCCGCCGGAGCCGCTGCTGCCGCCGGAGCCGCCGAAGCTGCCGCGCGCTCGAGCGCTGCCTTTACCGCGTGGCCCTTGAACGTGCGCGTCGGCGCGAATTCACCCAGCTTGTGTCCGATCATCTGCTCGGTGATGTACACCGGAATGAACTTGCGGCCGTTGTGCACCGCGAGCGTGTGGCCGATCATGTCCGGCAGAATCGTCGAACGCCGCGACCAGGTCTTCAGCACCTTCTTTTCGTTGCGCGCATTCAACCCGTCCACCTTCTTGCGCAGGTGTTCGTCGATGAATGGTCCCTTCTTCAGTGAACGTGGCATCTCTAACCTATCCCTCTACCCTGCGCATTTTGATCCACTGCGCTCGGCGTACCCGCTTGAATCCCCGGACCGGACCGGAAACCCGGTGCGATACCGTGCAGAACGGGCAAACAAACCGCGTGCCCTGTGCGTTCTGCGTCGTTTCCACCAAAACCGCCCAGCCCGCCCGGCACAACCGAAACTGAATCTGCGGCGCCGGAAGCAGCTTTGAAACTTTTACCGCTACCTTCGCCGCCGGCTTTGCGGCCCGCTTCACGACTCGCCGCGGCGCTGCTTTTCTGGTTCGCGCCCTTCGGGTTGCCGGGCGTGCTGCCCGCCGTGTTGATCTTCGAGACGTCCGTGAGGCTGCCATCGGTTTCGCTCCTGAAACAATTGCTCGCGTCTTGCCTGGCCTACTTGCTGCGCCGCTCGACGATCATCCGGTCGCTCGGCCGCTTCTTCCGGGTCTTGGCTCCCAGCGTCGGGAAGCCCCACGGCGTCTGCGGATGGTTTCCCTTCACGCGGCCTTCACCGCCGCCGTGCGGATGGTCCACCGGGTTCATGGCCACGCCGCGGTTCGTCGGACGACGGCCGTGCCACCGGGTTCGTCCGGCCTTGCCGTAGGTCACGTTCTCGTGATCCAAATTGCCCAGCTGGCCAACCGTGGCCATGCAATTGATGCTGAACTTGCGCACTTCGCCTGAAGGCAGCTTGACCAGCGCGAAATCGCCTTCCTTGCTCATCAGCTGCGCCGCGCCGCCCGCCGAACGCACCACCTGTCCGCCCTTGCCGGGCTGCAGTTCCAGGTTGTGAATCATGGTCCCGGGGGGAATGTGCTGAATGGTCAGCGCGTTGCCCGGCAGAATTTCAGCGGTCGGTCCGTTCAGTACGGTCATCCCGACTTCCAGGCCCACTGGTTGCAAAATGTAGCGCTTCTCGCCGTCCGCGTAGTGCAACAGCGCAATGCGCGCCGAACGGTTCGGGTCGTATTCGATGGCCGCCACCTTCGCCGGAATTCCAGTCTTCTCCCGGCGGAAATCGACCTGACGATACTTCTGCGCGTGGCCGCCCCCGCGGTGCCAGGCGGTAATTTCGCCGTGCGAGTTGCGTCCGCCGGTGCGCTTCTGCGGTTCGGTCAGCGATTTTTCCGGCGTCTGCTTGGTGATCTCGCCCTTATCGAGCATGGTCAGAAAGCGTCGTGACGGTGTGTACGGCTTGAATGTCTTAATTGGCATCGGTGCCTCTACTTACCCCTTGCTTGCGCTCGGCTGCTGAATTCTGAATCTTCGTTCCGGCCTGCTTACACGTTCTCCGCGTACTCGATCATCTTTTCGCCTTCGGCCAGCCGCACGTACGCTTTCTTCCAGTCGCTGCGAAAGCCTTCGGCGCGTCCGCGACGGCGGAACTTGCCGTGGAAAATCGCCGTGCGCACGTGATCCACTTTCACCTTGAACACGCGCTGCACCGCTTCTTTGATCTCCGTCTTGGTCGCATCCTTCGCCACCTCGAAGACCACCGTGTGCTGCGTTTCCTTCACCCCGAGACCTTTCTCGGTGATGATCGGACGCTTGATAATTTGATAAACCCGGTTCTCCATCGCTTAACCCTTCTTCGCTTTGGGCTTGGACTTGGTTTCTTTCTTCGCCGCCGGCTTCTTCGCCGCTGTTTTGGCCGCAGGCTTTGCCGCATCTTTTGACGATGACTTCGCTGCCGGCTTTGCTGCTGGAGCAGCTTCTTTCTTAGCTGCCGGAGCCGCTTGAATCTGTACCGGCACTTCCGGAGCCGTCGCCGATAGCGAACGCGTCAACCGCGCCACCGCTTCGCGCGACAACATCACATGCTCGTGCCGCATCAAGTCGTAAGGCTCGAGCGCATTCGGCGGTACCAGCGTCACTCCTGCAATGTTCCGGCTGGCTCGGTCCAGATTCACGTTCTCGCCCGACTCCACAATCAAAAACGAATTGTGCTTGTCGTTCAGCTTGCCCAACGCCTGGCGGAACGGCTTGGTCTTATGCGAATCGAGTTCCCAGCCATCGACCACCGTCAACTTCTGTTCCGCGAACTTGGCCGAAAGCGCCGAACGCAACGCCCCCAGGATCATCTTCTTCGGCAGCGCGTAATCGTAGCTGCGCGGGACCGGTCCGTGGACCGTGCCGCCGTGGCGCCAGAGCGGAGAACGAACCGAACCCACGCGCGCGCGGCCGGTGCCCTTCTGCTTCCACAGCTTCTTGCCCGAGCCTGAAACTTCGCTCTTGTCTTTGGTCTTATGCGTCCCCGCGCGCTCGCCCGCCAGATGGTGCCGCACCGCTTCGTGCAGCAGGTTCTGGTTGATCTTCGCCGCGAACACATCGTCCGCCAGATCGAGCTGGCCGACTTTCTTTCCCTGCAGGTTCATCACGTCCACAACTGGCATTTTTATCGTCTCTTTACAGGCCTCATCGGCCCGCGAAATTCTCGCTCGTTCTTTTTACAGATGTGCTTTGGCCTTACGAATGAAAATGTAAGCTCCGGCCGGGCCCGGCACCGCGCCGCGCACCAGCAACAGATTTTCTTCGGAATCCACTTTCACTACTTTCAAATTCTTACAAGTCTTGCGCTCGTGGCCCATGTGCCCCGGCATGTGCTGTCCCTTCCACACCCGCGAAGGGAACGAGCTCGCGCCGATGCCGCCCGGCGCGCGGTGGAACATCGAACCGTGGCTCGCGTCGCCGCCGCGGAAGTGCCAGCGCTTCACGCCGCCCTGAAAACCCTTACCCTTGCTGACCCCGGTCACATCTACCAGTTCGCCGATCGCGAAATTTTCTACCAGCACGCGGTCGCCGGACTTGGCTTCGTCCTTCGAATCTTCAATCTTGATCTCGTGCAAGTAACGCAGCGGCGCGACGTTGGCTTTCTTGAAATGGCCGGTGCGGGCCTTGTTCACCCGCTGCGGCTTGATGAATTCCACCAGGCCCAGCTGCACCGCGTCGTAGCCGTCGTGCTGCTTGGTCCGGCGCTGCACCACCACGCACGGGCCGGCCTGCAGCACCGTGCACGGTACCGCCGTGCCGTCTTCCGCGAAAACTTGCGTCATCCCTAGCTTGATTCCGAGTATGCCGTTGACTGCCATTTCGTTCGCTCGTTCCTTCCGCCTCTTGCTACCGGCGGTTGAGTTGGTTCGCTGCGATTGCTCTTACTTGCTAACCCTATGTGCCGGGCTTACTTGCTCGTGTGCTCGCGGCCAAACGCCTTGATTTCGACGTCCACGCCCGGCGGCAGATCGAGCTTCATCAGCGCGTCTACCGTGTCCGGAGTCGGTTCCAGAATGTCGATCAGCCGCTTGTGCGTGCGCATTTCAAACTGCTCGCGCGATTTCTTGTCCACGTGCGGCGAACGCAACACCGTCCACCGGTTGATCACCGTGGGCAGGGGAATCGGCCCGGCCACATCCGCGCCGGTCCGCTTCGCCGTATCCACAATCTCTTTGGTCGATTGATCCAGAATGCGGTGATCGTACGCCTTCAAACGAATCCGTATTTTTTCGCCGTTAGACATTATTCGATGATCTCGGCGACTGCGCCGGCTCCTACCGTGTGTCCGCCTTCGCGAATCGCGAAGCGCAAACCCTTCTCCAGTGCTACCGGCGTGATCAGCGTGATCTCGCACGAAATGTTGTCGCCCGGCATCACCATCTCCACTCCGTCCGGCAACTTCACATCGCCCGTGACGTCCGTGGTGCGGAAATAAAACTGGGGACGGTAACCGGTGAAGAACGGCGTATGACGCCCGCCTTCTTCCTTGGTCAACACGTACGCTTCAGCCTTGAACTTGGTGTGCGGCGTGATCGAGCCGGGCTTGGCCAATACCTGGCCGCGCTCGACTTCATCTTTTTCCGTGCCGCGCAGCAAGAGGCCGACGTTGTCGCCCGCCATGCCTTCATCCAGCAGCTTGCGGAACATTTCGATCCCGGTCACCGTCTTCTTCATCGTCGGACGGAAACCTACGATCTCGACTTCCTCGCCCACTTTTACTTTGCCGCGCTCGATTCTTCCGGTCACTACCGTGCCACGGCCCGAGATCGAGAAAATATCTTCGATCGGCATGGCGAACGGCTTATCGATATCTCGTACCGGCTGCGGAATGTTCTTGTCCACCGCTTCCATCAATTCGATGATCGACGCTTCCCACTTCGGATCGCCTTCGAGTGCCTTCAAAGCCGAGCCGCGCACTACCGGCAAGGTGTCGCCCGGATACTGATAGCTCTTCAAGAGTTCGCGTACTTCCAGTTCGACCAGTTCCAGCAATTCCGGGTCGTCGACCATGTCGCACTTGTTCAGAAACACGCAGATGTAAGGCACGCCAACCTGACGAGCCAAAAGAATGTGTTCACGAGTCTGCGGCATCGGACCATCGGTCGCCGCTACCACCAGAATCGCGCCATCCATCTGCGCCGCGCCGGTGATCATGTTCTTGACGTAGTCCGCGTGACCCGGGCAATCGATGTGCGCGTAGTGCCGGTTGGGCGTCTCGTATTCCACGTGCGACACCGCAATCGTAATTCCGCGTTCGCGCTCTTCCGGCGCGTTATCGATCGAATCAAACGCCCGGAAGGCTACTTTCGGGTTGTTCTTCGACAATACTTTGGTGATCGCCGCCGTCGACGTCGTTTTTCCATGGTCGATGTGACCAATCGTCCCGATATTTACGTGCGGCTTATTACGCTCGAATTTCTCTTTCGCCATTTCGCTATCTGCTCCCGTGTCGCGCCGCTCTCAGCTTGCGGCTCGTCACCTTTCTAAAGTTATCGTTTCGGCTTGTCGCCGTTCTTCTTACCCATGATTTCTTCAGCCACGTTGTTCGGCGCCTGCTCGTAATGCGAAAAGTGCATGGTAAAACTGCCGCGTCCCTGGGTCCGGCTGCGAATTTCCGTGGCATAGCCGAACATGGTCGAGAGTGGCACCAGCACGTTGATAATTTCGGTCCCGCCGCGCGATTCGCGTCCCTGCATCTGGCCGCGCCGTGAGTTCAAATCCGCAATGACCGGTCCCATGTAATCTTCCGGGACCACTACTTCCACCCGCATGATCGGTTCGAGCAGTTTCGGATTCGCCTTT
Organism: uncultured Acidobacteriota bacterium; assembly: GCA_963847695.1. Lineage (GTDB taxonomy): Bacteria > Acidobacteriota > Terriglobia > Acidiferrales > UBA7541 > Palsa-295. The sequence goes on along the minus strand of CAWKAX010000009.1, from coordinate 354,852 downwards.
TTGCAAGCGTCCTTGAACGCCATCGACCCCGCAATCTTGAACGCCATTTCCGAGCTGTCTACATCGTGATAGCTGCCATCGGTCAAAACCACCGCGGCGTCTACCATTTCGTAGCCGGCCAGAATTCCGGTTTCCATCGCTTCGCGAATTCCGTCTTCAATCGGCTTAATGAATTCGCGCGGCACCGACCCGCCCACGACCTTGTCGATGAACAGCAAGCGATGCTCTTTGTCAAAGCTGTACTTGCTGCCCTTGCCGCCGCCAATGTTCTTGGCCAGCTCGGCGAGCTCTTCTTCCGACAACTCGTGCATGTCGTCGTGGCTGGATTGCGGAAGTGGAACCAGCCGGATCACCGCGTGTCCGTATTGGCCGCGTCCGCCAGTCTGCTTGATGTATTTCCCTTCGCCTTCTGCCTCGCGCAAAATCGTCTCGCGATACGCGACCTGCGGCCGGCCCACATTGGCCTGCACCCCAAATTCGCGCATCATGCGGTCCACAATAATTTCCAAGTGCAGCTCGCCCATGCCTGCGATCAAAGTCTGATTCGTCTCGTGATCGGTATGCATGCGGAACGTGGGATCTTCCTGGCCCAGTTTGCCCAAAGCGATGCCCATCTTTTCCTGGTCCGCTTTGGTCTTGGGCTCGATCGCCACCTGAATAACCGGCGCCGGAAAATCGATGTTTTCGAGCACCACCGGCTTGTCCTCGTCGCACAACGTATCGCCGGTAGTCACGTTCTTCAAACCGACGCAGGCCGCAATGTCTCCCGCTTCGATTGAATCGATTTCTTCGCGCTTGTTCGCGTGCATGCGCAACAAACGGCCGATGCGCTCGCGCGTCTTGCGCGTGGAGTTGTAAACGTTTTGCCCGGCTTTCAGCACGCCGGAATATACGCGAATATAAGTCACGTGGCCGACGAACGGGTCGGTCATGATCTTGAACGCCAGCGCCGAAAACGGCTCGTCATCCGAAGCGCTGCGGATCAACATCTCGCCGCCGTTCGGATCCTTGCCTTCCACCGCAGGAACGTCCGAAGGCGCGGGGAGGAAATCAATAACCGCGTCCAACAGCGGCTGCAAACCCTTGTTCTTAAATGCCGATCCTGCCAGCACCGGAACCAGCTTCAAAGCAATCGTCGACTTGCGCAGAGACGCGCGCAATTCCGCGGCGGTAATCTTGGTCTGCTCCAGATACTTGTGCATGATCGCGTCGTCGTGTTCGGCGATGTACTCGACCACTTTCTCGCGATGCTCTTTGTAGAACTCCGGGGTCAGGCCGGAAAACTTGACCGCCACTCCCACCGCCGGATGCGCGGCCAAATAGTCCGCATCCCACAGACTTTCGAGCGATATCGTTTCGTATTCCGCGCCCAGCGTTTCGTCCTTCCAGATAATGGCGCGCTCTTCCAGGAAATCGATCACCCCGATAAAATTGTCTTCCTTGCCAATCGGGAATTGCACCGGCACCGGATGCGCCGAAAGCCTCTGCCGCATGGTGCGCACCGAATGATCGAAATCCGCGCCAATCCGGTCCATCTTGTTGATGAACGCAATGCGCGGAACGCGATACTTGTCCGCCTGGCGCCAAACCGTTTCTGACTGCGGCTGCACGCCCGCGACCGCATCGAAAATCGCCACCGCGCCGTCCAGCACCCGCAAAGAACGCTCCACTTCCACCGTGAAATCCACGTGGCCCGGCGTATCGATAATGTTGATCCGGTATTTCTTGTCGAAGCGGACCCAGGAAGCGGTCGTCGCCGCGGACGTAATCGTAATTCCGCGCTCGCGCTCCTGTTCCATCCAGTCCATGACCGTGGTGCCTTCATGAACTTCGCCGATCTTATAGGTCACACCCGTATAAAACAGGATGCGCTCGGTCGACGTCGTTTTTCCCGCGTCGATGTGCGCCATGATCCCGATGTTGCGGGTCTGATCGAGTTGTACCAAACGTGGCATGGGTCCCTAGGCTCGTGCTTACCAGCGATAATGCGCGAAAGCTTTGTTCGCTTCCGCCATGCGGTGCACGTCCTCCTTCTTTTTAACCGCTCCACCGCGGCCGTTCGCCGCGTCCATAATTTCTTCCGCCAGCTTGTCCGTCATGGTCTTGCCGCTGCGCGTCCGCGAATACAGCACCAGCCAGTGAATGGCCAGCGATTGCTTGCGGAACGGATTCACTTCCACCGGAACCTGGTAGTTCGCGCCGCCGACGCGCCGGGTCTTCACTTCCAGCACCGGCTTGCAATTCTCGATCGCCTTCTTGAACAGCTTGAAGGAATCGTCATTCGTCTTCTTCGCCACCTGATCCATCGCGTTGTAGAAGATGGCCTGCGCGGTCGCGCGCTTGCCGTCGTACATCATGCTCGAAATAAATTTCTGCACCAGGTCGCTTCCGAAAACCGGATCTCCTGGAATCTTGCGGCGAAGAACCCATCCCTTACGTGGCATCGTTTAGCGTCTCCTACTTCTGTGCGGCTTTAGGCCGCTTGGCGCCGTACTTCGAGCGCGCTTGCTTTCGATTTTCTACGCCTGCTGCATCCAGTGTTCCGCGAATAATGTGGTATCGCACGCCCGGCAGATCTTTCACCCTGCCGCCGCGTACCAGCACGATCGAGTGCTCCTGCAGGTTGTGCCCGATTCCTGGAATGTAAGTCGTCACTTCCGCGCTGTTGGTCAAACGCGCGCGCGCCACTTTGCGCAATGCCGAGTTCGGCTTCTTCGGCGTCTGGGTGTACACACGCACGCAAACTCCGCGCTTCTCCGGGCAGCCTTCCAGCGCCGGCGACTTGGTCTTCACCCGAATCGCTTCTCTGCCATGACGCACAAGCTGTGAAAACGTCGGCACGCTTCCTCCAGTCCAAATTCTCAACGCAAAATAATTTTGTTTTGTAATTCCCGCTATTTCTGCGCGCAGCTTTCGCACCCCGCACAGAAATATGCGAGTGAATGAAAGAAAAGGTCGCCAACCAAGGATTTACCCAGGTACTCCGCGAAGACGCTTCCACCCACTTGGAGTGAACTGCATCGTTCCAGTTCTGCGGAGAGGCTCACACGGCTTTGCGGGGCTGGCGCCCCATTTCGGCCGCTCTTTCTACTCCCGTTCCACTGCTCTTTGTCCGGGGTCGAAAGACTTCCCTAATCAACCACTGGGCCTCACGGCCCATCTACAACCGAGGAAGTATAAGAGAATCAATGTACGTTGTCAAATCGATTCCCTCAAAAAATATATCCATCCGATTGGCGACGCCCTTGCCTGTGCACTTTTTAATCACCGTTTCCGCCTTCCATCAACTGACCCGACCTCGCAGGAGGTGCCCAACCTGCCAATTATTGCCCATCCAGCCTTGATGAATCCGTATCATATTGATTATAATAGTCTTAAATTGAAACATGGCAGATGGAGCCACTGGTCATGGCCCACCATCGGCCTCCCGTCAATCCCTAACCTCCCCACCCACGCGTTTCCCATTTGCTCACCAGCCCCGCCGCCCGCCCTTTACCCATACCCACCAACGCAACTAAACTCTTCTCCTCATCGCCATCTTGGGAGTGTGAATGATCCGCCGTCTTTCAACCCTGCTGTGCGCGCTTCTGCTTTCCGCCTCACTCACCGCGCAGCAGCAGCAAAACATCTCCGGCAGCCCCGGCCAATCCTCCGCAATCGTCAACCCCAGCCGCCGCCAAATCCGATTTTCCTCAGGAACCTTTCGTCATCGAAAAATATGCACTCACCGCGCGCTTCGAAAACGACGGCACCGCCGAACGCTCCTTGCGCTCCCGCATCAAAGTCCAAAGCGACGCCGGCGTCCAGCAGCTCGGCGACCTCATTTTTGGCTACAACTCCGCCAACGAAAAAATCGACGTCCATTTCGTACGCGTCCTAAAACCCGACGGCACTTCCGTCGCGGCTCAACCTGACGCCATCAAGGAAATGACCGCGCCGGTCGAACGCGACACACCCGAATACACCGACTACAAAGAACTCCACGTCACCGTCCCTAACCTACACCCCGGCGACGTCATCGAGTACGAAGTCGCCACCCGCACCGTTACTCCCGATGCTCCAGGCCAGTTTTGGTTAGAACAAAATTTTCTAGACCGCGCCATCGTGCTCGATGAACAACTCGAGGTGAACGTCCCCCAGGGCCGCGCCCTATTGATCCAGTCCGCTGATTTCTCCAACGTGACCGGTGAAGAAGTTCGCAAAGTGCGCTTAGCTCCCAATTCCACAGCTCAAATCGACGAGTCGAAAAGTCCCTTCTCCTCCACTTCCGAAAACGGCCGCACGATCTACCGCTGGCGCCACGCCAACCTAACCGCCCCCGCTGACGACCTCGGCGAGAAAAAACTTCCCCCGCCGAAAATTCCCGACGTCCAGCTCACCACTTTCAAAAACTGGAACGAAGTCGCCGCCTGGTACGCCGCGCTCGCCAAAGATCGCAACGCACCCACGCCCGAAATTCGCGCCAAAGCCGCCGAACTCACCACCGGCCGCGCCACCGATCTCGAAAAAATGCAGGCTCTCTACGGTTACGTCGCCAAAAATATTCGCTACGTCAGTCTTTCGTTCGGCCTGGGCCGCTACCAGCCTCACACCGCCGCTGAAGTTTTCAAAAATCAATACGGCGATTGCAAAGACAAAGACGTTCTGCTCTCCGCGTTGCTCGCCTCCGTCGACATTTCGTCAGACCCCGCGCTGATCTCCCTGCTCCGTCCGCTCGACCCGGCCATCCCCTCGCCCGCGCAATTCGATCATCTGATTACTGCCGCGCGCAGCAGCTCCGACATCATCTGGATGGATTCCACCGCCGAAGTCGCGCCCTTCCGCCTGCTCATTCCCACGCTCCGCGATAAATCGGCTCTGCTGGTCTTATCCGACGGTCAGGCAAAAATCGCCACCACTCCAACCGATCCTCCGTTCCTTTCCACCCAGCACGTCGAAATCGAAGCCCAAGTCAGCGATCTCGGCAAACTCACCGCCAAACTCCGCTATTTTCTCCGCGGTGATAACGAAGTCGCTCTCCGTCTCGCTTTCCACCGCACTCCACAAAATGAATGGCCGCAACTCGGCCAAACCATCGCCGCGCTCGACGGCATCCGCGGCACCGTCACCAACGTCAAGCCCAGCGACCCCACCGACACCGCCAAGCCTTTCGAACTCGATCTCGATTACGAGGAATCCAGCTATCTCGACTGGGCCAAAAAGAAAACCAAAGTTCCGGTTCCGCTGCTTTCGCTCGGGATGCCGCATCCGCCCGTCAATCCCGCCGATCCCATTCACCTTGGCAGCCCGCTCGATATCACCACCAGCCTGAAACTCACTCTGCCCGCGAATTTTACCGCCCAAACTCCCGTCGGAGTTTCGGTCACTCGCGACTACGCCGAATTCAAATCGGTGTACCGTTTTGAAAATCACCTTTTCACCGCCGAACGCGTCCTCAATTTCAAAATGAACGAAATCCCAGCCACACGCGCCGGCGATTACGACGCCTTCTCCCGCGCCGTCGAATCCGACGAAAACCAAACCTTCGTCGTCGAAAACAACGCCACCGGCGTTCCCGAAATTCCCGCCACCGCCAAAGCCGATGACCTCATCGAAGCTGGCGCCGCCGCACTCAACTCCGGAAATCCCCGCGAAGCCATTCCGCTGCTTCAACGCGCTGTGGACCTCGATCCCAAATCCAAGCAAGGTTTCAACGACCTCGGCCTCGCCTATCTCCGCACCCGCCAGTTCACCGACGCCGAAGCCGCCTTCCGCCACCAACTCGACGTAAATCCTTTCGACGAACACGCCAACAACTACCTCGGCCTCACTCTGCAGCAGGACCAGAAATTCCCCGAAGCCGAGGCCGCTTACCGCAAACAACTCGAAATCGCCCCGCTCGATCCCGTCACCCACGCCGCCCTCGGCGCGCTCTTTCTCGAGCAACACAAATACGCCGAAGCCGTCCCCGAGCTCGATAAGGCCGCGGTCCTAGCGCCCGAAAGCGCCGAACTGCAAATCAGCCTCGGCCGCGCCCTGCTCAATAGCGGTCAAAAACCAAAAGCTCTCGATGCTTTTCAAAAAGGCATCGACCTCAGCCACACGCCCGCCATCTGGAATAACGTCGCTTACGATTTCGCCGTCGCCAATATTGAACTCGACCGCGCCGCGCAGTACGCCGAATCGGCCATCTCTGCCACCGACGCGAATCTCCGGAACCTTCAACTCGCACACTTGTCCGCCGACGATTTGAATCAGGTCACGAACATCGGCGTGTATTGGGACACGCTCGGGTGGGTGAATTTCAAGAAAGGTGATCTGGATAAAGCCGAACGCTTCGTCCGCGCCGCCTGGCTGCTCAACCAACAAGGCGAAGTCGGCGACCACCTCGCCCAAATTTACGAAAAGCGCGGCCAGAAACAGGAAGCCATCCGCCTCTACGCCGAAGCCATCGCCGCGCCGCACTCCGATCCCGATTCCCGCGCCCGCCTCACTCTGCTGCTTGGCGAAAACTCGCAGATCGACGCGCTGGTCGCTCAAGCCAAGACTCGGCTCGCAAAATCCCGCACCTTCGCCGCCGGAAAATTGCTCGAAGCCAAAACCGAAGCCGACTTTTTCGTACTGCTAGTTCCCGGCACAAAATCCGCAAAAGTCGAAGCCGTCAAATTCATCAGCGGCAACCCCGACCTCCGCCCCTTCGCCGAAAATCTTCGCACCATCGATTTCGGCCCAGTCTTCCCCGATCCCTCGCCATCCAAAATCGTCCGCCGCGGCACCCTGGCCTGCACCGCCGCCGGCTCCTGCACCTTCGCCCTGGAGCTCCCCGAAACCGTCCGCACCCTAAACTAACACGCATAATTACTGGTGGTGACGGTAACTGCGCGTCATCGCGCCCCGCACTTGGCCGTCATCAGAGGAGCGCCTTTCGCGACAAAGGATCTCTCTTCGATCCCGCAGCAGCGCGCAACGGACCGCCGCGAACACCTTTATGTTTTACGGATCCCACGAGAGGAAACTTCCACGATGCTACAAATAATATTAACGAGGGAACGCCTCACCACAATGCGCCTACTTCACTTCCAGCAATTCCTTCTCTTTCCCCGCCGACAAATCTTCCATCTTCTTCGTCTCTGCCTGACTCAACTTCTCCAACTCATCCAAACATCTCTTACGGTCGTCTTCCCCAATCTTCTTGTCCTTCTCCAATTTCTCCACCGCCTCCTTCACATCCCGCCGCACATTGCGCAAAGCCGTCCGGTGATTCTCCAAGACCTTATGAACGTGCTTCACCAATTCCTTCCGCCGGTCCTCCGTCAATGAAGGAATCGGCACCCGCACCACTTTTCCATCGTTGGTCGGATTCAATCCCAGATCCGTCGTGCGAATCGCCTTGTCGATCATCGGCACCGCGCTCGCGTCCCACGGCGAAATCACGATCATGGTCCCGTCCGGCACCGTCATGGTCCCCAGCTGATTGATCGCCATCGGCGTGCCGTGATAATCCACCCGCACGTGATCCAGCAAAGAAACGTTGGCCCGCCCGGTGCGCACCGTGCCCAGTTCCTTGCGGAAATCCTCCACCGCTTTTTCCATCCGGCTCTTGGCCTGCGTTATCGCGTCTTTGGTCGTCGCAATCGTGCTCATTTAAGATTTTTTCCTTCGCTGCTCAAATTTCAGCTGACTACTGAACCCACATGCTCGCCCAGCACCACTCGCTTCAGATTCCCCTGCACGCCCATGTCGAATACGATGATCGGCATTTTGTTGTCCATGCACAACGAAATCGCCGTCGAATCCATCACCGACAAGCCCTTCTTCAGCACATCCAAATACGTAATCTTTTCGAACTTCTTCGCGCCCTTCACTTTTTCCGGATCCGCATCGTACACGCCGTCCACTCGCGTCGCCTTCAAAATCACCTGCGCCTTAATCTCCACCGCGCGCAAAGCCGCCGCCGTGTCTGTCGAAAAATAAGGATTCCCGGTGCCCGCCCCGAAAATCACCACTCGATCCTTTTCCAGATGCCGCGTCGCCCGCCGCCGAATAAACGGCTCCGCCACCTGATGCATCTCAATCGCGCTCATCAACCGCGTGTGGCAACCCACTTTCTCCAGCGCGTCCACCAGCGCCAACCCGTTGATCACCGTCGCCAACATGCCCATATAATCGCCTGTGGCCCGGTCGATCTTTAATTCTCCCTGCCGCGCGCCGCGGAAAAAATTCCCGCCGCCCACCATGATCGCCACCTGCACGCCCAAGTCGCGAATTTCTTTCACCTCGTGCGCAATGCCCTGAATCGTCGCCGGGTCGATTCCGAATTCGTGCGAACCCGAAAGCGATTCCCCTGAAAGCTTCAGCACCAGCCGCTGATACACCGGCGCGCTCTTCGACCCATTTTTGCGTTTTGCACTCTGTGCGGTTGTCATAACAGAAAAGCCAGCCCCCCTGGCCGCGTGCAGTTTACCAGACTTCCCGCGTTCGTCGCCCCGGAACTCCATCGCGGAATGGTCTTCTTTCCGGGTGGCCCATCCTTCGCCGCCTCTGCGAAGGGTGGGGGTTTCGACCCAACCTCACACGATTTCCCCGCCAGCGAACCGCACAGAAACTGTCATCCCGAGCGCAGCGAGGGATCTGCTTTTTAGGCCGCCAGCGCAACCAACATTCGCGAAGAAAACCGCAACAACATAATGACTTCTCGTCGGAGCGCCACCATCGTCAAACAAAAAAAATCCGCCGCATTACGCGGCGGATTCTCCTGAACTCAAATCACCAGAACGAAACCGAAGCCTAGTCGTCGAAACCGCCGGCGCCGCGCCCACCGCCGCAGCCTGCTTCTCCGCTCCGTCGCTCTCGCCCACCTTAAACCGCGCAAACCGCCGAATCGCGATGTTCTCGCCGATCTTGGCGATCGTATGATCGATCAATTCCTTGATCGTCATCGCCTCGTCCTTGATGTAATGCTGCTCGTACAGGCAATTTTCTTCGTAGAACTTTTCCATCTTCCCGGTCACGATCTTTTCCACCACCGCTTCCGGCTTGCCCGTAGCCTTGGCTTGTTCCTTGTAGATTTCCTTTTCGCGGTCCAGAGTCTCCTGGGTCACTTCCTCACGCCGCAGAAAACGCGGATCGAGCGCGGCAATGTGCATCGCCACGTCGTGGCACAAACGCTGGAATTCATCGGTGCGGGCCACGAAGTCGCTCTCGCAATTCATTTCGATCAGCACTCCGATTTTCCCGCCGGCGTGAATGTACGAACTCACCAGGCCTTCCGAAGTCGCCCGCTGCGCTTTCTTCGCCGCCGCGGCCTGCCCCTTCTTGCGCAAAATGTCGATGGCCCGGTCGACGTCGCCGCCGCCTTCCACCAAAGCTTCGCGGCACGCGGTGAATCCCGCGCCGGTGCGATCCCGCAGCTCTTTTACCTGCTGCGCCGATACATTGGGTTTTCCTTCTGCTGTAGCCATAATTGTGCTCATTCCTCTTTTATAAATTCAGCTCTGAATCATGGTCTGCGTCGAATTGGGCGCGGTACAACACCAACCGGCCCAAAGCAGATTATTCCTTCGAGGGATTGCCCGCGCCCGAATGTCGCGTGTGGAACTTCGCGTCTGAACTTCGTGTCTAGCGACTTTGAACTTCGTCTTCGGTCGGCACCGCAGCCGCTTCATCCGCCGCAGGTTCCGCTGCCGGCTCGCCTTCCACGAAGTCCCCTTCCTGCTTCTCGTAAACTTCGTAGGCGCTGGTGTCGACGTAATCCACCGCGTCTTCGCCCGATCCATCCACCGCTTTCTGGTCGGCGATCTGCGTTTGCTCGTAGGATTGGTGCCCCACGATCACCGCGTCCGAAATCTTGGAAGTGAACAAGCGAATCGCGCGCAACGCGTCATCGTTGCCCGGAATAACCCAGTCCACCAGGTTCGGATCGCAATTCGTGTCCACGATCGCCACCACCGGAATTCCCATCCGGCGCGCTTCGTGTACCGCAATCACTTCTGCGTTCGGGTCGATCACAAACAGAGCGTCCGGCAAGGTCGTCATGTTTTCGACGCCCGCGAAGTTCTGCTTCAAATGCTTCAATTCGCGATCCAGCCGCGCCGCTTCTTTCTTCGAAAATTCCGCCATGCGCCCGTCTTCGGTCATCGCCTTCAGTAGCTTGAAGCGCTTGATCGATTTCTGCAGCGTCACCCAGTTAGTCATGGTGCCGCCCAGCCAGCGGTGGTTCACGTAGAACATTCCGCAGCGGTTCGCTTCCTCCGCGATGGCTTCTTGCGCTTGGCGCTTGGTGCCCAGGAAAAGAATTCGTTTGCCCTGTCCGGATAGTTCGGACACGTAACGCGCTGCGTCACGGAACATTTTCAGGGTTTTTTGCAGGTCGATAATGTGAATGCCATTGCGTTCGCCGAAGATATATTCCTTCATCTTCGGATTCCAGCGTCGCGTCTGGTGGCCAAAGTGAACTCCAGCCTCCAGCAGTTCTTTCATCGTAATCTCGACTCCCACTGTTTCTCCTTTTTTTGAAGGGATGCTTATTTTTCCGCCTTCACCATGCGAAGGCTGGAGCAGCATCCTTTTTTGCCGGTCCTTCCCGGCCGTGATGTAATCCGAATCCAAGATCGAACTCGGATCCAAATTTCACCGCAACTCACCACTGCCACTACCACGACACTCTTTTACCGGAACAACGGGGTTGGAAGGGCGGGGCTTTAGCCCGCCCTGAAAACTGCCTTCCGTTCCCTACCGCTTGCGCGCCTTCTGCGCAAGCCTTCGTAAAGTCCCAGCAAAATCCATCCCGCGCAGCGCCACCAACTCCAACTAGCGCTTGCTGAACTGGAACCGGCGACGAGCGCCCTTCTGCCCGTACTTCTTCCGTTCCTTCATGCGTGAATCGCGCGTCAAAAATCCGTTCTTGCGCAGAGCCGGCCGCAGCTCCGGATTCAGCACCGACAGCGCGCGCGACAAACCCATGCGCACCGCTCCGGATTGTCCGCCCACGCCGCCGCCCTTCACGATCGCTTTCACTTCCAGCTGGTCCAGCATCTGCGTGAATTTCAACGGCTCCACCGCCGCCGTGTGCCACGCCACGTTGGTAAAATAATTATCGACCGGCCGGCCATTCACCGTGAACTTCGCCGGGCCCGGCTTGATGTACACGCGCGCGATCGATTCCCGCCGCCGCCCCGTGCCATAGTGCTGCTTCACGCGTCCCGCTACCGAACTCGAAGCTGAACTCAAAATTCCTCCTCACCTTCCGAAACTTTTCTTGACCTACGACTCAATCAAAAATTGTCATACCGCGCGCAGCACTTCGGCCCGCCGAAGCAGAACTACCGCGAAGGCGGAAGGGATCTGCTTTTCCCCTCCGCCATCGAGATGAAATTCGCACCACAAACCAAGCGGGCGAGACCGAGGCCCTAGCGGACTTCTCCGCAAGTACCCAGTTTAGAAACCCAATCAGGTCGATCGCAGGTTACAGCGAGAGTGGCTGAGGCTTTTGTCCGGTGTGGCGGGCGAGGCCTTCACTTCCGGCATAAATACGCAGCTTCTTTGCTCTTCGCGCACGGAGCTTGTTCTTCGGCAACATTCCAAGCACCGCTTCCCGCAATACTTCTTCCGGCCGGCGTGCCAGCAACCGACGGATCGGCTCTTCCCGTAGTCCGCCCGGCCAACCGCTGTGGTGCCGATAGATCTTCTGATCGATCTTGTTTCCGGTCAGCTTGATCTTCTCGGCGTTAACCACCACCACGTGATCGCCGCAATCCAGATGCGGCGTATACGTCGGCTTGTCCTTGCCAATCAACAAACTCGCAATCTTGGTCGCCAGACGTCCGAGCACAATTCCCTCGGCGTCAATCACGAACCAGTCCTTCCCTACCATCAACGCTTCGGCCTCACGGCCCCTGGGCACATACGTACGCATCGCTAAGTCACACCTTTCCTTCTAGAGACAAACTCCGAGTCTAAAGTATCAACCGTTTTCTGTCAATCGAAGACCGGATGTGGCCTTGAACGCCGATTCATTGGCCTTACGAGAAGTTTACCTCGAGGTTGCGACGGCGAAACACGTTAACGCGTAGCTCTGGAGTTTCGTGGTACGGCAAATGACAATTGTATAGATGAATAGCTCAGCTGCTTCCCTTTCCTCGACTCCAATCCTAGACTTAGAAGCTCCGCTTCCGATGAAGGATAGCCGCTGGGGCAAGCTCAGCTTGAGGCGAGCTGTATTCGTTCTAGTTTCTCTTCTCGTTTCGTCGCTCCTGATTTTGCTTATCGGTTTCTTGCTTCGAACCAACGTACCGATAGCAGCGCGAGTCTTCGACGACATCAGCCATGACCTCGACGCCTTTTCCCTGCGGGCCGGCTCAGCGACTCCAATATATTTCTATCTAATCTACCTTCTAAGCGCGCTGGTGGTCATCGCGATCCACGAGGCTGGACACGTTACAGCAGGGCTCGCAGTGGGTTTTGCCTTCAGAAAAGTTCGAGTAGGACCTTTCTTCCTAACTAGATCGGGAGGGAGGTTGAAGTTCAGCTACCAGCTAAAATCCAAGTTGGGCGGCCTCACTCTTATGCACGTCGAGCGAATCCCTAGGATTCGACGACGGTATTTGCTGTACTCGTTCGGCGGACCCTTGGCGAATTTTCTTACTGCTCTTTTGGTTGGCCTGATCTTGGACTTAACCGCTTCAACGTATCCCGCGGGTACGCTACGCGCACCCCTCGAATTTTTTGTAGCCTATTCGCTTCTCATTGGTACGGCGAATCTCGTTCCGTATCTTCGTCGCAGTGGAATGTTTAGCGACGGGGGCAGACTGCTGGGCTTGCTTCGGTCAAAACCGAAAACGAAACGCCTCCTAGCTCTTCTCGGACTGACCGCCCTAACAAGTTCCGGTACACGACCCAGGGACTTACCTCAAACCTGGATAGCACGCGCCTGCGCGATATCCGATCGCTCATCCGACGCTTTGGGGTCTTTCCTCCTCGCTTACCTCAACGCGTTCGATCGCGAAAATCCGCAAGAAACCGCGCGCTACTTGGAGCTTTGTCTCCAACGCATCGAAATCGCCTCACCGGAGATTAAGAAAGTTCTGCTGGTGGAAGCCGCAGTCTTCCACGCCTGGTTTCGTAACGATGCCCAAAAGGCCGAAGTCTGGCTCGCCCGTTCGAAACCCGGTCCCGCCCTGTTACCGCTGAATCAGATCCGTCTGCGAATCTGTATGAGCTGGGTTCACAATCGCTACGAAGAGGTGGTCGCCGATTTCGAGAAGGGCCGCGCCCTCATCGAACCTCTTCCCGCGAGCCCGGCGAAGACTCGTCTGAGCGAAGGTTGGACCGAATGGAAGGAGAAGATCGACAAGCAGCGCGCCGACCGAGAAGCGCAAGCGCTCAATATCACGACTTAGGCCGAAAGCACGGCGCCCAAACGATCGGCGATTCCGGCCCACTCGCCTAGAACCTTTTCTGTCCCTCCGGCCAGCTTGTCGCCCACTTCCCCAACTCCTAACCTTAACCTATGAAACTCCCCCTCCCGATTGTCCCCATTCGGGTTTCGCCTGAATTCGCTTTACCTCAGAAAATCCGTCTCGCATTCGCGCTCGCCTGCGCGACCTTCGGCATCCTCCTCCTTCGCCGCCTGCGCCGGCACCATCGGCAACCCTGGACGGCGGCAAAACCACGATCCCCACAACGCCCGCCGGCCTAACCGCCACCGCGGGCAACGCCCAAGTCACGCTGAACTGGTCCGCCAGCGCCAACGCCACCGGCTACAACGTCCAGCGCTCCATCACCCCCGGCGGCCCCTACGCCCAAATTTCTTCACCCTCTTCCACCACCTTCACTGATTCCGGCCTCACCAACGGCACGAAATATTTTTACGTCGTCGCCGCCTTCAATTCCGCAGGCGCAAGCACCAACTCCGCCGAAGTCAGCGCCACGCCCACCGCGCCCACGCCCGCAGTCCCAAGCGGTCTTGCGGCCACCGCCGGCAACGCCAAGATTGTTTTGAATTGGAACACCAGCTCCGGTGCTACAACCTACAACCTCAAGCGCTCCACCACTTCCGGCGCCGAAATCACCATCGCCTCGCCGTCGTCCGCCACCTACGCCGACTCCGGCCTGACGAACGGCACCAAATATTTCTACGAAGTCTCCGCCGTGAATTCCACCGGCGAAAGCGCCAACTCAAACGAAGTCACCGCCACGCCCGCCGCCCCACAAACCGCGCCACCAACGCCCGCCAATCTCCAAGCCACCGGAGGCAACGCCCAAGTCTCACTCACCTGGAGCGCCAGCACCGGCGCCACCAGCTACAACGTGAAGCGATCAATTACCAGCGGCGGCCCATTCACCACCACGCTCGCTTCGCCCACCGCCACAAATTACGTCGACACTTCCGTGACAAACGGCATCGCATATTTCTACGTCGTCTCCGCCGTCAATTCGGCCGGCGAAAGCGCCAACTCCACGCAAACCACAGCCACGCCCGCCGCCAGCGTAGCGGTCGACGTCACCATCACCATCGACCCCACCAAAACCAAATCCATTTCGCCCTACATCTACGGCATCAATTTTTATTCCGGAGTCACCGGCGCTCCGCCGCAGCTCACTTTCGACCGCGCTGGCGGCAATCGCTGGACCGCCTACAACTGGGAAACCAACGCCTCCAACGCCGGCAGCGATTATCTCTACGAGAACGACGACTACCTCAGCTCCAGCACCGTCCCGGCCGAAGCCGTCCGCAGCTTCATCGCCGGAGATCAATCCAACCATCTCGCCAGCCTAATCACCGTCCAACTTCAAGGCCTCGTCGCCGGTGACGAAGCCGGCCCGGTCAGCGTCACCAATCCTCCCGATCTTTCCCGCTTCAAGACCGTCGTCGACAAAAAAAGCACCGTCACCAGCACTCCCTTTACCATCACTCCGCCCACCACCGACGCCAACGTCTACATGGACGAATTCGTCTGGGCCCTCGACCAAAAATTCTCCGGCCAGAATATTTTAGGCGCGAATCCCACCACGCATCCGACTTTCGTCATGCTCGATAACGAACCCGAACTGTGGAACTCCACTCATCTCGAAGTCCAAGGCTCCACACCTGTCTCGTCCGACGACTACATTTCCAAAACCATCACCCTAACCAAAGCGCTGAAAGACCAATTTCCCAACATGATCATCTTCGGCCCCGCACACTACGGTTTTCAGGGCATCTACAACTGGCAAGGTGAACTCAGCACCACTCCCACTGGCGCGAACTGGTTCCCCGACAAATATTTCGCCGCGCTCAGCGCCGCTTCAGCCACCTACGGCAAGCCGCTCGTCGACGTTTACGATTTCCACTGGTACGCCGAAGAATACGATTCGAACGGCACCCGCAGCCTCGATCTCACCAGCACTACGCTCACCGCCGCGCAGATCCAGCTCATCGTCCAAAGTCCGCGCAATCTCTGGGACCCCACCTTTAACGACACCACCACCAACAGCAATCCATGGATTTACGAAGAACTCGGGAACTCTCCCATCGCGCTGCTCGGCCGCCTGCAATCCAAAATAAATTCCGAGTTCCCCAGCATCAAAATTTCCATCTCCGAATATGAAAGCGGCGGATGGAATCACATCGCTGGAACCGTAGCCCAAGCCGACAACCTCGGCATCTTCGGCGCCCAAGGCGTTTACGCCGCGAATTTCTGGCCGCCCAACGGCACCTACTCCTACGCCCTGGCCGGCTTCCGCGCCTTCCGCGATTTCGACAACGCCGGCGCCAACTTCGGCGACACCGCGCTCCAATCCACTTCCAGCAACATAGCCAACGTAGTCGTCTACGCCAGCACCGACACCACCACCCCAGGCCGCACCGTCTTCGTAGCTATCAATCGCTCCCCGAACTCCCAAGTCGTAGCCATCACCGGCCAAGCCCTCAATGGCACCGCCACCCTGTATCAAGTCACCGCCACCACCGCGCAAACCCAAAGCAGCGTCATGCCAGTAGCCGCGGGCTCCATGCCCGCAAGCGGCTCAACCCTCACCGTCACGCTGCCCGCACTCAGCGTCACCACCATTGACGTGCAATAAGCGTCCAGCGGACCCCAGCGTGCACACGCTGGATGCAGCCACCGAACGTTGTCATCCCGAACCGCAGCGAGGGACCTGCTTCAAAAGCCGTGGACTTTGCTTTGGACTTTGCTGGAGACTTTGCTTTGCGCCTTTCCGGGTGCCGCACTCTTTGCGCCTTTGCCTCAAGCAAAGGGTGCGGGTTTAGACTCATACCCGCGCTAGAACCTATTTTCGTGGGAAATTTAAATCGTCAGACGTTACGGAAGCCGCATCTCTTCGATCAACGGCGGACGCTGCTCAAAATCGCTATATCGAATCCACTTCGGGCGCACCACAAAATAAGCAATCCCCGCCCAACTCATCCGCGCCGGCCCATCCGGCCAAACCGCAAAATAAACATCCTGAAATCGTTTCAATTCCGCCCCGCCAGGCAACTCCGCCACTCCTTCGTACTGCACCGTCTGCTCCCCAGCCCACCCCACCACAAACGTACAAGCTGGCCGCGCCACCAAATTCCGATACTTCCGTGACGAACTCACCGTATCAAAAATTATCTCGAGCGCCGGCGTCACCGCAATTCCCACCAAAGCCGACTGCGGCGTCCCATCCGCCGCCACGCTAGAAACCACTCCATACCTGCAACCGCTCATAAACGCGTAAAGAAATTCTCGATCCATCACTCACCACCCATCACCAAGAAGCACTTGTCATCCCGAGCGCAGCGCTTCGGTCCGCCGAAGCAGAATTATCGCGAAGGCGAGAGGGATATGGTTTTTACGCCGTGCGTGCGCGATCCATCCCTGCACCCAAATTCTCCGTGTTCTCCGCCTTTCTCTGTGTCCTCTGTGTTAAATCTTTGGTCCTTTGCCGCTAAACCACCGCCCTCCCCAATCTCACGAACCGCGGCCCCTTAAGCGCATCCGTCCTTCCCCGAAAATATCTCTCCTCCGCTTCCGCCGGAGCCAAAAATCCAACCGCCGAAAATCCTGCAGTTAAAAGCATCTCCCGCAGGCGCTCCGGCTCAAAATAAGATCGCCACGGCTCGCCCATTTCATTTACGGTCGCGTGAATCCGCGCCCGTGACTCCAATTCCTTCGCGCCCAACGACGCATCCGGCTGCGAAAACGTAAAAACAATCTCCGATCCTCGCGCCAAAGAACCAACGAAATCGAATATCCCCTGAATCGATTTCTCGTCCAAATACACCAGCACTCCCAAACACGAAAAAAACGCCGCCCGCGAAAAATCAAATCCCGCCCGCTCGAGCCCCTGCCTCAAAGTTTGAGATTCGAAATTCACCCCGGCAAATCGCAAATTCTCCGGCACCGCTACTCCACGCGCTGCCAGCAACTCCCGCTTCGCCGCCTGTGTCACCGGATGATCCACTTCAAACACCGTCAACCGCGCCGCCCACTCCGGCTGCCGGTACGCAAACGTGTCATACCCCGCGCCCAACAAGACGTACTGCCCCACCCCACGCCCCACCGCTTTCCGCAAACAATCCTCCGCATAACGATTCCGCAAAACAATGTGCGCCCGAAACGCCGCGAACTTCGCCTCACCGCGATCCCCACTCCGCGCCCGAATTTCCTCCAGCGCCGGCTCATCGAGCAGCTTCACAATCACCGGATCCGCCAAAATCTTCGGCTCATCGTCCAGCAATTGATGAAATGCCCGCACTTTCGCCACGCCCCAAGCCGTGCTGCTCGCCGTATCCACTTTCATCCGCCAGCCGAAGCTCCCGTCTCGCGTCACTCATCCGCGCCGCGATTTGCCAATCCTTAAAACCAATGCGAAACTTCTTCCATGTCAATTCAAACACCCACTCAACCATTAAAGCTAGCAACTCTGCTCGCGGCCGGCGTCCTGCTTTTCGCTTCGGCTGCCTTCGCTCAAGCCGGCGGCTCCGACGCGCCCGCGCCCAAGCCCGCACCCAGTGCGACCGCCACCACCAAACCTCACACCGCGACCACCGCCCATACCGCCGCTGCGGCGCCACTCGCTCTCACCACCGATAAGGACAAGCTTAGCTACGCCCTCGGCCAGAACGTCGGCAAAGGCCTCGCCGCAAAGATGAAGTCCGACTCGCTCGACATCAACAACGCCGTTTTCCTTCGCGCCATGCGGGACGCTCTCACCGGCGCGAAGCCCGCCCTCACCGAAGACGAAGAAAAAGCTCAGCTCGAAAAACTCGATGCAGATTTGCGAAGCAAACAGGAGGCCAAGATGGCCGCAGCAGGAGACATCAATAAAGCCAAGGGCGACGCATTCCTCGCCGCGAATAAAGCAAAAGACGGCGTGGTCACTCTGCCCAGCGGTCTGCAGTACAAAATCGTTTCGCCCGGCACCGGCCCCAAGCCCGCCGCTTCCGACACCGTCACCGCCAATTACCGCGGCACCCTGATCGACGGCACCGAATTCGACGCCTCCGCCAAACACGGCGGCCCGCAATCCTTCCCCGTCAATCAGGTCATCCCCGGCTGGACCGAAGCGCTGCAACTCATGCCCGTCGGCTCCAAGTGGCAACTCTACATCCCCTCCGACCTAGCCTACGGCTCTCGCGGCGCCGGCGGCGCAATCGGCCCCAACTCCACCCTAATTTTCGACATCGAGCTAGTCTCCATCCAAGGCAAGTAGATCGAGTCGTCTTAGCCTGAGCATTCAAAGTTGCCGTTGGAGTTGCCGTCGCCTCTGACGTTGCCGTAGCAGTTGAATTTCCGGGTGCCCCATCCTTCGCGAATTCCGCGAAGGGTGGGCGCCTTTGCCTTTGACCTGCCTCCCGCTTCGGTTTCCGTTGTCATCCCCACAGAGGCGCGCCGTTTGCGCCGACCAGGGATCTCTCTTCCATGCAAGAAATTCCCGACGCCGAGTGCCACGCGAAGCCTATGCTTGTCGAATCGGCACGCATCGATCCGCCGCGCAAAAAAAAACGGCCGCAAACTAGCCGAACATTCCGACCAGCCTGCGACCGCCAATCCTCAAAACGAAAAATCCCTAAGACGACGCGCTAGCCGTAACCTTCGATCGGTTCGACTTATCCGCCTCATCTCCAGTCTTATCGATCTCGATCGAGCCCTTAAAGTAAGCCCCATCCTCAATCGAAATCCGCGCCGTAGTCAGGTCTCCGACCACCGACCCGTCCTTCTTGATCTCGATCCGGTCCCGCGCCCGCAAATTTCCCTTCACATTCCCGTAAACCACCACTTCCCGCGCAATCACGTCCGCCGTTACCTTGGCGCTCGCTCCCACGGTCAGCTTGCGATCTTCCAGCTGCACCAACCCTTCTACGCTGCCGTCAATCAGCAAATCTTCATTGCCGGTGATCTCGCCCTTCACATGCAGGGTCGAACCGAGCCGCGCCGTCCCGGAACCGCTGTTCGAAAACGCATCGCCTGGTGCCATTGTTTTTGCCTCCCCAGAAAAAGCCGGTGCTTTCGCACTCGGAATTGTTGCTGCCGCCTTCTGCTGCCCTTGCTGATTCGTTTCTTCCGCCGTCGGCTGCTTCGGAAGCGGAGACCTCGCGGGGGTTGCCGGCTTCTTATCGCCCCACATCCCGTTCCTCCAAGCCCTTCACGCCCAAGAAGACAATAATAATGACCGGGCTTTGAATGTAGTCCGACGTGGAATCCCTGCCAAATCCAAAATGGTACAGTTGTGTCCGGTGAGACAACTTCATCTCTATGTAGAACCGCTGGGGAACCCAATCCTAATCCCGCCCCACCACCCGCCGCAACCCCAATTTCCAGCCCGGCCCTATCTCACCCAACAAGAAAACGTCCCCGCCCACCACGCCTGTCATCCCGAGCGCAGCGAGGGATCTGCTTTTCGCGCTCCAAAGGCAACCGACACTCGCGAAGACAGTCCGGCCAACATGAACCGCAACCCTACAAGTACCTCTCCCGCAAAATCGCCAAATGATGCGCACAATGCCCAGCAATAATGTAAGCCAGCGCATTCACCGTCACCACGCTCCCGCTCGCCACCCCACGCCTCTTCCACGCCTCTCCCGGCAAATTCCGAAACAAAGCCAAAGTCGCCCTTCGCACATCCCCAAATTCCGCCACGTGCCGCGCCCAGGCAAACTCATCCGCCTTCGCCCCGCCCACTCCCACGTTTTGGTCGAAACTGGCCAAGGGCTCGCTAAATCCGCGCCCAAACCACAAAGCCCGAAACGCAAACGTCCGTTCCGTATCGCTCACGTGGTTTAAGCTCTGCCGGATCGTCCACTTCTCCGGCGCGTAGCGGTACAGTGACTTATCTTCGGAGATCGTAGAAAAAAGCGAGGTCGCCTCCCCGAGCTGACGTTCCATCACGCCAACAATGTCATCCTCGGCGATGCGATTGATGTAGGTAAAATAATATGCTGCAGCTTCGTCTTTCGTCGGCACGCTCATCGTGCCGACATTCTAGCTTCTAATTGTATTTCCGCAAGACGCCCACGACGCGTCCCTGAATCTTCACATCCGGACCCGGCACGATGATCGGCGCCATTGCCGAATTGGCCGGCTGCAGCCGAACCTTCCCGCCCGGCTCGCGATAAAATCTCTTCACCGTCGCTTCGTCTTCGCCCACCAGCGCCACCACGATCTCTCCGTGGTTCGCCACCTGGGTCTGTTCCACCACAATGTAGTCGCCATCCAGAATGTGGTCGTCGCGCATCGATTCGCCTTTCACCTGCAGCACGAACGTTCCCGCTCCGCGCGCGAAATCGGCCAGCGAAATCGTCTCATTCGCTTCCACTGCTTCCAGCGGCTGCCCCGCCGATATTCTTCCCGCCAGCGGCAACTCCACCACATGCCGGTCCAGCACCTGCTCGCGGATCGGCTTCGGCAGTTGCACCACCTCAATCGACCGGCTCTGGTTGTACCCGCGCCGGATGTAGCCCTTCTTCTCCAGCGTCGACAAATGCTTGTGCACTGTCGCCAGCGAAGTCAGCTTCAGCGAGTGCGCGATTTCCTCGAAGCTCGGCGAATATCCATTTTTGTTGAGGAAGCCCACCAGGTAATTCAGCACTTCCTTCTGTCGTTTTGTCAGCGTCATTTCGACTCCCCAGGGGCGCAGTTCCACCGCCGAATTTAGCGCCAATTCTGGGCGAATCTAAAGCGAAAGTCAATGGTACCCTGGGACACCTGTACCATTTAGTAGGTGCTGCCTTTGCCCGTATCGCGGCGTCTTCAGACCGCCATCCAGCGGCGCTACCCTCTACCCTGGGATCCGCTCTCAGCCTGTCTGCATCCCCCTCTCAGGGGGCGGTGCCGTTCGTTGCAGTTTGCCTCTTGGGCCACAGCCCAACCAGCCTACCTTGGAGTGCGGCGGCTTGCCGCCGCCTTTGCCCAAGTAACCTCACACCGAAAATCGAATGGGGTTCAGAACCCGAAACCCAAGAAACGCCACGCGCCAACCAACCCGCCGTCAGGCTCCCCCATTCCCCTCGCGCCATTTCCCTGAAACCGTTATCATCCCAGCGCGTCGAACACAGCAGATTGACTCGCCCGCTTCATCATTTAACTATGCGTTTTCGTTAAGCCCCATCTTCGACCGGCCTAACGTCAAATTTCTGGAGGCATCTCTTGAAGACCAGCACCCTCGCCAAATTCCTGTCCGTTGTAATCCTCGCGCTAGCCGCGATCACTCCCGCCGCCCACTCTCAAACCACGCCGGCACCATCAAACCCGCCCGCCACCCAAACACCCGCCGCCCAATCGCCAACCAAGCACGCCGCCACCAAACCCGCGACCTCCAAGATCGCCGTCCCCGACATCCCCTACACCAAATTCGTCCTCGACAACGGCCTCACCGTCCTGGTCCACGAAGACCACAAAACTCCCGTAGTCGCCGTCAACACCTGGTATCACGTCGGCTCCAAGAACGAAAAACTCGGCAAGACCGGCTTCGCCCATTTGTTCGAACACCTCATGTTTAGCGGCAGCGAAAATTTCAATTTCACTTACATCAACGCCATGGAAGCGATCGGCGCCACCGACCTCAACGGCACCACCAACGGCGACCGCACCAACTATTTCGAAGACGTCCCCACCTCCATGCTCGATTACACCCTGTTCGCCGAAAGCGATCGCCTCGGCCATCTGCTTCCGGTCCTCGATCAGAAAAAACTCGACCTCCAGCGCGGCGTAGTACAGAACGAAAAGCGTCAGGGTGAAAACCAACCCTACGGCGTCACCCGCCAGCTGCTCACCGAAAATACCTATCCCGTCGGCCATCCTTATTCTTGGACCACCATCGGCTCCATGACCGATCTCGACGCCGCCTCCATGGCCGACGTTCAGGAATGGTTCAAGACCTACTACGGCCCCAACAACGTCACCCTGGTCATCGCCGGTGACATCACTCCCGAAGTCGCCCGCGAAAAAGTTGAAAAGTATTACGGCGCCATCCCGGCCGGTCCGCCCATCGCCAAGAACGAAGTCTGGATCGCCAAGCGCACCGGCACTCATCGCGGCACCGTGCAGGATCGAGTCCCTCAAGCCCGTCTCTATCGCGTCTGGAACGTTCCGCAGTACGGCTCGCCGCAGGAACCACAACTCGATCTCGCCGCCCGCATTCTCGGTCAGGGAAAAACTTCGCGCCTTTACAAGCGTCTGGTCTACAAAGACCAAATCGCCACCAGCGCCAGCACCGACGACAACAACAACGAAATTGCCGGACAGTTCTACATGGTCCTCACCGCCAAACCCGGCGGAGATCTACGCAAAGTCGAACTCGCGGCCGGTGAAGAATTACAAAATTTTCTGAAGAACGGTCCCACCGAAGCCGAACTCCAGCTTGCCAAGACCCAGATCCTCGGCGATTACGCCCGCATCATGGAACGCGTCGGCGGCTTCGGCGGAAAAAGCGACATCCTGGCCCAGTGCCAGACTTACGTCGGCAATCCCGAGTGCTACAAAACCTATCTCCAGCGCGTCGAAGCCGCCACGCCCGCCAGCGTCAAAGCCGCCGCCGTCGAATGGCTCAGCGATGGCGATTACGTTCTAGAAGTTCAGCCCTACCCCACCTACAAAACTTCCGCGCCGCTCGACCGTTCCAAACTTCCGGCCCTCGGCGAGGCCCAGTCGCTCAATCTCCCCCCCATGCAGCGCGCCACTCTTTCCAACGGCCTGAAAGTCGTCCTGGCCGAACGCCACACCGCCCCGGTCGTGAATTTCTCGCTCCTGGTCAATGGTGGTTTCGCCTCCGACGGTGCCGCTCCCGGCACCGCCAGTTTCGCCCAGCGCATGCTCGAAGAAGGCACGCCCACCCGCGATTCGCTGCAAATCGGCGAAGCGCTCGAATCCCTCAGCGCCGATTTCACCGCCGGCGCCAATCTGAATTACGCCACCGTCAATCTCAACGCCCTCTCCATCAACATGGATCAGGCTCTCGCCATCTACGCCGACCTCATCCTGCACCCGCTGTTCCCGGAAAAAGAATTCGCGCGCCTGCAGAAAGATCGTCTCGCCGCCATTCAACGCGAATTGGTCACGCCGATCCCCATGGCGTCTCGAGTCATGCCCAGCCTGCTGTTTCCCGCCGGACATCCTTACGCCGGTTCGTTCTCCGGCTCCGGTACCATCGCCAGCGTCAGCAAAATGACTCGCGAAGATCTGGAAAAATTTCACGCCCAATACTACAAGCCGAACAACGCCACCCTGCTAATCGTCGGCGATACCACCCTCGCCCAAATCACTCCGCAGCTCGAAAAACTTTTCAGCTCCTGGAAAGCCGGCGACGTCCCGCAACTCAAAATTCCGCCGGTGCCCGAACCCTCCAGCGATGTCGTCTACCTCATCGATCGTCCCGGCTCCGGCCAAAGTCTGATCGTCGGCGCGCAGCTCGCTCCGCCCGCCAACGCTCCGGACGCCGTTACTCTCGAATTGGTCAACGATTTATTCGGTGGGAACTTCTCTTCACGCATCAATATGGACCTGCGCGAAGACAAGCACTGGTCCTACGGCGTCCGCTCGCAGCTGCTCCCGGCCCTCGACCAGCGCCCCTTCGTCAGCTACTCGCCAGTGCAGACCGATAAAACCAAGGAAGCGCTCGCCGTCCTGATCGCGCAATACAAAGGCATCGTCGGCGATAAACCCATCACCGAAGAAGAGCTAAAATCCGGCCAGTCCAACGCCACTCTCGATCTTCCCGGCTCCTTCGAAACCGTAGCCCAACTTTCCCGCGGCTACAGCAACATCCTCCAATACGATTTGCCCGAGAACTACTACAACACCTTCACCCAGAAAACTCATGGCCATCACTCCCGCCACCGCCAACGCCACCGCCCAGAAATACATTCAACCGACCCACTTGTCTGGCTAATCGTAGGCGACATGTCCAAAGTCGAGTCCGGCATCCGCGACCTAAACATAGGCGAAGTCCATAAAATCGACGCCGACGGCAACCCCGTCAAATAATTTTTAGCCTTTAAGGGCGACCCATCCTTCGCGCACTTTGCGAAGGGTGGGAGCCGTTGCCTTTCCGGGTGCCGCACTCTTTGCGTCCTTGCCTCACGCAAAGGGTGCGGGTTTAGACCATCCGCTTCTCCTAGTCTTCAGCCAAACCACTCAAACCGCCTTTGGCCGTCATCCAGAGGAGCGCTCTTGGCGACGAAGGATCTCTCTTCGATATCAACCCCACCCAGCCTCGAACTACCTCGCCCCAGCCAAAGCCTCTCTCTTCTTCTTCGGCCGCATCAGATACATCACCACCGCCACCACTACCGCCACTCCCACCGTCACTCCCAGCGCCACCTTCCCATGCGCCAAAACCACATCAAAAATCCTCCGCCCATAAGTCGCGCCCAAATACGCCAAAATGCAGTACCGCGCAATCCTCCCCAAAGTCATCGCCGCCAAAAATTTCTTCGTGGAATACTGCAACGCTCCCGCCGCAATCACGAACGGCACCATCGGCATCGGCGGAGGCAGCAATGCCGGCAAAGCGATCGCCCCAAATCCGTACTTCTCGAACGTCTCCGTCACCCTCTTCGCATTCCGCGCCGACAACCGATCGTGAATCGCCTTATCCCCCTGCTTCTTCGCGATTCGATACGTCACATACGCCCCCACCACCGAACCGATCGTCGCCATCACCGCGTAGTACGGCCAATACGTTTTCTGGTGCGCCGAAAGCAAAATCGTCATCAAGTCCATGCTGCCCGGAAGCGGAATCACCGAGCTGTCCAGCAGCCCCAGCAAAATCAACCCGGGCCCGCCCAGCGTCAGAAAAAAATGCCGCACGGCATGGTCCTTGCTATGCGTCGTCACCGCTTTCGCTACGCTCTGTAAATCGAATTTCAAATGAGACTTCCCTGGCAACCGGGCGGAATAGCTCTGCCGGCTACCTCCAGTCTTTGACGTTCACACCCTCGGCCTGGTTCCCATTCTATGCCGCCCCCCATCCCACACAATCCGGTAAACCATTCAACCGATTGGAGTAGCCGCTCAGCACCACTTCGCGTCCACTCGATGCACCCGGTGCGAAAAAGCAAAACCGTTGTGTTAGCCTACCCCTTGGGCACGGTCGCGCCAAATCGCGCGTGCCTGCATCTAAGCAAGAGAAACACTTGGGTCGCGGTCGAGTTGCACCAAAATGGAGCTGTACTCCTCGCCGCTGATCTCGTTTCACACGTAGGGAGATCGTAAAAGAATGTCCAGCACACTCGTTGACATCAAAGGGCGCAAGAAAGAAGTCGTCGACCGCGCCGTCATTCGCTTCTGCGGAGATTCCGGCGACGGCATGCAGATCACCGGCAGCCAGTTCACCAATACCGCCGCTCTCTTCGGCAATGACCTCGCCACTTTCCCGGATTTTCCCGCCGAAATTCGCGCCCCGGCGGGAACTCTTCCTGGAGTCAGCGGCTTCCAGGTTCACTTCTCATCCAACGACGTCTACACCCCCGGTGACGCCGTCGACGTTCTGGTGGCCATGAATCCCGCCGCGTTGAAAATGAATATCGCCGACCTCAAGCCTAACGGCATTTTGATCGTCAACCTCGATAACTTCGAGGAAAACGATCTGCGCAAAGCCCAGGTAAAAGTCAGCCCGCTCGAAGATCATTCGCTCGACGCCTTCCGCCTCTTTTCCGTCGAGCTGACCAAGCTCACTCGCAGCGCCCTCAAAGATCTCGGTCTCGATGCCAAGAGCATGGACCGCTGCAAAAACTTTTTCGCCCTGGGCATGTGCTACTGGCTCTACAACCGCTCCATGGAGCCGACCCTCCGCTACCTCAACGACAAATTTAAGAACAAACCCGACCTGGTCAGCGCCAACACGCTGGCCATGAAAGCCGGCTACAGCTATTGCGAAGCCACCGAAGCTTTTCAAATCAGCTACGAAATTCCGCCGGCCAAGCTCGAGCCCGGCGTCTACCGCAACATCAGCGGCAATGCCGCGCTGGCCCTCGGATTCGTCGCCGCTTCGCAGCAGGCCGGAGTGAAATTGTTTCTCGGCTCGTATCCCATCACTCCCGCGTCGGACATCCTGCACGAACTTTCCATGTACAAGGATTTCGGCGTCACCACTTTTCAAGCCGAAGACGAAATCGCCGCCATCACTTCCGCCATTGGCGCCGCCTATGCCGGAGCTCTCGGAATCACCACCACTTCCGGCCCCGGCATGGCCCTTAAAACCGAAGCTCTCGGCCTAGCCGTCGCCGTCGAATTGCCGCTGGTCGTCTGCGACATTCAACGTGGCGGCCCCTCGACCGGCCTTCCGACCAAAACCGAGCAAGCCGATTTACTGCAAGCTCTCTTCGGCCGCAATTCCGAAGCGCCTGTCCCGGTTCTCGCGCCCTCTACTCCCGGCGATTGCTTCTGGATTGCTCTCGAAGCCAGCCGCATTGCCATCAAATACATGGTTCCGGTGATCATTCTTTCCGACGGCTACCTCGCCAATGGCGCCGAGCCCTGGAAAATTCCGACCGTCCAAGAGCTCCCGAAGATCGAAGTAAAGTACGAAACCGATCCGGTCGGCTTTCAACCTTACAAACGAAATCCAGACACGCTCGCTCGCGGCTGGGCCATCCCCGGCACTCCCGGCCTCGAACACCGCATCGGCGGAATCGAGAAACAGGACGTTACCGGCAACATCAATTACGAACCACTCAACCACGAACACATGGTTCGCACCCGCGCCGAAAAAGTCGCCGGCATCGCGCAGGATATTCCGGAAATCGTTCCCGAAGGCGACGCTTCCGGCGACCTCCTCATCGTTGCCTGGGGTTCCACCAGCGGCCCGGTTACCGCCGCGATGAACGCCCAACGCGAAAAGGGCCGCAAAATCGGTCACGTTCACCTGCGCCACCTGAATCCCTTTCCGCGCAATCTCGGCGATGTGCTGAAGCGCTACAAAAAAGTCCTGGTCCCCGAAATGAACATGGGCCAGCTCGTCATGATTCTGCGCGCCAAATTTCTAGTCGACGCCCAAAGCTACGGAAAAATTCAAGGCAAGCCCTTCAAGCAATCCGAAATCGAGGACAAGATCGAAGAACTGCTCGGTTAGGAAGGGCGGGGCTTCAGCCCCGCCGTTAAAGCTAGCTTAGTTCATGGGCTTTAGCCCCTGAAGCCAGATCGTTTCAGCTTTACGCGTTAAGCGGAAGATTTAGGAGAATCGAAATGGCCACAACCGAATTACCCATCTACACCAAAAAAGACTTTCAAACCGACCAGGAAATTCGCTGGTGCCCCGGCTGCGGCGACTACGCCATCCTCTCCGCCGTCCAAATGGTCTTTGCCGATCTGCGCATCCCCAAGGAAAAACTGGTCTTCATCTCCGGCATCGGCTGCTCCAGCCGCTTTCCGTATTACATGAACGTCTTCGGCTTCCACACCATTCACGGCCGCGCCCCAGCCGTCGCCACCGGCGTCAAACTCGTTCGTCCCGATCTCGACGTTTGGGTCGCCACCGGTGACGGCGATTCCCTTTCCATCGGCGGTAATCACACCATTCACATGCTTCGCCGCAACGTCGGACTCAAAGTCCTGATGTTCAACAACAAAATTTACGGCCTCACCAAAGGCCAGTATTCGCCCACTTCCGAAGTCGGCAAGAAAGCGAAGTCCACTCCCTTCGGTTCCGTCGATCGCCCGTTCAATCCGCTCTCGCTGGCCATCGGCTCCGAAGCAACTTTCGTCGCCCGCTCCGTCGACGTTTTCCAGGCCCATCTTCGCGAAACCTTGAAAAAAGCCTCCACCCACAAAGGTTCGGCCTACGTCGAAATTCTGCAGAATTGCAACATCTTCAACGATGGCGCTTGGGATTCGATTACCGAACGCGACGCCCGCAGCGAACACGTCGTCCAGCTCGAACACGGCAAGCCGCTCATCTTCGGCAAAAATCGCGACAAAGGCATCCGCCTGGTCGGCCTCGATCTCGAAGTCGTCACCCTCGGCAACGGCATCACCGAAAAAGATCTGCTCGTCCACGACGAGCACAACGAAAATCCGGTCTACGCTTTCGCCATCACCCGCATGGACACCATGCCCGGCTTCCCCACTCCCATCGGCGTTTTCCGCTCCATTGCCAACGTCCCGCAATACGAAAATCTGGTCAACGAACAAATCGCCGCCGTCCAGGCCAAAAAAGGCAAAGGCGATCTAGCCAAGCTCCTCCGCGCCGGCGACACCTGGGAACTCCGCGCTTAGTTTCGTTGTTTTGCACTAAGGTAACCGGAAGGGCGGGGCTTCAGCCCCGCCGAAAAAGTCCATGCTACGTCGGGGGCTTTAGCCCCTGAAGCCGAACCTCATGACCAACGCCGCCAACTGCGAAGTCACCGGCAAGCGCAAATACTCCTCCGAACGCGAAGCCCTAGAAACCGCCGCCCACCAACTCACCCAACCCAACGCCCCCAAAGAACTCAAGACGTACCTCTGCACCTGGTGCGAAACCTGGCACCTCACCAAAAGCCCGGGAAAGAAAAAATAACAGGTAGGAGATTTAACGCGCAGTTGGCGTCAATACGCCGGACGCCGGAATCGTAGGCACAACAGAATTTTTCGCCACAGCCGTCACCGAACCAACCGCCGGCATCTTCGCCATGGCCACATCGCGCATCGCCACAAAATCATTCCAATCCCGCTTCGAAACCGGATCCGAAGGCGGCAGCGGCAAGCGCTCAAAATTCAAAAAATCCTTCCCCCGCTGAATCCGAAAATCCAGATGTGGCCCAGTAGCAAGCCCGGTCATTCCCACCAAGCCAATCCGCTCGCCTTGCTCCACCCGTTGCCCGCTGTGTACCAACACCCGCGAAAGATGCATGTAGTACGTCGTGTACCCGTTCGTATGCTGAATCTCGATCAAATTTCCCGCGCCGCCCTTGGGCCCCGCGAAAATCACTTTCCCATCGCCAATCGTCTGCACCGGAGTCCCCGACGGCGCCGCATAATCGATCCCCAAATGCGGACGAACCTGCTTCAATATCGGATGAAACCGCGCGTTGCTGAAATGCGAAGTAATTACCGCCGCAAACTTCAGCGGCGAATGTAAAAACGCCTTCTTCATCGACTTCCCGTCGGGCGTGTAATACGCCGGCACTCCCGAAGGATCGTGAAACAAAACCGCGCGGTACGGATGCGTCCCGTTCACATACTCCGCCGCCAAAATCCTTCCATAAGAAGACATCTCGCCATTCGACAGCATCTTCTTTTCAACCACCACTCGAAACGTATCGCCCGGCCGCGGGTCAGTATAAAAATCCAAATCCCACCCAAAAATCTCCGCCAGCCGCATCGCCAGCTCCGGCTTTTCACCCGCGTCGATCACCGATTCAAACAAAGACCCGTGAATCTCCCCAGCCACACCCTTCATTTCCGTTTCGGAAGGAATCGTCTGAATCTCCGAATGAAAATCGTTCCCCTTCGGCGAAATCATCAGCACCCGGTCCGCATCGATACGATATTTCACCGCGCGCAGTTCACCCATCACCGAACGCCCAATCGATACGCTGTTTCCCGCGCGCAGATGCCGCATATCGAATACCGACTGCGCCGAAGCCGTCAGCCGCGCCGCGTTCGCCGACGTAATCCCCAAATCCTGCAGCACCGCATTAAACGGATGCCGCGGCGGGACGATCTTCTCGCTGAAGATCACCACCTCGTTCTGAATCTGTCGCGCCGTCTCGCCCACGCTCCCACTCTGCGCCGAAAATTGTTCCTCCGCCGCGCGCCGCATCCGGTACGAACCAAACACGCACACCACGCCCACAATCAGCAGCACTACCCAAACCGCAACCCGGAGTTTGTCTTTCATTCGCCTCAGCTGAAGTCAGCGCGAAAAGAATAACGCAGCACCACAAAGACCGCGAAGGGAAATCGAAAGGGTTGAGTTCCTGAAGTAAACGCTTCTGTAACGACGGCTACTGCGCCGCCCGCGTCAAAGCCGCATCCCGCTGCTTCCGCGTCGACTCCGCAAAATAATTCCGGTCGCGCAATCCGTGATAAATCCGCCCCGCGATTTCCGAAGCATGAGGCCCGCTCGTAGCCCGGCCGCCGCCGCGAATCAAAACCACCAGCACGATTTTCGGATGCGCTTCATCCGCATACGAAACAAACCAACCCAGCCGTCCGCCCTGTGTTTCGTCGTTGCAGGTGCCGGTCTTGCCCAGCGCCTGCTCGTCCGGGTCGTAACTCTGCTTCGCCGTACCGTACATCACTGCCGCCAGCATGCCTTCCCGTAAATCGGGCAGCAGCGGAGCGATATCCAATTCCTGCCGCACTTTCGGTTGAAATTCCGCGCGGGTCTGATCGGTACGAGGATACTGCAGCCAATACTGCGTGCCGCCATTCGCCAAGGTCGCTACCAGCGAAGCCAGTTGCAACGGCGTCAAACGGATTCCCTCCCCAAAGCTCGACATCCGCGCCACACCACCGTACGCCGGCGGAGCCGCTGGCAAAGTTCCCGGCTGTTCTTCGGCGATGTTGTATCCTGCCTTCTGCCCCAGCCCCAGCAAGTGCGCGTATTTGTGGACCCGCGGAAATCCCAGCCGCGTGCCCACTTCTTCGAAATACATATTGTTCGAATGCGCCATCGCCTCGGTCAAATCCATATACCGGCGATGCCCCACCTTCATCATGGTGTCGCGCGTGATCACGCCTTCCTGCAAACCCGCCAGCGCAATCACCGGTTTGATCGTCGAGCACGGCTCGAAACCCGCCGAGAACGCCATCTTCTGGTTCACGATGGTCAGGATGCGTCCGGTCGTCGGATCCATCGCCAGTACCGACCCGTTCGCGTGCCCCAACGCGTTCACCGCGATCTGCCGAATCAGCGGATCGTCGTAGCTCGCGTCATCACCCTTCGTTGGATCGCCGTAGGCGCTGATGCCGCTGGTGCGCTTGTGATGGGTATGCGTGGTCGTGCGGGCGGTATTCGCCGGCGTCGCGCCTGAAGCCATCGCGAACCCACCTGCGAGAAATAAGCACAAAACTGGTAATGCCTGTTTGAAGGCTGGGCTACCCATTACTGTCCGTATCGGCCAGAAAATCCCCCACTTCAGCCGATGAACTTCCAGTGTAAGGAATAGCCGCGCAACCACGCAACTGTAAACGCGTTCAGTTTTCCTGATCGCCATGCCTGACCGAACGTACAGTTTTCTGAAATACGGAAACGGGATCTACTCCGATGGCAACGAATGATGCTCATGCACGACTCGCCATCGGCCATTCATCTTTCGCAGGCACATGGTCAATCGAAATTCCAACGGTTCCCGCTTGCCGCTTGGGCCCACATTCGTACACTGTCCGATGGCCGTAGCGAAGGCGACATCTTTCCCCGCCGTAATCTTCACGTCTCGCATATCAAACGCCACTGGCTTTTCGTTACACGTCAAAAACTCTTCCCAAGTCGCCATGTACGCGTCCAGCCCTCGCGATAAAAATGGAGGCGGCACATCGAACATCAACATCTCGGAGTCATGGTCCGCCCGAATTCCCGCCCGGTCCTCTTCGCGAACCGCTTTCGTCCATCTGTCGATCAGCGCGCGAATCTCGTGATCGTCTTTGGACAACGGCATCTGCAGTTTCTTTTTCGTCGCGGCTTTTTTCATACCCTAGCAGACGTGGAACATCCCAATTGGTAAGCGATCGATACGGCGGGAATTCTCACGCGTCGCCATGCAAAAAAAAATGCGCGGCGAATCGCTTCGCCGCGCATGAAAAACTGAATCGATTGAATTAACTATCGGCCCGTGCGACCCTGTGCTGCTGCAGCTGCTTTGGGCGGTGGCACCGGCTGCTTCCCTGCGTCCGCTGCCGTTGCCGCCAGCTTCTGCGCTTCCGGCGAAGGTTTCCCGTTGCTCACTTCCCCGTTCGGCAAATGATTCGGCAGCCCCAGCTGCTTGCGCAACTCGTATTCGATCTTCCCGCGAATGTCGGTGTGTTCCTTCAGGAACAAACGCGCATTATCGCGGCCCTGGCCCAACCGGTCCGCCTTGTACGAAATCCAGGTCCCGGATTTCTCCAGCAAGCCGCTGGTCACGCCGAGATCCAGCAAATCCCCTTCCCGCGAAACGCCTTCGCCATAAATAATGTCGAACTCCGCTTCCCGGAATGGCGCCGCCACCTTGTTCTTCACGATCTTGGCGCGCGTCCGCGAACCAATCACCCGGTCGCCTTCTTTGATCGACTGAATGCGCCGAATATCCACGCGGATCGAAGAATAAAACTTCAGCGCGCGCCCGCCGGTGGTCGTTTCCGGATTGCCGAACATCACGCCGATCTTCTCGCGGATCTGGTTAATAAAAATTAAACAGGTCTTCGACTTCGATACGATCGCGGTCAGCTTCCGTAGCGCCTGCGACATCAACCGTGCCTGCAAGCCCATCTGCGCGTCGCCCATGTCGCCTTCCAGTTCCGCTCGCGGAACCAGGGCTGCCACCGAGTCCACCACGATAATGTCCACCGCGTTCGAACGAATCAGCGCTTCCGCGATTTCCAGCGCCTGTTCCCCGTTGTCCGGCTGCGAAACCAGCAAATTGTCTACGTCCACGCCCAGCTTGCGCGCGTACACCGGGTCCAGCGCGTGTTCCGCGTCGATAAACGCCGCCTGGCCGCCGAGCTTCTGGGCCTCGGCGATCACATGCAAAGTCAGCGTGGTCTTACCGCCCGATTCCGGACCGTACACTTCAATCACGCGTCCGCGCGGAAAGCCGCCGACACCCAAAGCCGAATCAATCGAAATGGAACCGGTCGGAATCACGCTGACGGGAACCAGCACGTCCTTGTTCCCCAGCCGCATAATCGAGCCTTTGCCCCACTGCTTCTCAATCTGGGATATCGCTAAGTCCAGGTTTTTTGTCTTTTCGTCGTTCACGTGTGGCACCTCAAAGGAAGTCTTGCGATTTAGCTGCCTGGGGGAGGCGGGGTGAGTCTACCACCGAGTGCCAGCCCCGGGCACGGCCATTTCGATAGCCCATAATACCGAAAGGCGAACAAAAAGCAAATACTATCTTCGCTTATTTTTCGCCTCCCGGTAACGAACCGGTTAGCACGCCCGCCACCATCATCAAGCCTACTGATCCACCGGGTTGGTGTGCTGCAACGACCCGTAAATCGCGCGCATGAAACCGTGGCCGCCCGGCAATTTCTGTGGCGCGAACCACGGAGCCCAAATCGCCGGCAAGCCAGCGTCGCCGATTTCTTTTTGGGTTTTCCCCGCGGAGATGTCCCGCCGCACTCCCTCGATCGTCGCATTCAGTATCTGCAAATACTGCGCCAAATCTTTTTTGTTCGAAGGCTGTGAGTGCCCGGTGATGATAATCGTGTCGTCATTAATACGCGCCAGCACCGCCCCGAGCGAAGTCGCAATCCCCGCCATATCCAGCCCAGCCGCCAAATCTTCCCCGCGCGCGTTGAAAATGTCGCCGACGTCCACCGCATTCGCCCGCGCGAAATACACCACCGCATCCGTATCAGTGTGCCCGTTCGCGTAATGATCCATCTCAATGTCGTCGCCACCGAAATGAATGGTCAACGAATTCCGGAACGTAATTCGCGGCCAAGCCTTCGCCGGATACGGCCCAATCGGAGCCGGCGACCAGAACGGCTTCTGCGCCGTCGAAAGCCGCGCCCGCACATTTTCCTGCGCCACGATAATCGCGTCGCCGCCATAAATCTCGTTGCCGCCCACGTGGTCGTAGTGCCAGTGCGTGTTCAGCAAGAATCGCACCGGCCGCTTCCCGAGCAAATCTAGCTGCGCCCGCACCAAATCACGCGCCGCAGCCTCCGGATGATCCACCAGCAGATATCCTTCATCCCCAGACAGCACCAATATATTGTTCAAATCCTGCGGCGTCTTAATCTGAATCAAATTCAAATTCGCACGCAGCGGAATGGTCTTCGTCTCCGCCTTGGTGTAATCCGTGGTCCCCATCTGCAGCGCCGACGCGCCACCGCACCCGAGCAGCAAGAGCAACGCTCCAAGCACGATCGATCCACGCAACAGCATCTTCATAAATGTTCCCGAGACGCAAAAGGTTGGCGCTTCTGCTGCCTTAGACTCCACCTCCTCTCCTGCGTAAGCACCAGTAGACCGAGCGGCGGTTTGGGGGCGATGTAACAAAATGTTACGTAAAAAACGCCGATTAGAAACCATGCCGACTCTTTATTTTCAGGAAGTTACGGCGATTTCTAATCGCACAAAGCGCGATTAGAAGTGGATTTGGCCGAAGTGAAAACGGAGCCAAAATTGGAAGCGCCGAGCACGCGGAGGTTCGGTGACGTTGGGTGACATTGGGTGACGTAGCCAGCGCTGGGCGGCGATGCAAGCTGCATGTCGCGTCCTCATCGAGGCTGAAAGAGTGCCCCGACTCACGCCAACACATGCGGGATTTTCTTTCTATTCGTAGAACTACTGACTCGTTTGCGCAGGTCGAGCAGCCAACTTCCGCTTACTTCGCCAAGTGAGCAACCACAGTGAGAGGCCGCCGTAGAGGATGAAATTTACGACTCCGGCGAGGATCAGGTTCGCATCGTGGATGTTTGTGATGTACGCGCTCACGAGGTATCCGGGGAAAATAAACATCGCAATCGTCCCGATGGCGATATTAGCTAGGACATGCACCTGCTGCTCCGAATTGACGTAAGCAATCGTGCTCGCGCCAGAGACCGCGGCACCTGCGAGCGTTGCTAGGAGCAACCGGCGTGCTTGGAAACTGGGTCGTTCAATTGCGCTCATGTTGGTTTCTGAGTGCCTGTTCCAACGAATGATATCGGTGTTCGATTCGTTTCCCACAAACCAGCCCAAAAATCTCAATACTTATAAAATCCGCGGCCCGATTTACGGCCCAACCAACCCGCCGCGACATATTTCCTCAACAACGGACACGCCCGATACTTCGGATCCCCAAATCCCTGCTGCAACACTTCCAAAATATTCACGCAGACATCGAGACCGATAAAATCCGCCAGCTCCAGCGGTCCCATCGGATGATTCATTCCCATTTTCATTACCGCGTCCACCGCTTCGGGAGTCGCCACGCCTTCCATCACCGCAAACGCCGCCTCATTGATCAGCGGCATCAGCACGCGGTTCGAAACAAATCCCGGCGCGTCATTCACTGCCACCGGTTTTTTCTCCAGCTTCTCGCACAGCGCCATGGTCGCCGCAAACGTCTCTTCGCTAGTAGCCAGGCCGCGAATCACTTCCACCAAGGTCATCACCGGGACCGGATTCATAAAATGCATCCCAATAAATTTTTCCGGCCGCGAAGTCTGCGCGCCCAGCTGGGTAATCGAAATCGACGACGTATTGCTGGCCAGAATCGCCTGCGGCTTCAGCACCGCGTCCACCTCTTTCAGGAGCCGCACCTTCAATTCCAATTGTTCCGGCACCGCCTCCACCACAAAATCCGCAGCAGCCAGCGCCGCCGCATCGGTGGTAGTTTCGATGCGTCCCAGCACCCCAGCCTTATCCGCCCTCAGCCAGCTTGCCTTTTTTCACTTCGCGGTCCAGATTCTTACCAATCGTCTCCATCCCGCGATCGAGATATTTTTTCTCCACGTCGCGCAAAATCACCCGATACCCCGACCGCGCAAACACATGCGCGATCCCATTGCCCATGGTCCCCGCACCCAACACACCAACCGTCTTGATTCCCTCAGCCAACATCAAACCTCCGCTGCATCAAAAATAATAGAAATTAGAGACTGGAAATTTACGACAGGCCAGCGTCAACAATCTGCTGAACGATTTTCTTGGCTCGCGCCGCCGACGCAGGCATCACCCGGATGTGAGTTTGCCCGTGCTCTTCTGCCGCCACGCAGCCGATGCCCACTTCTTTCAGGCACATCGTCAGATCTCGGCTTACTCCGGCATCCGAACCGGACCAAACTTCCGCGGTCGCATCGTCCGGATGAAAATTCTCAGGATCGTAATCGGAGTCATCGTTCTCGGAATCATCGCCGGTGTCTGCGTCGACAGGGTCATTCGTGGACGCGGCCACGGACGCCGCCATCTCGGGATCATCATCCTCGTCCGAATCGTCGCTGGTCAGAATCGTCTGGCGCAAACCCGGCGCTTCCAGCGCTCTTCGAGCAGCCTCACGATCGCGGTTGTGAATCAAAATAAAGGAAACGCTTTGGGCCAAGCCGGGCAACATGCCGACTTCCTGCCCGCGTTCATGATAAGGAATATTGGCGGCCTCGAGCGCGCTGACCACTTCACCTCGGATACGCGCGTCCACCCCGGACCAGAGCACGACGGCGCCATTCGCATCGACCGCAACATGATCAGCGACGGGGCGCGCGTCGAGCGTCTCCACCAGATCCAAACCGCAATCCGAGCAGCGCGTAAATCCCTTCCGATATTCCGCTTTGCATTCAGGACAGAACATAGACGCCGCGCGCTAAAAGCGCTCGATAGCCAGCCCCACGGCATTCCCGCCGCCGAGGCACAACGCCGCGATGCCGCGCTTCAAATTCCGCCGCTGCAATTCGTACAGTAGCGTCACCAGCACGCGCGCGCCCGAAGCGCCAATCGGATGCCCCAGCGCCACCGCGCCGCCGTTCACATTTACTTTTTCCGGATTCAGCCGCAGCTCGCGCGTCACCGCAATCGCCGCCACCGCAAACGCCTCGTTCAGTTCGTAAAGGTCGACGTCCTTATCGCGATCCCATCCGGTTTTCGCCAGAAGTTTTTCCACCGCTTCGACCGGCGCCATCATCACCCATTTCGGTTCGACGCCGCTCACTGCCTGCGCCACAATGCGCGCCATCGGCGTTTTTCCCAGCTTAGCCGCGTTCGCTTCGCTGGTCACCACAAATGCCGCCGCCCCATCATTCGTCCCCGGCGCGTTCCCCGCCGTCACCGTACCGTCTTTCTTGAACGCCGGCTTCAATTTCGCCAGAGCTTCCATCGAAGTATCTTCGCGCGGCGATTCATCCGTCTTAATAATGACCGCATCGCCTTTTTTCTGCGGAATCGAAACCGGAACAATCTGCTCGCCGAAGAAACACGATTTGATCGCGCGCATCGCTTTCTGATGGCTCTCAAAGGCGAAACGGTCCTGCTCCTCGCGCGAAATTTTATATTTCTCGGCCACGTTTTCGCCGGTCACGCCCATGTGGTAATTCTCGTAGACGTCCCACAGGCCGTCGTTGATCATCGAATCGATCATTTCCTGATTGCCCAGTCGAAAACCGGTGCGCGCACCCTTCAGCAAATACGGACAATTCGACATCGATTCCATGCCGCCCGCCACCACCACTTCCGATTCGCCCAGCTGTCACCGCCTGCGCCGCGAGGCCCACCGCTTTCAAACCCGAGCCGCAAACTTTGTTAATGGTCATGGCCGCGACGCGCGGATTCAACCCGCCGCGCAAAGCCGCCTGCCGCGCCGGATTCTGTCCCAACCCGGCCTGCACCACGTTGCCCAAAATCGCTTCATCGACCAGCCCCGGATCAATCCCCGCCCGCCGCACCACTTCCTTCACCACGATCGCGCCCAGTTCCGTCGCGCTCAGCGGCGACAACCCGCCCATAAATTTTCCAATCGGCGTGCGCACCGCACCAAGAATTACAGGATTTTCCACGGCGAAATTCTCCTAGAAGTCACGATTCTCAGTATTCAAGTATAGGCGTCGCCGGACAGAGGGTCAATTTGCGCTGCGGATGGGGACGACACTCCAAATATGACGAGCAGCGATGTTAATCTGCGGGCGTGACGGCCGATGACAAGTCGAATGGATACGAAGAGATCGCGACCGCCTTTATCGCGGCGCGCGGACCAGGCCCCGCGGGCGTCGGGGCTTCGATAGTGGCTGAGTGGTCCAAGCAGCTCTCCGCTGGCGCAGCAGTGCTCGATTTGGGATCTGGAAACGGCGTGCCTGTTTCGCAGACGCTCATCGACCACGGATTCGATGTAGCTGGAGTGGACGCATCGCCGACCATGGTTGCCGCCTTTCGAAAAAACTTTCCACAAGCGCGGGTCGAATGCAGCGCAGTGGAAGATTCCGAATTTTTCGCAGAAACTTTTGACGCAGCCATTGCTGTGGGCCTTTTGTTTCTACTCGAAGAAAAAATACAATTGAAGCTGATTGCTAAGGTTTCACATTGCTTGCCCAGTGGCGGGCGATTTCTATTCACAGCTCCCGAACAAACGTGTTCCTGGCGAGATGCGATGACCGGGCGAATCTCGGTATCGTTAGGAAGAGCAGCCTACCAAAACGCGCTCGAGGCCGAGGGCCTGGTCCTGGTGGAAACTTTCACCGACGAAGGCCAGAATCATTATTATTCCGCGCAGAAAACATAACCCGCCAAATGTAGCTTGCAGCCATTAAGTCTTGCGCCAGATCTCGTTTGCCCCGCTCAGTTGACACTGATTCGTGCTCGAAGGTAGAGTTTGCGCGTATTTCGCAATGCTGCTTTGTGGCATTTCCAGATTTTTTTAGGTCCGCAGTCATCCAGGAGGCGAAATGGCAAAAGTAATTGGGCTTGGCGGTGCCTTCATCCGTGCCAACGACCCGAAGGCACTGTACGCGTGGTATGAACAGCATCTGGGCATCACCGCGCCCTATGGCACCATTGTGTTCCCCAAAGACGATCTGCGCGCGGATGTAGCCGTCTCTTTCTTCTCCAAGACCTCTCAGAAATTTCCGCTTTCGCAACCGGCTATGTTGAATTTTCAAGTGGACGACATAGATGGACTGCTGGAGAACTTGCAGAAAGCAGGAGTAGTCGTCGATCCGAAACGCGACAACTCCGAGTACGGGCGGTTTGCTTGGTTCACCGATCCCGAGGGCAACCTCGTGGAGGTGTACGAGCCACCAAAAGAATAGAAAGAATCCGAGCGAAGAGGACAGGCAGTACCGGAATCAGCTCGCACCTGTACTTCAGTGTCCTTCCGTTCAATTGTTCGCAAATTTACCGCGTGCTAGCGTTGCGCATGAGCATTTCGCAACGCGAATATCGCGACGTCGCCAATCGCCGCCGCACCGGCTTCAACGACCGGCTGCCCCGCACCATGCCCCCCGCGCCCGAACGCCACTCCCGCAAATGCGTCGTCTGCAATCATCGCGACCGGGAAAAAATCGAAGCCGCCTTCCTCTGCTGGACCAGCCCTCAAGCCATCGCCTCCGAATTCAATCTCGTGCACCGCGAATATGTCCATCGCCATGTCCGTGCCACCGGACTCGACCAGCTTCGTCGCTACAAACTTTCCTGCGCCGCCGAAATGATCGTCGAACATGCCGCCAGCGTCGAGGTCCAAGCCCGGGACGTGCTCAAAGCGGTTTACGTCGTCAGTCACCTCGACGAGGTGGGCAACTGGCGGAACCCTCCTCGTGTCGTGAAGCCGCGAAATTCTAATCGTCACAAATTAGTGCGATTAGAAACGCTCGCAAATGCCTGAGAAGAAAAGGCCGCGCCCTGTTCTAATCGTCACATTTGGCCGTTTTCCTGGACGCGATTCCCATTCTTGCACTCTCCCAAATTCTTCGCTTAATCTTCGCTTCTCCCAAATCTGCTACCATGTGAAGGTGAGCGAAAAGGAAAATTCGTCCGCCGCCTCCGGCTTCAATGCCCCGCAGCAGCGGGCCATCGAGCATGGCGACGGCCCCCTCCTGGTCGTCGCCGGGGCCGGCACCGGCAAGACCCGCGTCATCATCGAGCGCATACGCACCCTGCTCGAATCGAACCCCGACCTGGCCGGCGAAAATATTTTAGGCCTGACCTTTACCGACAAGGCCGCCGCGCAGATGAAGTGGCGGGTGCTGAAAGCCGTCGGCGAGCGCGGCGAAGGCGTATGGCTCAGCACCTTTCATGCCTTCTGCCTCGAGCAGGTTTTGCGCGCCGTGAATCCCGAGGTACAGGCGCTCGACGACATCGATCACAAAATTTTGCTGCGCCGCAATATCGGCCAGTTGGACCTGAAACATTTTCGCCGCTTGCAGGATCCCGGCGAATTCATCAGCGATTTCGTGCAGTTTTTTTCGCGCTGCCAGGACGAGCTGGTCACCCCCAACGATTATGAAAAATATGTGCGCGGATTGCGCGCGGCGCACGAAGCCGGGAAAAAATCGCTGGAATCGGACGCGTTGGCGCTAGCCGAAGCGGAAGTCGCGCGGCAGGAGGAATTGTCGCGGGTCTATCGCGTCAGTGAGCAATTGCTGCGCGAACGCAACCTGCTGACCTTTGGCGCGCAGTTGATGCACACCGTGAACCTGCTCCAGTCCGACGATGCGCTGCGGGCGCAGATTCAGGACAAATATCGCTACATCCTGGTCGACGAGTTTCAGGATACGAATATCGCGCAGCTGGAATTGCTGTGGCTGCTGGCCGGAGAGCGCCGCAACATTGTCGCGGTCGGCGACGACGATCAGGCCATCTACCGTTTTCGCGGTGCCTCGTTCGGCAGCTTCACCATCTTCCTGAAGCGCTTCTGCGGCGTAAAGGACGCCAAGCTTGGTCCGGCCGCGCAGAAATATCTGGTTTCGCTTTCGCAGAACTACCGTTCGACGCAGCGCATCCTGCGCGTCGCCGGCGAAGTAATCCGCCACAACGAAAAATCACCG
Organism: uncultured Acidobacteriota bacterium; assembly: GCA_963847695.1. Lineage (GTDB taxonomy): Bacteria > Acidobacteriota > Terriglobia > Acidiferrales > UBA7541 > Palsa-295. The sequence continues at coordinate 313,834 of CAWKAX010000009.1, read as the reverse complement.
CTGCTGCCGCCCAAGGCCTTGACCACCGAAAACCACGAAGGCTCAAAGGTCCGGGTGGTCGAATTCGGCAGGCCTGAGGAAGAAGCCCAGTGGGTCACTTCCGAACTGATCCGCCTGCACGAAGCCGGAACGCATTGGCGCAACTTCGCAGTGCTGTATCGCAAGCACGCGCATCGCACCCAACTGCTCGACGCCCTGCGCCGCCGCGAAATTCCTTTCGTGATTCGCAAAATGTCGATTCTGACCAGCACCATGGTCCGCGATCTTTTCGCCTGGCTGCGCTGGATCGTGGTCCCCGGTGACAACGTCGCCTGCGCCCGGGCCATCGCCGCACCGTACTGGGGCCTCGAACCGCGCGATTTGGTACGCCTCGCCGAGCGCGCCGAGAAAAATCACCGGCGCCCACTCGGAGACGAACTCGAAACAGCACAGAACGAAGCGCCGTTCGATCGCGATGGCGTGAAATTAAAAGAGCTGCTGGTTCTGCTGAACCAATTGCGGCATAGCGCCCGAAGAAAACCGGCCACTGAGATCGTCGACGAACTGATCGCCGGGCTGCGCCTCGCGCCGCTGCCCTCGGACCAGGATCGCTACTACCTCGATCGCTTCGTGAATTTCGTGAAGGAATGGGAGCGCAAGAGCGAAGAAAAGCAGTTGCGGCACTTCATCGAATACCTCGCCTATTTTTACGAGGCCGGCGGCGATATTTGTCTCGATGAAGAAATCTCGGAGGACGCAGTGCAGTTGATGACCGTGCACGCAGCCAAGGGCCTGGAATTCCAAAATGTGTTTATTTTGCGCCTCTCGAAAAGCGACTTCCCTTCCGGCGCGCGCAAAGTCGAATTCGAATTCCCTCCGGAAATGATGAAGGAAGAGCAGCCGGTGGGAGATTTTCAGATTCAGGAAGAGCGCCGCCTGTTTTATGTGGCCTTGACCCGGGCGCGGCAGCAACTGACGCTTTCGACTCTGGTCAACAAGCGCAAGAAACCGTCGCCGTTTCTCGACGATTTCCTGATGAATTCGAAAATCAAGACTTTCGACGTGGCCCAGTCCGAGCCGCGCGTGGACCTGCCGCCGGTGGTGGAAACCACCGGCCCCGAGGCGGATTCGCAGGATCCCTATCAATTATTTCCGCCGGGCAGCGAACCGACCCGCGCGTATTCGCGGGTGGCGTTGTGGGCCAAGGCCTTTCATCCGCCCCGGCCGGAGCCGCTGCAGCTGAGTTCTTCCGCCATCGATTGTTACGATCGCTGCCCGATGCGTTACATGTTCCAGTACGTCTGGAGCGTGCGCGGCGGGCCGCACGCCATGGCCACCTTCGGCAACGTGATGCACCGAACCATCAAGGAATTTGTCAGCCAGGTCAGCGAGCGGCGCAAGGTGCCGTTCGAGGAAGTTCTGACCATCTACAACCGCGAATGGTCGCCCGTCGGTTACATCGACAAATATCACGAAGAGGAATATCGCAAGGCCGGCCGCGATCAGCTCGAATCGTTCTGGCGGACCTACAGCGCGAATCCGGCCGACGTGATCTATCAGGAGAAATCGTTCGAGTTGGCGCTGGAAAACGACGTGGTCGTCACCGGGCGCATGGACCAAGTAAATCGCATCGACGGCAACGCGGTGGAAATCATCGACTACAAGACCGGAAAGCCCAAGGACGCGAAATCTTCGGCGAAGGATTTGCAGTTGGCGTTTACGCGCTGGCGGCCCAGGACGTGCTCGATCTGGATCCGACCCGCCTGGTTTTCTACAACCTGGTGACCAACGAAGGCGTGGCTTCGACCCGCGACGCCAAGGCGCTGAAGGAAACGAAGGAAAAAATCGGCGAGGTTGCCGATTTAATACGCGCCAAAGATTTCACGCCCAAGCCGGGCTTCGGCTGCACCTTCTGCGATTACCGCCCACTGTGTCCAGCGCACGAACAGCTGGTTTCCATTCGCTCGGCTGTAGGCCGTGGCTGAGCCGGCCGCAACTCTTCTAGTGCAATCCGTTCTGGTAGTAGCCCTCACGCGCGGTCACGTCCAGTTCCGGGCGCCGCACCCGAACCTCGATACTGTGAAAATCTTTGCCCTTGGTAATTTCGGTGGGGCTGAAGGTCAGCGTGTATTGGTTGCGGGCCTGCTCGGTGACTTTCGCGTAAAGATTTTCCAGGCCGCGATCTTTGCCCGCGTAAAAGGTGTCGCCGCCGGTGGTCTGCGCGTATTTTTCCAGGCGCGTGCTCTGATGCTGCAGCAGCGCGTGGCCGACCGATATCGAGTACACCGAAACATCGGAATTCAGCAGCAGTTGCAGAGTTTGGTCCAACGTATGCGAGTTGCTGCGCGAATTGTTACCGTCGGAAATCAGGAAAATAATTTTGCGGCGGTCGCGTCCGCGGCCCTTGAGCATTTCGCCCGCGGCGTACACTGCGTCGTCGAGATCCTTGGTTTCGGTTTCCTGGCGCACCCCAAGCTGGGTGGGCAAGCCGTTTTCCGCGGAGCGTCCGTTGACCGTAGGGCCGGCCGTGAGCGGGCCGCCGACCGGCGCTCCGGGATAATGCGACTGCAGATCCAGGCGCTTCAGCTTGTTGAACAGCTGATCGTTGTTGAAGGAAAAATCGGCGACGGTATTCGGAAATTGATCGTAGGTGACCAACGCGACTTCGTCGGTGGGGCCGAAACCGCCGGAAATGGCGACCAGGCTTTTCTGCACCTGGTCGGCGGACTTGATGGAGAGGTTGTTATCGATCAGCACCACGGCGGAAAGCGGAAACGGATCGGAGGTGTAATAAATGATCTGCTGCTCCACGTTGTCGCAGTAGAGCCGGAATTCATCGCGGCTGAGGTCGCCGACCAAGACCCCGTCGCGATTCTTCACCGTAACCGGAACGATGACGATATCGGTGCGCCGGATGATTTTGCCCTGATCAGGCGACAGCGGCTTGGTCTTCTGGCCTTGCGCGGTGGACTGGCCCGTCTGGGGCTGCGGCGTCGGAGACTTAGGCGTTGGGTTCTGCGGCGCCGGCGGTGGCGTCGCGGGTGGCGGATTCAGATTCGGTGCTTGGGCGGGCGCGGTTTGGCCCGGCTGCACGGGCGGCGGCTGTTGGGCGCGTGCCGGAAATGAAAAAAGTAATACAATGCCGAAAGCGAGAAGGGTTCGTGTCATCAGAGTTTGTGTATTCCCGGGTGTAGTGACGGATTCAGGGCGCGCGGCGTTGCCGACATTTTCCAGGCGACCGTCGTAGTTGCCAGTGGCTGGGTCCTGCATAAAATGTCGGCTCCGGTCACGTTGAGATTTGCGGCCGAACATCCGGCGGAGGTTCGGCTGCATCGTATCAGACGCATTGCATTGGCGCATCAGTCTGGCGCATTTGTAAACGCATTCGGCAAAAGTACTCGACCTTAGGGAGATTATACAATGCGGCTGAGCAGCATCGCGGCGGGCGTTTTCACTTTGATTTTGACCGGCTACATGGCCGCCACCACCGTGCCGCTGGCCAAAGGCGCCGCTCCCGCCGGAAAACCCGCCAATTCGCCCCTCTCTTCGCCGAGTCAACCGTTTGACTTGCAAGAGGGGCAACCAGGTTCTCAACAAGGCGGGCAAAATCAGCAGCCCCCGCCCGGTCAACAGCCGCTGACGTCGCAGACCACGATCGTCAACGTATTCGCCACCGTTCGCGATAAACACCACGGGATTATTTCCGACCTGACGAAGGACGACTTCAAGGTATTCGAGGACGGGGCGGAGCAAAAAGTTGCCTTCTTCGCCAAAGAAGTGAACATGCCGATCACCCTGGGGCTGCTGATCGATACCAGCGCCAGCATGGACCGCATGATCGGCGCGGAACAGGACGCGGCTTCGCGGTTTTTGCGCGAAGTAATGCGTCCGAAAGACGAAGCGATGGTGATGACTTTCGATTTCGACGTGGATCTGCTGGCCGATTTCACGCAGGACACTTCGGCGCTGTCGAGCGCGATCCGCCGGGCGCGAGTGAATTCGGTGGGTGGCGGCGGAGTGGTGACTCCGGGAACGATTCCGCAGGGCGCGATGGGCGGCACGGATTTGTACGACGCAGTGTACCTGGCGACGCACGACCAACTGGCCACCGAAGCGGGGCGCAAGGGCGTTATCATTCTGACGGATGCCGAGGATACCGGCAGCAAGCTGCGCTTGCAGGACGCGGTGGAGGCGGCGCAGCGGGCCGACGCGGTGATTCATATTTTGCTGATCGCGGATCGCGAAGCGACCTCCGGCGTGGGTGGTGGCGTGGCGCGCAAGATGACCGAAGAAACCGGCGGACGAGTGATCGACGTACACAACGAGGCGTCGCTGGAAAAAGCCTTTGACGAAATCTCGCAGGAGCTGCGCTCGCAGTACGTACTGGGCTACTATCCGACGAATATCAAGCGCGATGGAACGTTTCGGAAACTACGCGTGGACGTGATGAAACCGGACATGAAAATTCTGGCGCGCAAAGGATATTACGCGCCCTACCGATAGGAAAGAACCCTCGAACAACCTCGAAATTACGAGTAATCGAACTGCGTTTTCTAGTTACTTGCTAGGTAGCAGCGGCGAAGCTGTTGCAGTAGCGTAGTAACCCTTCCTGGTGCGCACGACCAATCCTTTACGATCGGTATCGACCTGGATTTTGCGGTACTGGCCGGTGGCCTGCGGGTTGTTGGGAGAGTAGGCGATGAAATACTGGCTGCGCAATTCATCGCCGATGTCGACGAAAGATTGGGCCAGATCATCAACCTTATACGGATAGAAAACGCGTCCTCCGCTTTGATCCGCGAACTGCTCAAGCACTTTGTCGCCGCCTTCCACGTGAATCTTGTGCGGTTTGTCACCTTCGATCGCCAGCCAATCGGTGTTGGTGCTGATGCAGTAGATCACCGCTTCGGCGCGGATGGTGGCGTCGACCGATTCGCTCAAGGCGTGGTCGCTGAGGTTGTCGTTGCCGTCGCTGATGACCACCAGGATGCGGCGGAATTCCGGATTAGCTCCCTTCGGAACTGGGGCGTTGATCATCTTGGTAGCGGCCAGAAAGATCGCGTCATTCAAGGCGGTGCCGCCGCCGGCGCGCTGCTTGCGGATGGCGTCGGTGAGCTGGGCCAGGTCTCCGGTGTAATCCTGAATCACTTCCGGCTCATTATCGAAGGTCATGACAAAGGCCTGGTCTTTATTGCGACGCAGGACGTGCTGGAGAAAATCGAGCGCGGCATCTTTTTCGAAATCGAGGCGGGGTCGGATGCTATTGGAAGTATCGAGCAGGATACCGATGCGCAGCGGCAGGTCGGTTTCGCGGCCGAAGTAGCGAATTTGCTGGGGCGTGCCGTCTTCGAGGACTTTGAAGTCGGCCTGATCGAGGTCGGTGACGAAGTCGCGATGGCGGTCCATGACAGTGGCGACGAGGTGGACGAGGCCGGTGGTCGAAGTGATGGCCGGAGTCTTTTGTTGCGGCAGCGGAGCCTGCGGCTGGGTGGACTGGTCGGCGGGAATTTCCGACGCCCCACGCGGCGGGGGCGGCGGCGCTTGTTGGGCGTAGATGCCAGAGCTGGCCAGCAGAGCGACGACGGCCAGCGCGCAAGTTCGAGACACGAATTTCAATCGCGAGTTCATACCAGTTCCTTCAAGGCCGCATCGAGCGTGGCGGAATTCAGCTTCAACATGCGAGCCAGGTTGTGAATATAGGTGACAAGTTCGACGGGCAACGGCGCGCGAAACTCCATACGTTTCCCTGTTCGGGGATGTGCAAATGCGATGCGCGCGGAGTGCAGGAAGTTGCGTTCGAGCGAAGGCAGCAGATCTTTGCCGATGCGTTCCTGACGCGGCGCGCCGTAGAGGGTATCGCCGACGACCGGAAAAGTCAGCGCCGAAAAATGAACGCGAATCTGGTGGGTGCGGCCGGTGTGCAGGCTGGCTTCGATCAGGGAGTATTGATCGAGGCGGAGGCGCAGGCGCCAGTCGGTGCGGGCTTCGCGGCCGGAAGCGCGGCGGGCAGTCATGCGCGAGCGGCGATTCAAGTCGCGGGCTACCGGCAATTCGATGCGGCCTTTTTCGCCTTTGATGGCACCGTGAAGCAGGGCGATGTAGGTCTTCTCGACTTTGCGGTCGCGGAATTCCTGGACCAGAGCAGCGTGGGCTTCATCGTTGCGGGCTATGAGCATGACGCCGGAGGTGTCTTTATCCAGGCGATGGACGATGCCGGGGCGGATGACGCCGCCGGATTTCGATAAGCCGTCGGGGCCGTAGCGATGCAGGAGTGCGGCGACCAGGGTGCCGCGATCTTCTCCAGCGCCGGGATGAACGATCATGTGCGCGGGTTTGTTGACGACGGCGATGTCGGCGTCTTCATAAAGGATATCGAGGGGAATATTCTCAGGATCGACGCCGGGGAGAACCTGTTCAGGGATTTCGAGGTTGACGCTTTCTCCAGCTTCGAGGCGATGGGAAGGTTTTTTCGGGATGCCGCCGACGAGGACACGGCCTTCGTCGATGAGAGTTTGGACGTGAGTGCGGCTGATTTCCGGGACTTGCAGGGCGATGAAACGATCGAGACGCTGGCCGGCGTCTTCTTCGGAGACGACAAATTCGCGAGGGCCGGCGACGACTGGTTCAGGCGCATCTTCGGCGGAAACGGACCCGGAGGAATCGATGTCTCCGGGCGAGTCTTCGGGAGAATCTTCGTCGAGGTCGAACGGCTCGTCGATGTCGGGATTTTTTGGCATGTGCAGCTCGAAGACTAGCGCGCGGCGTCCGGCGTCAAAGCGGCGCGGATGGGAGACAGTCCGTTCAGGCCGCGCCACCACAGGAACGAACCTACCAGAATCATGACCAGACTGGCGATCTGCATGAGCGAAACCGAATTGTGAAACATCATGGTGCGGCCGGGATCGCCGCGGAAGAATTCGAGAATGCCGCGTTCGATGCCGTAAAGAATCATGTAGGTGCCAATGATCTGGCCGTTGAAACGCTGGCGTTTGAAGAGCCACAGCAGAAAAAGAAAATTCAGAAATTCGAGGGAGGCTTCGTAGAGCTGGGTGGGATGCAGGTGAACGCCGAGCGGCGTGCCAGCGAGTTGGTTGGCGATGGGATTGGTGAATTTCACGCCCCAGGCGACATCGGTGGGCTTGCCGAAACAGCAGCCGGCCATGAAGCAGCCGATGCGGCCGAGCGAATGGCCCAGCGGAAGCGCGGCGGCGCAGATGTCGAGAGTGGGAAGCATCGGCATCTTCTGGAAGTGGGTATAGAGGATGACGGTGGCGATGGCGCCGACCACGCCGCCGTAAAAAGTGCCGCCGGACTGGAACATGGTCAGGCTGAAGATTTCGCGAGGATTGGCGGAGTAATACTCCCAGGCGGTGAAGATCAGCCAGACTTTGGCGACGATGAGCGCACCGAGGACCATGTAAACGCCCATACTCCAGAGCTTGTCCGGGCTGATGCCGAGACGCGGAGCGATTTGGCGGCCGTACCACAGACTGAGCAGGACGCCGGTGGCGACCAGGACTCCGTAGCTGAAAACCGGGATGCCGCCGAGTTGGAAAAGTATGGGATGCATTTTATTCAGGCGCGGACCTGGGTGGTCTGGCGGCCGTCACGGAAAAGTTCGAGGACGACCAGCGCGGCGCCGATGACGATGGCGGAATCGGCGATGTTGAAGGTGAACCAGTGATACGAACGAAAATAGAAATCGATGAAGTCGGTGACGCGATGGCGGAAGAAGCGATCGATGACGTTGCCCGCGGCGCCGCCGAGGATGAGCGCGATGCCGTACTGGCCGAGCGGGCCGCCGGCGCGTTCGGTGATCAAGAGCCACAGCAGCATGACGATGACCAGCACGGAAAATCCGATGAGGATCAGGGGCTTCCAGGAACTTTCGGAATCGGCGAAGAGGCCGAAGGCGACGCCGGGATTGGAAGTGTGCAGGACGTTGAGCAGGCCGGGGATGACGACGCGTTGTGAGCCGGGCGTGATGAATTTTTCCACGGCGAATTTGCTGAGCTGATCGGCGGCGAGAGCGGCGACGGCCACGGCGATCAAGACTGGACGTCCCGGCTTGGATCCTGCGGACATCAGACTTTTACGCTCGGGATGGGGAGAGGGCCGTCTTGTTCTAGCTCATTCAGCGCGGCTACGCAGCGTTCGCAGAGGGTTGGGTAGTCGGCGCTTTCGCCGACGTGGGTGGAGTAATTCCAACAGCGCTCGCATTTGGCGCCGAGGGCACGATCGATTTTGATTTGAAGGTGGTCGATGGATGCGGCGGGTGTTGCGCCATCGAGTTTACCTTCGGCGATTTCGACCCGGGAGACGATGAAAAGACCGGGCAGGAACGCGGCGTTCTTGCGGAGAACTGCTAGCAAGTCGCCGGTGGCGGCCAGGGTGACGCGGGCTTCGAGTGCGCTGGAGATGGTTTTGGCGGCGCGCAGCGGCTCGAGCGCTTTCAAAACTTCTTCCCGGACCAGAAGCAGGCGGTCCCAAGCTTTCGCGCCGTCGGGGTTCAGAGTGTCGAACTCGGCAGCGGTCGGAAATTCGGACATGTGCACGCTTTGCGTCTGCGCAGCGGCTCCGGGCATAAACTTCCAGACTTCTTCACTGGTGAAGACGAGAGTAGGTGCGATCAAGCGCACCAGCGCGCTGGCGATGCGATAGACCGCGGTTTGGGCGGAGCGACGGCCGGCGTTGCGAGGCGCGAAGGTGTAGAGACGGTCCTTGAGCACGTCGAAATAAAACGCACTGAGATCGACGGTGCAGAAATTCTGGAGCGCGTGGTAGACGCGATGGAATTCGTAATTGAGATACCACTCGCGGCATTGCTTCACCAGCGCCCCGGTGCGGCGGAGCATGTAGGCGTCAAGGTCGAGCAGCTGCGAATCGGCGACGGCATCGCGGGCAGGATCGAAATCGTAAAGGTTGCTGAGCGCAAAGCGGAAGGTGTTGCGGATCTTGCGATAGGCTTCGGCCAACTGGGTCATCATCGCTTCGGAGAGGCGAACGTCCGAAGTGTAATCCTGCGAGCAAACCCAGACGCGAAGGAGATCGGCTCCCCATTTTTTGGTGATCTCGTTCGGCTCCATCACATTGCCGAGCGATTTGGACATGGGCTGGCCTTTTTCATCGAGGGTCCAGCCGTGAGTGACGACTTCGCGATAGGGCGCGTGACCGCGAACGCCCATGGCGACGAGCAGTGAGCTGTGAAACCAGCCGCGGTATTGGTCAGGACCTTCCATGTAGACGTCAGCGGGCCAGGTGCCGTCTTTTTCGCTGAGCACGGCGAGATTGGAGGAGCCGGAATCAAACCAGACGTCGAGGACGTCTTTTTCTTTTTTCCACTTGGCGGCGCCGCACTTGGCGCATTTGGTTCCGGGCGGCAGCAATTCTTCGGCGGTGTGGGTGAACCAGGCGTCGGCGCCTTCGCGCTCGAAGATTGGCAGCACATTACGCAGCGCTTGATAGTCGCGGAGAATCTCGCCGCAACCTTCGCAATTAAAAATGATGAGCGGGACGCCCCAGAAACGCTGGCGGGAAATGCACCAGTCCGGGCGGTCGGCAATCATGTTGTGGATGCGTTCCTGGCCCCAGGAAGGAATCCATTTCACTTTGGTAATTTCGCCCAGGGATTTCTGGCGCAGCTCGGCGTGATCTAGTTCGACGAACCACTGTTCGGTGGCGCGGAAAATCACGGGATTGTGGCAGCGCCAGCAGTGTGGATAGCTGTGAGTGATTTTGCGTTCGCCGACGAGCATGCCTTTGCTGCGCACGAGCGCGATGATCAGCGGATTGGATTCGAAGACGGTTTTGCCTTTGTACTCGGGCAGGCCTTCGACGAAGCGGCCTTCGTCATCCTGCGGAGCGTAGGCTTCGAGGCCGTATTTTTGGCCGGTGCGGAAATCATCGACGCCATGGCCGGGCGCGGTGTGGACGATGCCGCTGCCCTGATCGAGGGTGACGTAATCGGCGAGAACTCCGGGAACGGTGTAATCGAGAAACGGGTGACGAAATTGAACGCCCTCGAATTCGCGGCCGGGCCAGCCGCCTTCGGTGCCGAGGACTTCGAGTTTTAGTTCGTCGGTCAGGGCCTGGACGCGATCTTTCGCGAGCAGAACTTTTCCGGCGCTGGTATTGGCGATCACATATTCAAAATCGGGATCGAGGGCCAGCGCGCGGTTGGCGGGCAGGGTCCAGGGAGTGGTGGTCCAGATAAGAGCACTGACGTCGGGGCCGATGCCCAGGGCTTTGGTTTTTTCGCTGGCTACAAACGGAAATTTGACCCAGATGGAGGGGCTGGTGTGATTTTCGTATTCGACTTCGGCTTCGGCGAGAGCGGTGCGGTCGAAGATGCACCAGTAGACGGGCTTCAAGCCGCGATAGACGTAGCCCTTCTCCAGGAAATCGATGAAGGCACCAGCAACGCAGGCTTCGTAGCTGGGATCCATGGTGAGGTAAGGTTTTTCCCACTGGCCGAAGACACCGAGGCGCTTGAAGTCGCGCCGGTGTGCATCGACGTAGCGCGAAGCATAGGCGCGACACATGGCGCGAAATTCCGCGGCGCTGACTTTGTCGGTCTTGCCGCCGAGCTCTTTTTCAACTTTGGTTTCGATGGGCAGGCCGTGGCAATCCCACCCGGGAATATAAGGCGAACGAAAACCGGACATGGTCTTGGATTTGACGATCATGTCCTTGACGATTTTATTCAGGCCGGTGCCGAGATGGATTTCGCCGGTGGGATAGGGCGGACCATCGTGCAGGACGAACAGCGGAGCTTTGGCCCGGGATTCGAGGATGCGGTGGTAGATGCCCATCTGCTCCCAAGCGGCGAGCTGTTCAGGCTCGCGCTCGGGGAGCTTGGCCTTCATGGGGAAATCCGTTTTCGGGAGATTCAGCGTACTTTTTAAGTCGACGTTTTTGGCCATCGATGGATTCGGGTCGCCCTTTTCGCGCGCTATTGCGGTAGCGGACTATGATTTCGGATTTCGGCAGGCAGGCGAGGGCGGTGCCGAACACACGGACACGATTTCTCAGTGCAGCGCCGGTCGAAACTCGCGGATGCCTTACAACTCGTATGTTACAATGGTTTTTGGAAGGTGTCAGCCGCGTGGGGGGCCAGACATCCTTTTTTCCAGTAATGCTTCTAAGGTTGGTAGGGAGACACGCGGTTCGTTCGTCTAGATTCCATGCCTGAACTCAATCCACATATTCAGGATACAGTCCCTTCGGGACCTGAAAACACACTCCGAATCGGCCGGCTGCCATCGCCGGTGCGCGAATCGGAGTTCAAAAGCTTCATTTCCAACCTGAAAGAATTTCTGACCGAGCGCCCAGTAAAGGTAAAGTCGGGCAAGTCCGACGTATTCCAGCAGCCCGGATTCGGTGAAAGCCTGAACGACAATTTGAAGGAATTTTTCCGCCCCGAGGCGCGCGGTCCGGTGAATTCGGACCTGCTGGTGAACTGGGACGGAGGATTTGGCGGGTTCTGGCAGAACGTCAAGGATACGATTTCGCCGCCGAAGCTGCCTCCGCTGCGGACGACCAGCAAGCCGGTAGCGGTACCGGAAATTTGGTCGAAGAATACGCAATTTACGCGGGTGCAGGCGATGTCGGTCGCGGTGCACGTGCTGATCCTGGTGCTGATTTTAGTGCCACTGCTGCCGCGATTGTTGAATCCGCCGACGACCAAGGCGAACGCGAAAGTGGAAGTGATCCCGATTTCGCCTTACTTGCCGAAGCTGCCGGCGGGGGCTAAGAAAGCCGGTGGTGGTGGCGGTGGTGGTTCGCACGAGATTGAGCCGGCGAGCAAAGGCCGGCTGGCAAAGTTTTCCATGACACAGTTCACCCCGCCGAAGGTGAACCCCAATCTGCATCCAAAGCTGGCGATGACACCTACGGTACTGGGTCCGCCGGAAATCAAGATGCCGAATAATGACATGAACAATTATGGTGATCCGCTCGCGAAGGTTCTGAACACCTCGAACGGCACCGGCGGCGGAAATGGAATCGGATCCGGTCAAGGCACGGGCGTCGGAAGCGGCAGCGGGGGCGGCGTGGGCCCCGGTGAAGGCGGCGGAACGGGTGGCGGGATTTTTAACGCGGGGACCGGCGGGTATGGTTACCCGACTTGCTTGTATTGCCCGACCGCACAGTATTCGGACGAGGCGGTCAAGGCGAAATACCAGGGCACGGTTCTGCTGATCGCGGTGATTACGGCGGAAGGCAAAGCTACCGACATTCATGTGGTAAAGGGCTTGGGTCTCGGCCTGGACGAAAAGGCAATCGAAGCAGTGCGCACCTGGAGATTCCGTCCGGCAGTGGGGCCGAACCAGCGGCCAGCTCCGGTGCGGCAGACGATCGAAGTTGTTTTCCGTTTGTACTGATTTTCCTTCCGGGCGTTCTTCCCTTTTACTATTTAGGTTAACTCTCACGCACTTTCGCGCGGGTCTGGCGTGTGGGTGCGAACGCATCTGTTACGATGGCCGCGATGAGATCCTCTCTTCTATTCGTTCTTGGGTGCAGCGCAATTTTATTTGGAGCCGCGCGTGGTGGAACGGCGCAGCGCGAAGGCGTAACGACGGGCTCAGTTCAGTTCACCGCGCGGATTACGCCGGCGGGCGGTGTGGACGAGCCGGTGCGATCCTTTCCCTTCTATTTGCTGCGGAAAAGCTACGCGGAAATCGAGAAAGAAGCGGCCGCGGCCATGCCGGGCTCGGATATCAATTCGTTCATCGATACGCTGGATGTTTCGAAAGAACTGAAAGCATGGCTGAAGAAGACGCACCGGATGGATCTGTCCGGCGACGAATTCGTGAAAAAGCTGAAGCTCGACGACATCATGGGCGTGCCAGAATTTTTTGGCGCCTACACCAAGAGGGAGACGACCGACGCGAGCGTCAATTTCCCGACGGCGAAATATAAGACGGAAGACAAACTGAAGGAGCCGGAAAAATACGCACGCTTGAGACAAGCGTATTACGACGCGGTGCGCGCGTTCCTGATTGCGCATCCGGACTCGACGGAAGGCATGGACATGGAACTGGAAGAAGTGAACCCGGGACATAAGTGGGATAACTTCCGATCGAAAGACCAGGCCGATTTGCAGCGGCAGACCGCCGAACTGGCAGAAGGCGAGTATCTAGCGGCACGAGCGACGACGGATATCGACGGCAACGGATACATGCGCACGATTTCGCCGGGAACGTACTACCTGAGTTCCCTAAATATTCCCGCTGAGGCCGGCGAGACACGTGAAATCTGGGACGTGCCGGTCACGGTGCACATCGGACAGACGACGTACGTGGCGCTCTCGGGTATCAATTCGGTCCATCGCAAACGCACTACCACTCCGTAAGCCTTTTGAGATGTAATGAAAGTCGAGACTGGTGGCGGACTCCGTTCAAATCACGAAATGGATTGAAGGACTGGCTGCGGCGGACGCGCGCGCGCGGGCCGAAGCCGGGCTGCGGGTGTATCTGGAGGGGGTGAATCAATTTTTGCCGCTGCTGCACGTGTGGGTGGACGCTCTTGAGTTTCGGGAAATGACTTTGCCCTATAGCCGGCTGGCGGAGGAACAAGCGAAAAACGGGCCGTCCACCCTGATCGTGGGAGTGGCGGTTTCGGCGGAATTGTTTGAGGCGATCTGGACGGCGAATGGTTCTCCGCACCGGGCGAATGTGCCACCGGACCAGGATGCGCTGGAATTCGAATTGGAAATGGATGATGCGGTGAAGGTGGACGTGCTCACGTCGCGGGAGCCCGCGGGAGAAGGAGCGATCGCGCGGTACCTGAAAAAATTCGGGGCGGGGATACAGCAGATCGAGCTATACGTGCGGGACGTGGATCGCGCGACCGGGCTGCTGCGGGAGAAATTTTCGCTGGCGCCGATTTATTCGGCGACGCGAGCAGGCGCGGACGGCACGCGCGTGAACTTTTTTCTGGCTACCACACCTGAGGGCAAGAAGCTGCTGGTAGAATTGGTCGAAGCCCGGCGTTAACCAGTGGCGAGGCGTTTACGCGCGCTTCACAGCAAACGTGCTACAATCCGCGTTTCGTAATTCCTGCATTCTCGCAATCACTTGATCACCTTTCATTTTCCTGGAGATATTTCAATGCCCTTTGTAAACGAAGTGGAAGAAGCACAGGCCGACCCAAAGCTGCGGGAGATGTATTCGAAAATCGAGCAGAGCCTGGGATTCCTGCCGCACTATTTCAAGACGCTGGGCGCCAAGCCGGACGTGATTCAGGCGCAACTGGCGATGAACGACGCGATCATGAACGACGGCGCGTTGACGCTGGTGGTGAAGGAACAGATTGGGCTGGTGGTCAGCGGGATCAATTCATCGGCGTACTGCATCATGTTTCATATGGAGTTGTTGCGTCGATTTGGAGTGGAGAAGACTTTAGCGCGGAAACTTTCTTCGGATTACGAGAATGCGGCGGTGGAGGAGAAGGTGAAGGTGCTGCTGCGGTTCGCGGATAAGTTGACGCGGCATCCGGATGACATCGAAGAGAGCGACACGGAAACGGTGAAGAAAGCCGGGTGGTCGGACGAAGCAGTACGCGAGACGGTACTGACCGTGGCGTATTTTAATTATATTAATCGGGTTTCGCTAGGATTGGGATTGGTTGGAGATTTATAGACCGCGAAATATTTTATTACTCCCCGCTTTGCTGAATTAACTTTGCGACCAGGGCGGTCCAGCCAGTTTGATGGCTGGCGCCGAGGCCGTAGCCGTTGTCGCCATCGAAATATTCGTAAAAAAGAATCAGGTCGCGCCAGAACGGGTCTTCCTGGAACAGCTTGATATCGCCGTAGACGGCACGGCGTCCATTGGTGCGCAGGAACAAATGCGACAGGCGTTGCGAAATTTCTTTCGCCGCGTCCCACAGAGTTAGCTGCTGGCCGGAGCCGACCGGACATTCCACTTTGAAATTCTCGCCGTAGTAATAGTGCACGCGCTGCATGGACTCAATCAGCAGGAAATTCAGAGGGAACCAGATCGGGCCGCGCCAATTGGAATTGCCGCCGAAAAGATTCCCGGTGGATTCGGCGGGCTCGTAATCGACCTGCTGCGGGTGGCCATCGACGTTGAGAATGAAGGGATTGTCTTTGTGGAATTTGGAAAGCGCGCGGATGCCGTTGGGCGCGAGGAATTCGTTTTGATCCAAAACGTATTTGTAGATGCGTTCGAGTTTTTTGCGGTTGGCGATGGTCAATAGCAGGCGCGGCTTGCCTTCGGCATTGAGCTGGCTGACGTCGACGTGCTCACCAACGTCCGGATTGTGGGCGAGGAACCATTGCATCCGGCGATTAAAAGCTGGGACGCGCGCGAGATCTTCGGGCTCGAAAGTTTCGATGGCGAAGAGCGGAATCAAGCCGACCATGGAGCGGACTTTCATGGGCACAACAGTAGACTGGCCTAGATGCAGCACGTCGTAGTAAAAGCCGTCCTTTTCGTCCCATAGGCCGATGCCGTCACCACCCATGTCGTTCATGGCCTGGGCGATGTAAACGAAATGCTCGAAAAATTTGCTGGCGATGTCTTCGTAAGTGGGATCTTCGCGCGCGAGTTCCATGGCCATGGCCAGCATGTCCAGGCAGAACATGGCCATCCAGCTGGTGCCGTCGGATTGTTCGATGAAATTTCCGGGGCCAAGAGGGGTGGAACGGTCGAATACGCCGATATTGTCGAGGCCGAGGAAGCCGCCTTCAAAAACGTTTTTGCCTTCGGGATCCTTGCGGTTGACCCACCAGGTGAAATTCAGGAGCAGCTTCAAGAAAACGCGCTCGAGGAAATTGCGATCTTCCTTGCCGGTAACGCGGCCAGCGATTTTGTAAATACGCCAGACGGCCCAGGCCTGCACCGGCGGATTCACATCGGAAAAATTCCACTCGTAGGCGGGAATCTGGCCGCTGGGGCTCATGTACCATTCGCGATGAAAGAGGACGAGGAGCTCTTTGGCATATTCGGGATCGATCAGCGCGAGCGAAACGCAGTGGAAAGCGAGATCCCAGGAGGCGTACCAGGGATATTCCCACTTATCCGGCATGGAAATAACGTCGGAATTGTAGAGATGCGTCCACTCGTGATTGCGTCCGGCGAATCGGGCCGGATCGGGTTTGGGCTGGGTGGAATCGCCCTGGAGCCAGCGGCGAACGTCGTAGTGATAACTTTGCTTGCACCACAGCAGGCCGGCGAAGGCCTGGCGCTGCACGTTGCGGGCGTCTTCGCTGAGGCTGGGATCGATGCGGCGGGCGTAGAATTCGTCCGCTTCTTTTACGCGATCGACGAAAACCTGTTCGAAACTGGGGCCGAACTGGCCGAGTAAATTTTGTTTGGGGTCGGTCAGGTCGTGATTGGTGAGGCGCAAGCGAAGGGTCACGCTTTGGCCCGGAGCGATGACCGAAGAAAAATGGGCGGCGGCTTTGGTTCCGGCCAGGTTGGAATTCACCGCGCCGGATTCTTTATTGACGACGTAGCGGTGGAAGGCGTCCTTTACAAAGGGAGTGCTGCTCTTCGAATTGAAGAGGCGCTCCATGTTGGTTTCGTTTTCGGTAAATAAAAGTTCCGGCGAGCCTTCGATGAGCAACCAGCGCTTGCCATAGTGAAATTCGGTAAGCTCGAAAAGCTCGACGCCCTGGGTGATGGTATTGAGATGAGCGACCTGGGGCCGATCGAATTCGTCGCCCCAACCCCAGCGGTTGCGAAACCAGAGAGTGGGCAGCAAATGAAGCGGGGCGGCCTGGGGGCCGCGGTTGAAGGCGGTGATTTTGATCAGGATATCTTCGGATTCGGCTTTGGCGTATTCGACGAAAACATCGAAGTAACGGTTTTCGTTGAAAATTCCGGTATCGATCAATTCGTATTCGGGATCCTGACGGGTGCGCCGGCCGTTTTCTTCGACCAGATGATCGTAGGGATATTCGCCCTGCGGATATTTGTACAAATATTTCAGGTAAGAGCTGGTGGGCGTGGCGTCGAGATAGTAGTAATACTCTTTGACGTCTTCGCCGTGATTCCCTTCCCGATTGGTGAGGCCGAAGAGGCGCTCTTTGAGGATGGGATCTTTTTCGTTCCACAGCGCGAGGGCGAAACAGATGTGCTGGTGACGGTCGCAAAAGCCGGCGATGCCGTCTTCACCCCATCGATAGGTGCGGGAACGGGAGTGATCGTGCGGGAAATAATTCCAGGCGTCGCCATTGGCGCTGTAGTCTTCGCGGACGGTGCCCCACTGGCGCTCGGAAAGGTAGGGGCCCCAGCGCTTCCAATGGACTTCGCGTTCGCTGCTGGCTTTGAGGCGTTCGGCTTCGGCTGAAAGGCTGGGTGTCATTCGTCTTCCTGACTATACATCGAGGGTGCCGGGATTCAGATTTTAGAAATGGTTTTGTCTTCGTGGATGCAACCCCTGCGCGGGGCGTCAAATCCATTCGGTTCCGCTGATGATTGACAGTGGCGCGGCGGTGCATTTTTTCTGTATTGTCGATAGCTTGATTTTGGATGATGGCTGCTGAAACGACCGAGGGCGATTTCGATTACTAATTCCACGACGGACAAGTTGGCTGACGAAGAATTCGGGCGGAGCGCAGGTTCCGCGCTGATTCCCTTGCTGTGGGTGGCGCTGGCCGCGACGGCGGTGATTGCGCCGATGCTGGCGCTGGGACAGGCGTCCGGGCACGATTTTCAATTTCATCTGGCCTCCTGGCTGGACGTGGCCGGGCAGTGGCGCGAAGGAATCATTTTTCCGCGCTGGGCGGAGTGGGCAAACTGGGGTTTTGGTGAGCCGCGATTCATTTTTTATCCCCCGGCGTCGTGGATGTTGGGCGCCGGCTTGGGATCGATTCTGCCGTGGAGGATGGCGCCCGGCGCGTTTGTGTGGCTGGCGCTGGTGCTCGCTGGGTTTTCGATGTGGCGATTTACCAGCGAATATTTGCCGCGGCGGCAGGCCATCTGTGCGGCAGTATTCTACGCGGTCAATCCTTACAATTTGGTGAACGTGTATTACCGCAGCGACTTTGCGGAATTACTGGCGGGGGCAATTTTCCCGCTGGTGATTTGGGGTGTGGTGCGTGTGTTGCGAGAGGGCTGGCGAAGTTTGCCGAAACTGGCGGTGCCGTTCGCGGTGATTTGGCTTTCGAATGCGCCGGCGGCGGTTTTGGCGACGTATTCGGTGGCTTTGCTAATTTTTGTGGATTTTGTGCGGCGGCGGGAAATTCGGGCGGTGCTGGCGGCAGGATTGGGGATGGTGGGAGGATTTGGGCTGGCGGCTTTTTACATTTTACCAGCGGCTTACGAGCAGCGCTGGGTGCAGATCGGGCAGATACTGACGGACCTTCTGCGGCCGAGCGAGAATTTTCTGTACACGCACGCGGACAATCCCGAGTTCCTATTTTTTAACTGGAAAGTTTCGACGATCGCGGCGGTGGTGATTTCGGCGGCTGCGATTTCGGCGGTTTTGGTGGCGCGACGGCGCCGGGAGTTGGGAGAAGTGTGGTGGTATTTGCTCGCGCTGGGGTCGGCGGCAACTTTGATGATGCTGCCAGTGAGCGGGCTGGCTTGGCGCTTTTTGCCAAAGTTGCAGTTCGTGCAATTTCCCTGGAGATGGCTGGGGCCGCTGGATTTTGTGTTGGCGTTCTTTTTGGCGGCGGCGTTTCAGGCTGTGAGGCGGCAGTGGTTGTTTTGGACCGCTAGTTTTGTATTGGTGGCGGGGCTGGGAGCTGCGATCGTCAGCGACGCTTGGTGGGACAGCGAAGATATTCCGGTGCTGACCGCGGGGATCGTGTCGGGACACGGGTATGAGGGGACGGATGAATACCAACCCTTGGGCTCGAGCCGGTACGATTTGGCGGGAGTAAGCCCGGACGGGGAAATCGAGACTGGGCCGGCGACGCCGCGGGTTGCTCTTTATTCCGAGAAAGATCCTGGTTCGATGACAGCTAACGGGACCGTAGTCCAGATTGGGCGATGGAAGGCGAATTCCAAGGTGTTTTCGATTGCGGGGACGGCGCCCGAGGTGGTGGCGGTGCAGCTGCTGAATTATCCGGCGTGGCAGGTGACGATTGACGGGTCGGCGGCGGAGATTTCGATGGCACCGGAAACGGGGCAGATGCTAGTGCATATTCCGGCGGGGACGCATCGGGTGGTGGTGCAGTTCACGCGGACTTGGGACCGGTTGGTCGGTGGCATCGTATCTCTGGTATTTTTATTGGCGATGGCGGCTCTGGCGTTTGCGACGAAACGTGGGGTCGGTGCATCAAAAGATACGAGGGACGCGGGCGGAATGCACGCTTCCCTGCTTTAGCTTCGGTACAAACCCCAGCCCTGCCTGGCTTGTTATAATGGTTCGATTTGGTAATCCATTCGCTATTCCGCTTCGCTTTTCCTATGGATAAAGTGCAAAAACCCGAGGTTGTTGTTCCTTCTAGCGACGATTCGCTCCGCCTGTTTCATCCGGCGGTGCGGGATTGGTTCGAGGCGGTTTTTACCGAACCTACGCGGCCGCAACGCATGGGCTGGCCGGCGATCGCGCGCGGAGATTCGTCGCTAATTCTGGCTCCCACTGGTACCGGAAAAACTTTGGCGGCGTTTTTGTGGTGCATCAACCGGCTGATGTTTGAGACGCCGGCGGGCGACGAGCACAAATGCCGGGTCCTTTATCTTTCGCCGATCAAGGCGCTGGCGGTAGACGTCGAGCGGAATTTGCGGGCGCCGCTGATTGGCATCCGGCAATCGGCGCAGCGGCTGAAGGCGGAATATTTCGAGCCGTCCATTTCGATTCGCACCGGAGACACGCCACCGGCGGAGCGGGCGCGGTTCATGCGGCATCCTTCCGACATTCTGATTACCACCCCCGAATCTTTGTATTTGCTGCTGACTTCGAACGCGCGGGACGCTTTGCGCACGATTGAAACGGTGGTGCTGGATGAAATTCATGCGCTGGTGCCGACCAAGCGCGGGTCGCATTTGGCGTTGTCGTTGGAGCGGCTGGAGCAATTGTGCGGAGGGCGGTTGCAGCGGATCGGTCTATCCGCGACGCAACGGCCGCTGCAGGAGGTGGCACATTTTCTAGGCGGCGCGGATGTTTTGCAGCAGGCTGCGGGTGGCGCGGGGCAGGAGCAGACGGCGGAAGAGTTAATTATGGATCTGGACGCGCCGTCCGGCTCGGCTTCGAGTGCGCCGGTGCATCGCAGTGTGACGATTGTGGATGCGAGCGAACCGAAGCGGCTGGATCTGCGGGTGGAAGTGCCGGTTGAAGATATGGCGCAGCTCGACAAGATCGAAGAGATACCGAGCGGAGCGGCTTCGAAGGGGCCGTCGCGACCTTCGATCTGGAGCGCGATTCATCCGCAGCTGCTGGCGCTGGTGAAATCGCACCGGTCGACGCTGATCTTTGTGAACAGCCGACGGCTGGCGGAGCGGATTTCGGGTGCGGTGAACGAACTGGCCGGCGAGGTGCTGGTGCGGGCGCATCACGGCAGTGTGGCGGTGGCGCAGCGCAAAGAGATTGAAGACAAATTGAAGATGGGAACGCTGCGCGGTTTGGTGGCGACGTCGTCGCTGGAGTTGGGCATCGATATGGGCGCGATTGATCTGGTGATACAGATTGAATCGCCTTCGTCGGTGGCGAGTGGAATGCAGCGCGTGGGACGCGCGAGTCATCGAGTGGGCGCGGTGAGCAAGGCGCTAATTTTTCCGAAGTATCGCGCGGATTTGGTGGCGTGCGCGGCGATTACGCGGGCGATGTACGACGGCGAAGTGGAATCGGTAAGGTACCCGCGGAATCCGCTGGACGTGCTGGCGCAGCAAATTGTGGCGATGGTGGCGATGGATCCGTGGGACGCGACGAAATTGTTCGACGTGATTCGCAGCGCTGCGCCTTATGCCGCGTTGACCCGTCCGGTATTCGAGAGCGTGCTGGATCTGCTTTCGGGGCGCTATCCCTCAGACGAATTTACGGAATTGCGGCCGCGAATCACCTGGGATCGCGTGGGAAATCAGCTGACCAGCCGGGAGGGCGCGCGGCGAGTGGCGGTGATCAACGGCGGGACAATTCCGGACCGTGGCTTGTATGGAGTTTTTCTGGCGGGCGCGACGCGTGGCGCGCGCGTGGGCGAACTCGATGAAGAAATGGTTTTCGAGAGCCGCACGGGCGACACCATTATTTTGGGCGCGTCCACCTGGCGGATCGAAAATATTTCTCACGACCGCGTGCTGGTTTCGCCGGCTCCGGGCGAGCCGGGCAAAATGCCTTTCTGGCATGGGGATACGGCGGGCAGGCCGGCGGAGTTTGGCGAAAAGATCGGGAAGATGACGCGCGAGCTGGTGAGCTTGCCGCGACCGGTGGCGTTTACCAAGCTGGTGGAGCAGCACAGCCTGGATGCGAACGCCGCGGAGAATTTGCTGAGTTACCTGGAAGACCAGAAGCTGGCTACCGAGACGATTCCGAGCGACGAAGATGTGGTGATTGAAATTTGCCGGGACGAGCTGGGCGACCGGCGGATTTGTGTGCTGACGCCGTATGGTAGCCGGGTGCATGCGCCGTGGAGCATCGCGGTGACGGCGAAGCTGCGCGCGGAGCATGGCTGGGAAGTGGAATCGATGTGGTCGGACGATGGATTCGTGATCCGGCTGCCGGAAAACGAAGAGCCGGTGGATTCGAGTTTGCTGATTCCGGAGCCGGCCGAATTTCGTGATCTGGTGATCCGACAGTTGGGATCGACTTCTTTGTTTGCGGCGAAATTCCGGGAGGCGGCTGCGCGAGCTTTACTCCTGCCCCGACGACGAGCAGGCGTGCGGACGCCTTTGTGGCAGATGCGCAAGCGCGCGGCGGATTTGCTGGCGGTGGCTTCGCGGTATTCGGCGTTTCCGATTCTGTTGGAAGCGTATCGCGAGTGTATTCGCGACGTATTCGACCTGCCCGTAGCCGCGAATATTCTGGCGAAGATTCAGCAGGGGGCGATTCGGGTGAAGACGGTGGAGTCACGGACGCCGTCGCCGTTTGCATCGTCGTTGCTGTTTTCGTATGTCGCTAATTACATTTACGAGGGTGACGCTCCGCTGGCGGAGCGGCGGGCCCAGGCGCTTTCGATCGATCAGTCGCAGCTGGAAGAACTTTTTGGCGACGCGGATTTGCGCGAATTGCTGGACGCGGCGGCGCTGGATGAAGTCGAAGCGAAGTTGCAATCGCTGGAGCCGGATTACCAGGCGCGGCACGCGGATGGGGTGCACGATCTGCTGCTGAAGCTGGGCGATCTTTCGGAGCCGGAGCTGGCCGCGCGTTGCGTGAATGCGGAAATTGCCGGGATGGTGAACGAGTTGGTGGATGCGCGACGCGCGGTGCGGGTACGCATCGCGGGCGAGTATCGGTTTGTGCCGGTGGAATACGCGGCGCGGTATCGGGATGCGTTGGGGACGCCTCTGCCTCCGGGACTGGCCGACGTTTTCCTGGAACATGCGGGCGAGCCGGTTCTGGAGATTGTGCGGCGGTATGCGCGGACGCATGGTCCGTTTGTAGTGGACGAGCTTGCGAAGCGTTATGGGCTGGAACTTTCGGCCGTCGAGCCGGTGCTGCGCGGGCTGCACGCGCAGGGAAAATTGCTGGAGGGCGAATTCCGTCCGAATGGAAGGCATCGAGAATGGTGCGATCCCGATGTGCTGCAGCAGATCCGGCGGAAGAGCTTGGCGCGGCTGCGGCGCGAGATTGAGCCGGTGGAGCAGAGCACGTTTGCGCGGTTTGCGATTCGCTGGCAAGGCGTGACGGTGGCGCGCAAGGGACTCGACGCGCTGCTGGATACGGTGGAGGCGATGCAGGGCGTCGCGGTTTTGGCTTCGGAATTGGAGCGCGAAATTCTGCCGTTGCGAGTGAGCGATTACCGTCCAGGAGATCTCGATCAGCTGATGGCCGCGGGAGAAATTGCGTGGGTCGGAGTCGAGCCGCTCGGCGAGCGCGACGGTCGCGTCGCGTTGTATCTGACGGAGTCGCTGCCGTTGTTGTTGCCGCCGCGAGAATTGCTGGCGGCGAGGCCCGAGGCTTCGGAGCGCGCCAAGCAGATACTGGATTTTCTGGCGACGCACGGGGCATCGTTTTTCACGGCGATTCATGCGGCTTGTGGCGGAGGGTTCCCCGGCGAATCGCTGGATGCTTTGTGGGAGCTGGTGTGGTCGGGGCAAATCACCAACGATACGTTTCAGCCGCTGCGCAATTTGACGCGGCGTTCGGACAAGAACCGGAATCGTCCGATGTTTGCGGATGACCGGCCGGGATCACCGGAGTTTTTAAGGCGGTTACGATCGCGTGGGACGGGCGGGGGGAACGCGCAAGGGCGCTGGTCATTGGTGCGGCAGCGGATTGTTGCGGAGCTGACGCCGACGCAGTGGAGCGCGAATATTTCGCGGCAGATGCTGGTGCACAACGGCATCGTGACGCGCGAGACGGCGCTGGCCGAAAATGTGGCGGGCGGATACAACACGGTGTATCCGGCCCTGAAGATCATGGAGGAAAGCGGGTGGACGCGGCGCGGAATGTTCGTGGCGGGATTGGGCGCGGCGCAGTTCGCGATGCCGGCGGCCGTGGATATGCTGCGCAGCTTGCGTATCGAACCGGATATGCCGGAAACCGTTTTCATGGCGGCGACCGATCCAGCAAATCCTTATGGCGGGATTCTGCCTTGGCCGGCGACTGAGGATGAAGAGACGGGTTTGGCGGTGCATCATGCGATGGCGCGGGCGGCCGGGGCCGGAGTGATTCTGGTGAACGGCAAGCTCGCGGCGTTTTTGCGGCGAAGGAATCCGGCGATACGAGTATTTCTGCCGGAGAGCGAGCCGGAACGCAGCGTGATGGCGCGGGAGGCGGCGAAAAAACTGGCGCAGGTGGCAATCCGGCGGCAAAGCGTGAATTCGGGGCTGCTGATTGGGACGATCAACGAAGTGCCAGCGCGCGAACATTTTCTGGCGCGATTTTTGGAAGAAGCGGGATTCGTCTCCACCGTTATGGGATTTCAGATGCGGCGAGTTCACTCGATTATCGCGCCGGTGGCGCCAGCCGATGCGGTGGGACTGGACGCGGCGGAGCTGGCGGAGGACGACGAAGACGAACCGGAAATTTCGGAGAGCGCGTAGAGCATGCCTGAGGGCGACACAATCTATCGGGCGGCGCGCACGTTGAACCGGGCGTTTGCGGGCCAGGTGGTGACTAAATTCGAATCGGTGTTGCCGCGACTGACGCGAGTGGATTTCGATTCGGGCGTGGTGGGGCGCACGATCGAAAAAGTGGAAGCGGACGGAAAGTGGATGCTGATCCATTTTTCGGGCGATTTGATTTTGCTGAGCCACATGCTGATGAGTGGAAGCTGGCACATTTACCGTCCGGGCGAAGCGTGGCAGCGGCGGGCGATCGATATGCGAATTCTTTTCGAGACGGCGGCATTTGTGGCGGTGGGATTCAACGTGCCGGTGGCGGAGTTTCATACGGCGCAGAGTCTGGCGCGGCGGCCGGGGTTCAACCGGCTGGGGCCGTCATTGCTGGCGACAGAATTTGACGAAGCGGCCGTCGCGGCACGGTTGCGATCGCGTCCGGAGATGGAGATTGGAGTGGCGCTGCTGACGCAGTCGCTACTCGCAGGAATCGGAAATGTGTACAAATCGGAAGTGTGCTTTGCTTGCCGGGTGAATCCGTTCCGGCCGGTCGCGAGTTTGAGCGAGAGCGAGATCGCCGCGCTGGTTTCGACGGCGCGAAAATTTTTGCAGGCGAACGTGCTGGAGGGCTCGGGCGATCAAATCGTGACGTATCACGGGATGCGGCGGACTACGGGACGATCGGATCCGAGCGAGCGGCTGTGGGTGTATCGCCGGCGGGGCGAGCCTTGCCGGGCGTGCGGGACGGCGATCGAATCGCGCAAGCAAGGAATTGAGGCGCGGACGACTTTTTGGTGCCCGATATGCCAGCCAATGCCGGCGGCGGCGACGCGGGTTTCGAAAGCGGCGGGATCTTCTTTTTAGGAAATACTCTTCAACGGACTTCAGTGAAAATCGTGGGATGTGGTTTCGGCGCGGGTGACGGAAAGAGGTAAAACTTTTTCGGCCTTGACCGAAATTACGTTGTCCTGATTCTGCAGGATCCCTTCAACAATCAGGAACGGCTGATGCACGACTACGACGTGAAATTCCTCAAAAACCGGCGGGGTGATGATGGCGTTGGCGATTCCGGTTTCGTCTTCGATGCTGAGGAAGACAAATCCTTTGGCGGTTCCGGGGCGCTGGCGACAAATCACGGCGCCAGCGATGCGGACGTGACGCCCTCCGGGGACTTGGCGTAACTCGGCAGCGGTTAATACGCCGAGGCGTTTCATTTTTTCGCGATGGTAGCCCATGGGATGCGGGCCGACGGTGAGACCGGTGCCTTTGAAGTCAGCGACTACGCGTTCTTCTTGAGTCATGCACGGCAAAGGCGAGCGTGCGGAAAATGATGGTACGACTGGCGCCGCTTCCCTTTCGAACACGGGAGAATTTTCGTCTCCCTCATCGGCGGCATCGGAAGCAAGAAAGCCGCCAGCGTGTTCGAGCAAGGGGCCGGAATTTTTGGCCAGGCGCTCGATTTGCCATAACGCATCCCGGCGATGAATTCCCTGCGCGCCGTCGATAAAATTCAATGCGCCGATTTGGGCAAGCGCGGTTAATTCTACTTTGCGAAGCCAGGGAACGCGCAGCTTCAGGTCTTCTATAGAAGTGAAAGGACGCAGGGCGCGTTCGCGGACGATTTGGCGGCCGACTTCTTCGCGAAGGCCGCGAGCATAGCGCAGGCCGAGACGCATACGAAAATCCTTCTGGCCAATTTTTTCCAAGGTACACAGCCAATCCGAGCGGGTCACGTCGATGGGACCGAATTTCAAACCGTGGCGCTGCGCATCTTTCACCAAGGTTGCTGGCTGATAAAAACCCATAGGTTGATTGTTGAGCATGGCGGCGGTGAAAGCCGGCAGGTAATGGCATTTCAAAAACGCGCTGGAGAAGGCGATGAGCGCGAAACTGGCCGCGTGTGATTCGGGAAATCCGTAAAGGGCGAAGGAGGTGATGGATTGAATGATGGTGTCCTGCGTGTCGCCGGTGATTCCGTTTTTTTCCATGCCGCTGCGCAGTTTAACTTCTACTTCTTGCATGCGTTTTTCGGAGCGCTTGAAGCCGAAGGCGCGGCGGAGTTCCTCGGCTTCGCCACCGGAAAATCCGGCGGCGATCATGGCGATGCGGAGGAGTTGCTCCTGAAACAGCGGCACGCCCAAGGTACGCCGCAATACCGGTTCGAGCGAGGGATGCAGGCAGGTAGTGGGTTCGCGGCCCTGGCGGCGCTTCAAATAAGGGTTCACCATTTTACCGACGATGGGGCCGGGACGAATGATGGCGACCTGCACCACGATGTCGTAGAACTTTACGGGCAGCAGGCGCGGCAGGCAGGCCATCTGCGCGCGGCTTTCGATCTGGAACATGCCGACGGTGTCCGCTTTCTGCAGAGTTTTATAGACGGTGGGGTCGTCCATGGGCAATTTGCCGAGATCGACGGTCTCGCCGTAATCGTCTTTAATTATTTTTAGAGAATCTTCCAGCACGGCCATCATGCCCAGGCCGAGCAGATCGATTTTGACGATGCCCATGTCGGCGCAGTCTTCTTTATCCCACTGCACCACGACACGGTTGGGCATAGTGGCCTGTTCCAGCGGCACTACGGAATCGAGCTGGCCCTGGCAGACGACCATGCCGCCGGAGTGCTGGCCGAGATGGCGCGGCAAATCCTGGAACTTGACGCAGAGCTCGAGAAATTTGCGGATTTGAGGATGCTGGAGATCGAGGCCGGCGTCGCGAAAATGATTGGTGAGGGTGTCGTTTTCGCTTTTGTATTCCCAGGCGCTGACCAGAGCGGTGAGGCGGTTCAAGGTTTCAGCATCGAAGGAAAGCGATTTGCCGATTTCGCGGGCGGCGGATTTGCCGCGGTAGGTGATGACGTTGGCAGTCATGGCCGCGCCGAATTTTCCATAACGCTCGTAGACGTATTGAATTGCTTTTTCGCGCTGATCGCCGCTGGGCAAATCGAGATCGATGTCGGGCATTTCCCCGCGCTGCTCGGAAAGAAAACGCTCGAAGAGCAGTTCCATGCCGACGGCGTCGACAGCGGTGATGCCGAGGGCGTAGCAGACGGCGCTATTGGCGGCGGAACCCCGGCCTTGCACCAGAATTCCACGCTCTTTGCAGAAGCGGACGATATCCCAAACGATCAAAAAGTAGCCTTCCAGCTTCATTTTTTCGATCAGGGCCAGCTCGCGTTCGATCTGCAGGCGGGCTTTTTCGTTATCCGAGCCATAGCGGGAGATCCGGCCTTCGGTAGCGAGATCGCGGAGGAACGCAGCGGCGGATTTGCCATCGGGGACGGGATATTCCGGGAACTGGTAGCCGAGCGCGCTTAAGTCAAATTGAAGGCGTGAAGAAAGAAGCTCGGTATTGAAGATGGCTTCGGGAATATCGGCGAACAAACGCAACATTTCTTCGGAAGATTTGAGATGGCGTTCGGAATTGCGGGAGAGGAGGCGACCGGCGGTGGCAAGGGTGCGGTGATTGCGGATGCAGGTGAAAACATCCAAGGTTTCGCGCTGGTCCGGTGTGGCGTGGGAAACGCCGTTGGTGGCGAGCAGAGGTAATTGCAGGGTTTTGGCAATTTCGACGGCGGCTTGATTGCGCAATTCTTCGACGCGGGAACAATGGCGCTGCAGCTCGACGTAGACATTGTGGCGGCCAAAGACTTCGGTGAGCTGCTGCACGTAATTTCGGGCTTTGGAGATTCCTCCGTAGGCCAGCGCGTGGGCCAGAGGGCCTTCGTCGCCTCCGGTGAGGCAGACGAGACCGACAGCGTGGTTGCCGATTTCGTCGAGCGAGACTGAACCTTCGTTTTTCTTGGAACGCAGCTTCATGCGGGTGATGAGGCGGCAGAGATTTTGGTAGCCCAGGCGAGATTCGACGAGGAGCGGAAGACGCCAGCCTTCGGGTGTGGTGATTTCGGCACCGATGTGGGCGCGCATCGAAAATTTCTTCATGGCCAAATAAAAACGAGGGGCGCCGTAGACGCCGTCGCGATCGAGCACGGCCATGGAAGACATTTGGTATTGATGGCACGCCACGGATAGATCTTCGGGCAGGGATGAACCCTCCAGAAAACTGAACGCGGAGCGGGCGTGGAGTTCGGTGTACATCAGTCGTACATCCCGCGGACGAACCAGCTTTGGGCGATGGCGTCGAAATAGACGCAGTAGATTTCGTTGGGGGCAGGCGGAGCTTGGTGCGATGCGGCTGAAACAATTTCCGGGCGAAAAGATTTAGAAACTTTATTGTGAAGCGCGGAAGAAGAGGATGAGTTCAAACGCACTTCGATATCCCATTCGTCATGCAGCCACGCGTTTTCGTTCCACCAATCGCCGGAAGTGCGCCACGGGCCCGAAACGGCGGTGATTTGGCCGTAGACGCCACGGAAAACAATGCGGCTGGGGCGTTCGTCGCGCAGCTCGATTCGGACCGGCAGGCGCGGGCGAAAAATGCGAAAGCCTTGGGAAGAACGGCGCGGGGGAGCGGCGCTTTCTTGGGCGGCGTCGTTTTGTGGCGCGTTTTTTATGTCGGGAGGCAATTTAGTTGGGCCGGGCTTATTTTTGCGTTGGTGCCGATTTTCCTGGGTGGGCGGGACGAAACGGGCCATGCGGAATTGGCCGGGGCGATGCGAATCGACAATTTCGGGCGAACCGAGATTATTTTCGCCGACCAGTTTTGCCAGGCGGGCCACGGTGAGTTCGAGTTTTTCGGGGTCGGGACTGCTGGGCACGAACAAGCCGGTCTGGGCCGCGCGACGGCGAGCAGGATCGGCGGAAAGAATAATTTTTACGATCGAACCCGGAGGAGGATCGGCTTGGAGTTGAAGGCGGAAGAGCTTTAGCAGCATTTTGGAATCGCGCATGGCGACCGGAAGAGTTAAGCATTTTTTGTAGATTTTAGGGTCGACACCAGTGGGGGCGGAATTTTTTTGGAGTGATTTCCGGATCTTTTTCGAAGAGGTCGAACAAGATAAATTTCAGATGAATTGCGGTGGCGGCGAGCGATCGGGCTTGCAGGCGGGAGCACAATTGATCGAGCAGGCGTCCCAGCAAAAAAGAAACGGGGTCGAGTTCTTCTTCAGGAGTATCGAGATCGAGTTCTTCTTCGAAATGCACGCCGGGTTCGGCAAGGACGAGGGAACGGCAGGCGGACCCGCCAGCGAGTTGATGCAAACGAATGCCTTCCTGTCCCAAACGTTCGGAGAGATCGAGCGGAGGAAGCGCGGCCAAGTCGCGGCAGGTGCGGATGCCCCAACGGTCGAACGTTTCCAGCAATTCAGCGGAAGGCAGCAGGACCGACACGGGAAGAAGCGCGAGGCGCGCGGCTTCTTCGCCGGGATCCAATTACGGTGACGCCGGAAAAACCGCGGGAGGCTACGATGGCAACATCGATGGATGCGGCCACGGCGATATTGGCGGCGAGGCCGAGCAGCGCAGCGCGACTCAACAATTCCTGCGCGATGATTTGGTCGGAGCCAAATAAAGAATTCAAGCCGGCGAGATCGAGCACGATGGTATCGGCGGCGGTATTTTCGATGCGCGGGGAGATGGACCAGCCGAGATCGAGCAAGGCGGCGTGGGCGGCTTTTTCCTGCGCGGGAGCGCGGTGGCGGATTTCAATTCCAGGAAATTGGGCGGCCTGCGATTTGGCCATGCCGGGTTGGATTCCGGCGGCCAGGGCGGAATCGCTCGCGGCAATCACGCGGACCAGGGGCGGCGTGCCATCGACGAGGACCAGGCCGCCGGCGCGCAGATGCGGCTCGTGGCGCATGACGGCTTGAAGAAGCATTTGAGGGACGTGGATAGAAGCGAAGGCCATGGGTCGATTGTTCGGTCAGTCGTAACGAGACGAAAATTTTCAAATTAGATCCCAGTTAGATTTGGTGGTGAAAATCGCCGCCGATTCCCTGCTCGGCTGCTGGGAGTTCATGAGCAAAACATTTTTTCTGTTGGGGAAAGTTTCGGCCGGGATTTGACGCCGGGAGTGCAGGATTTCGGTGCGAACCTCCAGACCGTCCAACAATCGAGCGGCGGCGTGATCGCTGTCGACGCCGGGTGCAGACGATACGGGAGCGAGCCAGCGAACATCTTGCCCATGCAGACGCAGGACCAGGGAAGCGCAGGTTTTGGCGTTCGATTCGCGGGACAACAAAAGCAGAATGGCCGGGGTATCTTCCACCGCGCGGCGGAATCGAAACCAGGTATCGAGCGGCACGTGGCGAACCAATTTGGAAGAGATATCGCTAAGGTCGACCGCGATGCAACCGAAGCCGCCGCTTTGCAGCAGCAAATCGGTGACGCGAAGCGACTGATCGATATTCTGGCAGCGGACCCAGAACAAATTTTTCAGATCGACGCCGGCAGCGGCCGCAGAGCTGGGATCAAACGAATCCGAACCATCGATGAGGGCGCAGGCTTCGTCCTGCGCGGTTCTGGCGCTGAGCGCGGAGAAAAGAAAAGTGGTGAGGCCGGAGGAGGCCGGGCCAAAAACTTCGGTGAGGGCGCCGCGCGGAAGTCCGCCGGTAAGCGCATCGATTTCGGGAATGCCGGCCGGAACTGTAGGGAAAACGCTGCGGTCGCGATAAGTGAACGGAGAGCTGACGCGGCCCACCAGGGCTTGTTCGACCTGAGCACGCAGCGCGGAAAAGTTAGCGGGCATGATGGATGAGCGGGGCAAAAGACCTTAGGAAATCTTCGCCTTTTGTTCGCCTTTGCAATTTTCTACGACTGGGTGGAAATTGTCAATCGCGGCGAAAAGGAAACGCTTCTAATTCAGAATCCTGATTTTGGACCTGCGGCAATTCCCCGGCTACACTGAGTCCCCGAGGTTATGCTGCACACGCGACCCTGCTGATTGCGTTCAGGCGAACTGATTCCATGAAGCAACCCTCTACCGAAGCGTCGATCCAATACAAACCAGCGCACGCGCCCGGCGCGCAAGGCGCGGAGCCTTGGATTCTGGCGGTGACGATTCTGGGCTCGAGCATGGCATTCATCGATGGAACCGTGGTGAATGTGGCGCTGCCGGCGCTGCAGGCGAATCTCGGCGGGACCGTGGTGGATTTGCAATGGGTGGTAGAAGCCTACGCGCTGTTTATGAGCGCACTGCTGCTGACCGGCGGATCGCTAGGCGATTTGTTTGGGCGGCGGAAGATGTTTCTGCTGGGCGTGATTCTTTTTACCGCGGCTTCGATCGCGTGCGGAGTGGCGCCGGACATTCGAACGCTGGTGCTGGCGCGCGCGGTTCAGGGAGTGGGCGCGGCATTTCTGGTGCCGGGAAGTTTATCGATTATCAGCGCTTCGTTTGGGGAAAAAACTCGAGGCAAGGCGATTGGGACGTGGTCGGGATTTACGGCGATTACCGCGGCAGTCGGGCCAGTATTAGGCGGATGGTTGATCGATCACGCTTCGTGGCGCTGGGCATTTTTTATCAATGTGCCGATGGCGGTGGCGGTGATTGGCCTCGCGCTGTGGAAAGTGCCGGAAAGCCGGGCTGAAGGGATGAAAAAAGTGGACTGGCTCGGAGCGTTTCTGGTCACGGCGGGGCTGGGAGCTTTGACCTTCGGATTGATTGAAGCTGCGAATCTGGGATGGAGCAGCTTCGAAGTTTGGGGAGCGCTGGGAATCGGAATTATTTCCTTGATTGGATTTTTGCTGGTCGAAGCACGATCGAGTTCGGCATTGGTGCCGCTGGAACTTTTTCATTCGCGGGATTTCCGCGGGGCCAATTGGATTACGTTGTTTCTTTACGCTGCACTGGGAATTTTTCTATTTCTTTTTCCCTTGGATTTGATTCAGGTGCAGCACTATTCGGCTACGCGCACCGGAGCGGCAGCGCTGCCGCTGATTTTGCTGTTGTTTTTGCTTTCGCGGTGGTCGGGGGGATTGATCACGCGTTATGGACCGCGACTGCCTTTGATGGTGGGCCCCGGAATCGCGGCGGTGGGATTTGCATTATTTGCGGTGCCGGGCGTGGGCGGAAGTTACTGGACTTCATTCTTTCCAGCATTTTTGGTGCTGGGCTTGGGAATGGCGGTGAGCGTGGCTCCGCTGACGACGGTGGTGATGGAGGCGGTGGATCAAAATCGCGCGGGGACGGCTTCGGGAATTAATAATGCGGTGTCGCGCGTTGCGGGGTTGCTGGCGGTGGCGATTGTGGGCATGGCGATTCTCGGTGCGTTCCGTGCGCGGCTGGAGCCGAATTTGCAAACGCTGACGCTTTCGGGCGAAGCGATGCGCGCGCTGCAAGCAAATGAGAGCAAGTTGGCGGCGTTAGCGGCGCCAGCCGGCGTGGATTCGGCGACGGTGGCGGCGATTCAAGTGTTTGTGGCGCGGGCCTTCGTATTTGGATTTCGAATCATGATGCTGCTGTGCGCGGGGCTATCGATCGTGAGCGCGTTTTTTGCCTGGTGGATGATTGGCGGGGGACGAGGCAAGAAAACCGGCTAAAAGATTGGCTGGGAGGCCTGGACTCGAACCAGGATAAGCAGATCCAGAATCTGCTGTACTGCCAATTGTACGACCTCCCAACACGGTGAACTGAGGGTGGCGTTGCGGCTTGCTGCGACTTCCCTTACTTCCGCTCTAACATGCGCTGGGGTGACGGGCGATCCGTCGGGCCCGGCGCAGTCGTAAATTATAAGGCTACAAGGCGGGTGGTTTCCAGCTTAATCCTCAAAATTCAAATGACTTCGATTCGCGCCGCGATGGCTCTGCCGCTTGCTGGCGGGTGTAGACTTTCGCATGTTGATTCGTTTGGGCTACGACATCATTTTTGAAACGCCGATTCCCGTACCCATCGTTGCGCTGCTGCAGGTTCATCCTTCCCGGTTTAGCGATCTGCGCGAACCCGATGTGCTGACCCTGGAGCCGTTTGTCAAAATCGATTGCTTCTACGATACGTTTGGAAATAACTGCTGCCGGTTTCTGGCGCCGGGCGGGCCGATTCGCATTACAAATTCCACGTTGATTCACGACACAGGCGAACCGGATCCGGTGGCGCCGAGTGCGCGCGAGATTCCGGTGCAGGATTTGCCGCACGATGTGCTGCGTTATCTGCTAAACAGCCGGTACTGCGAGGTCGACCGGATGTCGAACATCGCAGTGGAGCTTTTTGGCGGATTTGCGCCGGGCTGGGGCCGGGTGAAAGCGATCTGCGATTGGGTGCATTCGAAGGTAAAGTTCGGCTACCAGTATGCGAACGCCACGAAGACGGCGCTGGACGTATTCACTTATCGATTCGGCGTGTGCCGTGATTTTCAGCATTTGGCGGTGACCATGTGCCGGGCTTTGAATATTCCGGCGCGTTATGCGACTGGATATCTGGGAGACATCGGAGTGGCTCCGGATGGGGTTCCCATGGATTTCAGCGCGTGGTTTGAAGTTTATCTGGAGGACCGTTGGTGGACGTTTGATGCGCGGCATAATCGTCCGCGGATTGGGCGGGTGTTGATGGCCGTAGGCCGGGATGCATCGGATGTGGCGTTGACCACGTCATTTGGCACGGCGGACTTGAAGCAATTCAAAATCGTGACCGAAGAAGTGAAGGAAGACTGAAAGTTGTCCCAACTTTCAGCGGACTGTATAATGAGCAGGTGTTCGATTTCCGGCAGCGAGTAGCAAAGGAGCGCGATGTTTCCTGAAGAAATGGTTCGGCCAATCCGTGAAGAATTGACCAATATCGGTTTTCGCGAGCTGCGCACGCCTGCGGACGTGGACGGCGTGTTGAAGAACGAGAAAGGCACGGTGCTGGTGGTGGTGAATTCGGTGTGCGGATGCGCGGCGGGAAAAGCGCGGCCGGCGATTGCGGCGGCTTTGCGCCAGGGACCGAAGCCGGAAGTGCTGACCACGGTTTTTGCCGGGCAGGATCTGGACGCGACGGAGCAGGCCCGGAGCTACTTCACTGGGTACCGGCCATCGTCACCCTCGATCGCGCTACTGCGCGATGGCAAGATGCAATTCATGATGGAGCGGCACCAGATCGAATCGCGGGACGCGCGGGCGATTGCCGAAGATTTGACGCGGGCGTTTCAGCAGTTCTGTGCGCCGGCGACGACAGCAAATACCAAGGCTTAGTTCAGGGGCTGGGCGCGAGTTATCGCGTCCAGCTTTGCAACACCCGCAGTGCTCTCCTGTAGTATTCCGCTAACTTTTGGTTTGCCTAGCCGTCGAACCGGGCAGCCAGAAGTACCTCGCTAGCCAATTCAGCGGCAAGAATTCGTCTCAATTTCCAATTCACCGGAGGTCGCCATGCCTCGGCTCTCAGCACAATCCAACTCGCATGCACACGCTCCCATCATTTTCATGGTGGCGGTTTTCGCTTCGATGCTCCTGCTTTTGGCGCCGCGATTGTGCGCAGACTCGGTGAACACCTCTGAACGGACGGTAACCAAGCTGGCTGATGGCGTGTACGTGATCCGGCATAAAGACGCCCCAGACACTTTTCCCCAGGGCAACACTACGGTGGTGATTGGAAAAACCGGCATCCTGGTGATCGATTCCTGTTACCTGCCGTCGACGGCCCTCGAAGATATCGCCCAAATCCGCCAATGGAGCACTCTACCCGTGCGCTACGTCTTCAATACCCACTGGCACATGGACCACAATTATGGAAACGCGGCATACGCCGAAGCTTTTCCGGGCGTGACGGTGGTGGCGCAAACGCAAACGGCCAAAATGATGGCGCTGCGGGAGCCGGGCGAGCTGGCCGACTACCAGAAAGGGATCGCGGCGTACCAGCAGCAGTACGACACCGGCAAGGACGCCGCCGGACAGCCGCTCAGCGATGTTGGCAAGGCGGACTTGAAGACAGCGATCGCCGGGAGCGCCTCGGTGTGGAAAGAGTTTCAAATTCTGAAGCCGCATTACCCGGACCTGACCTTCGAACACGAATTAGATCTCGACCTCGGCGGCCGAATCGTGGAACTGAAATTTCTAGGCCGCGGCAACACCAGCGGCGATGGAGTGGCCTACTTACCCAAGGAACGGATTCTGGCCACGGGGGATTTGGTTGATCACCCTGTGCCTTATCTAGGAGGCGGGTTCCCGGCGGAACAAATCGCGACGCTGGAAAAGCTAAAAGCGATCGATGCCGACACGCTGGTGCCGGGCCATGGCGAGGTACTTCACGGCAAAGAGTACGTGCAACTAGAAATCGATTTCCTGACGGCAGTGGTACAGGCCATCGATCAGTACATTCTGGGCAACGGCGCCGGGGCGAAAAGACACCTGGAAGAAATGAGAAAATTTGTGGAGACGAACATCGATATGGCCGCCTGGCGTCAGAAATTCGCCGGCGACGATGCCGACGCGCGCGATTTTTTTGACTCGTTTTCAGGGCCTGGGGTGGTCGATGCGGCGCACGCCGAGATGTGGCCGCGGTAAGGGTGAGTGACCTGCCCTTCGCTCGACACCAAGGTGGCAATTCGCTACAATTTCGCGCATGAGAATTTCGGCGAGAAACCACCTAATCGGCAAGATTGTGGAACTGCAACTGGGCGACATCATGGCCCACGTGACGATTGAAGTGGGCACGCACATGGTCGAGAGCGTGATCACCCGGCGCAGCGCCGAAGAGATGGAACTGAAAGTCGGTGACACTGTCGGGGCAGTCGTCAAATCGACGGAAGTGATGATTCAGAAGGCTTAGCTCCTCTTCCCTCCTTGTTTTCCCTGCTTCGATCTGTGCTCCTTTAGTTTTTTGCGACTTGGCGTTGCTCCAATTTCCCCGCGATTTGGCGGCCTACGGCGGGGGCAATCATGCGGACTTCGTCCATGACCTGGTCGAATTGATCGGGGTAGAGGGACTGGGCGCCGTCGCTGAGGGCGCGTTCGGGATTTTCGTGTACTTCGATGAGCAGGCCATCGGCGCCGGCAGCGACTGCGGCACGAGCCATGGCGGCGACTTTATCGCGGCGACCGGTGCCGTGCGAAGGATCGGCCATGACCGGCAAGTGCGAAAGCTGCTTGATCACCGGGATGGCGGCGATATCCATGGTATTGCGCATGTAGGTGTCGAAGGTGCGGATGCCGCGTTCGCAGAGGATCACGTTGTAGTTGCCTCCGGACATGATGTATTCGGCGCTGAGCAAGAGTTCTTCGATGGTAGCGGACATGCCGCGCTTGAGCAGGACCGGCTTTTGAATTTCGCCTAGGGCGCGCAGCAGGTAGTAGTTCTGCATGTTGCGGGCGCCGACTTGCAGGACGTCGACGTAGCGGACCATGAGGTCGACCTGCGATGGGTCCATGA
This sequence comes from uncultured Acidobacteriota bacterium, assembly GCA_963847695.1. Classification (GTDB taxonomy): domain Bacteria; phylum Acidobacteriota; class Terriglobia; order Acidiferrales; family UBA7541; genus Palsa-295. The sequence continues at coordinate 277,490 of CAWKAX010000009.1, read as the reverse complement.
CTTCGCTGACCACCAGCAGGCCGTATTTATCGGCGGCGGCGCGCATCATTTGCAGGCCGGATTCGCCGAGGCCTTGGAACGAGTAGGGTGACGAGCGCGGCTTGAATGCCCCGCCGCGGAGAAGTTTTGCGCCCGCAGCGGCCACACGTCCGGCAACCTCTTCGATTTGCGGGGCGGATTCGACGGCGCAGGGTCCCGCGCCGACGACAACCTGAGCGCCGCCGATGGTGACGCCCTTCCCCAACTCGATCACCGAGCCTTCCGGCCGCATGGTGCGCGAGGCAAGCTTGAAGGGATTGGCGATGGGAATGATTTCGTCCACCCCCGGAGCGCCGCGCAACGCTTCGACTTCGTTTCTCCTGCCGTCTTTGCCCACGACTCCGATCACGGTCCTCTCCTCCCCTACGCTCAGGTGCGGCTGGAAGCCACATTCGCGAATCCGTTCCACCACGTGGTCGAGCTGTTCCTTGGTTGCATTTGCCGCCATCTTGATAAGCATTACGCGCCCTCCGCGGAGCGAAATTTCTTTTTGTCTTCGTGATTTTCGTTTTCTGTTGTGACGGCCACGCGTTCGGCCGATTTGTATGAACCTAGAATTCTGAGTTCCACGGCAAACTTGGCGAGCTCGTCGAGCGCGGCGGCAATTTCCGGGCTGCGCGCCGGGGCTTGCAGGTCGATGTAAAAACGGTACTGCCAGGGCTTGCCGCGCACCGGGCGGCTTTCGATTTTCATCAGGTTGATGTTGCGCTGGGCGAAGGGCGCGAGAGCCTGCTGCAAGGCTCCGGGAGAATGTGGGAGCTGGAAGACGAGCGAGATTTTGTCGGCGTCGGCTGGAGTTTCGCTGCGAGTAGAGAGCAGGAAGAAGCGCGTGTAGTTTTCGGGGTCGTCTTCCAGGTGGCGGCGAAGAATTGCCGCGCCGTAGAATTCGGCTGCTCTGGCACTGGCGATGGCTGCGCGCGCGGGATTCCCGGCGCGCATGATTTCACGAACGCTGCCGGCCGTGTCTTCGGCGACGACGCGCTTCAAGTGCGGATGAGCGACGAAGAATTGCTCGCACTGGGCGAGGGCGACCGGGTGCGATTCGACTGAGACGAGTTGTTCGAAATTTGCGCCGGGCAGAGCGATCAAATTGTGAACAATGGGAATGACTACTTCGCCGATGACGTGCAAGCCGGTTTCGACCAGCAGATCGAAGGAGCGGTGCACGGAGCCGGCGAGGCTATTTTCCATCGGCGCGAGGACGTACTCGGCCTCGCCATCGCGGATGGCGCTGAAAGTGGCGTCGAACGAGCCGCGAGGCGTTAGAACGATTTCGGGCCCGAGCAGCTTGAGGGCGGCTTCTTCGCTGAAGGCGCCGTGTTCGCCCTGGAAGGCGATTCGCGATTGGGGAGCGACATTCATTCCGAAACCACCTTGGTGGTGCGCTTGCGTGAATTCATCCGGCCCTTTCCTTGAGGAACTTTCAGCGCGCGGGCCACGGTCGGCGGGGTGGCGGGAGCGGGTGCCCGCGTCGGCGCCGGTGCCGCGGCGGATTCAGCACGGCCGAGGCCGTGCTGCACTTGAATGCGAATCGATTCGTCGAGAATGACCTGATAGATTTTTTGTACCGCGCTGGTATCGAGCGGCCCGGGATTCAGGGAGGTCATGCGCGAAAGAATCTCTTGCTCGCGGGCCGGAACGCGCAAAGCGACGCCGCTGGCGCCTTTGAGGCGGCCGACTTCGAGCGCAAAACCGGCGCGCACATTGAGCAGATGAAGCAGAGTGGTATCGATCGCGTCAATTTTGGCACGCCAGCCACCGATTTCCATGGCACTCATCAGGTTCCTCCCGGTCTTTCCCGCCGTTTGCGGCTAAAAACAAAAAAGGCCGCGTACTCTTTCGAGTTCGCGGCCGGCTGAAGAAGACTTGTGCGGTTTCTAGTTATGCTGTGGTGCCACTCCCGCGCACGTCTCGCCGGCCCGCTTCCCCGTATAGAAGAAGCGGTAAGTAAAAGCGAAACGGTAATAGAAGTTGGCGTTCACTGAGTTTCTTGGTTCGAAGCCTTCAATCAAAGCTCCGAGCGGCAACTATACGAGACACGGGCGGCGTTCGTCAAGGGCCACTCGCGTGTAGGGCAATAACAATGGCTTATAGTTTTCTGAATTTTTACAAATTTGACTTATAGTGGTCGCCGACGCCTACTACCAAGGAGATTCTTAAAAATGCAAAGTGACGCCATCAAGAAGGGTCCTTCCCGCGCGCCAGCCCGCGCGATGTTGAAAGCCACCGGTCTGACCGACGCGGACCTGGCGCGGCCGCTGGTAGCGGTGGCGAACACGTGGACGGAAGTGACGCCGTGCAATTTCCATCTGCGCAAGCTGGCCGAACACGTGAAGGCGGGCATTCGCGCGGCGGGCGGCACGCCGATTGAGTTCGACACCATTACGATTTCCGACGGCATCACCATGGGCACCGAGGGCATGAAGGCTTCGCTGATTTCGCGCGAAGTGATTGCCGATTCGATCGAGTTGTTTGTGCGGGCGCACGCTTTCGATGCAGTGGTGGCGATTTGCGGCTGCGACAAAACGATTCCGGGAACGGTGATGGCGCTGGCGCGGCTGAATATCCCTTCCCTGTCACTGTATGGCGGGTCGATTCAGGCCGGGTCTTTTGAAGGGCGCGACGTGACGATTCTGGATGTATTCGAGGCGGTAGGCGCGCTGGCGGCGGGAAAGATGACGGAGAAGCAATTGGGTGAGCTGGAAGATCGGGCATGCCCGGGCGCAGGCGCGTGCGGCGGGCAATTCACGGCGAACACCATGGCGACGGCGATTACTTTTTTGGGAATTTCGCCAATGGGCGCGAATGAAGTTCCGGCGACCGACCCGCGCAAAGAAAAGACTGCGTTTGATTGCGGCAAAAAGGTGATGGAGCTGTTGAAGGCGGACATCCGGCCGAGCCAGATCATTACGCGGGACTCGTTGCACAACGCGATTGCTTCGGTGGCGGCGATCGGGCGGTTCGACCAACGCGGTTTTGCATCTGCTGGCGATTGCCAGCGATGCGGGCGTGCCGCTCGACCTGAAAGACTTTGACGAAATTTCGGAAAAGACGCCCCTTCTCGCAGACTTGAAGCCGGGCGGACGTTTCAACGCGCCGGACATGTACAAGGCGGGCGGGATGCGGGTTTTGGCGCAGCGCTTGCGGGAGGCCGGCCTGCTGAAGGATGGGCTGACGACGTCGGGGCGGAGATTATTTCAGGAAATCGACGAAGCGGTGGAGACGGCTGGACAGCAAGTGCTGCGGCCGCTGGCGAATCCGCTGAAAGCGACGGGCGGAATCGCGATTCTGCATGGATCGCTCGCGCCTGAGGGATGCGTGGTGAAACTTTCCGGCCACGAGCGGGTGCTGCACAGCGGGCCGGCGCGAGTTTTCGATTCGGAAGAGGCCTGTTTCGCAGCGGTGCAGAACCGAGAAATTAAACCTGGCGATGTGGTGGTGATTCGCTACGAAGGTCCGAAGGGTGGGCCGGGAATGCGCGAGATGCTGGCGGTGACTGGAGCGCTGGTGGGGCAAGGTCTGGGCGAATCGATCGCTTTGATTACGGATGGGCGGTTCAGTGGCGCGACGCATGGATTGATGGTGGGCCATGTGGCTCCCGAAGCGGCGGCGGGCGGCCCGATTGCGCTGGTGCGCGACGGAGACACGATCACTTTGGATGTGAAAGCGCGCCGGTTGGACGTGCAAGCCGATCTGGAAAGTCGGCGAGCGGAGTGGAAAGCGCCGGCGGCGCGTTACAAGACGGGCGTGATGGCGAAATACGCGAAGCTGGTTTCTTCGGCGTCGCAAGGCGCAATTACCAGCGCTGCATAGTTGCCGCACGCGAGCGGCACAGAGATTCGCAATTTGAAATTTGCCGTCGACGACGGCAACGAAAAAGGAGAAACACGATGGCAAAAATGTTCTGGGCAAACGACGCGAATGCGCGAGCGCTGGAAGGCAAGCGAGTAGCCGTACTCGGATATGGCAGCCAGGGGCGCGCGCATGCGCTGAACCTGCGCGACAGCAAAGTGAATACGGTGGTTGGGCTGCGTCGCGGCGGGCCTTCGTGGAAGCAGGCGGAGCAGGATGGATGGGCCTTGGTAGGCCCGTCGGAAGCGGTGGAGGGAGCGGATGTGATCGTGATGCTGGCGCCCGATATGGCGCAGCCGGCTCTTTACACCAATGAAGTGGCGCCGAATTTGAAAGAAGGCGCGATGATTCTTTTTTCGCACGGCTTCAACATTCACTACGGGCAGATTACGCCGCCGAAAAGCGTCGACGTGACCATGGTCGCGCCGAAGGGGCCGGGCGCTTTGGTGCGGCGCACTTACGAAGACGGGCGCGGAGTGCCGTGTCTGCTGGCGATTCATCAGGATGCTTCGGGAAAGGCGTTCGAGCGCACGCTGGCTTACGCGCACGGGATTGGCGGGACACGGGCTGGCGTGATCCAGACGACTTTCAAGGAAGAAACGGAAACGGATTTGTTCGGCGAGCAGGCGGTTTTGTGCGGCGGGGCGCGCGAACTGATTCAAGCCGGGTGGGAAACGCTGGTGAAGGCCGGTTATCAGCCGGAGGCGGCTTATTTCGAGTGCCTGCATGAATTGAAATTGATCGTCGATCTGATTTACGAGGGCGGCATCGCCAAGATGCACCAATTCATCAGCGAGACGGCGAAGTACGGCGATATTACGCGCGGGCCGCGGGTGATCGACGCGCACGTGCGGGAGAGCATGCAGAAAATCCTGGAAGAAATTCAGTCGGGCGCATTCGCCAAGGAATGGATTCTGGAGAACCAGGCGGGACGGCCGCAGTATTCGAAACTGCTGGATAAGGATCGCAACCATCCGATCGAGAAGGTCGGCGAAGAATTGCGGGCGCAGATGTCCTGGCTGAAGCCGGACACGGCGGCTGCGGGGCGAGGGGCGAAATGAAAGGCGCACAATTCCTGATCAAGGCTCTCGAACGCGAAGGCGTAGAGGTCATCTTCGGGTATCCCGGCGGAGCGATCATGCCGGTGTACGACGCGCTGATCGATTCGAAAATCCGGCACATCTTGGTGCGTCATGAGCAGGCGGCGGCGCTGGCGGCGGATGGGTACGCGCGGGCGTCGGGAAAAGTCGGCGTGTGCATGGCAACGTCCGGCCCCGGCGCGACCAATCTGGTAACTGGAATCGCGAACGCATACATGGATTCGGTGCCGGTGGTGGCGATCACGGGGCAGGTGGCAACTTCACTGATGGGGACTGATGCGTTTCAGGAAGTGGATATTTTTGGAATTACTTTGCCGGTGGTGAAGCACAGTTTTCTGGTGCGGACTGCGGCGGAATTGCCCGAGATTGTGCACGAAGCGTTTCGCATTGCGAGGTCGGGGCGGCCGGGGCCGGTGCTGATTGATTTGCCGAAGGACATTGCGAATACCGTCGCGGAGTACGAGTTCAATGGAAACGCAAAATCGGAAACGACGGCGGCGGCGAGCAATCAATCGATCGCTTACGCAAAGCAGTTGCTGCGGGCAAGCGAACGTCCAGTGGCTTACGTGGGCGGCGGCGTGGGGATGGCGAAGGCGATCGACGAGCTGAAATCGTTTATCGAGACGACGCAGATTCCGGTGGTGGCTACGCTGAAGGGATTGGGCTCGATTCCCACGCGGCACGAATTGGCGCTGGGCATGATGGGCATGCACGGAACCAAGGCGGCGAATCATGCGGTACAGGAAAGCGATTTGCTGATTTGCATCGGTGCGCGTTTTGACGATCGCGCGACGGGGCGGCTGAATGGATTCGCGCCGCATGCCAAAGTGATTCATCTGGACGTGGATTCGGCGGAGATTGGCAAACTGCGACATGCGGACGCTCCGGTGGCGGGAAATCTGCGCGACAGTTTGAAGGCCTTGGCCATGCCGCTGGAAATTGAACCGTGGCGGCGGAAATGCCTGGGGATGAAGGAAGCGAATGTCTGGAATTACGACGCTCCCGGAACGCAAGTGTACGCGCCGGACTTTTTGAAGCGGCTCTCGGAGCGAGCCGGCGAGAACTGCATCGTGGCCTGCGATGTGGGCCAGCACCAGATGTGGGTGGCGCAACATTTTCATTTTACGAATCCGGCTCAGCACCTGACCAGCGGCGGATTGGGAACCATGGGATTTGGATTGCCGGCCGCGATTGGCGCGCAATTCGCGTTTCCGGATTCGACGGTGATCAACGTGTCGGGCGACGGTTCGATCATGATGAACCTGCAGGAATTCGCGACGCTGCGGCGCTACGAACTGCCGATCAAGATCGTGCTGTTCGATAATTCGGCGCTGGGGATGGTGCGGCAGTGGCAGGAATTGTTTCATGACCGCCGGTACAGCGAAGTGGATCTTTCGGACAATCCGGATTTCGCGTTGGTGGCGCAGTCGATGGGATTGGCTTCGTTCCGGGTGGAGCGCCGCGGCGAGGTGGACGCGGCAATCGATCAGCTGCTGGCCGCACGGGGACCGATTCTGGCGCACGTGATTATTCACCAGGAAGCGAACGTTTGGCCGATCGTGGGGCCGGGAAAATCGAATTCAGAAATGATGGATGAGGTTGCGCTGTGACGGTACTGAAGCTGCAGATGCGAGTGAAACATGCGGAAGGCGCGCTGTTGCGGGTGCTGAGTGTCACGCGGCGCCGGCGATTCGACTTGCTGCATTTGACGGCCGATGCCACGAGCGACGGCGCTTTTCTCGATGTGCAGATGACGGTGCAGGCGGAGCGCGCGGGACATACTTTGATTCCGCAACTGGCCAAACTGGAAGATGTCTCCGAAGTAGAAATCCTGGAGCCGAGCGACGCCGAGCGCGGCGTGCAATTGGCCGGCCAAGGCGCCTGACGAAATTCTCTGCTTTGCATTAGACTAGACGCGTGTCCTCCACAAAAACTGACGTTTCTTTTGCGCGCGCGGCCATCATTGGGACCGGCTTGATTGGCGGTTCGTTCGGACTGGCGCTGCGAAAACACTTCCCATCTATGACGGTGATTGGATTCGATCGCCCGGAGGTAGCGAATCGGGCGCTCGAGCGCGGGGCGATTCAGCTGATGGCCGCGAATCTCGATGATGCGGTGAGTGGCGCGGATCTAATTTACGTGGCGCTGCCGATTGGGAGAATTCTGGAAGTGCTGCCGCAGATTGCGGAGCGCGTGAAGCCGGTCGCGCTGGTGACTGATGCGGGGAGCACCAAGGCGCAGATCTGCCGGGAGGCAACGAGATTATTCGCGGGTGGCGCTCGATTCATGGGCGGACATCCAATCGCGGGGAAAGAAACTTCGGGCATCGAATCGGCGGATGAGAATTTGTTTGCTGGTTCGCGGTACGCTTTGATTGGGGCGGAAACTGACAGCGACGCTCGGGTTAAGGCCTTTGCGGAGATTTTGGGGAAACTAGGCGCGACGCCGGTGTGGTGCGACGCCGCAATGCACGACTGGGCGGTGGGTGTTTCCTCTCATTTGCCGCAAATGTTGGCGGTGGCACTGGCCGGGGTGCTGCGAGACGAAGCGGACGAGACCGGACTACCCTTGGCGCTGGCGGGTCCGGGAGTGCGAGACATGTTGCGTCTGGCGGGCAGCCCCTTTCCTTTGTGGCGAGACATCGTGCACAGCAACAAGGAGAATATTTCGCGCGCACTCGACCGGATGACGCAGGCGATCGAGCATCTGCGGGTGAATCTAACTTCCAAGGAACTGGAAGAAGAATTTCGCGGTGCGAACGAAGTTTATAAAGATTTGAAGAAGAAGGATTGAAGACTCACACCCGTCAGGCGGAATTGTTTTTTAGATGGCTACCAGCCGCTTGTCCCGCACCTGAAAACGTTTTCCGCGCCAGAGAATATTGCGCGGGAAGAAGCTGACCAACCAGACGGCGAAGGCGAAAATATCGCGCAGCGGCAGTAGCTCCAGTTCTCCACGCAGGTTCTTGTCTTTCATCCCTGAAACACCAATTTTCCAAGCCAGAGCCAGACGCAGAACCAAGTAGGCAGCCAGAAGTGCGACGGCCCATGCCGCGGACGGCGAGCAAACCGCGCCGAGGATGGCGAGCGGCAGGGCTTGGGTAAAAATCAAACCGAGATGGCCCGCGGGACGCGAGAAGCGAATGCTGAGATTCCAGCGGAGCTGGTGCAGAAACGCGTCTCGTAGAGTTTGGTGCGGGTAGACGATGGCGACGGTGTGCGGAATCAGCTCGACTCGATGGCCCTTGGCGGCGATGCGATTGCCGAGTTCGTAGTCATCGGAAAAATAATCGACCATGGATTCGAAACCGCCGATTTCGTCGAGGACGGTTTTGCGCACGGCCATGGTGGCGCCGAGCATGAACTTCACTTCGGCGAAGAGCCAGGAAACCAGGACGCCGGCGGCAAAATCGGTGCTGTTGCCGATCGCTTCAAGATTGGCGGCGAAGGAGCCGTCGGTGAGGCCACGGTAGAGAGTGGTGACGCCGCCGACGTTCGGATCGGCGAAGGGCGCGACAACCGCGCGCAGGTAGTCGGGATCGACGCGGACGTCGCTATCGCTGACGATCAAGATCTCGTATTTTGCTTCGCGGGCCAGGCGGCAGAGTTTGTTCACTTTGTCGCTGACGCCCAGTGGTTCGGAACCGATCAGCAAGCGAATCGAACGATCTGGAAAATCCTGAATGATTTTGCGGATCACGGGGACGGCGGGGTCTTGTTCATCGCTCGCGCAGAATAGTATTTCGTATTGTGGATAGGACTGGGTGCAGAACGACGCGTAATTCTGGCAGGTCTCGCGATCGAGTCCGTAGACAGGTTTCAGGATGCTGACGGACGGCGCGAATCCGGAAGAAGCCGTACGCGCGCGGCGCGCAGAGAAAAAACGACGGGCGGCAAAAAGGGCCACAACGTAGTAGGCGAGCGGGAAGAAGGCGAGTGCGAAAAGCGGGTATCGAATCGCAGGCCAGGCCGTGCTCCAAGCCATGAGCGGAACTAGCTCCGGCCCGGTGGCGTGAGGCTCGCAGAATTAAAATCGATGGCGCGCTCGGTAGTGCTGGGCGGTGTGGTGCCGACGACGAGAACGCCGCCGCAGATGATCAGGATACCGAGCCAGCGCGTAGTGCTGATAAATTCGCCCAAGAAATAATGGCCAAGCAACGCGACGATGGCGTAAGCGAACGAGGAAGCCGGCTGGACAAAACTGAAATCGGCCCAGGAAAGCACGAGCGTGTAGGCGGCGAAGAAAGTGGCGAGCAGCAGGATGCCAATCCAAACGGTTTCAGAACTGAAAGCGCGCAAAAAGAAATGAAACAGATCGGCGGGGTTACGAATGCCGGAGGAGTCCAAGCGACGCATTCCTTTTCCCAGGAAGGCGTCGCCCAGCGGACCGAAGGTCACCATGACCAGTAAAAGAATGAAGGTCTTTAAATGCAGACCCTCGGACGACGAGTTCATGCGCCTTGCGATTCGCCCGCCTGCGGCATCGGCGGCACCTGAACCATGGCTTTTTTCTGAACGCCCTTCTTGGCGACTTTGATGCGGTCGTGGCGCAGCTTCATGAAGGAAACGGCTTCATGGAAGAGGCGCTTGCGTTCGTGGTTATCCCACAGCGCGTCGCGGACGATTCTCCAGGCGACACGTGGACGGAAATAATATTCGTCGTAGAAACGGTTGACGGAATCGACCATGTATTCGCGGGAGAGGCCGGGATACTGCAAATGCGGCAGCTGGTGGCCGAGATCGTCGGTGATTGCTTCGCCGGCGAGGAATCCTTCCTTCATGCCCTGATCGTAGAGCGCGGTGCCGGGATAGGCGTGAGCCATGGAAACCTGAATGGTTTCACAATCAAGTTCCTTGGCGTAATTGATGGTCTTCTCGATGGTTTCCTTGGTTTCGCCAGGGAGGCCAACGATGAAGTCGCCGTGAACGCGAATGCCTACTTTTTTGCAATTCTCCACAAAGGTGCGGCCCATTTCGATGGTCGCGCCTTTCTTGATGTTTTTGAGAATCTGCGGATCGCCGGATTCGAAGCCAACGATTAATAGACGGCAACCACCATCGGCCATGGCCTTCAGAGTTTCATAGTCGCCGTGCACGCGGGCGGTGCAGGACCACTGGAATCCGACCGGCGCAAATTCCTTGCACAGGGCGATGACCCGATCCTTGCGGATGTTGAAAGTGTCGTCATCGAAGAAAAATTCCTTGGCCTGCGGGAACATCTTGTGCGCCTGCTTGAATTCTCGAGCCACACTTTCGACCGAGCGCACGCGCCAGGCGTGGCCGGAAAGCGTCTGGGGCCAGAGGCAGAAGGTGCAAAGCGCCGGGCAGCCGCGCGCGGTGTAGAAAGAAACGTAAGGATTCAGCAGGAACGGGACGTTGTAATTCTCGATGGTCAAATTCTTCTGGTAGACGTCGGTGGCAAAAGGAAGCGCGTCGAGTTCCGCGGTTTGCAGCATGGCTCGCGGAGGATTGTGGACAACTTTGCCGTCCTTCAGGTAGCTGCAGCTCATGATTTCGGAGAGCGGCTTGCCTTGCGCGTATTCCACAACCGAGAGATCGAATTCGCCGCGAACGACAAAGTCGATGTCCGGGCTGGCCAGCAAACTTTCGGCAGGCTTGATCTGTACTTGCGGGCCGACGAAAGCGATCTTGATGCCGGGCTTCTTATCCTTCATGGCCCGGGCCATTTTCAAGTCGCTGTAGAAGCCGACGGTGGAGGTAAACAGGACCACGAATTCGTAGTCCATGGCGATCTGGACGACTTCAGCGGGAGTCTTATGCTCCGGAGGCGCATCGAGCAGTCGCGCGCCCTCTAGCATTCCGGTGGGATACGAAAGCCAGACGGGATACCAGTAGGATTCGATCTCGCGGGTTGCGGGCCAGCGGGATCCAGCGCCACCATCAAACTTCTCAAAGCTGGGCGGATTCAGGAACAACGTTTTCATTACTGATGCCATTAATTATTCTCCCTCAGAACTGCCAAAAATCTATTCCTGCGTAGTGGAAAAGACACACTTACCAAGGCTCAATTTTACCGTAATTCTCTATCTGGCCCAAGCCATGCTTTTGGCGCGGCTTCCCTACTGGAACACCTTGGCGAGCTGCCCGGTGGCCTGCAGCAGCGTAAGTTGGCCCTGCTGGCGGGCAAAATCGGCGTCGAGAAAGGCGACCCATTTGTCGCTTTCCTCGAGGCGGGCATTTTCGATGTCGCGCAGATTGGCGCGGCCTTCGTCGAATTTGGCCTGGAGCAGGCTTAGCGATTCCTGAGACAACTTCAGATCGAGGCGAGCGACTTCCCTGGTGGCGTCCAGTTCGCGCACGGTGCGCTGCTTTTGAAAGAGGTCGAGGCGGACCTGCTCGCGTTTGTTGCCGAGGGCCAGCTCGGAAGCGCTCAATTGGCTTTTGGCCAACGCTATGTTGGATCGGGTTTTTGCCGAGAAGATGGGGATGCGGAGTTCGATGCCCACGCTGCCATTGTTTCGTTCGAACTTCTTGTAGAAATCGAGATAGTTGTTGGATTTGCTCAAGACCGAAAACTGGCCCAGCACGCTGAGGGTCGGAAAGTAGCCCAGCTTTGCACCACGAAGAATATGCTGCCGCGCCAGGCGGTCATTCTCTGCTTCCTGCAAGGAAAAGTCGCTGTGCATTCCCAGATCGAGCACTTGGGCGTCATTCTGCAGGCTGGTATCGAAGCCCGGATCTTCGGGTTGGACGTCAATGGTTTCGCCGTCGGGGAGGCCGGTAAGATTTCGTATCTGCTGGGTCAAGGCTTCGTCGCGACCTTCGAGCTTGACGATCTTTTCGTGAATACGCGCCGCCGTGAGCTGGCTGCGAGTCACCTCGATGGCGAGTTCCTGATTGGCTTGCACCCGTTCCTGGGTCACCGCCAGAATTTTGTCGGAGCTGGCTTGTTCGCCACGAAGCAGTTCGAGGGAATGTCGCACTTTGGCCAGTTCAAGGTAAGCCGTCGCGGTGCGGACGATAACGTCATCGCGCGTGCGGTCCACTTCGAGCTTCATGGTTTTGGCGTGCTCTTCGGCTGCTTGCTGCTGGGCTTTGAGGACTGGGTCGAAGATTGCTTGGTCGTAGTTCATCTGAAAAACGGCCGGTGGCGATCCACCCAGCGAAGGGAAACCAGAGGTATAGGCGGCGCCGGAACCGGTGTAGAGGTTCGGGAGGAACGCGGCGCGGTCGACGGCGGTCTGATTGAGGGCGACGTTGTATTGAACCCGGGCGAGCTGCAGGTCGCGGCTGTTCTGTAAGGCCAGTGTCACGGCATGGCGCATGGTGAGCTTACCGTCGTCTGATGCTTGCGCATATGCGGGCCGCGCTGCCACAGAGGACAAGGCCAGCGTCAGCACGCCTAGGCTGGCGCGGATCAATTTTCGCGGTCGGCTTTTATTCATAGCGCAAAGATTCCGTGGGATGCAGGCGGGCAGCGCGATTGGCCGGCAAATATCCGAAGAGCAATCCCGTGGAACAGGATACCAAGAAAGCCAGAACCACTGAGACCCAGGACACCGGAACGTGAACTCCGGCGGCGACCGGGAAATAGCTGATGACCACATTCATCAGCGCGGGAATCATAACGGCAATCAAAATTCCGGCGAGCGCTCCGGTGCCGCTGATCAGCAGCGCTTCCATCAAAAATTGATAGAGGATCGCGTTGCGCGGAGCGCCGATGGCTTTGCGGATGCCGATTTCGCGGGTGCGCTCGGTCACCGTGACCAACATGATATTCATAATGCCGATTCCGCTGATGGTCAGCGCGATCATGGCAATGACGATGAGAATGATGGTGAGAGCCATGGAAATTTTGCGGGCGGAATCGAGCAGCGAGGTCAGATTTTCGACGTGATATTCGGCCCCGGGGCGGTGGCGCGTTTTGAGAAACGCTGTAATTTGTTCGGTAAGCTTGGGCACGTCTTCGGCGTTGGTGGCCTGCACGTAAAAGGTTCGAAGATATTGTTCGCCGGTGTAGTACTGAATTAAGCCAATAGGGACGATGGCGGAAAAATCGGTGATTTCAGTTTCACCGAAAGTGGCGGTGCGCTCGCGAAATACGCCAATTACGGTGAAGTGCAAATCGCCGAGGCGCATGTCCTTACCGATGGGATTCTCGTTGGGGAAAGCGAGCTTGGCGAGGTCGGGCGTGAGCAGGCAGACCTTGCTGCGGGAGACCATGTCGTCCTGGTCGAAATATCTTCCCCGTGTAATCAGCAAGCGGCGGATCTGCTGGAAATCGGAGGTGACGCCGACGAGGTTGACGGCTTTAACAGTATTGCCCACGACGACGGTCATGGGCAGGTCGTGGGTGCCGGCGGCGTAGGCCACTTCGGGAAACGCGGCTTTAACAGCCTCCATATCCGCGACGGTGACTTCGTCGGCCAGCGCGGTTTTCTGGCTGTCTTCCGTATGTTCGACTGCGCCGTAAATCAAATTCGAGCCGACGCCCTCGATTTGAGCAATGATGTAGCGCTTTCCGGCCAGCGCGACGGTAACGACCAGCACGATGCAGGCGCTTCCGATAATGACGCCGAGCATGGTGAGCATGGCGCGGACTTTATTGGCGCGCAGCGCTTGCATGGCGAGACTCCAGGTCTCACCCCAGAGCAACGGCGCGCTTTTCGAAATTCCGAGGTGCTCGGTCACAGACTTGTTGGATGCGGCGGGAGGCTTCGAAGATTGCAGCGATGAACTCACCGGATTAATGCGAGGACTTTTCGAGCTGGTCCAGGCGGCTCTTGGCGTCTTTATCGTTGGGGTCGAGCTGCAGCGCGGCACGGTATTGCTCGCCGGCTTCTGAGCGTTTGCCCTGGGATTCGTAGAGGCGGCCGAGCCAGGTGCGCGCGGCAGCGTGCGAGGGCCAATCGCTGCGATCCGGCGTACTGGCTAGATACGATTTCAAATCCTTTTCGGCTTCGGCAAGATTGGTGTTGGCGAGCACGAGTGCAACTCCGCGGGCGTAGGCCAGGCGCGGATCGCTGGGACTGACTTGCGCTGCGGCCGCGATGGCGGTTTGCATATCGGCCGGCTTGTTCTGCTTCTGAAAAAATGAAATGACTTCGAAGTACGGGTCGATCTTGGTCGGTTTCGCGGCGAGAACGTCGCGGTATTCTTTTTCGGCGAGTTCGGGTTTCTTCAGGCTTTCGAGATCGTAGACCGCGCGGGCCAGGTGCGCTTCGACCGGATCGATGGCCGCGATGGCGTCGATTTGTTTTGCGCCTTCATCTTTATTGCCGCCGACGACCCACGGCGCGTCGATCAGATATTCTTCCAGGTCGCGACGGGCGACGACATTCGAAGGATTCAGCTGCACGGCCTCTTCGAATTCCTTTTTCACTTTGCGGGCGTAGGAGAAGCTGCGGTCGCGGTCGGCTTTGCCGCCGTAGATGCGGCCGAGCCAGTCGTGGTAGGCGGAATTCTTGGCGTCGAGGGCCACGGATTTTTCGGCGGCAGTGATGGCATTATCGTAATCGTGAATTTCGTAGTAGCTGCGGCCAAGCCAATAATAGGCTTCGGCGCTGCTGGAATTCATGCTGATGGCGGCCTGCAACGACGAGATGGCGCCGGAATAGTTTCCGGAATTGAATTGGCGCTGGGCGGTCTGAATGAGGGCAGCTGCGTCAGTCGGCGCAAGAACGGCGGCGGGCAACGCGCGGGCGCTTGCAGGCGACGGAACTGCGGCGCTGAAAATGAGCGCGAGCGCGACGCAAGGCAGAACCTTCAGTCCCGTCCTGAGAATCATTCTCGCCGCGAAAAGCCCCGTACCTCTTTTCATTTCGCCTCCGACGCTCGGACTTTCATGCCTTCGTGCATGTCATCTTCAGTTCGTTCCACGACCTGCTCGCCCAGATTGAGGTTGGAAACGACTTCATAGTTTGACGCGCTGGCGATGCCAATGGATATGTTGCGGCGATTGACGATTCCATCTTTGTAAACCCAGACGAAGTGGCCCGCGGCGTCAGAATTTACGGAGCCGCGCGGGATGACCAGCACCTGGTGCAGTTCGTGAACCAGAATGCGAACTTCGACGTTGATGTTCGGCAAAAGTTCGAGCTTGTCGTTGTTGATGGAGCAGAGCACTTCGCCGACGCTGCGCGCGCCGCGCGGGACGACTTGCTTGGGGACCTGTTCAACCTGGCCGGTCCAGGTTCGGTTGGGCATGGCGTCCCATTTGACCTGCACCGCCTGATTTTCGGCGAGCGAGCCGAGGTCAGGCTCATCAACGAAGGCGCGAACGCGCACGTGGCTGAGGTCGGCCATCTCGGCAAGGATGTCGCCGACCTTCACGAAATCACCTTTGCGGACGGGCAGCGAATACAGGGTGCCGTTGCTGGCGGCGATCACGGTGGCGGATTGCAGCTTGCGCTCGAGCGATGAAACCTGATCGCGCGCTTGGGTGGCACGCAGGCCGGCGCTTTCTACGCTGACGGTGCTGCGCTGGCCGAGGGCGGATTTTTTTTGCTGCAAGGTCAGCAGGTTGGCGCGAGCGTTGGCCAGGGCCGCGTCATTTTGTGCGACTTCGTCCTGGGTGGCGGCTTGTTTCGCCAGCAAGCCACGGAGCGACTGCTGAGTGCGTTCGAGGTTTGCGACTTGCGTTTGCGCTTTGACCAGATCGCCCTGCAGCTGCGCGACTTCGTCGGGCGGGCCGCCGCTGTGCGCGTTGCGCAGATCGGTCTGGGCGGCGAGCAGGTCGGCGCGGGCTTGTGAGAGCTGTGCGCGAATATCGGCGGCGTCAAGAGTAAGAATAATTTGACCCTTACGAACGGCCTGGCCTTCGGTGGCCTTGACCTCGGTGACAAAGGTGGGAAATTCGGCGCGAGAGGTAGAGGGCGCGACCGGTTCGACTTTACCGTTACTGACGATGGCGGAGATCAGATCCTGGCGAGTGACGCTGGTGACCTGCACGCGAGGGGCTTTGCCGCGGCTGGAGAGAATGACGATTAGCGCAACGATCAGCAGGATCGCCGTAATCGCTATGCCCCATTTTCGCCTGGTGTTTTCTGCCATGTAAGCCGAGAAGTCTTGGCGCTGAGCTAGCTTCCCCCGAAGTCCCAAAATTGTAGCAGACCGCTTGGCCGGCTGCCTTAACGAAACACCGCTGCGGATAAAATTACTCGATTCGAAACTTTTCGAGGGCCGTGTAACACTATCGGCGCCGCTGCGTAGTAAATCGGTGGGCTGCGAGGCGCTGGCGCCTCCAAGCCTGGCGGGCGTTTTCTTAGGGGCGAACCATTCGCGATGATCGAAGCACAACAGCTTTCTAAAGTTTTCAGCGACAAAAAGCGCGGCGAAGTCCGCGCGGTAGATGCGGTGAGTTTCCAGTGCCAGCCCGGGGAAATTTACGGGCTGCTGGGCGCGAATGGGGCTGGCAAAACCACGACGCTGCGCATGCTGGCGACGATTTTTAAGCCCACATCGGGCACGGCGAAAGTGGCGGGGTTTGACGTGAATGCGGACCCTGCGAAGGTGCGCGCGCATGTGGGGTTTCTCTCGACGGCGACAGCGCTGTACGGGCGGCTGACGGCGCAGGAGATGGTGGAGTATTTTGGGCGATTGAACGGGCTGGAAGGCGCCACGCTGCGGCAAGCGGTGGACGGATTGTTCGAGGCCCTGGATATGAACTCGTATCGTGACCGGCGCTGCGAAAAGCTATCGACGGGGATGAAGCAAAAGGTCTCGATTGCGCGGACGCTGGTGCATGACCCTTCGGTGATGATTTTCGACGAGCCGACCGTGGGGCTGGATGTGATGGCGGCGCGAGCCATCGTCAGCTTTATCCGGGATTGCCGGGACCGCGGCAAGACCGTGATTTTTTCCACGCACGTGATGTCCGAAGTGGAGAAGCTGTGCAACCGCATCGGCATCATCCACGGCGGAAAACTGCTGACGGAAGGAACGCTGGCCGAGCTGCGCGCGCGCAGCGGCCTGAATGACCTGGAAGACATTTTTGTGCGGACCGTGGGGGAAGCGGCATGAGTCTGCACAATATTGGAACGGTCTATCGCAAGGAGCTTAGGGACTCGCTGCGAGACCGCCGCACCATTATTTCCATGGTGGTGGTGCCCATTCTGGTTTTTCCGCTGCTGACGGTGGGCATGGGGGTGTTGGGCGTGCGGATGGTGCGCAGCGCAGCGAAAGAAGTCCCGCGGGTGATGGTTTTGGGCGGCGAGGATTCACCGAAGGTCATGGATGCATTGCGAGATTTTCGCGGAGTGCAAATCGTGCCGGCGGCTCCCGATGCGGCCGCCCAAATTTCAGACAAGACGATTCGGGAGGCGATCCAAATTCCGCCGGGCTTCGATGCAGCCATCGACCGCGGCGAGAAAAGCGAGGTGACGATCGAATACTACAAGAGTGATTTGAAATCGGAACTGGCGCTGGAGACCACCCAGAAATTCTTCGACGATTACCGCCGCCAAGTTGTGAAGAAGCAGCTCGAGGCGCGGAACCTGCCGGCGGGGCTGCTGGACGCTTTTGAGGTGAAGGAGAAAAACGTCGCCGCGGATGAGAAAGTCGGCGGCAGCATGTTCGGCGGTTTCGTCCCCTACTTCATCATCATCTTGTGCATGACCGGCGCGATGTATCCGGCGATGGATTTGACGGCCGGAGAAAAAGAGCGCGGAACGATGGAAACGATCCTGTGCAGCCCGGTCTCCCGCACCGATCTGGTGCTGGGGAAATTTTTCATGGTGCTGACCGCATCGCTGGCCACGGCGTTGCTGGCGGTGACGTCCATGACCATTTCGTTTTTCTGGGCCAAGCATGGCATGTCCAACATGGTCGGGCCGGGCGAGACGAGTCCCTTTAATGTGTCGCTGGATCCCAAGGGTATACTCGCGGTGATTGTAATGGTTCTGCCGCTTTCGGTGCTGTTTTCTGCGGGGATGCTGGCGATTGCGCTCTTCGCCAAGAGCTTTCGCGAGGCGCAGAGCTATCTATCACCGCTCACTTTTATTGTGATTATGCCGGCGGTCGCTTCGTTCCTGCCCGGAGTCGAACTGAATCTGAAAACCGCGCTGATTCCGATCATGAGCACCAGCCTGGTGAGCAAGGAAATCGTGGCGGGAGAGCATCCCTGGGGCTGGATCGCGCTGATTTTCGCCAGCTCCTGTGTGTATGGGGCGATCGCGCTGGGGATTGCGGTTTGGCTGTTCAACCGCGAAGATGTGCTGTTTCGAATCTGACCTCGCGCGGCGTTGTTCGGAACGAAATCTTCGCGCTACCCTTCCCGGAATTTCACGTCTAACCCGGCAATCGCGCCCTGCCTTGCGAGGGGCGCGTTACCGGGTGCGATGCTAGAATCCTTGCTGCGATGAGCGCCGATTCCCTTATCCACGTCCACGATCTGAGCAAGCACTTCAAGAGTTTCAAGCGGCGCGAAGGCGTCTGGGGCTCAGTGCAGAATCTTTTTGTGCGCGAGTACAAGACGGTCGCGGCCGTCGACCGCATCAGCTTTTCAATCGAACGCGGCGAGATGGTCGGATACATCGGCCCGAACGGCGCGGGAAAATCGACCAGCATCAAAATGCTCACAGGAATTCTGGTGCCGACCAGCGGAGAGATTCGCGTCAACGGGTTCGTGCCGTTTCGCGAACGGCGGCGCTATGTTAAAACCATCGGCGCGGTGTTTGGGCAGCGCACCCAACTGTGGTGGGACATCGCGGTCATCGAATCGTTCAAGTTGCTTCGGCGAATTTACGATGTGTCGCAGCGCGATTTCGACGCGCGGATGGAGCACTTCGATTCCATCCTGAGTATTCGAGATTATCTGCACACGCCGGTGCGCAAGCTTTCTCTCGGCGAACGCATGCGCTGCGATATCGCGGCGGCGCTGCTGCACAATCCTCCGCTGCTTTTCCTGGATGAGCCGACCATCGGGCTGGACGTCGTGGCCAAAGATCAGATCCGCCATTTCCTGCGCGCGGTGAACCGCGAATTTCACACGACGGTGCTGCTGACCACGCACGACCTGGACGACATCGAAGAACTTTGCCGGCGGATTATGATCATCGACCGCGGGAAAGTTCTGTATGACGGCCAGCTGGCGCAGCTGAAGGAACAACTGCTGCGCACCAAGTACATCAAATTCGCGCTGAAGGATCGAGCGCATGCGGCTGGGCTCGTTGCGTTCTCGCGCGATGGCTGCGAAGTGGAACAGCTCGACGACATCACGCACCGGATCCGTTTCGACCGGTTGCGCGTTTCAACTTCTGATCTGGTGCGCCAGGTGCTGGCGGCGGTGGAAGTGCGCGACCTGCTGATTGAAGACGAACCCATCGAGGAAATCATCAAACGCATCTACGCGGGCGAAGCGCGGCTCGAGATTCCGGCATGAGTTCCGCATACGAAGCGCTGATTCCCTACGCGGAATTTTCGCGGGTGGGCTTCGTCAACATGCTGGCGTTCCGGCTGCGCTACTTCACCGGAATCATCACTTATTTTCTGAACGTGACGGTGTATTACTTCGTCTGGAGCGCGGTGTACAGCTCCGGGCAAAGCTTCGCGGGATATAACCTGTCGCAAATGCTGACGTACGTGAGCGTGGGCTGGATTATTCGTTCGTTTTACTGGAACACCATCGACCAGGAAATGGCTTACGAGGTGATCGAAGGCAAGATCGCCATGGACTTGATCAAGCCGGTTTCGATGCAGTGGATGTGGATTTCGCGAGCGATGGGTGAATCGGCATTTCGGTTGGGCTTGTTGACAGTGCCGGTGGCCATTGTGGTGGCGCTGGTCTTTCCGGTGCAGGGGCCGTCGTCGATGCAGAATTTCGGATTATTTCTGGTCAGCGTGCTGGGAAGTTTTTTTCTGATGGGCGCGATTAATTTCATGATCGGCACCTGCGCCATTCCGTTGCAATCAATACTGGCTTTGATTCGCGCGAAATTCTGGCTGATCGAACTGCTTTCCGGCTTACTGATCCCGATGAGTTTTTTCCCGGATCGTATCCAGCGGGTGCTGGCCTGGCTGCCGTTCGAGCACATCGCTTACACACCGCTGCAGATTTATTTGGGCAAGCTGAATCACGCGACCGCGCTGCGGATGCTGGGGATTCAGTGGTTCTGGGTGGTGGCCCTGCTGATTCTGGCGCATTTGTGGTGGAGTCGGGCGTCGGAAAAAATCACGATTCACGGCGGGTAGGCTTTGAGCATGTCTTCCCAAGAACAGATGGCGCGATTTGGCGGGCAGGACGGTAACGGCCCGTCGACCGAGGAAGGCTCGGGCCTAGCGCGGATTTGGGCCGGAGCGAAGCGGCATGCATTGCTCTTCGCCGATTACTTCGCGCAGTACGCCAAAGTTCGCGTGAGTTATCGCGGAGATTTTTTCGTGAGTCTGGGGACCAGTTTTGCGGCGACGATCTTCGCGCTGGGATTTGTGATCGTGCTGTTCAAGAAAGTGCCGCAGATCGGCGGCTGGAAGTTTGAAGAGGTTTTGTTTTTGTACGGCTTCTCGCTGATTCCCTACGGATTTTTCAACATCATCAGCCTGAACCTTTATGAGTTTGGGAACAACTACATCATCGAAGGCAAGTTCGACCGCGTGTTGCTGCGGCCGGTGTCGTCTTTATTTCAAGTTTTGTTTGAGACGTTTCGCATTGAGTCGGTGCAGGAAATTGCGACCGGGACGTTTTGCATGGTTTACGCTTCGCGGCAGCTGGGGATTCCCTGGACGCCGGGGCGTTTGGCAATGCTGCTGTTCTTTGGAGTATGCGCCAGCCTGATTTACGTTTCGGTTTTTCTGATGCTCACGACGGTTTCGTTTTGGTTCGAAGATCGCATCGGCGTCCATCCGCCAGTTTGGAACATGATGGCTTTCGGGCGTTACCCGCTGACGATCTACAGCCCCGTCGTGCAGTTTTTCTTATGCTGGGTTATTCCGTTTGGCCTTGCCTCGTTTTATCCCAGCGTGCGCATGCTGGGGCGGACAGTTTCGCCATCGTATGCCGCACTGGTTCCCGTTGTTGCCGCGGTTTTTCTGACTGTTGCGATTTCGTTGTGGAATCTGGGGACGCGGCACTACTCTTCTACAGGATCTTGACTGACTTTCAGCGCATTTGGCGCTGGCAGATTAGGATCCGCGCCTCACTCACCCTGCAACAATTCGCTTCGCCGGCTCGTATCATCTGTAGCAGAACGCAATGAGACGGCTCCTCTACATTCTTCTGGCGATTGTTCTGATCTTGCCGCTAGCCGCGGCGGTGGTCGGCACCCAGCTGGGGCCGGTCGTCTTGCATCCGGCGAATTTGAATACGGAGCGCAGCGAACAGACGACTGCGATGCTGGCGCGAACCGGCGCGGTAAAACAGGATTTCGAGGTACATGCCGCGGATGGCGCGGTGCTGAAGGGTTGGAAGGTAATCCCGCCGCGACCGAATGGCGATTGGGTATTGCTGTACCACGGCGTTGCGGACAATCGCACCGGAAATCTGGGACACGCGGAATTTTTGCTGCGCCACGGGTACAGCGTGGTGATGATGGATTCGCGTGCGCATGGGCAGAGCGGCGGCGCCATGGCGACGTATGGCTGGCTCGAGCGCAACGACACCCGCGCAATCGTCGATGCGCTGTATGCCAGCGAAAGCGTGCGGCATTTATACGCGCTGGGCGTTTCGATGGGCGCGGCGATTGCCTTGCAATCCGCTGCGGTCGAGCCGCGCATTGAAGCGGTGTCTGCCGAAGATCCTTTTGCCAGCCTGCGCGAAGTGACTTACGACTACGCTGGACTGGAGTTTAGTCCGTTGCTCGGCAAAACGATCTTTCGTCCGGCGTCGATCACGGCGCTGAAAGCGGTTCGCCGAGTTGGAGGATTCGATCCGGATGAGGTGTCGCCGGAAAAAGCGATGACCTTGCGCGTATTTCCGGTCCTGCTGATTTGCGGGACGGAGGATCACCGGATTCCCTGCCGGCACGCCGAGGCGATCTACGAAGCTGCCACTGGTCCGAAGGAATTGTGGGTGGTGCAGGGCGCGGGACATGCTTCCGCACTGGGCCGGGTGCCGCAAGATTACGAAAAGCACGTCATTGATTTTTTCGAGAAGTATCCCGCAGGAAAAAACTAATCAGACAACTTTCATAATGAAGATGACGCGATCGTCGTCATGCGTGCCGCCATGCGAGAACAAATCCACTTCTTTGAGAACAGACTTGACGATTTCGTGTGCGGGGAGCGTGCGTTCGCTGGCGACCAAGTCGACCAGGCGCTTGGAGCCGAATTCTTCTTCGGCTGAGTTGTCCGCTTCGGTGATGCCATCGGTACAGGCGACGACGACGTCGCCGGGGAAAAGTTTTACGTGCCCGCGTTCATAGCGCATGCCGGCGAAGAGGCCAACCACGATGCCACCTTCGGTCAAATATTCGATGTCACCATTGGCGCGAATGACGCCGGGCTGGACGTGGCCGGCGTTGACGTAGTGCAGAGTGCGGTTCGGCTGATCGAGCAGACCAACAAACATGGTCATAAATTTCTGGCCACGGGTATCGGCGAGCATCATGTCATTCAGCGATTCGACCAGGCGTTCGAGCGAATGTAAATGGGCCAGCAGCGCATGCAGCGTAGCCTGCAAATTGGCCATGACCATCGCGGAGCCGACGCCTTTGCCTTCCACGTCGGCTACGACCATTAATATGGTGTCTGGCGCGAGCGGAATGAAATCGTAGTAATCGCCGCCGACTTCGAGGGATGGGCGATGGGATACCGCAATGTCGAAACCGGCCAGTTGCGGCGGGCGCTCCGGCAACAGGCCAAGCTGAATGCTGCGGGCCAGCGCGAGGTCGCGCTCCATGCGTTGCTTATGCAGCAGATCGCGATGGAGCTGCGCGTTTTCGAGAGCCAGGGCCACATGATCGGAAATCGCGCGGAGCAGGTTTTCATCCGCGTTGGTGAACGGCCCATTCTTTTTGTTCAGCAGCTGCAAGACGCCGATGGTCTCGTCGCTTTTGCTGAGAATGGGCAGGCACAAAAGAGACTTGGTGCGGTAGCCCAAGCGCAAATCCACTTCGGATTCAAAACGGGGATCGGCGTAGGCGTCTTCAAGATTCACGGCTTCGCCATGCTGGGCGACCCAGCCGGCAATTCCCTTGCTGATCGGCAGGCGAATCTCGTGCTGGTCGAGGCCCAATCCAACCAGTGACCAGATTTCGTTGCGATCGTGATCGACCAGAAAAACCGTGCCGCGTTCCGCGCCAGTGTGGCGGGTGGTGAGCTGGAGAATAATGTTGAGAAGCTCAGCGAGGTCCAGTGTGGAATTCAGGCGCTTGGTGGCTTCGACGATGGTGGAAAGCTCGATGACCGCATGGCGGCGTTCGCTGCTTTCGAGCGCGACTTCAGCGTAGCGGCGGAAAAGATCCATCCAGCCACGGGTATTGGCGTCGAGTTTGCCTTTGGGCAGCGCTTCGAGGACGCCTACGGGATGCGCGCCACGCCCCAGAACCCAGGTGGTGCCGTCGCCATTGGCGTTGGGATTCTTGCCGTGCAGGATTCTTTCAATGTGGCTAGGATCCGCGGGAGGAAGTTCGCCGCTTTCCTGCCAGACGATGGGGGTCCCGTTCACTACGCGCCACAAGCGCGCGCCTTCGAAACGTCCGGGCGCGGCCAGAACACAAACCATTTGCGCGGCAAGTTCGCCAGGCTCGGTTTCGGGATTCAGTGTGGCCACGACCTGCTCGAGCGTATCGAGCGGAAGCCCTTGCGGCGGAAGAGCCGAGGACGGGGTGCGGGGCGTGGTCTTGCGCGTCATCCGAGATTTCCCTTGTACTCAATCACCAGGATGGTGATGTCGTCGGACTGCGCGGCGCCTTCGGTAAAGACGCGCATGCCTTCGCGGATGGCGTCGCCGAGTTGCTGCACGGTATCGCCGGAAAAGTTTTCGATGATGGTGCGCAGGCGGGATTCTTCGAATAGCTCGTTCATCATGTTGCTGGCTTCGGAAACGCCGTCTGTATAGATGACCAGAAAATCGCCGGGGTCGAGTTGCACGCGAGCGCTTTGATATTCGGCTTCGGCGAACATACCCACCGGGAAATTTGCTGAACCCAGGCCTTCGAGGCCGCCGGCTTTCTTTTTGAGCAGCGGCGGGACGTGGCCGGCGTTGACATATTCGAAGCGGCCCAGCTTATCGAGAATGCCGTAGAAGACGGTGGCGTAGCGGTCTTCTCCGCTGCGCTCGCAGAGATATTGATTCACGCGCGAAAAAACGCCGGGCAACGAAATGTCCATCGCGGCAGTGGTGAAGAACACGCCTTGCAGCAACGTCGCGAGCAACGCCGCGGAAATTCCTTTACCGGAAACGTCGCCGACGAAAAATCCGTGGCGCCCTCCGCCCAATTCGATGACGTCGAAACAATCGCCGCCGACGGAGTGACAAGAAAGCGTGGAGCCGGCGACGGAGACGTCTGGAAGATTCGGCAAAGCCTTGGGCAGCAGGTTTTTCTGAATTTGGCTGGCGATTTCGATTTCGTGATCCAGCCGCTGCTTGGCGCGCGAGGAAGCGAAGAGCCGGGCGTTTTCGACGACCGTCGCTGCTTCACGCGCAAGCGTGCGCAGGACTTCGCGGTCCAAATCAGAGAAGGCGCTGGAGGGCACGTGGCTATCGAGATAAAGGACACCGAGCAATTCGCCTTGGCGGGTCGAAATAGTGGCGTCGAGAGTTTCGATCACCGGCAGCTTATCCACCGGAATCGCGATGATGGTGTGCAGCTCGAGCCGGGCCACGCTTTCCTGCTGGCTCATGCCCCCGTCTTCGCCGGTATCACTGACGATTAATTCACGGCGGGTCTGCGCGACGCGCTTGACCACCGATTGCGAAACCTGCAGCTGGTCGGGGCGCAGAGTTCCGCGCTGTGCGTCGCGAGCGACGATCATCTGCAGTCCGGGCTGGCCCTCATTTGCGAGCAGCAGCACGCCGCGCTCAGTGCGAGTAACTTGGATGGCGGCGTCGACAACCGCAGTGAGGACGTCTTCCAGCGACAAACCAGTGCCGAGGGTTCGGGCGACTTCGAGTAAAACGCCCAGGTGATAAAGTTCGCGCGAGCCGGAGCTGGCTGGAGCTGGCGCTTCGACGCGTTCGACGAGCTCTTCGATGGTGGCGCCTTCTCCCAGAAAAAGCAGCTTGTAGGAGTCGGCCATGCCGAAATCGACTTGATCCTTCGCCTGCAGTTCGTGGCGCAACGTTTTCTGGCCGTTGACGTAGGTGCCGTGACGGCTGCCCATGTCTTCGAGGACCATGGTGCCGTTGACTGAAAGGATTTGGGCTTGCTGGCGGCTGATGCGGCTATCGCGCAGAGTGAGTTCATTGCCCGCCTGCCGGCCGATGCGATAGGGAGTGGCATTGATTGCGACTTCGCGGCGGACGCCGTTGGGTTCAATCACGACAAGTCTAGGGGCGCGTGGCATCGTTTTAATTGGCGGAGGTTACGGACTGGCACAAAAGCGCGCCCAGGCGCGATTTGGCCAGCACCGCACATGGTAGGGAAAGTCGGCCCCGAAGTAAATAGCGGCCGCCAAGAGTGTGCTTCCTGAAAGGCGCAAAGGCGGCCGGGGCGAGGTTCAGTTGCCCCGCCATCGGCACGCGTGTAGAATCGCCGAGTTTACGAAAACTTTTTGACTGCCTCGGGTTGATTCGATATGTCCCGTCGCTGTTTTCTTTCCCCAACCGTCTAAAACGCGGTGAGCTTTCAGGAGGCAAGATGAAACGAACGATCTCCGCTCTGGTTTTAATGTTCGCGCTTGTGCTGCCCATGTCAGTGCCGGCCCAGGACAAGGAATGCGACCGGGTGGACAACGCCGGGCAAGTGACCAAAGAAATTATGGACATCCCGGACGATATTCCGCAGAACGTGATCGACAAAGCGGATTGCGTGGTGGTGCTGCCTTCGGTGTTGAAGGCGGCGTTTGTGGTGGGCGGCAGTTACGGGCGCGGAGTGATGACCTGCCGCAGCGGAGAAAATTTCAGGGGTCCGTGGGGCGCGCCGACGATGATGGCGCTGGAAGGCGGCAGCTTCGGATTTCAGATCGGAGTGCAAGCGACCGATTTTGTGCTGCTGCTGATGAACGATCGCGCGGCCAGCAGCATCCTGACCAGCAAGGTGAAATTGGGCGGCGACGCTTCGGCGGCGGCGGGGCCGGTGGGACGCAACGCTTCGGCCGAAACCGACGTGACCATGCGCGCGGAAGTCTTGTCCTACTCCCGGGCGCGAGGATTGTTTGCGGGTGTTTCGCTGACAGGTTCGACGCTGCGCGCGGACAATAACGCGAATCGAAGCCTGTACGGAAAAGACATCAGCGCCCAGGACATCGTGCTGAACGGCAAAATCGCACCGCCCGCTTGCGCGAAAGTGCTGCTGGAAACTCTGGCGCGACATTCTCCTAAGAATTTGTCCGGCGACTAAGCTGGGCAAAGCCCGGGCGTATACCGCCGGGATAATCCGATCTACCGGAATCGATCATGAAGACCTGCTGGGAACTGCGATTGTTCGTGTTGGGCGTAGCCCTGTCTTGTTGGGGGCCGGAGCGCGCCTTGGCTCAAGAAACAAAACGACCACCTGCGCCATCCGCGGCGAGTTCGGCGAACGCGACGGCTTATCAATTTGATGTGGACGCCACCAAGCAGTGGGTCGACACCAAAGTGGATTTGCGGCAGGGCGAGAAAATCCGGCTGACTGCTACTGGCACGATTACTTATCCAGCAGACAAAAAACATCCCGATGGCCGGACGTTTGGACCCGAAGGGCTGGCGCGCGGATTTGAAGATTTGATTCACGAATACGCGGTGCCGAATTCCGGGCATGGGTCGCTGATCGCGCGCCTAGGCTCCGACGACGGAGCGCAAGCTTTCGCCGTGGGAAAAAGTCTCGACTACGAAGCTCCGGTGGGCGGACGGTTATTTTTGGGACTCAACCAGAGCATGAAAGACGCGGCGGGGGCCACTGGAAATTTTCAAGTAAAGATGGAAGTGATCAATCCCGGTCTCTCCACTTCGACGGCTATCGCCATCGGCGGGCCGCCGGAAACTCCGGTGCCCTTCATCACTCCAGCCCTGCTGAACAAAATCCCACGAAGAATTTCGGATCATGAAGGCAATCCCGGCGACATGGTCAATGTATTCATCATCGGCAGCCAGGCCGAGCTGGAAAAAGTTTTTGGCGCGGCGGGATGGGTGCACGTGGACAGCACGGTACAGAACACGGTGATGAACGCGCTGATGGATTCCTTTGAAAAGAAAGACTACCTAACCATGCCGATGAGTATTTTGTATCTTTTCGACCGGCCGCAGGATTATGGGTTCGCGCACGCCGAGCCGGTGCGAGTGGCCATGTCGCGAAATCACCTGCGCGCGTGGAAATCGCCCTATCGGGTGGATGGGCGAATCCTGTGGTGCATTGCCGCGACGCACGACATCGGATTCGAACGCGACCAGCGGAACAACGGGCTGACGCACAAGATCGACCCTTCGATCGATGGTGAGCGGGAATACGTAAACGACACATTGTCCGAGACGGGGTTGGTGGTGCAGCGTGCGCATGTCATGCCGAGCGATCCGTTGAAAACGGCGAAAACGGCGACCGGCGGAGAATTCCATTCCGACGGGCGGATTCTGGTGCTGGTGCTGAAAGAAAAAGCTCCGAGTGCGGCGAATTAGGCCTGGTGCGCAGCGGTTTGCGCTTCCATGGCGTCACTTAGTTGCCGAATCGTTTCGCGCAGCCGCACGGCGAGTTCAACCACGGTCTGTAAGCGCTGAATATCAGCGGCGGGAAAACCTGCCGAGTGAGACAACACCAGTTCGGCATTGCCCAGAATTCCGGTGAGCGGATTGTTGATATCGTGCCGGAAAATTTCGGAAAGTTCCTCGGACATCGTTCCCGGCATCATGACCAGTTTGGAAGGCCCGCGCTTCGCATGGGTCAGATGACGCGCAACGAGGCACGCGGCTAGCGGAATAAAATCGCCGAGCCGCGCTACAAAATCCAGCTTCCCGTCCGCGATCAAAGCAGCGACCTCACGCTGCCGGTCTAAGGCCGCGATCAACACCACCGGAGCCGCCGCGGTCATTTGACGCAAAAATTCTGTTAACGGTTGACCCTCGGCTAGTTCATCGTCGAGCACGATGACTCGCGGCCGAGAGGCGGCCATGCGTTCCAGCAGATCGGGCAGGCTGCCCGCAACCGAGACCGGCGCGGAGCCCGACAGGGATGCGATTTCGCGGCAGAGTTTTTCGGCGAGAACGCGGTCGGCGATGCCGCACACGGTCGCTAGTTCCACGGAGACCATCACTTCTTTCGCGGCTAAGGCCATCGGGTTTCAACTCCTCCGGGCGGCGGAGCGTGCGCTGGCGCGCACCGCAATTTTTTTGCGCGACGTCTGAGCCAGGCCCTCCAGTCTTCGATTCACCGCCAGCTTCAATTCTTCGACCAAAAATGGCTTAGCGAGATAGGTGACTTTCACGTCCTGCAGGAATTTCATGGTGCGCGGCGCGAGCGTGTCGCCGGTGATGAAAATGATACGGTCGCGGGCGGCGCTGCCGGAACGGACCAGAGCTTCGTAGAAAGCGGGGCCGTCCAGGCGGGGCATGCGCAGATCGCAGATGATCAGATCGTAGCGGGACCGGGATAGGCGGGTGAGACCTTCCTGGCTATCGAGCACCGCTTCGACCTGATGCCCCTCTTCGCGGAGCACGTCGACGATCAATTGGGCGACGGTAGGCTCGTCCTCGACCACCAGAACTTTGCTGCGCGGCGCCGCGGCAACCTTCAGTTCCCTTTCGATCGTTTCTTCCGTTGTCACCGGAACTTCGACCACCGGCAATTCGATGGTGAACCGCGCGCCGCCCGTCGGTTGATTTTCGGCGGTCACTTCGCCGTCATGCTGCTTCACGATTCCGTAAACGATGGAAAGGCCGAGACCCGTTCCCAGGCCGGCGGGTTTAGTGGTGAAAAAAGGATCGAAGATGCGAGAGACGATTTCGCGAGGGATTCCAGGCCCGTCGTCACTGACTTCGACGGCGAGGCGATTTCCTTCGACGCAGCGGGTACGGATTTGAACTTTTCCTTTGCCGCGGCCGTGCAGCAGCGACTGCTCGGCATTGACCAGCAGATTCAAAATCACCTGCTGCATCTGGTAGGGGTCGGCCATGGTTTCGGGTAAGTCCGTTGCCAGGGTACATTCGATCAAGATGTCTTCAACTTTCAGCTCATAACTGCGCAGGGCGAGGGTGCGTTCCACGATTTCATTCAGGTTCACGCGGGTGCGTTCCGGTTCATTTTCGCGGGCGAAATAGAGGAGATTTTTTACAATGCGCCGCGCACGTTCCGCTTCGTGGAAAACTTTGCTGGCTTCAGAAAATTGAATGGGATCGAGGCCGTGGGCCAGCAGCAACTGGCCGTAGCCCATGATCGAGGTCAGCGGATTATTCAACTCATGGGCGATACCGGAAACGAGCTGGCCGACCGCCGCCATTTTTTCGGTCTGCAGCAACTTGGCTTGGATTTGCCGTTCGCCGGTGACGTCGTAGTACAGCTCCAGCCAGCCCAGGCGCTGGCCGTCGCGGTCGAGCACCGGGCGCGCGAAGCGCTCCAGAACCCGGCGGGCCGGGCGCAACATTTCGAGTTCGTCATGGCCGGGACGATCTTCTCCATTTGCGAACGAGCGCCAGGGCGCGGCGAATCCCTCCGGCGAGCGAAAGCGTTGGCTGATCAGATTTTCGAGATCGGCGAAAGACGTGGTGGCGTGCAGTTGGTCGCGTTCCAAGCCAAAATATTGACTGAAGCGCGCGTTAGAGAATCGCAAGCGCCCGGCGAGATCGACCAGCACGACTCCGGCTTGCACCGAATCAAGGACGCTGAGCAGCTCGGCTTCGAGTTGGCGCCACTTACCATCCGCGCGCTGAACCAGCGAGCCCTCCTCCAGACACAAAAGCAGCAACTGACCCGCGCCAAGTTGCGCGCGAAAATTGACGCGGACCGGGAAACCGGTTTTGAGTTCGCCATCAATGCGGGCCACGGTTTGGCTGGAGCGCGCCAAGTCGTACAAGTTCTCGAATTCGCTGCCCGCAGGGTGGGCGAAATAGCTGACCAGACGAGAGCCTACGACCTCGTCGCTTTTGGCGGCCATCAATTCGCAGGCCCGGCGATTCGCGCGCTGGATCACTCCGTCGCCATCGACCAAGGCCAGCGCTTCGTCGCTCGAATCGAAGACGGCGTAGACGGTGAAATCTTGGAGAGCCGCGTTGGTGACTAAGGCCAGCCCGCTGCTCCGCGCAACGGCCGGAGTGTTTGCGTCACTTGCGTTCCCCGCGTGGTGAGCGTGCGCATGCGTGAGAGTCTCGCTTGTTCTCATGCGAAGACATATGCATGACTCTAACCACCCGCAAAATTTTTCAACTCAATTGTTTGCAATGGGTTGCGCGATACTCCAGCCGAAGAGCGCGGCAAGACTTTCCCAATTAGACACGTTAATCATCCCTTCCTAGGAATAGAAACGAGGAGGGATGCCGCGATGCCCAGCACTCCGGTGTGAAATGGTTTGGGGTCAGTTGGATTGAGATTCGGCTTGATATTGCTTCAGTTTGCGATACAGCGTGGTCTTGCCGATGCCGAGGATTCGCGCCGCAGCGAGTTTGTCGCCGCCGGCTTCTTTGAGGGCGCGAAGAATGGCGCGGCGCTCGAGTTCTTCGAGAGGCAATAGCTCGTCGTTGTGCGGGAGGCGCTCACCGGATCCGTATTGCAAGCTGGTGGGCAAATCTCCGGCATGGAGAATGGGACCGGAACCCAAGGCGACGGCGCGCTCGATCGCGTTTTCCAGTTCGCGGACGTTGCCAGGCCAATCGTAGGCCATCAGCCGGGACATGGCGTCCTCGGAGATGGTGCGGAGTTTGCCATTCGTTTCGCTGAATTTTTCGAGGAACGAATTGACCAACACCGGAATGTCGGTCTTGCGTTCGCGCAGAGGCGGCATTTTGATCTGCACCACGTTCAGGCGGAAAAATAAATCCTGACGGAACGTTCCCTGGCGGACCGCCGCTTCCAGATCCCGATTGGTGGCAGCGATGATGCGCGCCGAAAGCGGAACGCGTTCGGTTGAACCGACCGGCCGCACTTCTTTTTCCTGTAAGGCGCGCAGCAGCTTGGCCTGCATATCGATGGGCATGTCGCCAATTTCGTCGAGGAAAAGCGTGCCGTTGTCCGCGATTTCCATCAAGCCCTGCTTGGTATGCATGGCCCCGGTGAACGCGCCCTTCACGTAGCCAAAAAGTTCGGCTTCGATGAGCGTGGGAACCAGCGACGAACAATCCACCGGGATAAACGGGCGATTGCGGCGGGACCCGGAAAAGTGCGCGCTCCGCGCGACCAGCTCCTTGCCGGTGCCGCTTTCGCCAAGGATCAAAACCGGGTAGGCGTGCTGGCCCACTTTTTCGATCAGCCTGTAAACTTTTTGCATCTTCAGGGAAAGTCCGATGAGGCCGCCGAAACCGGGGCGGGTGCGCAGCGTTTCGCGCAGCACTCGATTTTCCTGATCCGCCTCAAACATGCGGACCATGCGATCGATTTTGCTGCGCAATTCGGGAATGTGAAATGGTTTGGTGATGTAATCGGCGGCACCCAGGCGGGTGGCTTCGACCGCGCTTTCGATGGTTCCGTACTGAGTCAATACCATCACTGCCGTGTGCGGAAAATTTTCGCGGACGCGCTTCAACAGCTCCAGGCCGCCGAGCTGCGGAACCCTTAGATCCGTGATCAGAATTTCTACCGGCCACTGATCCAAAATGTCGAGAGCTTGTTCGGTGGTGGATGCAGTGCGGGTACGCAGGCCCGATTCGGAGACGACGTCACGACAGAGATTCCGGGTGGAATCTTCGTCGTCGACGATCAGAACAGTAGGCGTCGACGGCCGTTCCGACGCGGGGGTGGAATCGATCATCTCCGGTCTGGTTGAAGCTCCCATGGCGGTTTGTAGCCTCCTGGCGTTTCTTGTCGGGAGTTGTGTGCAAAATAAGGACCAAAGGGGAACATTCCCCATTTGCCCCGAAACGTAGGTTTTGTCGCGAAACGTGACAAGAGTGTTGCCGGGAGTGTAAGTTCAATTCGGGATAATTAACAAGTTCGTAAAATTACTCGAAATGCTAACCCGCTAAGCGAGTAAGTGGTGCAGGTTCGGAACCGTAGTAATTCCAATGTGGGAATTGCGCGCGCCCTCACCGCGAGGGTCACGCTTCGTGACAACGTTTGGAAGAATTTTTTTACGGGCGGACAACCACGGTGACGGAACAGTTTGAACTGTTGCCGATGCCGTTGTCGACGCGCGAGGTCAAGGTGTAGGTTCCTGGCGCGGCGCCGGCAGAATCCCAGCGGACGAAGGAGCCTACTCCGCTCAACTTTCCACCTGATGCCGTCCAAATGTAGGTGAGCGGGCGTCCATTGCGGTCGGTGGCGGTGGCCGTAGCGACCACACCTTCGTTCGATCCGGCAGCGACGGACGGCTTATCCACGGCGCAGCTGGAGGTGACGCTATCCGCCGGCACCGGCTTCTGGGGCCAGAACGCGGTGCCAATCTTGATGACGAAACCGTTGCGGTCGCGATGACCGGTAAGGTCGAGGGCATAACGGTAACCGAGATCGAGCGCCGCCCACTTCCAGGCGTACAAACGGAAGCCAGTCAGGCTTTCGACCGGGTCGCGCGGGCCGACTGTGGTGTTCTTGATTCCGCTGCCGACGTAGATCGTGCTGTCGTATTCGGTGATGATCTGGAAACGCTTGTCCGGGAAAATCAACATGCCCGCGCCGATCTGCATCTGGTCGGAAAGGTTGAGAATTTCGGGCACGATGACCGAACCAACTTCGACGTTGTAGGTCGAATTACGGGTGAAGCGATAGGACCAATTGGCAGTAGCCAGGATGCTGTGGTGCAGGATGGTCTTGCTGGCTTCGACGCCGATCCCGTAATTGAATTTTCCGTATTGCACTTGGTTCGACAGCAAATTCGACAGGCCGGTCTGGGTGGGGATGTAGAAATCGTTACGGATCGAGAGGCTGAGCGGCTTTCCGCGGCGCTCCGAGAGCAATCCGATTTTGAAACCCAAGTCGATTTCGCCGACTCCGGTGCCGGAATGCGAGGCGAATGGAGCATCTTCTACGTAGCCGGGACGGAAGCCGGTGGAAGGAATCACCGAATTGTAGATGGTGTTCAGATATTGCGGATTCGCGGCGTTCACCGCAGAAAGGCTCAACTGGCTGGGGGCGCCGACGTGCAGATGATCCTGGGCGTCGATGTCAAAGAAAACAGAAACCCAGCGGTTGACGCCGTAGCTCACGGCCGGAATCAATTGCAGAGAGGTGATTTCTCCAGGCATACGCGAAATCTTGTTCAGTCCGATTCCGAGGCTGAAACCGTGCGCCGGCAGCGTGTCTCCGGTTTCCAAAGTGAAGAGGCCCGGATTGCCATCGAGCGCGGGCATCGGCGTGAAACGGGGCGACTGGCTGGTGGAGGAGTCATCGTCCGCCTGATCCGCCTGACCAGCGGGATTGGGACTGGCTGGCGCGGGAACTGCCGCCACAGGCTGAGCAGCGGAGGAAGCGGCCGGAGCGGGAGTCGCAGCCGTCGCCGATGGGTCTGAAGGATTCGCCGGGGCCGCGACGGTGGCGTCTGCCGCGGTCGCGGTCGTGGCGGGCTTTTTGTCATCAGCGAAAGTGCCGGGCACCGCGATTATGAGTGCTGCAAAAAGAAGGGCCGCCCATCGTATGAAATTCATGAATCCTCCTGACGACACATCCTGTCTAGCGCTTGGTGCCGCGAAGATTGACAGGCTGGGAAACCGCGAACAATCGGGTATGGCCCGGACCGCTTGCAGCGTATACGGGATCCCTATGTGGTTGGGGGCGATTACCAGAAATCTACGAAACCGGGGCGAATTATAAGTCAGGCTTCCGGTTTTCAGAACAGGTTTTTCTGCCCGGCTTGCGAAACCGGCGGGTAACTTGACTGTCGCCGTGCGTAACGGGTTTTGCTATGATTGCCAGTAATGATTCGTCCGCTTTCGCGCTCCAGCCGGAAGCGGTAAATTTTTGGAGGATTTTATGAACCGCTGGAGAGTTGTTTTTTGCGCTGTTGCCCTCGCCTTTTTTAGCACCTCAACAGTTTTCGCCCAAGCTCAGTCCCAAACTCAGACTCCGGATCCCGCGCCCGCTGCGGCTGTCGCAGAGAACACGGATGCGCCTTCCTACGCCCTCGCACCTGGGACTCGAATTCTAGTGGGTTTGCAGACCCCGATTTCGACCAAGGTCGATAAGACCGGCAAAAAGATTTCGGCGCGCACGCTGGAACCGGTTGCATCGCCCGATGGCACCACGCTGCCGCGCGGGACCGAGATTCGCGGACATTTGGACAAAGTGCAATCGGCCGGAAAGACCGGCCGGGCGCATCTGTGGATCACGTTCGACGAAATTCACACGCGCTCCGGATGGGCGCCGCTAGTGGCGGCTCTGATCGACGCCCCGGGCGTGCACTCGATTAAAGTGCTCTTCGACCGCGAAGGCGAAATCGAAGCCCCGACCAGCAATCACGAACAGGAAGCGCTGGCCATGGCCATGGCGGCACTGGCTGGAGCCGAACCCGGAATCGAGAAAAACGATAAACAGGACGCGGCCAAGGGCGCGGCCAGCGGCGCGGCGCAGGCTTTTATGGCTACTTCTGGAATCGGGCAGGATCTGGTTCTGGAGCAAAACATGAAGCTGGAGATTGTGCTACAGCGCCCGCTGATTTTCGGCCGGACCTAATCGCGCTGGAATTTCTGCGACTCTTTCGTTCGCGGATTGCTGGCGCCTCGCGGGTTGCTTGGATTTGACCGTCCGTGCTGATAGATTCGATGTTTGATGGCTAGCCAAAACTCCAAACTGCAGCGCATCCTCATCGTTGAAGACGAAGACAACGCCCGTAAAGGCTATGAGGCGTTGCTGCGCAAATGGAATTGGGACATCCTCGGCGTCGGTAGCGGCGAGGAAGCGCTCGCTAAATTTCAGGATTACCAGCCGGATTTGATCCTCGCCGACGTCGAGCTGCCGGGCATGAATGGGCTCGATTTGCTGGCGCATCTGGGCGAAGAAATTGCGCGCATCCCCGTAATTATTATTACCGGCCGCGGCAGTGACGAGCGGGTGATCCAGGCAATCGAAGCCGGCGCCTACTGGTACATCGAAAAGCCGCTGAAGCCTCCGGTGCTGCGGGCGTTGATCGAGCGAGCTCTCGGCCACGCGCGCGACCAACAGACCGTAGTGGCCCTGCGGCGCGATTTGCGTGCAGCGGGCAAAATCGGAGTGTTGGTTGGCACCTCCGGCCCGATGCAGGACGTGATGCGGCAGGTCGAAATCGCGGCGCCCTCCACCGCCTCGGTGTTGATCACCGGCGAAACCGGATCGGGAAAAGAAATGGTGGCGCGCTCGATTCACATGCTGTCGCCCCGCGCGGAACGTCCCTTCGTGGCGATCAACTGCTCGGCCATTCCCGAATCGCTGATGGAAAGCGAAATTTTCGGCCATGAAAAAGGCGCGTTCACCGGCGCGGCCGAGCGGCGAGTGGGCTGCTTCGAGCTGGCCGATGGCGGAACTTTACTACTGGACGAAATCGGGGAGATGCCGGCGCCCACGCAGGCCAAATTGCTACGCGTGCTGGAAGATCACAAAGTCCGCCGGCTCGGCAGTAAGGTCGAGACCGCGGTGGATGTGCGGGTGGTAGCCGCTACCAACAAAAATCCGGAACAGGCCGTGGCCGATGGGCACCTGCGCCAGGACCTTTATTTCCGGCTGAACGTGTTCCACATTCACTTGCCTCCCCTGCGGGATCACAAGGACGATTTGCCGCTGTTGATCGATCACCTACTCGCGGATATTTCGGCGAAGTACGACAAGAAAGTTTCGAGCGTCGGCACCGACGTGATGGACCTGTTCAAATCCTACCCGTGGCCCGGGAACGTGCGCGAATTGCGCAATGTGCTGGAGCGTTCGTCGATTGCTTCCGACCGCGGCACGATTACTCGGCAGCACCTCCCAGCCGAATTCGGCAAATCCTCAGCGATGACGAATTCCAACCTGGCTGCGCTGCGTTTTCCGGTGGGCACTACGGTCGACGCCGTGGAACGCGAACTCATTTTGCAGACGCTGGCGGCCACGGGCCAAAACAAAACGCGCGCTTCGGATCTGCTGGGAATCAGCCTCAAGACTCTGCACAACAAGCTGAAGGAATACGAGGCGGGGCAAGGCGATGCGTCTCAGCCTGAAAACTAAGTTCACCCTGGCGACCTCGCTGCTGGTGCTGGCCGTGGTCGCGGTGGTTTCCGGCTTGTACATCGCGCGGCTTACGCGGCAAACGCTGCGCCAGGCTGACGATCGCGCCCACTTCGTCGCCGACCAGATTTTCCTCGCTACCAAAAATTCCCTGACCGATGCGGCCGCGCGCGGCGACGCTCCGGCTTCGAATAGTCCGGCTGATCTGCGGGCCTACGTGCAGCGCGCGCTGGACAACAGCAACACGCTGAATTCGGTGATGGAATCGGCCATCGGATATTCGCCGACCATTTACGAAATCACGATTAGCAACCGCGACGGCATCGTGCTGGTATCGAGCGATGCGGCCTTGCGCGGCGAGAAAATCGCGCAACGGCCAAGCGTCGATACCATCGTGCGGGGTGGATTCTTCGAGCAGATCCGCACCTTGTATGGGCCTCCACAGGTTTACGAGGAATCACTCCCCTTCGTTCTAGGCTCCGAACCGTTTGGCGATATTCGCATCGGACTTTCCTCGGCCCTCATTCGCAACGAAATTTCGCCGGGATTGCGTTCGGCGGGATTTTACGCGCTTGGTTCGGTTCTGCTTTCGACGCTATTCGCATTTGTGGTCAGCCGGATTTCTCTGGCGCCGATCGACCGGATCTCGGCGCAATTGGATCGCATCTCCGCGGGCGAATTCGACCTGGAACCGGTCGAGCGCGGCGACGAATTCGGCACGGTGAGCACCAAGATCATCGGCATCGGAAAACAGCTGCGCGACGTGCGCGAAATCTTCAGTACCTTGCGCGAAAATCTCGACCAAGTGATGAGCGGCCTGGAAGACGGGCTGCTGCTCTTCAATCCCGCGGGGCGCGCGGTGCTGGTGAGCCCATCGGTCGAGAAATTTCTGGGCGACCGGCCCCAGGATTTGCGCGGCCGCCGCATGAGCGAAATTTTTCCCAAGGGCCATCCGATTCGCGTGGCACTGGGAATCGAAGGCGATCAGGTGGATTCGATCGAGAACGCCGAGATCACGCTCGAAGGCCTGCAAGGTTCGCAACGAATCGGAGTGAGCGCGCAAGTGATTCGCGAACATGGCACGCCCATGGGGGCGCTGATCACTCTGCGCGACGTGGAATCGCTGGAGCGCATCGGAAGCCAGCTGCAAGTTTCGGAACGCCTCGCCGCGTTGGGGCGTGTGACCGCCGGAGTGGCGCACGAAGTCAAAAACCCGCTGAATTCGATGCGGCTGTGGCTGGAAGTTCTAAAAGCCAACATGCCGGTGGATCCCGAACCGCAGCAAGCGGTGAAAATGCTGGACAGCGAAATCGACCGGCTGGATCGCGCGGTTAAAACATTCTTGAATTTCACCAAGCCCTTGGAAATGCGGCTGGAAGAAACCGATCTGCGCGCCCTGCTCGAAGAGATCGCGGACGCGGCGCGGCCATCGATCACCCGCGCGGGAGTCGACCTGCGGCTGGAAATGCCTTCGAGTTTTCCGCATGTGCTGGTGGACCAGCAGATCATCCATCAGGCGGTGCTGAATTTGCTGGTGAACGCCAGCGAGTTCACTCCGCCGGGCGGACGAATCACGCTGGGACTACGGCGCAACGGCGAATTCGCCGTGATTGCGGTATCGGATTCGGGCGCGGGAATTCCGGTGGAGGACCAGAAGAAAATCTTCCAGCTCTTTTTCACCACGCGGCCGGGCGGCACCGGAATCGGCCTGGCCAATACGTTTCGATTTGTGCAGCTGCACAATGGTCGTATAGAATTTGATTCAGAAGTGGGCCGTGGAACGACCTTTCGCCTGGAGTTGCCGCTGGCGCGATCCCTGGAAGCGCCAACAGGAAAAGTTCGAGACTTCGGCCAGCCGTTTGCAACGGAGCAAAAAGGGTAACCCAGCCCTGCTATGAACACACGATTTATAGTCCTCGTCTGCCTATGCGGCTTCGTGCTGGCTGCGACTGGATGCGGGCGGAAGTCCGCGAAGGCCGCTCCGCCGGTTGCGGTCGCGCCGGAGCCTTCGCTCGCCGATTCAAAACCGCTGACCACCATCGCGCCGGACACCACGGCGACACCGCCCCTCGAAAACGTTCCGGCCCCGCCGAATCCTACGCCGACGACTACGCCCGCGCTGCCGGTTACGCCCGCGCACACCAAGCCCGCGCCGCCGACGCGAAAGCCGACAACGGATACCGCAACTGAAAATGCCGCCGAGCAGGCGCCCGCGCGTCCCGCGGCTCCGCAAATTTCGCCGCAAATTTCGCCTGGAGATCAGGCGGCGTTACAACGCAAAACCGGCGATGACATTTCCGTTACCCAGCACAACCTGCAGCAGTCTTCCGGGCGGCAACTGAGCGCGGCGCAGCGCGACCTGGTGGAAAAAATAATGAGTTTCGTGGCGCAGTCGAACGAAGCCAGCAAGACCGGCGATTGGGCCCGGGCGCAGAATCTTTCGCAGAAAGCGCGGCTGCTGTCGCAAGAATTGGTCGAATCGCTTTAACTTCCGTAGCGGATTTTCGCCTTCTTCTTCCGCATCGGGTTGTTCCGCGCCGCGGGCCGCGCCTTTCTCGATTCTGCTACTATTTACCGGTGAAGAATTTCGATGTGATCGTTGTGGGCGGCGGCCTGATCGGAGCTTCGATTGCCAACGAGCTTGCCGCGCAAAGTCTCCGAGTGGTCATCCTGGATCGCCAGCAGCCCGGACGCGAGGCTTCTTGGGCGGCGGCGGGAATGCTCTCGCCTGGGCCCGATTCTCCCGAGGCTTTGCCGCTGGTGCCGCTCGCCAAGGAAAGTCTTCGTCTGTATCCCTCGTTCGTAGCCTCGATTCAAGAATCTTCGGGAGGAACGGTCGATTTCGCCACCCGTGGAACACTCGAAATTTTCGCCGACCCAGAAAGTCTGGCGAGACGCAGCGCGTTCATCGCCGAGTACGCCGATCTTGGAATACCGGCGGAACCAGTCACGCTCGCGGCGGCGCGCGAGATTGAGCCGGCCCTCAATCCTAAAACAGCTTGCGCGGTTTGGCTGCAGGGCGAAGCCACAGTCGACCCACGCCTGCTGATCGACGCGGTTCTGAGCACGGCTAAAAATCGTGGCGTCGAGATTTGTTCAGGCTGCGCCGTCAACCAGGTTCTAACGGAAAACGGTCGATGCGAGGGCGTGTTGGCGGGCGGGCAGAAATTCTCGGCGCCGCATGTCGTGGTCGCAGCAGGAAGTTTTTGCGCCAACATCGGTGAGATCGATGCGCCCGGTGCGGTTGAAATCGCGCGCTACGCTCCGGCATATCCGGTTCGTGGCCAGATGATGGCGCTACGGTCGACGACCGTGCGGCTCAAGAAGGTTCTGCGTTCCGGGCGCGGCTATCTGGTTCCGCGCGCCGACGGTCGCATCGTGGCTGGGAGCACGCTGGAAAATGTAGGCTTCAGCAAGGGCACCACGCCGGAAGGCTTGCGCGGAATTTTCGAAGCGGCGGTTGAACTGGCGCCCGAACTGGCCGGCGCGGAAATTGTCGAGCAATGGTCGGGGCTTCGTCCAGGGTCGCCGGATCATTTGCCGATCATCGGACCGACCAAAATTGAAGGATTGTGGATTGCGACGGGACACTACCGGAATGGAGTGCTGCTCGCGCCGGTCACTGCGAAATTGATTCGCGACTGGTTGGTACAAGGAAAGACCGATTTTGACGCGGAAAATTTTTCACCACTGCGATTTTCGTCCGCGGCATCTGGAGCGCGAGCGGCGATGCGATCACCGTCGCCCTAGTACCTGGAGGACCCTTGCTAGACCATTTAGAACGGATTGGCGCTACGCACGGGCTCGCGATTGGGCGGCCCGGCGAGGGCTGACGCCTGCCCCGGTCCGGTGAATTGCACTTTGTCTGCGTCAAGCAGAATTGAGCGGTCGATCACCGCTTCCACCGTCGAGCCGCGGGGCAGTTCGGCCTCGGGCCCACGGGTGAGGAGAACCGCCGCGAGGCCCGCTGCTGCGCCAATCCCCGCCCCGATGCCCACACCTTTCGCGCTTTGGGTAGCAAGGCCGCCAATTCCCGCGCCCGCTCCGGCACTCTTCGCGATCGTCCCAATGTCGCTGCCCTTGTTGGAATCAGCGATGATTTTCCCTTCTTTGTCCGTCGTTTCATTTCCGCCGCTGCCCGCGTTACTCGGAACCGCGTTCAGATTAACCATGTAGGCGTTGGGCAGAATCAGTTCGGTTAGCTTCATCATCAATTCGCCGCGGCCTTTCACCCGGCCGGGGCGCTTCGATTCAGTGATTTCTCCGCTGATGTAAGAACCCGCCGGGATTACCACCTTGCCGTCGATCATGATCGGAAACAAAGTCTCGAAGTAAACCGGATCGCCCGGGCGCGCGCTCCGCGTAGAAACCGCATTGTGCAAGACCAGCGGAATGTGCGTCCCGGCGGGCACGGTGATTTTCGGCCCGGGAGTCGGTTTCGCAGGCTGAACTAATGTCGGGCTGTCCGATGAGGTCGGAGCCGGCTTGTCGGCCGAGGCGTTGTCGTTGGGCACCGTAGCAGGCGGGTTCGAATTGGGATTCGTCGGTGGCGTCCCGGTCGCGGGCTGATCTGCCGGTTTCGGCGCTTGGGGCTGAACGGCCGGTGCCGGGGCCATCGGTCCATCCTGGGCCGCTGCTGTTCCTACGGCGAGCATGCTCAAGCCGATCAGGACCGAGAGCGAAAGCGACTGCAACAGTCCCCCGCTTCGTTTTCGCCGCCTACTTTCGATCATAAGAACCTCAATCCTTGCAATCTAAGGGATGCAGCCCTCGAGAAACAAGATGTATTCGCCCTTCTAAGGATACCTACGCCCCAGCGCCGACCTGCAGCGACCCCGAGCCACCTATATAGTGTTAAGCCCGTGTACGAGTAGGACACCCTGTAATTCCTAGTCGAGGTTAGAAGACTATAATTTAGTCTTGGCCCTTCTCTCCATCGCGCAACTGCATGTGCCCTCCTCGCTCCGACGGAAAACCCTGCTTATCATCGCCATTGCCATGGTCGGCCTCGTCGGCGGCATGTATGTGCTTTCGCGGGCCTTGCTGATGCGTAGTTTTACTAAGCTTGAGGCCGACGTCGCCCGGGAGAATATCGAGCGCGCTTCGAGCGCCCTGACCAATGAAATCAATACGCTGGACCGCACCACCAGCGAATACGGCTCTTGGGATCAGACCAGCGCTTTCGTACACGGGCATAATCCGACCTACCCCACGACCGAATTCCCGGCGACGACCTTCGCCCAACTGAAGATAAATTTTGTGGCCATCACCGACCTGGATGGCGACGTGCTGTTTTCCAAAGGCTTCAACCTGGATCAGGGCGGCGACACCTTCTTGCCTATCGGATTGAAGGACCATTTGAAGCCTGGGTCTCTGCTGCTGACCCACGAAACCAGTGACAGCCGGGTCTCCGGCATATTGATGCTTCCCGACGGACCGGCTCTGGTCGATTCCCGGCCGATCCTGATGAGCAACGGAAGTGGGCCGGTTTCCGGCAGCGTGGTCATGGGCCGTTTGCTAGACGAAACTGAGCTGGCCCGGATCGGCTCGATGACTCGCGTGACCCTGGTAGCCCAGCGCATGGATCAGCCAGCGCATGCGCTTGGTTTTGACGGTGCCGGTCAGGCCATCACCGA
The DNA here is from genome assembly GCA_963847695.1 of uncultured Acidobacteriota bacterium. Lineage (GTDB taxonomy): Bacteria > Acidobacteriota > Terriglobia > Acidiferrales > UBA7541 > Palsa-295. The sequence continues at coordinate 235,590 of CAWKAX010000009.1, read as the reverse complement.
CGACAACCCGATCGAGATCCGGCCGCTGAGTGACGATTCGGTGGCGGCTTATCAAAAGCTGGACGACATTTACGGCAAGCCGGCTCTGCTGATGCAGGTACAGCTGCCGCGCACGATTTATCGGCAAGGCCGGACCAGCCAATTGCAGTTTCTCCTGCTACTCATTGCGGCCGCGCTGGTTTTTGGTGCAGTCACTTTGTTCCTGCTGGAACGCTTCGTTATCTCCCGCATCGCCAACCTGGCTGAAAACATCACCCAAATTGGAGCCAGCGGAAATCTTTCGGAGCGGCTGAAAGTGAGCGGTCACGACGAACTGGCTTTCCTGGGCACCGCGGTGAACGGGATGCTCGAGGATTTGGAAAAATCCCAGATCGATCGTCACGAGGGCCGCACCCGGCTGGCCGTAATCCTGGAAAAAATGCCGGCGGTGCTGTGGACCACCGACAAAGAGCTGCGCTTCACTTCCGGGCTGGGCGCCGGACTGGAAAAGCTGGGCGAGCAGTCCTCGCGCATGACCGGTAAAACCCTCTACGAGTATTTCCATACCGACGATCCGAACTTTCCCCCGATTCTGGCGCACCGGCAGGCGATGGCCGGAGACTCGGTGACCTACGAACTCGAGTGGCAGAATCTTGTTTTCGAGACGCACGTGCAACCCTTTCACAATAGCGAAGGCGAACTGCTCGGAGTAATCGGCGTCGCACTCGACATCACCGACCGCAAGCACCTGGCCGATCAACTGCGCCAGTCGGCCAAGATGCAGGCGGTGGGCGAATTGGCCGGTGGCGTGGCGCACGATTTCAACAACCTGCTGATGGTGGTGAAAGGGCACGCGGAAATGCTGACGGACCGACTCGCCGCTGTGCCAGACGCCGCAGCAGGCCCCGCGCGCCAAAACGTTTTGCAGATTCAGCAAGCGGCCGAACGCGCAGCTGCGCTGACCAGGCAATTGCTGGCCTTCAGCCGCAGGCAGGTTTTGCAGCCGAAGGTCCTCGACCTGAATGATGCGGTCGCCGGGATGATCCAAATGGTTTCGCGAGTCATCGGCGAAAATATTGAACTGGCCTTCCTCCCCGGCGCAAAACTGGGACGAGTGAAAGCCGATCCGAGCCAGATCGAACAGGTCATCCTCAACCTGGTGGTCAATGCGCGAGACGCCATGCCCGAAGGCGGCCGGCTATCGATCGAAACGCTGAACGTGGACCTGGATCACAGCTACGCGGCGCAGCACGCGGTGGTTGAACCCGGGCCTTACGTGATGCTGACGGTCAGTGACACCGGAACTGGGATGGACGCGGCGACCCAGGCGCGAATTTTCGAGCCGTTTTTCACCACCAAGGAACAAGGGCGCGGCACGGGACTAGGTCTGGCCACGGTTTACGGCGTGGTGAAACAGAGCGGCGGATATATCTGGGTCTACAGCGAGATGGGCCAAGGCACGACGTTCAAAGTGTATCTGCCGCAGGTGATGAGTGAAGCGGAAAAAACCATTCCAGAAAAAACGGCGGCCGGACCGGCACCTGGAACCGAAACGATTTTGCTGGTAGAAGACGAAGAAAGCGTGCGCGAACTCGTCAGCGAATACCTGCGCGCGCGAGGGTATAGCATTTTGGAGGCTGCGGATGGAGTGCAGGCTCTGGATCGGGCCGCGAAAAACGCCGGACCGATTCAACTCTTGATCACGGATGTGGTGATGCCCAGAGTCAGCGGGCGCGAACTGGCTACGCGGCTCGCCGCCCAACAGCCGCATCTGAAAGTTCTGTATATTTCCGGGTATACCGACGACAGCATTTTCCGCCACGGCGTATTGGAGGGCGGCATGTCTTTCCTGCAGAAGCCCTTCACCTTGAAAGCGATTGCGCAGAAAGTCCGCGAAGTTCTGGACGGCGTGCCGGAGACGGCGACGTCGGGTCGATCCTCAGACGATTACTAACTGGTCGAAGCGGCGGGTCGAAAATCCTACAAAATAATGACGGTTTGCCCGGTCAGGTCAAAACGCTTGCGGCAACGAATATTGCGGCAGGCCACCAGATCGTCCATGCGGACCATGTAGGAGCGGGCCTTGGCGAATTTCGCGCGATCATCGGCGTCGCCGCCCGGCGGCATCGCGGCTTTCTTCGAGCGCATCATCCAGCGCACCGGAAAAGTGCCTTCTTCGCGGCAATGCGGGCAGACCAGCGTCATCTGCTTGGTTTCGGGCTTCTCATCGTAGTATCGCTTTTCGTCCATCATGTGCTTAGGCCGCCCCGAAACTTTTGTTCATCTCATTCATGCTAATCAGCCGAAGCCCTGAATCTTTCCAGCGCGGCAGCCAGTATTCCAACGCGGCGACGACGTGGCTTCGCTCGCCCTTGAGCGTTTGATGATCGCCGTCGTGCAGCAAAACGATATCCCCACCACGAGCACGGCGCAAGCGTTCAATTACGGGCTGGGCGGGCTGCGGCTTCCAGTCGCGCGCCATCACGCTCCACATCGCCACGCCCGCATTTCCGCGCGCGGCCAGGATCGAACCGAGCTGCGGGCTGCGAAATCCGTAGGGAGGGCGCATCCATCGTGCGCTAGAGCCGGTTGCCGAAGAAATCGCTTGATCACAACTATCGAGTTCCTGACGGATGCGGGACGGCGAGCACAACGCGAGCGACGGATGAGTGTCCGTATGATTCCCAATAGCGTGGCCGCGCGCAACGATTTCCTTGGCAAGATCCGGAAACGCGCGGACGTGTCGGCCAATCACATAAAATGTAGCGCGCAAATCGTACCGCGCCAGAAGATCCAGAATACGCGGCGTCGCTGCTGGGTTCGGGCCATCATCGAAGGTCAGCGCCAGGGTCGCGGCATCGCCCGTACTGCGCGCAGTTGGGCCAAAAAGCTGCGAAAACGGAGCCAAGGCGCCCCAGGCGTAAATTCCCGCCGCGGCACAAATCCCTCCGGCTGCAAACCATGCTGGATTGGTGGTCATTCCCTCTCGATCGCTTCCCTACATTTTCGCATGGCGAGCGCCGCGCCGCCACTTTTGCGCCCAAGCCCGAAATTCGCAAATCGCAGGCCCACGCTGGTTCGATTGGAAGAAATTTGATACGGTCCTAACTTGGTTTATCGGCTAGGCTATCAAAAGGAGCAATACAGGAATGGCGAAGACAATCGAAGTGGAAGTTCAGTTTGAAGACCGCAAATTGGGCCCCGGCACGGTCGGCGGCAAAGCGCGCGTCGAAGCCGGCGGTTTGGCCGCGGGCGTAGGCAAAGCGGTTCGCGAAATTCTGGGCAAGCAAATGGATCGCAAGCAGCGTTTCGACGCCACCAAGAACGGCATCACCATTACCGCCAAGGTTCTGGGCGAGGCGGCGGAAGACTCGAAACAAGCCAGCGCATAGACTCCGGAAAACGGGCTCGAGTCCCAGCCCTACGAAGCCACGTGCCCCAACTGCAGACGAGTCTGCAGCAGGCGCAGGATTGTATCGCGCGCAATCATCCCCACAATGTGGCCCTCGGAAATGACCGGCATCTGATTGATGTCCTCAGATTGCATGCGCTGGAGTACGCCCAGCGCCGGTTCTTCCGGCGAGGCCGCGTGAATCTGATCGATCGGAATCATGGCGGTCTGGATCGAGTTGTTGGCCCATTGCTCCCGAGGAATATCGCGTGCGGAGTGCAGCGTCACTAGACCGACCGGCCGCCCGGCGCCGGTAACGATGTGGAAACGCCGCCCGGTGCGCATCACTTCGTGAACGTAATCCTCGATTGAAATATCCCGCGTAACGGTGGGCACGTCTGGCGTCATGATGTCCGACGCGCTAACGCCCGACAGAGTGCTGCGCAGCGCGACCTGCGTATAGCTGTCGCGCGCGGCGCTCAGCAGGAACCATCCGATGAAGGCCGTCCAAACTCCGCCCACCCAGTTCCCGTGGAACGCTTGCCAGATGCCCGCGAAAATCAGCAGGTAGGCGAAAAATCGCCCGGCGGCCGAAGAAATTTTGGTGGCCCGGTCAAAATTCCCGGTGACGCCCCAGGCGATGCCGCGCAAAATGCGTCCTCCGTCGAGCGGAAAACCTGGAACCAAATTGAATAACGCCAGCAAAAGATTAATTCCCCACAACCAAGTGCATGCCGCGAAAATCAGTGGATGGTTCGACAGGCTGCGCGCGACAAGCCAGAAGATGCCTGCCAGAATCAGGCTGGACAGCGGACCGGCGATGGCGATGTTGAATTCCTGTCTGCCGCTGGACGGGTCTCGCCGGATGCGCGCCAGTCCCCCAAAAACGAAAAGGGTGATTGATTCCACCGAGATTTTGTAGTGCTTGGCAACTACGCCGTGGCTCAATTCATGGAAAATTACCGAGGCAAAAAACAGGATGCTAGTAATGATGCCTAGCGCCCAGTTTTGTTGCTGCGACCAGTCGGGATGTTGCGCAGCGAACTGCCCTCTCGCCGTGAATGTAATCAGCAGGAAAATAATCAGCCAGCTGGGATGGACGTAGATCGGGATGCCAAACACGCGGCCCAGGCGGAATCCGCTGGGGGCGGTTCCCGGCTGGCTGACCCGCACGCGCGGGTCGGCTGCTGGGGTTTCGTCGTCGTTTCTGATTCCAGCCATCTCCCCACCTGAACTTCAAGACGGATTCTAACAGCTATGGCCGGCTTCCGCGCGAATCGCGCGGTGTGGCCACCTTGAGTGTCGCGCAACACAATCCTTCGACCCGAACGTCCAACGCAGCCCACGATTTCTAGCGGCTGGCACAGCTGTTTTTGCCCCGCGATTCGGACGCCGTTTCCAAGCCATTGAAAATGATGCTCCTACGGTCGGCTCCGTCCTGGCCTCGAGTTGACGGGTTTGTGGCCCGACTCCTGCATTTGTAGACCGCGCAGTTCGGCGCTGCAAGACCGAAAAGCACGCGCGCTTGGCGGTTGGCAGGGAAAGGAGAACGGACATGGAAAACACCATCGGATTTGCGGCAATCGCAGGAATCATTTTTGTCTCGTTTGCGGTCGCGTTGGCGCTTCAGTGGATGAGCCTGGTGGTGTTGATGAAACTGATGCCCGCGCGAGCCGCGGCGCAGTCCCTGGCCGAACGCGTGGCGGTGGTTCCGGAGATTCGCCGGTCGAGCAGCCTGCATCGCACGGCGGCCTGAGCTTCGTCGGCTTAGGCTTCGGCTGAAGCCCAAGAAATCGTCACGATGGTTTTGCGCACTGCCGCTACTAGGGCAGGCGAAAGCAGGAAAAAGGAGAACGGTCATGCTCTTTCTGCGGTTTTTGTTGTTTGCGGTCAGTCTGGGATTCGCCGGTGTAGCGGTAGCCATTGTGCTGTACGACATTTATCTCGCGTTCGAATTGGATCGCCTGCTGCGGGGTGGCGAAGATGCGCCGCCTGCCCTTTCGGCTGCACCGGTAGCACCAGCTGAGCAGCCGGGTGCGGCTGTGCCGCGGTCGGCAGGCGCGGTCTACCTGGCGCGGCGTACTGGCCCTCGCCGCGAGATCCGCTGGACGGCCGCGTCCAAACTTCTGGCCATCGCCGCGCTGTTGAGTTTGTTCGGCAAGAGCATTCTCGTCGTGCCCGACGGCCACGCTGCTGTGCGCGTCAGCCAGATTTCCGGCGTGCGTCCCGGGACGCTCTACGCCGGCACGCATCTGATCGCGCCGCTCGTCGAGCGCGCCGAACTTTTCGACATTCGTGACAAAGTTTTTTCCACCGCGGCGACGGAAAACTCGCATGACAAAGGAATGGAAGTCCTCACCGTCGAAGCGCGCGAAGGTCTTTCGGTCGGCGTGGGAGTCACCGTGCGCTACCGGCTAGACCCGCGTCATCTCGATTACATCCAGACCAATCTTCCGCAGCCGGTGGACGAGGAAATTGTCGCGCCGGTGGTGACCAGCGTCTTCCGCGAACTGGCCCCGAACTACGTAGTCCGCGACGTTTTTTCCACCAAGCGCGAAGAATTTCGGGCGCAAGCGACGCAGCTGATTACCGCGAGGCTGGCCCAAGATCAAATCGTGGTCAAAGAGGTGCTCCTGCGCAAAATCCAGCTGCCCGAAGAATATTCCGCGGGCCTGCAGGGCCTGCTGCTGAAAGAACAGGAAGACGACCGGGTGACCGTGGATCAAAGCATCGAGCAGAAAAAAGTGAAGATCGCCGAATCGCAGGCGGAAGCATTGAAGGTGCGGCAGATCAAACGCTCCGAAGCCGACGCGCGCACGCGCGTGCTGATGGCGCAGGCCGAATCTGATTCAATGCAGTACACGCTGCCGCTGAAACAGAAACAGATCGAACAATCCAAACTCGAAGCCGAAGCACGCAAGCAAACCACGATTCTGGACGCCGACGCTGCCGCGCAAGCGCGCCTGAAGACTGCCGACGCGGACGCCCAAGCAAAGATTATCGATTCGAAAGCCGAGCAGCAGCGGCGCGTATTCCTGGCCGCCGCCAAGAATGAAGAAACGGTGAAGGGCGCGGAAGCGGAAGCACAGGCCAAAGTCATCGATGGAAAAGCGGAGAAGGAACGCCAGACGCTGCTGGCCGACGCGACAGCGAATGAGATTCGGGTCACGTCGCAGGCCGACGCGGAAAAATTGCAGCTCGAAGCCGCCGCTTTGAAGACCAATCCCCTGCTGGTGCAACTGACGGTGGCCCAGCGTCTGAGCGACCGGGTCCAGATCATGATGGTGCCCAACGACGGAAAGTTTTTCTTCACCAATGACGTCATGAAATCTGCCGGCCAGGCTATGTCCAATATCCCGGGCAGCGCGAGCGGCAAGTGAGTTTGTTACACACGAAATTCCCGGAAGAAGGTTTCACGCGGCCTGTCCCGCGAGAAATCTTCGTCCCGGAGTACGCCGGCAAAACCCTTGCAGGTGGCTCCGGCTTGCGCCAAGACGAAAGCTTCGTTACCCGCAGTCTCCAGTTCGATTCGAAGACACCGGGCGCACCGCCGCAACGAAGCTTTCGTCGGAACGCAGGCCGGGGCCACTCTGCCGGCCAGTTTTCGGAGGTATGCTAAGATGACAACTCGCGAAAGAATTTTGAAACTCGCGCAAACTGATGCGGTATCGCTTCCGGCTACATCTCGCCATTCGCGTCGCACTCCTCTCGATTTTTCTCGGTTTCCCAGCCGCCGCCAAACCTCAATCCAACGTCCAGCAAGGGACCGCTGCACTTCCAAAAGCGTGGAGTGATGCGATGAATCAACTTTCCGATAGGGTTGCTGCATCTGAGAGCCCCTCAACCCCAATCTCGCTCGAGATGAAAAACATCTCCTCGCTCGATGCTTCATATGCGGAGAGGATTAAGCTGGCGTTTGAGGCGAGTCTTCGGGCTCATAGTTTCAATGTCGTGTCTGCTGCCTCTGTTCCGGCTCAAACCATTACCGCATTGCGACTGACACTCGCCGAATCGACCGATACCTTCGTTTGGGCAGTCGAGATTCCTGCGAAGTCTTCAGATTCGAATCCCAGTCTCGTGTCAATTGTTTCCGTTCGCAGGAACGCACTTACCAACGACGTGCCCGACTCGCAGTACCTTTCGCTGGAAAAACGTTTCATCTGGAAGCAGCCGGAGACATTTCTCGATTTCGCCGTTCTCAATACTTCGTCTCCCGCAGAAAATTTTCTAGTCCTGGAGCCTAATCGCGCGGTTTTTTACCAACTTTCCAATGATCGCGGCGAACTGTTGCGCACCGTGCCAATTCCGGAAAGCGCCTCGCGGTCCCGGATCCCTCAGGGTCAAATAAACTTGAACGAAATGTTCGTGTCCGTTGGCGAATTGAAATGCTTCGCCACTCCCGATTTCGGCGGGACGTTGAATTGCAGTCCCAACCTTCGGCGCGTGTTGGGTGGACCTCCTCTAGAAGTTCCAGGAAATCCCGGAAGTCTTGGCATCCCAATCCAGGGCGCCTGCCGCGGCGAGTCTATTTGGCTCTACACCGGCGAAGGTGATTGGACGCAACCGGACTCCATCCAGGGTTACCTGATGAAGGCCGTGCCCACGCCAATGGTTTCGTCGGGAAGCCCGATCCAATTTGATGGACCGGTCATATATCTCCACTTGGACGCAGAGGCGGGTTCCGCTCGCGCCATCGTCCACAATCTCAAAACCGGCAACTACGAGGGATATATTGTCACGGCGACTTGCAGTCAGTAGCCTTGTGGTCGTCCTGCTTTTCGCCGTGCTGCCGGCGCGAACTGCGCGACAACCTCGCTACGGGGGAACTCTGCACGTCGCATTCGGCGTCGCGCTGGCGTCGCTCGATCCGGCGATCTCCGCAACCACTTCCCAAGACTTGTACGCCAAGGATCAAATCGATTCGCTACTGTACGAAAACCGCGACTCTGGTGGCTCCTTCAAGGGAGACGTAGGCAGCGGTCCATTCACAATTTCCTCATGGCAACCTGCGAAGCAACTTACGTTGCAAGCGAACAAGAAGTTTCGAGAAGGACGCCCGTTCGTGGACGGCATCGACATTTCGATGGGGCGCCCGCTTCGCGACCGGCTGCTCGACCTCGAACTGGGCAAATCAGATTTGACCGAAATCCCGGCGCAGGATGCGCGGCACGCGGCCGAACGAGGCATTCGCATCAGCCAGTCCCAGCCGGATGAGTTGCTCGCAATTGTTTTCCTCGAGAATCGCGGCGCGGGGGACGCACGGGTGCGGCAGGCTCTGTCGCTCGCGCTCGATCGCACTGCGATCGTCACCTATCTGTTGCAAAAATTCGGCGAGCCCAGCGCGGCGCTGCTTCCTCAATGGTGCGCGGGTACTTCATTTTTATTTTCCATCGCGCCCGATATGCCGCGCGCCAAGGAACTCTTCTCCCAAATCACGCCTTCCACACCATTCGTGTTGGGATATGATTCCGCTGACCCGCTGGAGCAGAGCGTGGCGGAGCGAATTGTGGTGAACGCGAAAGAAGCAGGGATCACGGTGTCGGCAAACGGGCTGACGACGCAATCGGCACAAAAACCTGGCGCAGCGCGCACCGATGCGCTGCTGGTTCGGGTGACGATGGATGCGGCGACGCCGGTTACGGCGCTGAACGGGCTGCTGCGCGATTTCAATGGGCTCGGTAGCGCAAACATCTCCACCAATCCCCTGCCGGATTCCGCAACGGCCCAGCAGATTTTCGATCGCGAGCGCGAAGTCTTGAACGCTTACCGCGTGGTGCCGCTGGTCTGGCTGCCCCAGGTTTACGGCCTCAGCGCGCGCGTGCGAAACTGGATTTCTCCCGGCCCCGGACAAAATTGGCCGCTCGCCGACGTTTGGCTGGATCAAGATCCGAGCCAGAAAACGCAAGGCGCGGCGGGCACCGCGAAGGATCGCGAGTGACGTTTCGGTCCAAGCTGTTTTTGAATTTCATCGTCGCCCTGCTGCTGGCCGTGGGGTTGGTCGCCGCCGGAGTCACGCTGGTGACTCGCCGGGTTTTCGAGGATGTAAACCGGCAGCACACCGATGCGATGGTCGCGCAGTTCCAGCTGGAATTTGAGCGCCGCGGACAAGACGTCGCCCACCGGGTCAAAGCCATCGCCGAAGAAGAGGCCACCACCCGCATGGCTGTCGATTTGAGCCGGCCGAACGCCGACGTTTCAGTTTACGTTCACGATGCGCGAGGCGTTTCCACTTCGCATCAACTCGATTTTCTGGATTTTGTCGGCAACGACGGCGCGATCATTTCTTCCGAAGAATATCCTGCGCGGTTCGGCTACAAACTCGCCTGGGTCACGCAGCCGGATGATTGGCTGGCCCGCGGCGCGTTTTTGATGAAAGTCGAAACGGCGCAAGGACCGGCGCTGGGTTTGATGGCGGTTTCCACCGTGCGGGTGGGAGATCGCGACCTTTATGTGGTCGGCGGCGAAAGGCTGGGCAAAGAATTTCTGAAGTCATTGGTTTTGCCCGCGGACATGCGCGCGCTGCTGTACCTGAATCTCGATCCCGAGTTTCAAGAGCCCAATTTGATCGACACCACCGGTCCGGCGCCCGATGCTGACCGTTTCCAGCCGCTGGTCGAAAAGATTGAAGCGGACCCAGTGGAACAAACTGAAAAAATCAGCTGGGGCTTCGATCCTTCGAATTCAGAAGTTCTGCATGCGTTGCCCCTGCTGGGCCGGCAAAAAGAATTGCTGGGCGTTTTATTTGTGGGCAGTTCACAGAAGACGGTTGTTTCGCTCGAACGCCGCATCCGATGGCTGGCGTTGGGAGTGGCCGCGGTTGGCCTGCTGCTTGGTTTGCTTTTGAGTTGGTGGGGCGCGGCGCGCGTCACGCGCCCCGTGCAGAAACTGGCTTTAGCGGCGCGGGAAGTTTCCGAAGGCAACTGGAACGCGCACGTGGATGTGCGCGGACGCGACGAAGTGGGCCAGCTCGCCAAATCCTTTAATCAAATGACCACGCAGTTGGTGGAGCAACGCGAAAAACTGGTGCAGGTGGAAAGAGTCGCCGCCTGGCGCGAACTTGCCCGCCGGTTGGCGCACGAATTGAAGAATCCGCTATTCCCGCTGCAAACCACGGTGGAGAATCTGCAGCGCGCGCGAGAGCAGAATTCCAATCAGTTCGATGAAGTTTTCCGCGAATCTACCCGCATCATGCTCGGCGAAATCGATAATCTGAAAGCAATCGTCAGCCGCTTCAGCGATTTCGCCAAGATGCCCCAGCCCGAACTGGCTCCGGTAAATCTGAATGAAATCGTGCGCAACGTGGTCAAGCTCTTCGAAGCGCAATTCAACGCAGTCGGGCGCCCGCCGATTTCGCCGGAATTGCACCTGGCAGAAAATCTTCCGGTGATTCAGGCCGACGCGACTCTGCTCCATCGAGCGATCGAAAATCTGGTCCTCAACGCGATGGACGCGATGCCCGCGGGCGGCGTCCTGATGTTGCGGACCCAAGCCGTCGAGCACGGCGTCTCGCTGGAGGTTTCGGATACCGGCACCGGTCTGACGCCAGAAGAAACCGAACGAATTTTTACTCCGTACTACACCTCCAAGCAGCACGGCTCGGGGCTGGGCTTGGCCATCGTGCAGGCCGTGGTCGCCGATCACGGCGGACGCATCCGGGTCGAAAGCGAATCTGGAGTAGGCACTTCGTTCCACATCGAATTGCCTTCGCACCCGCCGCACAAGCCGCAAGTGTTTCCGATGGTCTTCGAGAAGAAAGACGACGAGGCCTGATTTTCCGTGCCGACCAAAGCCAACATTCTGGTCATCGATGATGATGCGAATACCCTGGCCTCGCTGGCTCGCGCGTTTCGCCTAGCCGGCCACGAAGCCACGGTCTGCGACAACGCCGCGAAGGCGCTGGAACTGGCCAAGGCCGAACCTTTCGATCTGATTTTTTCAGATGTAGTGATGCCCGGCCGCGACGGGATTTCCCTGCTCGAAGATCTAAAAGCCGCGGGAGTTGCGTCCACAGTGGTAATGATGTCGGGCCAGGCGTCGATCGAAATGGCGGTGAAGGCGACCCGCCTGGGCGCCGCAGACTTTCTGGAAAAGCCAATTTCCACCGACAAGCTCTTACTGACGGTCGAAAATGTTTTGCGGCTGAAGCATCTCGAAAACGAAAATCGCGATCTAAAAAAGCGGCTCGGCCGCCATCACATCGTCTGGGCCAGTCCGGCAATGAAAGAAGTGATGGCCCAGGTGGAACAAGTCGCCGCAAGCGAAACACGGGTTTGCGTGCGAGGTGAAACTGGAACCGGCAAAGAATTGATCGCGCGAACTCTGCACGAGAAAAGCCGTCGCCGCGGCGAAGCTTTCATTTCACTGAATTGCGCCGCCGTACCCTCGGAATTAATGGAAACCGAACTCTTCGGCCACGAGAAAGGCTCCTTCACCGGAGCGGCCAGCCGCCACACCGGAAAATTCGAGCAGGCCAACCACGGGACATTATTTCTGGACGAAATCGGCGACATGCCGATGACCATGCAGGCCAAGCTTCTGCGTGTTCTAGAAGAAGGCGAAATCGAACGGGTAGGTGGAGACAAGCCGCTCACTGTCGACGTGCGAGTAGTGGTCGCCACGCATCGCAATCTCGAAGAGCAGGTCCGCCAAGGAACCTTTCGCGAAGACCTCTACCACCGCGTATTCGTTTTTCCGGTCATGCTGCCGCCACTGCGGGAGAGGCGCGAAGACATTCGATTACTCGCCGAGTATTTCATCAAGCAGCTAGATGAACAGAACCACTGGAAGGAGAAAATACTTTCGAGTGGCGCAATCGCGGAACTGGAACGATATTCATGGCCGGGCAACGTGCGCGAACTGCGCAACGTAATCGAACGCGTGCTGCTATTCGAAACCGGTGGCGAGATTCAAGCGACGACCGTGACGCGGGCCCTCCCACAATCCGCCGCGACGGCGGAGACAAGTGCCGCGAACACCGGTTCGGCTAACCTTACAGGCGCGCTTACTAATGGCATGTTGTCTCAACGGGTCGAAGCCTTCGAACGCGAAACCATCCTCTCCGTGCTGAAACAGAATCACCATCACATGACCAACACGGCCAAAGCACTCGGCCTGGAACGCAGCCACCTCTACAAGAAATGCCAGCAGTTGGGCATCGACCTGCAAGCCATTCGCAATTCCGAATAGCATCCTAAAAATCTAGTAAGGATGCGGCGGCGGGTATTTCAAAGCCTTCGCGCCTACTCCCTCAGTCACCACCACAAAAGTATCCGCCGGAATGTCCTTCAGCGATTGCACGTACCCGCTGGGCCAGCGGATATCCAGCGTATCGACTTTATCGTGCGGGCCTAATCCAAAAAACAGGCGCGGATCTTGCGCCGAGCAATAGCTCATCCCACCTTTGACTTGATCGTAGCTCCGGAAATCCCCAGCTGTGACGCGCAGCGACGCACCAATACCGTCGCGATTCGAAGTCACTCCAATCAACTTCACCGCCAGCCAGTGGTTGCCCTGCGCCTCGGGCGAACTGCCACCTTCATTGCGGAAAAGCTGCGCGTCTTCTCCGTTGTTACTGACCAGAAAATCCTGCCAGCCGTCGTTGTCGTAATCCCCCACCGCCAAGCCGCGGCCCACGTGTTTCAGCCGGAAATCTTTCGGCTGCGTGCGGGTGACGTCGACGAAGCGCCCTTGGCCGAGGTTGCGATACAGCGTTTTCTCCTCGTCGTAAGTGACTTCAGGATGAAATAGCGGAGCGTTATCCAGAATGTTGCCGTTGACCACCAGCAAGTCGCGCCAGCCGTCGTTGTCAAAGTCGAAAAATCGCGCGCCGAACGCGCTGTTCAGAATGTTGGTTTGCCCCATTCCGGAACCGCTGGTGAAATCAGTGAAGGTCCCGTCGCCATTGTTGCGGTACAGGCGATTCAGTTCGAAATCGAGGTGGCTGACAAAGAGATACAGCAAGCCGTTGTTCATCACATCCGCTGCGTCAGCGCCCATGCCGGCCTCGATCGGAGCGTTCTCACCGGAACCCGCGTTCGATTTGCGCGAAGCGTCGCGAAACGTTCCATCGCCGTTATTAAGGTACAGAAAATTTCGCTGGCTATCGTTGGCGATGAAAATATCGGGCCAACCGTCTCCATCCAGATCGGCCAGCACCACCGCCAGGCTTTTGCCGTCGGCCCCCGCCAGCCCTGCCTTTTCGGTTTCGTCGGTAAACGTTCCGTCGCCATTGTTGTGGTAGAGCTTGACCGAGCTGCCGCGAAAATGGTCGGAGTGGCAGTACGAACGGTATCCGGGCCGGTCATCGCCACAAAGCTCCGGATGATCCACATCGTACTGGACGTAATTGGTCACCAGCAGGTCGAGCTTGCCGTCATGGTCGTAATCGAACCAGCCGGCCGCCGTGCCCCAGGCGCCGTCGTCGCCCACGCCGGCCTTGGCGGTTACGTCGGTGAAGGTGCCGTCTCCGTTGTTGTGCAGCAGCACCGAGTGTCGGTAGCCCGTCATATAAATGTCCGGAAAACCGTCGTTGTCGTAATCGGCCACCGCGACCCCGAAGAAGAATGTCCCGTCGGTATGGATCTTGCTTTGCGCGGTCACCTCGGTGAACGTGCCATCACGATTGTTGCGATAAAGCGCCGGCTGCGGCGGTGAGTCGGGGTGAAACGACGGCGTGACCCCGCTATTCACGAAGAACGCGTCGAGATAGCCGTCGTTGTTGTAATCGATCCAGGCCACGCCGGCACCCATCGTCTCCAGGTAGAGCTTCTGCGCCGAACTGGCCCGTTCGTGGTGGAAATGAATCCCGGCGAGCTGCGTGACGTCCCGGAATTGAACACGAAATGGATTAATCACGTCGCTGCGGCGGTGCAGCGTCAGCAAATCGCCGTCTTTGGATTCGCCTGCGGCCGGCGCAGACGAATCCGCTTGAGCTTTGTTGCTGGCTTGCTGCGGCAGCAGGCTCGCAGTCACGGACGACTTGCTCCAACGAAATTCGCGCGACAAGCCGACGCCGGGGTGCGCGTAAACAACGATCAGGATCGACGCGATGGCCAACAGCAACCGGCGATGACGAGTGCGTAGGCTTACGCGTTCCATTTCGGCACGAATCTTAGCAAATCCATTGGGTCACCGGGTTTTGATGCGCTTTTCGCTTCACGGGCAGCTTCGGTACTGAGCGCTGATGGCTCCCGCCGATTCATAAGATTAATCGAAGATATTTTCGCGGCGCTGTGGAAATCTTTTGCGCTCTTCGACTTTCGTATTGACTCTCCGCGTGACGAAGTTATAACGTGCCAACATTCTTTTTCATTGGGTGGGTTCTGTCTCAGAAAATGTGCGAATTCCCGGAAAAATTCGGTAAGCATTGCTGTTTCTGCTCACCGTGTCGGCCGCGAAGATCGCGAAGCCTCGGCCCTGCCTCCAGAACCTCTGCACTCCTGATCGCCTTCTTCGTTTTGTGGTTAGTTCCCGCGGCACGAGCCGCAAATTCGCCTGCTCTGAAACCCGCGCCGCCGGCTGCCAAGAAAGTCATCATCGATACCGACCCCGGCACTGACGATGCACTCGCGATCATGCTGGCTTTGACCTCCCCTGAACTCGATGTGCGCGCCATTACCGTCGTCCCCGGTAACGTCGACGCCAAACAGGGGCTGGAAAACGCGCTGAAGCTGGCTTCCCTGGCCGGTCGCTGCGACATCACCGTCGCAGGCGGAGCGCAGCATCCGCTTTTCCAGAAACTCATCACCGCGCAGTTCTGGCACGGCGCAAACGGCTTTGCCAACGTCGACCTGCCTCCCACGAAATGCAAAGCCGACCCCCGCTTCGGGCCCGACCTCATTATCCAGATGATCCACGAGAATCCGCATCAGATCACTCTGTTGCCCATCGGCCCGCTGACCAATATCGCTCTGGCGCTGCTCAAGGATCCTTCGATCGTTCCGCTGGTGAAAGAAGTCATCATCATGGGCGGCTCGATTTCCGGCGGAAACGTGAACGCCGCCGCCGAAGCGAACATCTATAACGATCCCGGAAGCGGCGCAAATCGTCTTTCAAGCCGGCTGGCCCCTGACCATGGTAGGCCTGGACGTTGGCGACAAGACTCTCTACGGCCGTCCACAACTTGCCGAGCTGTCCAAGACTCACGGCCCGCTGAACGATTTCGCGGTGAAGGTTTTCACCTTCCTGCTCGACCTGGAAGTGAAATACGGAAGCGGCGGCGGAACGCCGATGTACGACCCGCTCGCCATCGGCGAAGCCATCGATTCCAGCATCCTGACCAAAACGCCCATGCACGTGGACGTGGAAACGCGCGGCGACTACACCCGGGGCGAGACGGTGGCCAACCGCCGAGGTGGAATCGAACGCAATGTGCTGCACGGCGATCACTACGAGATCGAAGGCCTGGACGTGGTGAAAGCGAACGCCCAGGTCGCCACCAGTGTTAACGCCGAAAAGTTTTTTCAGCTTTTGAACACGCGTTTGCAAGGCAAGTAACGCGAAGCGGGGAGCTTCGCGAATCTGCTGAGATTTGTGATGGTTGCTGAACGGGGGGAACGACCATGAGAAATAGAATACTTTTTGTGCTGATCGCTTGGGTTTGCGCCATGTGTTGGTCGCCGGTGGCGCACGGCCAATCCAACGGCACGTTTTCCGGAACGGTCGTGGATGGATCCGGGGCGCCGGTTGTCGGCGCGACCATCACTATAACCTCGCAGGGTACCGGTGCGATCCGCGACACCAAATCAGACGACGCGGGCCATTACCTCGCACCATTGCTGCCCGTCGGCCTCTACACTTTGCACGTCGAATTCTCGGGGTTTAAGCCGGCCGAAAGCCGCGACCTTCGCCTGCAGGTCGATGAGTCGCGTGAAGTCGATTTCACCCTGGTGCCGTCGTCGGTTAACGCGACCGTCGAAGTCACCGCATCCCCTGTCGCCGTCGAAACGACCAACGCCTCTTTGGGCCAAGTGATTACCTCGCAACAGGTAACCCAGCTGCCCTTGAATGGACGCGACTTCGTGCAGCTCGCGACCTTGACGCCCGGAACCACGCAGGAAACCAATACCAATAGCTTCTTCAACGGCGCCGCCAGCAGCGAAGTTTCGGCCCGCGGTTCGTTCTCTTTGTCGGTCGGCGGTTCGCGCGCCAACAGCACGGACTGGCTGCTCGACGGCAACGACAACAACGAATTGACCGCTGGCGGCATTGGCATCCTGTCCTCGATCGATTCGATCCAGGAATTCAAGGTGTTGACCTACAACTATTCCGCAGAGTACGGCTATCGCGCCGGACCCACAGTTTTGGTGACCACCAAGAATGGCAGCAACGAGTTTCATGGCTCGCTCTTCGAGTTCTTCCGCAACACTGATCTGGATTCCAAGAGCTACTTCGCCATCCTTCCCGAGAAATTCAACCTGAACCAGTTCGGCGGCGCCATCGGCGGGCCGATTCGCAAGAACAAAACCTTTTTCTTCCTCGACGGCGAACAGAAATACCAGCGCAAAGGCATCACCTTTACCGGCTTGCTTCCGACTGAAGCCTATCGCAACGGCGATTTCACCGACGATCCCTTTGGCCTCCCACGGCCGACCCCAGTCAACGGAGTTCCGTATGACGGCAGCGTGGTGAACGCTAACAAATTTCCGGCAATCGTTAATCCGAACGTCACCGGGGGCCCAACTGCCTACTTCCAGTGCGACGCGGGTGGCAATCCCTTGCCCGCGGCGGCCAACGGCAGCCAACCGACCGGAGTTGCCTGCAACAAGATTCCTTCAAATCTGATCAATCCAATCGCTCAGAATCTGATCAATCTGTATCCCGCGACCAATGCGAATAATCCGGGAAGCAACTACAATTTCGTCAACGAGCCCACTCGCTCTCTCGACGAAACCAAGTTCGACATTCGCGTCGATCACAACTTCTCAGCGTCGGACACCATCTTTTCGCGCTTCAGCTACGATCAAGCCAATTCAATCGTTCCCGGCGGTGGTGGCCCCGGATCGTTCGCCGAAGCCAACGCCTTCGGCAGCAACCAGGGCATCATCAACCACGGCCGCAACGTAGTGATTTCGGAAACGCACGTTTTTTCCCCGAACACCGTCAACCAGATTACTGGCGGCTACAACCGTATTTTCGATTACATCACTTCGCAGGGTACCGGCAGCTGTCAGGCCGCCATTTTCGAGATTCCTGGAGCGAATCTGGATTGCAACGCGAGCAACGTATGCGCGCCCAACGGAATCAGCTGCGGTCTGACTTCGACCCAGTTGGAGCAAAGCTATTGGGCCCTCGGCGACCGCGGTTTCTCGCCCTTCACCGGCGGTACTAACGTCTTCTCCATCGGCGATTCTCTCGACATGATTCGCGGCAAGCACGACATCAAGGTCGGTTTGGGCATCCGCGCCAATCAAATGAACGTAAGAACTGAGGGCTTTCAGGACGGTTACTGGATTCTTAGTGGCGGTTGGACTGGCGATGCCTCGGCGGACCTCGTACTCGGCCTGCCCAGCCTGGCCATCCACGACCAAACCTTCGATGGCAGCACCACCGGCCGTCGTTGGAAGACCTACCGCCCCTACGTTCAGGACGATTGGCGCATCTCGCGAAACCTGACCGTGAATCTCGGCTTGGCCTGGAATTTGACCACGCCTATTTCTGAAGTCGCCAACCGCTACGCCAATTTCAATCCGGCCAACGGTCAGTTCCTGATTGCCGGCAACACTCCCTTTGGCCCGAATGCCGGTAAATGGGTTGGAATTCAATTCGATAAGGACGCACTGGAACCCCGCATCGGTGTGGCTTGGAAACCGTGGGGCAGCGACCGCACCGTGGTGCGGGCCGGCTATGCCATATTCCACGATTCGGCTTGGAGCCAGGGTGCCCAGGGCCTGTGGCAGAACCCTCCCTACTACGCGGAATCGGATGTCTTTGCGTTCACCGGTGCCGGATTTGGCTGTACCTTTGCCACCGCGGCTTGCGCCACGCTCTACGGCCAGACTCCTTCCGCCGCCAGCTTTTCCAGTGGATTTCAGGAATTCTCCGCCCCCCCCGATCCCGCCACTTTCAGCGGGACCATTCAGTCCCAAAATCTCAATTTCAAGCAGGGCATGGTTCAGCAATTCAATTTCAACGTCGAACGCGAATTGCCCGGCGCGATCGTGTTAACCGCGGGATACGCCGGATCGCGCAGCGATCACATCCTGATCGACGGAAACAACCTTAACGTCACCAGCCCCGCGGCCTGCGGGGTGGTAACGGGATACACGCTCGGCTGCGGTCCGGGTGGCACGCCTTTCGGAGTTCCCTACCCGGAGTTTCCGTTCTCGACCATCGCCAATATTTCGGACCTGGGCAAAGCCGACTACAACAGCCTGCAGTTGAAGGCTGAAACGAAAAATTCCCGCCATGGGCTCTATGCCTTGGTTTCCTACACGTATGCGCACACTCACGACAACGGCTTTGCCGACGGCTTGGGCTCGAACATCGGCGCCACCTATTTTCCGCTGCCCAACTGGCGGAAACTCGATTGGGGCCTTTCCCAAATCAACCTGAACAACAACTTCAGCGCGAGTGTTATCTACGATTTGCCTTTCGGTCACGGCAAGCGCTTCGGCAGCGATTGGGGCACTGGACTGAACACCGCGTTCGGCGACTGGCAGGTGACCGCGATCGAGAAGATCACCTCCGGATTCCCCATCTTCATTATTGATAGCGATAACGTGTCCGGCGTGAACTTTGAAAATAACGGGAACAGTTGGAGCCGGCCGGATCAAGTCGGTAACCCCAATCGAGGCGGCACCGTAGCAGCCAATCCTGGCTGCGCGGCTCCGGCCCGAGTACACACCCTGGAGAATTGGTTTAATCCTTGCGCTTTCGTGACCGCCGCTAGCGGAGAACTCGGCGATGCGTCCCGTACTCCGGTTTCCGGTCCTGGTCAGGTCAACACGGATTTCTCTCTCATCAAGCAGTTCCACCTTCCTTGGGAGCGCCTTGGTTTGAGCTTCCGTGCTGAATTCTTCAACCTGTTTAATCACGCTCAATTTGCCACTCCGACCGGTTTCGACGTAAGTGGTTCGGGTTTTGGCGCAATCAATCAGACTGTCAACAATCCACGGCTCGTTCAGTTCGCTTTGAAACTAACCTTCTAGGCCGTGCTTTTTGCGAACTGGCCAAAACCTGGAGCGGAACGGCTCACCGAAAATTCGGCGAGCCGTTCCGTTTCGAACAGCAGCCGTCGCGGATTTCTACAGGCGCTCGGCGGAACCGTTGCCGCGAAATTCTTGACTTCTTCGCGCGCCGCCCGCGCACAGGCATCACCAAGTCCCCAGGCCCAGGCTCCGACCATGAAAGCCCACCAAGCTCAATCCTCCGGAATGTGCTGGCCCAAACCGATCGGCAGTCCAGTGCTGGAAAGCCTGCGGCCGGTTATCGAGCACTCGCGCGACGTCAAAACCAACATTCCTAAACTGATCGAAGTGGCCCAGTGGATGGCTTACGAAGAGCTTCCCGTTCCGCAGTATTCGATTCCCTTCGCCGCCGACTCCGGGAATCCCTCCGCAGCCATTGATTTCACCATGGTCGCGGTCACCGTCGACTTCGCCTTCACCGATTTTCAGAATCACACGAAATTTCAGGTCGACTACGCCGGAAAGCACTATTCCGATTCGGACGCGCTCTTTGCCTGCATGAAACGCGCACTCGATGAAGGCATCGAGATGCTGGACGGCGCGTTTCTCGCCGGCATCACCCGGGCCCAGCTGGCCCATATTTTTCGCGGCAACATCGAACTGCCGCTGCTCGATGACCGCGTTGAGATGATGCGGCAGGCCGGCGGAATCTTGCAGGCCAAGTACGGCGGTCGCTACCATAACTTCGTAAACGACTGCTCGCCTCGCTGCTACGACAAGGGCAACGGGATCGTCGAGCGCCTCACCGCCGAATTTCCGCGCTTTCACGATTCCAGTCCGTACGACGGCCACGAAATCAAAATCAACAAACTGGCCCAGCTCGGCGTCTGGATCATGTATTGCAATTTCCGCCAGAGCGGCGCGTTTCAGCTCGACGACACCGAAAAGCTCACCGCCTTCGCCGATTACATCGTGCCGGCCGGCCTCCGAGTGATGAATATTCTGGAATATTCGCCGGCCCTCGATCACGCCATCCGCAGCTACCAGATGATTCCCCGCGATTCGACGCAAGAAGTGGAAATCCGGGCGCACACCCTGTACGCGACCGCCCTGCTGCGCGAGGAAATCAACAAGATTCGTCCGCCGGACATGCAGATCATCATTCCCCAGATCGATGCGCGCCTCTGGCTGCCCTATCACACCACGTTTTGGCCGCATCACCTGACGCGCACCATCATGTATTGAGTTGTTTTTAATTCGAAGAGGCCATGGAGGCGGTATGCGTTTCGATGGACAAGCACT
This sequence comes from uncultured Acidobacteriota bacterium, assembly GCA_963847695.1. Lineage (GTDB taxonomy): Bacteria > Acidobacteriota > Terriglobia > Acidiferrales > UBA7541 > Palsa-295. The sequence continues at coordinate 214,791 of CAWKAX010000009.1, read as the reverse complement.
GGGCGCTGGACTTTTTAATCGCGGCAACAATTACGGCCTTGCAACTTTTCTTGATCTCGTACTTTTGGTTCTTGCCGCGCTCTGCATTGTCCCGAACGCCACCGCTCAGTCTGCTTCATCGGCGCCCAGCTCCCGCAAAGTGATCATCGATCAAGACGCTTCAGGCCCTGGCGGCTCAGACATGCAAGCCATTCTCACCGTCGTGCAGTCGCCTGCCACCGACGTGCTGGGAATTACCATCGTCACCGGCGATGCCTGGCTGGCCGAAGAGGTGCAGCACACCCTCCGTCTGATGGAAATTATCGGCCGCACCGATATCCCCGTCGTCCCCGGCGCCGCGTTCCCGCTGGTGAATTCCAAGGAATACATCGCGCGTTGGGAAACCATGCACGGCAAAATCGTCTATCAGGGCGCCTGGAATTTTGCCGCCGGCAATCGCCGTCCACGGTCCGTGGGAAATTCCGCCGATGCCCGAAGGCGCTCCCACCACCAAGCCTGCCGACGAAGACGCCGCGCATTTCCTGATCCGCATGGTCCACAAATACCCGCACGAAGTGACCATCTACGAAGGCGGCCCGATGACCAATCTGGCCCTGGCCCAAGCCATCGATCCGCAATTCGCGTCACTGGCCAAGGAATTGATCCTGATGGGCAGCAGCCTGAATCCGCAAACCGACGACCCGGAATTCACCATGACCCCGCGCCGCGAATTCAATCTGTGGATGGACCCCGAAGCTTCTTCGCGCGTGCTCCATTCCGACTGGTCCCGCATCGTAATCACCACCGTCGACATTTCGATCAAGACCCACATGACCAAGGAATTAATCGCGCGAGATCGCCGCCGGAAAAACGCCCGCCGCGCAATACGTCGCGAAATATTCGCAGCCGGGCTATCTGTGGGATGAACTGGCCGCCGCCGCGTGGCTGGACCCTTCGATCATTACCAAAACGCACAAGCTGTACATGGACGTTTCCACCGACCACGGCGCTTCGTACGGCGACACTTTGGTCTGGTCCAACGACACCCGGCCGCACCTGGGCGAACGTGAAGTCGAAATTCAAGACGATCTCGACCAGGATAAGTTCTATCGCGAGTTTGTGGATCTGATGACTCGTCCGACGCCCGCCGCCCATGCTGCCAAATAATCGGCTTTGCCATCTCGCCGGTGCAATCGTACGGTCCGGCCCCGGGGTTTTGTCTTGACTCATGTGCCGCACGGAACTATAAGCACACTCGTCATGCGGCCCCTCTTCTTTCATCAAGCGAGTTCAAAGCGAAATTTCCCGGCAACCAACAATTCCTTCCACATCTCAGGCAGCGGTTTGGCGAGATGTTTTTCACTCCTGCTGGTCGTGTTGATGTGCGCCGGCGCGGCCTCTGCCCAGTCGCGTCGAAAAGTCATCATCGACCAAGACGCCCGCGGCCCCGCCACCACCGACCAACAAGCCATCCTCATGTTCCTGCAATCCCCAAAGGTCGAGACGCTGGGCATCACCATCGTCAGCGGCGACATGTGGCGCGACGAAGAAGTGGCCCACACCTTGCGCATGCTCGAACTCACCGGACACTCCGACGTTCAGGTCTATCCCGGCGCAATCTATCCGCTCATCAATCGCATGGAAACCATCGACCGCTGGGAAACCCTCTACGGCAAGATCCACTACGAAGGCGCCTGGAACAGCCATAAGCCCGGCATGCTTGGCGCTATGCACAACAAATATCACCCTCCCGCGGAAGTCCCCGATTTGATCGAGGGCAATCCAAAACTGAAGCCGGCGGCGGAAGACGCAGCCCATTTCATCATCCGCATGGTCCACCAGTATCCGCACGAAGTAACGATTTACGCCGGCGGCCCGCTGACCAATCTGGCCCAGGCGCTCAGCATCGATCCGCAAGTCGCTGACCTGGCCCAGGAATTGGTCGTCATGGGTGGCGCCGTCGCGGCCGTCTACCCCGGCGACCCGCCCCTCGAACTCCGCCGCGAATTTAATTTTTGGTGGGATCCAGAAAGCGTACACATGACGCTCAACGCCCCGTGGCACAAAATCACCGTGACCACCGTGGATATTTCAGTCAAGACGCGCATGACCAAAGAAATGATGGCGGAAATCGCCAAGATTCAAACTCCCGCCGCGCAATATGTGGCCGAGTACGGCGACAAAGACTACATGGAATATATGTGGGACGAGCTGGCCGTCGCCGGATGGCTCGATCCCAGCATCATCACCAGGCAAACGCGGCTGTACCTGGACATCGATATTTCGCATACGGCCAACTACGGCAACGTCCTGCTGTGGGATAACACCGACCGTCCCGGACTGGATGAGCAGCTGGTAGATTTGCCCGAAGATTTGGATGGCCCTAAGTTCTACAAACTGTTTATGGATCTGCTGGCGCAACCTTCGACCACGCCGGCTGCAGCGCACTAGAAATCAAGCCCGCGAAGATTTTCAAGGATCATATGGCTTCGAACGTAGACGTCGTCGGCATCGGAAGTTGCACCGTGGATTATTTCGCCATCGTGCCGCGCCTGTTGGCCGCCGAAGAAAAAATCAATGCCACCCGCATGGAAATCCACGCGGGCGGCGTGACTGCGAATAACTTAACGCAAGTCGCGCGCCTGGGCGCCAGCACCGGTTGGCTCGGATTGATCGGCGACGACGAAAACGGCCGCATCATTCAGAAAGCTTTCGAGCACGATCACATGGACGTCTCCGGAGTCGAGGTGGTCCGCGGCGAACTTTCCTCTCTCACCTGGATTCCGGTGGATGACGCCGGCGAGCGCTGTATCTACATGTTTCCCAACGTCACCGGCAAGATTTCCGATTTGCAGGTGCTCACCCGTTTCGCGCCGCACATCAAGGCCGCGAAGCACTTCCACACCGAAGCGTCGCAACTGCCCATTGGGCCGGTAAAGGTGGCGATGCAGGTGGCCCACGACGCCGGCGTGCGCGTGATTTTCGATCTGGATGTCTCGCCCGCGTTTTTCTCGGCGGCAGGATTAGGAACGCAGGAAGAACTAACCGAGGCGTTGCTGCTGGTGGATGTGCTGAAACCGTGCAAGGCCGCAGCTCGCGAACTGACCGGCGACGGTGACTACGAACAAGTTGCGAAGGACCTGCTGCGCCTGGGTCCTTCGACGGTGGCCATCACGCTGGGCGCGGACGGCTGCCTGCTGGCGACGCCGCGGGAAATGGTCCACGTGCCGGCGTTCAAAGTGGAAGTCGTCGACACCACTGGCGCTGGCGACGCCTTTATGGGCGGCCTGTCCTTCGGTTTGTTGCAGAACTGGGATCTGACCCGGGTGGGCAAGTTCGCGAATGCCTGTGCGGCATTGTGCTGCACCCAGGTGGGCGCCCGGGCGATGGCGAAATACGACGAGGTCGCGAAATTCGTCGCCAAGCACTAAACGAAAGTCAGCGACGAAATTGAAAATCGCACTTTTCTTGCAATTCGTTTCAAAAGGACGTTCATGTTCACACCTGTGACGTTTGGCACGGCGCTTCTGATGATGATCGTTTCCGCAGTCTGCTGGGGTTCCTGGGCCAACACCTACAAAGGCGTAAAAAATTATCGGTTCGAATTGTTCTACTGGGATTACGCCGTGGGAATCTTCGTCACTTCGCTGATTCTGGCGCTGACCATGGGCTCGACCGGCCATGACGCGTCGAGTTTCCTGAACAATGTTCGCGCCGCCGACCTGTCCAATATCGGCTGGGCCCTACTAGCCGGCGTGATTTTCAACCTGGCGAACTTGCTGCTGGTGGCGGCGATCGACATGGCCGGCCTGGCCATCGCTTTTCCGGTGGCCATCGGAATCGCGCTGGTCGTCGGAACCGTACTGAGTTTCGTGCAGCAGCAAAAAGGCAACGTGGCCATGCTGGCTGCGGGCGTTTTGTGCGCGGTGATCGCCGTCATCCTGGACGGCAAAGCGTATGGGCAGATCAGTGGCGAGAAAGCAGTCTCGCGCAAAAGCATCATCACCTGCATCGTCTCAGGCGTTCTGATGGGGCTGTGGGCGCCTTTTTCCACGCGCGCGCTGACCCACGGCAATGCACTCGGGCCCTACAGCATCGCCGTTTTTCTTACCGGCGGCGCGCTGCTTTCCTGCTTCCTGTGGAATGTTTACTTCATGAAAAAGCCGCTAGTCGGCGAGCCGGTGGCCTTCAGCGGATTGTTCCGCGGGCCGTTGAGCGGCCACGTCCTGGGCCTTATTGGTGGCGCAATCTGGGCCACCGGAACGGTATTCAATCTGGTCGCTGGAAATTTCACCGGCGTCGCGATTTCTTACGCGATTGGCCAATCGGCGCCGATGGTCGCGGCCCTTTGGGGAATCTTTGCCTGGAAGGAATTCGCCGGCGCAAATCGCCGCGCGCAAGCATTTCTGGGCCTCATGTTTCTCTTCTACGCGCTGGCGATTCTGCTGATCGCTCGAGCAAACACCGCGGGCTAGGCGTTTAAATCGGCGGCTGGCGAAACTCTCCAACGGCTTCCTCGATTTTTGCGGCGACCGCCAAGACCGCTTCGTCTTCCCACGGCCGGCCCACCACCTGCACGCCGATCGGCATACCCTCCGGAGATTTTCCCACCGGGACCGACATGCCTGGAGTTCCCAGCAAATTAAACCACTGCGAATAGCTCATCGCTTTCAAGTATTCGACTTGGCGGCCCTGCACCGTCCATTCGCGTTCGTCATGACGAAATGCGGGTATGGCACATACGGGGCCGAGCAAAATCGGATACTGCTCCATTTTTCTCAGTAAATTTCCGCGCAGCGCATCCCTGCCAATCATCGTGTTCATCCATTCCTGCCCATCGAGCGGCGGTTGTTGTGCGACTTTGGCGCGCCAGGCACGGTACATCGGGCTTAGCTCGCTCTCCCGACCGCGTACCGTGGGCTCGAAAGCGGTTTGCACCGCGCGGCCAAAAAGGTTCCACCACAGTTGCCAAACCCGATCGAGATTCGGCGGGCGCCACGGTTCGACTTGAAAGCCCTGCTGGCGCAAATACTCCGCCGCCGTGCGGACCGCCGCGGCAGTTTCCGGAGTGACGGCGGTCACGCCGTCGTCATCGTAATAGGCGACTCGTAAGTTGCGAATTTCCTGTTCACTCCATTTGCGATGGGCCACGGGAGCCGAGGCCGGATCATGCAGGTCAAAGCCGGCTATCACTTCGAATAACCGCGCGACGTCGGCGACTCTGCGCGCCAAAGGTCCGACCACGCCAAGATGCGTGAACGGCCCAGCCGACGCGGGAAAGTGCCCGGTGGAAGGAACGCGACCCGGCGTGGGTTTCAATCCGCAGATGCCGGTGAAATGCGCGGGAATGCGAATCGATCCGCCGCCGTCGCTGCCGACTCCACCGGCGGAACAGCCCGCTGCGATCGCCGCCGATTCGCCGCCGCTGGAGCCTCCGGGGGTTCTCGTCAGATCCCAGGGATTATTTGTTCGGCCGTAGAGGAGATTATCGGTTTCGTAGGCCATCAAAAACTCGGGGACATTCGTATTGCCCAAAAGAATCGCTCCCGCAGCGCGAAGCCTTAAAACCAGAGGCGCGTCTTCGGTCGCGACGTAGCCTTTGCGCAGTGCGCTGCCACATTCGCAGGGCCAACCGGCAACCTCGATCGAGCTTTTTATGGAGAGTGGAACGCCAAATAGAGGTCCGAAAGATTCCGATGTAGGCGCTTTGGCGAGCACTTGTTCGGCAGCGCGCGCCTGAGCCCGAGCGCCTTCCGCGTCGACAAAAACGAAAGCATTCAACGTGGGGTTCAGCTGCGCGATGCGGGCAAGATGGGCCTCAACCAATTCGACCGGCGAGATTTTGCGGGTGCGGACAGCATCAGCCATTTCGACCAGCGATTTGTAGTGGATTTCAGTCATTTCGGCGAAGTCTCGGCATTTCAACTTGAAAATCGAGACGCGAAAGTCTAGCACGGGCACGAATCGCGCTGCAGCGACCCGCGTTGAAGCCTAATGTAAAAATACTATTGACCGCACTTGGAGCGGCCAGCAAACTTCTTGCTCGCACCCCGTTTAGCTGTACGATTTGGATGCGCATCAAGCGGTTTTTGTGTGCCCGGATGCGACAACAAGCATGAAACGAATCATAAATTTCAGCCTCGCCATCCTCGTTCTGACTGCGGCGTACGTCTACGCGTGGCCTTCCGCGAATGTCCCGTATTTCGCCGCGATTCTGATTCATCTTTTCACCGGCGTCGCGTTTCTGGTGCTGCTGACAGTTGGCTTGCTGCCGATCCTGCGAACTTCGCCGGTAGTCTCACGCGTCGGATGGATCCTACTGGCGTTTGGCGGCGTGCTGGGAATTGTGCTGATCTTCACCGGCACCCGACGCGCGGAGTGGCCGGTGCTCTACATCCACATTGGCGCCTGCGTTGCTGGAGGCGCGCTACTTTTTTCAGGTTGGGCGGGCCAGCGCGGCTGGCTGAGCAACGGAATCGCTGCGGGATGGGCGCGAAGCCTGGCCTGCGTTATCGCGGCGGCGCTGATCACGGCCGGGGCCTGGTGGCTGCGCACCGTGCCTTGGGAAAAATCCCACCACATCGAGAACCCGTCGATCGCGCCGGCAACCATGGCCAACGAAGGCGATGGTCCGCAGGGACCATTCTTCCCCAGCTCCGCCCAGACCGCTGATCACGGACACATTCCCGCCAACTATTTCACCGAGTCCGATTCTTGCCAGCGCTGCCACGCGGACATCTATAAGCAGTGGAAAAGCTCCGCACACCACTTCTCTTCTTTCAACAATCAGTGGTACCGCAAAAGCATCGAGTACATGCAGGACACCGTCGGCGTGAAGCCCTCGAAGTGGTGTGCGGGCTGCCACGACCCCGCGCTGCTTTACAGCGGCATGTTCGACCATCCCATCCGCGAAGTCGAAGACACGCCCGCCGGACAAGCCGGACTGGGTTGCATGATGTGCCACTCGATCTCCCAAGTGAAAAGCACCATGGGTCAGGCCGATTTCTTGTTGGAATACCCGGCGCTGCACAAAATGGCCGCCAGCAAAAATCCGGTGGTCGTGCGCCTGCACGATTTTCTTACCGAGCTGAATCCGGAGCCGCACCGTCGCGTATTTCTGAAGCCGTTCATGCGCACCCAGACCGCGGAATTTTGCTCGACCTGCCACAAAGTTCACCTGGACGTGCCGGTGAATCATTACCGCTGGGTTCGCGGGTTCAACGATTACGACAACTGGCAAGCCAGCGGAGTTTCGTTCCAGGGCGCGCGCTCGTTTTACTATCCGGCGAAAGGTCAGAACTGCGCCGACTGCCACATGCCTCCGGCACAATCGAATGACGCCGGCAGTTTCCCAGCGAAGCCGCGCGGGATTCGAGAATGGTTTGCCGGGTTGGGCTCTTCCGGCGCGGATGGCTTGGTTCACTCGCACAGCTTCGCGGTGGCCAACACGGCGCTCCCATTCGTCAACAACGACCCGGATCATCTGGCTGAAACCGAAAAATTCCTGAAAGACCATGAAGTGAGCGTGGATATTTTTGCGATTTCGCCAGAGAAAACTGGCGTGGCGTCGGCTAACAAGAGCGGAACCACCCAAGGTTCCGCGATGACTGGGCAGCGCCCGCAACTGCAAACGACGTTTGCGGTAGGCGAAGAGGCTGAAACCTCTGTCCCGGTAAACACCTCGCCCGACTCCGCGACGCCGGTCGAACTGCTGACCGGCCCGCTGAATCGAGTCAGTGCGTCGGTCCGCCGGAACGGCACGTATCGTGTCAACGTAGTAGTGCGCACCCGCAAAGTCGGCCACTTCTTCCCCGGCGGCACGGTCGATGCCTTCGATTGCTGGGTGGAACTGACCGCCAAGGACGCCAACGGCCAGACAATTTTCTCGAGTGGCGAAGTCGAAGACGCCGGCAAAGGCCCGGTCGATCCCGGCGCACATTTTTATCGTTCGCTGCAGATCGACGCGCATGGAAACCCGATCAATAAGCGCAACGCCTGGGCCACCCGCGCAGTGGTCTACGTCCATCTGATCCCGCCAGGGGCCGCGGACACCATCCACTATCGGCTGCAGATTCCGGCGAACGCGACCGGGCCGATTCATCTGGATGCCAAACTGAATTACCGGAAGTTTGCGTGGTTCAACACCCAGTTCTCTTTCGCGGGAGTTCGCAAGCCGGATCAGCCAGCCGATGCGGTAGCCCCGAGCTACGACGATTCGCACTACGAATTCACCGGCGATCCTTCGAAACTGCCGGGTGGAGCAAAAGGAATTCCGAATCCGCCAATCGTGGTGATGGCCGAAAATCAAGCCGACCTGCAGGTGCTGCCAGCGGGCGCGCCGGAGCCGGTGCCGAATGCGAAGTTGCAAGCGGACGACTGGACGCGCTGGAACGATTTCGGAATCGGCTTGTTCCTGCAAGGCGATTTGACCGGAGCTGCCGGAGCGTTTGGGAAGATCACCCAGATCGATCCCAAAAATCCCGACGGCTGGATCAATATCGGCCGCGTGCGCGTGCAGGAAGGAAACCTTGAAGCCGCAAAAGAAGCTCTCGATCGAGGGCTGGCCTTGAATCCGAATCTGGCGCGCGCCCATTTTTTCTACGCGCGCGTTTTGCGCCAGCAAGGCCAATACGACGCGGCCATCCCGCATTTGCAGGCGGTCTTAGCCCAGTATCCGCGCGATCGCGTAGTTCGAGACGACTTGGGCCGCATCTATTTTCTGCAGCGCAAGTACACCGATGCTCTGCGTGAATTCAACGCGACCCTCGCCATCGACCCAGAAGACCTCGAAGCGAATTACAACCTAATGCTGACCTACACGGGCCTAGGCCAGCCGGACAAAGCCTCCGAATTCCAAACGCGCTACCTGCGCTTCAAAGCCGACGAATCAGCGCAGACCCTCACCGGACCTTATCTGCGCACGCACGAAGCCGACAACAACGAACGTCAGCCAATCCACGAACACGTTTCAGATTTAGCGCAAACGGTAAAACCTAAAGCCGCCGCCCAATCCGCGACAGTGCGGACGCATCAACCGCTGCCCGCGCGCGAAGCGAACAAAGCCGTCGCGCAAATCCCTTCCGAAACCAAGGCGCACGAATAATGCAATCGACTGAGCGAATCTACAGGGGTGGTGTGGCCGCCGCATTGTTGCTCGCACTGACCGCCGCGTTCACTGCAAACCTGGGTGCACGCAACGCTGCGCAAACGAAACCGAACGCACCCGCTGCAGCTGGCTCGACCGTACGCTTCGAAGACATCACCAAAGCCGCCGGAATTCATTTCATCCACAACAATGGCGCCACCGGAAAAAAGTGGCTCCCGGAAACCATGGGCCCGGGAGTCGCCTTCATCGATTACGACAACGACGGCTGGCAGGACGTTCTGCTGGTGAACGGCATGGACTGGCCGGGACAGACCCGCAAGCACACCACGCTAGCGCTCTATCACAACAACCAGAACGGCACATTCACCGACGTGACCCAAAAGGCCGGCCTCGCCGTCGAAATGTTCGGCATGGGCGTAGCGATCGGAGACTACGACAACGACGGCCACGACGACATTTTCATCACCACGCTGGGCCAAAGCCATCTCTTCCACAACAACGGGAACGGAACGTTCACCGACGTAACCAAGCAAGCGGGCCTGTGGGGACCAAACGAATTCAGCACCGGCGCGGCGTGGGTCGATTACGACCGCGATGGAAAACTAGACCTGATCGTCGCGAATTACGTCCAATGGACGCCCGCGACTGACATCACCTGCACGCTGGATGGAAAAACAAAATCCTACTGCACCCCGGAAGCCTACAAAGGCACTTCGGTGCGCCTCTGGCACAACCGCGGCGACGGAACCTTCGAAGACGCCACGCAAAAAGCCGGACTGTACGACACGAATTCGAAAAGCCTGGGCATCGCAGTGTTTGACGCGAATCAGGATGGCTGGCCGGACATTCTAATCAGCAACGACACCCAGCCGAACAAGCTCTACCTCAACAACACCAACGGAACCTTCACCGAAAAAGGTATCGCGTCCGGAATCGCCTACAACGAAGACGGAATCGCGCGCGCCGGCATGGGCGTCGACGCCGCGGACTACGACCGCTCTGGCGCCGCCAGCCTGGTCATCACCAATTTTTCGAATCAGATGCTCGCGCTGTATCACAACGAGAAGAACGGATTGTTTGTGGATGAAGCACCGCAGTCAGACGTCGGCCACGCTTCCCTGCTGACGCTCGGCTTCGGATGCTTTTTCTTCGACTACGATCTGGATGGCTGGCTGGACTTGTACGTCGCGAACGGCCACATCGAAGACGCCATCGAGCGCGTGCAGCCCCGCGTGCGCTACGCCGAGCCGCCGCACTTGTTTCACAATTTAGAAAACGGAAAATTCCAGGAAGTGACGAAATCCGTGGGGGCATCGTTCGCAGCCCCGAGAGTCGCGCGCGGCGCGGCGTATGGAGACATCAATAACGATGGCGCGCTCGACGTTCTGGTCGCCACCAACGGCGGCCCGGCAGCGCTGTTTCGCAATACCGGCGCGACCAATCACAGCCTGCGGCTCAAGCTGATGGGAACGAAATCGAATCGCGATGGCATCGGTACCGACGTGCGAGTCACAGCCGGCGCCGACACCCAGTCTAAAGCCCTGCGCAGCGGCTCGAGCTACCTTTCATCGAGCGAGCTGATTCTGACCTTCGGCCTGGGCGCGCACACCCAGGCCGACGCCATCGAACTCCGTTGGCCCAGCGGGCAAACCGATTCCCTGAAAAACGTCGCCGCCGACCAAATCATAACCGTCAAAGAAAAAGAAGGTATCGTAGCCGCAAAGCCGCTGGCAAAACGGTAGAATAGCGGCGAGGCCCTACCTGATGCAGAAATGGAAGTGGCTGTTTGCGGCGGCAATCTCGACCGGCATGGTGGCGTTGTCCACCATCGGAGCCGCCACTCCGCAGCAGAGCGCGCACCCGCAGCATTCCTCCGCAGCACCCAGCGAAACTCCCACCACGGAAGCTCAGAAGCCAGACCCGCGCGCGGACGTAACCCGCGAAAATAATTTCGGCGTGGCCCAGATGAACCGTCAGCAGTTCGAAAAAGCGCTAGGGAAATTTCAGCGCGCCTGCATCCTCGATCCCGAAACAGATACGGGCTGCCTGAACGTTGGAATCGCGTTCCTGAACATGCAGCGCTTCGATGAAGCGCGGGTGATTCTGGAGAAATCAGCGCAGCGCGATCCGCAGAATCCGCGCGTCTGGTTCAACTTGGGCCTGCTCGAAAAGGCCTCGGGAAATGCACCGGCCGCGATTGCAGATTTTCAAAAGGTAGCGGCGCTCGATTCCTACGATGCCGACACCCAATATTTTCTCGGGCTGATTTATTCGCAGCAACAGGAATACGAGAAAGCCATCACAGCCTTCCGCAAAGCGATCGCGCTGAATCCTTTTCAAGTTTCCGCCGAATTTGGATTGGCACAAGCTCTGCAGCGCAGTAATAACGCGGCGCAGGCCAAAGAACACTTCGACAAATTTCAGCATCTGACCACCGAAAAGCTGGGCAAGCCGATCAGCTTCATCTACGGCGAGCAGGGCAAATATTCACTCGCAGAAGTTTTGCAACCCGCGCCAGAGCCGGTGCCTCCGGCGATGCCCGTCCATTTTGTGAACGTGACCGGCTTCTCCGGCCTTCCCGTTTCGCGCTACGGCAGGAAGCCGCGCCGGTTGCCGCACCGCCGGAACAGGCACGCCGGGTAGCGTCGACGCCGCAGAACACCGACGCGGGCAAGCCGCATCACCCGCCAAGAAAAACGAAGCCAATCGCCTGGCGAAATTCCTGGGCAGCGGCGCATGCATCATCGATTACGACGGCGACGGCCGCCCCGACATTTTCCTTGTCGACAGCGATGGGAGAGGCACGTCCGCGCTGTATCGCAACCTCGGCAACGGGCATTTCGCCAACGTCACCCAAGAGGCTAAGCTGGAATTTCGCGGTCAAGGAATGGGATGCGCGGTCGGCGACTACGATAATGACGGCAAGCCCGACCTGGCCGTAAGCATGGACGGCCGAGTGCTGCTTTTTCACAACGAAGGCAACCGAACCTTCAAGGACGTGACCAAAGAGTCCGGCATTTTCACGACTGGCCTGGCGCTAGGCCTCACTTTTATCGATTACGACCACGATGGCGATCTCGATCTCTACGTCACGCGGTTCAACGATTTCCCGCTGGAGAATCCCACGCAGGCCTTCACCTTCCCCACGGATGCGGCTCCCGCCGGAAACGTTTTGTGGCGCAACAATGGCAACGGCACGTTCACCGATTGGACCAGCGAATCCGCACTCGCCGGCGACGCGCCTTCGGTCGGCGCGATTGGCAGCGACATTAACAATGATCGCGCGATCGATTTCGTGCTGACCGGCTGGCGGAAATCGCCGGGTATTTACCTGAATCAGCGTGAAGGCGATTTCAAACTGGTCAGTCCGTGGTCCAGCGATATGCCGGCTCCAACGGCGGGAGTCGTCGCGCTCGATTACAACAAAGATGGCTGGATGGATCTGGCGTTCACCCACTGGGGATCGCCAGGATTAAGTCTGTGGCGGAACGTGGAAGGAAAGTCATTCGATCGCGTCCCGTTGCCCGACCTCGATTGGATGCGCGGCTGGGGCGTCGCGCCGATCGACTACGACAACGATGGCTGGATCGACCTCGTCGCAGTTGGGGAGAATTTCGCAGGTGAAGGCCACATCGTTTTATTTCGCAATGAAGGCACAGCAGGTTTCCGCGACGTCACCAGCTGCCACCGGCCTCGACAAAATCGTTTTGCATAATCCGAGAGCGGTCATCGCTTTCGATTTCGATGGCAGCGGCTCACCCGGATTACTCATCACCCAAAATGGCCTGCCGCCGGTGCTGCTGAAAAATGACGGAGGGAACGATTACAACTGGATACGCATCGCGCTGAAAGGCGAGAACGACAATAAGAGCGCGATCGGATCGAAAGTAGAGCTTTTTGCCGGCGCTTTGCGGCAGAAGTGGGAGATTCCCGGCTCCTCGGGCTACCTGGGGCAAGGGCCCAGTACGATCGTCGCGGGTCTGGGCGTCGAACGTAGCGCCGACGTGGTGCGCGTCCTGTGGCCGACGGGCGTGCTGCAGGATGAACTCGAAATTCCCGCGCATAAAGACGAAGTGGTGACCGAGATCGATCGGCGAGGAAGCTCCTGTCCGATCGTCTTCGTCTGGAACGGAAAAAAATTCGAATTTCTCGCAGACATGATCGGCCCGGGAATTGTCGGCCACTGGACCGGACCGAATCAGCGCAACACTCCTGACCCCGATGAATACCTGAAGGTAACCGGCTCGTTGGTGCAGCCCCAGGAAGGGCTGATTCGTTTCCGCATGTTGGAACCGATGGAAGAGCTGGATTACCTCGACAAGGTGCGGCTCATCGCTATCGACCATCCGATCGACGTCGAGGTTTATCCCAACGAGCGTTTCGCCAGCGGTCCGCCCTTTCCGCAATACAAAGTCATCGCCAGCCGCGGAGCCCACCTGCCGGACGGCGCCTGGGACGATCAGAATCACAATATCTTGCCGCAGCTGAAGGAGCGCGACCGCAAGTACGTGACCAGTTTTGCGCTCGCTCCCTACGCAGGTTTTGCCGCGATGCACGGAATCGAACTGGATCTCGGCGCCTGGGACGAGACCAAACCGTTACGTCTGCTGCTCGACGGCTTCACCGATTATTTCAGCGCCAGTTCGCTCTACGCTGCGTGGCAAGCCGGCATCACCGCTGTGCCTCCGTTCGTCGAAGCCCAGGACGATTCCGGCGCCTGGCAGATGGTGGTGCCGGACATGGGATTCCCCGCCGGACTTTCGCGCACCATGGTCGCCGACCTGACCGGTAAACTGCCGCATGGCACGCGCTTCATCCGCATCAAAACAAATCTGCGGATTTATTGGGACCGCATCCGCATCGATAATTCAGCACCCGACGTGGAATTCACCCAGACCGAAATTCCGCTGGCCAAAGCAAACCTGGCCTTCCGCGGCTACCCCCGCGTGGTCGAAGGCAATCCGAAAAACGACCTCACCTATGTCTACGAAGACGTCAGCGCCACCGGCCCCTACTCGCGGCAAACCGGCAACTACACCCGCTACGGCGATGTTTCCGATTTGGTCCGCAAAGTTGACGAAAAATATGTAATTTACGGGTCGGGTGACGAAGTCGCAGTGGATTTTGACGCCACCCATCTCCCGGACATCCCAAACGGCTGGACCCGCGATTACTTCTTTTACGCCGACGGCTTTGCCAAGGACATGGACTTCTACGCCGCGCACGGCGATACCGTCACGCCGCTGCCCTTCCACACGCCGGTTCCCTACCCGTACCCGGTTGGCGTGAACTATCCCGAAGACAAAGACCACATCCAGTACATGCTGGAATACAACACGCGAGGCGTGGCGGGACCTGCGGTGGACAGCTTCATTTTCAAATACCCCGAACCTGAGAAGTAGCGTTCGGATCCGCCGCTCCGGGCCGCGAAACCTTGAATGGCCGCGGTGGGCGTGATAATTTTGTAATTCCACAAATCATCAGGTCCGTTACGTGACGACGTCGTTGTCCAATCCAATTGGCCAAAATTCGCAAAGTAAAAATCAGGCGCCCGGCGCGTCCGTGCGCGAGCCGGTCTTCTGGCGCGTAGAAGGTAGCCTGGTAAACTTGACCGCCGTGCGCCCGGTGGGGTTTTTCGCCTGGAATTCCCAAAGTTTTTTGGAGCGCTGGGGCCGCCGCGGCGCGATGGCCGTGCTGGCGCTGGCCCGCCCGCTGCTGTACATCGCCAATCGCAAATTCGCCACTCGCCTGCTGCACACCGTTTTGCGCGGAGTCAGCCGTGACCGCCTGGACCTGCTCGGCGAAGAATTTTTCGAATACTCGCTGAAGCCTCGGCTGAAAGCGCCCGGAATCGCGCTGCTGAACCAGGCCATCGCCTCCGGAAGCGACATTATTCTGGTGAGCCAGGGGCTCGATCACATTATGCGTCCGCTGGCCAAACACTTGGGTGTGAAGCACATCATCGCCAACCGCCTCGATTTCCGCGATGGCCAGGCCACCGGAAGATTGCTCGATCCGGTGATTCGCCCGCGCGGACTTTTCGCCCGCTTCACCGGAGGCCAACCCAACGGACGAGTCGACGCGAAAATTAGTCTCCGTGCTTGGATTTGAAAAAAATCCGGCGCTGCTCGACCAGGCGATCCAACCGGCCGACCGTCCGGATGGCAAAGTTCGGAAGCCGGTGGTGCTTTTCGATTCGGGCGCCAATCGAACGCCGTTGCGGGTGCGCGAAACCCTCGCTGGCAAGCACATCCTGCTGATCGGCGCGACCGGCTTCATCGGCAAAGTGTGGCTGGCCGCTGCTGAAAGACCTGCCGGACATCGGGCGAATCTATTTGCTGGTGCGACGCAATAAACAGTCGACCGCCATCGAGCGTTTTCAACGCGTGTTGGAAGAATCGCCAGTATTCGAAGGCTTGTCCGCACAATACGGCGATGGTTTTGCAGATTTCCTGCGCGAACGAATCGAAGTGGTAGACGGCGACGTAAGCAAGCCGGGCCTGGGCCTGATACGGCGGTGAAGCAACGCCTGACCCGCGCGCTCGACGTCATCATCAACAGTTCCGGATTGACCGATTTCAATCCGGACATCCGCGATGCGCTGGCGACCAACGTGCGCGCGACCGCGTACACCCTCGACTTCCTTCGCGAGTGCGATCACGCCGGCCTGCTGCATCTTTCTACTTGCTATGTGGTGGGACAGCGCGACGGTCGGGTGATGGAAGTTTTGCCGGCCAATTACACGCCGCACGGATTGAAAGATTACGACGCGGTCGCGGAATGGCAGCGCCTGGAAAATTTGGTAGTAGAGACCGAAGCGCGCGCGGAGTCAGCCGAAGTCACCGACGAATTGAAAAAGGCGGCCCAGAAAAAAGAACATGCGGCCAAAGACCTGCATGGCGCCGCACTTGAAAATCAAATCCGCAAAAACCGGGTCCGCTGGCTGCGTCAAACGCTTACCGACGCCGGATCAAATCGGGCGGTAGAACTCGGCTGGCCGAATACCTACACCTTTACCAAGAGCCTCTCGGAATCGCTGATCCGGAACTTCATCGACGCCAATCCTTCCGCAGCCGTGCCGTAGTGCGGCCGGCAATCGTCGAATCTTCCTCGAGAAACCGTTTCTGGGTTGGAACGAAGGAATCAACACGTCCGCGTCGCTTTCCTACTTGCTGGGCACATTTTTCCGGCAGCTGCCGACCAACGAAGCTAAATGCCTGGACATCATTCCGGTGGATCTGGTGACGCGCGGCATGACTCTGATCTCCGCGGCTCTGGTGCAACGCAGACACGCCGAGGTCTACCATCTAGCGACATCCGTGGCCAACGCCATGCACATGGGACGTTCGATCGAACTAACCGGACTGGGCCACCGCAAGTTTTATCGCGCGCAGAGCGGCTTCGAGCACCGAATCCGCCTGAAGTTCGACGCCATTCCGGTTTCCAAGGCGCGCTACGAAAAGCTTTCGGTCCCGGCCCAGAAAGCAATCGTCGAAGGCATCAATCGCACCGCCCAACCCTTCCTTCTTCCAAGCCGCCGTTAGCCCGCACTACGCGAACTCGAAAAAGTCATCAAGCTGATCTCGCTTTTCGAACCTTTCATTTTGCATAACGATCACGTGTTCGAGGCGGCGAACATCGAACGCCTCTCCTCTTCCGTCCCCGCCGAAGAGCGGGCGATTTTGGCTATGACGCGTGCGTCCTCGATTGGTGGGATTATTGGATTAACGTTCATGTTCCGGCGCTGCGCAAGTGGTGTTATCCGCTGATCGAGGGACGCGCGCCGGAGTCCCGCGCGCGCCGCTTGGTGCCGCTGACCGCCAGCGACAGCGAGAAGGCAACGGCACGGTCGCGGGAGCAGCTCCGCAACAGCGTCGGGAACCAAAACTACTGTGGCCATTTTTCTGACTGGTTCCACCGGATACATCGGCGCGCACATTGCGTCCATTCTGCTCGATCGAATCATTCCGATCGGCTGAACCTGCTGGTCCGCGCAAAGACCGAGCAGGAAGCGAAAGAACGCCTCTGGCATGCTCTGCAATTGCATTTGGATTTCCCGCAATTCCGGGATGCTGTCGAAATCGCGCGTCGAATATTTATCTGGGCGACCTCACCGATGCGCATTTCGGTTTGCAGGATTCCGAATATTTCCGGCTGGTTGGAACTACGGAATCGATTATTCACTGCGCCGCATCGCTGAACCGCAAGTCCGAAAAAAACTGCCTAAACGTAAATCTGCGCGGGACGCTGGAAGTCGATTCAGCTCGCCACGCGCGCCCAGGACGCGCATGGACTGCGGCGATTTAGCCAGGTCTCCACTGTCGCGGTGGCAGGAACGCGCAGCCAACGAAGTGGTCACCGAGGACGCTTCGATCGACTGGAACCGTTCCGATTACGATCCCTACGCGCGCACCAAGAAATTCTGCGAACACATGGTGCGCGGAGATGCTCCCTGACGTGCAGCGCACGGTTTTCCGCCCCAGCATCGTGCTGGGCGACAGCCGCCGCGCCGGAAACGAACGCAATTCGACATGGTTCGCGCGTTCGTCTTTCTCGCCGGGCTGCCTGTTCTTCCCTTCCGCCGGACGGATCATATCGACATCGTTCCGGTGGATTTTGTCGCGGACGCGGTCGCGATGCTGCATCAGAAAAAAAAACCGCTGCACGAGATTTATCATCTCTCGTCGGGCACCGGTACGAGACATTCGTGCAAGTTGACCGACGCGCTCTCCGAGCTCAAGGAAAACGCGGCCCGAAATTTGCTCCACCTCGAGAAGTCCGCCACCAAAATGGTCAACGCGCTGGCCGGACGCGCCGGAAAAATCGGTGGTCTCGCCACCCTGCTGAAAGTTTTTCTCCCCTACCTGGTGTGGAATACGGTTTTTGACAACACTCGCGCCGTCGAAGAAATGGGCCGCAAGCCCGAACCATTCTCGCAATACTCTTTTCCGCTGCTGAAATTCAGCCGCGACAATCACTTCGTGTATAAATACCGCGAGTGGCCGGCGCCGGCGAATTCCAACTCCGCGGCGCGCCAAGCTGGCGCGGGGCAGGACGCAATCTCGCGATGACCGATTTGCTGCTCGAAGGCTGGGTCAGCGGCCTGATCGAGTTCAACAAGCTTGAGCACATGTTGGGCGCAGGCCACGCCTGGCAGCCCGGAAACAAACTGAAGCTTCTCTTCGCCGGCTACAACGGCACCCGCAACACCGGCTCGGACGTGCGCGTGGAAGAAATGATCCGCCAAGTCCGCCGCATTTTGGGCGACGAAAATCTGGCCCTAAGCGTGATGTCCCAAAATTTCGATCTGACCCGCGGATACTTCGGCGATGCCAAACAGGTTCACCTGCCCGACGTGTTTCCGCCGTTTCTGCATTCCGAAGTGCGCCAGAACGACGGCGTGGTGGCCTGCGAAGGCTCCATGTTCAAGAGCAAATTCGCCAACGCGCTGACTACCATGATGATTGGCACCCTGGGCATCGCCTCCGCCCAAAATAAATTGAGCATCGCCTACGGCGCTGAAGCCGGAGACATGGATCCTCTGGTCCAGAAAATGTGCGGGCGCTATTGCCGCGATTCGCTGGTCATCACGCGCAACGTGGAATCGCAAGCCGTGCTGGGCAAACTCGGGGTTCCAACTGAATTGGGCACCGATACGGCCTGGACCTTCGAGCCGCTGGGAAACGAATATGGCGCGAAAGCCCTGCGCGATGCGGGATGGGACGGATCAACTCCTGTGCTAGCGGTGTGCCCGATCAATCCTTTCTGGTGGCCGGTGACCGCTTCGCTGGTTAAGTGGCTGGGCCATTCAGTCGCGGGCGCGTACAAAGACAGCTACTACCGCACAATTTATTTTCATAAGTCCGGACCAGCCGTCACCGCGGCCTACGACAAATATTTGAACGCCATGGCCGAAGGCGTAAAAATCTACAAAAAAACACGCAAAGTATTTCCGATACTGGTCGCCATGGAAATGCTGGACCAAGAAGCCTGCGAACGTGTCGCCGAAAAACTGGGCGGCGCGCCGGTCTTCGGCTCCAAGCAATTCAATATGTACGAGCTGGTGAGCATCTTGCGTGCCAGCGACCGCATCCTCTCGTCGCGCTACCACGCCATCGTCACCTCTATGCCGGCCGGAGTGCCCTCGGCCGGCGTCACCATGGACGAGCGCATCCGCAATCTGATGCGCGAACGCGGACACGACCACCTGCTGATGCGCGTCGACGAACCTGATCTCGCCGACCGAATCGTAACTTCACTTAAAGCTCTCGACACAGAAACAGAAACTGTTCGCGACTCGATGGGCCGCACCGTAGCCCGGAACCTGCAACTCATGGCCCGCATGGGCACCTATTTCGAAGAGCAAGTCGCGAAACGCTATCCCGAATTCCCGGTTCGCAGCGGCGTGCTGAGCTGGGAAGAATATCTTCCGCCCCTGAGCCCCAACCTCATCAAGCTGCTCGAAGCGCAGAGCGGCGTACTGGCTTCCTAGAAAGCGATGGCTCCAGCAATGACGTTCCTTGAGACGATTTTCGACAGGCTGCAGCGCTCAGCCAGCCGCACGGTGGTTTCCGAAATTCACGACGGGGAGCTGCGCCCGGTAACCGGCGAGCAACTTTTGAAAATGATTCAGCAGGCCCGCCAATTTCTGCGTGCTCGCGGACTGAAGAAAGGCGACCGCTGTGCGTTGCTAGCCTCCAACAGCATTCGCTGGATCGCACTGGATCTCGCGCTGATGGCCGAAGGCGTCGTGGTGGTGCCGCTCTATTCCCGCCAAGCTCCCGCCGAATTAATTCACATGCTGCGGGATTCCCTGCCTCTGCGCGTTTTCTGTACCAATGCCGCTGTAGCCGCGGAGCTTAAGAAGCTGTGGCCCACCGCCCCGAACATTTCGCTACTCGACAGTATTTTCTTGGACGAGCCTGCCGCGGCCACTCCTCCGCTGAAACATGAAGACGCGGACATCGTCACCATCATTTACACTTCCGGCACTTCTGGCGAGGCCAAGGGCGTAATGCTGAATGCGAGCAACGTGACCTTCATGCTCGGCTGCACCAACGGACGCCTCGATGAATTGATGGGCCCGCGCACGGAGCCCGACCGGATTTTCCACTACCTGCCGTTTTCGTTTGCCGCGTCTTGGATTGCCATGCTCTCATTCCTCTCGCGTGACAGCGCCCTGACGCTCTCCAGCGATCTGACCAAGCTCGCCGACGAAATGAAGCTGGCGTCGCCCCATTACTTCTTGAATGTGCCGACGTTGCTAGAAAGAGTGCGCAAGAGAATACAGGAAACGATTCAAACCCGCGGTGCATTCGCCGCGACACTATTTTCCAAGGCGCAGAGCGCCTACCAGCGCGCCGAAGCAGGGGCCGCAAAACTGACCGACTCCTTTTGGTTGGGGATCGCGAACCGCTTTATGTTTCCGACGATTCGAGCCGGCCTTGGCGCGGATCTGAAGGCATTGATTTGTGGCTCCGCGCCGCTCGCGCAGGAAACGCAAAGATTTTTCATGATGCTCGGCATTCCGGTGCTACAGGTCTACGGCCTAACCGAAACCACCGCAATTTGCACCATGGACGATCCGCACCGCATGGTCCCGGGCAGCGTCGGCGTCTCCATCGCCGGATCCGAAATGAAAATTGCCGACACCGGAGAAATTCTGGTCCGCGGGCCGCACATTTTTCCCGGCTACTGGAAGCGCGAAAAAGCCACCGCCGAAGCATTGGAGGGCGGCTGGTTTCACACGGGAGATCAAGGCGAAGTAGACGCCACCGGAAACTGGCGCATCACCGGAAGGCTCAAGAACTTGATCGTGCTGAATTCTGGGCATAAAGTTCCGCCGGAACCGCTTGAAAACGCGCTGCTCCTGGCTTTGCCGAGCGCCGAGCAGGCGGTACTGGTCGGCGATCAGCGCAGTTTTCTTTCCGCTCTGCTCACCATGAACTCCGCCAATGGATCAGCGGAATCGGCGGTGCAATCGGCAATCGATCAGGTCAACAAAGATCTGCCGCACTACAAACAGGTCCGAGCGTTTCGGATTGTCCCGGAACCCTTCAGCCCGGATAACGGCATGCTAACCTCGAATGGTAAGCTCAAGCGCGACGCGATCGGTCAGCGCTACGCCACGGAAATCGAAGAGATGTACGCGAAGAAAGCCGAATGAACACCTTCCAAGGAAAAACTCTTTCGTGGTCCCAAGAGGACGGGGCGATCCACTTAGTCCTGGATCGCGCGCCGTGCAATGAGATCGGTTCGCTCACCCTACCCGAGCTGGAACTCTTCGTAAACGCGCTGCCCAAGCTGCAGCAAGACGCCCACTCATTGATTATTTCAAGCGCGCGCCAAGAAGGCTTTTGCGCCGGAGCCGACCTGCGCGAGCTCTACCGCGAATCCCAACCACTGGCGGCCGACGAACGCGCCAGCCGACTGCACGATTTTCTCGAACGGATTCACAAGGTCATGAATACGCTCGACGCGGCGCCGCTCACCACCATTGCCGCGGTGGAAGGCATCGCCTTTGGCGGCGGATTCGAACTGGCGCTGACCTGCGATTTGATTATCGCGGACAAAATGGCGCGTTTCTGTTTTCCCGAATTGCGCCTTGGCCTGATCCCCGGTTTCGGGGGAATTCCGCGGCTCAAGCGCGACTTGGGAAACGCCGTCGTGCGCGATTTGCTTCTGACCGGCCGCAGCATCAACGCGACCAAAGCACAGTCCGTTGGACTGGTAAGCCAGGTGGTGGCTGAAGGACGAAGCGCTGCGCGTCGCGCGCTCCACTGCCGCGCAGCTGGCGAAATTCGATCGCGAAACTGCGATTGCCGCAAAGAATTTCATCAAGCCGATCCCCCACGAAGAACTGCGACGGGAGATCGATATTTTCTGCGAGCTTTTTGCGCGCCCGGCGGTGCGGGAGGCCTTGCGGAAATTCGTTGAAAGCACCGACGCGCTGCCTTACCTGCCGTAGCCGTTCGCGAGATACGCCCTAATTTGTGGCAAAATAGAGATGACCCTACAAGAAACGACCGACGAAATTCTGGAGCTCGCGGCGACGCATTTCAAGGTGCCACTGCGAGCAGCTTTCCGCAGAGACGATTTTTTCAAGACGCTCGGCATCAACAGCCTGCAGGCGCTCGATCTGCTCACGCGCATCGAGCAGCATTTCCGCATCGAGCTGCCCGACTACGAGCTTCAGGGCGTCAGCGATTTCCGTACGCTCGCCGAGCGCATCCAATCCCGCCTCTAATGCTGGACCTGCGTCAATACAATTGCCTGGGAGAGGCTCTGCGAGCCGCGCTCGATCGCTGGCCCGATGAAGTCTGCCTGATCGAGGCCGACCGCGACCGCGAAAATCGCGCCTCACCTACCGGCAATTCAGGGAAACGGCCTTGCCGCTGGCCGCCGCGCTGCAGGATGCTGGCTTTGCGCAAGGCGACGCGCGCCGCGATCATCATGACCAATCAGTCGAAATGGCTGATTTCCGCGTATGCCATTTTTTTCTGCGGCGGCGTGCTTGTCCCGCTCGATTACAAGCTGACGGCGCGCCGAGCATCTGCAATCTGCTCGCACACTCGAAGGCTGAATTCCTGATCGTCGAATACCATCTGTGGCGCGCGATCACGCAGTCGGCAGAATTCGAGCACAGAATTCGCGCATGGTGCTTGTGACCGAAGCGCCACCGAATGCCGATCTGGCTGGGGGCGCACGCTGGGAGGAATTTCGCGGCGAGCGAAGCGCCGGATTTCGTCCCGCGCGCACGCAAAGATGCGGCGTGCATCGTCTATTCCTCGGGAACGGGAGGCCGTCCGAAGGGCTGCGTGCTGACGCACGACAATTATCTGGAACAGTGCATGTCGCTGACCGCCCTGTATCCTTTCTGGCCCGGCGTGCGCTATCTGAGCATTCTCCCCACCAATCACGCCATCGATTTTATGGTCGGATTCATCGGGCCGTTCACCTGCGGCGGGACAGTCGTCCATTTGCGCACTCTGCGGCCCGAATTTGTTCGCGAAGCATTCACGCGATACAAAATCACCTACATGGCCTGGTGCCGCTGGTGCTGAAGAATCTCAGAAGGGCTTGCAGACACGATTTGCGGATCTGCCTCCGGCAAACGCAAATGTTCAACGCGCTGTCGCCGTGAATCGCATGCTGACGCGCCGCCGCCGAACTTGACGTCAGCCGCCGCTGCTGGGCAAGTGCACGAAGCTTTCGGCGGCGAGCTGCGCGCGCTGTTTGTTGGCGGCGCATTCACTGAGCCGCAGACGCTGCAATTTTTTTACGATCTGGGCATTCAGGTTGCGAACGGCTATGGCCTCACGAAGCCGGCACCGCCGTCACGCTGAACGATTTCAATCCCGTTTCGCACGGATACTGTTGGCCGCCCGCTGCCCGGAGTCGAAATTCGCATCGTCAAACCTGACGCGGATGGAATCGGCGAAGTGGCTGTGCGCAGCAAGACCATCATGTCCCACTATCTCGACGATCCGGAATTGACGGCCGAAACGATTGTCGATGGCTGGCTGATGACAGGCGATCTGGGCCGCATGGATGCGTCCGGCCACTTGCAACTCTTCGGCCGTAAGAAAAATATGATCGTCACCGCCGAAGGAAAAATATCTATCCCGAAGATATCGAGAATGCGTTCGAGGGGCTTCCGGTGAAGGAGTTCTGCGTGTTCGCGGCGAATTATGTGTGGCCGGAGCGCACGATGGCCGGCGAGCAACTGATTTTGGTGCTTCACCCCGAACAGGGCAAACCGTGAATCGACATCGTAGCGCGGATTGTCAGACGCAATTCGCAGCTGCTGAATTACAAACGCATCGGCGGCTATCTGCCTGGGACCAGGATTTTCCGCTCACCGCTTCGATGAAAATCAAGCGCGCCGACTGGCCGAGCAAATCAGGGATAAGCTGCAGCCCGAAGCAGTGGTGCCACTGTGACCTGCCAAGCTATTTCGGGCTTGACGAGGACGGACGGCCCCGTGAACGCCACGATTTCTTGCGATCGTGAATCCCGCAGCGGGCGGCGGCAGGTGCGGCCGTCTCGCTCGGCAGCGCCCGATCGCGCGCGCGGCGCAGGAATCGAAATCGAAGTGGCGGAACCACGCAGCGGGTGAGGCGATCGAACTCGCCCGCGGCGCTTATCGCGCGTAGGACTTTCGAGATTTTCTCGCGGTCGGCGGCGACGGCACCTCCTTCGAAATCATGAACGGCATTTTTCCCGAGGCTCGGCGTGCGCGCCCGGCGCTGGGCTTTCTTCCTCTTGGCACGGGAAATTCCTTTCTCATGAATTTACGAAGCACGGCGCGGATCACACGATTGAAGCGCTGCGAGGCGGTCAACGGCAGGCAGCCGTTGCGATGTGATTCGTCTTTTCCATCACGCTCAGGGCGAAATTTATTTCTTGAATCTGATGAGTTTGGGATTTCCCGCGGATGTGGGTGAACTCACAAATCGCCGTTTCAAACGCTGGGGTAAACTAGGCTACATTCTCGATGTGTGTGGTCACGCGTCTGGCCCCTCACTTCGCTCTACAACGCGTTTCTCGCATCGCCTGAATAATGCCACCGAATGGGACCGGCGTTCCTGTTGTCCTTTCTCGTTTTCAGCAACAGCAAATTCACGGGCTGGAAGATGATGATCGCGCCGAAAGCCGATCCCACCGACGGTCAGATCGAGTATGTTCGGTGGAGATCCCATTGGACGCATCCCGGTTCCTTCAGCGGGCTTTTCCCGCGTTTGTTTACCGGCACGCACGTGACCATCCCGCGCTCGCCTCTCGCGCTGAGATTCAAGAGCGAATCGAGCTCAATCTCGATGGGCCAGTGAACGCGATGGTGGATGGCGAAATTCTCCGCTTGGAATGCCAGAATAACTCGAATTCTTCCCGGGGGCGCTGGACGTGATCGTATGAAGAAAGCCTGGCTCACGATCCGATCTCTCGCTGCTATCGGCCGTAGAGCAGGAGTTCATTTCGCCGTGGTCGCCATATTTCTCATGGTTCTCGGTGTTCTTCCTCCACCCGCGAAAAAACGATTGGCCGCAGCGGCTCTTCTTTCGGAATATTCTACGACTCGTCGGCGTGAAACTCGAGGTTCGCAGATCACCAGGATTCGATCCGGCTCGCACGAGTATCTTCGTCAGCAATCATGTGAATCTCTTCGACCCCTTCGTCGTCTGTCCCGCGATTCCACAATTCCTACGCGGGTTCGAACTGGAATCTCATTTCAAAATTCCCGTTTACGGCTGGTTAATGGGCCGCTTTGGAAACATTGCTGTACCGAATGTCCCCAGCCGCGAATCACTGGAAGTTCTGTCACGAAGTAGAGCGAAGGCTGCGCTGGATTCCGGTGTCGCCTCGATCGCATTTTCCGAGGGTGGGCGAAGGCGCAACGGCCATGTCGGGGAAGCCGTAGAAAAGGGATTTTTAATCTCGCGCAAAAATTCGGCGTGCCGGTCGTTCCGGTCAGCATCGTCGGCTCCTACGAATTTTTTCAAACGGGCAACTGGATGCTTTACCCGGGGAAAATCCCAGGTGCTATATTTGCACGACACGATTGAAACGTAGACCTCGGTTAGCAGGGACGAGGACGTAATGGGCTGCGGGATCGTGTGCGGGAAATCGTCGTCACGCCGGTGGAGGAGTCAATTGAAGGAAAAGAAAGTTGACGGGAAGAGAAAACGCGCGGGAGACTCAGGAAGTTTGGGTGGCGCTCGCGGCGGGCAACGAGCGTCCAGCGCGCAATTCCTGCCAGGTATAAACGACGCGATGAATTACGGTGATCGTTGACATCGTCGCGATGACCCAAAGCACGGGAGCCATTCGGCTGAACAGCCCCACCGAAGAGTCAAAAGCACCAGCCGCTCGGGGCGCTCCATGAATCCCACTTTGCAGGAGAGGGATCAGCGATTCGGCGCGCGCGCGAGAATAGCTGACCATGAACGAGCTAGCCATCGCCACGGCCGCAAGCGCCATGTAAAAAGGCCGTCCTGCGAAAAGCGTGTAATAGACGACAAGGCCCATGTAAAGCGCGAGGTCTGAATGACGGTTTAAGCGTTGAGAATAAGAGAACGCGCCAAATGCCGTCACGCGCCCTACGCGGCGCGCCACCTGGCCGTCGGCCATGTCCAGAAAAGCCACCAGAAAAAGAATGGCCGCTGCACCGCGGAACCCGACCCATCGCAAAGAACGCCGCCGCCCAGGAATTTACGGCGAGCCCAAGGAACGTGAACATATTGGGAGTAATGCCAGTCGCGGCCAAGCCCGCTTACCACATGGCGCAGCAGCCAGCCGCCACCTTCGCCGATCCAATACGTTATCGGTTTACTGCCCTGCGATTCAGCTTCCATCGAAGAAATCATACTCCCAAAAATCAGAATGGGTGGCGCGAATACCGCCGAATCAATTTGACGTTCTTGCAGCGAGCATCTCCGGCACCACACCCGAATAATGCAATTGAGCCTCAGTCAAAGCCTGCACTTCTTCGGCGGTGAAACCCGGAGCCACCTCACGCAGATTCAAGCCCTGGGGAGTCACATCGATCACCGCCAAATCAGTGATAACGGTTTTCACGCATTCCACCGCAGTCAAAGGATAGTCGCAACGCTTCACAATCTTGCGGGCACCGTCTTTCGCCGTGTGCTCCATCGTGACGATCAAATGCCGCGCACCAACTGCAATATCCATAGCCCCGCCAATCCCGCCCGCGCCGCGCGCCCCGGGCACGCGCCAATTCGCCAGATCGCCTCGTTCTGAAACCTGCAGCCCGCCCAGAATGCACACATCCAGGTGACCGCCCCGCGTCATCACATGAGCATCTTCCTGCGCAAAGAAAGCCGCGCCCGGCACCAGCGTAACTGGAACCTTCATCGCGTCAACCAAATCGAAATCTTCCTGGCCCTTCGCCGCGCGCGGACCCATCCCCAGAATTCCATTCTCGCTATGAAAGTAAACGGTAACGCCGGCAGGCACGTAGGCCGCCGTCAAATTCGGGATTCCCCACCCCAGATTCACGCAAGCGCCGTCGGGCAGTTCCAGCGCCGCACGCGCAGCAATCTGTTCGCGGGACAATCGCGGCTTAGACATAGCGCAATCCCTTCGCCACGACAATGCGGTGTACGAAAACGAAAGGTGTGACGATCACCTCAGGATCCAAAGAACCAGTTTCCACAATTTCTTCCACTTCCACGATCGTAGTCTTTGCCGCGGTAGCCATCACCGGATTGAAGTTGCGCGCCCCTTTGCGAAAAACCAAATTACCGAGCTGGTCCGCACGAAACGCCTTGATGAATGCATAATCCGCGCCAATGGCCTGCTCCAAAATACAGCGCCGCCCTCGAATCACGCGCTCTTCTTTGCCATTGGCGATTTCGGTGCCAACCCCCACCGGCGAAAAAAACGCCGGAATCCCGGCACCCTGAGCCCGCAAGCGCTCGCAAAGAATCCCCTGCGGCACCAGTTCCAGCTCGACTTCCTTCTTGTCGAATTGTTCCTGAAAGTAAGTAGCTCCGGGCCCCGGGAATGCCGCGGTAACATGCCTGATCTGCCGGTTCTTGAAAAGAATTCCCAATTCGCCTTCACCAGTGCCGCAGTTGTTGCTGATCACCGCCAGGTTTTTGGAGCCTTTGCGCGCCAAGCCTTGAATCAAATTGTTGGGGAATCCGGCGCCGCCAAAACCGCCGAACATAATCGACACGCCATCGGGAATATCCGCAACGGCTGCGTCCACCGACGGAAAAATCTTGCTCTTCTGGGTCATGGCTTTCGGGACAAGGTCATTTGAGTGAGCAAAAATTTTATCGACTTCGCGGAGTATCTGCAATACGCGCCGCCCGAAACGGGCGGGGTTCGCGTCGAGAGTGGTTTGGCCTGGAGTTTTTTGCAAACAGGAGCGAACGGAACCGGGCTAATTGAAGATGGAAGGGAGGTTAATGCCCACGTGTTCTTTTCCGCACGCGCACAGGGCGCGAAAATGGATCGCGCTGATGCCTTCCCTGCTGAGCACGAACCAATCGGCCGTTTCCAGGATTACGGTACGGCCGAGGGTTTTGCAAGTAACGCTGAAACGGCGCAACATGTTCACCTGCCAGTTCTCCTGCAGAAAATTCATACTGCCTGAATCTTTAGATGCTTAGGGAAGACTGGCGATTCACCGCTGGCACACTTTTTGCCCGCGAAGCACAATCGTCGCAAACCTCTGTTCTTAAATTATTGCTGCTGACGTTTTTCTGGCGGAGCTCCCGCCGGTGACGCCGATCCGGGTAAATTCGGAGCCGGCGGTGGCGTGAGCAAGGCCAGATACGTTCGACTAAACACGGAGTGTTGGGTGCCGGGCGCGACTGCGATCGTTTGCAGGGAGTAACGCCCGCCCGGCAATTTAGCTAACGGCAGGCTGATGCGGAACGACGCCACCGACCTTTTCGCATCGACTTCAGCGGGCGATACCAGTGGCGTAGCGTTCACCTGCAGCCCGTTTCGGAAAAAGACCAATCCCGCCTTGAGCGAATTCCCGTCATAGCGCTCTTTGTTTTCGGCCTTTTCGGGAAAGTAGACCTGAAAGAAAACGTAAAGCGTCTGATTCTGGGTGAACACACGAGTCACGCTGGGCACGATCGTCTCGCCATTTATTTCCAGGGGTGATGTCGCCGTCTTATTCCGCAAACCCTCAGACTTGGTCTGGACCTCGGCCGTTTTCCGGGCCGCTACCAGTTGGCTCGAAAGAATTACCGAACTCAGGGTCATCTTCGCGGGCTGCGCCGCCGGCACGCTCAGGCTTTCCTCGAACGTCCCGATCTTCCCCGATTCATTTTCGCGAGCCACGAACTTCAAGCGGTAGTTCCCCGGCGCGAGCAAGACCCCGCCTTGATAAAGCAGATTCTTCTTGTTGATCTCCGCGAAACGCGCCGTATCGAGCTTCACCTGCGTCGTATCGTGCAGTTCAGCGACGATCTGCCCTGAAGGCACCGCCCGCACCTGCACCGCGAAATCAAATTCGGCTTGCTGGGTCCCGTGTTTCTCGGCCCATTCCAGAGCGCTCGCTGAAATTTTCGCGGCGATGGGCACGTAGCTCTGGTTTTCGCTAATTCGAAAAATGCCAGTCTCCACGGCGACAGGAAGCTCGACCACCGGATTGTCGGAATTCACCGCGTCGGCAAGCTGCTGTGCCCGGTCTTCCTTTTGCAGGTGCTGAAAATCGCGCGGAGCGTAATATCCGTCGCGGTAGCGCACGTGCGCGCCCGGCGCATTGACCTTCACGTGGATCGAGCGCCAGCGGCCATCGCGTTTCACGTCAGGGCCAAGGTTGTAGGCGATCAAATAGTACCCGCCATTTTCCTGCTGAATCTTCGGAAACGCATCATCCAGATCGCCGAGGTCGAAGAATGCCTTCCCGCCGGTGTCCGTCGATAGCGTGGCCAGCGTATCGCGCGAATCTTCTCGCTGGTCGGTCTGGTGAAATACCGACGCGCCGGTAAACATCGAAGTTCCGGTGGCCGCATTGGTAGTCACGTCGCCTCCTGGAGGCGCCGCCATCAATCCGCGCGAATCGATGGAATAGATCGAGACGTCTGCCCGATTCGCAGCGTCGGTAGCGGCGCGAAGCTGCGTTCGATTCTCTTCGCCGGTCTGCGTAATGCCGCCGGTAAATTCGATAACGGATTTGCGACCCGGAATTCCTCCCAGAACGTTAGCCAGCCCTTCCACCGCCGCCAATTTCTGATCGGTATTGAAAACGTTGAACTCCGTTTCGTCCGGGGTGAAGGCCGCGCCGGTGTATTCCTGCACGTCGTATTCGCCGTTCTGTGCCGCCGCATACAGCGGATTTGAAATATCGGAAGCGCTGGTTTCGACCAGCGTAGCAACGGCCTTCTCCAACACACTCTTGTCGTTTGTGAAATTCGCGAGGACCGAAAGCTTGGTGGAGAAAGTGACCACCGCCACCACGTCGGCCTTGGTCATCTGCGTCTTCACAAATTTCGCAGCCGCATCATGAGCACGAGTCAAGTCATCTGACTGCATGGACGTCAGATCGAAAAAAAGAACCAGCAAACGGCGGTCCCGCAGTTGGTCCGTGGCCGCCGCCACCGCAGGCGTCTCTGGTCCAGAGTTATCGACCGGCACCACAATGGGCTTCGAATCGTCCGCAGCAGCCGTCTCTACCGCTTCGATGTCCGCATAATAAAAATTTGCAATCGTTTGCGCTTTGCCATCGTCGGTGATGACGAATTGGTCGGCGCGCAAACCCTTCATCGGTTTTCCGGACTTGTCAGTGACCTCAACATCGATACGGACCAGGTCGGATGACGACCGCAACGCAGGAGCTTGACCCGGCTTGGCAGGATGGGCCGAGTCTGCCGGTGAAGCCGGCGCGGGCACGGCGATAGGCGCCGTCGACGTGGGCGGCGTCGGCTCTTGGGCCATCACCGACGCCACAACCACCATGAAGAAAAAGAATAGGATAGCGAATTTGCGGGCGTAAGTTTTCATCAGAAGTTGTACCGCATCGTGATGTCCATCGTGCGCATCGTTCCGGCGGAGGTCACCCGTCCAAACGATGAAGATCCCAGCGAAGTGGAAACGCCGGAAAAACTGGGCGAGTTGGAGAGATTCTGAACTTCCCACCGAATGTCCAGATGATGCCGTTCCTGAGGACCGAAACGAAACGATTTGCCCAACGACGCGTTCCAGTTGAATTTGCATGGCCCTTCAATCGAACCTCGCCTCTCATTCCCGTAAGAGGTCGGAGCAGGCGTCGCAAACGCCGCGGTGTTGAAGTATGCGAGCGGCGAAACTCCACAGACGCCGAGGTTTGGATTTCCAATCTGGTCCGCGCGCAATGAAAAGCTGGCGCCCGTCCCATTGTCGGATGCCGGTCCGCCCAGATAAGCCGTAAGCGGCGTTCCGGTCTGCCAAGTCACGATATTCTGCAGCCGCCAGTTGCTCAGAATATGGCGGGCCATGCCGCTGTTACCGTGGCGATGATGCTCGCCGAATGGGAGCTCGTACAGCGAAGCAGACCCGCACTTGATGGCGCACGTCAAACGAGGAAAGCCCTCGCTCCGCGGCAAAGTTCAGATCCTGCTGCACCACGACCGGCGCGCTGCCGCCGATCGTGCTGGCGTTGTCCAAAGATTTCGCAAACGTGTAAAAAGCCTGCAGCGACACGCCTTTGGTAAACCGATGAACCAGTCGCACCTGCAAACCGTTGTAGATCGAATTTGCGCCGGATTGATCGAAATAAAAGCTGTTTGCCCCGGAAATCTGCAATTCGTTTTGAGTATTCAGCGGGCTGGTCCCCAGCGGCGCGCGATTCGGCGCCCGCAGCAAATCCAGATTGGTTCCCTTGGTGCCAGTGTAGGTGAAATCTAGAATCCAGTTCGGGGAGAAGGACGTTTCGGTGCCCAAAGTCCAAATTTGCGCACTCGCGTCTTTGTAAAAAGGATCGACGCCGCCCTTGTTGGAAATAATGTTGGAGGCGGGAAAACCATTCTGGAGCGTCAAAATCTGGGTGGGCGAAGTGATCAGGTTTTGCGAAGTCGCAAACGGTGGTTCGTACTCAAGATACTGCTGCGCCAGCGTGTTGTAAATCGCCTCGTTGTAGAAAATCGAATATCCGCCGCGAACCACCGTCTTCGGCTTGATGAATTTCGGAACCCAGGCGAATCCGATGCGCGGCGCCCAATTGCCATAATCGCCATGAACCAGCGCGCGCGGAAACGCGCCATTGAAAGGACCCGTCGACCCGGGCGTCACCACTCCCACTTCCGTCGCTGCCCGAACTCAAATCGAGATTCGCGATCCGGTTGTACGCATCAACCGGCGGAGTCACCGCTTCGTAGCGAACGCCGAACAAAAATGTGAACTGCTTGTTGACCCGCCAGTCGTCCTGCGCGTAACCGATAAAATCCCAGCTACGCAAATACGCGTTGAGCCGGAACCCGCCCCGTCGTGCTGTACGGCAGGCCCAATAGAAAATCCGCCAGTTCGTAAAACTGCTGGGTGCCCGGCGGAGCCGTGACCGGCTGGCCTGAGTCATCGAGCTGTGACGTCAGCACGCCGGTGAAATTGAACCGGCCACGCGGCTGCGGGCTGGAATCTGCGTTGAGCTGGATGCGGCGAATCTCTCCGCCGAAGTAAAGCGTGTTTCAGGTGCACCCATTTCAGGCTGTCGCTGAAACGCAAAGTTTGATTGCGCACCAGCGACGGCAGCGGATCATTCGAGCCGGAGATGCTCGTGAACTCATCGCCGGAATCCCGAAGGACATCGGATCGGTGGAGACGCCGTTATCCCAAGGTCACCGGCCACATCGTTCTTGAACGAATTATCGCTGAGGATCTGGGTGCGGCTGCGGCTCCAGGCGAGTTGCGTGCTTTCGACCAGGTGCGGCGTCCAGTTGTGCGAAAGCCCCAAAGTCACCGACTGATTCAGCGTGGACGAACTGCCCGCGGTGCTGAGAAAACTTCCGAACGTATCCTGGCGCGTGGACGATAAGTTATATGCGCCATTCAAGCTGTATTTCGCATTGATGGTATGCAGCACGTGAATGCTCAGAATGTCGCTATTCACCGGAACGGTGGTCTGCAACAAATAATTTTGCACCGCGCCGGGAAGATTCGGTTCTGGATAAAAATTCAGCAGGCCCGCAGCGGCTGAATTGATATTCGGAATCTGGCAACCGTTGCCGAGCGGCGTCCGCGGCCCGGTGAAATTCGAAAACGGATCGTACAGGGTCACGCCCAGTCCGCAGAAGTCTCCAGTCCGCTCCGCGGCTGTCGGCACCGTAGAATAGTTATCCAGCGCGCTCGATTGAATGTCGTGCTGGTAGTTGATGAAAAAATAAGTCTTGTTGCTGCCGTCGTAGATGTGCGGAATTTTCAGCGGGCCGCCCAGGCTCGCGCCGAAGCGATCGTCGTAATGGCTCGGCTTGGGAACCTCGTTACCGGTGATCGAATAGGGCCTCGCGTCAAACGCCGAACTTTCGAACCGATCGTAAAAACTGAATCGAACGCGGTTCACAGTCTGACGACCGAACCTCCCTCCGCCCCCACCGCCCCCTCCTCCTCTGCCTCCGCCGCCCGGACCGCCACCGCCAAAGCCGCCCGCTCCTCCTCCCCCGCCATCACCGGGACCTCCACCGAAGAGTTGGCCCGGCCTTTGGCCCTGTCCTCGTCCACCACCGAAACGCCCGCCCTGATCTCCGGGCGTACCGGGAATCAAACCGCCCAGCCCGTTTCCGCCGGGACCGCCGCTGGCGAATCCTTGGCCGACCATACCCTGTAACAAAAATGAATCGGAGGTGGCGTTCGAGTTCGCGCCGGCCGAAAGCACAGCTTGCGCCTGCGCGGTTTCGCCGGCCGAATTATTTGTCTCCGGCGACTGCGGATTCGTGCCTTCTCCTGTCAATTCCGTTTGCTCGAAACCGCCGGCGCCTCCAGCCAAACCTTCACGAATGGCATTGGTCACGCCTGCTGGCACCGCCGGCCCGTGGCCGCCGTTACCTCGTCGCGGGCCGCCACCCGCTCCGGAACCCTGCGCATCTGCAGAACCGGAACCAGAGCCCACTCCGCCAGCACCCGCCCCCCCGCCATTCGCCCGGTTCCGGCCAGACGCCGGACCATCTGCGCCGAGCGGCTTGTTTCCGGCAGCAAGCTCGGCGAGCGTTGCAACCCGCAGCACAATGGAAATCGGAGTGGCAGGCGCCATGGGCACTTCGGCCGAAGCAGTCGCTTGTACAAAGCCCAACTGGCTAGCCTCGATGCGATACCTCCCCGTCGGTATATTGGGAAACTCGAACTTCCCCGATTCGTCAGTCCAGCTGATCCACAGCTTGCTGGAATCTGAAGCGACCAGCCGGATCGTGGCGCCAGGGACGGGCGAGCCCTCGGAGGTTTTAACCACACCGGTGATGGGAGATGACGATGACGAGAGTTGCTGAGCGGCGAGTGAAAATGCCAGCAACAGACCGAAAACGACCAGCAAACATGCTCTACGCAGCCGCGCGACAGCGAGTGCATCAACTAGCGCGAACGCAATCATGCTGAGCGCTCTTGCAAATGGGCCGGTTCAATCAACAACAAATCGTCTCCTGAATTGCCTGCAACATGTAGTTCTGGGTTTTGCGCCTCGCAGTTCCACAAATGTTTGCGAGCTAAGGGGTTAAACATTGAGGTTGCGCGCCACCTTCGCCGCCGGCCCTGCAAAAAATGGAACTTTGAACCGCAGGGACTGAATCTATGAGCGCGACTCCGCTCGCAGCAAAGTTCAGGCCGATCGTTATATGGGTTCATGCTAACCGCGGAACGGACCACCCAAGGAGCACCTTCGATTCCTGTCAAATTAAAAGGCGCGCACCTGCCTGCCGTCCGAAAAATCAGCGCTGCGTTCGTTATCACAATATTGGCGCTCAGCGACGCGCCGTTGGGGTCCCAACAGCAACCGCAGCAGCAAGCCCCGCCAATCGCGGTCGAAGTCAAGATGGTGAGCCTGCTCGCCAGCGTGCGCGACAAAAAGGGCCACTTGGTCAGCACCCTGACCAAAGACGATTTCGCCGTGGAACAAGACACCCATCCCCAGACGATTACCTATTTTTCCAAGAATACTGACCTCCCTTTGACGCTCGGCTTGTTGGTCGATACCAGCATGAGCCAACGGCGGGTGCTGGATCAGGAACGTGCTGCCAGCCACGATTTTCTCGACGAAGTGCTGCGCGAGGGTACCGACCAGGCTTTCGTGATTCATTTCGACTACCAAGTCGAGTTGCTGCAGGATGTGACGAAATCGCGAAAGAAGCTGGACGCGTCGCTCGAAGAATTGGGAACTCCGGAATTTTCAAACGCCAGCAGCAATGGCGGCTCCGGAGGTTCAGGCAACGGCGGCGCGAACAACGGAGGCTCGGGCGGAGGCCGCGGTTCTCGCAGCCATGGCGGAGGAGGTACGCTGCTCTACGACTCCATCTACCTTGCCTCGAACGAGTTGATGAAAAAACAGCAGGGCCGCAAAGCCATCATCGTCCTCACCGACGGCGTGGATCGCGGCAGCAAAGAATCTCTGCGCGATGCGATCGAAACCGCCCAGCGCGCGGATACTTTGGTGTATTCGATTTTGTTCGCGGACAAGGAAGGCTACGGAAATCATGGCGGTGGCGGCGGATACGGAGGAGGCCGCGGCGGTGGAATGGGCGGTGGCGGGATGGGCGGTGGTCACCATCGCCAGCAGGAGGAGGATCGGCCGGATGGGAAGAAGGTGCTCGAGCAGCTCTCGAAGGAGACTGGCGGGCGCTTTTTCGAAGTGACCAAGAAGCAGCCTATCGATGAGATTTACACGGCGATCAACGAAGAGCTGCGCAGTCAGTACGGAATCGGATACGTGCCGGAAAAAGCCGACGCGACTCCCGGGTACCACAAAATAAATTTGACCGTAAAGCAGAAAGATCTAGCGGTGCAATCTCGCGAAGGATACTACGCGGATCGCTAGCACTGTGGGACACGCTCCCTCAGCCTGTCGGGACCCCACTTGAGTCGGGAGTGCCTTTCGGCGCCGCGCACTTTTCGCTCGGGCCGGTTCATAGATCACTTTTGCGATTTCAAAAACAGTTCTACTTCCCGCCCGGTCGGCATCGAAGGCTGGGCGCCAGCTCGCGTCACCGAAATCGCTGCCACCGCTGACGCGTAACGCGCTGCTTCGCGCGGCTCTTTTCCTCGCAGCAGGCTCACCGCCAGGCCGGGCGTTAAACGCGTCACCCGCAGCCGTCGAATCCACCGCTTTCACCGCGAACGAAGCCACCATCTCGCGCGTACCGTCCGCCGCGGCTACGTACGCGCCCTGCGATCCCATCTTGATCACCACGTTCGCCGGCCCACGCGCGAGCAGCAAGTCCGCGCATCGCGCCGCCGTCTGCGGAGTCACCGGTTCCTGCGCCCCCAGCCCGCACAAAGTTCGCGTTTCACTCTCGTTCGGCGTGATCCACGTCGTCGCTTGCAACACGCCGCCGGGCAGCTCACGCGCCGGAGCCGGATCGAGCATCAACGGAATTTTGTTGCGGTGCGCGAACACCGCCAGCGTCTCCAACGCAATCAGCGGAATTTCCAGCTGCGCCAAGATCATCCCAGCCTTCTTCAAAAGCGAAGCGTTCGCCGAAATATCCTTCGGCGACATCTTGCCGTTCGCTCCCGGCACGACCACGATATGGTTTTGCCCGTCGCCTCCGATGTTTATCAGCGCGACCCCGGACGAACCTTTCCCCGCCTGCACGGCTTTCACGTTCACTTTCGCTTTAGCCAGCGCCGCTTTCAGTTCACCGCCGAATGCGTCGTCGCCGACTTTTCCGACCATGCTCACCGGGTAACCCAACCGCCCGACGCCAACCGCCTGGTTCGCGCCTTTGCCGCCGTGAAACGTATTGAACGAATTGCCGGTCAGAGTTTCACCAGGCAGCGGCACGTGATCCGCCGTGGCCACCAGATCCAGGTTGATGCTGCCCACCACCACAACTGGTTTTCGCATTGGAGTTGCTCCCGACGTCAGCCGCCAAGCCTACCACCAACCCGCCCGACGCTTTCTCGAAACGACACGGACGCGAAGGCGAAGAGATATCCCTCATTTCTGCCCATCGCGGGCAAAAACTCGAAAATTGTGTGCTACGGTGGGCCGTGGTTTTGACTCAAAAACCCCGTCTGTATGGCGCGCGATTCTCGGCTTAGTGATCGCGCTGGTTTCCGCAGTGGCGCCAGCACGTGTGAGCTGCAGCCAAAACCCGCTGGGCCAAGTGGGCCAAGATTCACAAAACGTCCCGCAGATCTTCCAGCAGGGCGAAGCGGCGCTGCGCCAAGGCGATCTCGACGCCGCGCACGCCGCCTTCACCCGCGTTCTCGCTCTCGATCCCAATTCTGCCGGCGCTTATGCCAATCTGGGCGTCGTCGCCATGCGCCGCCAGAAGTGGGGCGAAGCGCTTAACCGCCTCACTCAGGCGTACAAGCTAGCGCCTCGAGTTGCCGGGATCCGCCTGAACATTGGCTTGGTGTACTACCGGCAGAACGATTTCCAATCCGCGATTCCACAATTCGAATCCGTCGTCCATGATCTGCCCGATTCCGTGCAGGCCCGTTACCTGCTGGGGCTCTGCTATTTTTTCACAGGTCGTGATGCGGACGCCGTTCCTGTCCTGGACGCGCTGTGGGCGCAGGAATCGAACGACTTGAACTATTTGTATGTTTTGGGAAATGCCGCCGGTAAATCCGGTCAATCGGACATCGAAGATCGCGCCCTGGGCCGCTTCGTCGAGCTCGGCGCGAACACCGCCGAATATCATTTGCTCATCGGCAAGGCCGATCTCAATCGCGAGGAAAATGATAAAGCTATCGCTGAATTTCAGCAGGCCGCCAAGCTCGATCCGAACTTGCCATACCTGCACTTCAACCTTGGCCTGGTCTATCTCGCCCGCACCGAATTCGAAAAGGCTCCAGACGAATTTCTGAAGGACGCCGCCCTCGAACCCGACGTTGCTTTCAATTACGACCGTCTAGGCGTGACCTACTCTTACCTGCAGGACGACGCTAAAGCCGAGAAGAACTTTCGCGAAGCTCTCCGGCTCGACGCGCATCTGGCCAGTTCCTATTTCGGCTTGGCGCGCCTTTATTTTCAGCAGCAGAAATTGGAGCAGGCGCTTTCCAATGTCAACAGCGCCACGGAAATCGACGGCAAGAATCCAATCTACCGCAATTTGAAGGGAAGAATTTTGGTTCGCTTGGGGCGCACCAAAGAAGGGCAAGAGGAACTAGCGAAAGCCACGAAGCTCGTTAACGCTAGCTGCGCGCGCCGTCAGAACGAACTTCTAGGGGGGGATCTTCCGCAGCCCGAGCTCAGTTCAGAGCCCAAGGCGCATTAACCTGCGCGTAAAGCTGGTGCCCGGGGTGGGGGATGGACCCACATGCCCCGTAAGGGACAGCAGATTTTAAGTCTGCCGCGTATGCCATTCCGCCACCCGGGCGGGTGGAGAAAACTCCCGAAAGGTTAGCATGGGGGCTGGGGCGAAGGCACGCATTCGCGGGAAGGAAGTTTTTGCGGCGACGATGCGCGGCGGCGTTCTGGGCAAAAGTGGTGCGGCACTACACTGGGCCGGGCGAGGGGTTGGTTTTTTGGCTTGACTTATTCTGGCGGGCGTATATAAATCCGTTTTAATAAATTTAATAAAAGATTCGGGGTGGGTCTTGGGTGGCTGTTTTGGGCCGCCAAGTGGTGTCGGGCGCAGGAATCTGGTTTGGCGCTACTGCACGTCCCTTCCCTGTCTGCTAATCAATAATGTGCCGAACCTGCGGGGTAGGCCGCGAACCAGGGAGACTGCTATGAAATCGATTCGACTCGCGTTGGGAGTGCTGGTGGCGCTGCTGGGCCTGTGTGGTACGGCTCGGGCGCAGGATACCGGGACCTTCACCGGCACGGTCCACGATTCGACTGGGGCCAGCGTGGCGGGAGCCCAAGTTACGATCGCGAACAGCGCAATTGGCGTCAGCAAGGTGGTGACTACGAACGCGGACGGCGACTGGGTAGTGCCTTATCTGCCGACCGGGGCGTATGACATCGCCGTGGAATCGAAAGGATTCAAGAAGTACGAAGCGAAAGGCGTGGTGCTGCGCGTGGGACAAAAGGCGCGGGTGGACGTGACGCTGGAAGTGGGCGCGATTACGAATGAAGTGGTGGTGGCGGGCGAAGGGTTGGCGCAGGTCGAAACCCAGTCCGCACAGGTAGGCGGCACGATTACCGGGACGGAAATCACGCAGCTGGAATTGAAGGGCCGCGACTTCGCGCAATTGATTACGCTGACTCCTGGCGTGAACAACCAGAGCGGGCAGGATGAAGGGACGGTGGGCATCGCCGGGAACGTGATCTATTCGGTGAACGGCGGACGCGGCGAGAACAACAACTGGGAACTGGACGGCGGCGACAATATGGACAACGGGAGCAACAACTCGTTGAACGTTTATCCCAGCGTCGATGCGATTCAGGAAGTCCGGGTTCTGACCTCGAACTACGGCGCGGAATACGGACGAAACGCCTCCGGCACGGTAGAAACCGAAATTAAGTCCGGAACCAGCGGTTTTCACGGCGACATTTACGAATTCAACCGCAACGATATTTTCAACGCGCGAAATTATTTCGCACCGAACGTGCCGGCGTACAAAAAGAACGACTTCGGATACACCATCGGCGGGCCGATCTACATCCCGGGTCACTACAACACGGACAAGAGCAAAACGTTCTTCTTCTGGTCGCAGGAATGGCGGCGGGAAATCGTCCCGAACGTGTTTAATCTTCCGGTGCCATCCAATGCCGAACGCGCTGGAAACTTTTCCGACGTTTGCCCGGATCTGAATGGATCGTTTACCGGATTGCCCGAATCTTCCGGGCGGCGGAACCCAGATTAACAACATCGATCCCAACGCGCAGAACATATTGGCGGAAATTACGTCGCCGAATAACACGGGCGGGGCTAACGCCTGCGCCTCGACGATTGGCGCCTGCTTTACCTCTTCTATTTCGCAACCGACGACGTGGCGGGAAGAGTTGTTGCGCGTAGACCATCAATTCAGTTCCAACTGGCGCGGAATGTTCCACTACATTCACGATTCGTGGGAGACGACGACTCCGACGACGCTATGGTCGAACGCGACGCTGCCCTCGATTCAGACCAAGTTTGTGGGACCAACGACCAGTGCGGTGGCGCGTTTGACCTACACGGCCTCGCCGACACTGGTGAACGAGTTCGTTTTCAGCTACACCGCCGACCACATCGGCCTGACCAACGTAGGTCCCTTCGAGCGGCCCGCGGACATGACCATGACCGGAATTTTCCCGGACTTCGGGGGTAAATTGCCGACGGTCACCGTGGTCGGGAATCAGGCGTACGGCGCGGGTTTTACGGCCGATCCGTCTGACGAACCGTGGAACAACGCGAACCCGACTTACACCATCCGCGACAACGTCACCAAGATTCTGGGCAAACACACGCTGCAATTCGGAGCGTACGCGGTTATCGCGCAGAAGAACGAATTCTCGGGCACGGGGATTCAAGGCGCGTTAACGTTCGATGCGACAAATACGAACGTGACTACGGGAAACGCGTTCGCGGACCTCTTGCTGGGAAACATTTCCAGTTTCCAACAGGCGAACCAGGAAATTAAATATTACAGCCGCTACAAATTTGCCGAACCGTACATCAACGACGACTTCCACATCACGTCGCACCTAACGTTGAACCTCGGTCTGCGGCTGAGCCTTTTCGGGACGTATTACGAAAAGGAAAAGAACACGTATAACTTCGAACCTGGCCAGTTCAACATGAACAACGAAGTCGTGATCGGGCCGAACGGAAA
Organism: uncultured Acidobacteriota bacterium; assembly: GCA_963847695.1. Taxonomy (GTDB): domain Bacteria; phylum Acidobacteriota; class Terriglobia; order Acidiferrales; family UBA7541; genus Palsa-295. The sequence goes on along the minus strand of CAWKAX010000009.1, from coordinate 174,338 downwards.
CTTGTTTGATCCCACGGGGACATTCCCGCTGGGGCCGACGGATCCCTTGAACTTCAACGGCATCGTGCAGTGCGGATCCGTCGGAGTTCCGAAAGGCTGCATGCAGGGCCATCTGTTCAACCCTGCGCCACGCGTGGGATTCGCGTGGGACGTTTTCGGCGATGGAAAAACCTCGCTACGCGGCGGCTACGGGATCTTTTTCGATCACGGCAACGGAAACGAAGCGAACGCCGAATCGCTGGAAGGCAGTCCTCCGGGGGTGTTGAATCCGACGCAAAACAACATCGCGGCGGGAATCAACGGCTGTACCCAGCCTTCGGGTTACACCTGCATCGGCGGAGGGGGCGGCGCATTATCCTTCCCGCTGAACGTGACGTCGATTCCAACCAAAGCGATCTGGCCGTACATGCAGCAGTGGAACCTGAGCCTGGAGCGCGAGATTTTCAAGAATACGATCGTGCAGGCTGGGTACGTGGGCAGTAAAGGAACCCATCTCGCAGCCCAGTTGGACGCCAACCAACTGTCGCCGCTGCCGGCGTCGCAGAATCCGTATAACCCGGGAGAACCGATTGTTACGGACGGCAGCTCGGGACAAACCCCGAACACGGACTGCAATGCGCTGACGGTTAACGGATTGGCAGTGACCGGCCTGGCGGCCACGCATTTGGCGATTGCGTGCGGCGGCGATCCTTCACCCTTTCGGAAATATGTGGGCTATAGCACGATCACTTCGAAGTATTACGGGGCGGATTCCAGCTACAACTCGCTGCAGTTTTCGATCCGGCGAACGATTGCTCCGCTGGTGATCTCCGCTTCGTACACCTACAGCCATTCGATCGACGATTCTTCCGACTGGGCGGATCAGAACTTCGTGAACTCATTTGACCCGCGGGCCAATCGAGCGAGTTCAAACTTCGACGAACGGCATATTTTGACGTTCAGCTATGTTTACAGCCTGCCGTCCTTCGGGTTGGAAGGCTGGAAGAAAACGGTGTTCGGCGGCTGGCAGTATTCGGGGATCACGTCCTTCAACACGGGCAGCCGTTCAGCGTGCTGAACGGAATTTTTGCAGACAACGCCGGGGTGGCGAACGGCGTGGGAACGAACGGATCGTATCCCGACTTGGTCGGCGATCCTTACAGCAAGCCTTCGGCTGCGGCCGATCGCTGCGCTGGCTCCTGGTTCGGGACCGTTGCTTTACAATCCGGCGGCGTTCGCGCAGCCAACCGGACTTGACCTTCGGGACGTCAACGCGAAACATTTTGAATAACCCCAGCCGGCTGAACTTCGATATGGCGTTGTTCAAGAGCTTCCCGATTCACGAAGCGATCTCGCTGCAGTTTCGAGCGGAAGCGTTCAATATCTTCAACCACACGCAGTGGGACAGCAGAAATCCCAGGCGAGCACGACCGGCAGCGGCGGAGTGGCCAACAAACGACCACCTGCTACGGCGGGGCCAATAACTCCGCTGGCGATGCGGCATGCTTGGGCAATGGGTTCCTGCAACCGCAGGCGGCGCATGATCCGCGCATTTTGCAGTTTGGTTTGAAGCTGCTGTTTTAAGAATCGATCGATTACAAAGCGGAAGGAAGGGCGCCCGGAAATTCGGGCGTCCTTTTTTGGCTATCGGCGCGGCGCGATTCTTATGGAGCTGGAAGCGAAGTTGCGGTCTTGATTCCCTGCCCTTCGACGATGGTGTAGATCTTGTCGGGGGCTAGATTGGATAGTTTTTCTGGCGCGCTGTTGGGCCATTGAATCTCGACCGAATCGATCTTGGATTCGTGGCCGAGGCCGAAGTGAAGGCGCAGATCGTTCTGGGAGAGATAACTGGAGCCGCCGCGGACTTCGTTGAACTGGGTGAGTGCGCCGGCGTGGATGGTGAGGCGCGCGCCAATGGCGGCGCGGTTGGACTTGGTGCCGATTAGGCGGAACATCACGCGGTGATTGCCGGGGACGCCGTGATTGAGAAGAAGCGTCGGGGGTTCGCCGACGTTGAGGAGGAGGACGTCTTGGTTACCGTCGTTGTTGACGTCGCCGAAGGCAGCGCCACGACGAGAGGCTTGGGGGATTTTCTGTAGGCCGGCGGCTGCGGCGGATTCGGTGAAGGTGCCGTCGCGATTATTCAAATGCAGCAGCAGCGGTTCCTTATAGCGGGCGGCGGATTCGAGCTGGTCCATTTGGGGATAGACGTGGCCGTTGGCCACGAATAGGTCGATCCAGCCGTCATTGTTGAAGTCGAAGAAGCCAGCGCCCCACTTGACGTAGGCGTAGCCGGATTTGGCGATACCTGATTTCCAACTGACGTCGTCGAAACCTTTTTCACCGAGGTTGTGGTAGAGGCTGTCTTCCTGGTCGGCGAAATTGGTGACGAAGATGTCGAGGCGGCCGTCGTGATCGTAGTCGCCGAAATCGACGCCCATGGAGCCGTCGGCGTCGCCTTCGCTGCTGAGCGCGGCGCCGGAGGTCATGCCGTTGTCGGTGAAAGTGCCGTCGTGATTGTTGTGGTAGAGGAAATTGGGGCCGGTATCGTTGGCGACGTAGAGGTCGGGCCAGCCGTCGTTGTCGTAATCGCCCCAGACGGCGCCTAGTCCGTAATACTTGTTGGGGTCGTCGACGCCGGCTTTGTGGGCGACTTCTTCGAAAGTGCCATCGCCCTTGTTGTGGTAGAGCAGATCCGTTTCGCCAATCATGCCCCAGGGGCCACATTGAACGACGATGCCGCGAAATTTGCAGGTGCCGAAGGCGGCGGGATGGGCGAGATCGACGTGGACGTAGCGGGCGACGAAGATGTCGACGAAGCCGTCTTTGTCGTAGTCGGCCCAGGCGGCGCCGGTCATGAAACCTTCGCCGCGAACACCGGCTTTTTCGGTGACGTCCTCGAAGATGCAGTTTCCTTTGTTGCGGTATAGGGCGTTGCCGCCGTAGCCGGTGACGAAAATGTCGGGGAGGCCGTCGTTGTCGAAATCGGCGACCGCGACGCCCATGCCCCAGCCTTTGCGAGTGAGTCCGGCCTGGCGGGTGATGTCTTCGAATTTTAGAGGCGACTTCTGGCGGTAGAGAGTGACCAGGGGGTCGCCGCCGGCGTTGTAGCGATCGAGCGTGGAGCCGTTTACGACCAGGGCGGAGAGGGTGCCGCTGTTATCGCAATCGATGAAGCCGACGCCGCCGCTCATCGATTCGACGATGTATTTTTTTTCGGGCGAAGCGATGTGGGAAACGGTGAGGCCAGCTGGGGCGGAGATGTCTTCGAAAATTGGGACGGCCGTGGCGGGTTTGGGACTTTGGGCGTTCCCGGCAAAGGCGGAGAACACGATCGCGATTGCGGGTAGGGCGGTTGAAGCGATTCGCGAGCGATAGCGAGGTGCGGTGGACGGAAGGTTTGGCAAAGCAGATTGACTTTATCGCGGTGGTGGCGGGCTGTCTACCGGCCGAAGCGGCCGCACCAGGGCCACGGGTGACACAGATCTCGAGTGATTAGCTGACGAGCTGTTGCGACTGCTGTTGCGGTTGCGGCGGCGTTTTTTGCTGCAGGCAATAGAGTACGAGTTCGACGCGGGTGGACACCCCAAGTTTGTCGAAAATCTTAAAAAGGTAGTTTCGGACGGTGTGAAGGCTGAGGTCGAGCTGGATGGATATCTGTTTATTGGTTAGGCCTTCAGCGACCAAGTGCACGACTTTTTCTTCGCGGTCGGTGAGGATGTTGGCGCCGCGAGCGTCCTGCAGGCGAAGCGGCTTTACGTGCGCGAGCGCTTGCAACAAGTAACCGAGGTGCTCGCTATTGGCCCAGACCTGACCTTCATGAACGGCATGTACACATTTAGAAAGGGTCTCTAAAGGCTCGTCACGGAAGATGACACCGTGAGCGCCGCTGCGGAAGGCGTCGACGACCAGGTCGCGTTCGCGCGAGGACAGAAGCATTACGGCGCGAGTGCGAGACCGAAGCGCGCGAAGTTCGCGCAGCAGGACGAAGCCGGCTAGCGGGCCTTCCTGTAATTGAGCGCTGATGATGGCGACGTCGGGTTGGCGGTCCTTCAGCAGCTCGATCGCGTGCGGGGATTGGACAGCGGTAGCGATCACACCAACGCGATATCGCCGAGAGCGAAAAGCGTTCTGAACAAGTTGGCAGTACATCTCGCTGGCTTCAGCGACGATGACGTTGACGACGTGAGTCTGAGACTCCAGCGCCTTTGGCATTCAGATCCTTGGCTCTGATGAGTCTGGAAGGGTTGAGGCATTGTGCCGCGATTTGGGTCCACAATGCAAGAACAAGTTAGTTTAGATACTTATCGATAACTACAAGACCGGCGGAGATTCGGAAAGAATTGGCCGAAACCCCAGGGAGACGCACGGATACATTGGCGACCGCTCGAGGGATGAGCCGGGCGCAATTTGCGGCGTTCGGGCGCAACATATCGAAGTGTATGGCGCGGTCGGTTGGCGCGAGACTCGGCGGCCGGTGTCGCGACTCAAGTACGACCGGGCGCTCTAAGCGACTACGAGCCAGCGAGTTAGATCGCCGTCCTCGTGCTGATCGATATAACTAATCAGTCCGAGATCAGAGCGGAGCGGTCAAGCGAACCAGTACAAAAGTCTCTATGCTCAGCAAACCAATGTCTCGTCCGCTTCGATGAGACTTTCGTCTCCTTTCCCTCCAGCGATTCGGTGGCTCTCTATTTCCATCCCTCGCACTTCATCGACGGCATTCTTGCAAGTTGCTACAGGAACAACTTACTTGCGCAAATCAGACTTTACGCCTCTTGCGACGCACGTCCTGCAAGCGTAGGTTAGCCCCCCGCAACAAAATGCAAAAAGAATCACAACACGCCGATTCGGCAAAAGTTGCGTCGCCAGAAAAGCCTGCGGTGGGCTTGAAAGCAAATGACCGGCGCAACGCACTTCGCCATGAGTTGCATGCCCGAGCCGTATTTGCGTGGGACGACGCCAGTGGGCAGAGACGCGAGAGCCGGGGGCATACCCGAGACGTGGGCCAGAGAGGCGCGTTCGTAGTGACGGAGCAGTGCCCGCCGCTGGGAGCATCGGTGTCGCTGAGCATCTTTTTACCGGTGGTGGGGCCGGAGACGCGGGTGATGCGGATGGAAGCGGAAGCTCGCGTTCTGCGTTCTGACGCGAAGCCCGGCAGTTCGAAGGGGACGCTGGACGGGTCAGGATTTGCGGTGAGTCATCAACGGGTACATCTGTTTTCGAGCTGAGCGTACGTAGAGACGTTTGGAGTGCGGGACATGCTGAATCGCGCGAAACGAGCGGGCGGATGGTGGCGGGTGGCCTTCCTGGTGGGCTGCGCCCTGTGCGCCCTTTCCGCCGCCATTCCGGCTGGCGCGCAGCAAAACAAGGATCAAGAGCAGCAGGTAGTTCCCTTCTCCGATCGAGGTTACGAGCCGCCGGAGGCATCCGGCCAAGAAGCTGCCGGCGGGGCGCCGGTACATGAAGATGGGCGCCCTGCCTTGCAGCGGCGAGACAACTCCCGCTACAAGCTGTGCGCGAGCGATGTGATCGCACTCACTTTTCCGCAAACTCCCGAGTTCAACCAGACGGTGAACGTGCAGCCGGACGGGTATGTGAGTTTGACCGGAGTTGGAGACGTGCATTTGGAGGGATTGAACAGCCAGGAATCGATCGCGGTGATTAAGACGGCGTACGGACCCATCCTGCACGATCCGCTGATCACGCTGGAACTGAAAGATTTCAATAAGCCCTACTTCATTGTGGGCGGGCACGTTTTCAAGCCAGGGAAATTCGATCTGCGCGGGGAGACAACCGCGACGCAGGCGGTCGCGATGGCCGGCGGATTCATGGAATCCGCAAAACATTCGCAGGTGCTGCTCTTCCGGCGGGTGAACGATTCGTGGCTGGAAGTGAAGCCACTGGATCTGAAACACATTCTGCAAGGGCATGACGTGGATGAAGACCCGGAGATTCGATCGGGCGACATGCTGTACGTTCCGCAGAATTTTGTTTCCAAGGTGAAGAAATTTATTCCGAATTATGGAATGGGATCGTATTACGACTTTCGTCCGTGACGGATTAGAGCGGAAACCACAACGTGAAACCAAAAAGCGACGCGCTGACAGTTCAAACAAACGGGCAGCCCATCCTGGCGTTCACGCTGCGGGACGCTTTAATGCCGGTATTCCGGCACCGGCGGTTGGTGTCGGTGATTTTTCTGGGGATTGTTCTGGGTGCGCTGGCCGGTGTGTTGCTGGTGCCTCGGAAGTATGAAGCCGAGATGAAGATACTGGTGAACCGCGAGCGAGTTGACGCGGTGGTGACCCCGGATCCGGACAACATAAATGGACCTGGAATCGTGCCGGCGGTGAGCGAAGAGGATCTGAATTCGGAAGTCGAATTGATCAAGAGCCGCGACCTGCTAGAGCGGGTGGTGGTGGCCTGTTCGCTGGCGGATCAGCCGAAGTCGGCGCTGAACCGTTGGGTGACCGCGCTGGGAGATTTCGTGCGCGAGACGCCGTCTTCCGCGCAAACGCAGCTGGCGCGGAGCGTACAGGATCTGGAGCAGCGGTTGATTGTGGACCCGATGAAGAAAACGGATTTGATTCGGGTGAGTTATACGGCGCGCGATCCGGAACTGGCGGCGCGAGTGCTGCAGACGCTGGCAGTCATGTACCAGGAGAAGCACGCCGCGGTACATCGACCACCCGGAACATTCCGATTCTTCGATCAGGAATCAGCGCGCTACAAAAACGAACTGGCCGGTGCCGAAGCGGAGTTGACGCAATTCAACTCGCGGGAAGGGATTATCGAAGCAGGTGCGCAAAAGCAGCTGGTGCTGCAGCAACTGACTCAGTTCGAAGCCGAGTGGCAACAAGCGCAAGCGAATTCATCGCAGGCCAAGGCGAGAGCCGAGGCGCTGCGGAATCAAGCGCGGATAACGCCCACGCGGCAGACCACACAGATCAGCAAAAGCGAAAACGCGCAACTGATGGCGACGCTGGGAAGCACACTACTGAGCCTGCAACTGCGACGGAGCGAATTGTTGACCAAATATGCGCCGACTTATACGCCGGTGATCGAAGTGGACGCGCAGATTCGAGATGCGCGGGCAGCGATTGCCAAAGCCGAGGAATCGCCGGTGGAACAAGTGACGACTGACCGGCTGCCGGCACAAGATTGGATCGCGACGGAGTTGTCCCGCGCCGAGACCGATCGCATCGGCTTAAACGCCCAGGCCGATGCGACGGCGCAGGTGGTGCGGCGTTACCAGAGCATGGCCCAGCGGCTCGATAGCAAAGGGTTGGAACAAACGGACCTGGTGCGCAACGTCAAGACCGCGGAAGACAATTACCTGCTGTACGTGCGGAAACGGGAAGAGGCGCGCATTTCCGATGCGCTGGACAGCAAAAGAATCGTGAACGTGGCGATTGCGGAAGCTGCAACCGTTCCGGCTCTGCCGACGCTGCAGCTGGCCTGGATTTTGATCGGTGGCTTCTTCGCGGCCAGCGTGGTGAGCGTCGGGACGGCCTACGCGGTGGACCGGTTGGATCCCTGCTTCCGAACGCCGGATGAGCTGTACCGCTATCTGGATACGCGGGTGCTGGCGTCGATTCCGAGCGGCGAGGCTGGCGAGTAATGTTCCTGGAACATTTCGGATTGATCGAGCAGCCTTTCGGGGTGACGCCCGATCCTCGCTTTCTGCATATGGGAGCCCAGCATCGCGAGGCCTTGGCATCATTGTGGTATGGCACGGACTGCAACCGAGGGTTCCTGGCGCTGATCGCGGAGCCCGGGATGGGCAAGACTTCGCTGCTTTATCAATATATGGAGGGACTGCGCGGGAAAGCTCGAACGGTGTTTATTTTTCAGACGGACTGCGGCGCGCGCGATTTGATACGGCAGATTCTGGGAGAGCTGGGGATCGACCACGCGGGAAGAGATTTGCCTTCGATGCAAGCCATGCTGAACGAAGTGCTGGTTGCGGAGATGAAAGCCGGGCGCCGGCTGATTCTGGTGATCGACGAAGCGCAGAACCTGGAAGAGCGGGTGCTGGAATCGGTCCGGCTGCTTTCGAATTTCGAGACGCCGTGGATGAAATTGATGCAGATCGTGATCGCGGGGCAGCCGCAACTGGCGGAGCACCTGAGCAGGCCTTCGATGGCGCAACTGCGGCAACGGATTTCGGCGGTCATTCGACTAGAGCCGTTCACGGCGGAGGAGGTCAATGCTTACCTCGATCATCGTTTGTGGGTGGCCGGTTATTCCGGCGCGTCCTTATTTACGGTGGGAGCGCGGGTGGGCATCGCGAAATACAGCCGAGGCATACCCAGGAATATCAATACGCTGTGCTTCAACGCGATGTCGGTGGCGTATGGGATGAACGCCAAGCAGGTCGATGCGCGGATGGTGAAGGAGGCGGCGGCGGATGTGGAGATGGAGTCGCTGTTGCCCAAAACGCACGCTGCGCCAGTGTTACCCACTCCCAGCAGGCGCGTTGCGACGCAACGGAAGCCAGCTGCGCGAGAAGCAGTGACCCAAATGCCGGCGCGCGAGAGTAAATCGCCTGCGCGATTGATGATGACGGCGTACGCGGTTTTCTGCATGGCGATGCTGTTGGTGACATTTTTTTGGATTGCCTGGGAGCGGGGAGCGCGGGTTCTGCCCTTCGATGCGCTGATGGCTTCGACGGCGCCCTCGGTAGCGGAGCAGTCGAGCGTCAGCCCAATACAAACTGTCTCGCTAGACGCTCCCCTGCCGGAGCGGATCGCCGATACGGCTGGGAATGCGGAACCAGGAATCTCGAGCGATGCGCCGCTAACGGCACAAATTTTGGGAGAAGCGGCGGCATCCGAGGCTGAGGTGGTGGACGAGCGAAATGGGACGGGCGCGGGCGCCCCGGCGGGCTGGACTCCGGCGAGCATTACTGCGGGATTGGCGCACAACGACGAGATCTTGACGATCGTGGTGGAGCGAGAGGTAACACTGCGCGAACTCTCGATCCAATACATCGGGCGCTTCGACGAAATCGTCCGGGAAGAAGTGGTGACTTTGAATCCCGACGGGCATATCGCCGGGAAGATCGAAGCTGGGCAGCGGCTTCGCCTGCCGCTGTATCTGCGTAGGGGATTCAAGCGGCTCCCGTGGACGGAGACACCACCCGCCGCGTCATTCGAAGAACTGAAGGATCCGCAGTGAGCCGAAATTTCGATATTTTTCAAAAGCTGAATTCGGAAGCCGCGCCGCCGTTGCGCCCGCCGGTGGGGGCATCGCCAGACCGCGCGCACGAGACCCGGCAGCGAAGCCGGAAGCTGCAGGACGTCATCGGCGATGAGATCACCAAGCTGGTGCAGCGGCTCTTCATTTATCCCGGGCCGGCGCAGGCGCCGGGAGCGGTGACCTTTGCCGGAGTAGGCAAATCGGCGGGCTGCAGCTGGGTTTGCGCACGGGCCAGCGAGGTGCTGGCCGACCAGATTGCCGGGACGGTGTGCGTGGTGGACGCGAACCTGCGGGCGCCCTCACTTCACGAGCACTTCCGCTTCGAAAACAAGGTGGGATTCGCGGACGCGATCAAAGGCACCAAGCCGATGCATGAATTTGCGCGTCGGGCATCGGGGAGCCGTTTATGGCTGATCACCGCCGGAACGGTCGGCAAGGAACCGAATGGCTCGCTGAATCCAGCGCGTTTGCGATCCCGGTTGACGGAATTGCGGGATGAATTCGACTACGTGCTGCTGGATACCCCCGGCGTATTGCTTTATGGCGACGCGGTTTTGCTGGGGCAGATGACCGACGGAATGATTTTGGTGGTGGGCTCGAACGAAACCCGTCGGGAATCTGCGCGGCTGGCGAAGGAAAGCATCGAAAACGCGCAGGTGCCTTTGTTGGGAGCGGTTCTGAACCGCAGAAAATTTCCGATTCCTGAAATGATTTATCGAAAGCTGTAAACGGCCAGGCGATTGTGGGGTGCCAGGCAGGCGGTGGGGTGTGCCTCGGTGGCGGTGTGGGTCTAGGGGCGGAGCACTGAGCGGCGCGGGCGCGGGCGGTTTTTGGGGCCGAATTTGTTCCTATCGCGTGGGCCAAATGGGATTAACGTAGTACGTCTCCTTGGGATGCAAGGGCTGGAGACAAATGGGGTCTCTCGATGAGCAGCGCCTCGATTGAACAGGTTTCACGCGAAGATTTTTGGCCGGGGCATAGTGGCCGAGCTTCGGTATCGCGCGGAATTGATTGGACGTGGAGAAATTATCGTTCGGCAATTGTGCTGGCGGCGGAGCTGTTGCTGGCGGCGGGAGCGTTTACGACAGCCACCGTGGTACTGGCGGACTCGCGGCCGGACCTTTTGACCTGGCGATTTTTGGCGGCGGGGCTGGGACTGCTGCTCGCTTCGCGGGCGGCGGGCCTGGCGAGTGTTCGGCTTTATAGGCGGTCGCTGCGAAGCGCTAGCATTCCGGATTTGATTTCGATTGTGGGGGTGGCGACGGCGACTTCGCTGGCGAATTGGGCGGTGGTGTTGCGATTTTTGCCTGAGCTCAGGATGCCGGCGGCGCTGGTGATTCTGGATTGGTGCCTGGTGGTGCTGCTGTGGGGAGGTTTGCATTTCGGCGCGCGGGTGGTGAAGGCGCAGCGCGCAATTTGGAGGAAGAGCGGGAAGAGAGTGATTGTGGTGGGCGCTGGGGATGCGGGAATCACGCTGCTGAAAGCTCTGGCGCAGGAGCAGGCGGGCGCGCTGCGGGTAGTCGCTTTGGTGGATGATGACCCGGAAAAATGGAGGCGCTCGATTTGCGGCGTTCCGGTGGCCGGTGGGACCGGGGAGCTTGAGAAGTTTGCCGCGAAATACCGGGCTGAGGAGATCTTGATTTGTATTCCTAGCGCTACGGTGGCGCAGATCCAAAATATTTTGAGCGGATGCCGGCGGGCGGGCGTTCCAGTGAAGACACTGCCTTCACTGGCGAAACTGGCGGGGGGAAAGGTTTCACTGCGGGATCTGCGCAGCCCGCGAATCGAAGACTTGCTGCAACGCGAAAGAATTTCGCTGGACGTGGAAGAGACGCGCGGCGTGGTGGGCGGGAAGGTGGTGTTGGTCACCGGGGCGGGCGGGAGCATCGGATCGGAATTGTGCCGGCAGATTGCGGAGGCGGGGCCGGCCAAGCTGCTGCTGCTGGATAAATCTGAGAATAGCCTGTTCTACATTCATCGTGAGCTGTGCGAACGGATGGACGCGCAAAGGGTGAAACCATTGCTGATCGATCTGGTGTGCCGGAACCGGGTGCGCGAGATTTTGATGCAGGAGCGGCCGGAAGTTATTTTTCATGCGGCGGCGCATAAGCACGTTGGGCTGCTGGAATTGCATCCGCAGGAGGCGATCCGGAATAACGTGCTAGGGACGCGAAATATTGCCGAGGCGGCAATTGAATGCGGGGCAACGCGGTTCGTGAATATTTCGACGGACAAGGCGGTGCGGCCGAGAAGTTATCTGGGACTGTCGAAGAAATTGACGGAACATTGCATTCGGGATCTGGCGCACGATGGCGGGCGAAGGTTCTCGAACGTGCGGTTTGGAAATGTGGCGGGAAGCACGGGCAGCGTGATGCGGCTTTTCTGGGAGCAGATTCAGAAGGGGGATCCGATTCGAGTGACGGATCCGCGGGCGACGCGTTATTTCATGTCGGTGCCGGAGGCGGTGCATTTGATTTTGCGGGCGGCGGCGCTGGGCGACGGTGGGGAGACGTTTGTATTTGAGATGGGCGATCCGGTGAACATTTACGAACTGGCGAAGACGATGATGCTTTTCGCGGGATTGAAGGCGGAAGGCCATCTGGCGATCGAATTCACCGGTTTGAATGAGGGGGAGAAGGTCAGCGAGGATTTGTGGGAAGAGTGGGAACATCCGGCGGCGACTGAGGATTCGAGAATTTTGAGGATCAACGATCAGACCACGCAGATGGCTGGGATGCGCGAAAAGATCGAGCGAATGGAGGAGTTGCTGGGGCACAGCGATCAGGATGCGCTGCTCGATTATCTGGACGCTGTGGTTCCGGGCTTCCAGGAGGGTCGAAAGAAGGAAACACCGGCTCGCGGGTGGGTCGATCCGTTTCCGAAGATTGCGTCGGCGGAGGCCGCATGAAAATCCCTTTATCGCAGCCCGACATCAGCGAGCGTGAAATTCAGCTGGTCACCGAGGTGTTGCGTTCCGGGCGGCTCAGTCTGGGTCCGAAGGTGGCGGAGTTTGAGCAGGCGTTCGCGGAATTTGTGGGAACGCGGTATGCGGTGGCGACGAATAGCGGGACGTCGGCGTTGCATCTGGCGGTGCGGGCGCTGGGGATTGGCGAGGGGGACGACGTGCTGACGACTTCGTTCAGTTTCGTGGCCTCGACCAATTGCCTGTTGTATGAAAAGGCCACGCCGGTTTTTGTGGATGTGGAGCCGGAGACGATGAACATCGACCCGGACGAGATTCGCCGAGCGATCGTGGAGGACTATCGTTGGGACCGGCTGCAATCGCGGCACGTTCAGAAACGCACGGGGCACATCCTGAAGGCGATTTTGCCGGTGCACGTTTTCGGGCAGCCCTGCGCCATGGGGCCGATTGTCGAAATCGCGCGTGAATTTGATCTGATGATTCTTGAAGATGCGTGCGAGGCCTTGGGTGCGGAATATCGAGGGCAGCCCGTGGGGACTTTTGGCGACGCGTCGGTATTTGCGTTTTACCCCAACAAGCAAATGACGACGGCCGAGGGCGGGATGATTGTCACCGATAACCCGCAGGTGGCGATGGAATGCCGCAGCGCGCGGAATCAGGGGCGCGACGAGGGTTCGGAGTGGCTGCGTCACGTGCGATTGGGGTTCAATTACCGGCTGAGCGATCTGCACTGCGCTTTGGGCTTGGCGCAATTGGAGAGGATTCAGGAGTTGCTGGGCGAGCGAGCGCGCGTGGCGGCGTTGTATTCGCGGCATCTGGCGCAAACGCCGGGGGTAATTTTGCCGGTGGCGTCGGCAAGGGATAACCGGAGCTGGTTTGCGTATGTGATTCAAATCGCGGGGGCTGAGCCGAAACACCGACGCGATTCGATCATGAATTATCTGCGGGGGCGCGAGATTGCGTGCCAGGCGTACTTTCCGCCGATTCATCAGCAGCCGTACTTTGCGGAGTTTGTAGCCGGGCAGATGCGAGACCTAACGCATACGGATGATGCCGCAGACCGTTGTATCGCGTTGCCGCTGTTTTCGCGGATGACGGAGAGCATGGTGCTTGAAGTTTGCGATGCGGTGCGCCATGCAGCGGGAATCATGACGCGCGATAGCGAAGTGATGACTGAAAGACGCTACGCCGCAGCGGCGGGAGCCGCTGACTAGTTTTGCTGCTGATGACGTCTTAGCGTTCGCGAAGAGCGATCTAGAACATTTCCGGCCAGAATATTTTCAACCTGCGGTAGAGAGACTGAAATGATTCCACAAATTCTTCAGAATTCTGCACGTCCGCCATTTTTGGTCAGCGCGGTGCGGCGCCAGCCGCATCTTTACAGTGCGATATGCAAGGCGAGGCTGTTTTACTCGCGGCAAATCGCGGGTGCGGAAATGCGGGAGCTATTTCGCCGGCGTGAGGCGATCTTTGCGCTGAATAATTTGGAGAGTGAGCAGTTGGGTTCGCTGCAAGACCACGGGTACGCCTTAATCGAGCAATTTTTCTCTGAAGGTTTGATCGATTCGATTTATGCGCAGGCGGACCGGCTGTTCCGCGAACTGCAGATTGACCCGCTGCGCGCGTACTCGGTGCAGTCGAAAGAGCGGGATTCGCTGGCTGGGCTTTCGTACGAGCAGTTGGCAGCCAGCGAAAAAATGATCGCGTTGCGCGATCCTTTGATTCAGATTCCCGAGGTGGTTTCGATCGCATTTCACGAAAGCATCCTGAAAGTTGCCGCGCATTTTCTGGGGTATGTGCCGCCGCTCTACCGGGTGACGGTGGTGCGGGATTTTCCACACAACCGGCCGCTGCATTCCAGCAATTTCCACAAGGATAACGACGAATCGGATTCGGTGCAGATCTTCGTTTATCTGGTGGATATCGACGACACGCGCGGGCCGCTGGTGTACGTGCCGGGGTCGAATCACTACGACGTGCGTTCGTGCCGGCCGCGGTTGTCGCGTGATTTGGGAATTGCGGCGAACGATGGGCGGATGAGCGACGAAGAAGTGCAGCGAATCTATCCGCGAAATACCTGGGCGACGCTGCGCACCAGGCGCGGCAGCATTGCAATGATTCACGGCAACGGCATCCACAAAGGGCCGGCTTGGGGCGCTCCGGGAAGCCCGCTCAACCTGCCAAGAACGGCAATCAAGCTGGATTTACATGGGTATAAGACGGGATTGGTGCGGACTCTGCGGGAGAACAGGATTCGTGAAGAGGACTATCGGGCGATGAGCGGACTGCAGAAGCTTTTTGCACATGCCGAACCGGTGACGGAAGAAGGCCGGGTTTTGCAGCAAGCGAGCTGAGGGTAATTTCGCGGAGCACACATGAATCTGACCGCAACCGCATCCCGGGCGACCACTCTACTGACGAAAAACCCCGGACTCTTCTATCGCGTGCTGGTAGCCAAGCTGGGCACCCGGCGGCGCATGCCTCCTTTGCCGGCGCGCAAGCGAATCCAGAATATCGATTTCGAATTCGATCTCGACGAGTATCGCGGCACGGCGCCGATGTATTACGGCTCGTACGCGGTGCCGATCGTCGAGACCATGAAACGGAAGCTGCGGCCGGGCGATGTATTTCTGGATGTGGGTGCGAACATTGGTTACTTGTCGGCGATCGCGGCGGGGCTGGTGGGAGTGGAAGGACAAGTTCACTGCTTCGAGCCAGTGCCGGGCTACTTCCGCCGAGTGGAGCGGCTGGCGGAGCTGAACCCGGGATATGCAATTCGACCGAATGCCTGCGCGGTGGGCGAGGTGGCGGGAAACTGCACGATTTATGTGACTCGCGAACCGGGACAGAGCACGCTGGTTTCCGATTACAAGGCTGAACCGGAGATCGTCTCGACTATCGAAGTGCCGGTGATTCGTTTGGACTCCTATCTTGCCGACAACCGAATTGAGAATGTGCGGCTGATCAAGATTGATGCGGAAGGCTTCGAATTGCCCATCCTTAGGGGCCTTGAGGCTTTCTTTCGCGGTGCGCGGCGACGGCCGGAGATTATTTGCGAGATTGCGCCGCGCGCCTATCCACTCATGGGCCGGAACATATCCGAACTGGCTGAATACATGTCGGAGTATGGGTATGAGGCGCGGGACCTGCTGGACGGGGCGAGCCCGGTTCGATTAACCGAAGTACGCCAGGTTATCGATGTTCTTTTCTCTGCTCGCGAGAATCGCCGTTGAATTACGCGACGGAGCGCAGTGTTTCGCCGATTTTTGGGCATGGGGCGGACACCGCACACACGCTGCTGGTCCTAACTCTCTCGATGGGATTTGGTTTGCTGTTATGTGCGATCGACGCGACGCCGCGCACCGCAGCTTTGGGAGCTTTGGGGATTGCGGCGTTCGCGATCCTTTTGATGTATCCCGAACTGGCTCTGGCGCTTTACGTGGTGGTCGGTGATGTGAAAGGCGATGAGCGGGTGGCGGGTCTGCTGCCGTGGGATTTGACGCTGGTGCTGGGCGGACTTTTGGTGGCGGGGATCACGTTTAATGTTCTTCGTCGCAAAGCAGTGGTTCGTTTGCCCGACTCGTATTTTATTGTTCTGGCGCTGGTGGTGATGATGGCCGCTAGCTTGAGTTACACGCCGGTTTTCGACTCGGGTCTAGAAAAGTTCGGCCGTTTTTTGACCGTTACCGGCATCGTGATCGTAGCGCCGTTCTTTCTCCTGGGCCGGGCGGAAGCGATGAAGAGATTCCTTGCCGGATTTTCGGTGGCTGCTTTTGTGATTTGCGGCTATTCGCTGAATTCACTCGGCGGCGCGGATCGTCTGGTGACGCCAAGCAGCAACACGATTGGCCTGGGCCACATCGCCTGCGGATTGATCCTGATCATCTGGTTCGGCATTCTGCCGAAATGGGGATTTCTGAAGCGAATCCTGTTGTATCCGGTGCTGGCAGTTCCGGCGGTAGCGCTGATCGGTTCCGGGTCGCGCGGGGCGGCGCTGGCGCTTGGCTTTGTGCTGCTGATCAGCGTGGCGTTTCATCGAGAGCTGTTGCTCGATCTCGGTTGCATGGCTTTGATAGGCATTGCGGCGCTGCCGTTCGTCAATATTCCGCGAGCTTCTTTTGAATATTTGGGAACCTTGGTGAATTGCCAAAGCGTGAAGGCGCTGCTGTTTTTTCGGGCGGAGCTGCTGACGTATGGGTGGAATCTGCTGCAACAACATCCGCTGCTGGGAGTGGGAATTCAGGGGTTTCGCTATTATTCGCCGAACGCGGGGCTATACAACTGGCCGCACAATATTTTTCTGGAAGTCAGCTGCGAAATGGGTGTGGTGGCGGGTTTGCTGGTCATCGCGCTGTTCGTGATGGCGATAGGGGAAGCGTGGAGGCAGGTGAACGATCACGCGTCGCCGTTTTTGACTCTTTCGCAGATCGCGGCGGCGCTGCTCATGGTAGGAATCGTTAACGCGACGAATACAGGGGACATTAATTCGGACCGGTCGACGTGGCTTTTTCTGAGTATTGTTTACGTCGTACGAGAGATTCGCCGGCGAGCGCCAGAAGCAAACACCTTTGCGTTTTTGGCAGCGCAAAACACAGCAACTTAGTTTCTCCTCTCACCAGGAATAATCTTGGCTACCCATACAATCGAAATTCTGCTCCCTCGCGCGGTAGAGCGACCTGCTTATCGCTTCAGCGTGTGCCATTTCACGGCCGCTCACGGCGAATTAAAAAGCCGCTCGTACCATATGCAGTGCAAGCCTATGGCCGAGGCAGGGGTTTCGGTGATCTACGCCTCGCCCGCGGCAGCCAGCGAAGGACAGCGGAACGTCCGTTTCGTTTCGTTACCCAAACTCACTGGAAAAATCCGAACTTTGCTGGCCTCGCCATCGCTCTTGCGCGTTCTTTTGCGTCAGCGTGCTTCTGTCTACCATTTTCAAGATCCAGAATTGCTGCCCCTGGCGTTCGTGATGAAAACATTTTTTAGGAAATGGATCGTGTTCGACTGCTATGAAGACTTCCCTTCCATGGCCTACACCATGCGCGGGCTGCCGGTGGTCCTGCGGCCGGCGGTGGCCAAAGCCGTTCAGTTGGTGCAGCGACTGGGCGCACTAAGTTTCGACGGAGTGATGACCGCGGACCCGCTGAGTTTGCGACGTTTTGGCCAGTCGGGAAAAAGTGAAAAGCTGACGTTCTACAATTTTCCGAATCTTGAATTTTTTCCGGCGCCTGAACCGGGCGTGAAAGATTTCGATGTGGTGTATCGCGGAGGGCTCTCCGAACGAGCCGGCACCTGGAATTTACTGGATGCCGTCCGGCTGCTGGCGGTGCGAGGCAAGCCCATTCGCGTTCTGCTGATCGGCTACAGCGACAACCGCGAAGTGGAGGCTGCCTTACGGGCGCGCATCCGGCTGCTCGGTTTGACCGACGCGGTCGAGATTCAAGGGCGGATCGAACACCACGAAATGGCCAAAGCGCTGAGCCGCGCACGGATCGGGGTCAGTCCATTGCAGGATATTCGCAAGTTTCGAGTGAACATCCCGGTGAAAGCGTTTGAATACTGGGCCTGCGGGCTGCCGGTGGTGGCGAGCGATCTGCCGCCGATCCGGCCGTTCTTCAAAAACGTCGACGGTGGGCTGCTGTTCCCGGCCGGCGATGTAAAGGCCCTGGCTGAATCCATTGGGTGGCTGCTGGAACATCCTCAATCGGCGGCGCGCATGGGACGCAATGGCAGGAAGGCGATAGAAACGCGGTTCACCCACCGGAACGAGATTCGCAAACTGCTCAGGTTTTATTCACGCATCGTCGCCGCCAACTAGCCACCATGCCCCGCAGGAGAAAACTGAAATGCTTGAACCTCTAGTCCGAACGAATCTCGCGCGCCTGCAGGGGATTTACGATTTGTTTCCACCTCCGGCGAGGGACTTGATGACCAGCGCGCGGGGCTGGCTGCTATCGAATATCCGGTATTCACGCAGGACATTTTCGTACTTGAAGAGCCTGCGACAGCACGAAAAATGGTCGACGGAAGATATGGAAGCGTTCCAGCTTCGTTCGCTGCAAGAGGCCGTGACCCATGCGTGGTGTAGCGTGCCGTACTACAAGAACGATCCGTTTACGAAAATCTCCTCGTTCGCGGACCTGCGGCGGCTGGCCGTGCTCGAGCGGGAGACGGTGCGGCAGAACCACGAACTTTTTCTTTCGAGCGAAGTGCCTCCTTACCGCCGGATTCGCGCCGGAACGACGGGGACGACCGGCGGAAATTTGAAGGTGGCGTATACGGAAGATCTGGCGAGCGCGAATTGGGCCATCCTGCTGCGGCAATGGGCGTGGGCCGGGGTCGAGGCGCTGCATCCGCGGGTGAGTTTGTTCGGGGCAAAGATTGTGCCGGCGGAGCGGTCGGAACCTCCCTATTGGGCGGTGAATACAGCGGAACACCAAACTTTGATGAGCATTTTTCATCTATCGCAGAAGACCGCTCCGGACTATTTGAAGTTTCTGCGCACGCGAAAAGATTCGGTGCTGGAGGGATTTCCTTCGGTGCTGGCGATACTGGCGGATTTCGTTTTAGAAGCGGGAGCGGTGATTCCGATGCACGCGGTTTTCACCAGCGGAGAGCCGTTGTATCCCTGGATTCGAGAAAAGATCGAGGCCGCGTTTCGCTGCCCGGCATTCGACAGCTACGGCATGACGGAATATTGCGGCGCGATTCAACAGTGCGCGGCGGGACAGATGCATCTGATTCCGGAGTTTGGATATTTGGAAATTCTGGATGAACGGGACCGGCCGGTTGCGGAGGGCGAGGAGGGATTTTTGGTCTGGACGGGATTCTTGAACCGGGCGATGCCGCTGGTTCGGTACAAGATTGGGGACCGGGGGCGGTGGGGCAGTAAGGAGCCGTGCGCTTGCGGGCTGCATTTTCCGTTGGTGACTCCGACGATTACGCGGCAGAGCGACATTCTGCGCTGTCCGGATGGGCGTTTATTTTCGCCGCGAGCGTTAAATCAGATTCTGAAAGGCGGATCATCGCTGCGTTCTTGCCAGTTCATTCATGACCGGGCGGATCGGGTGATCGTGAGGGCGGTATCTGGCAACAGCAGCGGGCCGGAAGAAATGATGCGGATACGAACCAAGCTGGAACAGTTGCTAGGGCCATCGATGCGGGTGACGGCGGAAATTGCGGAAGAGCCTTACATGCTGCCGGGCGGGAAGATTCCGCTGATCGTCGCGGCCGCCGCGGCGGCGCAATTTGCGAAATCACAGCGAGGAATGAAACATGACGGGTAAAAAGCTGATCGTGAATGCTGACGATTTGGGAATGAGCCGCGGAATCACGGATGCGATTGTGATTGCGCACCGTTTTGGTTTCGTGACCAGCGCGTCTTTGATGGCGAACATGGCGGCGTCGGACTATGCGGTGGAGCGCCTGGCGACCGCTCCGAGGATTGATGTCGGCATACATTTGAATATTTGCGCGGGTAGGCCGGTCTCGCATCCGAGTGAAGTGGCGTCGCTGGTGGGTTCGGACGGGTTGTTTCACAAGCCGGCAGTCATGCTGCGGAGGCTTTTGAGTTGGCGAGTCGACTCAAAGGAGCTGGAAAAGGAATTTGGGGCTCAGATTCGTTGGGCGCGTAGCCGCGGGATTGCGTTGACGCACGCGGATTCGCATCATCACATGCATATTTATCCGGCAGCGGTCGCGCCGTTCAGACGCGCGATTTCGGAGTATGAGATTCCTTGCGTGCGGGCTTCGAAGTGCACGGTATGGCCGCCGAGCAAAAGCATGGGAGGTCCGCATGAGGGAGGAGTGGTTCGAAGAGTTCTCACACAACTGTACCGCGGCGGGTTGCAATCGACTGTGCTGCGGCAGTTTCAGACTCCGGACAGCCGCATATCTTTCCTGCGCAAGGAGCGACGAAATCTGGAGGAACTCGATCATGCCTGGCGGCGAGCATTTCATAACCTGCCGGCTGGGACTTACGAATTGGCCTGCCATCCCGGAATTCCGGAGGAGGGATTCTCCGAGACGGATCCGATCCATCGGCAGCGGCAAGACGAATTTCGGTGGCTGACGGATCCGGAATTTCGGGAGTGCATCCGGCTGAATGGGATCGAGTTGATAACCTACCGCGATTTGTGCGACCGTAAATCGGTGAGGCGGGCAGCGCAGCAGGCGGTGGCGCAAGGACATCCGGGATAGGTCTGGTGCAAATTCTTTTTTGGATATTCGCGGGAATTATTGGGTACGTGTACGTTGGCTATCCGCTGGCGCTGGCCTCGGGATGGTTTGCTCCGCGGTTATCGAGTGGTGGAAGAGGAGCTTCGGTCGCGGGTGATCTGCCTCTGCCTTCGGTCAGCGTGATTGTGGCGGCGCACAACGAAGAGGCGGCAATTGAAGCGAAGATCAAGAACATTTTGGCCGCGGACTATCCCCGGGAATTGGTGGAAATTCTGATTGGGAGTGACGGGTCGTCGGACGGCACGGAGGAGATCGCTCGACGATACGAAGGGGAAGGCGTCGGGCTGATTTCTTTTCCGGTGCAACAGGGGAAGAGCGCGATCCAGAATGGGTTGGTTGCTGCGAGTTCCGGGAGCGTTTTGGTTTTTACGGATGCGGATTGTGAGATTGGGCCCGGGGCGTTGCGGGCTTTGGTGGCGCGGCTTAGCGATCCTGGCGTGGGGCTGGTGACGGCGTGCCCTTCCTACGCGAACGTGGCCGAAAACCCGGTGACTGAGAATGAAGGTATTTATTTGCGCTACGAATCGTGGCTGCGCGGGCAGGAGAGCGATCGCGGGCTTTTGGCCATGGCGTCGGGTTCGCTTTTTGCGATGCGGCGATCGCTGTGGCGGCCGCTCGATCGAAATCTTGGCGATGATTTTGAGTTGCCGCTCCGTGTGGCTTTGGCTGGTTTGCGGAATGTAGCTGAACCGAGCGCGGTGGTGACTACCAGGCTATCGCAGAACGATCATGGGTCGATGTTCGCGTTGAAGGTGCGGATCGTTAGCAAAGATTTTCGGGCGCTGCGGAAGTATGGTTCCCTTCTGAATCCATTCGAGCATTTAGGATTTGCGCTGGCACTGTGGTCGCATAAATTGCTGCGTTGGCTGGTGCCTTACTTTTTGCTAGGGATGCTGGGCTGCGGGGCGCTGCTGATGCGTTCGCATTTTTATCGAACATTCGTGGTGGGGATGCTGGCGTTCTTTGCGGTCGCGGCGGTGGGTTCCCTTCTCGGAAAGCGTAAGCTTGGATTGCCGTGGTCGGTGCCGGCGTCATTTTGTACTGTAAATTTGGCCGCGTTTTTCGGGATATTGAAATCGTTCGGTGGCCGAAGTTCCGGCTCCTGGACTCCAGTGCGCAACTAGGATTCGGTCGCGCATTCTGCATTCGCTCCGCTTTAAGCCGCTGCTCGCCTTGCAACACTTCAATCCGTAATGACCAGCAAGCAAATCTTCTGGAATGCTGCGACGACGATCGCGCAAGTGATTGGGAGCGCGGTGATCCTGTTTGTGTTGTATCGGTTTCTGGTGCGCAACATCGGCGTCGAACGGCTGGGTATTTGGTCGTTGGTGCTGGCTACGACGTCGATGGTTACGCTGGCGAATCAAGGATTTTCGACCAGCATTGTGAAATTTGTGGCGAAATATGCGGCTCAGGGAGAGCGCGCGACGATCGCGATTTTGATCGAGACGGCGATTCTTACGATTGCGACGCCGCTGACTTTGCTTTGTCTGGCGCTCTATCCAGCGGCGCAGTGGGGGCTGCGGATCGTTTTGCCGGCGGCGCGGGTGGCTGAAGCGGCATCGCTCCTTCCGTATGCGTTCTTGAGTCTATGGTTCAGCATTTTGGGGAGCATCTTGCTTGCGGGGCTGGCGGGCCAGCAGTTGATTACGATGCGGAATTATCTGGTTTTGGGAGGATCTGGGGTTTATCTGGTCTTGGCATATTGGTGGGTTCCGCGTTACGGCTTGCTGGGGCTGGCGTTTGCACAGATCGCGAATACCTTGAGTTGTTTTTGGGCGACTTGGTTTCTGCTGCGGCGCACGATTCCTGAACTTCCGCTGATACCCCACCACTGGGACCGAAAGCTGTTTCGGGAAATGTGCGGATACGGGGCGCATTTTCAGTTTGTTACGTTCAGCCAGGCGGTGCGCGAGCCGGTGACCAAGGCACTCTTAGCAAAATTTGGCGGACTGGCGATGACTGGGTTTTACGACATGGCGTCGCGATGGGTGTTCACTTTTCGAGAATTAATTGTGCAGGCCAACCTGGTTTTGGTGCCTACGATTTCGAGCCTGAAGGAGATGGATGCGGCGGCGATTCCGCGAATTTATCGGGAATCGTATCGGCTGGTATTTTTCTTGTCGGTGCCGACGCTATCGGCGTTGGTGGTTTTCAGCCCGCTGGTTTCGAGAGTTTGGCTGGGCCGCTACGAGCCGGTTTTCGTTGAGTTCGTGGCGCTATTGGCGCTGGGGTGGCTGGTGAACATTCTCAGTAACCCAGCTTATGTGGTGGATTTGGGCACCGGGTCGCTGCGCTGGGTTTCGATGGGATGCGCGGTGACCGGAATTCTGAATCCGGTATTGGGTTATATCACCGGAAGAAGTTGGGGCGGAATCGCGGTGGTGGCCGTTTCGGTTTTTTCGCTGGCGGTGGGCTACGCGATCGTGCTGATCGCTTATCACCTAGAGAATCAGGTAAATTTTCGCGAGCTGCTTCCGGAGGATAGCGGGAACATTCTGGCCGCGAGTCTGCTGGTGGTGGTGATTTTTCTTCCGTATTTTTGCAGCGGGCATGCAGGGATGAGCAGGTTTAGCAGTGCCACCGGATTTATGGTGGCCCTGACGATCATGGTAATGGCGCTGCCGATGTGGCGGCATCCGATGAGGAAACGGCTGGTGGGATGGATTTCCTCTCATTTGCCGGCCCGAGCATGACCCTGGTTCAAAATAACGGCGGGCTGGTGCTTTGGCGGGCGGCAAATTCGCGGCCGATTGCGAGCCGAATCGCGATCGCGGGCGACTTTCTACCCGGGGGTGATCTGACGCTGCCTGCGGCAAACGATTGGGTTCAGCCCGCATCGCGATTGGGGGGCTATTTCGAAGATATCGATACGACCTTTTTGAATCTGGAGGCGACGGTCGATACCGGCGGTTTGGCTCCACGCACGCTGGGTGGGCTCGGCGACATTGTGTCGGCGCCTACCGAGGCGCTCGACTACTTACGGGCGATCCGGGCGCAGGCCGTGGGGATGGCTAACAACCACGCTTACGATTTCGGGGATCGCGGAGTCGCGCGAACTCGAGCTGCGATCGATCGGTGTGGCATGGTGGGATTGGGCGGAGACAGTCACCGGCTCGACCGACCCGATGTCTTTATCTGGCAGGGACCGGATTCAACGAGTGTGGGATTTTGGGCGGCGGCGCGGGCGAGTTCGGATACGACAGCGGAGAGGGAGCGCGGGGTTGAACCGGCAACTGTTTCGCGCGGGCAACACGCTTGCGAAATATTGCGGCGCAGCGGCGCGCAGTTTTGCGTTGCGCTGCTGCACGCTGGTTGCATGAGAACGAACCGGCCGGAACCTGAAGATGTGCTGCTGATGCGTTCGCTGGCGCAAATTGGGTTCGATTTGGTTGCGGCGTCGCATTCGCATCGCGTTGCGGGATATCAGCGGGTACAGCGGGCGAATCGAGCCGATGCCTTCTGTTTTTTTGGACTAGGCAGCCTGGTTTCGGGTTACGTTAGGTCTGCGCTAGAGCGGGAAGGGTTGATCGTGGTGGCTGCGTTGGATGCAACCGGATCGCTGGTGTCAGTTGAAATTCGGCCGGTGATCATCGACGCTACGGGATTCGGGATGGTTCCCGAGGCGGCCGATTTCGAAATGATTGTGAACCGATTTCAGATGCTAAGCGCCGAGATCAATGACGGATCGTATGAAGATGAATTCTACCGCGAAGTTTCGCGGGGCCTGGGCCGACTATATGCACGCGACATTCGTGCGGCGTTTCGTGCAGCGGGATTACGAGGGCTGGCGAGAAAGGCCGGACGGATACGCATGCGCCATGTGAAGCGGCTCTTCCGTAGGGTTGCGGTCTAGTGTTCGCGGCCTGGTGGACTGGAGCAATCGCGCTCGTTTGGGTATTGATGCTGACTCCCGCGGTCAGCGCGGTCAGCCGCCGGTGGAAGCTGTACGACCCAACGGGCCCGCTAAAAATTCATGAGGCCGCCATTTCGCGGCTCGGCGGCGTGAGCATCGCGGTTGGGCTGACGGTGTCAATCGCCGCGGGATGGCTTTCGACGGGACAACGCGTTTCACTTTGGTGGTTTGCCGCGTTCGGGCTGATTTGGCTTTCCGGGGTAGTCGACGATATTCACAGTCTGTCGCCTTTTTTCAAACTTTCCGCGCAAGTTGGGGCCGGAGTGATCCTGTGGGCAAGCGGATGGCATTTGCCGTGGCATTTCTCCGCGCCCGTCGAGATCTTGACGATCTGCGCGATCGTCATCCTGTTCGTAAATGCTTTCAATTTTCTGGACGGCTCGGACGGGCTGGCAGCGGGCGTCACGGCGATTATCGGCGCCGCATATGTGGTGGCCTTGGCCGGCGCTTCGACTTTCGGGGGGCTCATCGCCTGGGCGCTAGCGGGGGTGGCGGTGGGTTTTCTATACAGCAATTTTCCGCCGGCGAAAATATTCATGGGAGATTCCGGAAGCACGCTGCTCGGTTTTTCCGTGGCGTCGCTCAGTCTCGATTTCCTGGAACATTCGCAGGCGCAGCCCGCGGCTTTCAAATGGATTTTTCCATTTTTGGTGGCAGGTTTGCCGCTGGTCGATGGGATTGTGGTCGTACTGCGGAGGCTGAGCCGAGGAGTTTCCCCTCTTCACGGGGACCGGTTTCATTTTTACGACCGACTGCTCAAAAACGGATGGCCGCCAAGAGCGGTTGCGGGAATTTCCTACACGATCTCAGCGCTGCTGGCAGCCGCGGGATTGTGGATGATTGGGCAAGAGCGAGCAGCGATCATTATTTTGGGGGCAATTGCGGCTTTTGGATTTCTGGTGGTGATTGCCAAGCGCACAGTTGGAGACGGGAGTCTCCGGCGTGCCATTCGAGAGCAAGCCAAGAGCTAGTTCCCGCCGCGATTCAACTTCGACTACTGCGAGACCGTGGTCGAAATCGTCCGCGAAGCCCGGCGGGTGCGTTCTTTCGAGGTCGAAGCCTTGAGCGCCGTGCCCAGTTGGACGAGCAGCTTGCGAAGCTTGGCGCGTTCTTCGAGTTCCATGTCGACGACTTCGAAGGCCCGGGCCTGGGTATTGGCATCGCGAACGATGGCCTGAACCTTGACCGGTTTCTGGGAAGTGGTCAGGCGCAGGGTGACGATGCTGCCGGGATGCAGGCTCTGTTCGCAGATGGCGACGCCGCCGCCCAAAGCGAGTTCGGGAATGTCCACCTGGCAATTTTCTTTCAGGTTCAGAGTATTGGCCGCGACGTGTTGTTCCAGGCGCAAGCGCGGGTAACGGCGCTGGCGAATCGCGGGCGATTCCGGATCGACGTCGAGAGGTTCGATGGAGAATTCGGCGACGCTCAAACCGCTCTTCGGAACGAAGTGACGAACCCATTCGGGGTCGATCTTAATCATCGACTGAGAGGCGACGAGCCGGAGTTCGCTGGGGCTGGCCCAGCGGAACGCACGGCGGCCTTCGGCGATTTTGCGAAGAATGGATTCGGCGCCGGTAGTGCGCAGACGACCCAGCGCTTCGATGGCTTTCAATCGCAAATAGTCGGTAGCGTCTTTGGGCAAATCGCCTTCAGCGAGGCGCAGGAGGCGCATGTCGGCGGCCTGCTCGCCGCTCATGCCGATTTCGTCGACGGCTAGTGGCCGGACCAACGGATCGAGGTGGTCGAAAAGGCTGAGCAGCAAGCGACCGCGGTCGGGCGAGCCGCTGGCAGCGATTTGACGCACCACGCGATCGTGGGCCGAGCGCTTCCAGGAGGCCATGCGCTGCGGCAGGATTTGTTCGATGGATTCGGAATCCAAGCGCGCAAGAATTCCGAGGGCTTGGATGGCTTCGTTCGGTTCGCCGCTGCGCAGATGATCGCGCAGGTGATCCAGAGCTTCGGGGCCGAGGGTCTCCATCACGCCCAACAAAAGGTCGCAGTCTTCACGGAAGCCGGAACGGCTGAAGCGATTGGCGACATGTTGGGAGGCAACGAGCGGCATGCGGCGCAGCAGGTCGGTCAATCCGGAAGGAACGGAGCCATTCTTCAGCGCTTCATCCAAAAATTCAGGCAAGCGATTTTCTACGCCGATGCGCGGGCGCAGGTTCTTGCCGATGCCGGGGCGTTCGGTTTCGACGTAATCGACCAGTTCCACCGCGCGCTGAATTGCGGGATAGGAGCGCTTGTTGGTGGCTTCCTGCGAGAGGCGCACAAAGGCGGCACCGACGAGGCTCTGCAATTCGGAGTCTTGCTCTTCAGCAAGCTGTACGCCAACCTGGCGGATGGTGGTGAGCAACAACCGCTCGTCAAATTTGGCAAAGGTGGCGGCGAGTTCGGCGAGACCGGTGGCGGTTTGGCGGCGGGTAGCGGCGGACTTGCTGACGATACAGCCGGCGTAGTTCGAAAGAATCTTTTCGGCTTCGTCAGCTTTCTCCGCGGCGAGCAACTGTTCCACGTAGTCGCGGACCTGTGCGGCCGGAACGCACCAGGCTTCGGCGGATTCGAGTACGCTCTTGCGCTTTTCGTCGGTTACTTGCGACCAGAATTGCTGGGCCAGCATGTCCACATGCGATTGGACGTGAATGCCATGGCGGGCCATTTTCTCTTCGTAGACGCCGAGAATTTTGCGCAGGCCGTCGAGTTCCGTGCTCATTTCGTCGAGAACCTGACGGACGGCGTTGACTTCGATGTCGCCATGTTCGTAGCTTTCCATGGCGAAGCGAATGGCGATGTGCTCGGCAAGTTTCAACAACATCGGCTTATCGGCGACTTCCGACGGAGCTTGCGAAGCGAGCGCGGATAGCGCCTGGCTGACGGTGAAGCGGGCGCGGCGCGGGAGAGTGGAGAGGCGCGATTGAAAGGCGGCGGCCTCGAGTTTGTCCTTGGGAGATTCGCTGGTGCGAGCGATCTGACCGAGCATTTGCAGAATGCCCTTCAGTTCGTCTTCGTGAAGGGACATGAGGCCGGTTTCGACGGCCATGGAGCCCGGGCCACCCTGCGCGCTGCGATTGCCGCGGATTCCCGCGGTGGCGTTGCCCCAGCGTCCGGGAGCTCCACCATTTCCTTCTGAAGCTTGAGCGCCAGTCGCATTCCAGACGCGGGCACTCGAACCGCCTGGTCCGCGCGTTCCCGATCCCGCGCGCACGCCTTCGCCGAGCGGCACACCCGGCGCGTAGCCGAGACCGCCACCGCCCTGCACTCCGCGGTTCCCGCGCGAACCACCAGACCCGCCTGAGAAACCCGAGCCACCTTCTTGCGCGTCTTCCACACTTCCAGTCCCGTTTCCGGCACCGCCGCCGACGACAACGCCCCCGACCGAATTTCCCTTTCTTGATTTCTTGCCCTTGCCTGGTCCCTGCGATGCGGGTGCGGCTTCTTTGTTGAACCAGAAACCAGCGGCATCAGGAGCGAGCGGCGTTCCGCCCTCACCCGTTCCGTCACTGACAATGTTCCAAGTGCTGGGCGCCCCGCCTCCGGCTGCACCAGACGAAGCGTCCGAAGAACCTGCGACGCTCGGGCCTTGGGCCAGATTTGCCGAGCCTTGGACGTACGTTGGATTTTCGCCTCCCGGGATCCCGTTGACGGGAAAATCGCGAATGATTTCGGCGCTTTCCATTTGGTAGAAAACTTGGCCGTCTTCCGAGGAACCCGAGCCGTAACCGCCTTGGCCATTTCCGCCTGAGCCGTAACCAAAACCGCCGTTACCCGAACCTTGACCGCCGCCGTTTCCTGACCCGCCTTCGCTGCCATCCTGTTCGAATCCATCCGATCCATTGCCGCTGCCGCCGTTTCCGGCGCCGCGACCGCGATTCCCTTTGGTTCCTTCGGCGGCCATGATCAACTGCAAAAGTTTTTCGGGATCGTTGAAAAGCTCGTCGGATTTTTCCTGGCTCATGCCCACGGTGTGCGCGGCAATTTGCGCGGCGACGGTGGAGCGCGCGACGGCGGAGTCCGCCGGAACGAAGCAAACTTCGTTCACGTGAATGTGCGGATCGCCCTGCAGCGCGGCTTTCAGTTGTTCGACGAGTTGGGCGGGCTTGGTGCTGGTGCCGGTAGGAAATCCGCGAACGAAGCGCGCCAAGCTGGCCTGGGTGACTTGCGGCGCGAAGTGAATGCTGGCGATGCCGGCGGCGGAAAGCATGCGGGCGAAGCCGCGTTCGGCAGCGGCGGATTCGAGAGGTGTACCGTCGAGGAGCAGTTGATCCCCCGAAACGGCGAGCAACACGCCGGATTCGGCGTCCGTACCCGATCCGAGCGCCGTGTGGAGTTCTTGCCACGCAGTTTCATACTGCTTGGCAGTGCGCGGATGACCGAAGTCGTACATTCTCGCGAACTTGAGCAGGATGTTGAGACTGCGCACGAAAGCGCGGGCCGCGGCAGGCCGAGTGTTGGCATTCATAGAAAGTGTATGGGGCTGACGCCCCGCCTCTGCAGGCAAATATGGGGTTTAGGGACGCTCGGGGCAATGGTACAGGTTGCCTAAACGGTACTACCTGCCGTTTGAGGAAAATTGGGCGGAAAGTCCTAGGACCGGGCGGAGGGAAGCTGCTTCTTGAGGTAGGCTTCTAACTCTCTGATATGGCCGAGGATAGTGATAGCGCCCAACTTCTTCAAAGTAGGGCCGCGATGGCGGCGGGCTGCGCTTTTGCGGGGGAGGATACCCACGAAGGGTACGCCTGCGGCTTGGGCGGCCAGCGCATCATCAATGTTGT
Source organism: uncultured Acidobacteriota bacterium (assembly GCA_963847695.1). Taxonomy (GTDB): domain Bacteria; phylum Acidobacteriota; class Terriglobia; order Acidiferrales; family UBA7541; genus Palsa-295. The sequence goes on along the minus strand of CAWKAX010000009.1, from coordinate 145,309 downwards.
CGCCGAGATAGAGGGCGTCTTGGGGATCGCGGCCGTTGAGGATTTTGAGGAGGCCTTCAGGGTCGGGTTTGGTACGGGTCACCTTTTCGACGGTCATGATGTTACTGAAAAATGCGCGGACATCGTTGCGCTTGAGAGTGTGCTCCATCTCACGGTGATAGCGGCCGGTGAAGATGGCTAGTTCGTGTTTGCGCGCGAGTCGTTGGAAACTGGCGATGGGCAACAGCCACTTTTCGCCGTCGACGAATCCTTTTGTGTTTTGGTCGCCCCAGTAGAATTCCTGGAATGTTTTTTGGATCTGCTCGAAGGTGACCGCAACACCGAGTTGATTGACCCAAGTGGTGCAGAGCTTCCAGTCGTCGTTGAAACCCGGGCGATTTTTCCAGGCGTGAAATTGGCTGGGGGTGACGCGTTTTTTGGTGAAGTGGCGGACGGTTTCGAGCGCGGTGCGTTGAAACGAGCCGCTGGTTTCGACCAGAACGCCGTCCACGTCGAAGATGAGAATCCTGGGATATTTTTCGAGACGAAGAGGGGCGGGCTTCTTCTTGGCGGAAGATTTTTTGGTATTGCGGGGCCGGTTCGTGCGCGGTTTAGGAATTGGAGCGGCTCGATTCCTCGTCTTCGGGGCCTTCGAGCGAGTGTTTGGAATGATCTGGTTCGGTGGTGGTTTCGTCTTCGGTTTCGATACCGGTATCGAGTGAATCGGAAGACCAGCCTTCGCCCGATACGGGTTCAGGAAGACCGATCGTGGGGAGATCTTCGATAGGGCTGGCTGGGGCCGCGGGGACGGCCTGGGCTTCAACTGGCGGCGCTGGCGCTGGTTTTGGTGCGGCTGCTTCCGCGGCTTTCAGAGTTTCGAGTCTCAGGCTCAGAGCGGCTACAAGCAGGTCGACAATTTTCTTGGCGGCGCTGCCGTCGGGATCTTTTGCCGGGTTGTAGGCGGTGATTTCGATCGCGGCAAGATTTTTCTGTTGGGCGAAGATTAGGAGCGCTTCGCGGACCTCGTCGAAGGTGAGGCCGTTCGAGCTCGGATAATTTGTCGCGGCGAAGTCGGAAATTACGTCGACATCGAGGTGCAGAACGAAATCGTTGCCATTGCCGCGAATGCGTTCGAGTGCCGTCTTGGCGCTGGCGGCGGCACCGTGGCGCTTGATGTCCGCAACGAGGTAGCGGCGCAACGGAGAGTTGGCCAGCACGGCTTCTTCGGGAGGGTCGAGGCGCGAGACACCGAAGAGGGCCAGGTCGGGTTCGCGAACCAGGAATGGTTCGCTCCAAAAACGCACGAGTTCTGGCGCGCCGCGGCCGGTGAGGTGCGAAACGACCATGCCGTCGAGGCAGCCGGAAGGCGTGGTCGCCGGAGTATTGAGGTCGGCGTCGGCGTCCATGTAAATCATGCTGATGTGGCGGAAGTAGCGCCGCGCGCCGGCGAGGGTGGCTAGCGCGATGGAGCAATCGCCGCTGAGGATTATGGGAAGCGCTCCGGATTTCACGGCTTGCTCGACGCGGGGTTTCAGGGATTCGATCGATTTCAGGACAGCGGGAATATTTCGGGCGCGGGGACTTTCGGTATCGGGTTGAAACGTTTGAATCGGGTCATCGCCGAGGTCGGTGACTTCGTAGCCGGCGGAGCGAAGGGCTTGAATCAAGCCGGCCGCGCGAAGGGCGGTGGGGGCGGCTTCGTTTCCGGCGGACATCGCGGCCGCGCTGGTAGGCGCGCCTAAGATAGCAATCCTGCCCGACTGGCGGACTATTTTCACCGCCACTCAAAAACTCCCTGAAGCGAATGCGGATTCGAGAGGGACAATTTTCTTAGCGTGCTCCTTGGCGAGCCGCAAGTTCCGGCGGCAGTGTAAATCGGACGTCCTCGCGAATCAAATCCAGATCGCGGTGATTGGTGAAGCCGAAACTGGAGAGGCGCTGACTGACTTGCTCGACCAGAATTTCGGGAGCGGAAGCGCCGGCGGTGAGGCCCAGGGTCTTCACGCCTTCGAGCCAAGCAGCGTCGATATCGTTGGCGTCTTCGATGAGGCGCGAGGCCACACCGGCGCGGATGGCGACTTCGACCAGGCGGTTGGAATTCGAGCTATTCGCAGAACCCACTACCAGGATCAGTTCAACTTCATGGGTTAGGGCTTCCACGGCTTCTTGACGGTTTTGGGTGGCGTAGCAGATGTCGTCTGACGCGGGACCAACGATGGCGGGAAACCGCTGGCGCAGACGCGCGACAATTTCCTGAGTGTCGTAGAGAGACAGAGTGGTCTGGGTCAAGAACGCCAGACGAGCAGGATCGGGAACAACGAGCTCGATCTACTTCTTCGACGCTGCCGACGATGATGGTGCGGTCCGGCGCTTCGCCGGAGGTGCCGACAATTTCCTGATGATCGCGGTGGCCGATCAGAATCAGGGTGCGGCCTTCGCGCGCAAACTTCAAAGCTTCCAGATGGACTTTGGTCACCAGGGGACAGGTCGCGTCGACGACGCGCAAATCCCGCTCTTTGGCTTCTACGCGAACCTTGGGCGGGACGCCGTGAGCGCTGAAGACCAGGACGGAACCTACCGGAACTTCTTCGATGGTTTCGACGAAGATGGCGCCGCGGCGACGCAACTGGTCAACGACGTAGCGGTTATGCACGATTTCGTGATGGACGTAGACCGGATTTCCGTAGGCTTCGAGCGCCAGCTCGACGATGTCGACGGCGCGCACGACTCCGGCGCAGAAGCCGCGGGGCCGGACTCGAACCAGTGTTTTAGCGCCGTGATTGGTTCCGTGGATGGTGGTCAGCGTCAATGCAATCTCCGAAAGGCCTCGTTATTTTACCCGAATGGCCGATTCCCTGCCAGTTCGTTCGGTTGAGGTGTGCCTGGGCGGAATGAAAGCGAAATCGGGCGGACCACGACGTTTTTAATCGTCGCAGCCCGCCTGATTCTTGGTTTGACCTGAAAAAAGGAGATTACTGAGCGGATTCTGAACGCGGATGACGGAACGACTTTCTGCTCATTTCTTCCAGGCCGGAGTAGGTACGGCGGGCGGAAGTCGAAACCACCTTGACCCCAGTTTCGGCCACGGCCAAGCCGCGTTCGCCGAGCGCTCCGAGCGCGTAGACCAGCAAAGCCAGGCAGAATAGAACGGCGAAGCCCATGCCGAAGAGAACCTCGGCAGCAAGCAATTCACGGACGAAATAGAGTTGGAAGACGAAAAAAACCGCAATCACCGAAAGCATTCCTTTTCGGGCTTTCGCCTTTTCCCAGACTTTATTGAAAATCAATCCCAGCGCTTCAATGTGACGTTTCATGGCCCTCGTTTACCTTCACTCTGTTGGATGCAATGGGGTATCCATTCGTAGCAGACGTAAGTTGTTGAAATGGATGGGGGTGAGGTGAGCACCGAAAAGGTACAGCGGAGAAAAGGGGAAAAGGAGGTGCTCCCAAGGCAAACGGAAGGGACATCAGGGCGTGCGCGGCTGACGAATTTTGTCAGATGCGATTGGGGGATGCTTGATGGCGATTGCGCGGGCGAAAACGAAGAGGCGAAGTTTGCTTCGCCTCACTTTTGTACGACAAAGACGGTAGCGTGATTTCGCTCAAGCCGTATTGCGCTGAAATTCTCTAGCGCCCTTCGAATGGATATCGATCTTGGGCGAGAACGGCGTCAGCGATGCGGCGACGAATCGCGATGGTATTTACCGGCGCGTGTTTGGCGAAGCGACGTAAGACCGCTAGTTGAGTGGTGAGCGTGTCGCCATCCGCGCACGCTGCGAGCGCGACGCGGGCATCTTTTTCAATGCGATCCATGGCGTCGTAAACAAATGCGCGAGTGGCATCGCCCATCAAATTGGCAATCGAGCTTTTCGCTGCCGAAGCTTTCTGGGCGCGGCGCAGGCAGGATTCCATGCCGTAGACGTCCATCACGATATTGGCCAGCGAGCCCATCACTTCCTGCTCCTCCGCCAATTTTTCACGGAATTTCTGCATGGCGGTACCGGAAGCCATCAGGAAAATCTTCTTGCCCTGCTCCAGGGCCTTTTCTTCTTCGGCGAATTCGCCGGTGGGAGCGTCTTCAAAGGACGGTCCGGCCAGAATTTCTTCCTGCAGCTTCATCCCGGCGGGAATGAGCGGCAGCACGCCGGCCATGGCGCGCTTCATGAGCATCTGGATGATGAGCATGCGGTTGATTTCGTTGGTTCCTTCGAAAATGCGGTTCACGCGGCTGTCACGGTAGGCGCGGGCGACGGGATAGTCTTCGTGAAAGCCGTAGCCACCGAAAATCTGGACGCCTTCGTCGACCACGAAGTCCAGCATTTCGCTGCCGCCGACTTTGCTGATGGAACTTTCGATGGCGTACTCTTCGAGAACCTGCATGGCCTGCTTGGTTTTGTCCGCGCTAGCCTCAGCGCTGGAGACCGCGGATTCGATCACGCCCGCGGTTCGATACACTTCGGATTCGATGGCGAAGATGCGGATGGCCATCTCGCCCAGCTTGCCCTTGATTAAACCAAAGTCGGCGAGGTGTTTGCCGAAAGCTCCGCGTTCTTTGGCGTACTTGGAGGAAGCTTCCAGAACTTTCTTCGCGGCGCCGAGACAAAACGCGCCAAGAGAAAACCGTCCGGCGTTCAGGGTGTTAAAAGCGACGACGTGACCGCGGCCTGGTTCATGGAGCAAATTCTCTTTGGGGATGGCGGCATTTTCGAAAAATAACGGAGTGGTGGAGCTACCTTTGATTCCCATCTTTTTTTCTTCAGCACCGGCAGTGAAACCCGGGGTACCGCGTTCGACGATGAAGCAGGAGAATTTCTCGCCGTCAATTTTTGCGAAGACCACGTAGATGTCGGCGAAGCCGCCATTGGTAATCCACATCTTCTGGCCATTCAGGATGTAGTTCTTGCCGTCGGGCGAGAGGACGGCGCGAGTGCGCGACGCCAAGGAATCCGAACCCGCTTGCGGTTCGGAGAGGCAATAGCTAGAAAGCAATTCTCCGGAAGCGATCTTGGGCAGATATTTTTTCTTCTGCTCTTCGGTTCCGAAATAAACGATGGGCACGGTGCCGATGCCGGCGTGGCCGCCATGCGAGACAGCGAAGGAGCCGTAGCCGGCAAGTTTCTCAGCGAGGATGGTCGCGGAGATTTTGTCTAGCCCGGTGCCGCCATAAACTTCCGGAATGCCGCCGCCGAGCAGGCCGATTTCTCCAGCCTTTTTCAACGCCTGCACCATCGGCTGGTTATCCTTGTGCGCTTCCAAGTCTGGAATCGCCGGGATCACTTCCTTCTGCATGAATTCTTCGGCAGTCTGGCCGATCAGGCGCTGGTCGTCGGTTAGATCCGCGGGCGTGAAGACGTCTTGGTGGGAAGTCTTAGTGACGAGAAAAGAGCCGCCGCGATTGAGGGCTTGGGAAACCGGTGCTGTGGCCATGATCGAACCTCCAAAAATTTGTGGGACGGAGCTTTCACGCTGATGGTGCAGCGCAGCGGGCGCAGGGCGCCGGGGAATCTAAAATGCTAGCCTCTAACAAATATTACCGACCCTCATTTTATCGAAATCGGCGCCAAACACAACAGAAATCGCGGAGGCCGGTGCGGACTTCGCTTGGCGCGTGGTGATTTTATTGGATAATGCGGGGCCGAGGAAATGGAGAAAGGCATCCAAGTTTGACAGCGACAGTCTTCCCGGCTTAACGAGGACGAAATGAAGAAAAAGGCTGCATACCTGCTAAGAGGCACCGCGATCGCCACCTTGTGCGTTTTGCTGGGCGCGACGTCGCAGGCTCAGGAGAAAGAAAAGAAGCTCGACGCCGCAATACAAAAGGCGGCGAGGCCCGAGCCGGGTCCGGAGATGGATCAGCTAAAATTTCTGCGGGGTTACTGGCACTACAGCTCGGTCTACGAAAAGTCTTCTTTCTATCCGAATGGCGGCAAAGGAAGCGGAACGTACATCTCGAGCGACGGTCCGGGAGGTTTCTCGCTGATTGTTGAATTTCAAGGCACGACGCCTGACGGGCGAGAGGTCGGGCACGAAGTGATCACCTGGGATCCGAAGGAACATGCGTACAAGAGTTACATCTTCGGAAATACGGCGCCGGGATGCGTGATTGAAACCGGGCGCTGGGAAGGAAACACGCTGATCTTTGAAGGGGAGCTAGAGATCAATGGCGACAAGCTGCACCTGCAAACTGCGGTGACCGCGACGTCTGACGACACGGTGATGATTGTGGACAAAGCCGCGACTGGAGACGCGGGGCTACAAACGACCGTAACGTTGAAGGCGACTCGCGAAAGACTTTAGTTAATTTACGCTGCGTTCGAAAATCCCCGCAGCTCCCATGCCACCGCCGACGCACATGGTGACCATGCCGTAGCGGCCGTTGCGACGTTCCAATTCACGAAGAATGGTGGCGGTCAGTTTGGCTCCGGTGCAGCCGAGCGGATGACCGAGAGCGATGGCGCCGCCGTTTACATTCACTTTCGATGGGTCGATGCCCGCAACTTTCATTACGCTTAGCGCCTGCGCGGCGAAAGCTTCGTTCAATTCGATGACGTCGATTTGATCGAGGGTGAGGCCGGCGAGTTTCAAGACTTTTGGAATGGCGAAGACGGGTCCGATGCCCATTTCTTCGGGAGGACATCCCGCGACGGCAAAGGCGATGAAACGCGCGAGCGGCTTGAGGCCGAGTGCTTTGGCTTTTTCCGCGCTCATGACCACGGAGGCTGCGGCGCCATCGCTCATCTGCGAGCTATTTCCGGCGGTGACGACTCCGCGCGCGTGAAATGCGGGTTTGAGTTTGCCGAGAGCTTCGACGGAAGTGTCGGCGCGTGGGCCTTCGTCGGTGTCGAAGGAGACGCTGACGGTTTTCGGTTTTACCGCGGCGTGGGATGAACCATTTTGTGCGGCCGCTTCGAGCACGTTGTAGGTGACGGCTACCGGAACGATTTCGTCTTTAAATTTTCCGGCGGCGATGGCGGCCATGGCCTTCTGGTGGCTCTGGTAGGAAAATTCATCCGATTGTTCGCGGGTGATGCCGTATTTCTTGGCGAGGTTTTCGGCGGTCAAGCCCATGTTGAGGTAGGTGTCCGGGTGATTTTCGACCAGCCAGGGATTCGGTGAGAATTTGTTTCCGGCCATGGGCAGCATGGTCATGGATTCGGTGCCACCGGCGACGGCGACTTCGCCCTGCCCGGCCATGATGCGTTGCGCGGCGATGGCGATGGCCTGCAGGCCCGAAGAACAAAAACGATTGATGGTCATGGCGGCGGATTCCACCGGAAGTCCGGCGCGCAAAGAGGAGATGCGGGCGACGTTCATGCCTTGCTCGCCTTCGGGCATGGCGCAGCCGATGACCACATCTTCGACTTCTTTCGGGTCGAGGCCTTTGGCCTGGGACACGGCCTCTTTGATCACAATGGCGGCGAGATCGTCGGGGCGCGTGGTGCGCAGCGTGCCTTTGGTGGCTTTACCGACGGCGGTACGAACGGAGCTGACGATTACGGCGTCGCGCATGAGGCACCTCTTGGTCTTAGCTGGAAACTATATTGGATGCAATCGGACGGAAAAAGCAACAGCGCGGAGATGGCTCCGCGCTGCGGTGCTGCTGACGGTGACGATTCGCGGGCCTAGCGGCTGAATTTGATGGTGACGAGCATCTGTACGGAAATCGGCTGGCCATCGAGTTTTGAGGGTTCGTATCTCCAGCGGCGTAGAGCATCGAGGGCGGCTTGGCGCAACATCAACGGGCCGGAGACGACGTGCATGTCGACCACGTTTCCTTTTTGGTCGATGCTGGTTTTGATGACCACCTCGCCCTGGATGCCGGCTTGTTTGGCATTCAGCGGATAGACGGGCAAGGCGCGGTAGATCAGCTTGGGCTCTGCGACTACTCCGCCCTTGACGATCGGACCTTCCGGGCGAATTTCCGGCGCGGCGGGCGTGGCCATGGTGGCAGAGGAGATGACGCCGGGCAAGGCGTTGCCCGATGATCCGTCGGCTGGTGATCCGGCGTCGAGAGCGGGAGCGGCTTCGGTGGTCGCAGGATCCGTGCGTTGCGGCGCTACCGGGTGTTCGGCGGTGGAACCCTGGAAGATCGCGGCGATTTTGTCGACGGCCTGTTTCGCAGGCGAGCTGGGCTTGGGATTTGATGGTGCCGCGGAATTGGCGGTAACGGTGACGGCTGGCGCTCCGGATGGGACTACGGTTGCGACTGGACCGTTGGGCGTTTGTTGAACCGCGGAATTTTGCAGGGCGTTTTGTTCGGCGGCGACTTGTTGCGATTGAGCAGTCGGTTGGGTAGCGGTCGAGGCGTTCGACTGGGAACGGAAGTACATCGCGCCGCCAACCACCACGGCCAGCAGCACGCCGGCGGCGATGGCAATGAGGGTCCAGTTGCTGGAGCGCGGCTTCCCGGCCGCTTCTTCGGCGGAACCTAGCGCGCTGGCGTCCGCGGAGGCTGAACGATTTGCGCCAAAACTTGCGCCACCGCTCAAGCTGCCAAAAACCGCGCGCGAACTTTCGGCGGGCTTTTCTTCTTCGACGGCGGGAGTTGATTCCGGGACGGCGATCGATGCGCCTGCTGCGTCGTGGGACAGAACAGCGGCGTCCCCGCGAAGCTCGCTCATGGTCAATTCATTTGCGGCCGGTGCCGGCGAAGCCAACCCGACGGCGGAGAGATCGGCAATGTCTTCGGTGACTGCGGGAGTACTGAGCGATTCGATGGTGGGAAGTTCGATTTTCGGCAGCTCGTGCAATTTCGATTCGACCGGCGCGGCAGGACGGACCGGCGCGGACAACTTGGAAGACAAGCTGGCGCTTCCGGACCTGACGGTTTCCGTTGCGGATGCCGCGGGCTGAACTTCTTCCTGGGTGCCGATCCAGACGAAGGACGATTCTTGTTTTGGAGCCGTTACGGGCGGCGGTGCGACGCTGGCCCTTATCGGAGCTGGTGGCGGCGCTATCGCGACAGGAGCTGGAGGCGGTGGCGGCGGAACGAAAGTTGGCGGAGGCAGCGGCGTGACTTGATTTGATTGTGCTGCAATTACTGGCGGAGGAGCCGCAGGCGTCGGCGGCGCTACAGCTTCGGGTTTTGCCGCGACTGGCGGCGCGGGAATCGCAGCTGCAATTTGCGGCTGCGAAATTTGAGGCGCGACACTGGGCGCAACTGGAACTTCTTGAACTGGTTTGACGGGAGCGATTGGAGCAGCTGCGGCCGGTTGCGGCGCGCTGACCTGAGGAACTGGCGGCGCGACGGGAGCAACTACCTGAGCGACGGGCGCCGAAACGGGAGCGGGCGTCGCTGCGGCGGGAGCCGCCGGGGCGTTGGCGCCGAATTGAACTCCCCAGTAGCCATCCTGCTTATGGGTGAATTCCACTTCGACGTAGCCCTGCATGTTGGTAAAGGTGCGAACTTTGATGACGCGGCAAATGGCGTCTTGGCGAGTTTTTTGATTGGTGACGACGAGCATTTGGCCGATGCCGACGGAGGTCGACATGCGAATCACGCCGCCTTGGGGAAAAACGATCATGGTGCTGGTCTGTTCTTCGAAAGGCTCGGTGCGGGGCGCGGCGCCAGCCGAGGCGGGGCTGACGCGAGAGCCGTGAACTTTTACGGGGATTTCGACGGAGCGCGCGTCGGCGCGCAATTGCCCGCCAGCGGCAGGCGGCGTCGACTTTGGTGCCGGAGCAGCCGGACGATTTGCGACTTCGCTGGCGGAAACTGAAACGTCGACGGAATCTTTGGTTAGTGGTGCCATAGATGTTAGCGGCAGTACGCGCCTTCCCCCAAGGGATGAAAAACACCCGTTAACTATGGATTTTCGGCGGCTACAAGAAAATCGTGAATGGTACTTTGGTACTCCCAGTGGACCGATTGCGCACACGGGCTTGGCGTTCGGCGTCAGCGGGAAGTTATACGAAGAAAAAACGAAGGTGGGTTTTGGAATCCGAGGCGGATGTCAGCGAACGGACCGTCCTAGATGACGGTCCGTTGCCGCGTTGAGCTAAGTTGCGTCCGTTTCTATTGAGCTGGCGCCGGTAGCGGGCGCTTCCGATATTTTTCGTAGAAATCGGAATGGCGATTGTCGAGACTGGTTAGCTGACCCTTGATGAAGAGGTACTTCACCTGGGTCTGAAGCTCGAGCGGGTCGCCGTTGGTGACGATCAGGTTGCCGAGTTTTCCCGATTCCAGCGTTCCGAGTTGATCGGCGAGGCCGAAAATTTGCGCGGCATTCAACATGGTCGCTTTCAACGCTTGGTCGTGCGACAAGCCGTAGGCGACGGCTGCGCCGGCGTACTGCGGTAACCTGCGCGAGAAGGACGTTCCGAAGCTGGAAAAAGCAAACGGGATTCCCGCGGCGAAAAGTTCTGACGGCTGGGTCATGGGTTTATCGTACGGCGTGTCTTCTTTGTCTGGGATTCTTTCCGTCGGGCCGAGGATTACGGGGATTCCCTTGGCTTTGAGGAGATCTTTTTCCTTCCAGGCTTCGGAGCCGCCGGCCAAAATCATTTTCAGGTTGCGCTTGGTGCAGAATTCGACGGCGTTGCGAATGTCGCGTTGTTCATCGGCGACGATCAACAGCGGGAGTTTGCCTTGGACCACCGGAACGAGCGATTCGAGTTTCAGGTCACGTTCGTAAAGCGCGGGTGAGCCTTTTTCTTTCACTTGGGCGTAGTGACGGGCGCGGTCGATCCAGTCGCTCAGGTCGTTGACGGACTTGTCGTATTCTTTTTTTGCGTCGGTGTAGGGTTTTTCTTTGATGCTGAAGGTGGCGAAATCGAACGAGCGGGTTTGAATCGACGGCCAGTTCACGACCATGGCGACCGAGCGATTGATCTGCATGTCGTCCATGGTCCAGCCGGCGAGGTTGAAGGCGGATGCTTGTCCGGTGATCAGTCCCCCGCTCTGCGCATCGAATCCAGCGGTGCCGGGCGCGGCGATCACTTCGGTGATGCCGTTGGCGCGAGTGACGGGAATGTAGGCGCTGGCGGGATTCACGGCGGTGGCGGCGATGAGTTCGGGGTTGTAATCGCCCAGCTCGGCGACGTCCATGGTGGCACTGACCTGACTGATTTCAGCGAGACCGATCTGGGTCACCGCGTCGAACATGCCGGGATAGACTTCGAGGCCGGTGGCGTCGATCACCTGGGCATCGTCGGGCACGGTGATGTTCGCGCCGACTGCGACGATCTTGCCGCCACGAATCACCACGGTGCCGTTATCAATCGGAGGCCCGGCAAGCGTGAATACTTTCCCGCCTTTGATTGCATAGGCGGCGGGAGCTTTTGCCGACTGGGCGGAAATTGCTGAACCCAGAAACGCGGCGCAGGCTAATGCGAGGCCGAGATGAACTAGATGCCGGGAGATTTTCACAGTGCACCTCCGGCGATCGCGCGGCCGCTATCGGCGTCATTCTTGGGCGGCTTCTTTTTTGAGTCGGGCTTCTTCTTGGCGTCGGATTTATCGTCGTCCGCTTTCTTGTCTTTATCCTTGTCTTTGTCTTCGGCGGCTTTTTTCTCTTTGGCGAGCAGATCCTGCTTTTCCTTGTCGAGCGCGGGGCGGCCGGCGATATCTTTCGCACGGTCGAAATACACTTGACCGTCGATCAGCGTTTTTTGCGCCACGGCATAAACGCTCAGCGGGTCGTGATTGTAAATCACGAGGTCGGCATCCTTGCCGACTTCGATGGAGCCGACGCGCTTGTCGATGCCCAGCTGAATCGCGGGATTGATGGTGATCATTTTCAGGGCGTCATTGGCGGACATGCCACCATATTTCATGCTCTTGGCTGCTTCCTGGTTTAACTGGCGCGCTTCTTCGGCGTCATCGGAGTTGATCGAGACGACTACTCCGCGCTCGGTCATCAGGGCGGCGTTGTAGGGGATGGCGTCGTAGGCTTCGACTTTGTAACCCCACCAATCGGAGAAGGTGGAACCGCCGGCACCAGAGGCGGCGATTTCGTCGGCAACTTTGTAACCTTCCAGCACATGCTGGAAGGTGCGGACTTTGAAATTGAATTCCTTGGCGACGCGCATGAGCATCAGGATTTCGTCGGCGCGATAGCAGTGGGAATGGACGTAGCGCTTCCCTTCCATGACTTCGACGAGCGGTTCGAGTTGTTCATTGCGCCGTGGAGCGACCAAGCCCTGCTCGCCGGCGGCTTTGCGGGTGTTGTAGTCGTCCCAAGTCTTCTTGTATTCGGTGGCTTCGATGAAGGCCTGGCGAATTACTTCCTCGACGCCAAGGCGCGAGGCCGGGTAGCGTGCGGGGATTCCGGGCGGCGGCGTGAAGCCGGAGCGTTTGGGATTCTCACCTAGAGCGAACTTGATTCCCGGTAGAGCGCCTTCAAAAGGGAGCGCACTGGCGGGCTTGCCCCAGCGCAGTTTGATGACGATGGTCTGCCCACCGATCGGATTGGCACTACCGTGCAGGACATTGGCGACGGTGACGCCACCGGCGAGGTCGTCGTAGATGCTGATGTCTTCCGGATCCAAGACGTCGGCGATGTTAGCCATAGAAGAAACCGCGGGGCCGCCTTCGTTAACGCTGCCGTCCACGGCGATGTGCGAGTGGCAATCGATGATTCCGGGAATCACGAATTGACCGGTGGCGTCGATGATCGCGACGCCATCAGGCGCTTTCAGGTCGGCGCCTACGGCGGCGATTTTTCCATCGCGGATTAGAATGCTGCCGTGTTCGATATTGCCCTGCGTGACGGTGAAGATGGTCGCGTTCTGAATAAAAACGGTCGAAGGATTTTGGGCCCTCACTGCGGCGGGCATTAGAGCCAACGCGATTACTGCTGCAAATCGTGCGATGCGCATCATCGACCGGCTCCTTCTGCTTTCGCGCTTCCTTCAACTTCGCCATAGGTTGGCGGCTTCTTATCGCCCGGCTTTTCGGGCGGCGTTTCCTCTTCGTGGATCTGGAACCAGCGGCCATCGACGAAAACGTGCTTCACTTTGGTTTTTTCGTTGAAGATATCGCCGTCGGTGACGACCAGATTGGCGATTTTGCCCGCCGCGATGCTGCCGGTGCGATCGCTCAAACCGAGGATGTCCGCGCTATCGAGGGTAAAAGCCCGGAGCGCGGCTTCGGGAGTAAGGCCGGCGTCGGTGGCGCGCTTGACGCTTTTCATGATGTCTTTGGGCGACGACAGACCGTCGGAGTAAAACCCGAACTTCACTCCGGCTTTAACCAGCGCGGCGGGAGTCCCGGGAGCACGGTCGCGGAAACGCAGCTCGCGCAGGGTCTGGTCGGCGTCGGGGTCGGCATCTTTGGCGCGTTCAGGCCATTTCAGATTCACAAGCACTGACATTTTCTTGGCGGCTAGAGCATCGGCGACGTCGTAGCCCTGCTGTCCACCGTAGAGCACGGCGCGAATTTTCCATTCGTCAGCGAGGCGCAGCGCGCGGAGAATCTGTTGGGAATTATTGGCGGGAAGCATGACGATTTCACTGCGTTTTCCCGCGTCGCTTAGCGTGACTTCGGTGCGGTCGTAGGCAGGACGTTCCGATTTGGTGGGATTCGCTTCGTAGGCCGGTTCGGCTTGCGAATACCACACGGTGTCGTCATGAACCTGACGCACATAAGCGATGGTGCCCATCAGCGAATCGGGGAATCCAAAGAAGCCGCCGACGGGTTTGAAGGAAACTGGGAGGGTGGCGTTGACCCGAACCACATAATCGCCGGGGCGATTCCCCGCCAGATCGAGAACCGCAGCTTGGCCGGGAAGAATTCCGCCATCGGGGACAGTGAGGGTGGTGGTGAAACCGGCGTTGCGCCAGGTCTCAATGCGCTTGTCTTCGGTGTTGACTTCGTCGGCGGCCAAACGCCACGGCGAAGTTCCGGGACGGCCTTCGGGGCCCAAAACAGCTGGTCCAGGTTTTGGTTTGCCGGCACCGCCATCTTCGCCCAATCCGACGGTGGTTCCGGCGTCGATCAGGCCCGGATAAACCGTCAGACCTTTTCCATCGATGACCCAGGCTTCGGGAGGAATCGTGACTCCGGTGCCAACGGCTTGAATCAGTCCCTTGGCCACCACGACCGTGCCGTCGTCGATGACTGCCGCTGAAACCGGGACGATGCGCGCATGGGTGATCGCGAAATAGCGGGGCTCGCCTCCTTCACCGCGCGCGCTAAACCAGGCGCTGGCCGTGGTCAACAGCAGGCCGACACCCAGGGCAGCGGCCAGCGATTTGCGAGCGAGCAGATTCGAGGCAAGGCGATTCACGAAGCGGAGAATCATTTCGCACCCCACGATTTCTTTCAGAACGAAGTCGGCGACCGACAAGCGGCAATCCACAACCATTCGAAAGCGCTTGATGCTATCCAGAGGCGCGACTGAAAGCAAGTATCGTCGCGGTCCGCGCGCGCTTATCGAGCCTTGAGATCACACACCCGTTCTTAGTGAGGTTTCAGACGGTGAAGGAAAGAAAAAGCTAGCAGAGGTGCGCAAAAAAAAGGTCCGTTGCCCGGGATCGGGCAACGGACCTTGTACTCAGGCCACCGGAGGCCTGCTTTAGTGTTGGTCTAGTATTGGTCGACGAAGATACCGGCAGCGACGCGATTGGCATCCGTGTCGATATATAGAGCCGTCGTCGGGCTGACCAAGTAGTAGGTGATATTAAATGGCCCGTTGGCGGTCTGCAGTACCGCGGTTCCGCGATTGTTGGTCGGAGCCTTGAAGCTGCTTTTCGAAGTATTGATCGGCAGACTCACCGGTCCGGAAATGCCGTTGTTGACGTCCAAGGTTCCGCTCGAAACAACCGGCGTACCCGAATTCGTACCGAGCACAACTTGACCGGAAGCATCTTGCTCGAACGAGCCGAGGGTCTTGGATTCGCCAACGCCCTGCAGATTGGTGGCAAAGCTGCCGAGCAACGCGACCGGAGAAGTCTGTTGATAGGCGGTGCCGGTCGAGCCGTTGGTGTTGGTATCGATTTGAACGAGCAAGGCGGTGTTGATGGTGGTGGTGTACGCTGCGAATTGGATGGTTCCTTTGGCGGTGGTGAGACTGAGAGTGTAGCGACCGGGAACGTTACCGCTGGCGGTCGAATTGTTGTAGGTTCCGGTGGTGATCGGCGTGGCCGTCTGAGTCTTGCTGGAGGTGTTGATGTCCAGCAGGCCGCCAGTGCCAATCGTGGTGCCGGTGACCGGGAACACGCCGCCGATAACATAAGGATTGAATTGGCTGCCGCCGGAGCTGCCGCCGGCGGTGAAGGCGATGCCACCGGTCAAGGCTGTGGCGTTGGTAGGCGCGCTGTAAATCTGGCCGGAAACCAACGACGCGGTTTGACTCGCGTCAATCTCCAGCAAGTTGGCGTGCGTTTGATCGATCAGGTAATACGAGAACGTAAGCGTGCCCAGCGTGGTGCTGATCAGGGCCACCTGGCCGCGTCCGGAAGAATCTACCGAGCTGTAGGTTCCGTTCAAAGAAACGTCGTTGGTGACAATGGGCGTGGTTAGATCCTGATCGACCACGTCTTGCGTGTTCGTCGGCGCGTTGGTGGGATTGATCGGAATGCTGCCGCCATTGGCGGCGAAAGCTCCAGCGGCGAACAGTGGGAACTGATTTGGGTCGAGTCCTGAAAAGGTGAAGACGTAATTGCCGTTAAGCGATCCAGCAAAAGAGTTGGTGTTCTGCGCGTCGATGGTTCCGCTGCCGGTTCCGAATGTGTCGAAATCGATCAGCAAACCGTGCTG
Source organism: uncultured Acidobacteriota bacterium (assembly GCA_963847695.1). Taxonomy (GTDB): domain Bacteria; phylum Acidobacteriota; class Terriglobia; order Acidiferrales; family UBA7541; genus Palsa-295. The sequence goes on along the minus strand of CAWKAX010000009.1, from coordinate 129,630 downwards.
ATTGGTGGTGAGTACCGCCTGGATCGTAAAGGACGAGATGGTGGTTGGATTCGAATTCACCAGAATAGTAAGCGTGACGCGACCGTCGGAGGTGCCGGTCCCGGAACCGGCGGTGAGATTGTAGCTTCCTCCGGTGATCGCTACTCCCGTCGCGACCCCCGCAAAAAATACGCTGTTGATATCAACTTCGCCGCCGGTGATGGTCCCGGAGGTGGAAGTTGGCGAACCTGAAGTCAAAATGGATCCAGAAACGTTCAGCGGAAAACCGCTGGTGAAATCCGAGCCGGCGTATTGAAAGGCGTATTGGCCGGTGGTGCCGTTGCTGGTGAGCGAAGCGGAAGAGTACAGGATGGTGGCGTTGGTGGTGCCGGAATCGGTTCCGCTGAGCGCTGAGATGGTGGCGAAGCCTCCGGGGGGCGGCGAGAGCGGGGCCACGAAGTTGCCGTTGCCATCGATGGTGCCGTGGCAGGGTGTCGTAGCTGCAGGGGACGGGGCGACGCAGTCGCCTCCGGTAAGTCCGTTCACCTGCCAGACTACGCTGCCGACAGGATTGCCACCTGCGGTCGCGGAGAAAGTCTGGCTTGCGCCGGCGCCAATGGCCGGACCACCCGGCGAAATTTGCAGCGCCTGCGAAGCGGTCACGTTGACGATGGCGCTGCCGGTGGCCCCCTGCGAAGTTGCGGTGACGACGTCATTGGTCGTCGGCACGGTAGCGGGGGCAGTGTACACGCCGGTGCTGGAATCAATGGTGCCGGAGCCGGTCACCGACCAAACCACGGTGGCCGGAGTGGTGCCGCCGACGACGTTGGCGGTGAAAGTCTGCATCGATCCGACGGCGACACTGGGATTCGAGGGCGTGACGGTGACGGTGATAGGGCCGGTGGAATTTCCGCTGCCGCCGCAACCGACCAATCCGAAGATGGCGGTGAGCGCTAGCGCGACTGCGGGAAGAAATTTTTGGGTCATTCGCATTTCAGTTCTCCGATTCAAATGTGTTTTTTTTGGATTGAGTGCTTGTCACACTTCGAGTATCAGCGGACGCAAAGCTTGCCGAACTTGTACAAATACGGACGGTTCAAAATTATTGGCGATGAACACTTTCCTGCCTACCCAAAATTGCGAGGAAACCAGAAATAAGTTCCAATTCCTTTGGTGCTGACGAAACCCCTGGCCCTGGGTGCCGAAACCGACTGGCGTTGCGACCGTCTAAGGGCCTCGTGCTTAGATACGAATTTCGCTGAATAGGTTTCACCGGGATTCCAAACACTCCGAAGCCAAGAAAGTTGCTCTCTCGACGATGGAAAGCTTGAGTCGAAGCGATTCGCGCTAATTTCGCAGGGGCTTGCCGGTTTTCAAGGTATGCGCCATGCGTTCCTGGGTTTTGCGTTCGCCGCAGAGGCTGACGAAAGCTTCGCGTTCCAAATCCAACATATATTGTTCGGAAACTGTTTGCGGGCTGGTGATGTTGCCACCGGCGAGAATGTAGGCCAGCTTGCGGGCGACTACCGCGTCGTATTCGGAGGCGAATTCGCCACGGACCAGCATGTGCACGCCTAATTTTGCGGCGGCCAGGAATTCTTCGCCGAGGACTCGGATTTCAGCTGGGGCCGGCGCGTGGTATCCCGCGCGAACCATGGCCAACGCGGTTTGCTTGGCGTCAGCGACCAGGCGATCGCGATTCATGGAGATTTGATCCGAGGGGCGCAGAAAGCCCAGGTCACGCGCTTCTTCGGCGCTGGTGGAAACGCGGGCGGTGGCGATGTTCTGGAAAATCGGGCGCAGGGTGTGGAACAAGTCTGTGCTGTCGCCGCTGGCGGCTTGTTCGTTGGCGCGAATGGCCATTTCTTTGGTGCCACCGCCGCCTGGAATCAGGCCGACGCCGACTTCGACGAGGCCCATGTAGGTTTCAGCGGCGGCGTGAATTTTCGCGGCGTGCAGCGGAATTTCGCAACCACCTCCGAGGGACATGCCGTGAGGCGCGGCGACGACCGGGCGCGGAGCGTATTTGATGGCCATGTTTACGCGCTGGAATTGGCGCACGGCCATGTGCAGTTCGTCCCATTCGCCTTCTTGCGCGCCGATCAGGACCATCATTAAGTTTGCGCCGACTGAAAAATTCGAGGCTTGGTTGGCGATGACCATGGCGTCGAAGTCGGTGCTTAGTTTATTTACGCCGGCGTGCAACATGGCGACCAAATCGCCGCCGATGGCGTTCATCTTGGAGTGGAATTCGCAGCAGACCACGCCATCGCCGAGATCGATCAGGCTGGCGCCGGCGTTTTTCTGAACAACCGGAGTGCGGTCTTTCAGCGACTTCAAGATAAGGATGCCGCTTGGTTCTTCCACCGGTTTGAGGGATTGCGACGGCAGATCGAAATAGCGCGTGTGGCCTTTTTCCGTCTCGTAGAAAGATTTGGAGGGCGAGGCTAGAACTTTCTGAACCAGCGGCGGCAGAGTCTGCCCTTCGGCCTCGAGAGCTTTGGCCATTTTTTCCACGCCGATCGCGTCCCACATTTCGAATGGACCCAATTCCCAGGCAAAACCCCAGCGGATGGCACGGTCGATGTCGACGATGTTGTTGGCGATTACGGGCATCAGGCGCGCGGCGTAGAGGCAGGTCTCACTCAAGACAGACCAAAGGAGTTTGGTGGCTTTGTCGCCGCCCTTACCTTCCAGCGCTGGCGCGAGGATTGCGCGGACGCGTTCGCGGGTGTCCTCGATACCTTTGGCGGCTTCGATGGAGCCTAGCTTGGATTTCTGGCGCGGGCGGTACTCCATTTTCTGCCAGTCGAGGGTGAGAATTTCTTTTCCGCCGGAGGAGCGATCTTTTTTGTAAAAGCCGCCGCTGGTTTTGTCGCCAAGCCAGCCGCGCTTGAGCATGTCTTCTACAAATGGGGGGACGCGATAGACTTCGCGTTTCTGGTCGTCGGCTGCGGTTTCATAAATGTTACGAATCACGTGAGCGAGAATGTCCAGGCCAACGAGGTCGCCGGTTCGAAAGGTGGCGGATTTCGGCTGGCCAATCGCCGGGCCGGTGCAGGAATCGATTTCCTCGATGGTCATGCCGAGGGCCTGCATTTGATGCAGCGCGTTCAGCATCGAAAAAGTGCCGATGCGATTGGCGATGAAGTTGGGGGTGTCTTTCGCGCGGACTACGCCTTTGCCCAAGCGCAAGTCGCAGGTCTCATCGAGGAGCTGCAGAACTTCCGGCTTGGTTTTTGGCCCGGCGATCAATTCCACCAGCTTCATGTAACGCGGCGGATTGAAGAAATGCGTGCCGGCCCAGTGCTGCTGAAAATCCTCTGAACGCCCTTCGACAATGAGGTGAATCGGGAGGCCGGAGGTATTGGAAGTGACGATGGTTCCGGGCTTGCGTACGGCTTCGACGCGTTCGAGGAGTTTGCGCTTGATTTCAAGATTTTCGGCGACAACTTCGATGATCCAATCGACTTCCGCGCACCATGCGAGATTGTCTTGCAAATTTCCGGGAGTGACCAGGCGGGCGGTCTCCGGGGTGAAAAAGGCGGCGGGTTTAGATTTCTTCGCGCCTTCCAGGCCGGCGAGGACGATGCGATTGCGAACAGCGGGAGATTCGAGGGTCAAACCTTTGCGTTTTTCTTCGGCGGTTAGCTCGGGCGGAACGATATCGAGCAGGTAACAAGGAATTCCGGCGTTGGCAAAGTGCGCGGCGATTCGCGCGCCCATGGTCCCGGCGCCCAGGACCGCAACTTTTTCGATACGACGCTTCATAAAACACCTCTGCGGCATGAGAAGGCAGCAAGCGAGGTTACAAAAGCGGTACGAGACGGTCAACCTCAAACGCCGCGCGAGGGCATTTGGGTTAGAGTATTTGTAGGTCATCAGCAGGCGAAACTGCAGGTGGGTGGGAATGAGCACGACGAAATGGCTCGGAAAGGCGATCCGAGGCTTACGTTCTTTTGCCTACAATGGCGATGGCCCACGGCCGAAGATTGGAGTCGCGCTGGGCGGCGGCTTCGCTCGCGGCATTGCGCATGTGGGCGTTTTGCGCGCGCTGGAAGAAAATGAAATTCCTATCGATTTCATCGCCGGGACCAGCGTCGGCGCGTTGATTGCGGCGGCTTATGCCAGCGGCACCTCTTTAGATGACATGGCACGGCAGGCCAGCCTGACTCGCTTTCGCGATTTCGGGCGGTGGACGCTATCGCGCATGGGGATGGCGTCGAACGACCGGCTGCAGGATTTTTTGTCGCGGATGTCGACCGCACACTTTTTCCATGAGATGCGCATTCCGCTAGCGATTGTCGCCACCGATCTGCTGAAAGGCGAGTCGGTTCATTTCACGACGGGCGAGGTCGGGCCCGCTTTGCGCGCGTCCTGCGCTTATCCCGGCTTGTTTCTGCCAGTTGAATACCGAGGGCATTTCCTGGTGGATGGATTTCTTACGGAGCAGGTTCCGGCGCCGGCGCTGCGTAAAATGGGTGCGGAGGTGATCATTTCGGTGCATCTGGAGCCTGGGTTGCTCGATACCAAGCCGCGCAACACCATCGAAGTCATCAGCCGTTCGTTTTCGATCATTCAGACCAAGGCGCTGCAATCCTGGCGAGGAATGAGTGACATATTGCTGGAGCCCAATGTCCATCACGTGCTGTGGGATGAGTTTTTGAAATCGCCGCAACTGATCGTGGCGGGGGAAGAATGCGCGCGGGCGGCGATGCCGCAGATCAAGGCGCTGCTCAGCCGGCCATTTGCCGCTTCGGACCCTGAAGCTGTTGGTTCGCGGGATTCGCGCTGATCGGGCCGGCACGCGAAAAAAAGCCACGAATACCCTTCGCTAACCAACTGGAAACCGCTCCGTCCAACGCATGGTGAGGGGCCGAATTCCTCCTGCGTTGACCGCTGCAACGCCCCAATCTTCGCAGGACGAGTTTGGCCCTTCCGCCATCATAGTTTAAGTTTTGAATCGTTCATGACGCAGAGAATCAGGGGCGCGGGTTACGCGTTTGCAGTTCGACCTTCACCGGTTTTCCGTTGCCCTTTCCTCGCTTGGTAAACCACTCGCTCATCGCTTCGGCCAAGCGCGCGGGATCGATGGAAAGTCCGGCTTCGAGCGCGCCCTCCCCGACCGATAAAGTGTCGTCGAATTCGCCGGAGCCGGTGAAATTCCGCATACAGAAAGCGTCCAGCCAATCGAGTGGCACGGGCTTTCGTTCGTCTCCAATCACAACTTCGGCCGATAATTTTCTCGCGTACATGGTGGCTGAGTATAACACTCGGCTAAATTCCGGGATTACTCGGAGCTTTTGGCTTTCGCGGTGAATCCTCTGCAGACCAGAACCGGCAAGGCGGGATATTTCCGGAACGAGGGATCGACTTTGGCCAGTTCGCACAGATAAAAGGTAGCGCCGCGATCGGATGCGATTCGACGAGCGTATTCGCAATCGAGGCACAATCCGACCCGGGCTTTCTGCTGCGACCGGTCGTCCGGAACACTCATGGCCCGAGGATAGCACTCCGCGCTTTCTTGCGTTTGGATGGCGCGATAGAATCCGTCACATGATTAAGACTCGTCTGGCCTTTGTCGCCGTATTCACGATTCTCGCCTCTTTCGTTTTTCTTTCCGGATTTTCTTCACGCCCGGATCGGACTGGTCCGCAGCAAGCTACGGAGGGTTCGCTCACCACCAAGCTGGTGGTGGTGCCCGATCTTTCGGCGCGCGTCGCGAAATTCAAAAGCGTGCACATGCCCTTCAATTCACAGGGGCTGAGCGGGCGCGAAATCAAAATGGTGAGGAAGTTGGTGGACGCCGCGGGGCTATTGGATTGCATTTATTGGCGGCAAAGCGACCCGGAAGGTTTGAGATTGTATCTGGCGCTCACGGGGAGCACGGAACCGCAAGAAGTTCTGGTGCGGCGGTATTTGAAGATCAATGGCAGCCGATTCGATTTGATCAATAACGACGAACCATTTGTGGGCACCGACCCGATGCCTCTGGGCCGCGGGTTTTACGGCGGGATGAGCAAGGCCAACGTGAATGCTTTGCTGAAAGCCGATCCTAGCGCCCGTGAAAAAGTTTATTCGCCGTACACCATCGTGCAGACGGCTGTTCCGACGAAACCTGGCTTGCTGACTGCTGCAGATTTTGTGCCGTATCACACCGCCTTCGCGAAACTTCTGGAGCCTGCGGCCAAGGATCTGCGCGACGCAGCGGCGCTGAGCGATGATCCGGCTTTCGCGAAATTCTTGTCGTTGCGGGCCGATGCGCTGCTCAGCGACGACTATTACGCGAGCGACATTGCATGGCTGGAGTTGCAAAATCCGAAATTCGACGTGGTTTTCGCGCCATATGAGACGTATACCGATTCCCTGCTCGGAGTGAAGACCACTTACGGCGCGTCGGTGATGATTCGCAACGATGCCGAGAGCCAGAAGCTGGCGCTCTACCAAAAATACGTTCCGGACTTACAGGAGGCGCTGCCGCTCCCCGCGGCGGATCTTCCCTCCAAGCGCGGCACGCAATCGCCAATGGAAGTCGTCGATTCGCCCTATCGCGCGGGAGATTTGCTGCACGGCTACCAAGCCGTGGCGGACAATCTGCCGAACGATCCCCGCATCCATGAAGAAAAGGGTTCGAAAAAAATATTCTGGAAGAATTTCATGGACGCGCGGGTGAATTACATCATCTTGCCCCTGGCGCAACGGACCATGCGCGCCGATCAAGCGGCGATGGCCAGTGGCGAAGGCTATCTCGCCGACACGATCATGCATGAAATCTCGCACGGACTGGGACCGGCCTACGCGCGCACGGCGGCGGGCAAGGTGCCAATTAATCAGGCGTTGGGCGCGTCCTATTCGGCGCTGGAAGAATCGAAGGCCGATGTGGTGGGCGAATACTGCTACGCGTGGCTGGTGGCGCATGGCGTAATTTCAAAGGAAAAGCAAAATGCCACATACGCGTCCTATGTGGCCGGAATTTTTCGCACCGTGCGTTTCGGCGTGGCTGAAGCGCACGGTGCGGGCGAGATCATGCAGTTCAATTATTTGGTGGAGCAGGGCGCGATTCGCCGAGAACCCGATAGCGGTCTTTACGTGATCGAATTCGAAAAGATGCCGGCGGCGATTGCTTCACTGGCGAAGGAGTTGCTGGAGCAGGAAGCGACCGGCGACCAAACTCGCACCGATGCATGGTTCAAGAAATACGGCACGATGCCGTACGAGCTGAGCGATCTGCTGGCTGAGACGAAGGATATTCCCGTGGACGTCGACCCGGATTTCGACTTCCATCCGCCGGTGCACTGAGGCACGGCAGCGTTTGGTTGGCGCTATAAAATCGACTGGATGCCGGGGTCGATCGAGAGGTGGGTTTGCGGAAAATCGTTGATGACGATGGTGGCCGTGGAATCATCCGCATCCGGCACATTTTCGAAATGGAAGAAGCGGCTGATGTGGTAATCCTCGTCAAGGAAATCGAACGAACGTTGCAATTCTTCTCTAGGAATATCGAGTTTGGCGATAGCCACGGACTCGCCGTAGCCGCCAGCAGCCGCCAGGTACTTCTTCACGATTTCAGGCAATCGAATCGTCATATCCAGACGTACGCTCCGCCTTGGCCGTAAGGCAAATTCATATAGAAAATATTGGCCTCGTCGATTTTTTCAAACGCGGCGAAAAGTTTTTCTCCACCGTGTTTGGCGCAGAAGGGTTCGCCGGTGGCTGCAGCGATGGCATCGACGTCATCCAGCGTTTTGACTTGCTGGCGCGAGAACCATAACCAGGTCGACGGCTGCTGGCAAACCTGGCACTGACCGCCATTGTGCTCCAATCTTTTGGAGATTGCAGCAGAGACGTCGGGGGCGAGGCCGGCCTCCGCGAAATCGGCGCGTTCGACGAAAAAATATTGGGTGAGCAATTCGGGATCCGGCTCGAAGGCGACGACCCGACCTTCGTATTCCGCCATGTCCGGAGTGGCAGTTGTTGCCAGGCATTCGCGGCACAGCGTGACCTCCGGACGTATGTTGTCATGGCGCCGTCGGCGCTTCCCGCGCAGAAAGACAATGTCTGGGACCAGCGTCGCGATCCAGTTAGATTCCGTGCCGAGATGAATGCATTCGGCCGGAGTTCCCTTCAGCCAAGCCCACCAGTTGCGGCTGCGCGGGAGAAACTCAATATGCGGATAAGCGTCGTCGTAAGAAATCAAAACTGTCCTCAGCAATAAGACTGCTTTCAGCTTTCCATCATCGGCGCCGGGCCGAATGCCGTCCGGCTTGGAGGGCCGCACCGCACTCGGATATGATACCGAAGCCGGATTTGTTCATAACGCTATTTTGAATCGCACTTCGAAAGCAAACAGGAGGATGGAGAATGGCACTTACGGTTGGGGCGGCTGCTCCGGATTTCACGCTGAAAGATCAGAATCAAAAAGAAGTGAAGCTCTCGGAATTCCAGGGAAAGAAGAACGTGGTCGTCGTTTTCTACCCGCTGGATTGGAGCCCGGTCTGCACCAACGAGCACATGTGCTTCGTGAACGACATGAAGAATTTTGAAAAGCTGGACGCGCAGGTGCTGGGCATCAGCGTGGACAGCGTCTGGTCGCACAAGGCATTCGCGGAGAAGATGGGCATTCACTACCCGTTGCTGGCGGATTTTCAGCCGCGCGGCGCGGTGGGCGACAAGTTCGGCGTGTATCTGGCGGAGAAAGGCATCACCGGCCGGGCGATTGCGATCATCGATAAGGGTGGCAAAGTGGCATGGTTCAAGAATTACGATATTCCGACGTCGCCGGATCTGAAGGAAGTCGCGGAAGCTTTGGCGCAGGTAAAGTAGCGCGGCGGGTCGAAGAATATTTCGTTTGAGTACGTCTGGGCTTCGTCAGTGATGGCGAGGCCCTTTTTTTGTGTGGCGACTTAATTGTGGGCGAAGGTGCGGACGTAATCGACCAGGTGCCAGCGCTGCTGGTCGGTGAGCGTGCCGCGAAACGCGGGCATCGGTTTATGGCCTTCGGTGATGATCCAGAACATTTCGCCTTCAGTGCGCAGCTTCATGGCATGCGCGTCGCCAAAATCGGCGGGCGCGATCGAGAGTTTGTCTGCGCGTTCGCCTTTGCCGTCACCGTTGGCGCCGTGGCAGCTCTGGCAGCGATTCACATAATCAGTTCGGGCGCCGGCCAGAGTGTCGGGAGTTGAGGGGAATGGATTTTTCAGGCTTCTGGCGCGCGCCGGGGCGCTCCAACCACTCATCGTGTACAGAATCGTGCCGCCGGCCAGGGCGAGCATGAAGAAGACGACCAGGACTCCGATCAGAATTGAGCGCGGGCCGGATTTTCTTGGTGCGTTTGCGGGTTTTTCGGCAGACATGGTTAGTGAGCAGATTGTATCGCGCGAAAAACGGAAAGCGCCACGATTGCCAGCATTACGACTACGTAGATGCGCAATCCCCAAAGCAGGAACCGCGTTCCGGTGGAAAGATCTTTCCGGCCGAAATGCGTGCGGCGCTTGGCGGCGACGACTTGATCGGCTTCCAGCAATGACAGGACTGTGCGGGGGTCGGTGAGAACCGCGGCTTCCGGATCAAGCGGTGGCCGGTCGTGACCTGCGCTATCTTTCATCGATTTTGGATCGTCGAAACTCACTTCGGGTTCTCCCTTCAATTGATTCCAAATATCGCTGCGAACAATTTTAGCCGCCGAGCCAGTGCGGAAAGACCGTGGCGATGCCAAAGCCGAGACCGGCGAGGACAAGAAGGATCGTCACGGTGACACCACCGATATTCGCCCAGAAACCGTTGGCGTGCTCGCCCATCAATTCGCGGTCGTTCACCAGCAGCAGCAGAAACGCCAGCGCGGGAGGCATGGCCAGCACGGCGATCACGTTCACAATGATCACGACGAACTCGAGTGGGAAACGCGGAAGCAGCACCAGCGCGGCGGCGGCGAATGCCGAGCCGAGCAGCGTGAGATAAAACGGCCAGGCCTCACGCAACGGACGGTTCAAGCTGTGACCGGTTTGAAAAACTTCACCGAACGCGTAGGCGGAAGATGTGGAAATGGCGATGGCAGCGACGATGCCGGCCTCGAAAATTCCCAGAGCGAAGAGAGCGGCTCCTACGTGGCCGATTAATGGCTCGAGGGCTTGGGCGAATTGTGCGCCCTGGAAGTCCGCGGCGCTGATTCCGTGATGGAAGAGCGGCACGGTGGCGAGAATCGCGGCGATGGCAAATGTCGCCGCGAGCACGGCTCCGAGAAACGTATCGAATCGTCCGGCGTTGATATCGCGAGGCTGCATTCCTTTGTCGACGACGGCGCTCTGCTGAAAGAAAAGCATCCAGGGCGTGACGGTGGCGCCGGTGGTGGCAAGAATCAGCATTAGAATTTCGTAGCGGCCGCCGCTTGGCAGCGGCATCCAGGTGACGAGCGCATTCCCTACCGCGTGCCAATCGGGGCGCGCGAGAATCGCGGCTGGGATGAAAAGCCCGTTGAATATGGCGAGGGCCATGGTGATCCGTTCCCAAGTCCAATAGCGGCCGGTGGTGATCGCCGCGATGACGATCAGGAGCGCGGAACCCACGGCGATTGAGGGCCGGACGCCGAAAAATCCGAGTCCGGCGCGAACGCCGATGAACTCAGTGATTAAGGTTAGGAAATTTCCGAGGATCAAGTCGCCCATAGAAAAAAGGCCCCAGAATTTTCCGAAGCGGTCGAAGATCAGTTCGGCGTGGCCGCGATGGGTAACCGCGCCGAGGCGGACGGTCATTTCCTGGACCACGAATCCCATCATGAAAGTAAGTACGACGAACGGGATGAAAAATCCGATGCCGAAACGCGAGCCCACTGCGGCGTAAGACAACATGCTTGGCGCATCATTTTCACCGAGAAAAACCAGGACGCCCGGGCCGACGAGGAGCCACAGCAGCCTGACGCCGCCGAAAGCGCGGCGAGACTTCTTGGCTCGCGCTTGCGCCACTTCCCAGCGGTCGCGCGCGCGGTCGACATCTTCATGAGTCAAAAGTTGAATGAGTTCCCGAGCAGCGGGCGACGCGACGGCTGATTCCGTAGTGGGATGGGCGGTGCCTTGGATGGAGGAGACTGCTGTGGGCTTTCGGTCGTTCATAGGTTAACGCTGTTAAACTCTCCATATAAACTACGCTTAACCTCGGCGAGCGTCAATTCCGGTGAAGGTAGAGTGCCACCAAAATGTTCAGATCGCTTTCGGCGGTTTGTTATAGTTGAGGAGCTTTTTTAGGAGAGCGATCATGACGGATCCAATTAACCCGCAGCAACCGAAGCAACAGCAGGTGCAAATCAAAGCCGACGAGAAAGAACTGGTCGGGCAGTATGCAAACCTCGCGGTGATTCATCACAACGGGGAAGAATTTACGTTTAATTTTATTTATCTATTCCCCAGCGTGCCGCAGGGCAAGCTGGTTTCGAGCATTATTCTGAGCCCGGCCCACGCCAAGCGCATGTTGCAGGCGCTAAAGGAAAATGTGGCGCGATTCGAATCGCAGTTTGGGACTTTGCCGGAAGGATCAGCGCCGATGCCGGACACCAACTTCGTTCAGTAACCGCCAGCGACCACCCACTGGCCTTCAGGTTCGAGGAATTCGACGCCGACCGCGAAGCCGGCTTCGGGAACTAACTGGCAATAGGCGACGCGAGCCATCGCGCGGAACGAGCCGGTGAAGGTGGCAATGGTCAGGCGATCGCCCGGTTTCCAGCGTCGGCTGGTGAAGACGCGTGCGCCACGAGGGCTGACGTTTTCAGTGAAGGTGGTTTCCGTGCCGGGCATCAGCGGGTGGCCGGAGATGTGAACGCCGACTTCCATCGGTACCCGCGATTCGCGGCGCGGGCCAACCGAAGTTTTCGGCGCCTTCAGGCCAAATCGCATGTGCGCATTCCCCTTTTTGGTTCCCGCCGGATTACAGGCAGGCCGCGATCGTGCCGAAGCGAAATTTTTTCTGACCCTTACCCTTCATGTGATACAGACCGCGATCAGCGGCTCCCAACAGTTTTTCGATGGAGGTGCCATCGGCCGGAAACACGGCCAAACCCACGCTTACGGAAATCCCCGGCTCTTGACCGTCGGTTTTTAATTCATCGCAGATGCGGTTGGCTACCTGGCCGGCTTCTTCCGATCCGGACTCGGGCAGAATCAGCGCGAACTCATCACCGCCGAAGCGGGCCGGCGTATCAATGGTGCGGCTACTGTGGCGCAACGCCACGCCAAGGCGTTTGATCGCGCGGCTGCCCACCAAATGGCCGAACTTGTCGTTGATTTTTTTCAGCCCATCCAAATCAAAGAGCAGGACGGCGAAGCTGCGGCCGGTGCGCTTGGAACGCTGAATTTCGGTTTCCATGACTTCGAGAAGCTTGCGATGGTTGGCGAGGCCGGTGAGCGAATCGGAAGCGGCCAAGCGGCTGACCTGATCGAAGAGTTGGGCGTTATCTAGCAGCGTGCCGCCCAACACGACGACGTAGCTCATCACCATCAAGGAGTGCGCGGTTTCGTAGGCAGCGTCGAGATGATGTTGCGAAGCGCTCATGGTGAGGTGACACAGGACATTCAAGACGGCCGCGACACACAGGGCGCGATCGAGATATGCGCCTTCCCGGTGCAGGCGCTGGGCGTAGCCAACCGCCGCAATAAAGTAGATGGCGGCGGGCAAAAGATCCCAGGGACGCGAAATGAAAACGCCGGCTTGAATCCGCGGAGAATGGGGCAGCATGAAATAGAAAACACTGGTCAGGTAGGCGACGGCGCCGACGATGAGCGTGGCTCCCGCCATTTCTTTGGCTGGGTCACGGGAGACGGGCAGGCGTTTTTCGACGGCCAACGCGGCGATGAGCAGAATGCCAAGCAGCGTTCGTCCCGCGAGCCATCCTAGAGAGATTTGGTTTCCGGGGCTCGGGGTGACCAACATTCCGCGATAGAACGTCATGCTCGTGCCGGCTTCGACGAGACCGGCGAGAACAAATCCAAAAGCGAGAATCAAAGAAATGCGATCGTGAGTGCCGCGGAAACGAACCAGCGCATTCGCAGCAAACGTGAAAGCGATCAGGCTGCCGCCCATCTGCAGATAAGTGTCGAGAAGAGGATCAGCGATGTAAGGCGAGGAATGGAGGAACCACAAGCAGACGAGATAGGCCCCGCCAGCTATCGCCCATAGCAGGACGAGACGAAACTTATTGACCCCAGCCCAAAAACTGCCCCGATGACCCACAAGGCCCCCAAGTGCCAACACTTGCCCAGAAAGTGATGTGCAATACGGGTGCCGAAGTGAAACACAGATCTAGTACTACCTAAACCTATTATTCATAGCTGTTTAGGAAAATGAAAAGGCCCGGCAGGTTGGTTCACCGGGCCTTCGCATCAATAGCAATGGGTGAAAAGGTTACAGCCTAGGGGGTCTGCTGCCCAGGCTTGGTGGCAGCTAGGACTTGGCTGGAGGCGGCGGCAGCTCGTGCGCCTGAACTGTGCTTTGGAACCCGGACTTCTTGTGGCTGCCATCGCAGAAGGGCTTGCGCTCCGAGGCGCCGCAACGACAAAGACCAACCTTGGTGCGTCCGCCCAAGCCGTAGGCGCGACCTTCCTGGTCGACCATATCTACGACGCCATCGATCAGCAGTGGTCCATTGTTTACTACCGTGACTTTCACATCCGCCATCCGTTCCTCCGATCGAAACTTTTAGAATTTTTCTCTCGCGGCCCAGGACAGCTGGGTATCCGCCGCGCCTCGCCAAAGTGCGGGCGAGCATAACAATTAATATTTGGGAACTGAAGGGTCGACTTCGTCCGACCAAGCAAGGATACCACCCTTCAGGTTCAGAATTTTCCGAAAGCCGGCGCGTTGCAAAAATTCGACGGCCTCCGCGGAACGCTTTCCGCTGCGGCAATGGGCCACGATTTCGCGCGAACTATCCAGCTCGTTGACGCGCTTCGAAAGATCTCCCAGCGGGATGAGGTGGCCGCCGAGATTGCAGATCTGATACTCGTGCGGCTCGCGAACGTCAAGGATGAAGAGTTCATCGTGACGGTCGAGTCTGGCTTTTAGTTCGCGCGGAGTAATTTCGGGTACGGTCGTTGGTGGCACAGGGGCCTCTTCTCCGCGAACGCCGCAGAACTCGGCGTAATCGATCAACTTGGTTAGGGTTGGGTGCGTACCGCACGCCGGGCATTCCGGATTTTTGCGCAGCTTCAGTTCGCGGAAGCGCATGGCCAGCGCGTCGAAGAGCAGCAACCGGCCGACCAGCGATTCGCCCCTGCCGATGATGAGCTTCAGGGTTTCGGCTGCCTGTATCGAGCCGACGATTCCCGGCAGCACTCCCAGAACTCCGCCCTCGGCGCAGGAAGGAACCAGGCCCGGGGGCGGCGGTTCGGGGTACAAGCAGCGGTAGCACGGGCCATCCGGATAACCGAAGATTGTCACCTGGCCTTCGAAGCGGAAGATGGAACCGTAGACGTTGGGCTTTTTCAAAATTACGCAGGCATCATTGACCAGATAGCGAGTGGGAAAATTGTCGGTGCCATCGACGATGATGTCGTAATCCTTCATGATTTCGAGCGCGTTTTCACTCGATAGGTGGGTGTCGAAGGTGTCGATCTGAATTTCGGGGTTCAGACCTTGCAGGCGGTCTTTGGCGGCTTCGATTTTTGGCCGGCCGACGTCGTTGACGCTGAACAGAATTTGGCGCTGCAAATTGCTGTCGTCGACGCGGTCAAAGTCGACGAGGCCAATGCGCCCAACACCCGCGGCGGCCAGATAAAGGCCGAGCGGCGCACCCAAGCCGCCGGTTCCGATGCACAGAACTTTGGCCTGCTTCAGCTTCAGCTGACCTTCCATGCCCACTTCCGGCATGATCAGGTGGCGGCTGTAGCGTTCGATTTCTTTTTTGGATAGGGTCACCGGATTCGCGCTCGTTGCCGTTGAAGGGGCCAATTGATCTGATTTCGTTGCCATGGGATTCTCCGATTCAGTCTTTGCGTCCGCCGGCGATGGAAGGGACGATGCTTACGGTGTCGCCGTCCTTAACGGGCGTCTGATCTTTTTGCGCGTAGCGAATGTCTTCGTCGTTCACATAGACGTTCACAAAGCTGCGCAGTTTGCCGTCGTCCGAGTACAGATGCTTTTTCAAGTCGGCATGCTGGTCGGTCAAAGCTTTCAGGGCAGCGCCAACGGTGGTGGCGGATACTTCGACACTTTCTTTCTTGCCCGCATAGGCTCGCAGCGGTGTGGGAATCATTACTCTTACGGCCATTGAATCTCCTCAACTTGAATTAGACAGCGGAACTCTATTTAAGATTCAATCGCTTCAGGATCGTAGGCTGCGCGGTCGTCCTGCAGACGCCAGGAATTCATGTCCTTGGGCAGCCCCTTTTGCACACTGACAATGATGTAGCTATACCAGGGCCAGGCATGTTCGCGGTCGAATTCGCTGGGACGCGCCGGGGCGTCGGGATGGGAATGATACCAGCCGATCAGTTCTAATTTCTTCTCGGCGGCCGTTTTCTCCGCGAGCTGCACGTCTTCTGGAGTTATCTCGAAGCGATTGCGCGGCGAATCGTCGCGGCGGTTGGCCAGCGGCAAGAGAGCATGTACTTCGCGCGAGCCATTTTCATCGCGGCCTAAAATCGCTCCACAACATTCGTGGGGATAGGTTTCCATGCCGTGCGCCTGAATCTTGGCGGCGAAGGCGGTGCGCAGCTTAAGGATGTGGCCGCTCACTCTTCGCTCCAGAATCGTTCGCTCAGATATTTATCGGCCGCATCGGGGAACACGGTAACGATCACCGCGCGTTCGCCTGCTGGCAGCTGCTTGGCGACATGCATCGAAGCCCACAAAGCCGCCGCGGCGCTGACTCCCACGAGCAATCCTTCTTCCCGAGCCAGGCGCTTGGCGAGTTTCTGCGCGTGTTCGGTTTGGACCGCGATGTCCTGGTCCGCAATTTTTGGATCGTAAATTTTCGGCACAATGGCTGTGGCCATGTGTTTCAACCCTTCCAGACCGTGAAAGCCGGAGTCCGGCTGGAAACTTATACAACGGATAACGGGATTCAGTTCCTTCAAACGGCGGCTGGTGCCGACAAAAGTTCCGCTGGTGCCGAGTCCCGCGACAAAATGGGTGATTCGCCCCGCGGTCTGATCCCAAATTTCGGGTGCGGTGTGCTGGTAATGGGCGGCAGGATTCGCCGGGTTGCTGTACTGATCGGGATAAAAATATTTGTCAGGGTCCACCTGGTAGAGTTCGCGTACGCGTCGGATGGCACCGTCGGTGCCTTCGTCTCCGGGCGTGTAAATGATTTCCGCGCCGTAGGCCTGCAGAATTTGTTTGCGTTCAGGCGAGGCGCTGGTGGGAAGAAATAATTTCACCGGATAGCCGAGCGCGGCGCCGACCATGGCATAAGCGATACCGGTGTTTCCACTGGTGGCGTCGAGGATCGTCTTTCCCGGGGTGAGTGCGCCGCGGCGTTCGCCCTCTCGAATCATCGAGTACGCTGCGCGGTCTTTTACCGAGCCTCCGGGATTAAACCATTCCGCCTTCGCGTAGAATTCGACATTCGGAAACTCAGACACCACGCGCTCGATGCGCAGCAATGGCGTATTTCCGATCTGATCGAGAAGACGATCGCCATGGTTCCGCCCGATTGGCGGGTTGGGAGTTAAAATTGGTTTGTTGGCCGTATTCATGCGCGCAAGAGTGCGAAGGTTTCGAAACGATTCGGCTTTTTGCCTATCGCCATTGTAGATGCTTTGGGAAGTCCAACATATTCAATAAATCGGGAGCATCCGGGCGCGACTCTCATTTTTAACTTTACAGACAGGCGGCGCTATCCCTATGCTTGTCGAGCCATGTGGTACATCAACAAGCTGTTCATTCAGCCGCAAATCGAATCGCTTTCGGCCAAGGGGTTCTTGGTTCGAAATTCGGGCGGCGTGGTGCGCATTGAGAAGTACGACTGCGGCGCCGAGCTGCGCAAGACTCCTGATTCGAATTTCCAGATGACCGAAGCGCCCTGCATCATGATGCAAGGACAGTTCACGGCGCTGTGGGACGCGGGATACCAAAAATTTCTGCTGGGCCACGAAGGCAAGAAGTTCCCGGCGCAGAAGAATCAGCTGGGCGATCTTCGCAAATTCAATGAAGAGCTGCGTACGGCGCTCGGAGTTCCCACGCACTACAACGAAGCTTTGGGTTCGACTTGTCTGATGACGGTGTACGACCGGGTCAAGGGCCGCCCGGGGGCGATTCCCGACGAGAGCGTCGGGGCCGAAGAGAAATCTGGCCACTAAAAGTTTCGGTCCTCAGTTCTTCCCTTTTACGCTTCTTCTTGAAACTTGCTCACGGCTGGTGCGCGTGATAAACCGGAGTACGAGGTAACCGCGTGGCGCAAATCGTGGCATATGTGGATGACTTATTTTTTCAGGCTAAAATTCTGGAGACTGCCAAGCAGGTCGGCGTTGCCGTGCGCACCAGCACTACACCGGCTGGGTTCCTGGAAGAAATTGCAAAACATTCGCCCGCTCTGGTGTTGGTCGATCTGAACGCGCGGAACAAGCCGCTGGAAGCGATTGCGCAAGCTCGAGAATCGTCTCCGAACACTCCGGTCATCTGCTTTTTGTCTCATGTGCAGGTGGAACTGGCGGCGCAAGCGCGCGCGGCGGGCTGTTCGGAAATCATGCCGCGGTCGAAATTTACGCACGAACTGGCAACCATACTCGGTCGCGCGAAATCCCACTCGTGATGAATCTAGCCATTGGCAGGCTGCGTTATTCACCCCTTCTTTTGATTCTCGCGTTGTTGCCGATGTTCGCGCCCGTGGCGCGAGCGCAGGAATCCGGCCCGCCGGATTCCGCTGCGGCGCTTTCGGACGCGCTGGTTGCCGCCTGCCGGGGCGACGAGAAACAATTTTCGACTTTTCTCGCTGGAGACAATCCCGCTGCGTTTGAGGCGTTGCCCGCGGCACAGCGTACGGAATTCGTGAAACGAATTTCGCTGTCCGACTTGCCGGGAAAACCGTTAATCGGTTCGGATGGAGCGGGCCACATCGTGCTGCGGTGCCGCGCGCCGAATTTGACGGTGGAATATCGCTTTGGCGCGCCGCGGGTTCACGAGAATCTGGCTTTTATTACCGTGGGCGTAGTGGATTCGGAAGAAGCGACGTTCGGACTGATTCACGAGCGCCAAGGTTGGAAGCTGCTTTCACTCGGGCTCGTGCTGTTTGATATTCCGCAGCTTTCCAGGCAGTGGGCGCAGGCGGACATACAAGCGCGCGAAGAAGCGATTGTGACTACGTTGCGCGGGCTGGCCCAAGCCATCGGAGCCTATCAGCGGGCGTTCGGCCGTCTGCCAGAAAATCTGGCGGAGCTAGGTCCAGCGCCGAAGGATCAAGTTTCACCGGAGCAAGCGTCGTTGATCAGCGCCGATTTGGCCAAGGGCAGCCAGGATGGTTATGAATTTCGCTATCGCATCGTTCCGGATGTCAGCGGCAATGACACGGCATTTGAATTGGCCGCCACGCCCAAACCCTACGGCGACAACGGCCATCGATCTTTTTTCCTGGATGCCACTGGAAAAGTCCACGGTGACGATAAGCACGGCACCGTCGCTACCACGGAAGATCCGCTACTCGCCGGTGAGAAAGCCGAAGCCGAAAAGTCCGAATGACATTCGGCAGCCTCAGGTATAATGCCGCCAGATTCGTAATTTGACGAATCGCCCCAGCAGAAACTTCGGATTTATTCAAATTGGAAGCAAGAGGACACGGATGGCAGATTCTAGAGTCTTAGCTGACCGGCTTTATTTGGGAGAAGGTATCGCGGCAGATGCGGTGCGCATCGCGGCGGCGAACGTGTTGCTGGCGCTGTGCGCGCACATCGTGATTCCGCTGCCCTTCACTGCCGTTCCCATCACCGGCCAGACTTTCGGCGTGCTGCTAATTGCCGTCATGCTGGGTGCGCGAAGAAGCGCGATCGCGCTGCTGTTTTACCTGCTGGAAGGATTTGTGGGTTTGCCAGTGTTTCAGCCGCTCGGCGTTCCGGGGCCCGCGCGGTTTCTCGGGCCGACGGCTGGGTATTTGATTGCCTATCCGTTGGCGGCGTTTGTTACCGGATGGTTGGTTGAGCGTGCGGCGAGCGTGAAATTGCCTCGTGCGGTTCGATTGCAGCCGGCCGGCGCGGCACTTGCGGGAGCGCTGCTCTGCGGCGAAGCGATTATTTTCCTGGGCGGCTGCGCGTGGCTAGCGTTCGGCATGCGTTTGGGTTGGCCGACGGCGTTGCAGGCGGGAGCGATGCCGTTCATTCCTGGAGAAATCATCAAAATGGCGCTGATCGTGGCGCTGATGGGCGGGTTTGCGCTGTATCGCCGCGAAAGCTAGATACCGGCGCGTGTTACCGCAGTTATGTCAGTTATGAAATAAAATTAGCCCGATACTTACCGCAAACCGTTCTGCTTCGTGTTTTATGCAAAATGCGGCCCACAAAGTAAGTCCTGAAGAATCCCTTCGCGCTGCGAATACGAATTTCTACGCCGCCTTCGAGTCGCTCGACCTGGTGCAGATGGAAGGCGTGTGGGCGCACGACGACGATGTTTCCTGCGTGCATGCCGGTTCGGAGTTGTTGCTGGGTTGGGAAGAGGTGCGGGAACGATGGGCGCGAATTTTTGCCAATGCCAAAAAAGTTCGCGTGGCTTTGAGTTGCGTGTGGCTGCGAGTGGAAGGAAATGCGGGATGGGTGGTCTGCACCGAACGAGTGACCACCGCTTTCACCGAAGGTTTTGACGATACGCGCGTGCAGGCCACCAACGTTTTTGTGCGCACGGATGATGGATGGCTGCTGGTGGCGCGTCATGCTTCTCCGCTGCCCTCGTCGGCACGAGTTCCGGTACAGTAGATCG
This sequence comes from uncultured Acidobacteriota bacterium, assembly GCA_963847695.1. Classification (GTDB taxonomy): domain Bacteria; phylum Acidobacteriota; class Terriglobia; order Acidiferrales; family UBA7541; genus Palsa-295. The sequence goes on along the minus strand of CAWKAX010000009.1, from coordinate 109,767 downwards.
TGCGACGACACGCTGAAGGAGCGCATTTGCTGAGCAAGACTATTCTCTCGGTTTTAGCCGTGACTCTTTCCTGCTTCCCGGTTTTGGCGCAAGCTCCCGCTGCATCACAAACTCCCGCACCCTCACCAGCGACCGCGGACCAAACCGAAGATACGGCTAGCGCTGCGCAACGCATCATTCATCAGCTGGCCGCGGGTGAATTTTCGAAAATCGAAGCTTTGTACGACGAGCGCATGTCTTCGGCCTTGCCTCCGGGAAAGCTCGCTGAGAGTTGGCCCAGCCTGATTCAACAAGAGGGTGCTTTTGAATCGATCGTCGATACGCAGACGATTCGAGTTCAGGGGCTCGAAGTGGTGAAGTTGGCCTGCAAATTCGCTAACGCAACTTTGGATGCAACGGTCGCTTTTGATCCGGATGGAAAAATCGCGGGCCTGGGTTTTCGGCCGCACCAGGAACCCGATACTTCCTGGAATCCTCCGCCGTACGCGAAACCCTCGACCTTCACCGAAGTGCCTTTGACTTTGGTCAACGGCGATTTCCAGTTGCCGGGCACACTGACGCTGCCGAAGGGCGACGGCCCATTTCCGGCGGTGGTGCTGGTGCAGGGTTCCGGCCCTCACGATCAGGACGAGACGATCGGTCCAAACAAGGGCTTCAAAGATCTCGCAATGGGATTGGCTAGCCGCGGCATAGCGGTGTATCGATACACCAAGCGCACCGCGAAGTACGAGGAAAAGAGTGCCGACGATCCGGTGAAGTTGACCGTCGACGACGAAGTGATCAGCGACGCACGCACGGCGGTAGCGCTGGTCGCGAAACAACAAAAAATTAATCCCAAACAAGTTTTTCTTCTAGGTCACAGCTTAGGTGCATATCTGGCACCGCGAATCGCGGCCGGCGATCCGCAAATCGCAGGAATCGCAATTCTTGGGGCGAATACCAAGCCGATCGAGCAAGTGATTGTGGAGCAGATTCGTTATCTTTCTGGAAAAAGTGGCGCGCCGGCGGACGAGTCGGCGAAGCAACTGGCGGATGTGGAGGCGGCGGAAAAGCAGATTGAGAGCCCGGATCTAAAGTCCGGCGACACCGTCATGCTTTTGGGTTCTAAGACCTACGGCGCCTACTGGCTTGATCTACGGGGCTACGATCCGGTCAAAACGGCATCGCAGCTCAAAATTCCAATTCTGATTCTGCAAGCGGGACGCGACTATCAGGTGACCAACGCGAATTTCGAAGAGTGGTCGAAGGCGCTCGCTCGGCGCAAGAACGTCACTCTGAAATTGTTGCCGGACCTGAATCATCTATTCATGCCCGGAGAAGGCGCTTCGACACCGGCCGAGTACGCGAGACCGAATCACGTCTCGGAAGAAGTCATCAACGTCGTCGCTTCGTGGATTTTGCCAGGCGAAAATCCGGGAAAGCTGATCCAGAAACCGTAAATTGCCGGTCGCGGGTCGCGACCTCCGCCGGGTTGCCGCCCTGTACTGGTCCGCTCCGGCTATGCTATCCTCTCGGTTGCAGTATTCGGCGCTCACGCCGGACGACGTCCACACCTTCAGTGACTTTCACCGCAGCGGGCACGACGAGCGAGCAGAATCGTCTTCCCAGCCTGGCCGCGGTAGGTGAACGCATCCTGTGAGCCAGGCGGACCCAATGTCCACACCGGCAATTTCACCAAAAACGACAGAAATCAAGCTGGCGCATTCTCCCGACAGTGATGACGCCTTCATGTTCTATGCGCTGGCTACCGGCAAAGTTCGTTTGCCCGGGGTCAAGTTCACGCATGTGCTCTCCGACATCGAGTCGCTGAATCAGGCGGCGAAGAATGAAGTCTACGACGTGACCGCGATCAGTTTTTACGCGTATCCGTTCGTAGCCGATAAGTATGTGCTGATGGATTGCGGCGCCAGCTTCGGCGAGGGCTACGGCCCGATCGTGGTGGCCAACCATCCGATCAAGAAGAATGAACTGGCCGGCCGGAAAATCGCGATCCCCGGAACGCTGACGACTTCTTATCTCGCGCTGAAGCTGTATGAGCCCAACGTGGAAATCGTGACCATGCCGTTCGACAAGATCCTGGGCGCGGTGCAGAACAAGGAAGTCGAAGCCGGGCTGCTGATTCACGAAGGGCAATTGCTGTTCTCGCAGATCGGATTGCACAAAGTAGTGGACCTGGGCCAGTGGTGGCAGGAGCAAACTGGGTTGCCGCTGCCGCTGGGCGCGAATGCGATTCGCCGCAAGCTCGGAGAAGATCTGGGACGCTCGGTTTCGCGAATCATTCGCGAAAGTGTTTCCTACGCGCTCGATCATCGCGAGCCGGCGCTCGATTACGCGCTGCAATTCGCGCGTGATATGGATCCGGTGCTGGCCGATAAGTTCGTCGGCATGTACGTAAACAAGTGGACGCTGGATTACGGTGAAGAAGGCCGCAGAGCTGTGCGTGAATTGCTGGCGCGCGGCGCCGCGGCTGGAATGTTGCCGGCGAATGTCCCCATAGAATTTCTCAGCAGCGCCATGGTGAGCTAACGCCTTCACGATCAGCCTAACTCGCCCTTCAACGTTGAGTCTTCACGGTTCTGGCGGAGAAGCGTTCGCTTTCCCCTTTAGATTTCCAGCTTCGTATTCGCGCCGTTTCTCGTTATCTGCCGCACTAGCCCTATTGTTTCCAAAGAGAACCTGCTCCATCGCCCCTCTATCTCCCAGTTCGAGTAGACTTGGTATCAGACGATGAGAGACCTGATCCAGCAAGGCCTAACGCTTCGCGAACTTCTCCGGGAACGAATCCTCGTTCTCGATGGGGCCATGGGCACCATGCTGCAACAGGAGAACCTCACCGCCGCCGATTTTGGCGGGCCGGACCTGGAGGGTTGCAACGAAAATCTGAACATCACCCGACCGGACGTGGTGCTGGGAGTTCACCGCAAATACCTCGCGGCGGGTTCCGATATCATCGAGACCAATTCGTTCGGCAGCGCGCCGGTGGTGCTGGCCGAATACGGGCTGGGCGAATACTCCCGAAAAATCAGCCGCATCGCCTCGGAGCTGGCACGGACCGCTGCCGACGAGTTTTCAACCCCCGGCAAGCCTCGTTTCGTCGCGGGTTCGATGGGGCCGACGACCAAAGCGATCAGCGTCACCGGCGGAATCACCTTCGAGCAACTTCGTAACAATTATTATGAGCAGGCCAGCGGACTGATGGAAGGCGGCGCCGACATCCTGTTGCTCGAGACCTGCCAGGACACGCGCAACATCAAAGCCGGTGTGCTGGCTATCGAGGACCTGGCGCGGGAATTGGGCATGCCGATCCCGCTGATGATTTCGGTGACCATCGAAGCGATGGGAACGATGCTCGCGGGACAAGGGATCGAGCCCTTGTGGGCTTCGCTCGACCATGTCGACGTCATTTCGCTGGGCCTGAACTGCGCCACCGGCCCGGAATTCATGACCGATCACCTGCGCACGCTGCAATCGCTGACCAGCCGCTACGTTTCCTGCTATCCGAATGCCGGGCTGCCCAACGAAGAAGGTCTCTACGGCGAAACGCCGGTGACTTTGTCCGAACAGCTGGGGCGATTCGTGGATCGCGGCTGGGTCAACATGGTGGGCGGCTGCTGCGGCACGACCGAAAAACATATTCGCGCCATCGCGGAACTGGTGAAAGGGAAAAAACCGAGACGGCCTGCAGAGCCCAATCGCCGCGCCGTGTATTCGGGCATTGAGCTGATTGAAGCGGAAGAAAGCACCCGGCCTCTGATCGTCGGCGAACGCACGAACGTAATTGGTTCGCGGCTCTTCAAGAATCTGGTCGCGGCAGAACAATGGGAAGAAGCTACTGAGATTGCCCGGCGACAGGTGAAAAGTGGCGCGCACATTGTGGACGTCTGCCTGCAGAGCACCGACCGTGAAGAGTTGCAGGATATTCCACCTTTTTACGAGCAACTGATCCGCAAGATCAAAGCGCCAATCATGATCGATACCACCGATCCGCGCGGGGTGGAGCTGGCGCTGACCTACTGCCAGGGAAAAAGCATCATCAATTCGATCAACCTGGAAGATGGCGAAGAAAAATTCGAGCGCATTTGTCCTCTGGCGCGATCTTATGGCGCGGCGGTGATTGTGGGCTGCATCGACGAAGATCCGGTGCAGGCCCAGGCATTCACGCGCCAGCGGAAGCTGGAAATCGCCGAGCGTTCGGATGAATTGCTGACGCACAAATTCGGAATTCGCGCCGAGAACATCATTTTTGATCCGCTGGTCTTTCCTTGCGCTACCGGCGACCAGAATTACATTGGCGGCGCGGTGGAGACCATCGAAGGCATACGCCTGATCAAGCAGAAAATTCCGTTCGTGCGCACGATTCTGGGGATCTCGAATGTTTCGTTCGGGCTGCCGGCTGGCGCGCGCGAGGTGGTGAATTCAGTTTTCCTGTACCACTGCACCAAAGCGGGATTGGATTTGGCCATCGTAAACGCGGAGCGCATCGAGCGCTTCGGCTCGATCCCCGAAAACGAAAAAAAGCTGGCCGAAGCGCTGCTGTTCAATACTCCTCCATCCACGATTCCTGACGGACACCCGGATGCCGCGGTGCTGAGCGGCGCGCCGACCGACTGGCGCGAACAGTCTGCCGAGCAAAAGGCGGCGATCAATCAGTTCCATATCGCGGCCATCGCGGAATATTTCCGAGGCGCGGGCACGCGTAAGAAGGAAAAATCGGCAGACCTTCCGCTCGATCAGCGGCTGGCGAACTACATCATCGAAGGCTCGAAAGACGGTCTGATCGACGATCTCAACACCAAGCTCACGGAAAATGTGTCGCCGCTCGAGGTCATTAATGGTCCACTGATGGCGGGGATGGGCGAAGTAGGCCGGCTTTTCAATAACAACGAGTTGATCGTCGCTGAGGTCTTGCAATCCGCCGAAGCGATGAAAACGGCGGTCGGCCACCTCGAGCAATTCATGGAGAAAGCCGACACCGAAAAGCGCGCCAAGGTGATGCTGGCCACGGTGAAAGGCGACGTTCACGACATCGGCAAAAATCTGGTCGAAATCATTCTCAAAAACAACGGGTATGACGTAGTCAATCTGGGCATCAAGGTTCCGCCGGAGGAATTGATCCGCGCGCATCGCGAACACCAGCCGGACGCGATCGGCTTGTCCGGCCTGCTAGTGAAGAGCGCGCAGCAAATGGTTATCACCGCGGCGGACCTGCGTGATGCGGGGATCACCGTGCCGCTCCTGGTGGGCGGAGCGGCGCTGTCTGACAAATTCACCCGGCTGAAAATCGCTCCGCAGTACGGCACCGCGGTTTGCTACGCGAAAGACGCCATGACTGGTCTGCGCCTGATGAACGAACTCAGCGATCCGGGCAAGCGTGGCGGCGTCATGGAATCACACACCCACGCCGGAGTCGCGGTGCTGGATGAACCCGAAGCCGCTCCGCTGCTGCCGGCGGGGGACGAACGGTCTCCTAAAATCCGGCCAGATGTTCCGATACCCGGCGTCGCGTATCTCGATCGCAAAGTCCGCAATGTTCCGGATTTGCACGAGCTGTGGAGCTACGTAAATCCCTACATGCTGTTCGGCCGGCATCTTGGATTCCGCGGGAACTTCGAGAAGGCGCTGGCCGAACGCGACCCGCGAGCCATTGAACTCGATCGAACTATCCAAGAAGTGAAACAGGAAGCGGCCAGTTACATGAAGGTTTCGGCGGTCTGGCAATTCTTCGAAGCCGAGCGGCGCGGCAACTCGATCGCATTGTTCGCTCCGGGTGCGCAATCGCCGTTGCACACGTTTCATTTCCAGCGGCAGCGAATCGGCGACAAGCTCTGCCTGAGCGATTACGTGATGGAACCGAAGTCGATGAATCGCGATCATGTGGCTCTTTTCGTGGTCACCGCTGGTGCGGGCATTCGCGAAAAATCGGAGGCGGCCAAATCCGCGGGGCGCTACCTTTTTTCGCATGGGTTGCAAGCGCTGGCGATCGAATCCGCCGAGGCGTGCGCCGAATGGCTGCACCGCCGGATCCGCGAAGATTGGGGATTTCCCGATCCTGCGACGCTAACCATGCCGGATCGATTTACATCGCGTTATCGCGGGAAGCGCTACAGTTTCGGCTATCCGGCCTGCCCGAATCTCGACGATCAAGCCGGGTTGTGGATGTTGCTGCGACCGGAAGAAATCGGCGTGCATTTGACCGAGGGAATGATGATGGACCCTGAAGCCAGCGTCAGCGCGCTGGCTTTTCATCATCCGGATTGCACATACTTTTCGGTTGGCGACCAGCCGGAGCGGCAGTAGCGCTGGCGGCGAATCCCGGACGCGCTTGACGCACCTGGACCTTTCGTCTAACTTTCATCCATCATTTCGCTCGTCCGAGGCCTTTTGAATGGGCTCCAGCTCTCCTCAGATACGACTTTCCAGCACGGGTAGTTATCCGCGCGTAAGCGACACCCCCGAGTCGGAGTTACTCGAACGGACCATCGTTTCGTTTGGTTGCGGCGATCGGACCAGCGCCGATCTGCTCGATGCGCAAAATACGGTGACCCGGCAGGCCATCGCCGAACAGGTGAAAGCGGGCCTGGAAATCATCACTGACGGCCAGATTCGGTGGAACGATTCGATCTCGCATGTTGCCGGAAAGCTGGAACACGTCACCCTGCAAGAGCCGCTGCCGTTCTTCCGCACCAAGACGTTTTTTCGCCAGCCGGTTTTATCCGCCGAAGCCGCTCGACGCGCGGCGTTGATCGTCGATGAATATAGCTTCGCGCGAAATGCTCTCGGCCATCTGCCCACGCCGCCGGGAAAAGCGGGGCGGCTGGCGATCAAGCCGGTGCTAACCGGGCCTTACACCATGGCCAAACTTTCGGTATCAGCCGGGGGCGGCGCAAATGGATCGCATGGCGATCGCGCGGGATTGGAAAAGCGCGCGCACCAATTCGCGGTGATTTTGGCGAAAGAAATTGAGGCGTTGAAGCAATTCGGCGCGCACCTGATTCAGATCGATGAGCCGGCGATTCTGGATCATCCCGAAGACTGGCCGATTTTTGCGGACTGCATCGCGGGATTGGTCGCTGCGCCCGAAGCGTCGGACGAGGGCAAAAAGCTGGAGATCGCCCTTTACACATTTTTTGGCGATGCGGCGCCGCTCTACGAAAAGCTGCTGGCCCTGCCGGTGGACATCCTTGGATTTGATTTCACCTCGAGCGATTCCCTGCTGGAAAAAGCGTCGTCGTTGGGCTCGCCGAAATCCCTGGCACTCGGTTTCGTGGATGGCTGCAATCCGAAAATGGAAAGCGCGCAGGAAATCGCCCGGTCCGTCGAGCGGGTGCTGCCGAAAATCAAAGCCGATCACATTTTCCTGGGCACGTCCTGCGGTTTGACCTTTTTGCCGGCTCCTGTCGCCTTCTCCAAGCTCACCTTGCTCAGCAGCGTGCTGTCGGAACTCGCCGGATCGCGCTCGGTCTAGTTTCTTGCATGCCGAAAAACTAGCCCGCCCGAAATGCAATGATTAATTTTTCTTAACTCGCGGAGTCGGCAATTACCGATTTCACTTCCCTTTCGGGGCTTCCCGCGATTGGTGTGAAAAATCGCGTGCTAGTCTTTTTCCATGAAATCCCCAATCTCTGGCTTCAAACCCGAAGTGTTTGACGCGACCGCGCCAGGCGAGCTTTATCTCGCTCTGCCAACCTCGCGTTCTTACCGAAACAATATGCCGCCGGGCCTGTCCGGTCACGTCCGTCAGCTGCAACGCGCCAATCGCGGAATTTCACGCTGGATCGTTCTGGCACTTTTCGGCGGGGTGGTGGTGGCCTTCGCGCTGGTGCGACTGGCGATTCTTTAGGGAAGCTCGTTTGTTGCGGAGCCCTGCGTTTCGCAGTGGCGAGGCGGGACACTGAGCCGGAGCGATGCACATCGCTAGAAATATTTAATCGACGCGCGAATTCTTCTGGTGCTAGTATCTGGCCAATGCCCAAGCCCAGCGTCGATCGCGCTTTCGAGCGCGGCGCGGATTCTCGTGCGATGGATGCGGTTTCTTCCACCACTTCAGCCGCCGGCACCGACCTTCTGTACGGACCCGATCCTTCGATTCACATGATCGGCGAGCCAAGAACCTACCCCCACTTGAAAAGATGGCTGGTGCTGGCGATTCTGGGCGGAGCCATTGCTGCCTTTCTTCTCGTACTGCTCACCGGAAACTAAAGACTTCCTTCGAAATTTTCCCGGGCCACCGATTTTGGTCTCGAAGTCCCTCGTCACTTGCCGAGAAATATGCGGAGGGGCGGCCGTTCAACGGTTGCGGCTACGATTTCCAGGGTGTTAGCATCGTGGCAGTGAGTTCCGAAATCGAGCGCACGTCGAACCGCGCGGACGACCAGCCACATGCGCCCGACGCCGGAACTGCACCTAGCGACCCCATGGACAGCGACCAAGAAGATTTGCGCGAGCCGAATGAGCCGCCCAAGGGGCTCATGCATAAGCGCCGGCATCCGGCGGTATGGATTGCTTTCGCGCTGGTACTGGGTGGCGTGATCGCTTTGGTGCTGGCGGCGCTGGTCATCAACTAAACACGCTTTTTGGGGGAGTGGTACGTCCCAAACTTTCTTACTTTCTGCGGATCATGAAAACAAAACATTCCAGTATCGGCCTCGGGCTCTTCGCTTTCCTGGCGTTACTGATTCCTACATCGGCTCAAACCACACAAACGACGCAGCCGCGCGAGTACACCGAAAAATTCGACACTGGCCCAGACTGGGCGAGGTCAGCGGTGCGCGCCCGCAAAGGCATGGTGGTCAGCGACGAGAGTCTGGCGTCGGCTGCCGGTTTGAAGATCTTGAAACGCGGGGGCAACGCAGTGGATGCGGCGGTGGCTGTCGCGTTTGCGCTGGCGGTGGTCGAACCTGAAGCCGGGAACATTGGTGGCGGCGGATTTATGCTGGTCCGCTTGAACAACGGCCAGGCGCATTTCGTGGATTATCGCGAGACCGCTCCGGCGAAGTCGTCTCGCGATATGTATGCGCAAGCCGGGACGGACAAGAATGCGTCGGTGGTCGGATGGAAGTCGGTCGCGATTCCCGGCACCGTGGCGGGCCTGGCTTTGGCTTTGAAAACGTACGGTACGAAAAGCCTGGCAGAAGTCATGGCGCCGGCGATTGCATTGGCGGCGAAAGGTTTTCCGGTGGACCCGCGGCTGGCGAAGCTACTGCTGGATGAAAGTTCGACGCTGGGACAGTTTCCGACAACCAAGCGGATTTTCCTAGACGGAGCGTCTTCGAAGCAAGGACAGTTTTCCGGCAGCCGGAGCTTGCGGCAACTTTGCGCCGCATCGCGAAAAAAGGGGCTAGCGAATTCTATACCGGGCAGACAGCCCACGATCTTGCCGCGGAGATGCAGCGCGAAGGCGGCCTCATCACGCTCGATGACCTGGCCAATTACCGCCCAAAACTTCGGGAACCGCTAACGGCTACATACAAATCGCGAGGGCACGACTGGCAATTGATTACGAGTCCGGCCCCGAGCTCGGGCGGCGTCGCGGTGATCGAAGAATTAAATATTCTTGCGCCGATCGAATTGAAAGGCTGGGACGACGCGCAGTCGGTTCACTGGGTGGTCGAAGCGATGCGGCGTGCGTTTGCCGACCGCGCGGAATTTCTGGCGGACGGAGACTTCGCCAAAATTCCGGTCAGCGGCCTGACCTCGGCGTGTTACGCGGATGCTTTGCGCAAGACCATCGACCCCACGCGAGCTTCGAACAGCAAATCGGTCAAGGCCGGAAATCCATCTGCTTACGAGACTCCCGGACATGATTGCCCGCAGACGGGTCAAGAAAGAACCGAGGCCGGTTCAGCAATTGCTGCGCAACGGGCGCTGCGGGAAGCTGCGCGGGGCGGCCATACGACGCATTTTTCAGTAGTGGACGCATCCGGAAACGCGGTCGCGAATACCTACACACTGAACGACAACTTTGGATCGGGCGTAGTTTCGAGTGACGGCTTCTTCTTGAACGACGAGATGGACGACTTCACCGCGCATCCCGGTACGCCCAACATGTTTGGCCTGACCCAATCTGAAGCGAATACCATCGCGCCGGGGAAGCGGCCGCTGAGCTCGATGACGCCAACGATTGTGCTGCGCGATGGGAACCTCAGCTTCGTCACCGGCTCGCCCGGCGGGCCGACGATTATTTCGGTGATGCTGCTCTCGATTCTAAATTGGGTGCGGCTGGGCATGGATGCGCAGGCCGCGATTAACGCGCCTCGATTTCATCAGCAATGGCTGCCCGATTTTGTGGCGCTGGAGCCGATCTTTCCGAATTCGGTGGCCAAGGAACTTGAAGCGAGGGGATTCAAAGTGTTCCCGGCCCGCGAATGGATCGGGCAGGTCGAAGCGATCGGGATTGACCCGGAAACTGGCGAGCGGCTTGGTGCAGCGGATCAGCGCAGAAAAGGGTCCGCGTTGGGGTATTAGAATTACCGGCAGCGCAGCGCCACATATCTGCATTTTTTTCAGCTGATTACGAGACCTTCCAGCCCGGACAATTGCAATTCTGTTGGCACCTGTTAGGCTGTTACCCGCTTCCGCCACGCTGGATTCAATGGATCGCTCGAAGCGGTTGCACAACCGATGCAGCGCATACTCTCGACCTACAGATTTCTAAATCAGCAGCTCACCAGCGCCCTCATCGCTGAGATTGCGTCCGCAGGTTTCACCGCGCTCGAAGTGTTTTGCGCGCCGCAACATTTTGCTTATAGCAGTCCCCAAGCCGTGCGCGAGCTGGGCGACGCTCTGCGCGAGCACAAGCTGACATTGCATTCGCTGCACGCTCCGACCGAGCGGGATTTATCGCCGGGACGTGAAAGCGGAGTACCGCTTTCTATTTCCGATCCCGAGCGGATTCGGCGTCTGGATGCGGTGGACGAAATCAAACGCACTCTGGAAGTGACCGAAAAGATTCCCTGCAAATTCTTGATTCAGCACATCGGCCACGGGCGGCAGGCCGCCGATCCGCGTAAACTTGACGCGGCTTTCACTTCGCTTGAAAATTTGTCGATGTTTGCAAAAGCGCGCGGCGTAGTGATCGCGCTGGAAAATACGCCCAGCGAATTGGGATCGCCTTCGGTGCTTCGCAAATTTCTGGTGGACACGCATTTGAACGATTTGAAGTTGTGCTTCGACATTGGTCATGCGCATATCGAGGAAGGCGTTGGCCCCAGCTTCGAAGCCATGCGCGAGCAAATTGTGTCGTCGCACATTCACGACAATCATGGCGACAAGGACGAGCATCTGCTGCCCTTCGACGGCACCATCGATTGGGACGCCGCACTTCGCGGCCTGGTCGAAGCGCCGCAAATGATTTCGATGGTACTCGAGATTAAAGGCCAAGGCGCGACGCCGCCGTCACTGGCGCAAATCAGCGAGGCCGGCGACAAATTGGAAGAGAAATTGGCCGAGCTTCACCCTGGCAAGAAACAAAACTGACGCGAAATCCACGAAGGGACGACGGCGAACCGATCCATGACCGAACCGACACAGCACCCGATCACCACCATCGAACAGGCCGGCCAGCACGCGGGACAAACCGTGATAATCCGCGGCTGGCTTTACAACATGCGCGAATCCGGGAAACTCTTATTCCCGATTTTTCGCGACGGATCCGGAATCATGCAGGGCGTGGTCTCGTTAAAAGAACAACCCGAAGTATTTGCGGCATTGAAGGGCTTGCCTCAGGAATCGAGCGTGATCGCCACCGGCGTAGTGCGCGCGGAACCTCGTGCTCCCGGCGGCTTCGAAATGGGAGTCACCGGTATCGAAATCATTCAGCGCGTTTCCGATGCCGCTCCCTATCCAATTCAACTCAAAGAGCATGGCGTAGATTTTCTGCTGGATCGCCGGCATCTATGGATTCGCACGCCGCGGCAAGCCGCGGTGTTGCGCATTCGCGCCGAAGCGCAACGCGCCGCGCGCAATTTCATGGACGCGCAGGGCTACACCCAGACGGACGCGCCGATCTTCACTCCCGCTGCATGCGAAGGCACCACCACACTTTTTGAAGTGAATTACATCGACGATCAAAAGGCTTACCTGACTCAATCCGGCCAGCTCTACGTCGAAGCTCTGGCGGCGGCCTTGGGCAAGGTGTACACCTTCGGCCCCACCTTTCGCGCCGAGAAATCGAAGACGCGGCGCCATCTGACCGAATTCTGGATGCTCGAGCCGGAAGCCGCCTACGCGCACCTGGAAGACATGATCCAACTGGCCGAGGGTTTGGTGAGCTCGGTGGTGCAATCCGTCGCCAAGAATCGCACCCGCGAGCTGGCGCTGATCGAGCGCGACGTTGCCGCTCTCGAAAAAATCGTGCCGCCTTTCCCGCGCATCACCTACGACGATGCGATCAAGGTGCTGCAAAAGGCCGGCAACCCGGCGAAATGGGGTGACGACCTGGGCGGCGACGAAGAAACGATCATCTCCAAGGAATTCGACCGGCCAGTTGTCATCCACCGTTATCCGACGGCGATGAAAGCTTTCTACATGGCGACCGATCCGGAGCGGCCGGAGTTGTCGTTGAGCTTTGACATGATCGCCCCGGAAGGCTACGGGGAGATCATCGGAGGCGGCGAGCGCTTGGCGGATTACGACACGCTGGTCGAACGGCTGCGCGCGCACAACCTGCCCGAAGAATCGTTCCAGTGGTACCTGGATTTGAGGCGTTACGGCAGCGTGCCGCATTCCGGCTTCGGTTTGGGCCTGGAACGCACCGTGGCCTGGATATGTGGAACCGAGCACATTCGCGAAGTGATTCCCTTCCCACGGATGCTCTATCGCGTCTATCCTTAGTGTTCCCTCTCGAGCGCTAGGATCAAAAGTTGAAAATCTATGCCTGACAAAATACGCATCATCGGCGTACCGATGGACCTTGGGGCCAGCCGCCGAGGCGTTGACATGGGCCCCTCCGCACTCCGCGTGGCAGGACTGCAAGCGCGATTGAAGCAGCTCGGCCGGCAGGTCGAAGACATCGGTAATGTGATCGTGCCCCAGCCGGAAGAGCAGCCCTTTGGCGAAAAGCGGGCGCGCTACCTCGACGAAATTTCCAGCGCCTGCAAAGGCCTGGCGGAGGCGGTGAAGAAAGCGCTCGACGAGGATTTTACTCCGCTGGTGCTGGGGGGAGATCACTCCGTCGCGGTCGGAACCACGGCTGGAACGGCGGCGCACTTCCACAAAAAATCGAAGCGTATCGGTGTGATCTGGCTGGACGCTCACGGTGACATGAATACGCCGGATTCGTCGCCTTCGGGCAACGTTCACGGAATGCCGCTGGCCTCGATCATGGGGTACGGGCCGCCGGAGCTAACCGACCTCGCGGGAATCAAGCCGATGGTCGAACCTCGCAATGTGGCTTTGGTTGGTATTCGCGATTTGGATGCTAAAGAACGGCGTCTGGTGAAGGAATCGGGCGTGCACATTTTCACCATGCGCGATATTGATGAGCGCGGCATGCGCGAAGTCATGGCCGACGCATTGCGATTCGCGGGCGACGACACTGCCGGCATCGCGGTCAGCCTGGATATGGACTTCGTGGATCCCAGCGATGCGCCGGGCGTGGGCACTCCGGTTCGCGGCGGCGTTACTTACCGCGAGGCGCACTTGGCTTTGGAAATGATCGCCGACAGTAAACTGCTGGCGTCCTTCGAATTGGTCGAAATCAATCCGGTGATCGACGTTCACAATACGACCGCGACGCTCGGCGTCGAATTGGTGTTATCCGGTTTGGGTAAGAAAATTCTTTGATCCATGAATAATTTCATTTCAATCTCAAACGGGTCGGGCCGGCCGTGACCTCCGCTAAGCGGCTACGCATTGGCGTGTTGTTCGGCGGCCGTTCCGGCGAGCACGAAGTTTCTCTGGCCTCCGCAGCATCCGTCATTCGCGCGCTCGATCCGGCGAAGTACGAAGCGGTTCCCATCGGCATCGCCAAGGACGGACGTTGGCTGGTGGGCGGCGGAGCCATTAAGCTACTGGCCGATGTGCTGAAATCCGGCGACCGTGTGGTGTTGCCCGCCGATCCCACCGCAGGATCACTGGTGGCCATGTCCGGCGGGTCCGGCCAATCCAGCGTTTCGGTAGATGTGATGTTCCCGGTCCTCCACGGCACCTTTGGTGAGGATGGGACAGTCCAAGGACTTCTCGATCTCGCGGGCTTGCCATATGTCGGTGCGGGCGTACTTGCTTCGGCCGTGGGCATGGACAAGGACGTCCAGAAGCGCCTTTTTGAACAAGCCGGCCTGCCTATCGTGCCGTTTGTCGCCGTGCGTCGCAGCGAATGGGAGAAAGATCGCAAGGCCGTAACAAAAATGCTGCAGAAGAAGTTCCGGTTTCCGCTGTTCGTTAAACCGGCGACGCTGGGATCTTCGGTGGGAATGTCGCGGGTGAAGTCCGCCGCGGAAATTGGGCCGGCGCTGGACATGGCTTCGGAATTCGCGCTGAAGATTGTGGTCGAACGCGCAGTCACAGCCCGCGAAATCGAAGTTTCGGTTCTGGGCAATGACGAAATCAGCGCTTCTATCCCCGGCGAGATCGTTCCCCACCGCGAATTTTACGATTACGCGGCGAAATATCTGGAGCAAGGCACGCAGCTAGTGATTCCGGCCAAACTTTCCAAAAAGCAAGTGGCCACGTTTCAGGAATATGCAGTGCGCGCGTTCCGCGCGATCGACGGCACTGGCATGTCCCGCTGCGATTTTTTCCTGGAGCGCCGGACCAATCGAATTTACATCAACGAACTGAATACCATCCCCGGATTCACCTCGATCAGCATGTATCCCAAGTTATGGGAAGCGTCGGGACTGCCCTACCCGCAGCTGATCGACCGGCTCATCGAGCTGGCCCTCGAGCTGCACGCCGAAAAAGCCCGCACCAAATACTCCATCGAGTTGCCCGCCGGTTCCGGCGGCGCGCTCGATGCCTGAAATAAAACTCCCGCTGCAAACGTAATAAGACTGAAGGACCCGGATGCGCTTCATGTTAAGCTCTGTGAAATTAAACTAACTGGTTGGTTGAATTAACCTGGGAGCGCTTCGATGCAATATCGCCGGCTTGGCAAGAGTTCCTTGATCGTCTCGGCCCTGGGGCTCGGATGCATGGGCATGTCCGAATTCTATGGCGCTCCGGAAGAGGCTGAATCCATCGCTACCCTGCACCGGGCGATCGACCGGGGCATAACTTTTTTCGACACGGCGGATGTCTACGGCATCGGCCGCAATGAGGAACTCCTTTGGCGAGCCCTGGCCAAACGCCGCAACGAAATCATCATCGCTACCAAGTTCGGAATTGTGCGAGATCCGGCTAATCCTTCGGTGCGTGGCATAAGCGGACGGCCGGAGTATGTGCGAATCTGCTGCGAGGCCAGCCTAAAGCGGCTCAAGGTATCGGTCATCGACCTCTACTATCAGCATCGCGTCGACACGGAAACTCCCATCGAAGAAACGATTGGCGCGATGGCGCGTTTGGTGGAACAAGGCAAAGTGCGGTACCTGGGACTCTCCGAGGCCGCTCCGGCTACGATCCGGCGCGCTCATGCGACACACCCCATCACGGCGTTGCAGTCCGAATATTCGCTGTGGTCGCGCGACCCGGAAGATGGCGCGCTCGCGGCCTGCCGCGAGCTTGGCATTGGCCTGGTTCCCTACAGCCCGCTGGGGCGCGGTTTCTTGACCGGCCAAATCAAAAAATTCGAAGACCTCGCCGCTGATGACTATCGCCGGTTCTCGCCACGTTTTCAGGGCGAGAACTTTCAGAAAAATCTGGGGCTGGTCGAGCGTATCGGGCAAATAGCCAAAGAAAAATCGTGCACGCCCGCGCAGCTCGCGCTGGCTTGGGTTCTGGCTCAAGGCCAGGACGTCGTGCCCATCCCGGGAACGACACGGCGAAAAAATCTCGACGAAAATCTGGCCGCGCTCGATATTCGCCTTACGCCCGCTGATTTGGCGCGCATTGAAGAGTTGGCGCCTCGCGGAGTCGCGGCCGGCGATCGCTACACTCCTGAAATGATGAAGAGGGTCGGAGTCTAGGCCGCCGCCATGTCTCGACAAAAAGCCAGCAACGATCAATCGGCCACGGCACAGCGCATCCTGGTCGCGGCGGAACGGCAGTTCGCGGCCCACGGCATGGCCGGCGCGCGCACCGACGAAATCTCCTCGGCCGCGCACGCCAACAAAGCCATGCTGTATTACTACTTCGGCGACAAGCGCAAGCTGCATCGCGCCGTGCTAGAAAATCTCTTTCGCCAACTGCGCACCGGCGTCTATGCCGCGTGCTCGGAGCGCCCCAAGTCCCCTCGTGCCAGGCTGTTCGAATTTGTGACGCGCTACTTCGATTTTCTAGCTTCGCATCCGAACTATCCGCGGCTGGTACAGCGCGAGGCCATGGGCGCGACCAGAGATTTCGACTGGATCGTCCGCCAGCATCTGCGGCCCTTGCACGATCAGCTGGTGCGCACTCTGGATGATGGAGTTCTCGCGGGGGAATTTCGCGAAGTCGACACGCGCCAAACGGCTTTCACCATCATGGGCATGACCACCTCGTACTTCGCGGCCGCGCCGATTCTTAGCGTGGTCGCCGGACACGATCTAATGGCGCCGAAAGCTTTAATCGCCAGGAAACGTTCTCTGCTCGATTTCTTAAATCATGGCCTGCTCCGGCCAAAAGCGAGATTTGAATGACCGGAAAAAAATTCATCATCTTGTTGCTGGTGTTGTTCACGATTGCGGCGACCGCCTATTTTCTAACCGTGCCGCGCGGCAGCGACATCCCCCTCACCGGCGTGATCGACGGCAATGAATACATCGTCAGCCCGCAGATGACCGGCAGGATCGTGAATTTAACGGTCGACGAAGGCTCAGTGGTAAAAAAGGGCGACCTGATTGCCGAACTCGACGACAAAGAACTCGAAGCAAGTTTGGGCGCGGCAAAAGCAAATGTCGCCAGCCTGGAAGCTCAGGTCACCGAGGCCAACCACAACTATTCCTGGACCAGTAACCAGACCGACGCATCGGTGAGCGAAGCGGAGGCGCGGGTCACTTCCGCAAAAGCGCAGCTGGAGCCGGCGCACGCGCAGCTGTGGAGAGATGAAACCGACCTGAAGCGCATGCAACAGTTGTTCGCGAAAGGTGAAGTCTCCGAGCAGGAACGGGATCACGCGGAAGCGGCGGTGAGAATTTCCAAGGCGAACGTAAGCGCGCTGGAACAAACGGTCAGTGCCTACGCCGCCAGCGTGAGCGTGGCTCAAGCGAATCGGCAACAGGTGCCGGCGCGTAAGAGCGCGGTTTCCACCATGATGGCTCAAATGGAGCAAGCTCGCGCGTCGGAAGCGCAAATGACGACGCAGCTGGGTTACACCAAGATTTATTCGCCGATCGATGGCATCGTTTCGGTGCGCGTGGCAAAGCAGGGAGAAGTCGTGGCTATCGGCGCGCCAATCGTGGTGGTGATCGACATCAATCATCTCTGGGTGCGCGCCGAAGTGGAGGAGACTTACGCGGATTCGGTCACCTTCGGCCAGAAATTGAAAGTGGAGCTGCCTTCCGGCAACAAAATCGAGGGAACACTGTTTTTCAAGGGCGCGGAGAACGATTTCGCTACTCAGCGGGATGTCAGTCGCACGAAACGAGACATCAAAACTTTTGCGATCAAGGTTGCGGTGCCTAACCCTGAAGGCCGGCTTTTCACCGGGATGACCGCCATCGTGCTGTTGCCGCGCCCGGAAAAACCAGGGTGGTTCTCCAAGGCGGCACTCTAGCCATGGCCGCGCCAGCCGCAAACGCAATCGAAGTCGACCACTTGACTAAGAAGTTTGGCGATTTCGTAGCGGTGAACGACATCAGCTTCCACGTGGGCCATCGTGAAATTTTTGGGTTGCTCGGCCCCAACGGCGCGGGCAAAACCACGTTGATTCGGATGATGACGACGCTGACGCCGCCTTCGTCCGGTACGGCGCGCATCGCCGGTCATGATATTCAAACCGACGCCGATGGAGTGCGTTTTGCGATGGGCGTGATCCCTCAGGCGCTGACTTCCGACCCGGAGCTGACTGCGACGGAAAATATTCTGATCCACGCCAAACTGTATGGAGTTCCGCGCGCCAACCGCGACAAATTAATTCACGATTTGCTCGAATCGGTGGATCTACTGAAATTCAAGGATGCGCTGGTTCGAACATTTTCCGGAGGCATGCGCCGTCGCCTGGAAATCGCGCGCGGGTTAGTACACTCGCCGAAGATTTTGTTTTTGGACGAGCCAACCACCGGTCTCGACCCCGTCTCGCGAACCAACGTGTGGCAGCTGATTCGCCGGCTCTGTGACACCTCGGACATGACCATCCTGGTCACCACGCACTACATGGACGAAGCCGACAAGCTCTGTGACCGGATCGCCATCGTTGATCATGGCAAGCTCGCCGCGCTGGATACGCCGACCAAATTGAAAGACAGCGTTCCGGGAAACGACACGGTGGAGGCGGAGTTTAGCAACGCGCCAGCCGACTGGATCGCTCAGCTACAGAAATTGGCGCACGTGACATCCGTCACCGATCACGATGGCACCCTGCATCTAGTTTCGAACGATGGTCCCGCCAGCGTGGCGGCGCTGATGGATCTGGCGCGGGCGAAGAACGTTCAGGTCAGAAAAGTCAGCGTGCAGAGCACCACGCTCGACGACGTGTTTATGCATTACACCGGCAGCGATTTGCGCGATTCGGCAAAACAGGGAGTGGGACTCGATGTGGGCCACCTGTATCGATAAGCCGGCGGCAGAGCAGCGTTACAACGAGGACTTCTAATGAATTTCGGCCGCATCTGGGCGCTAATCGAACGCGACCTGCGCAAGTTCTTTCGCAGTCCCGCGCTGATGATGACTTCCATGGTTTTCCCGCTGTTGCAGCTAGTGGTGCTGGGCTATGCCTTCGGCGGAAAAGTAGTGGGAGTCCGAGTGGCGGTGGTGGACCTCGATCACTCCACCGAATCGCTGAAGGTTCAGGAAATGTTTGAGGGCATCGCCACCGGGCCAAAAACTTTCAAAATCGTTCAATACGATTCTTTGACCCAGGCCACTCACGACCTGGAAACCGGCAAAGTGCGAGGGCTGGTCGTCATTCCTCACGACTTTTCTCGGCGCTACTATCAAAAGGACCGGCCACGGATTGCGTTCACCGAAGACAACACCGACCAATTTATTTCCAGCGCGATTCTTGAGCGCGTGCAGCAGATGGTCGAGCAGCTCAACACTTCGGATGTTATGCCGCGCCTCCCGGCCAACATCGGGCTCGATACCGTCGAGATTTATCCTTACGTTCCGTACATTCAGTATTTGCTGGCCGGGTCCATCGCACTCTCAGTTTTTGTCGTGGCCATGATCGGCGGAGGAATTACCTTCATCGACGACAAATCCAGAGGGCTGCACGAGGGGTATCTGGTCACGCCGATCAAAAAATCGGAACTGGTCTTCGGCCTGATCGGAGCCGGCACGATCAAAGGCCTGATGGCCGGGATGGTGCTTACGGTCATTGGCGGAATGATTGCCGGACTGCCGAATCTCTGGGAGCCGCTGCGGCTCCTCAATTTGGCGCTAGTGGTGGCGACTGCGGCGTTGGCCATGATGAGTTTCATGTTTTTTCTGATGGTCCGCGTGGACGATCCGCTGGTCCCCAGGGCGATTTTCGGTGTCCTAAATACGCTGCTGTTCTTCCCTTCCGGCGCCGTCTACCCGATCGAGGCGTTTCCGTGGTGGCTTAAGTGGATTTCGGTGATCGACCCGTTCACCTACACCGTTCATGCCCTACGAAGTCTGACGCTCAAGAGCGCCGGCATTGAAGGAATTTACAAAGACGTGTTAATTTTGTTGGCGATTGCAGGCATCATGATCAGCGGATGCATCATGCTCTTCAAACGCCAGCTTTGATTCATCTGAAAGTTTCGCAAGGAGATTGAGTGGCACTTTTCGATACGGCTGCAGAACATCCACCCGACCGGATACGCCGATACGTCGTCACTACGCTGGTGTTCATTGCCTTGGTACTCGGAGCCAGCTGGTATCTAATGCGGTTCCACACCGAAAAGCGAACGGCCCGGCATTTCATGGACACGGTAGTGGCCGGAAATATGGAAGCGGCTTACAAACTCTGGAAACCGTCGCCTTCCTATTCCTACAAAGATTTTCTGGATGATTGGGGGCCCACGGGATATTACGGGCCGGTCCGAAGCTATCGTATCGAAGATACACAGCACGTGAAGAATGGTTCGGGACTGGTTGTGGTGCTGGACGTTAGCCCCTTCAGCCCCTATCCGGAGCGCGAAGACCCCATCAAGCAGAACAAAACGCAGGAAGCGCGCCTGTGGGTCGAATTCTCGGATCAGTCTCTCAGTTTCCCGCCTTAGACCGCCGCGGACTTGCGCAGCTTATTTGCCGCAGCTCCCGCGATTCGCTTGAATCGATGCATTTCGCCGCGAAACCCTGTGATAACATCGTTATTGTAGTTCTCAACCTAAATACAGACTCGATAAGGTGTTGGAGACATGGGTTTCGTTCAATCCACGGGGCGACGAATCGGAATTGCGGGCGAACTGCTTTCGTTTTTCGCCAGCCACAAACGCTGGTGGATGCTGCCGATGATCGTGGTCGTGCTACTGGTCGCGATTCTGATCGTGGTGGCCCAAAGCTCCGCGCTCGCGCCGTTCATCTACGCTCTTTTCTAAAATCTCGCGGGTCCAGGAACCTCTCAGGTGTGGAATAGCATTTGGCTCAAGCTGAAGGCGTTGTGGAAGGCCTGGACACGCATCGCCCACATCATCGGGAATTTCCAAGCCCGCGTCTTACTGACCATCCTTTATGTTGTGTTGGTGCTTCCCTTCGGCGTGATTGTCCGCCTGTTCGCCGATCCTCTGCGCATCAAGAAACGCCCGGAAAAGTGGCTGGAGGAAACTCCGGAAGTTTTCGACATGCCATGGGCGCAAAAGCAATAAATTCATGAATATCCTCGGAGTTTCCTGCTACTACCATGACGCCGCAGCGGCCCTGCTGCAAAATGGCCAACTGATCGCAGCCGCCGAAGAAGAAAGATTTTCCAGAGTCAAACACGATTTCGGCTTTCCGGTTCAAGCCATAAAATTCTGTCTGGAGTCGGGCCAGATTCGCAGCGAGGATCTGGACTATGTCGTATTCTTCGAAAAACCTTTTCGCAAACTCGATCGCATTCTCGCCAGCGTGTTGCAGACTTACCCGCAGTCCTGGGCCGTCTTTCGCGAATCGATGATTAGTTGGATCATCGACAAAATGTGGGTGGCCAGCACGCTGCAGTCGGAGCTGGGCATCGATCGCAGCAAGGTTTTATTTTCAGAGCATCACCTTTCCCATGCGGCCAGCGCTTTTCTTTGTTCCCCGTTTGACGAAGCTGCGATTCTGACGGTCGACGGCGTCGGCGATTGGGTCACGGCTACGTGCGGCGTGGGCAAAGGGAACGACATTCGCCGCACGAAGCACATCGAGTTCCCGCATTCGCTAGGTTTGCTCTACAGCGCGTTCACGGCCTTCCTCGGATTTGAAGTCAACGAAGGCGAATACAAAGTCATGGGCATGGCTCCCTACGGCAAACCGCGCTATGCCGACAAAGTCTGGAAAGTCGTGCGCCAGGACAGCGACGGTTCGTTCTCGCTGGATATGGATTATTTTACTTTCCATCATTCGACGAACCGGATGTACAGCCGCAAGATGGTCGAACTGTTCGGAGATCCTCGGCCGCGAGAGATGGCGTTTTTCACTCAGGCCACCGGCTTCCCGAAGTATTTTGGCGAGCCGCCTGCGAACTATGCCGAACTGTGCAAGGTGAACGAGCACTATGCCGATATCGCCGCCAGCATCCAGCACGTCACCGAAGAGTTGCTGGTTGGCATGGCTCAAAATCTGCAGAAGGAAACGGGCCAAAAGAAATTGTGCATCGCCGGTGGCGTGGGGCTGAACAGCGTGGCGAATAGCCGCATCCTTCGCGAATCGGGCTTCGACGATATTTACATTCAGCCTGCGGCGGGCGATTCGGGCGCGGCGGTTGGAGCCGCTTTGTGGGCTTACAATTCCCTGCTCGGAAATCCGCGAACATTCTGTATGAAGCACGCGTATTGGGGAAAGAGCTATTCGGATGCAGAGATCAGCTCTTTTCTGACCGAGAGCAATATTCCGCACCGGCGTTTTGAGAACGACAGTGATTTGCTCGATCAAACCGTCTCACGCCTGACCAACGGAAAAGTGATCGGCTGGTATCAGGGCCGCTTCGAATGGGGGCCGCGGGCGCTGGGAAACCGCAGCATCCTGGCCGACCCACGAAATCCCGGAATGAAAGACATCGTAAATTCGAAGATAAAATTTCGAGAGCCGTATCGTCCGTTCGCACCATCCGTCCTTGCTGAAAAAGCCGAGGATTATTTCGAGCTGCCTGACGCCGTGGATCGTTTCCCCGCGCGGTACATGCTGTATGTAACTCCGGTGAGGCCGGAGCAACGCAAGAATCTGCCGGCGGTTACACACGAAGACGGCACGGCGCGCCTGCAGACGGTGTTTCGAGATGAGAATCCGCGTTACTACGGTTTGATCGAGCGCTTCGGACAGGCGACTGGTGTTCCGGTAGTGTTGAATACTTCATTCAATCTTCGCGGCGAACCGATTGTGACGACTCCCGCGAATGCATTTTCCACCTTCTCGAAGAGTGAAATGGATAGTCTGGTGCTAGGGAACTTCATCGTGGATAAGCCTTCTTGACCGCTCGGAGAAGCTCTTGACCTCACCGACGTCCACCTCCTCGCCCGCCCCTTCTCTTATCCAGCGCTTCTTCGCTTTCATCGGCTACCTGATTTTCAGCATCATCCTCGCCGCTGCGATTCTCGAGTTGGGATCGTTTGTAATTTGGCAAATGTCGCACGGCGCCCGTCCCAACCGGCAAGAAAAGCTGGGAAGCGCCAGCCCCGCATCGGATTTTCCGTGGGCTGCAGATTTCTGGAAAGAGGAAGCGCAGCGGCGCAAAGCTCACAACGGCGGTTACGTCCCGTTTCGAATTTGGGGCACGCCTGAATGGCATGGGGCCTACGTCAACAACGATAAATTCCAGTTCGGCATCGTCCGCCGGACCGTCGATAACCTAAGCCCGGAGTGTAAAAATCGTCCGGTCACCGACATTTGGATGTTCGGCGGTTCAACGCTTTATGGCTCAGGCGTTCCGGACTGGGCCACGATTCCCTCGCAGTTGTCGACCGCGCTCAACAAATTGCCAAATCACTGCGTGGCGATTACGAATTTCGGGACGGAAGCTTACAACTCCAATCAGGAATTGCTTCTGCTTCTGGAGCAACTGAAAGCCGGGCGCCGTCCTGACGTCGTCATTTTTTACGATGGCGTCAACGATTCGTATACCGGCACCTATCAGCCTGGAGTCGCCAGCGCGCACATGCAATACGCGCAGGTCAGCGCTCGGGTCGAAAGCAAACTCGCCGGCAAGCTGGAATTTCTGCGCCACTCCTACGCGCTGCTACTGATGCGCAGGATGTTGTCGTCCAAACAAAAGCCAGATCCCGCGGTGATCGAAGCAGAGACGAAAGTGAAGGCGGTGCAAACACTGGACAACTATGAGGCGAACCTCGGAATGGTCCGGGCTCTGGCGGGTATCTACCACTTTAAAGTTTTTGCGTTTTGGCAGCCGTCGTTGGCCTACGGCAGCAAGCCGGTCGTTCCCTATGAAGCGGATTTAATTCGAGTCGACACCAATAGTCCGGACGGCAGCGCGCTGAAGCCGATGCGCTTTGCCTATCTGGAAGCTGATCGCCGCGCAGCAGGCAGTCGCAACTTCGTTTTCCTCGCCGATATTTTGGATTCGGAAAAGGAGCCGCTGTACCTTGACGAATGGCACTTGGGGCCGAAGGGCAACGAGATCGTCGCTGCAGAAATCGCGAAACGGCTACCTCCGGACCTCACGAGTTCTTCTGAAACCCGCTGAAATTCCTACAGAAAATATCCGTACGCTGCACGGTTGCTCGTTTTAGCCGAGTAACTGCGCGCAGGCTTCGCTGATTTCAGCGGTCGAAATGTCTTCAATCGTGCGTGGTTGAGCCATGATGAGAGCTTTATCGCCCCTTGGATGTTTGAACGACGCACCTGTACTCACAATTCGCGCGCGTGAGTGAAGCGGTCCCCATTGCTTGGGATCGGTCAGGCTAAAAATCACTACGGTTGGGCGCTGCAAAGCAGCCGCAACGTGCGCCGGGCCCGAATCGTTTCCGACAAACAATTGTGCCCCACCGATTAGGGCGATCAGCTCGCGCAGACTCAATCCTTGCGGAACGAACGAGCCCTGCATGTGCTGGCGAACGTCAGCTGCGATTTCGCTATCCTGCATTCCGCAGTTCACTACGCTTGCAATTCCGTACTTGCTGCGTAGCCACGCGGCCAGCTCGGCAAACTTGCCGACCGGCCAGCGCATTCCGCCGAGCCGAGCGCCCGGTTGCAGGACGGCGTAAGGTTCTTCCGGCTTCATCGCGATCCCCTGCTTGGTGAACTTACTTTGGAGCGAAATCCTCGCGTCATCCTGCACAAAAACCTGGGTGGGCGGAATCGGACCGCGCGGCAATCCGGTCCAATAAAATTGAGATAGCCGATGCTCGACGGAGTGCACACCCGCACGGCCGTAAAACTCCAGCGCGTCGGGCACCGGCACGTTGTAGGCAAAGGAATATTGGTAGCCTTTCCATCCGACCCGCCACCGCGCTCCGGATGCGCCGGTCAGAAGCGCGCTGCGCGGACCGCCGTGCTGGTTGAAGATGATCGGAAACTCTCTTCGGCGCAGATCCAAAGCACTCGCCGCAAGCCCCCTCGAATAGATCAGCTCGTCGATCGCAGGATTACCTTCCAACGCTGCGGCAAACCTGGGGTCGACCAGAACGGAAATATTCAGATCGGACCGCCACGCTTTCAACGCCGCGATCGCCGCAGTCTCAAGGACCAGATCGCCGAGCGAGCGCAAGCGCAGGATTAGAATTTTTGAATTTTTGGGGAGTTCCGAAAGCAATCGCGAAAACTGAGTTTCACCGGCGAGACGCTGATGCGCTGTGGACGAAAGATTTGTCACCACAAAAGTGCAGAGTATTACTCGCCCTCGATGCGCGCTTCGTCAATCAGCATGACGGGAATATCCTCGCGAATCGGATAGACGCGCCGGCAGGATGGGCATTTCAATCCACGTTGATCGCCGGTCAGCTTCACCGGAGTCTTATCCGCGGGGCACACCAGAATATCGAGCAGTTCCTGCGAAACAGCCATTCACTTTTCCCCCAGGCGAAACTCTAGCAGAGCGCATCGCCGATCGGCAACCTTCGCAACCATTTCGAAATCTATTTTTTCGCTTCCGCGACCTTCGCCGACGTCGGATCCGTCACCGAAAACCGCAACCGGCATTTCCATTCAGCGCCTTGGGCCAATTCCACCGGCCATACGGCGATGATCTGCGAACCTTGGTAAATGCGCTCGAAACCTTCCTCCGATTCCGAAACGGTTTCAATCGGCGTGATCCACAAATCGCGAGCGTCGCCAGCAGAAAAAGTCACACCGACTTTCTGCCATTCATCCACCACTCGCAATTCCCCGGCGGGAACCTGGGCTCCCCAACGCAAAGGATAGCGAGCGCCGCCGATTTCAAAATAACGATCCGGCGAAGATGGTGCCAGAAAATTGAGCACGGATTCTATTCCGACGTAAACCGATGCAGTCCCCGGCGCGTGGCGTCGCAGTACCAGATCGCAGGTGATCTCAAAACCCTGCTCGGTCGTGCTGAAGGAAATCGTCTTTTCCGCCGGCCAGTCCGCGCTGCCCTCGCTGACGAACGTGCCTCCGGCGGGCGAGAGTTCTTCGGTGCGATACGGGCCGGCGGCGAGGGCCGTATCTTCATCCAACTTGACGTTGCCCGCGTCGTCGTAAGTTTTATTTCGCCCGAAGAGGAGCAACCGAAAACAATTGCGCGGCCAGCGATCGTATTGGAGCCACCGTTCGAGGCCCTCTTCCTTGGTGCGCGTCTGCTCGTGAATTGACGCGGCGCCTTGCGATTGACCCGCGTGCAGGTTCTTGATATTGGCGTGATACGACTCGCGTCGCCGGGCCAGCGAATTTACTAATGCGGAATTCGATTGCCGGCAATCGATGGCGCAAACCGTCGCTCCGTCCGCCGGATTCACCAGCGCCGCGTACTTCTCCGAGGTGAAATAAATTTCTTCGTGGCCGTCGCCGTTAAAATCAACGGCGGTCGAATCCTGGTATTGGCGAGAGCGATGGCTAAAGCCTTCCGCAATCGCTTCGGCTTCAATCAGCGACCGCCACAAGGCGGTTCGCAGATGAGGCGAATAAAGCCCGCCGAAAACTCCGTGCCAGTAGGGATCGTTGCACTGCGCTCGCAACACATTGGTCTTGGCCAGCTCGCGCGCATCCAGAAAAGCCTGATCGCGGCGCCGGCTGGCGTCTAACTCGTTCACCTTATGCGAAACGTGCAGCATCTTTTTATGTAAAAGATTGGACTCGAGATATTTCGAGAAAAAATTGCGCCAGATTCCACCACGCAAGAAAGGAAGGGCATCGCTGCGATTGGCAAATTCAGTGATCAGAGAGTGATACCGGTTACGCGCAGCCGTGGGTAGCGACCATTCCATCATTTCGGTGTAGGAAGCGGTCGGCAAATCCGCGCGTCCCAGCGGTAAATGTGAATCCACGGCCGCGCTCGGGGTCGCGGTTTCCAGCCAGCTCGAATTTTGCTCGATGGCCGTGAAGAAATTCTCGAGCCAGCCGTCCTGGTAGCACAGTTTGAACGTGCCGGGCCAGACTCCGAACTTCTCCAGGTCGTCTCCCATCGCCGCGTAACCACTGGGACTGATGGAGGCTGCGCCGCGAAGGTATTCAATCGTCTCGGCCGGCGATTTGAAAGGTATCAAGTAGCGCAAAGCTTTCAGCCCCGGCAGAACCTTTACCGTGTGGCCTTGATCTTCGGCCAAGAAATGACCAAACAACTGATTCAATTCGAATCCCGCGCCGAGAAAATGATTGTCATCGACGAGGGTGTATCCGACGCCCGAGGGAGCCAGGGAGGAAGGGAGTTGCGGCTCCCAGACTCGTTCAGCCAGCCAGGCGCCGCGCGGACGCAACCCAAAGTGTTTTTCGACATAGTCGGCTAGGCGGATAATTTGTTCGTGGCGGTCAGCGAGAGGAATCGCGATCAGAATGGGTTCGTAGTAGCCGCCGCCGATCATTTCAATTTGCCCGCTTTTAACCATCGCGCGCAGGCGCAGGAAATATTCGGGGTGCGAACGTTCGAGCAACTCCAGCAGCGAACCGGTGAAATGCAGGCCCAGGCGGATCGAAGGATGCCGAGATAGAACGTCAATGAAAGGCAAATAAGAATGCTGGTAGGCCCGTTCGATCACGTCATCGAAATTTCCCACCGGCTGGTGGGCGTGCATGAGTAGAACGAACTGAAATTTCCGCACTGAGGACCTCGCTGGAGCATTAACAGAATAACCCGAATTCAGCGAAGTGCACACCCAGGTAAATCCTTCTATTTTCTAAATTCTTTTAATGTATCTGTAATGTCTACGAGGATTCCGATGCGGACCGCGGACGACAAATTCCGAATTCCGTCCGCGCAGCGCCGGCCAGCGCGGTCATTCGCTCTGTCAGCCGCTTCACAGCCACCTCGACTGCGGCATCGGGCGTTCTTTCCGAAATGTAAATGACCACCACGACATTCCGGGCCGCATCGGTGATCATGCTGCGTGTGGAATCGCTGATGGGGCTGCCAAAGGGCCCGGCTGGATCCGCGAGCACCGGCCTCCCTTCGAGGTCCCAGACTTTTTTGCCGATTCCTTCGTAACTTTCGCCCGCCAGGCCGTGGCGAAAAACAATCGGCTCGGCAATTCGCGCCCGGTCGTAGCATCCCAGCGGCCAGCCGGTCTCGATCGACGTCAGGTTTCCGACGTCCACCACATTTGAGACTCGATACAATCCCTTGCCCTGGACCACGCGACGCAGTAACGCTTCCGATGCCGGCCGATACTTCGATGGATCGATTCCCCACCCGCGAAAAAGCGCTCGAGCCGCGCGGACCGGTTCGGCTTCGGCCAAGCTTTCGACCGTAAATTCTTTTTGTTTCCGAGCGCAGACTTCATCCAGGAGCTTGGTCAATTCCGGATCATCGGCGCGGACCTGCACCTCATCGGCTTCGACCACCGCGAGCTTTACGCCTGGCAACTCGATTCTGATGTCCATATTAGGGTGCCACGGTGACGACAATCCGGCCAACCATGCCCTTGTGCTTTCCACCGCAATTTTTGCAGCACGTAATCGGGTAGGTCCCGGGTTCGGTCGCTTCAATCAGGATTTGTGTGGCTTGGCCCTTCTGAACTTTGTAGCAGTCCTCGCCGAAGAGAAACGCCAGCCCCGGCGGGGTATTCGCTTTGGCGCCTTCCGGAAACGGGCTGACGCGAACACCCAGCGTTTCATTATCTCCGGTAATATCGACTTCGACTTTTTCGTTCACCACCATGTGAATCGTGGCCGGGTCGAAGGCGGAATCTTTCGCTGACAGGCTGATTACCCGGTCTGGCCGATTCGTCGGCGAATGGGAATCCTTAGCCGGGTTGTCTTGTGCTTCTTGCCGGCCAAAAGACGAACCTGCCAACACAAGAAACACCGCAGCAGTTGCTGCGAAAGAAACGGAAAAACCACTTTTCATCTGAACCTCGCATACCAACCGCAAAAGAAATAAACTCTTCGAAGTCTATCAGTGAATCCGCTCGATTGCCTTACTTCGCGCGGAATTGACTCGGCCCCCGCAATATGGAACGCTGCTAGGTGAGCAAATCGAAGGAGCAATCGATGGTGGTTGAGCGCGAGAAAATTATGGACGCAATTCGCCAGTGTTACGATCCGGAGATTCCGATCAACATTGTCGATCTTGGTTTAATTTACGACGTGGAAAGCGACGAAGCGGGAAACGTGACGGTGAAAATGACGCTGACCACTCCTGATTGTCCCTCGGCGCAGGCTATTCCCGATCAGGTTCGGACGAAAGTCGCGGCGGTCGAAACCGTGAACGACGTTCAGGTCAACATCGTGTGGGAGCCGGCCTGGAACCCGAGCATGATCAGCGCCAGCGGCAAAGCGGCATTAGGTCTGGAAGTTTAGCGACGCTGAACGCACAAACGGCGAGCGCCAAGGCTCGCCGTTCGCAATTCGTTAAATTCCGCTTGAAGCTGAAAAAAAACTGCCAGTCTACGCTTTCTTATTCTTGAACCAATCCGCATTCACCGGCGTGAAGCTGGTCCACTTTTCCGGCAGGTCTTCCAAAGCAAAAATCGCCGTCACCGGGCACACCGGAACGCAGGCGCCGCAATCGATACATTCATCCGGATGAATATACAGTTGCTTCTCCGCTTCGAAGCCCGCCTCATCCTTGCGCGGATGAATGCAATCTACCGGACACACGTCTACGCAGGCGGTGTCTTTTGTTCCGATACAGGGCTCCGCAATTACATATGCCATTTCAATTTCTCCTCAATCGAGAGGGGGTTCAGAAGCGCATGGCGCGTTCTGCAGGGCATCTGGAAGCAAGATTCCCGAACAATTTTTATATCACCAATGGTAAGCGCGTACAAGTTCCGGGCGTCTAATGGTGCGTAGCAGAGGCTGAGTTGCTGCGCGTATAATTGGGCGGTTGACTCGGGCTGCAAGGAGCAAACCGTGAGGATTTTGAGCCGCTATGGCACAGCACTGGTCATCGTATTTCTAGTGATTCTTGGCGTGGCTTTGCCGGGTCATAGCCAGTCCTCCAGCGCGGGCAAAGCTCCAGCACGCGCTGCTAGGCCGGCTGATCCGGTTCTGGTCGATTTGGCCGGCTACCAGCAGCTCCTCGCGAAATACCGCGGAAAACCGCTCGTGGTGAATTTCTGGGCTACCTGGTGCGAACCGTGCCGTGACGAATACCCGATGGTGGTCGAGCTCGCCAAGCAATTCAAACCGCAGGGTGTCGAGGTCGTCGGAATCGATATGGATGACGAGTCGGACATGAATCTGGTCCGCCGGTTCATCGTCAAAATGGCGCCGGGGTTTCCGAATTACCGTCAGAAACCAGGGATCGATCTCGATCGCTTTTACGACGGAGTGAATCCGCAATGGAAAGGCACCATGCCTCAGACCATCTTTTACGGCAAGGACGGCAACATCGTTGGATTTTTCTTGGGCAGCAGGCCGCGAGCACAATTTGAGCAGGCCTTTCGCGCGACGATGGGTTCGGGTTCGGCGCAAGCCGGGAAATAATCGCCCGAAGGTTTTTTGTAAACTTTCATAGCGATCCAATATCGATGGGATCGAGGAGATCGCATCATGCTCAACACGCGAGGAAACAAAGTCACCTGGCTCGGTCACGCTGCTTTTCGCATCGATACGCCGGACGGCAAGGTGCTGCTCATCGATCCGTGGATTCTGACGAACCCGATGTGCCCCGAGAAAGACAAGAAATTCGAGCGCATCGATACCATGCTGGTCACTCATGGACATTTCGATCACATCGCCGATGCCGTCGAATTAGGTAAGAAATTCAAGCCGCAGGTTGTAGGTATTTTCGAGCTGTGCACCTGGCTGGAATCGAAGGGCGTTTCCGGAACCAGCGCGATGAACAAGGGCGGCACGCAAAAAGTGGGCGACATTGAAGTGACCATGGTCCATGCCGTGCATTCCTGCGGCATCAAGGACGGCGATCATATCGTTTACGGCGGAGAGGCCTGCGGCTACGTGGTGCGTCTGCCGGGAGGTCTTACCATTTACCACGCCGGTGACACCGCGGTTTTTGGCGACATGAAAATCATTGGCGACCTCTACACGCCTGATCTGGCGATGCTGCCCATCGGCGATCATTTCACGATGGGACCGCGAGAAGCGGCTCTGGCGATTCGCCTGCTGAATGTTCAGCACGTCATTCCGATGCACTTCGCAACCTTTCCTCCACTGGTCGGAAGGCCCGAGCAGCTTCGCCAACTCACCCAGGACATCCGGGGCCTTGCAATCCACGAAATGAAGCCGGGCGAAACGCTTGGTGAATCGACGGTCCAAGCGGCCTCTCCTTCGTAAAATCGAGCCAGCCAAACGGAGCCACCACATGCCCGGAATATTGGAACCAGCAGTTGAAAAATATCTGAGCGGCGTAATTCCGGCACGCGAGGGCGTGCTGAAGGAGATGGAAGCCTACGCCCGGGAGCATGACACGCCAATCATTGGCCCGGAGTGCGGCCGGCTGCTTTACCTGCTGACCCAAATCTCCGGCGCAAAACGAATATTTGAGATGGGATCGGCCATCGGATATTCCGCGACGTGGTTTGGTCTGGCCGCAGGTGCCGGGGCGGAAATCTACTACACGGACAGTGATACCAAGAATGCTGAATTGGCTCGGGCGAATCTGCGGAAGGCGGGCGTTCTGGACCAAGTTCACATTCTGATCGGCGATGCCGTCAACTTGATCGACCAAGTTTCGGGTGAGTTCGACATCATTCTGATCGATGTTTTCAAACACCAGTATCCTGCTGCGCTAAAAAAGTCTTTACCGCGCTTGAAGAAGGGCGGACTCGTGATCGCGGACAATGTGCTGTGGTCCGGAAAAGTTACGGAAGCGCCGAAGGACGATTCGACACGCGGAATTCTTGAATTCAACAAAATGGTTTACGGTTCGAAGGAACTTTTCCCGATAATTGTTCCGCTGCGAGACGGCGTAGCTGTTTGCCGCAAAGCATAAGCCGCCGCTCTCAGGCGGTCGTTTACTGGCTTACTGGCGGCGCAGATGAACTAGGCGGGACAGGCGGAGCCGGCGGTACCGTCAGTGCCTGCGCGAGACGGAAGTGGAGCCTGGTTTCTGCAGGCAATACGATGTCCTTCTTGCCAGTGAAGCCCGCGCCCGCAGTGCCCGCGCCGCCACCTGCTAGAGCGCCAATGGCCGCGCCTTTGCCGCCGCCCGCCAGAGCACCCACAATCGCGCCAAAGGCAGCTCCGCCTCCCGCTCCTACCGCAGTTCTCTTCCCCCGGCCTTTGCCCACATCTTCAATTTCGTTGGTCTGCATTGGATATTTGGTGCCGTAGATGCGGACCGAGTCGATCACCAATTGGAGCAGGGCGTTGCCTTTGAACTTGCCCGCTGATTGCGCGGTCACAATCGTGCCGCCGACTCGCGTGCCAACGGGCAACACCACGACGGTGCCACTTGTAACCGGAACCGCCAGCGACGCCGAGAAGCCGTCACCATTGTTGGCCGTCTGCGAATTAATGGTCTGATCGAGCGTCACAGTAATCGTGGTGCCGGTGGGAATCACGATCGGAGGCGGCGGAGGTGGTTCAGGCGCCGGCGCGGGAACGGCCGGAGCATTTGACGTCGCGGTGTTCGGGCTGGAAGGATTCGCCGCATTCGGCGCCGAGGCCGCAGGAGCGCTTCCACTTTCCGGAGTCGAGGAAGATTTGCTGCCGCACCCGGCAACCGTCAGCAGGAGAGAAATCGCGACAACTCGGGCAACAAAGGTGGCTCGCATGGGAGGCTCCCGTGGTGGAGTGCGCGGAGAGATTCAATCAACGCGCGGGGCCATTCTAAATCGGGAAGTAAGGAATCTCAACGGAAGGTTGCAGGTTCCGGAAAAGAGTCGGGTGACTAGGCGCCGTTCCCGGAGCGAGGCAGCAGACTTCGCAGAAAAAACGTCACGTTGGCAGGACGTTCGGCCAGCCGCCGCATGAAATACGGAAACCAATCGGTGCCATACGGGATATAAACGCGGACACGAAAACCCTCGCGAACCAGCGCGTCCTGCAAATCGGTGCGAATGCCGTAGAGCATCTGAAATTCAAATTTGTCACTGGTGATGTTCTGTTCCCCGGCGAAATCCTTGGTGGCCTGAATCATCGCCGGATCGTGGGTGGCGATGCCGTGATAGATCCCGCTGGGCAGCAGCAGCTTCATCAATTTCACGTAGTTCGCGTCGACATCTGACTTCTTCGGAAACGCCACATCGGGCAGTTCTTTGTAAGCGCCTTTGCACAGTCGCATGCGACAACCGGCGGCCAGCAAATCCTGCACGTCCTGCTCGGCGCGGTAGAGATAGGCCTGCATCACGGTGCCAACTGCTGAAAATTCCGTTCGGACTCGCTTGACCAGATCGACGGTGCGCTGGGTGTAGGCTGAACCTTCCATATCGACACGCACAAAATTTCCGAGCCCCGCGGCGTGCTGGACGATGCCTTCCAGAAGCTCCTGGCAGAGTTCCTCGCTCAGATCGAGTCCCAGTTGAGTCAGCTTCAGCGATACGTTGGCATCGAGTCGCTCAGCAGCGATGCGGTCGAAAATAGCGCGATATCCAACTGCCGCCGTGCGCGCGCCGGCTTCATCCGAGACGTTCTCTCCCAGTAGGTCGAGGCTGGCTAGTTTCAGGGAACGATTGACCACATTCGCAGCCGCCAGCGCGTCTTCCAATTTTTCTCCAGCCACGAAGCGCTGAGCCACACGGCGACTCACGCCGTTGGCCATGATCAACGGCGCGAGCCGTTTATTTTCGGAGAGTTTTAGCAGGAGTTCGCGCATCAGCTGGCCGGGCCGCGCAGTATCAGCCACATAGGATTGAGCAGTGAAATCATCAACGTGGAAGTATGACGCAACCTGAGCGCCGCGTCAGCCCTTGTGTCCGGAGAGGAACCGTTCGGCTTCGATCGCGGCCATGCAGCCCGAGCCGGCGGCGGTAATGGCCTGCCGGTAATTGTGGTCCTGCACGTCGCCCGCCGCGAAGACTCCTTCGATATTGGTCTTCGGTCCGTCGTGGGTCAGGAGATAACCGTCAGGGTTCATATCCAACTGGCCCTTGAACACCTTGGTATTTGGGTCGTGACCAATCGCCACAAAGACGCCTGACGTTTCGATCTCTTTCATCTCTTGCGTCTCGATATTACGGACGCTCACTTTTTCTACGTTCTTGGTATTCACGTCGTGAACTTCTTCAATGACGTACGGTGTCATGAAGCGAATTTTTTCGTTGGCGCGTGCGCGGTCCAACATAATTTTCGTGGCGCGAAAATCATTGCGACGATGCAGCAGCGTTACCGTCTTGGCAAACTTGGTCAAAAACGTAGCTTCTTCCATAGCGGTGTCGCCGCCGCCCACCACGATGATGTCTTTGCCGCGGAAGAAGAACCCATCACAAGTCGCGCAGGTCGAAACGCCGTGCCCCAATAGATGCTTTTCTGATTCGATGCCCAGCATGCGTGCCGAAGCGCCCGCCGCGATGATTAGAGTTTCCGTCTCGTACGTTTCGTTCCCGGCGGTGATTTTAAACGGCCGCTTGCTCAAATCTGCCGCAGAGACGGCGCCCGCACGAAATTCGGTGCCAAAACGCTGCGCCTGCTTGCGGGTGTTTTCGATCAATTCGGGACCGAGAATTCCGTCCGGAAACCCAGGAAAATTTTCGACCATGGTGGTCAAAGCGAGCTGTCCGCCCGGCTCGTAGCCGTCCAGCACCACGGGGCTCAAATCCGCGCGCGCCGCGTAGATCGCCGCAGTCAAGCCGGCGCACCCGCTACCGATGATGATCACCTTGTGCACGTATGTTTACCTCGCAGATTAGATGACGACGGACGCCCCACCGATGCAGGACCGAATCTCAGATTGTATCATCTCCAACTCGTTGAAATAGGCGCTGCTAGGGCCACAACTTTGCCATTCATCCCGCTCGCGTGTAAGAACCTGGATTGCGACTCACCATCCGCCTGCCGCATAATTCAATCTGGAAAATATGCCGCCATCCATAAATCCATTTCGTTTGTTGAGTGAGTTCATCGTATTTCTGCTCGGAGCTCTGCTGGTCGTTCTGGCACTTTCTGGCCGAGTGCGGCTTCCGACGCAACCTGCAGGTTTAATCGCATTGGGCGCTTTGCTGGTTTTCTGGGGCGTGCGACGGGCGATCAAACCGGAACCAGGTCTGCGATTGTACGATTCCAGGATCAGAGCTGGCTCGCTCGCGCTGGTCGGCCTCGCCCTATTATCGATACCGATGATTCCCTGGCGCCTGGCTCCCACCATGCTCGGAGTTGCAGGAATAATTTTGGTGGTGCGCGGCTTACTCGGCGCCATTTTCTCGCTGCGAAGAAGCTGAGTTAACGCGCTCGTCAGTTCCCTCCCGCGATTGCAAGTGTTGAATCTCCTTGCCCCAATAGCCGGTTACAGATAATCTCCCGATGCCATCGATAGTAATTTGGCTCGGCCCCGTGCGCTGCAGTAACTATCTCTAAACTCGAGGAGAGCTATCCGTGCTAAAGGAATTCAAAGAATTTGCTATGAAGGGCAATGTGCTGGACCTGGCGGTCGGTTTCATTATCGGCGCCGCGTTCGGCAAAATCGTCACCTCGCTGGTTAGCGACATCATCATGCCGCCGTTCGGCTTGATTCTGGGTAAAGTGGATTTTTCCAATCTGTTCATCAACATCTCCGGAAAAACCTACGCCTCTCTGGCCGAAGCTAAGCAAGCCGGCGCAGCGACTATCAACTACGGAATCTTTTTGAACAACGTCGTGGACTTCGTCATCGTGGCGTTCGCGATCTTCATTTTGGTCCGCATGGTCAATAAGTGGAACAAGCCCGCGCCTGCCGGCGCTCCGACCACCAAGGAATGCCCCTACTGCGCATCGACAATTCCGCTGAAGGCGACCCGCTGCCCGAACTGCACTTCGGAGCTGCGCGCTTAGGCTGCAGGCTTGCGATACGCGAAGGGTTGCGGGGCGGCGGTTTGATTCGAGGCGACTACGCCGTGCGACCGGCTATTTGCCGGTTAATTTCTTAGGGTCTTCCGGCGTGTCCAATCGATGGCCTTGGATCGAATGGACGTGCTGCTGGAGTCGCTCGAGGACCGCCGTCTCCTGCCCTTCGTCCAGTTCTCTTTGGACTTCGCCCAGTGCAAAATGCACGATGTCGTGGTGATGGATTTCTTCGCCAGGCAATTTGTCGCTGAGCTGGAGCCAGATGCGGTGCAGCATGTCGATCTCGTTGGGCGTCAGCCGCGGAGCATGCGGTCCAAGATAGAAAATCTGCTCTTGCCCTGAAGGCGCAAAAATTTCCAGCGTCACCCGCGGCCGCGGCTCCGGCATACGTTCCCAGGTAAGTCCGATGGCCCGCGCTTGCTCGATGACCGGCATTTTGGATGAACTTCCGGCGACAACTGTGCTCGCCTGCAGGTTCATCGCAGTTCTTAGGATGCCTTCCCACAAATCGTTGGCTGCGGCTACCGCCAGCCGCACCGGCTTGCCTTCTTTTTCCGCCAGCGCCAGTACTTTGGTGAACAGCAGCTGCTCGATGGTGCTGAAAAGCTGATCGGGAGCTAGTTCATATTCCCCTGAAGCTGCGCGCCGCAATAACCGTACGTGCAACACCACAATTTCAGCTTGTTTCTGGCGCACTCGTCGCAGAGCTGCTTCTAAATGGTAAAGCGAATAATACGTGCTAACCGGCACCAGAATGCTGCCCGGCAACACGCCCACGCTGGTCGGAGTTAGTTCCGCTTCCTGCGCCAAATTAAACTGATCGAGTTCCACGTGAGTGGCGCCGGCAGCCCGGACTCGCATCCGGTGTTCGGAATATTCGAAAACGCAGAACAGTAGCACCGTGAACGTAATTCCGGCAATGGTCGCGGAAGGCTTCGTAAACAAATTGATGATCGCGATCGCGAGCAGCGTTAGGGTGATCAATCCCAGCCCAATCGGAATTTCTTTTCCGAAAATGACCGGGTTCATCGGCACGCGATATTCGCGGTCCTGCGGATGCGTATAGCGCAGCACTAACACCGCCACGCCCTTCATCGAGAAACTCCAGATCACACCGAAGGCGTACAGGTTACCGAGGAAGGTAACGTCTCCACGGCTGATGATGATGGTCGCTATCTGAAATATGACGACCATGTTGATCAGCCGATGGGTGGTGCCAAACCGCGCGTGCGGATGACGGAACCAATCGGTGAGCACGCCATCTTCGGAAACGCGGTTTAAAACGCCGTTCGAGCCGACGATGGCGGTGTTTACGGCGCCCGCCAAAATCAAGGTACCTACGACGACGACGAACACATGGAATGCGAGACGTAAGTTGTAACCGCCCGCTAAATGCATGGAGAGCCCGCCGATCAGGTTCTCGGTGAAGTTTCCACGCACATCATCCGGGATAATCATCACCGCGAAGAAAGAAACCAGCGACGTAAACACCAGGCTGTAAATGAAAATCACCAAGCCGGCTTTCTTCAGATTCTTGAGCTTCGGATGTTCGATTTCGCGGTAGACCTGCGCCAGCGATTCCTCGCCGCTCATAGCCAGGACGGAATGTCCCAGGCCCACGAAAATAATAATCAGCGTGATGGTGTGGGCCCAGTGATAGCCGTCCAGCCATCCCAGCGAGCCTTTATCCAGTTTCATGTTCGAGGCGTTGGGAAAAGGAGGAAGGTGCCATCCGGTGCGAGTCCACAGCGTATAAGCGCACCAACTGATGAGCATCACCACCATGATGGTGGTCAGCTCCATAATCCGCAGCGCTTTGCCGCTCGATTCCGGAACGCCTTTGATGTTTTCCCACCAGAAATAAATGGTGATCAAAATTGCGACGGATGCAGCCGTGGCGTTCACATTCAGGTGGTAGGGCAGGTGGGCGAAAGCAAACAGCTCGTTGATAACACCGACCAGGTATTGTCCCGCTGATACACCGCTGATCGGGCCGGTCAGCACGTAATCGAACATCAGCGCGGAGACGGAGAACTTCGCCAGCGTGCCGCCCAACGCCTCTTTGACCACGCGATACACGCCGCCGCGCACGAACATGCTGCAGCTTTCCACGTACACGGCTCGCACCGCGTAGGAAAACAGCATGATTCCCAGGATGAACCACGGAGCGGTCTTACCGATGAACTGCTCGGCCTCACCGCCCGCGTAATACGCGGAGGAAGCCAAGTCGTTCAATACGATAGCAGCGGCGCGCCAGAAGGAAATGAACGCCAGCATGGCCGTGGTCGCAACCAGAACTTTGGCGACGGGGCGGACGCGGCCTGGGGTGAATGTGGGACCTGTGTTCGATGCCATAGGCGAAATTGGGTGCGGATACGAACTATACGTTGAAACGGCGGCAGAATGGAAGCATCGCGAGAAAATCGAAAAACATCACCGCCGGCTGGCGCGAACTATCCGGTTTGTTCCGTCGCCACCGCCCGAAACGCTTGCGCGCAAGCTTCGCACGGGCAGATCTCGCGAAGATGGCCGAAACTGAAGATTCCCGTCGCGTGGCTGTCCGAAAACTCGATCTGGATCGCGTAGTTCCCCACCGGTGTGGCAGCCTTGGCCGTCACCCGCGGCTTGAACATAGGCAGGGGTGAGGCCGCGGATTTAGACGCGCCTTTGGCTTTTTGTTCCCGCTCGTCGTTGCACATGGCGCAGGGGCAGGAGTCACGAAGATAGGGAAAGCCGTAGTGGCTTTCGTGCCCGTCCGCCCAGCGAATGTCCACGCCTTCTCCGGTGGAGAGGTGAACCTTTAGGCTGGTCGGTTTTTTTCGAGAATCGAGTGGGATCGGCATCGGGATGCGACTGAAAATCGAAGACTCAGGCGTCTTCTCTATTGTGCCACATTTGGAGGGTCTTCTTTTCTTCGCTCAACCGCAAGGCTGGCCTATTTCGCCTTCGGATTAGCCGAATTCTGCGGCGAAACCACATGCCCATGCGAGAAATCGATTCGGCGGTCGGCCAGCGCGCCAATCGACGGCGCATGAGTCACCATCAGGATGGTGCGGCCTTCCGCGTGCAACTCACGCATGAGATCTAACACGATTTTTTCGTTGGCTTCATCCAAATTGCCGGTCGGCTCATCGGCGAGAATCAACTTGGGATGATTGATCAGCGCGCGCGCCACGGCCACGCGCTGCTGTTCCCCGCCGGATAGCTGGCTGGGCAGATGCTTCACTCGATCGCCCAGACCTACTCGTTCGAGTGCCTGCTGCGCTTCCTTTTCGTCGGTTGTGCTGTGGAAGTATTGCGCCAACATGACGTTTTCCAGCGCGGTTAGATACGAAACCAAATGAAATTGTTGAAACACGAATCCGATCTTCTCCGCGCGGAATCGCGTCAGTCCGGCCTCGTCCAACCTTCCCACGTCGAGGCCATCCACCAGCGCCAGGCCCGACGTCGGCGTGTCCAACCCGCCGAGAATATTGATCAGCGTGGTCTTGCCCGAGCCTGATGGCCCCATGATCGCAATCCATTCGCCCGCTTCAACGCGAAACGAAACGCCGTCAAGTGCGCACACCTTGCCGAACTCCTTGCGCACGTTTTCGATTTGAACCACGGTCGACAAACTTTATTCTCCGCGCAAAATGTTTGCGGGCTTGACCGCTCCGAGCGCGCGCAGCGGCAAAGCTCCGGCCATCGCCACCGCCGTCATGGTGATCACCGTAATCGGAAAAACTTCCCAGCGCGGAGGAATCGCCGCCTCAAATACGCGGAGCCCCATCCAATACGCCAGGCCTGCGCCCAAAGCGGCACCAATAATTCCGCCCAAGGCGCCCAGTGCGCCAACCTCCGCGATAAATATCATCGCGATACGACCAATCGATCCGCCTAGCGCTTTCATCAGACCCACGTCCGCGCGTCGCTCCATGGCCAGCGCCGCCATGGTCGCCAAAACGCACAATGCCGTGAGCACCAGAATAAGAACGATCATCGAAGCAATCAGCAGACGAATTCGCCCCAACAAATGCCCTTCGGCATCGGTCACTTCGCGAATCGGGCGCACCTGCACGTCCGTTAACGCCAGGGTTAAACGGTCCGTTGTCGCGGCAATCGCCGCAGGGCCGCCGCCAACGTTCAACTGGACCAAACTGATCTTGCCATTCAGCCCGGCCAGCAATTGCAAGGCTCGCAAATTCATAAACACTTGATTATCGCTGGCCGCGCCCGCATCGAGAATGCCGGACACTTTGCACCGCGCCGTCTGATTCAAGTATTGCACGCGAAACGCACTGCCCATCCCGAGATGTAACTGCTTCGACGCGTTTCTTCCGATCAGGCACGCTTCCGCATCGTCGCGCGACTCAATCCAACTCCCTTCCATTTTCCAGGTGGGGTTCAGCAGACGAAGCTGGTCCAGCCAGGTTCCAACCACGACCACGGGGCTGTCTTCGGCGCGGGCCACCACAAACGCGAACGGAGCGTAAGCGGTGCCCGCCGGAACGTCTGTCTGAATGCGACCGAGCAGGTTAGCTTCATTCATCAGCGCTAAAGTCGACGGGCCAGACTCCGCCGGAGACGCGGAGGTCTTCGGTGCAACGACGATATTCACGCCCAGGGTTCGAAATTGTTGGGTGAGCTGGTATTCAACGCCGAAATCGAGATTGAGCAGGCCCGAAATGACCGCCGCGCCGCTGACCAGGGCGAGAGTTGCCACCGTCAGACGCGCCCGGCTGCCGCGCAGGAGTTGAAATACGATTCGCCAAAACACTATTGGCCACGCAGGATCAGGGCGGGACGCAAATGCGCTGCACGCCGCAGAGGTATAACGCTGCCGATCAAAGCGACAGTCGCGGCCATCCCGAGAATGACGGGAATCAGAATCAATTGCGGACTCGCTGGCGTGCCAAAAACACTTGTCCCGAGAATCCGTGCCAGCGCCGCACCCAAAATAAA
Organism: uncultured Acidobacteriota bacterium; assembly: GCA_963847695.1. Classification (GTDB taxonomy): domain Bacteria; phylum Acidobacteriota; class Terriglobia; order Acidiferrales; family UBA7541; genus Palsa-295. The sequence continues at coordinate 68,997 of CAWKAX010000009.1, read as the reverse complement.
ACCTATGGTGCCGCCTAGAATCGCCAGCATCAGCTGCTCAATCAGGAACAGGCCGTTGATCATCAGGTTGCTGGCGCCGAGCGCCTTCATCACTCCAATTTCGAAGCGGCGCTCGATGACCGTGGTCGCCGAAGTGGCTGCCACCGCCAGCGACGCTGCAATCAACGCCGCCAAAGTCACGATCCAAAGTAGCGCGCTCACGCGAGACAGCACACGACCCTCCGTCTCCGCCACCCGTCGTATCGCGTGCACCTCCGTGCCCGGCAGCACCGTTTTGATCTGAAAGCTAATCGAGGAAATGTAAGGAGAGCAAAACCACTTGTCATATTCGGTGGAAGTCAGCTGAATATTTTTGTCGTTCTGGGCCATTTCGCCGCGTTCAGCCAAGGTGTCCGCAGGCTTGGTCAGCGCACTCACGAAAAGCGAACGAACTTGACCCGGATGGCCGGAAATCGCCTGCGCCATGGACAGCGGCACCAGGATTGAGTTGTCTTCGCTGTCGCCGGTCGAGACCACGCCGGTAACGACAAGCGGTCGCGTGTCTGTCGCGGGCTGACTCTTTGCCACATCGAGAGTGCTGCCCACGTGTATTTCCGGATGCTGCGCCGCGAACGTCGAACCGATCACACACTCCGCAGCGCCGTCCTGAAACCATCGCCCGTCGATCTTCCACCACGGATGGGTGATGCTCAAACCAGTTTTGAATTTCGTGCCATCCGGCACCGGCACATCGTGTTGGTACCAGGTGCCGACCAACGTAACGTCCCCGCCTGCTTGCGGCACGAATGCCGGTACATCCAGAAACGGCGTGAACCCCTCAATATTGTGACGCCAGAAAATTGTCTTCAGCTTACCGAGGTCTCCCTCATTCAGGTACGCGCCTTCATTCACCGCCCGGTAATCGACGCCGCCGATTTCTACCGGCAGCGTATCGGCCTGCGGAGTAACCAGCAAATTCGCTCCGAAGCTGCGGAATTCATGCGCCAGACGGTCCCCGACCTCCAGCGCAATGGTTAGCGTCGCGGTCGCTACCGCCATGCCCACCACCAGAGCAGCGGCAGTCAAAACTTTACGGCGTGCGTTGCGCGAGAAGGATTCCCGGACCAAGCGAGCAAACATCGTGCTAGGAGTGAATCTTGGAGGCTGCGTCGCCGATGGCCGAAAGATCCACCACCACCGCGCCGCCCTCCACGTGGGATTTCACGCCGATGGGATTGCAACCGCCCGACTCCCCAATCGACGGAATATAAATCGCCGCACCGCAAGTGCGGCAAATAATGCTCTGGCCTTCCTGGCGGTAGCCGGAAGGTCCGCAAATCTGGCAGGCATCGAGAGCCGTCGCGTAATCACCATTCGTTTTGTGAATCACCAGAAAGCGGATCACGCTGCCATTCACGTCCGCGGTATAAAAATGCAGGCTCGCATCGGTCAGGTCGGTGAGCGGAATACGGATCAAATTCCCTTCAGCGATCAGCGGCTTGGACGGCGCCGGCGCCGCCGCCACTTTTCCGTAAACGTATTCGCCCGCAAAAGAAAGCACCACGGCGATGCACAGCAAGGCCGCCGCGAAACTCCACAGCCGCTGCCGGCGGAAAGCGTGCTCCCGCATCCGGCGGTCCGCTGAACTGGCGGCGGGTTCCACCACCGGCGCCTTCGAGCTGAACCATTCGCGCAGCACCACTAGCGCCGCCGCGCCCAGAATCACCACGAAGAAAAATACTTCGTTGCGAACGATGGGCCCGATGGTGGACATCTCCGTCTTGCTGGAGGGAATCCACATCGCCTCGCTCAACTCATGAATTCCCGTCAACGCCAGCTGGAACGCCACCACCATCAGAATCGCGCTAGTCGCCTTGAAAAACCGGTGCAACGGAATTCGCAGCGTGCCCTGGAAGAAAAACAATCCCACCGCGACCGCAATCGCGATGCCGATGGCCGTACCGATCCAAACCTGCACGCCCGCGCTGGACAATTCCACGGCGCGCAAAATCAAAATCAGTTCGGCGCCTTCGCGCACGACCATCATGAAAACGAATAGCCCGATACCCAGCCCGGCGGCCCGGCTCGATTTCTGCGCGTAGATTTCGACCCGCTGCTCGATTTCGCCCTTCAAATTGCGGGCGGCCCGGTTCATCCATATAATCATCGACACGACGAGCGCCGACGCGACCAGCATCAAGAGGCCCTCGAAGCCGTCTTCGCTCACCTGCCAACGCTGTAGCAGCAGGGCGGCCACGAAGCTGGCGATGACCGCAAGCGCGACGCCCGCCCAGGCGTAGCTCGCCAGGGCGCGACGACCGGTTCGATTGAGATACACCAGGACAATGCCGACAACCAGAGCGGCTTCGACGCCTTCGCGGAGAGAGAGGAGTAGAGCAGAGAGCATTGGTTTCTAGTTGAAAGCCAGTATCAACTGGAAATTCGAGTTTAGCCCTGCACTACTCCGAAATCAAGCAAATTCAATCTCTTCCGAATCCGAATCAGTGCTTACCTTCCTGTTAGAATACTGTCTCAACTCTTATGCCTCGGTTTTGCTGCCGACATCGCGTCCCCCACCTGCCCCGTCGTCGACGTGGCTCGCGCCTGCTTTCGTTCCTGACGGCTTGCTCGCTGGCCTTAGGTGCGTTGTTCTGTCCAGCGGGGTCCGCTCTTGCCGCACCGCAGCAGCAAGACGAAACGATGCCGACCCCTCGCCCGTCCGCCCCGAAAAAACCGGCAGCTGCTGCGACCAATCCCGTTCTGGTGGAAAAGAAAGCTTTGCCGCCCTCCAAGGCTGATCAGAAAAAGGGCCGGGATGCTTACAAGCGCGGCTTGAAACTGGAGGCCGATGGCGATTGGTCCGGAGCTTTCGGAGCGTATACCGACGCCATCAATTTTGATGCGAGCGCGGTCGAATACGGCGTGCACCAGGCAATCGCGCGCGGCCACGTGGTCCAAATTAAAATCGACGCCGCGGAAAAAGCCGCCGTCGCCGGCGATCTAACCACCGCCCTTCGTTCATTGCGCGAAGCCCGAGAACTCGATCCCTCGAATCAGATTTTGGCTGAACGCCTGGCGCAAATGGATGCGCTGCGCCCTCATGCACAAGTCCGCGAGACGGCCGAAAGGCAGCTTGCCGCTCCAGTGCAGCTCGATCATCTTCCCGGCACGAAGAGCTTCAACTTCCACAGCCAGACTCAATCTGCCTACGAAGAAATCGCCAAGAAATTTGGCGTCGAGGTCGCCTTCGACGTCGACATGCGTCAGGTCCCAGTGCGTTTCGAACTCAACGACGTCGACTTCCCCACCGTCATGCAAGTGATGGGCGAAGCCACCGGCACGTTCTGGCGCCCGCTCACCAACCATCTATTTTTTGTGGTGCAGGACACCACGCAGAAACGAAAAGACTACGAGGTTTCGATCGCGCGCACGGTTCTGTTGCCTAACTCAGAAACTCCCGAGCAGATGACTGAGCTGACCCGCCTGATTCGTGAAGTCGCCGGAATTACCCGTACGGATCTGGACAACAAGAGCCGCACCATCACCATGCGTGCTTCGCCACAAGCCATGGCCATCGCCACCGGCATCATCGACGACCTGGAAAGGCCGGCTCCGGAATTGGTGTTGGAAATTGAAGTACTCGAAATCGACAAGAATCATCAGCGTGATCTGGGAATCGTCGGCCCCCAAACCGGGCAGATCTATTCGATCCCATCAAACGTCGCCCGCGAGCTCACCGACGGGACCACCTCGATCACGACGATCATCACCCAGATTTTCGGCACGTCCACGCTGCCTGCATTTCTCGCTTTTGGCGGCGGAATCACCACCTATCTGTACACGCTGCCGAACGTGGCGCTGAATTTCTCCGACTTTCTATCGACCATTCGTTCCGGACGCAAAATGCTTCTGCGCGCGGAGGATGGCAAGCCGGCAACATTTTTCCTGGGCGAACGCTATCCCGTTTCGCTGGCCCAGTACTCCTCCAGCTTGGGCAGCAGCGCGGCGACCAGCATCGTCGGCGGCGGATCTCCGGCCAACCTTTCGGTTTCGTTTTTGACCACCGGCGTAAATCCCGACTTCGTCGCCACCGCCGACCTGAATGGCGACGGCTTTCAGGACCTGGCCGTCGCTAACTTCACCGACGGCACGGTCAGCATTTTCCTGGGCGTCGGCGATGGCACCTTCAACCTGCCCTCCACGGTCGCCGTCGGGGCCGGACCTTCATTTATCGTCACGGGCAATTTTCATCAGACCTTGACCAACGATCCGGCCACCAACGTCGACATGATCGTCGCCAATGAGAACGCCAATACTCTGTCAGTTCTGCTCGGCAATGGCGACGGAACGTTCCAAACACCGCTGACGGTCGCTACCGGAACCACGCCCGTCTCCATCGCCGTCGCCGACTTCAACAACGACGGAATTTCCGATCTTGCCGTGGTCAATAAAGGCGACAACACCATCGGAATCTATTTCGGCAACGGAGACGGAACGTTCAAAGCTCCGGTGCCGATTACTACCGGCCTTCAACCGACCTCCATCATCGCCGGCGCCTTCAACCCCAATTCCAATTCGCTTATCGATTTGGCCGTAACCAATTCCGCGTCGAACACGCTGCAGACCTACATCGGCCACGGCGACGGGACGTTCGCCAATGGAGCCACCTACGCTACCGGCGTGACGCCCCTGTATGTGGCCTCGGCCGATCTGAACAACGACGGAATTTTGGACCTGGCCGTAGCCGACAGCGGCACCGTCGCCACCGGAAACAATTCGGTGATCAACAGCGTCTCCGTTTTTCTGGGCAACGGGGATGGAACGTTCGGCACCGCGGCGTCTCCGCGTGTCGATTATGCTGCGGGAACCAACCCGACATCGATCGCTATCGCCGATTTTAATACCGACGGTATACCGGATATGGCGGTCACCGCGACCGGAGATAACTCCCTCGCGGTCCTGATCGGCGTGGGCGGCGGAGTCTTCTCGTCTCCCTTTGAGCTTCCGCTTCAAACCACTCCGAATTCAGCGGCCACCGCGGATTTCAATAGCGATGGACTGCCCGACCTGGCGGTAACCAACTTCGGTTCGAATAGCGTCGCCATCATTCTCGATTCCGCTGCTCTTTTCGGCGCTGCCACCGGCGGCCAAGGCACGCAATTTCCGAATGCGGAATACATCGACATCGGCTTGAAGGTTAAGGCCACCCCGCGCGTGCATCTCGACGATGAAGTCACGCTGCAACTCGAATTCACCCTGAGCAGCCTGGCCGGGCAGAGCCTGAACAATATTCCAGTCGTCGACAATCAGGAGATTCATCAGACCGTGCGCATGCATATCGACGAGCCGACCTTCGTGGCCGGATATGTCTCGCCGCAATACACGGAATCGCTGAACGGCGAACCGGGCCTCAGCAATGTCCCGGTCCTCGGCGGCGCCAATACCACGCAGAGCCAATACACCAACCTCCTGGTCATGATTACGCCCCGACTGGTGGAATTTACTCCGCACCATGCTCACGTGATTTATGCCGGCCGGGGCCAATTGCAGGGTGCCGGCTCGTTTGGACCTTCGATTCAAGACCGGCGCGGAAATCTCCCGCAACCGCAGCGCGAGGAGCCGGCACCACAGCCCCAGCAGCAAGCGCCGCCGGCACAGGCCGCTCCGCCAGCAGGAGCGCAACCACCGCCCGCGCAGCCACAGCCACAGCCGCAGCAGCCGCCCGAAGGCGAGCCTCCGCAACAGAACCCGCCACCGCAGCCTGAGTAATTTCTTTTTAGGGGATAGCTTCGAGGACCAAGATCGGCTGATACGTGCGCGGCACTACTGGCTCTGCAATCGCAATGAGCTGGCCTTGCTGATTGAACACCCGCAACCGCCCCGGTTTCCATTCACCGGAATCAAGTTCAGTCGTCGCTCCCTGCGCGGCGGTGCGGCTACCGGGCTGAATCTGCGCCAGTGAAACATTGAATTTCGCGCCGTGCCGGATTTTCCGTTCGATGATCGGAAGCACGGTCACCCGCGGAAAATCGGGCAAAACCGCTTCCAGGCGGATCACATGATCTTGTAATTTTCCCGCTCGGGCGTCCTGATCGAGATCTTGAAGCGTCGTCGCCTGATCCAGAGTGAACTCGCCCACCGCCGTGCGCGTAATTTCGGTCAGATGCGCACCCGTTCCTTGCAGCTTTCCCAGGTCGAACGCCAACGATCGAATGTAGGTTCCGGCGCCGCATTCCACCTCGAATCGCGCCGTCGAGCCTTCGATCCCGGTCAGCTTCAATTCGAAAATCTCGACCTCGGCCGGCTCCAGTTTGACCGGCTTGTTCTTTCTTGCGAAATGATGGGCCGAGCGACCGTCGATTTTCTTCGCCGAATATGCCGGGGGAACTTGCTGAATTTTTCCCATGAATCGTGAAGCGTACTCCGCGATTTCCGCTGCGTTCAGCGTCGGGGCCGAATCCGGCCCCAGCGCCTCGCCGTCTGAATCGTAGGTATCGGTCTCGAATCCGAATCGCATGGCGCAGGAGTACCGTTTGCGGCGTCCCGAATAAAAACGCGCGAGCCGCGTCGCGCGCCCCAGCGCCAGAACTAGCACGCCTGTGGCCAGCGGATCGAGCGTGCCAAAATGCCCAATTCCCCGGAAGCCTACGATCCTGCGAACAGTTTCCACCACGTCGTGCGAGGTTTTTCCCCCGGGCTTATTGACCACGATGATTCCGTCGAATGGGGGTGTTTTGGGCGGACGATGCATTTTTTTGAATTTACTCGAGGCGGAACTAGAGCAACTCCAGATTACGAGTTCACTTTTTTCGGAATAGCTCGCTGCGCGAAAAATTCAGTTCAAGCTAGGGAGCCTCTGGAGCTTTGGCTTTCCGCAGCAGGCTTTCAATACGATTTCCAATTTCTTCGGTTTGATCCAGCATGAAAATAACTTCCGGCGCGCGTCTCAGGTGTAGCCGGTCCACCAACTCGTGTCGTACGAATCCTTTGGCCGCTTGCAAACCTGCCAGCGTACTGGCTTTTTCGGCTTCGTCTCCGGCCAGGCTCACGAAAACCCGGATGGTGCGCATGCCCGCGCCCAGGCGTACTTCGGTAACGACCACCGGCGCGGAGAGCCGAGGGTCCTTCAATTCTCCCGCCAGCATCAAGCTGACTTCGTTGCGAACTTCCTCGGCAATACGTTCGGGCCGATGACTTGCGTGATGCCCTTGAGACTTCATGATTCTTCCCCGTCTTCAAAATACTCAATTTGCTGCGAAACCAGATCACGTCCCAACACCCGTTCCGATTCCTCGCCGATTTCGGCCATCGATTTCTCCAGATGCCCGGGATCACCCGAAATCGAGACCACGCCCAGGCGCGAACGCTGCCAGGTGTCCTGATGTGCCAGCTCGGCCACCGCCACGTTGAAATGCGCGCGCAGCCTGTCTTTAAGGCTGCGAATTACCTGTCGCTTGTCTTTGAGAGACTGCGCGTCAATGATGTGAATTTCCAGGGTGAGGAGGCCGATGGGCATTTCCGTCTCAACAGCGCGCGAGCATCCAACCTCGGCGCGGCAACAAACGATCCCGCATCATGCAACGCAACCGCGCACTCCGGCGAAACGAAAAACGGGCTTTAGCTTCGCGAAGCTTCGGCCCGTTCCGGCTGCCGTGGCGTGCGAATCGAAGGCGCGCCCATATCCGGCGCCGCGCTCTTCTCGATGGTGAAGCATTCGAGCAAGTCGCCAACTTTCACATCGGCGAAATTCGCGATGCCTACGCCGCACTCGAATCCGGTGCGCACTTCTTTCACGTCTTCCTTGAAACGCTTCAGCGAATTGATCTTGCCGGTGAAAACCACCGCGCCTTCGCGGTTCACCCGCACTTCCGCGTCGCGCTTCATCACGCCTTCCAGCACCGAGCAGCCCGCGATCGCACCCACGCCCTTGACCCGGAACGTATCGCGAACCTGCGCGCGGCCGAGGTGATGTTCCTTGATGATCGGCGAGAGCAAGCCCTGCATCGCCTTGGTCATTTCATCAAGCAATTCGTAAATGATCGAATACGACCGTATGTCGACGTTCTCGCGTTGCGCCAGTTCAGCCGCCTTGCGCTCCGGCTTCACGTTGAAGGCCACGATCACCGCGCCAGAAGTCGACGCCAACAGCACGTCCGACTCGTTTACCGCGCCAACGCTAGCGTGCAGCACTTTCAGCTTCACCAGGTCGGTCGAAAGCCTCGGCATCATTTCGTTCAATACTTCGACCGAACCCTGCACGTCTGCCTTGACCACCACCGGCAGTTCCTTCACTTCACCGGCGCGCAATTGTTCGTGCAGTTGGTCCAGCGTCAAGCGGCCGCTAGCCGATTTCGCGAGCGACGCATCGCGCTGCTTACCCTGGCGATATTCCACGATGTGCCGCGCCTTGGCTTCATCGGCCACCTGGAATTGATCGCCCGCATCCGGCACGCCCTGCAATCCCAAAACTTCCACGGGAGTCGCCGGCCCAGCCTGCTTGATCGCCGCGCCGTGATCGTCAAACATCGCACGCACTTTTCCGTAAACGGCGCCCACGATGAACACATCGCCGACGTGCAACGTCCCGTTCTGTACCAGGACCGTCGCCACCGGACCGCGTCCTTTGTCCACCCGAGATTCCAAAACCGTGCCGCTCGCCGGGATGCCAGGATCGGCCTTCAGTTCTCGCAAATCTCCAACCAGCAAAATCATTTCGAGCAGTTTGTCGATGTTCGTCTTGGCTTTGGCCGAAACTTCCACCATCACCGTGTCGCCGCCCCATTCTTCGGGCATCAAGCCCTTATCGGAAAGCTGGCGCTTCACGCGTTCGGGTTGCGCATCGGGTTTATCGATCTTGTTGATCGCCACGATGATCGGCACGTTCGCCGCGCGTGCGTGTGAGATGGCTTCTTCGGTTTGCGGCATCATGCCGTCATCGGCGCCCACCACCAGCACCACGATGTCGGTAACCTTCGCGCCGCGGCCGCGCATGCGCGTAAACGCTTCGTGACCCGGCGTGTCGATGAAGACGATGCGCTTGCCGTTGGCATGCGCTTCGTAAGCTCCGATGTGCTGGGTAATTCCGCCGGCTTCTCCCGCCGCCACGTCTTCGTGGCGAATCGCATCGAGCAAGCTGGTTTTTCCGTGGTCGACGTGCCCCATCACCGTGACCACCGGCGCGCGAGGCACTTCGTTGCCCGTTCTGGTTTCCTTGACCTTCTCTTCTTCGACGATCTGCTCTTCGAACGAAACCACCTTCACGATTCCGCTGAAGGTTTCGGCCAGGTTCGTCGCCGTGGCCACGTCCAACGCCTGGTTAATACTGGCGAAAACGCCGCGATCCAGCAGCGTTTTCAGCAATTCCTTGGCGCGAACGTCGAGTTTCTCCGCCAATTCGCGGACGGTGATTCCTTCTGTAACTGTTACTTCGCGTGGTTCGCGTTTTACCGGCTCAACCTGTTGAACCGCAGTCGCGCGACCGCCCGGTCCTGCTCCGGATCGCGGACGAACGGGATGAAGTTTGCGTTCGCCTTCCGCATAACGCTTTTCAATCAGCGGACGGCCGCCACGCGCTGCTGGTTTGCGCGCATAAAGCGGTTTTCCGGGTTCAGCTTTAGGCACACCCGCTCCCGGGCGCTGACCGCCGACCGGAGCTTTGTTGTCACGTCCGCCCGGTGCGCCGCCACTGCCGGGGCGCTGCGGGAAACGCGATGGCGGACCGCCGGGTCTGGCGCCTTGTCCAGGCGCTCCACCGGGGCGGCCCTGAGGCGCGCCGCTCGGCCGGTACGGTTGTGTCGCTCCGCCAGGACGCATCCCCTGAGGTGCTCCTGGGCGCTGACCGGGCCCCGCAGGTCGCGGCGTCGCGGGAGGATATCGCTGTGTTGTTGACGGACCACCAGGTCGCGGAGCCCCCGGCGCAGACGGGCGCAAAGGAACGCCCGATCGCGGCATCTGGGTGCTGAGTGGGCCGGTAGGCCGCGAAGTCTGGGTCGTCGCTGAAGCGCCAGTCGGCGCCGCCGCAACGGGTCGTGGAGCCGTGGTGCCTGCAGGCGCGACAGGCGGGTGCGCCGCAGTAGGAGTTCCGGGCCCAGCCGGGCGCGCTGGCGCAGTTGCCGCCGGTCGCGGAGCGACGGGCATAGCACCAGCTGCGGGCGCAACGCCGGGACGTGCAGCAGGAGTCGCTGTCGGAGCAGTTGTTGCAGCCGCCGGAGGCGCTGCTGGCTTCGCCGCAGGAGCCGCAGCCGGTGCGACTGGCGCGCTCGCCACTTTCGGCGCAGGCTTCTTGGCCGCTGTGGTCTTCGCTACCTTCTCCGCTTCCGCGGCTTCTTCCGCCGCAGCCATATCGCGAAAATGCTTGCGCACCCGTTCCGCATGCACCAGGTCAATCGAACTCGAGTGCGTCTTCTTTTCGGTAACGCCAGCTTCTGGGAGGTACTCGATCAGGACTTTCGCCTTGATCTCGAGTTCTCTAGCCAGTTCATTAATCCGGACTTGATTGGAATCTGCCATTCGCCTCTTGTCTTAACCGCGACTTCGTACCTCGGTACGGCCGCATCCTGCTGTTGCCAATAACTGGGTCTGAAACTTTTCTACGGCTTGTCGGTTTCTTTCGCCGATTCGCCGATTTCTTCTTCGCGAACTTCTTCGGTAGCTTCCGCCGTAGCTTCGTCCAAAGCCGACGCTTCTTCCGTTACCGTTCCGGTTTCCGGAGCCGCATCTGCCGTAGCTTCGTGTTCGCCCGCAGCCGATACTTCTCCTTCGGCTTCTTCGGTAGCTTCGTCGAGGAGCGCCGCTTCGACTTCCGCGGTCCCTGTTTCCGGAGCGCCACCCGCATTCAGATCTTCAGCAGTCGTTTCGCCGGCGGTCGCCGCGGTTTCCAACGCTTCGAAATATGCCGCGACCGACTGGTGAATTTTTTCGACCATCTTCTCGCCAATGCCCGGAATTTCAACCAGCTGCTCCGGAGTCATATCCGCAAGCTTTTCGATCGAAGTAATGCCCGCAGCTTCGAGCTTCTCAATGGTCTTCGGCCCCACGCCCGCCAATTCCGTCAGCGCGGTTCCGGGAGCGGTAAGCGCGGCCATCTGCGCTTCGATCTCGCGGCGCTTTTCTTCCTCGCTCTTGATGTCGATGTTCCAGCCAATCAGCTTGCTGGCCAGGCGCACGTTCTGGCCTTTCTTGCCGATGGCCAGCGACAGTTGCGTGTCCTCAACAATCACTTCCAGCCGCTTCTCTTCCGGATCGACGATTTGAACGCGCGTGACCTTCGCCGGGCTCAGCGCCTTCTGGGCGAACGCCACCGTTTCTTCGTTGAACGGAATGATGTCGATTTTCTCGCCACGAAGCTCGCGGATGATCGACTGCACGCGCATGCCCTTCATGCCCACGCACGCGCCCACCGGATCCACGTCTTTATCGCGACTCTCTACCGCGATCTTGGTGCGCTCGCCGGCCTCACGCGCTACGGCCCGAATCTGCACCGTGCCGTCGTAAATTTCCGGCACTTCCATTTCGAACAAACGCTGCACCAGGGCGGGATCGGCGCGCGAAACCACCACCTGCGGCCCCTTCGCGGCGCGTTCCACGGCGCGAATCGTAACTCGCAGCCGGTCGCCCACGTTGTAGGCTTCCAGTCTCGATTGTTCGCGCTTGGGTAGCCGCGCTTCGGTGCGTCCCATGTCGACGATAATGTCGGGACCTTCCATGCGCTTGACCACGCTATTGATCAGCTCGCCGACCCGCGTGTGGAATTCGTTGTAGATCGTGTCGCGCTCGGCCTCGCGCACTTTCTGCAGGATGACTTGCTTGGCGGTCTGCGCCGCGATGCGGCCCAGCACATCGGTGGGTTTCCCCTGGGTAATCTCGCCGCCGATTTCGATTTCAGGCATGCGCTTGCGCGCGTCGTTCAGCGAAATTTCGCGCAGCGGGTCGACCACTTCCTCGACTACAACGTGCACCGAGTAGACTTCCACCTGGCCGGTATCCGGATTGAACTTGGACCGCAGTTCCTCTTCCGTGCGATAAAATTTGCGCGCAGCCACCACCATCGCATCTTCAATTGCAGCGACGATGATCTCCGGTTCAATGTGCTTTTCCCGGCTGATCAGCTCGATTTGCTGGTACAGCTGACTGGCCATTTGAGTTTCTCCCGTACAAAATTCGATGAAAGTATGATTGCCTGGAACCCGACTGCCCGTGCACTCGGCCTGCGCTACAGTTCGACAACTAAATTCGCCTTCTTGATTCCCGCGTACGGAATCTCGATTTCTTGATCTCGCTGTTTCACTTTCACGATCCCGTCGGCGAAACCCGCCAGCCGCCCTTCCAGAAATCCCTGCTTGTTCACCGGCTCGCTCAACCAGATTTTCGCCAGCCTGCCGACGAAGCGTTCATAATCCGCCGGCTTGATTAACTTGCGGTCAAGACCGGGTGAACTGACTTCCAGCGTGTACGCCGGCCCCGGAACCAGCTCTTCGACATCCAGAATCACACTCAGCTGCTCGCTCACGTGCTGGCAGTCGATATGGCTGACACCAAGACCGTCCGGGTTCTGCGGGCCTGCCAGCCGGTCAATGTAGACACGCAGCAAACGCTGCTTGCCTATTTTCCACTCTACGTCGAAAACATCGAGGCCCAGCGAAACCGCCACCCGCTGCGCTGCCTCTCGAATCGGTCCTAGTTCCATTCTATTCCAAAATCGATAGTTAGCGCCGACTGCGAGTCAGACGCCCCAGCTTTCCGCCGCCTCAGCGAAAAATGTCCCGACCAACAAAAAAGTGGGCTCGCGCCCACTCGCTCGTGCGACCCTGTCTGGAAGCGACCCAGTATAATTTCTAAGCCCAAAAAACGCAAGAACAGCCCGAAGGTCGGCCCAAACCCGCCGAACTGCCTCTATCCCGAGCCTCTCCCCTGTCCCGACTCTAAAAAGAAAGGCCTCCGCGCTCACTCCACGGAGGCCTTCGCTTCCAGTCCGGTGCTGCTGACTACTGCTGCGGTGCCGCTGGTTTCGGAGCTGGCTTGGTCGCCGCCGGAGTGCGCGGTGCGGCCGCGGCCGTCGCCTTGGCCGGATAGCTCACATCGAACAGCCGGATGATGTCCTGGGTCACGTCGGTGGAATTCGAGGCGAAGATCACCGGCGAGCTTTGGCCCGAGCGATCCAGAATGATCGAGTAGCCGTTGTCGCGCGAATACTTGTTCAGCACGTCGATCATGCGGCGGCCGATGCGGTCCACCACCTCGCGCTGCGCTTCGTTAAAATCGTCCTGCGCATCCTGCGAACGCCGCTGATAGCTGCGCTGCAGTTGCTCCCCTTCGCGGCCCAGCCGAGCCTTTTCATCGTCGCTCAGCGTAGTCTGGCCGGTGCGCAGCCGGGTCTGAATGTCCTCCAGCTGCTTCTGCATGTTCGTCAATTCGGTTTGGCGCGGGGCGAATTGCGATTGCAGCTCGGCCGCGGCCTGCTTTCCTTCGGCCGTGCTGGTAATCGCTACCTGCACGTCGATCACGCCAATCTTGGTCGCGGTGGCCGGTGCTGCTGCTCCGCCCGCTTGTGCCCACATTGCCGCTGGTGTCAGCAAAATTGCTGCCAGGGCCGGTACTGCCAATCGCATCTTCATTCTCACTCCTTCATCAGATTAACGTCAGATAGTCGCGCGCTGAATCGTCAAACAAATCGCAGATTATAGCGTTTGCCGCTGAAACTGGTCAAATGCTTTCGCTTTAGAGCGGGTATCCACTCGAAGCAAACGCCTGTTGTTGGATGCCATTGCCAACTTCCCCGTTGGCTTGGCAAACCGGTGCAGCAGAGGCTCTTTATTGCGCCAGCGGCACCAGCAGAATCCGGTTGTTCACCTGATCCACCGCCACCACCAGATTCAATCGCAGATCAACGCCTACCGCCTTCACCCCCACTACCACTGCCGATGAGGGCACCAAGCTTCCCACCGACGCAATCGCCCGGACATGCGGCGTAGGGCAACTGGCGCCGCTGCTCGGCGGACACACATAGTCGATCACCGAAAGTGTGCCAGAAGCCGAATTCGCCGTGACCACTGCGCTGGTGTTGTAGTTGTAGTCGAGCGACGTCGGATTGATGCTCGCCGCCACCGTCGCCAGAATACTCGATCCGGGATCCACGATGTATACGTTGTTGATGTCGCTATCCGTCGCCAGGAAGACTTGGCTTACGGGATCGAACTGCACGTCGGTCGGCAAATACAAGTTATTGACTCGCGGCAATGCAATTCCGGTCGAAGACAGGAAATCAAGCGCGCTGGTGCCCGCTCCAGTGCCCTGGCTTACTCCCGCAGCTGTAGCCACCACCGTCACGCTCTGGGTTGTATCCGCCACCAGGCTGGGATCGATCGCCAAGCCTAGAGGCAGGTAATCGATCTGGTTGGTGCTGACCGCCGGCACCGCACCGGTGGTCGCTCCACTGAGAAGAACTTCTCCCAGCAGACCTTCCGCGTTGGTAGTCCCGAATGACAACGTAAAAGCCGCCAGCGCCGTATCCGGGTTGATGGTTGCGCCAATCGGCAGAATGCAAGTCGAGCAGAACGGCACCGTAATCGAGGGAGCGTATACGCCATTCACTCCAACCTCGTCCAGGATCGTCGCGTTGTTCGAGCCGTTGTTCACGGTGAAGCCTAGCCCCAAACGCGGAAGAACCGCGACACCGAACGGATTAGCGCCAGTCGGAAGAGTCGTCAATACCGTCGCCCCTACCAGGTCCACCACTGAAGCGCTGCCGCTGGCCGAATTCGTCACCACGGCCTGATCGCGCGCGTTATCCACGGCCACCGCGACCGGCGAATTTCCCACCGAGATGGCTTGGATCACGCTGAGCCGCGCAACGTTTGAAACAGTCGTGGAGGAATTCTGCACGTAAACCACATATCCATGCGCGCTGGTCAACAGTGACGCCGGAACACTAGCCGTCAGTTGCCGGGCACTCACCAGGTTCGTGGTCAGCGCCGTTCCGTCCAACGTCACTTTCGATTGCGCCGTAAATCCATTTCCGACCACCGATAGGGTCAGGCCGGTGTTTGGCGTCTCGACGTAAGTGACCGTCGGACTGGTCTCCACAATTTGCAGCGGATTCACCGGAGAAGTGCTCAACGGAACCACCGAAACGGTATTGTTCCCGGAGTTCGCCACGTAGGCCGTGTTGGTCACCGCGTCGACGGCCACGGCCGTCGGCGCATTCAATCCCGAAATGGTCTGGAGTACCAACCCGTTCGCCAGATCGATGACGTACGCGCTGCCGTTGTCGTTGATCGCGATCCCGATATTTTCCAGCGGATTCACCGCCGCGGAAGTAAATCCGGAAACGCTGATCGGCGTTCCGTTTTGCGTCGCCTTAATCGCCGTCACGGTTTGGTCCAGCAAGCTGAACGACGAAATACTGTTCGTGATGCCCACGCCCGGCTGAACAATTCCGCCGTTCGGATCCGCAAATAAAGCGGTGTGCGTCTCCGGATTGATCCCTATGCCTTGAATCGTCGACGAGATCGACAAGCTCCCCAATACGCTCGGCGGACGGACCGGTTCATCGGCGTTGGCGTTGTGGCCCAGGTCCACGATGTTGATCGTGCCTTGCCCGCCCGGCGTGCTCAGCGCCCAATTCAACTTTGGGTCCACCGATACCGAGGGAAAAGTGCTGGTGCTGTATAGCGTAAACGTCCCGCCTACGCTTTGTACAAAACTCGGAACGCCGCCGGTGAAATCGACAATGTCAGCGGTGTTGGTCTGCTGCAATGCGACCAGTCCACGGTGGGTCAGCGGATTGATTCCGATCGCATACGGAGCCGGCGCCGGATTCGGCGAGGTGTTGGGATTGGGCAGATTCAAGGTGGCCGCAGGTGCGAGCGTCGTCAGATTGATTATCGACAGGGTGTTATCGCCGCTGTTGGTCACCACCGCAATGTGATTCGGAAGCTGATCGTCGATCGCCACGCTGGTCGGCGCGTTACCTACCATCACCGGCGATCCCGGCACCGCCGTCTTGGTGGCCAGGTTGATGATGCTTACCTTGTTCGAGCCTTTATTCACCACCACGGCCAGGCCCAACGAAGGATCGATGGCGATCGCTTGCGGTGAAGTCTCGACGCCGAAGGAACTCTGTGGCGCGGTGGGAATCGAATTGGCCGAAGGTTCCACGCCGATATTGATCGCCGTGGTCCCGGAGGCGGGCGCGGTCACATCGCCGTTATTCACAAACAGCGGATACAGTCCCGGCGCCGGCACCGAGCCGCTGGGCACCGCCGCGGTCAGTTGACGGCTGCTGTTGAAAGTCGCCGTCAGACTGCTGCCGTTGAAGCTCACCGTGGTCGGCGAGTTCGGCGAAAAATATCCGCCAATCAAACTCAAATTCGTGCCGGAACCCGAAGGCGTCAAAGTATTCGGCAAAGTCGCCAGCACCACTGGACGAGTCGGGAAAATCGTTAAGCCGGTCGGCCCCGGCAAAATGTTGGAATTGCTGCCATTTTGGGTCTGCACCACAATCGGAACCGGCGCGGGGCCCGGGCCGACCAACAAACTGGCGGGAATCGTGGCGCGCAGAAGATCGCCGGTGATAAATAATGTGGGCACTGCAGTAAGTGGATTGCCCGCGAACACCGTGCTGGTCGTCAAAAATCCCGATCCACTCAAATACACATCCTGCTGGGCGGAGCCTTCCGCCACTTTATTGGGCGACATTGAAGTCAACACCGGATCCGCCGCCGCCGTCACCGTAACCGTCGCTACCCCGCTCTTCGATGGATCTGCAGACGATATGGCGGTGATCGTTTCCGCTCCCGGCGTCGACCCGGTGGGTGCGAAATACTCTCCGGGCGAGCACGATGCCGGGAGGCTGGAACTCGGGCAAATGAAGCCATCTGCAGTTGTTCCGCCGGCAATGCCGGCCACTTCCCAGGTAACGTTGGCCCCGCTCGGCGCCGCACCGTTTACGCTGGCCAAAAATTGTTGATGCTCGCCGGTAGACACGGAGGCCGACGTCGGCGTGACGGTAACGCCTATTCCTGATGTGATGTTGACGGAGGTGCTGGCAAACGCCGTGGAACTGATGGTGCTCGTGGCCACAATCAGAAAGTTGTTGGTCGGTGGCAAGGTGGCCGGCGCGGTATAAAAACCGCCGGGCGTATTGTTCGCGCCCGTGGTGATCGTCCCGTATCCCGTGGGCAGTTGGGTCTGGCCCGACGCCGCCGGGCTGCACACCGTCGGCTGCAGATTGGTGGGAGAAGCCGGCAAACAAATCTGCCAGGTCACCGTGGTCGTCGCCGCACCCGTGACAATGGCCGAGAATTGTTGCGGCTTGCCAAGCAAAATCGTGGGCGCAACCGGCGTGATGGTGATGCCGATCGGAGTCGAGTTGCCTCCGCATCCCGAATTCACCACCAGGAGCAAGCCTAGGCCGGCTAGCAAGCCAAACCGCAAAATAGAATTACGCATTTCCCTGTCCCCTCTGCAAATTCATCACCCGATTATTTTTTCCAGGCCTTGCATCTAGATCGCGCGGCATCTCGCCGCAGTTGTTCTTCTGAACATCGCGAGATTCCGTAAAACTAGAAAGTCTTGCCCACCGTGAATCGGAACGTGCTCCTGGGTTCCAGCAAGCCCGCGGGAATTTTTTGCTGGGCCGCTGAAACGTCCAGCAGCAATTGCGGAATGATTTGCGTCTCCAGCACCCCCGGGGGCAGTTGGTCCTTCACCGACTGGGTCAGGTTGTAGCCGCCGGTCATTCCGGTGATCGTGCCGGTCAAGCGCAGATAATTGTACGCATAATAAACGCGGAAGGGAGCGTTGACGATCGGCAAAATCACATCCAGCTCGACGCCCGCCGAAGTTCGTGGCCGGTAATTTGTGCCACCGATAATTGGCAAGCGGCTGGCGATTTTCAGATTTGGAAAATCCGGATTCGGAAATCCCTGCTGGAAGGTTGCCAGCGCTTCGGAGTCCAACGAAAGTTGGGACTTCCGCAAAATCGTGTTGAAACCGATATCGTTGAAGAACACCAAGGTCACCGGCCCGGCGATGGGAATCCGGTATTCGAGGTTTCCCACGTTCTGGAAATCGCCGCCCGGCCGCGTCGGGAAAAATTCGAGCGTCGGAACCGTTAGCGTGCGCAGCGTGGGGTGCCCGTTGTTCAGGTTTCGCGGGTCGAGATAAGAAACCGTCGCGGTTGTCGAAAACGGAATTTCGACGAACGGCGAAATCGTATAGAAATTGAATCCGCGCACGTCGTTCTCGCCGCCCAGGTAATACCGGCTGTTCGGCGGGATATTCTTTCCCCCATAACCGGTCGTCATCCCAGTCATGTAGCGCAGCCCGATCACATTGCGGTGCTTGTTCACCGGACGGAAATAGGTCGTCGAAAACGTATTGGTGATGGTGTTGACGTTGCCCTGCAGCGGGCCGCCTTCGAATCCGATGCCGTAGTAGAAGCTCTTACCCTTGGTCGGATTTTGCGGGTTATTCACCGTGCTGTACTGAATCGTCGGCGTAATTTTGCTGGAAACGATTCCGTTCAGCGCGGAAGGCCCGGCCAGGCTGGTGAACTGAATGCTTTCGAACAGCAACTGCGCCGACGTGCTGAAAGTTTGTATGTTGGTGGTCGAATATCCGTAGGTGATGCCGACGCGCGTGAAGGAAAACTTCCGCAGCGGGTAACTGGCGAAAACGGTCACGCCTTTCGAATTGGTCGTGTAGTTTTCTTGCAACGCCGGATTCAGCGCGATTTCCTGCCCCAGCTGAATTCCCAACTGCTTAGCCTGGTTGTAATCGAACTTGTTGGTGAAGATGGTGAATCCGGTGGCGATCGGCTTATCAAACAGGTACGGCTCGGTGAATCCGAATTGAATGTTGCGCTGGAAGCTTCCAATCTGTGCCGAAAGCGAAAGCGTTTCACCCAAACCCAGGAAATTGTTGGTGGAGTACGACGCCCCAATGAACGTGCCGGCGATGCCGCTGATACCGCCCGAAAAGCTGATCGACTGTTTTCCTTTTTCTTTCAACTTCAGCCGGATATCCACGGTCCCAGCCTTCACGTTGCGTTTCAATTCCGCGTTTTCCGGCTTGATCGCATCGAAATAGTTCAGCTGGTTCAGTCGCAGCAAGCTCAATTCCCAGAGCCGGTTGTTGAAAACCTGCCCTTCGTCCAGAAGGATTTCGCGGCGAATGACCTTGTCCCGCGTCGTGGTGTTGCCCGAGAATTCGATGCGGCGCACGAAGAACTGTTTCTGCTGGTCGAACTCCATGGTCAGATCTACAGTTTTTTTCCCGGAGTCGATGTCGGTAAGCGGCGTAGCCACAAAGTCGATGTACCCGTATTCACCGTAAAGCTTTTTGTAGTTGTCGAGCGCCTTACGAATCTTCTCCGCCGAAAATATGTCTCCTTCTTTCAGCGGAAATGCGCGCGCCAGCAATTCGGGTTTGAAGACCAATCCCTGGTCCAGGTCCGAACTCTTGAAACTCAGCTTGCCCATCCGGAATTGATCGCCTTCTTCAATTGTGATGGTGATGTCGGCCCTCTTGCCGTTCTTCGAGCCCAGGAGCGGCCACGGCCCCGGAATTCCGGGACGCACATCATCGGTGATCGTCACCACCGGGTCGCTCACGTTCACCTTAAAGTACCCGTGGTCCTGGTAAATGCCGTGTACGCCGACCCCCAAGTCTTCATCGAGCTTGGTCTTGTCGTAGGTCTTGCTCAATACCGGAATTTCGGTGATGTACAGCGGAATGGCATACGGGCGGTCGTTGCGCATCGACCGGATCAATTTCCGGTCGGAGAACGCTTTCGCGCCGACGAATTTGATCTCGCCCACTTTCACTTTCGGGCCTTCGTCGATGTTGAACACCAGCTTCACCGCGTTGGTGGCCGCGATGCGCTCGTAGGTCGGCTTCACCGTCGCGAATTGCCGGCCATGCTCCGCCAGCAACCCTTTAATCACCACTTCGGCGCGTTTGATTTTGGTGGGATCGAACTGGCTCTCGACCGAGAGGCCTACCTTTTTATCTTTGAACGCGTCGAGAATGTCCGACTCGGTGATCGATTTATTACCTTTATATTCGATGCGCCGGATGATCGGCCGCTCTTGCACGTAGAAGACGATGATTTTTCCGTTGGCTTGGTCCGGACTGTCTTCCACTTCGAGGCGCACGTCTTCGAAAAATTGCGTATTCCACAATGCCTGAAAATCCCGGCGGACCGCTTCCTCGCTGTAAGGATCGCCAGGACGCGAGAATATACGCGCCAGCAGCGTGTCCCGCTGAATGCGGCGATTTCCAATGAACTCAATTCGTTGGATGATGTATTGCTGCCCACCGGGAGACTGCTGGGGTACCGCTAAGGCCGGTTCCGCAAACGAGACAAGCAATAAATACACAACGCCGAGAAATTGGAATAAACGCAGAGAAATTTTTACGCTCGCGGCCATCTTCAAGGCCGCTGTATCCCGCCCAAGATTGTGTGCTCCCCCGCCGGACCGCTCCCTGCCCGGCTTGCGCGTAGGATTCCTAGTGGGCCACTGGGGTTGCTTCTACCACGGGTCGGAAGCCCAAGCCCTCGGCGCCGAGATAAATCTCGAGCGTCGCCGGCCTTTGCAGTCCACCCTGGATCAAAGCTTCCGACAGCGGGTCTTCGACGTACTTCTGTAACGCGCGCCGGAGCGGCCGCGCGCCATAATTTCGGTCACTGCAGGTTTTTTCAAGAATCCACTGACGTGCTTCCGGCGTCACCAAAATTTGCACCTGACGATGGATCAGTGTCTCGTTGATCTGTCCTACAAGGAGATCGATAATCCGCAACAAGTCCGCATCGCTGAGTGAATTGAACAAAATCACTTCGTCCAGACGGTTGAGGAACTCCGGATTAAATACTCGCCTCACTTCCGTCATCACCATGTCGTCCTGGCTCTTGGCTACCGCCTCAAGCTCTTTGGACGCAAATCCCAGGCCGCTTTGCTTCTGCAACTGCCGCGCTCCCAGATTCGATGTCAGAATAATAATCGTATTGCGGAAATCTACCGTGTTTCCAAGACCGTCCGTCAATTGACCATCCTCAAAAACTTGCAGCAGGATGTTGTACACGTCTGGGTGAGCTTTTTCAATCTCATCCAGAAGAATTACGGAATAGGGCGTCCGCCGCACGCGCTCCGTTAATTGACCACCTTCTTCATAACCAACATACCCTGGAGGCGCCCCGATCAGTTTCGAGATGGAATGTTTCTCCATGTACTCGGACATATCGAAGCGAATCAGCGATTTCTCGCTGCCGAATAGGAACTCGGCCAGCCGGCGTGCCACTTCGGTCTTGCCCACACCGGTCGGTCCCAGGAACAAGAAGCAGCCCACCGGACGCCCGGGAGCCTTCAATCCCGCGCGGCTGCGGCGAATAGCCCTTGCCAGCGCCGTAATCGAACGATCCTGGCTGATGATCCGGCGGTGCAATTCCTCTTCGATGCGCAGCAGCTTCTGCTGTTCGTCTTCCTTGATCGCCGAAACTTGGATCCCGGTCCAGCGCGCCACTACTTCTTCGATGTCCTCGCGTGTAACGATTCCCGTCGACGAATCATCGATCTTCAGCTTTTCGCGAAGAACGCGCAGGTGCTCTTTCTCTTTGCGCTCTTCTTCGGAGTAGAAACGCGCCTTCTCGAATTCGTGATTGGCGATCGCGGTCTCCATCCGGTGGGTGATGAATTTCACCCGCTTCTGCACTTCGGAGACTTCGTCCGGCAGCATCGCCTGCCGCAATTTCACCCGCGAACCGGATTCGTCGAGCAAGTCGATCGCTTTGTCCGGCAGGAAACGATCTGGGATGTAGCGATTCGAAAGATAAACCGCGTACTGAATCGCTTCGTCGGTATAGCTGACCGCGTGGAATTTTTCGTAACGATCCCGCACGCCCTGCAGCACCCGAATGGCTTCTTCTTCATTCGGCGCGCCCACTTTCACCGCCTGGAAACGGCGTTCGAGTGAGCGATCCTTTTCCACCGACTTGCGGTACTCGCCGGGAGTCGTCGCGCCAATGCACTGTATTTCGCCGCGGCTCAAGGCCGGCTTCAGAATGTTCGCCGCGTCCAGCGATCCTTCCGCCGAACCGGCTCCGACCAGCGTGTGCAATTCGTCGATGAAGACAATCGCGTTCTGGCTCTCCATCAATTCCTTCATGATGGTCTTCAGCCGTTCTTCGAATTGTCCGCGGTATTTCGTGCCGGCCACGATCAACGAAAGATCGAGCGACAGGATGCGCTTGTCCGCCAAAAACGGCGGCACGTCGCCATCGGAAATCCGCTGCGCCAGACCTTCGACGATCGCGGTCTTTCCCACACCCGGCTCGCCGATCAATACCGGGTTGTTCTTCGTGCGCCGGCACAGGATCTGAATGGCCCGCTCCAGCTCGCGATCCCGTCCTACCAGCGGATCCAGCTGGCCTTCCATCGCCGCCTGGGTCAAATCCCGGCTGAACTCCGCCAACAATGACGCTTCTTTGGGTCGGTTCACTGGCACCTTCTCCCCCGCGCTGCGACCAAGTTCTTCGCGCACGGTTGAAAGACGCAATCCCCGCTCAAGCAGTATTTCCGCGCCAAACGACTTCTCTTCGCGCAGAACACCCAGCAATAAATGTTCCGTTCCGACGTGCTTGTGCCCCAGCCGCTCGGCTTCCTCAGCCGCGAAATTCAAAATCCTTTTGCACTCCTGGCTCAGCGGAACTTCCACCGAGGTCGAAATGCGTTCGCGCACGGTGATGCGCGCTTCGATCTCTTTGCGGATTGATTCGATCGAGCCGTGCGACCGCAGGAACCGGTTGGCGAGTGCTTTGTCCTCGCGCAGCAGTCCCAGCAGCAAATGCTCGGTCTCGATGTACGGGCTTCCGTACTGGCTTGCCTCGTATCGTGCGAAAAATATTACGCGCCTAGCTTTCTCTGTATAGCGTTCGAACACGGTTCACCCAAGGTCTTCCCGGGAACCCGGTGCGCCGTCCGTCGTGCGTATTGAAGGGGAAACGGACTGGGCAGACAGTGTCCCGGCCATCGTTAGCTTTCCGTGCTCCAGAATCAGAGCGCGGTCGGCGCGACGGGCTAATGAAAGGTTGTGTGTTGCCAGAATGGACGTCAACTGGTGAGTCTGATGAAGTCGGTACATTAATTCGAAGATATTTTCCGCGCTCTTCTCGTCCAGGTCGCCCGTGGGTTCGTCGGCCAATAGCAGCCTTGGGCCATTCACCAGAGCTCGCGCGATTGCCACTCGCTGTTGTTCGCCCCCGGATAACTGCCCCCCACGTTGCCCTGCCCGGTCTGCTAACCCAACTTCACCGAGCCATTCCTTCGCGGTCCGAAGCGCCTGCGCCAGTGAACTGCCTCGGACCAACAGTGGCATCGCTACATTTTCGGCTGCGGTGAAATCCGGCAGCAGATGATGGCGCTGCCAGACAAAACCGACTGCTCGATTGCGATACTCCGCCACATTTTTTTCAGCAAGTTCGTTGAGCGAATCTCCGGCGAAGTATACTGCACCGCTTGTTGGAGTGTCTAGCGCCGCCAGCAGGTGCAGCAACGTGCTTTTCCCCGCTCCGGATGGCCCCACAATCGCCACCATTTCGCCTTGGGTCACCGCCAGGTCGATTCCATCCAGCGGCACGATTTCCTGGCCGCCCGAGCGGAAAACTTTACGCAGGTTGTCTGCGCGCAGTATTTCAGTCTTGTTGGTGGCGGCTCCTGCTGCTAGCGAGTCGTCAAGAAGAGCGGTTCCGGAAGTGGCTTGCGTGTGCATGCCAGGAACTAAGTCTCTTTCACTTTAGATGCCGAAAGCACCAAAGTGTATGTCCTTTCATTACATGCAACTAAGAATTCCCAAAGTTGCACTCCGCCCTGCGAAATCCAGAAAAGTTCTCTTTATTGCCGTACTATTACCCGCGGAAGGCGGCCTGCCAAATCTTGCTCGTTCCCGGCAATCGAAAATCTTCGCCTGGCCGCCGCGCCGGAATTCTTTTCACACACAATTCTAACACGGTCTTTGTTGCAGCAAAAATTGGAGGTTCCTATAAAAAAGGAAAGTTCAGAGGAAAGCCGGGGCGAACAGAAGTTTCACTTCATGACTATGTCCAAGTCGAACGAGTCGCTCGCGGAGCAGGGTTCTAGCCGTGCCCACCGCCCCCGCTCAGCTCACGCACGATCGATCCCACGAAAGATTTCGCGTCACCGAACAGCATCAACGTCCGATCCAGATAATAGAGCGGATTATCGATCCCGGCGAAGCCCGGGCTCATCCCGCGCTTGATCACCATCACCGTGCGCGCCTTATCTACATCCAAAATCGGCATGCCAAAAATCGGGCTGGAGGCATCGTTGCGCGCCGCCGGATTGGTCACGTCGTTCGCGCCGATCACCAGCGCCACATCCGCCTGCGGAAATTCCCCGTTCACTTCGTCCATATCCAACAGCTTGTCGTAGGGAATATCCGCCTCGGCCAGCAGCACGTTCATGTGTCCCGGCATGCGCCCCGCCACCGGATGGATCGCAAACTTCACATCCACGCCGCGCTTGGTCAGCGCGTCGTAAAGTTCTCGCACCTTGTGCTGCGCCTGCGATACCGCCATTCCGTAACCCGGAACAATAATCACTTTGCTCGCCGCACCCATAATGGCCGCGGATTCTTCCGGCGTCGCGCTCAAAACCGGCTTCGCTTCTTGAGCCGTTCCTGCTGTGGCCGCCTCCTGCCCGAACGCCCCAAACAGCACGTTGGTGAACGACCGGTTCATCGCTTTCGACATGTTCACCGACAGGATGAATCCAGACGCTCCATCGAGCGCGCCGGCAATAATCAGCAGCTTGCTATCCAGAACGAAACCCATGGCCGCGGCCGAAAGCCCCGCGTAGGAGTTCAATAGCGAGATGACCGTCGGCATGTCCGCCCCGCCGATCGGGATAATCATCAGCACGCCGAAAATCAACGGAATGAGAATCAGCAGGGGAAACAGATGAACGTGGCTAGGGTCGTAAACCAGATACGCTGCGATCGCAATCGGCTACTCCCAAAAACGCCAGGTTGACGAAATTTTGTCCCTTATAAGTGATCGGGCGTTGCGGCAGTACTTCCTGCAACTTGCCCGCGGCCATCAAGCTTCCGGTGAACGTCAGTCCGCCCAGAATCACTTCCATCGAAAGCACGCCCATCATGAATCGCGGCACCTGCGGCGCCCGCAAATAAAACTCTGCGGTTCCGACCAGCGTCACGCACAGCGCGCCGAATGCATGGCTTAGAGCGGTCCGCTGTGGCACCGCCGTCATCTGCACTTTGCCCAGCGGTATGCCGATGATCGTGCCCAGCACCAGCGCGATCATGATCCATTTGTAATCGACGATGCCCCGGTGCAGCAGCGTCCCGCCAATCGCCAGAGCCATGCCGATTTCGCCAGCGAAGACTCCGCGCCGCGCCGTGACCGGCGATTTCATCCAGATCAGCGACAGGACGAACAGCGCCGTCGCGATCAGGTAGGTAATTTCGATGAACGTGTCAGTTCCCGGCCAGGCTGTCATTATTTTTTCGGTCCGCTCGCCTTGAACATTTTCAACATTCGATCGGTGATGATGAATCCCCCCACCACGTTGCTGGTCGCGGCCACGATGGCAATCGTTCCCAGCACCGTCGCCAGCGTGCTGCGATGTTCGCCGGCCAGAATAATCGCGCCCACCACGGCGATGGCGTCGAGCGCGTTGGTCAAGGACATCAGCGGCGTGTGCAGCAGCGGCGTGATGTTGCGGATCACTTCAAAACCGATAAATCCGGCCAGCATGAAAACGTAAATACTGGTCAGCAAGTCCATCTTCATGGCTTCCCTGTCTCCCCCGCCGCGTTCGCCAAAGCCGGCAGCGAATAGAATTCTCGCAAGCGCTGGCTCACGATTTGGCCGTCGTTCGTCAGCAAAGTATCGCGCGTGATTTCGTCCGCGCTGTCGAGTTTCAGTTTTCCGTCTTTTACGATGTGCAGCAGAAACGCGGAAATATTGCGCGCGTACATCTGGCTCGAATGGTACGGAACAGAGCTGGCGAAGTTGTACCACCCGATGATGGTCACGCCGTGTGCCGTGATTTTTTCGCCCGGCTTGGTCAATTCGCAATTCCCGCCGCGCTCCGAAGCCAAATCCACAATCACCGACCCGGGCGCCATGCCCTTCACCATGTCCGCGGTGATCAATAGCGGTGATTTTTTCCCGGGAATCACTGCGGTGGTGATGACCACATCGCTTTCCGCCACCACTTTGGTGAGCAACTCGCGCTGCTTCCGATAAAAATCTTCGTCCTGCGCCTTTCCGTAGCCGCGCGCGTCCTGCGCGTCTTTGGCTTCGATCGGCAATTCCACGAAGCGCCCACCCAGGCTTTGCACCTGCTCTTTCGCCGCCGGCCGCATGTCGTAAGCCGAAGTCACCGCGCCCAGCCGTCGCGCCGTTGCAATTGCCTGCAACCCCGCCACGCCCGCGCCAATAATAAAGACGCGACCGGGCGTGATGGTTCCCGCCGCGGTCGTCAGCATCGGAAAAATTCTAGGCAGCGTATCGGCGGCAGTGATCACTGCTTTGTACCCGCAAATCGTGCCCATCGAGGAAAGCGCGTCCATGCTTTGCGCGCGCGTGGTCCGCGGGATCAATTCGACCGAGAGCGCGGTCACTCCGCGCTCGGCGATCTGCTGAATTGTTTTCAATTCTCCGAGCGGTCGCAAAAATCCCACAAGAACTTGGCCGCGCCGCAACAAGGCCAGGTCCGCTTCGCCGGTCTTATCGTTCGAACCGTAGCAAAGCACTTGCGTAACGATGTCCGCCACTCGAAATACTTCGGCACGGTCCGCCACGATTTTCGCGCCCTTGGCTTCATAGGCCGCGTCGGGATACCCCGCTTCGACTCCCGCCCCGGCCTGCACCACCACCTCGAAGCCGCCTTTAGCGAGCGTCGGCACCACCGCCGGCACCAGAGCCACGCGTCGTTCGCCCGGGTAACTCTCGCGCGGAACACCTACAATCATGAAACCCGCCTCCGTCGACCGCTCAAAACTCGGGCAGCATACCACGCCGCCCCATGCAAATTACTTCACCAATTTCTAAAGTGCGCCGGCGCAGACTTAGACACCAAGATCCGCACGCGAGAAGGTAGACGGTCCAAGAACGAATCCAGTTCACTCGAAGCGAAGAATTTCGACCGGGAGGATGCGCGATGCAGACTGTGCCGGCACCACCGTCGCCGCGACGCTGATCGCCAGCGCCGCCGCCGCAATCCAAACCGCGTCGAGCGCGTTGGTGTGAAACGGCACGTACGGAATCGCGTAAACCTCAGGATTCAGATGGATCAGTCGCCAATGATTCGCGATTCCCGCAAAACTGTACCCCAGCACCAAACCCCCCACCGTGCCGGCGATGCTCACCACCAATCCCTGCAAAATAAAAATCTTCCGGATCTGCGGCCGTCGCGCTCCCAACGCCATCAGCACCGCGATGTCCCGCGCGCGATCGGTCACCGTCATCGTCAGCACCACCAAAATATTCAGCCCGGCAACAAAGGTGATCAATCCAATGAACAGTGCCGTCACCAGCTTTTCCAAACTCAGGGCTCGAAAAAGCGCCCGGTTTTCGTCCATCCAGGTGGAAGTGGTGAATCCAGGCCCCGCGCGCTTCAACAGCTCATCCGCAATTGGGCTCGCGTCGTCCATCTTGGTGACTCGAAATTCCAGCAGGCTGACCACGTCGCCAATTCCGGAAAGCGATTGCGCCGAAGGCAGGTTAACGAAGCCCCAATTCGCGTCGTAATCGTAAAAACCGGAATCAAAAATTCCCGCCACGCGAAAACGCCGCGACCGCGGCATCATTCCGAGCGGGGTCAAATTGCCCTGCGGGCTGGTTAAGGTCACGTAGTCGCCCGCCGCAATCTGCAGATCGCTGGCCAACATGTAACCGACCAGCACCGCTGGAATGCCGTCGCTGTCCGGCGCGAAATTCGCCGAACCCGATTGAATCTGGTGCAGCGCTTCGCTTGCCTGCAATTCCAACTGCGGGTCCACGCCCTTCAGCACGATCCCGCGCGCGTGCCCGCCCGACGACAGCAAGACCGTCGCGTAAATCGCCGGTTCCACCGACCGCACGCCGGGAGTCTGGCCCAACCGCGAAATCAATTGGCGATAATCGGGGATGCCGTTCGGCCCCAGCGGCTTCAGGTTGATGTGCGCGGTAACGCTCAGCAGTCGATCGCGGATCGCGGCCCGGAACCCGGTGTTCATCGATAGCGCGATGACCAGCGTCGTAACGCCGGCGCCTACTCCCACCATCGCCAGTAGCGTCACGATCCGCAATACTGCCGGCCGGTTCGGCGACTTCAAATACCGCAACGCCACCAGCCATTCGAAGCTCATTTTTTGTGGGCGTCCGAGCCGGAAACGTGCGCAACATCCGCTGCCGCCGCGGGCGAACCTTCTTCAACCGGAGTTTCATTCGACTCGGCGCGCAGCAGCGGAAACAAAACCACTTCTCGAATCGCGTGCGAGTCCGTTAGCAACATCACCAGCCGGTCGATCCCGATGCCTTCACCCGCCGTCGGCGGCAAACCATGGGAAAGCGCGCGAATATAATCCACGTCGACTTCCTTCGGCGCTTCGTGCCCGCCCTTTTCCACCTGCGCGCGAAAACGCTTCTCCTGGTCCACCGGATCGTTTAATTCCGAAAAGCCATTGGCCAGCTCCATGCCCGCAACATAAAGTTCGAAGCGCTCCGCCACCGACGGATCGTCCGCCCGCGCTTTCGACAGCGGCGAAATCTCAATGGGAAAATCGTAAATAAAAGTCGGCTGGCTCAGATGCGGCTCAGCCACCGCCTCAAAAAGCTCGCCGATCAACTCACCGCCGGACAATTTTCCCGGATTCACGATCGGGTCAACCGCATTCGTCCGCGCGTAGGAATTGAATCTTTCAGCTACCGCCGAAGGCCCACCCACCGCGCTAAGTTCAACAACCGTTGCCGCCGTGCCCGCTCCCGCCGGCCAGAACTTAACAATGGCTTCCTTCATCGACAGCCGTTCAAAATGGCCGAAGTCGATCTCCGCCTCGCCGTACTTGAACTTGGTGCTACCGCAGACCACAATCGCCAACCGACGAAACAACTCCTCCGTCATATCCATTAATTCCGAGAAGTCGCTGTACGCCTGATAGAACTCCAGCATCGTAAATTCCGGTTGGTGAATGGCGTCAATACCTTCGTTGCGAAAATTGCGGTTGATCTCGTACACCCGGTCCAGCCCGCCCACCACCAACCTTTTCAGGTACAACTCCGGCGCGATCCGCAAATACAAATCCATATCAAAGGTATTGTGATGGGTCACGAATGGCCGCGCCGTCGCTCCGCCCAGGATCGGATGCATCATCGGCGTTTCAACTTCCGCATAATTCCGCTCGTCGAAGAAATGCCGAATCTCGCGAATAATCTTCGCGCGCTTAATGAAAACCTCCCGCGCCTTCTCATTGACGATCAGGTCCAGATAGCGCCGCCGATAGCGCTGCTCCACGTCCGCCAAACCGTGCCATTTTTCCGGGAGCGGCAGCAGCGATTTACTCAGCAATTCCAGCTTTTCCACCTTGATCGAAAGCTCGTTCGTTTTGGTCCGGAAGAGGTGTCCCGAGACACCCAGAAAGTCCCCTATATCCATCAACTTAAATAGCTTGTAGGCATCCTCGCCAACCACATCCTGACGCACGTAAATCTGCACCCGAACCCCATCTCCGGAAATGTGCGCGAACGCCG
Source organism: uncultured Acidobacteriota bacterium (assembly GCA_963847695.1). Classification (GTDB taxonomy): domain Bacteria; phylum Acidobacteriota; class Terriglobia; order Acidiferrales; family UBA7541; genus Palsa-295. The sequence goes on along the minus strand of CAWKAX010000009.1, from coordinate 39,248 downwards.
CCTTCCCGTGCGGCCGCAGCGCTACGATCCTTCCAGCCACGCTGGTATGAACCGTCGCCGCCTCCAGCTCCGCCGCGGTGCTGTCCTTATATTTCTCCAGCAGCTCGCTGGGCCGGTGCGTCCAGGCAAATTTGCGGGGATACCCGCTATGCCCCAGGGCTTCAATCTCGGCTAAATTCTTTTGGCGCTGTTGATACTGATCGAGCGGCTCAAATTCCAACGAGTTTTCCTTTCGGCGATTCGGTCTTCGGACGGCACAGCCACGGCAGATTGCACTTTGCGGCGAAACCGGACGCGAGTATAGCGGCCCCCTTCCACAAGCGTCAAGAAACCGGACGCCGAAAGCACTCCATACCAAACCAATGATATACTCCCTCGGCGACTTGGGGGCGGCGTGTTCTCTAAGCGGAATTCTTCTCGTTTCACAAAACGCAGCGTATCGGACGATTGGATTTCGTCTTTACCGCGGGACCAGGCCCACCTGTTTGACGTCGTCGTGCGCAACTGGGAATCCTCGTATGCCATGGCCAGCGTTTCGCTGAACGAAGCGTTTTCCCTGCGCCTCCGGGGAGAGCTGGTCGGGGCCAGATTCCAGGTCGCCATCTCGGCCGACTTGCTCGCCCGCGCCGCAGTCATCCTGGTCGGAGCTTGCCAGTCAATCTCCAACCGCGGCCGCCACATCAGCAATGTTCCGCGAGTCCTGCCCTTGAACACTGAATTCTTCAAGGGGCAAACCGCACAAAGCGCCGCCTCCTGGAATGAGTTCCTTCACCGCGTGCTCTTTGCCGACCGTTCCCGCTTCTTCCAGAAACTGCGCATCTTGTCCGAGACGCTCGAAAGTCTCGTCGGCGAGTTTTATGCTGAAGCCGATGACCTCTCCGGGGCCCAATCGGTCCACCCCGATCGGTCCTGGAAGGCGCTCGAAGGCCACCACTACGATTTCAATACCTGCCTGCGCGAAGCCGAGGTGCTCTTGAAGTGTTTCTTGCGCGCGCTGCCGGCCGAACAGCTGGAAGCCTTCGGTGCCGAATTGAATGTTGCCCCTTCGCCCGAAAGGATGAAAAAGATCCGCACCGCGGGCCAACGGCTCCCTCAACACCGGCATAGTTCCGCCATCGCCTGACTCAGCGCCGCCCTCGCCGAATCCCGCAACTGGACCTTTGGGCCGAATCCGTTGACAATAATCTCTTTGCCATGGGTGGGCTGAATACCTTGCGCCGCGGCCGTCATCCAATCAACGGTCGGCGCGATTCGACACATACGGTCGCAACACCAGCTTGGCAAAGTACAACTCAGGGAGCCGTGGACGCATCGGAACTAGGAATGCGTCCAAACGGGTAGCGTGGCCCGAACGAGACGAATAGATACTCCTGGCGAAATGCCAGAAGCGGAAGCGATCCGGTTGGCCCAACAAGGCAGTGCGCCTGCATTCGAGCGCCTGTACCGCATGCATAATCGGCGGGTTTATTCCCTGTGCCTCCGGATGGTCAGCAATACGGCAGAAGCCGAAGACTTAACGCAAGAAGCGTTCCTTCAGCTTTTCCGTAAAATTGCTACCTTCCGTGGCGAGTCGGCCTTTTCGACCTGGCTCCATCGACTGGCGGTCAACGTCGTGCTGATGCGGCTCCGGAAGAAATCCGGAACCGAAGCTTCCCTCGACGAAATGACCGAACCCGACGATGAGTCCGGCGGACCCCGGCGCGATTTCGGTGGACCAGATCTCAGGCTGAGCGGTTCGATTGACCGCGTGAACCTGCAGCGCGCCGTCGAACAGTTGCCGCCCGGTTATAAGTCGGTGTTCGTGCTCCATGACGTGCAGGGCTACGAACACAACGAGATCGCCAAAATCATGGAGTGTTCCATCGGCAACTCGAAATCGCAGCTGCATAAGGCCAGAATGAGGCTTCGTGAGCTTCTTCATGAAGCTCTTCGCGATAAGGCTCGAGAAGTACGCAAGGCCGCCAGCGGGCAATCCGGCGGCGAGGGCTAGCAATGATCACCAACGACTGTAAGAATTTCTTAACTTGGCTGGAATCCTGGAATGCGGACGATCAGTCCGCAAATGCTCCGAAGCACGCGCAAGACTGTGCCTCCTGCCGCTCCGTCCTCGACGACCTGAAAGCGATTCATTCCGAGGCCCGTTCCTGGGATGCCGACGAGTCGGAACCTCCCGCGCACATCTGGAGTTCGCTGCGCGCCCAACTGCAGGAAGAGGGCTTGATTCGTTCCACCGAACCCGAGCTCGTTGCGCCCCAAGTGGTTTCCTCTCCGGGTTGGTTTGAAAGACTCTTTGACCAATTTCCCCGGCCGGTGCTCGCGGGAGCTTACCTCTCCCTATTGGTCGCGGCTGGTTTTGCCCTCAGCGGTCCGCTGAATCGCCCCTCGAACGAAGCGCGCTGGCTGGAAGGAACTCAGATCGCCACCTCGCCGCTCAGCGCCAAACTCAATAGCTACGAACACGATTCGCTCGCTCCCGGCCGCCCGCTCAATCCCGCTGTGACCGCTTCGCTGCAACAGAATTTGGCGGTCGTTGACAACTACATTTCATTGTGTGAAAAAAGCGTACAGGAAGAACCACAGAACGAAGTGGCGCGGGATTATCTCTACGAGGCCTATCAGCAAAAAGCAGACTTGCTGGCCCAGATTAGCGAACGCGGAGAAAACGTCCAATGAGCACCGTCCACTCAATTCCTGCGCAGGCCACCCTAAAATCGCGCTGGAAAATTACCAGCCTGATCGTTCCCAGCCTGTTGTTGTGCGGAGTTGTTCATTCCGGTCCGCTGCGTCACGAGCAGCACTTCAAAGTCGCCGCTCATCCGGTTATCACCATTCACAATCCGGAAGGCTTGATTACCGTGAAAGCCTGGACTAAAGCGGAAGTCATGATCATCTCTTCGCCGGCCAGCACGGAAACCACGGTCGACGCTGAACAGATGGGCAACCGTGTCGACATCTCCACCCGGGCTCTTTCCGATTCGGTGGCTCCGGCGGATATGAAAACCGATTTCCAGATTAACGTCCCGGAAGATGCCGAACTTCAGATCCATAACGATGCCGGTTCAGTCACCGTCTCCAACGTCACCGGCGACATGAACGTCGAAACTGTCGCAGCCGGCGTCGACCTCGAAGACACCACCGGATACCTGACCGTGAAAACCGTAGGCGGCTCGTTTCAGTGCCTGCGCTGCGGTGGAAGAATCGAAGTTTCTTCCATCACCGGCAACTTCAAGTTGATCGATTTGAAAAGCACTCACGTCTGGGCCCAGACTTCCAGCGGAAACATTCTCTTCAACGGTGAATTCCTGCCCAACGGGACCTACTCGCTCAAGAATTACAGCGGCGTCATCGAAGTCCGCTTCTCGCCCCAGGATTCTTTTGATATGAGCGCCACTTCGCTCAAGGGCAAAGTGAACAACGAAGCCAAGCTCACTCCCTCTACCCATGAGCACCACTTTATGCCCCGCTGGGGCAATGCGCTGTTTGGAACTTTCAATCAGGGCCGCGCAAAAGTCGAATTGACTTCTTTTGATGGAACAATCAACATCCTCAAGCGTGACTGATTTTTCGTCCTACAACTCGCCGTGCGCGGCTGAATTTCATGGCAATTGAATCTCGATCTCGCGCGGTCGTCTGCCTCACTGGCTTTATGGGCACCGGTAAATCCACCGTGGCCCGCCTCCTTGCCCGCCAGATCGGCTGGCTGCACATCGACCTGGATAAGCGCATCGTCGAAGCCGCCGGCCAAACCATCCCTGAGATTTTCGCCAAGCATGGTGAGACCGAATTTCGCCGCCTCGAACACGCCGAGGTCGCCCGGATTCTGGGTGAAGCCTCCGAACAACAACGTCCTCGCCTCGTTTCGCTCGGCGGCGGCACCACCGCTCAACCGCAAAACTTGGCGCTTCTTGGCCAGGCCGGAGCGGTTCTCGTCTGGCTACACTGTCCGGTCGAAGACCTGCTCAAGCGCATCGCCCACATTCAAGACCGGCCGCTTTTTCGTGATGAGGCCAGCTTCCGAAAGCTGTATGAAGAACGTCTACCCTTCTATGAACTCGCCGACTATCGCGTCGAATCAAACGTCGAACCCTTGCGCGTCGTCGAGCAAATTCTCGCACTAGGAATCTTTCCAAAGGTGGTTGCATGAACCTGGCTTTGCAGAACCGTCCGCGTCGCAATTCCTCCGCCGCTAAATCCCGGCTGCTCGCTCTCCTGGTATCGTCAGCTCTGCTGGCCGCTGCCGCGCAAGCATTCTTCGTCAAGCCCGCCAGCGTTTCCGCCGCCGCGCCCAAGCTCGCGCCGCTGGTCGCGGACCGCGGCAAGTTTCGCATCATGGTCAATGGCCAGCCCGTCGGCAAAGAGGAATTCGAAATCGCTCCCAGCGGGAATGACTGGTCCGCGCACGCCAATTCCGAACTTCAAACGCCTCAAGGCGTAATGAAAGTAAACGGCACCTTAACCCTTCACGCCGACGGCACGCCCATCCACTACGATTGGTCGACCCAGGGAATCAAAAAAGCGTCCTCCACTATCGCTTTCAGCGGAACCTCCGCCAGCGTCGAATTGCACATCGAAGGTGCCCGGCCGTTTTCGCAGGATTTCACTTTCAATACGCCCCAGGTCAGCGTGCTCGATAACAACCTCTACCACCAGTACGAGCTCCTCGCCCGCCTCTACGATCGCGATGCCAAAGGCTCGCAAACCTTCACCGTTCTGGTTCCGCAAGAAATGACGCCGGGAAGCGTGACCGTCGATTCGCTAGGCAAGCAGGAATCAGGAGGCAAACAGCTCGAAGAATTACGCGTGCGGACCGAAGACAACGAAATCGATCTCTACTTGGATGGCCAAAAATTGATCCGCCTGGTCGCGCCCGCGGCCAACGCCGAAATTATCCGCGAAGAAAAGTAACCCAAAAACAAAAAGGCTCGGAGCAGCTCCGAGCCTTCTCAACTATCGCCTCAACAACTTCCTCAGCAAATCTTAAACGCCAGGCGACTGCAGCAACCGTATCCCGCCATTCACCGTGCGTACCGAAATCTCGCCGCCACCAGTTCCCAGCTTCGCCTTGAAGGCATGAGGCGCCGGCGCTCCTGCCGTTCGCGGGATCGGCAATTCCGAGTACACGTCTCCATTCATGCTCAACACTTTTAGGTCGGCCTTCGCTCCAGCCGGCAGCCCGAGCAGCACCGAGCCGTTCACCGTTTCGAGGTTCATCGGTCCGCCCTCGATCAATTGGTGCAACTCCAGCCGGATGTCGCCGTTCGTCGTCTTCTCGCTGAATCGCCCGGACGAATCCGATACCTCAATATTCCCATTCACCGACCGCAGATCGCCGCCGCCTTCCACCCCGCGCACCACCACGCTGCCATTCACCGTGCCCACGCTGCCCAGCAGCACGCGGTACGGGACATGAACGTGATATTCCACGGCCACTTCAGCGCCCTGCCCCTTGGGGTAGCGCGTGTGCACCGAAATCTGGTTGGGCTTGCTGTTGTCCACTTCGATCTTCACCTGCTGCACGTCCTTCGCTTCGCTCGTTCCGCTCTTCACCGCGCTCACTTCAACTTCGTCGCGGTCCCAGCCCTCCACGTGAACCGAGCCGTTCACGTTTTCGAGGACGAAGCTGCCTCCCGCGCCCAGCGGGTAGACATGGTGGAACGTTTCATCCGCGCCGCGGCTCGGCCCGCTCACCGCTGCCACGAAGGCCAACACCAGTAGCCCGCGCATCATCAATTGGAAGGAAATCGCTCCTATAGACACCGGGCCACCACCACTCTGCTTCACCTGCAACGCGCTGCCGGATCGCATTTCCATGGTACGCCCCCTCAACCGCCGCTCCCAACCCCGACCCCGTGGACCTCGACCGCTTCTAGTCGGTCGATTCCTCGGGCCTGTCTTACGGGTTCTGCATCTGCCCCGACGCTGGCACCAAGTGCAATTGCGATGCCAGATTCTTCTCGATCTGATCCATCTGCTGCCGGTACAGCTGTAGCTGCTTCGAAGTGTCGCTCAAAACCACCTTAATGTTCCCGCCCGCCGTCCGCAGACGAATCACTTCTCCGCCGCCATTCAACAAGCCCTCGGCTCGCACCGATGTATTCCCGGTGACCTCGGCCTTTTGAAACTTTGTCGTGAACGCGGGATCGAAAAATACCTGATGCTCGTCGCCGGACTGCACCACAGCGTCGATCGTCACCGGCAACTGCCGCGGGATGTACACCACGATATCTCCATCACCTGATTGCAGTTCGCACTGATTCGGCGTTTTCGGCGGCGTCACAAACCACGCCGTAATCCCGCCCGTGCTGGTCGAGGCCTTCACCGCGCTGTCCACCTGCGTCAGATAAATGCTGCCCCCCGCCGTCTCCAGATTCGTTGGGCCCGAAACACGCACCACCCGAATTCCGCCACCGCCATTCTTGGCTTTCACCAGCCCAGCCGTTTCCCCCACCTCAATCTGCCCGCCAACCGTTTCCGCCACCAATTCGCTGCCCGAATGCTCCACCGAGATGTTTCCGCCACCGGTCGAAAGGTGCGCCAAGCCGCCAATGGCCTCTGCCCGAATATGACCACCGTTCGTATGCAGAGTAGCGCTGCCCGAAATCGAACCAGTGGTGATGTGACCGCCGCCCGAAATCGCGGTCAGGTCGCCCGTTACATTCTTTACCGTTAAGTGCCCGCCCGCCGTTTCCAGATGCGCGGCACCCCGAATGTTGCCCGCGACAATCGTTCCCCCGGAGGTCACCAGTGAGACGCGTCCGTTCATGTCTTCGGCTTGGATGTTTCCGCCGCCGGTCACTACATCTACGGCGTAGTTCTTCGGAATGTTCAATTCAACCGTCACCCACAGGCGCCCGCTGGTTTGGCGACCAAAGGTCCGTCCCCGGAAATAAGCGCCTTCCGGTGTGTTCTTGGCGGTGATGACAAAATTGTGCAATAAACGCTGCGCGTCTCTTTCCGCGGAATTCACTTCCAGATGTACTTTGTAGTCGACCTTCCCGCTGTTGCCGGTTCGCACGATCACGTTGCCCAGGTCGAGAGCCACGCGCAATCGCTGCCCGTCGTGCGCCACCAGGCTCCCGCTGCCTTCCGAAACCAAGCGCGTGCCCTCGTTTGCCTGCGCCTCGTGTTTTCCCCCTCCATTCGCCGCCACCGCCACCGGCCACGCCACACCAACCGCCAGCAACAAGGCCAACAGGAACGAAAGCAAGCGAACGCTGGGCGCGGTTGCGCCTGCCCCCGAGGAATCGCGGTTAGGAAATTTTTGGAATGGGACGGGCATGATTAGAATTTTTGCCGCGGACCGAGATCTCGAATCACGGCCGCGCTCTGCAGGCGGATATACGTGCTGGGGTCTTTCTTAATGCGTTCGTGCAGCACTTTCAGCAGCTCGTCGTCGGAATTGATCTGGCCCTTCGCCGCCAAATCCCGCAACTCATTAATCGCTTCCACCCGAACGCCGGGATTCTGATCGTCGACTAGCGCATCGAGCAGCGTCTGGCGCACCAGCGTCTGCGGCTCGGCGCCATCCAGCGCCTCGAGCGCCTTCAGCCGCACTGCGGCGTTATGGTCGGTATGCACCGCATGGCACAACGCCGACCGCACTTCCGGATCGTTATTGCGCAAACGCAAAAGCTCGACCGCATCCAGCCGGTAGTCGGAATCGTAGCGCTGGCTGTCTTGCAGCACGTGGATCAGAACCTGCTTCACGTTGTCGTCTTCCACCGTGCCGGAAACCATCATCGGCTGCTGCGTGTTCATCCGCAGTTGAACCTGCGGCGGCGCATCACCGCTCGCCGGAAAAACATTAATGCCCGCAACTTGCGCCGAATGCAGGTCGATCGTGCTGATTGGTGAGCTCGAATCGACTCCGGAAATATTCGTATCGGCGGGCACTGTAGCGGAGGTAATACTTGAGGGAGCTAAATTCGTGTTACCAGCGGCCGGCGCATGTCGCAGCAACCGCGGCCCAAACAAACCCACTGAAAATCCGACAATCAAAAGAACCGCCGCGCTCCACGCCGGGTCCGGAGAAATCCAGCTCGCCGGCAGAAACGATCCAGTGATGCGTCGCAGCCAGCTCTTCTCTTCCTGCTGATCCAACGCGTCGAACAACCCAGCGCGGCAACTGGCCAGAAAATTCGGATCCACTTCGTTGCGGCCGGACGACATCAGCGCCAGCAACTCCGTTTCCTGACCCAACGCCAGCCGGCATCCTTCGCAGCCCTGCACGTGCTTCTGAACTTCTTCCGCATCCGAAGTTTCCAGCTCGCCCGCGGCCAGTAGCGTCAGTTTAGTTTCAAACTCGCCGCACGCCGTGCCCTGTAATCCGTCAAATTCCTCGTGATGCATTCTTCCGGCCTCTTCGATCTTCGGCTACCGCATGCCCGCCAAGCTCGCGCGTAATTTCCGCGTCGCCCGAAACAGCGAATTCTTTACTGTCTCTTCAGACGTTCCAAGCATGTCCCCGATAGCACGCAATTTCAATCCCTGATAGTGCTTCATCTCAAAAACCATTCTCTCGCGCGGCGACAAACGATTCAAAGCGGTGGAAATGTGCTCGCCCAATTCCTGTCCCAGCAAATTTCTCTCCGGGTTCGACGCTGCCCGAACCTCCGGCTGCCGGTCAAAGAAATCACGCGTCGTTCCTTCCGAATCTTCCGGCACCGGAGCCTGATCTTCCTTGCGGCTGGTCCGCCGTCGCAAATGATCCAGCGCCACGTTGGTCACGATTCGGTAAAGCCAGGTATAAAAGCTGCATTCGAAGCGAAAACGGTGCAGGTTTTTGTAAACGCGCAGGAAAGCTTCTTGATAAATGTCGCGCGCATCTTCAGCGCGGTGCACCAGATTCAGCGCCAGCCGCAACACTTCGCGGTCGTAACGCCGCACTAACTCTTCGAACGACAGCCGGTCGCCCGCCTGCGCGCTCCGCACCAGCCCATGCTCTTCCTGAACTTTCGCCGCTGCTGCTAGGCGCGCATCCCCGTCGAGTGCGACGCTCATCCCCATGTTGTCAACCGCCGGCCGAGATCCGCTTCCTGGTATTCCGCCGTTGCCAGAAGCTGGAGCTGCTCGGTTTCCGGAATTAAATGTGCCTGCGGAGTTCATCATAATAGACGGGTCATCTGGTCGAAGGTGAGCATTGAAAGACGGTGTTTTCCCACTATCGGACATTTGCCCCATGTCCCGCTTCCTTTTCTGATGCATCGGCCCACTAAAGCGTTGTTTCGGCTTGGCTTAGCATCATCGCCCCACGCGCGATTTTGCCCCGCCCGACGCTCATAAATAGGCTGCAGGTCGCTTACCAAATACCCCCACGCTGCCCGCACTAAACTCGCCACCCGCCATCGCATCCAGCGAATCTCAAACGAATGATATAAAGTATCGAGTCGCGCATCTCGAATCCCCTTTCCCGTGCCGGTCGCCCTCGACAATTCGGTGAAATTCCTGCGAGGCGTCGGCCCTCATCGCGCGGCCGTCCTCGAAGAGCGCGGCATCGTGACCGTCGGCGACCTGCTCGCCTATCTTCCCTTCCGCTACGAAGATCGCATGAGCTTTACGCCCATCAACCAGATCGTGCCCGGCCAGGTGCAAACCATTTTTGCCGAAGTCTCCACCGCCGGCAGCACCGTCCGCTTTGCCCGCAGCCGCGGAGCCATGTTCCACTTCGCCGTCCACGACGCCACCGGAATGGTCGCGGTTCGTTTTTTTCATGGCGGCTATCTCGAAGGCAAACTCAAGATGGGCCAGAAGCTCGTGCTTCACGGCAAAATCGATCGAGACCCCTACCGTCCCGCCCGCCTCGAAATGGTCAATCCTCAAATGGAGCTGCTCGGCGACATCGAAGCCTCCGAAGCCGACTCCACCGAAGTCGGCCGTATCGTCCCGGTCTATGAATCCGTCGGTGGAATGAGTTCCCGCATGTTGCGCCGCATCATCTACAACGTGCTCATGAATTTCGAAGGCGCGATTGCCGATGCTCTGCCTCCCGAGATTCTCGAGCGCTATCGCTTTCCTTCTCGGCGCGACGCCATCATGTATGCGCACTTCCCGCCCAAGACCGAAAGCGTCGAGCTCCTGAACAAATTCCGTAGCCCCGCGCAAATCCGCCTGATCTTCGAAGATTTCTTTTACTACCAGCTCGCGCTCGCTCTGCGCCGCCGTGGCGAACGCAACCAGCGCGGCATCGCCATGCGCATCCGCGACGACAAAGTGCGCGAAGCCTTGAAACGCATTTTGCCCTTCAAACCCACCGTCGCTCAAAAACGCGTGTTGGTCGAAATCGCCGGCGACATGGAAAAAACTTACCCCATGCATCGCCTGCTCGAAGGCGATGTCGGCAGCGGAAAAACCATTGTGGCCCTCGAAGCCGCCACCATCGCCATCGAGAACGGCTACCAAGTCGCCCTCATGGCTCCAACCGAAATTCTCGCGGCTCAGCATTATTTGTCGGCCACGCGCATCTTCAAAAGCGTCGGCTACGGCGTCGAACTCATCGTCAGCGGACGCAAACACTCCGTGAAAAGTGAATCACTCGCTCGAATCGAAAGTGGGGAAGCGCAAATCGCCGTCGGCACGCACGCGCTCATCGAAAATCCCGTGGCCTTTAAAAAATTGGGATTAGTCATCGTCGACGAACAACATCGCTTCGGCGTCCTGCAACGCAAACGCTTGATCGACAAAGGCGCCTCGCCTCACGTCCTGGTCATGACCGCGACGCCCATCCCCCGAACGCTGGCTCTCACTGTTTACGGCGATCTTGAAATTTCCGTCATCGACGAACTGCCGCCAGGCCGCACCCCGATCGAGACTCGCTGGGCTGACGAAAGCAAACTCGCCGGAGTCTGGCAGTTCGTTGGCCGCGAGATCGCCGCGGGCCGCCAAGCCTACGTCGTCTACCCGGTCGTCGAAGAATCGAAGCAGGAACTAAAAGCGGCCACCGAGGAATACGAGCGCTTGGCCACCGTCATCTTTCCCAAACTGAAGGTAGGGTTGCTGCACGGCCGTCTCAAAAACGACGAAAAAGAATTCGTGATGGAAAAATTTCGCCGCAACGAAATTCAGCTTCTGGTCTCCACCACCGTGATCGAAGTCGGCGTCGATGTTCCCAACGCCACGGTCATGGTCATTGAACACGCCGATCGCTTCGGCCTCGCCCAACTCCACCAACTCCGCGGACGCATTGGTCGCGGTCCCGCGAAATCAACCTGCATCCTGGTCGCCCGCAAAAAAATCACCGGCGAAGCCTTAGCCCGAATCGAAACGATGGTTGCCACGTCCAACGGATTTGAGATTGCCGAGCAGGATTTAAAATTGCGCGGTCCCGGAGAATTCTTCGGCACTCGGCAGCATGGAGACGCCGCCTTCTCCGTGGCCCAGCCCTTGCGCGATCGCGAAATTCTGGAAATGGCCCGTCGCGAAGCCTTCGCCCTGGCTGAAACGCCCCAAGCTTCAGCGATCATCGCCAAGTTGGAATCGCTAAGCCCGGCCTGGCGCAAGCGGTATCATCTAGCCTCGGTGGGATAAATCATGCGGGTCATCGCTGGAAAATATCGCAGCCGCGTCCTGAAAAGCCCGGGCCCCCTGAAACTTCGCCCTACCAGCGACCGCCTGCGCGAAACGCTTTTCAACGTGCTCGGCCCCGCCGTCGCCGACTCCCTCTTCATCGATGTATTCGCCGGAACCGGTGCCATTGGCATCGAAGCCCTCAGCCGCGGCGCCACCGAAGCGATTTTCATCGAATCCTACGGAAAAGCCGTGCAGCTCATCCGTAAAAATCTCGAGTCGCTCGAGATTCAAAACGCGGAAATCATTCAGGTGGACGCTGTCACCGGCCTGGAAAAACTCGCAGATCGCCATGCCGTCGCTGATTTCATTTACGTCGATCCGCCGTACGAAAAAATTGACGACTACTCGCGCGTACTCGATTTCCTCGACTCCTCACACCTTCTCGCGCCCCATGGCATCCTCATCGTCGAACACTTTTACAAAGCGGATCTTCCCAGCCATTTCAAACGCTTGGAGCGCACCCGCGTACTAGAACAGGGCGACGCATCTTTGAGTTTCTTTCGCCTGGCAGCCGCAGCCTAGTCTCAGCGCATCCAATTCGCTCAGGTATAATGACCGGACCCATGCACCCTGTTATGCAACGCGAGCGTGAGCCCGAGCCGGTACTCGAAGAGTTCGTCGAGCTGCCTTCGCACTCGCGTCTTCCGCGCCTGGATCTCGGCGTCGATTGGGGCTCGCCCTGGGGCGAGTTCCGCTCTAGCTGGCGTGATTTTTTCGATGGCTCCAAAGCGCCTCTTGCCTCTGAGCTTCCCGCGGATTCCGATCTTCGCGTCGACTGGATCGAAGGAAAAGCTCCGGTCAAAGCTTTTGGCTCTTCCGTTCTCTGGCACGCGGCACTCATCGGTCTTCTTTTCCTACCCATCTGGCATTTTCTGCAAAGCCCGCCTCCCGACCTCGCGCTTCCGCGAATCGAATTAACCTGGACCAATCCCGCGCAGGATCTGCCGCCGATTTCGATCCCCGGTCGCGCAGCGAAACCCAGTCCGCAAGGCGATCCCGCCAAGCCCCTCGCGCAAAGCGGCGCCGATGCCTTCCATCCTCGGCAAACAATTTTGTCTCAGCCCGTGCGCGCGAATCACCCGCGGCAAACTCTGATTCAGCCCGACGCCCCGCAAGCCCCGCCGAAAATCGAAACGCCCATGCCCAATATCGCCGAATGGGCCGCTGCTGCTCCCGGTCCGCCCAAGCCTTCTCTCCGGATGGATACCGCAGCCGCGCCGACCCGCCAGAATCGCGCGGTCAAAGAACTATCTGCTCCTGACGTCGCCAATCAGGAAAAAACTCCGGCCGAACTCAACATCGCCGCTGCTCCCGTCGTAAATCCGCAGCCGCGCTTGGCGCTTAGCGCTGAGTCAAAAGCGTCCGAACGCCAGACTCATGCGGAAAACGTCACCGCACCGGAAGTAGGCTCGGCATCTTCAGGCGACGCAAGTCTCCATCGCCTGATCGCAATTTCCGCGGACCCCGCCGCGCCCACGGCGGAAGTCAGCGTGCCGCAAGGAAATCTCTCCGCGCGCATAGCAATATCACCCGAAGGCAATCGGCCCGGAGCCCCCGGCGGCGCGAATACTGCTTCGCCCACAAACGGCGGCGCAGGTGGCAACCGGGACAGCGGCGGAGGATTGGGAAAAAATTCGGGAGGAACCGGAGCCGCAATTCCGGGTTCGGTCAGCATCAGCGGCGGCGTGCATCCATCCAGCGGTGGAATTTCGCCCGCTAATCGCAGCGGCAACAAACTCATTCTGAAACCTCTGGATCCCGGCGCCCCACCGGCAGCCCACAAAGGCCCGTCGGTTATCGGACCGATCGATCCCAATATCGCGCCGGAAAAACTTCTTTCCGGCAAAGAAATGTACACGCTGCACATCGATATGCCGAACATGACCAGCGTGTCCGGCAACTGGGTCATCAGCTTCGCCCAACTCGACGAAGGCGATTTGCCCTACAACAAGCCACACGGAAAACTTTCCGGCCCGCTGCTCGAACGCAAGGTCGACCCCAAATACCCGCAAACTCTGATCAAAGAGCACGTCGATGGTGACGTAGTCCTCTACGCCATCATTCGCAAAGACGGCACCGTCGACAGCATTCAGTTGGTTCGCGGCGTGGATCCCCAGCTCGATAAAAATTCGATGGATGCTCTTTCCAGGTGGGTTTTCAAGCCCGGCGCTCGAGATGGGCAGCCCGTCGATCTCGAAGCCGTTGTGCGCATTCCGTTTCACTTCCGCAAACCGGACTAATTTCCTCCGAAGCCTGGCAGCCTCAGAAGTGTGATCGTAATTCCCGAAAGCTGGTCAGGATCAGCAATCTTCCTCCGCCGCTTTCCAGTTCCGCATGTTCCAGCTGCCACGTGTTGGGATGCGGCAGAAAAACCGCGTTCAATCCAATCTTCAGCGCCGGATTGATATCGCTGCGCGGACTGTTTCCCACCATCCACCCTTGCGTTTTCACGATTTTGAATTGCTCGATCATCCGCTCGTACACCGCGGCGTCTTTTTCCATCACGATTTCAATCGCGTCGAAATAGGATTGCAATCCGGAGCGCTCGACCTTAGCCGCTTGTTCCGCGGCTTCGCCTTTGGTCAGCAGCACCAGCCGGTGATGCTTCGCCAGATACGCCAGCGTCTCCGGCACGCCGTCCATAATGTGCGGCGGGGTCGCTTCCAGTTCGACCGCCAGCCGCTCAATCTCCTGCACGATCTCTCGCCGCGCCGCATTCCCGGCCAGCTTCAGATACGTATCTTCCAGCGACCGCCGGAAACTACGCACCCCATACCCGTGCTGCCGGATATTCCGCTTTTCCGTCTCGTTCAAAATGTGCCGGATATATTCGCGCGTGTAGCCCAGATGCTCCAGCTGCGTAATAAAGTGGTCGATCGACTTCTCGAAGAAAATATTATTTTCCCAGAGCGTGTCGTCCGCATCGATCAGTATGGTCTGCCTTGCCATTCGTCCGCCCAACCCCAGTTCAGTAAATTCGCAGCTGCAGTTCTTTAGACCGCTGCGCTCTTCCGCACGCCCGCCGCGAGCTGTTCCAGAATATTTCCCGCCGTTTTCTGCAGCTCCCCAAAATTCGTCAGATATTCCTGGAACTCGCGGTTCAGGTCCAGCGCCGTGGTCGGATCAAGTTTCGTCCGCAGAATCATGTCGCGCAGTTGAACCGGGTGCGGCAGCAGTACATCCTCGCGCAATTCATCCAGAGCGATCTTCGGATCGTAGTGGTACACGGCTCCCCCTCAAATCAAACTGAACTGGAATTTTACTCTGTTTCGAGGAACTCGTCAGGCGCTGGTAGGCAAAAATTCGTAGCGGTCGATTCGCGCTGCAACCCCGCGGTTCCCGTTGGTCGGTTCCACGCGCAGCACGCGGGCGTAGCAGCGAATGTGCACGTCCCCGGCCAGCGTGATTTGTTGCGGCAGCGTCAGCACAAATTCGATCGAGGCCCCCGCTTCCAGGCTGCCTTCCGTTAGGAAATACAAGCCTCGAAAACTTACGTCGCGGGTCTCGCCTTGCTTCTCCAGCAGATTATCGTTTTTCGAAAACCGGACTTTCAGCGGCAACATCATTGAGAACCGGCGTGCAGCGCGTCGTTCAACGGCTTGATCCATCGGCCTCTCCCGCTTCTATTTTGCTGAAGCTACCACCGCTGGCCTCGGCGCGCAATGGGATTGAAGCCTTCGAGCGAGCTTCGCCGCTATTTACTACAAATAGCCGTACGCCGGTTTGACGTTTCCCAGGGCCACAGCTACGATATGCCGCAATGAGCCAGCTCGCCGCCAGTACTTTCGTTGAGATGCGCAAACATCCTCGCGCGCAACTGCGTATGCCGGCTCGTATCCGTTGGCGCGGCGCCCTCGGCATGAGGATCGAAATCGCTCGCACCATCGACGCCTCTCGCGATGGCATTCGTATCCCGCGCAGCGAATCGTGCCAAGTCGGCTCCTGCGTTTGGGTTACTTTTCCTTTTGATACCGGCACCTCAGCGGCCGCGCAGCCGGAAACTCCAGCACGTGTCGTCCGCGTGGTCCCGAATGCGCAGCGCGGCTTCGACGTCTCTTTGCACCTCGAACTTCCGCAACGCCACGCCGAGCGACCCAAGGGAAAGGAACGTCGCGCATGTTCGCGCCTTAATTTCGCAGTTCCAATATTTGTGCGCGCCGCGGGCTCCCCCTGGCCCGAAGAATCCATGACTCACGACATCTCCCGCGCCGGCGCTCGCTTTGAGTCCGCCCACATCTACAACGCCGGCGATCAGGTGCTGGCTAAAGTGCCGTGGGGCGAATGGGAACGAGTCGGCGAAGTCCGCGCCCGCGTCGTCCGCGTGGAAAACAAAGCCACTCCCTCCGGCCCGGCACCGCGTGCCAATCCAGTCGTCGGCCTCAGCGGCATGCTCACTTCAGTTTCGATCCGATGGGACGCGCCTCCGAAATTCTAAGTCCCCCGACGAAATGATTCGCGTCAAACGCAAACGCATCGCAAATCTCTACTCCGTTAACTCCTGCCCCACACATGGCTGAAATATTTCACCGCAAACTTTTCCTCGACGGCCCCGCTGGACGCCTCGAGTCTCTGCTTTGGACATCCGCCGCCACAAATCCACCGCTCGCCGCCGTAGTTTGCCATCCGCATCCGCTATTCGCCGGCACCATGCACAACAAAGTCGTCTACCAAGCGGCCAAGGCCCTGCACCTCCGCGGCATCCCGGTCCTTCGATTTAATTTTCGCGGCGCGGGACTCAGCGAAGGCACCCACGACAAAGGTCGCGGCGAAGCGGACGATGTTCGCACCGCCCTCAATTTCATGGCGAACGAATATCCCGCCGCCGATTTGCTTCTAGCTGGTTTTAGTTTTGGTTCCTGGGTGGGTTTGCGAGTCGCCTGCGCCGACGCCCGCGTCACCGATCTGATCGGTCTAGGAATACCAGTGGATCGTTCGCGCCTGGATTATCTTGCGGAATGTGCGAAGCCGAAGCTTTTCGTGCAGGGTGGCAACGATGAATTCGGCTCGCGCGCCAACGTCGAAAAACTCTTCGACTCCATGCCGGAACCAAAAAAACTAGTCTTCGTAGAACACGCCGATCACTTCTTCACCGCTCAGCTCGATAAAGTCGCTGCCGCCATCAACACCTGGCTCGACGACCGGCATCCGTTGCCGTCAAACGAAACCGCGCGCACCTAGTGCTTCTGCTCGAATAACTTCAAGAATTGTTCTCGCGACGCAGGTTCTACCCTTACCAATTCCGCATTAGCTTGGACGTGTTCCAGCTTGCTCATGCCGACCAACGCCGTCGTCAGTCCCGGCACCGACCGCGCGAATTGCAAAGCCAGCGCAGCGTTATCCTTCAGTCCCAAAGCCGCGCCCACGAACGCAGGCAGATTCTTGGTCAGTTGCCCCTGCAGCAGCGCCGCGCTCGTGACCAGCGCAATGTTCAACGCCCGCGCCGCTTGCACCATCGGCACCATTTTCCCATCGATCATCTGGTTTGGCCGCGTCAACGCCTCCGGCATCGCGATGTTGAACGGCAATTGCACGAATCGAAAATGGTGGTCGTCTCCGGCGACGTCGCGCGCGATGTCCGCCATTTCCTTCAACGACATATAACCCGGCGCCTTCGGATCGTCTCGAAACGAATTCCAGGTCGCCAGCCCGTACGCCCGAATCGCTTTCGACGCCACCGCCGATTCCATCATCAAGAACGCTTCGCGCATCCGCGTACGAAACACTTCCGGCGACACTTCACTCAGCTGCGTTTCGGGATTGTGCAGGTAAAAAACGTCGATGGTAGCAAGCCCCAGATTGCGCCGGCTAGATTCCAACTGGTTCGATAGATAGCCCGGCGCCATGCAGTGGCATCCCGCGGCAATATCCTCCGCCGTGAAAATATCTTTTTCCAGGAACTCACGCGCAAAGTAGGAATTCGGATCCGCCGGCATCTCACCATCCGGCGTCAAAAACCCCGCCTTGGTGCAAACCACGATCTCGTCGCGCGAATAGCCTTTGGCAAAAAGTTTCTTCAGCGCCGCGCGCACCGAACGTTCGCTGCGTTGAAAACGATAGTTGATCGCCGAATCCACCACATTGATTCCCGACTCGATCGCCGCGACGATCGCATCAGTGTAGGCGGCGTCGGTCCCGGGATCTGGGTCACCCAAGTACGTTCCAATTCCGATCGACGAAAGCACCAGCCCGCCGCGAATTTCGCGAAAATGCCCGGCGGCAGAAGTTCCCTGGAATCGCGCGGCGTATCGCAGCGTTCCATCCGCCGTCGCGGATCCGATTTTGCGCTCGTCATCAAGCGGCGCACTAGACGACATTCGTTATCCTCGCTGAATTGTGACCGGCAAATAAATGCGGAGTATAGCAAACGCACGGGCCACCCAAACACTCACCCCTTGCCAACTTTACGAAACTCGCGCCGCCACTTCCTCGGGAGCCTCAGTCGCCGCCACTCCCTGCGCCTTCAACAATTGATACGCTTCGAATTGCAGCGCCGGCAATTTTCGCAAAAATAAAACCGCACCGATCACCGCGCCCACTCCGCCGATCGCCACGGTCAAAGGTGCGCCAATCCAATCCGCAAATAATCCGGAAAGCAGAGATCCAATCGGCGCCATGCCCATGAACATCATGGTGTACATCGCCATCGCCCGACCGCGCAATTCGTCCGGCACCATGGCTTGAATCAATGTGTTGGAACCGGACATCTGCAGCATCACGCCGAATCCGACCGGAACCAGCAGCACAACCGAGAGCCAGAACATTTTGGAGAACGCAAAAAGAACCAGCGATACACCGAAGGACATCGCCGCATATCCGACCACGCGCCCCAGTCCCTTCACCGCAGGCCGGCTGGCCAGCGTTAGTGCGCCAATCAGCGCGCCTACTCCCGCAGCGCCCATCAAAATTCCCAAGCCATGCGCGCCTCGATGCAAAATCTTGTCCGCAAAAATTGGCATCAGCACCGAATACGGAACCGCAACCAGGCTGACGATTCCAATCAATGTGATCAGCGCCAGAATCGGCGCCGTCCGCTGAATGTAGCGAAATCCTTCCGCAATATGCTCGAAGGGCGAAGTCCCAGCGGCAACCGGACGATACGGGGCCAGCTTCATCATCATCAGCCCGACGATCACCGCGATATAACTGGCCCCATTAACGAAGAAGCACCACCCCTCGCCAATCCGCGCCACCAGAATCCCCGCGATTGCCGGTCCGATGATCCGCGCGCCGTTGAACATCGAGGAATTCAACGCGATCGCGTTCATCAAATCCTCGCGCGCCACCATTTCGATCAAAAACGACTGCCGTCCGGGAATGTCAAACGCATTCACCGCCCCTAAACCAGCCGCCAGCGCAATGATTTCCCACGTTTTGACTACGTGTAAGAGCGTCAACGCCGCCAAAATGAACGCCAGGATCATCGAAGCAACCTGCGTGCCGATCACAATTTTGTGGCGGTTCCAGCGATCCGCTGCCAGCCCGCCCAGCGGTGACAAAATAAAAATCGGAATCTGGCCGGCGAATCCCACCACGCCCAGCAGCAGTGACGAGCCGGTAATGCGATAGACCAGCCAGGCCTGTGCAATCGTCTGCATCCAGGTGCCAATTAGCGAAATCAATTGTCCGCTGAAGAACAGTTGAAAATTGCGATGGCGCAGCGATCGCACCGTACCGTGAATGCGCGATCGGCCTAAAGACTCAGGCGGCTTCGAAGCGATGGGAGCGCGGGTAGCCATCATCTAGAATTGTACGACGCGGGACCGCCGGGCTGGATTGGATTTGGCGGTCATGGTTCCGGCGGCGGAGCGGGTGCAGGCGGGGCCAGACTTTTCTCCTGGGGATTCAGCAGGCGAGCGCAAGCGCGCAAAATCCGGCGGTAGGGCCAGTCGCCAGTGCGAAAGAGAATTTCCCCGTCACGGGGTTTGGAATAAAACCAGCGTGACACCAGCGAGAGATGCTCGGAAAGAAAGGGAGGCGCGGCGTGCAGGCCATATTGCTCGCGCCAGGTTTCAGACAGTTCCTTTTTTGCTGCTTCGCCGGCGTTTGGCGTGGAAGCAGGGGCGTCGAACAAACCTTTTTGCGGGTCTTCGGTCGCTGGCAATTCCTCTTTTACCAGTTCTTTTTCCTCTTCCTGCCGATTCCCCTGCGCGAGCTCACCACCGGCCGCGTCATCCAGCGGCTCGAACGCGTCGCGCAGCCTGACTTCGACCGAACGCGGCTCGCTCACGTCGCCGAAGTTGAGAGGGAACGGATCAATCAGAATCCCCCGATGCAGCGGGAAAACGGCGATGGCTTGCGGTTCAGCGCCGCGCTGCAGAATCACCGCGTCGAGATCCTCGATCCGCCGCGCCACATCCGGAATTCCGCGCAAAGCTTGTTCGACCTTCTCCAGCCGTTTGTGCAGGGCCGCGGCCCGCTCGAAATCGAGCGATTCACTCGCCGCTTCGCGCTCGCGTTCGAGGCGCGTGGTGAGAACCGAGCCTTGCGCCGACAGACCTTCCAGCATTTGCCCGACTTCGAGATCGTATTCGTCTTTGGTGCAACCCGCGAAGCAAGGGGCCAGACACATTTTCATTTCGGAATAAATACAGCCAGGAAATTCGGGATCGCGCCGGATTTTGATCTGGCAGCGGCGAGTCTTAAACAGATCGAGAAAACCTTCGCTGAAGTCTTCGGCGTAACCACGCGAGGGAAAGGGGCCAAAGTAAAAACCTTCGTCAGCGCGAATCTGGCGGGTGACGTAACAGCGCGGATAAGCATTCCGGAGATTCACTTTGAGCATGGCTACCGGACGCAGCCGCACCAGCGCGCGATAGCGCTGCGGAAAAATCGACCGCGCCATGCGGTAATGAAGCAGGGACTGTTCGAATTTCGAGCCGGTCACGCGGTAGCGAATATTTCTGACCACCTCGCGCAGGTTCAACCGTTTCGAAGCAGGATCGGGAGGCGACAGCAGGCGTTCGGCGGCGCGGCGAATATCAGCGGTGCGCGCCAAATACGGCTCACCGCCCGCGGCGGCCATTTCCAGCAGAAAAACGCCGGGACGCGCGGGCAGCGCCGCCCAAAAATCGGCGTCAAATTCGGGAAAGAACGGCAGCCCGCAATCCAACTCCAGCATGGCTCAAGAGTACAACAAAGATTTACCGCCGGAACCGCTAGTAGGACTTAAGAACCCAGGAAGCAATCACCAGACGCTGAATTTCGCTGGTGCCTTCGTAAATTTCGGTAATGCGCGCGTCGCGATAATTTCTTTCCACCGGATATTCGCGGCTATAGCCGTATCCGCCGTGAATCTGAATCGCTTTGTGCGTCACCCGCGTAGACATTTCGCTCGCGAATAGTTTCGCCATCGCCGCTTCCATCGAGAATCGCTGACCGGTATCCTGCTTCCACGCGGCTCGCCGCGCCAGCAAACGCGCCGCATCGATCTCCGTGGACATATCCGCCAGCATGAACTGAATCGCCTGAAAATCAGCGATGGGATGGCCAAAAGCCTGCCGCTGCTTGGCGTACGCCAGAGCCGCCTCAAACGCCCCCTGCGCGATACCGATTGCCTGTGCGGCGATTCCAATGCGTCCGCCGTCCAGCGTAGCCAGAGCGATCTTGTACCCCTCACCTTCTTTGCCGATGCGGTTCGCTTCCGGAACTTCGCAATCGCTGAAAGAAAGTTCGGTGCAGGCCGTGGCGTTGATGCCCAACTTCTTTTCTTCCTTGCCCACCGAAAATCCCGGCGTTCCCTTCTCGACCACCAGCGCGGTGATTCCCTTCTCGCCCTTCTCCGGCTGCGTATTGACGTAAACGATCGCCGCATCCGCCGCCCCGCCGTTGGTGATCCAGGCCTTCGTGCCGTTGATGATGTACTTGCCGTTTTTCAGCACGGCCTTGGTTGCCAGCGCCGCGGCATTCGATCCGGCTTGCGGCTCGGTCAGCGCAAAGCAGCCGATTTTCTCGCCCCGCGCAAAGGGCACCAGAAACTTTTTCTTTTGCTCTTCCGTCCCGAAATGATGAATCGGCGCCGAATAGAGCGAATTCTGCGCAGAAAGAATCACGCCGGTCGAAGCGCACACCCGCGAAATCTCTTCGATCACGATGGCGTAGCTGATGTGATCCATCCCCGCCCCGCCTTCAACTTCGGGAATGGCCACGCCGGTCAATCCCAGCTCGGCAGCCTTGCTGAAAAGTTCGCGCGGAAACTTACCCTTCTCGTCGTTTTCGCGCGCCAGCGGCTTCACTTCCGCCTCGGCAAAATCGCGGACACTTTTTTGCAGCAACTGCTGTTCTTCAGTAAGTTCGAGGTTCAAGGATTAAGCCCTTTCGATCAAGCTCATGCTGATGCGCACGAACGGAAATTTTAGGCTGCCGGAGACGAATAACAAAGGAAAAAGCCCGGCGCGACGGACCCTACGTGAGAACCGGCGGTTGCGGAGGAAGAGGCTGCACCGGCAAGACTATCTTTTCGGCAGGCGCAGGGGCCTTGCGCGGCAGGAGCCGAACCCGATAGTCGGCAAAGTCTTCTTCGAGGATATTGTTGTAAATCACGAATAAACCCGCGGCTCCATCAATGGCGGTGATTATCGCTAAATTTAGGAAGCCCTGAACGACAGGCATCCGGGTAAACACTCCGAGTACAACGCCGATCGGAATGGAAGCGACGAAACTCGCGATCAACCGGTAGATAAAAGTCCGCCAACTATACGTGAACCAAATCGGCAGAGTGCGCCGAAAAGTCGCGGCTAAAGGCTGCGCCTCTTCTGCACCACCGTTGGACAGCAAACCGATGTGAAAGTGGCGGAAGTTTTTGTGAAGGATGTAATACATCACGAAAAAAGCAACCGAGTAGCTAATCACATAGGGCGCAGCCGTGCGGACGTAACGCAGCGTCGAACCAGAACCGTCGAAGTTCTGGTACAGATATTTTATCCAAGCCATCGCCACGATGGTCAGTACGCCGGCCACCAGAGACGTAGGCCAAAAGAACGCCCACCAGATTCGCAGACCGTCGTTAAATGTCGGCTGGATATATTCTTGGATCTCGCTCCGAACGCTGCCCGGATCGGGCCGGGCCGCTTCAAACATGGATGGGGGGTTGGACATGACGAATGGTGCGGATTCTGTTCCGGGATAACAAGAAAGTCAAGTAGCGAGGACTTTAGACTGAGAGCGCAGCGTGAAGCTTTTCGTAGGTGGTAGCTAAATCTTCAGGCTCGACTCGCGTCTCCGCCACCACCGTCATGAAGTTCGAATCTCCAGTCCAGCGTGGAAGCACATGCAGATGCAGGTGGCCAGTGACGCCGGCGCCCGCCGCACGCCCCAAGTTCATACCCAGGTTGTAACCCTGAGGATGATAGGTTTTCTCCAGTGCAACCTGCACTCGCTGCGCCAGCAACATCATCTCCGCCAAAGTCTCTGGGTCGGTAGCAGGCAGCTCCGCCGAATGCTGGTAGGGAACGATCATGACGTGCCCGGGCGTGTAAGGATAACGATTCAGGATTATGAAATTCTTAGAGCCACGAAATACGATCAGCGCCTCGCGATCGTTATTCAATGCCACAGCCGCGCAAAAAACGCAGCCTTCATCCTTGGTCGCGTCGGCGATGTAGCGATACCGCCACGGCGTCCACAAATAATCCATCTCTTAACTCTGATGTCCGGGGGTTTCGTGCGATCCGGCGGCCTGCGCGGGCCGCGGATTATTGACGTAGTCTTTCAATTCCTTGCTGGGCTTGAAATACGGGATCTTCTTCGGCGGGACTTCCACTTTCGCCCCGGTCTTGGGATTGCGTCCGGTGCGGCCACGTCGTTGACGCGTGCGAAAACTCCCAAACCCGCGAATCTCGATCTTGTCGTCGGACTGCAGCGCCGCAATGATGCTCTCGAAAATCGTCTCCACCACCGCCTCAGATTCCTTGCGAGGCAATTCCGTGACGCGGGTGACCTCTTCGACGAGTTCCGCCTTCGTCATCGTGTGTTCTTTGATTGCCTTCTCTCCGGCAGGGTCTGCCATGGGATGAGAGTCTCCTATGAAAAATGTTGCAGCTGAAATCTGTAGCGCGCTGGGGCGGGGCGACGCATGTCCTTGGATATCATCAATCTAGCGCAAGGTAAATGAATTTCGCGGGAAATACGGTCCGCCCGGCACGCCCCCGCCCCGGTCAAACCTTCCATCTCAAATGCCTGCAAGCCCCGTGTCGCTCAGGCCGACTGCAGTTTGGCCTTGATCGCGTCACCGATGGTCGCCGTCGGCGACGATTTCGGCGAACGGGTCACGGCCGACTTAAAGCTCTCGATTTCCTGCCGTTCGACCTGCTTCTGGGCCGCCCGGTAGCTCAAGCTGATTTTGTGCTGCTCCGGCTCCAGCCGCAAAATCTTGAAATCGTATTCATTTCCGGCAGCCAGCACCGCGGTAACGCGCGCGCCGCGCGCCGCCTTGGCCGCTTGCGGAGCGGCGTCGCGGCCGCCCTTGTCGCGATCGCCTTTCGGCCGGCGCTCTTCGATTTCCGAGACGTGGCACAGCCCTTCGATTCCCTCGGCCAGTTCGACAAACGCGCCGAAGTCCGTTGTGCGCGCCACTTTGCCTTTGATCACTTCGCCGATTTTGTGCGCGGCGAACCAATCAGTCCAAATGTCTTTCACTTGCTTCACACCGAGCGATAGCCGCCGGTTCTCGGAATCAACCTTCAGCACCTTGGCTTCGACCGTATCGCCCTTCTTGAATTTCTCACTGGGATGCTTGATTCGTTCGGTCCAGCTCATATCGCTGATGTGAATCAGCCCTTCCATTCCCTCTTCGATTTCCACGAACGCGCCGAAATCCGCAAGGTTGCGAATCCGTCCGGTGACAATCGTGCCGACCGGATATTTTTCAGCAGCCGCGCCCCAGGGATCGGCCAAAGTCTGTTTCAAACCAAGCGAAATGCGGCGCTGATCCGTCTTCACTTCCAGCACCACCACATCCACGTCGTCGCCGGCCTTCACTACCTTCGAAGGATGCTTGGTCCGTTTCGACCAGCTCATCTCGCTGACGTGCACTAAACCTTCCACGCCGGCCTCAATCTGAATGAACGCGCCGTAATCCGTCACGCCCACCACTTTGCCCTGTACTCGAGTCCCAACCGGAAAACGTTCCGGAACCGTGGCCCATGGATCAGGCAGCAGCTGTTTGCGTCCCAACGAAATGCGCTGCTTGTCCTTGTCGAACTTCAGAATCTGAACTTCCAAATCGTCGCCGGCTTTCACAATCGACGACGGGTGCGGAACCCGGCCCCAAACCAAATCGCTTACGTGCAGCAATCCATCCATGCCGCCGAGATCGACAAAGACTCCATAATCCGTGACGTTTTTGACTTTCCCGGTAACCACCGAGCCTTCCGCCAGCGAATTCATCAGTGTTTCGCGCTTCGACTTCTGGTCTTCTTCCAGAATCGCGCGCCGGCTGACCACCACATTCCCGCGTTTGCGATTCAATTTCAGAACGCGAACTTCTACGTCCTTGCCCTTCCACGCATCCAGATCGTGCACCGGACGCAATTCGATTTGCGACGCCGGCAAGAACGAGCGCACTCCGATCTCGACCACCAAGCCGCCCTTGATGCGTTCCGTCACTTTGCCGGTGATGACGGTGTGTTCCTTATAGGCCTTCTCGATGCGCTCCCACACCCGCCGCCGATGCGCCCGCGTGTGCGACAGCAAAACGTATCCATCTTTCTGCGCGTGCAGACGTTCCACCTCAATCGTCTGCCCCTTGCCAAACTCAATCGCGCTGCCCGAATCCAGAAATTCCTGCGCCGGAACCAAACCTTCGAATTTCCCGCCAACATCAACAATCACGCCCGCGTCGGTCACCGCGATCACGTGGCCGTCGAAAATCTCGCCTTCCGGAACCGTCGGCTCCGGCACCGCGAACTGCTCCATCAGCTGGTCCATCGTTTCGTTGGATTCGACCGCCTCAGCTTCGGCGGCGCCTGCAGCACTTTCCTGCGTCGGCGCTTCGGCGTGGACTTCTGCCGGAGGCGCGGGCGCAGCGGCAGCTTCCGCCGAGTTCTCCTCCACGAAAGGTTTCAACGCTTCGGTAGGCGCGTCCTGCGACGCCGCAAAAACGATCGGCTCGGCCGCAGCCGCAACTGGAGCGGGCGATTCAACCGGCACTTCAAGAGGAACTTCGGGGGCGCGCGCTACACCCGTAGCAGCGCCTCCGCCAACAGAAGAGTTACGTGACTCGGAAACGCTGGAGTCAGGGCCGCCAACCGCGTGATTCGCGATCGGGGCAGCTTGAGCGGAATTTTCAGCTGATGTTTCGGTTGCTGCGCTTTCAGATACGGTGGATTGATTTAGGTCGTGTTCGGGTGACATTGGGAGCGGCCTCCGTGCGGATTCGTGCCCTGCTTGCCGATAGTTCGGTTATCGGTTACTCCACCCGCTGGGTTTGGAGCAATGAAGGGGATAAAACGCCCACGCTCGAGCGTTCTAACGTCAAGATGATACCCGCCCGCTTCGCGCGTTGTCAACCAAACCATGGCGCCGAAAGCGATCGTAAAAATTTGCTAATCACTCCCGATTTTCAAGCCAAATACATCTGCGGTTGATCTCTGTTTCAGGATCGAACGCGGCCGGCGTGGCGAATTTCTTTGCGGTAATCCGGGGCATAAATTTCCAGCGTGCGGCACATTTCGTACAGCCGCGAACGGATCCGTTTGCCCACCCGCTCGGTGAGTGAATCCTCCACGGTGGGACTGCGCATGCCGGCCACCCGCTGCGGTAGCGTCGAAGGATTGGCGCTGGCCGCGTCGGAATCTAGAAAATTAGAGGTGAGGATGGTCACTCGCTTCTCGTTGTAGCGGGTATTCAGAATGTGGCCGACAGTTTCGAGCGCCCACGGCGATGGCTTGCTCGAACCAACATCGTCGAGCACCAGAATTTCCGTTTTCAGCACTGGCTCCAGAACGCTCATCTCGGTCGCCTGATTTTCTGGGTTGTAACTATCCTGGATGGCTTTCAGCAATTCGCGGTAATCGTAGAAAAGCCCGCTGTGCCCCCGCAGCACAATCGTCTTCAAAGCAGAGACAGCCAGGTGAGTCTTTCCGACGCCACAGGGGCCCATAAGTAGGATGCCGTGCTCGCTCTGCATTCCGGCAATCGGAGAATATTCTTGGGCGAAGCGCTGCACGAACAATTTCGCCTGACTCAGGCTGCGATTCCAGTTCGCCAGGTCCTGGCTGGAAGCATTCAGAATTTCGTTGTCCGTCTCGTAATTCTCGAAATCGCAATGGCGATAGCGCTCCGGAACGCGCGCGCGCTGCAAAGCACGCTCGGTGCGGTCGCCGGTCGTGCAATCGCACGGCACCGCCCACACCATCTTCGGTTCTCCCACCGAAGTAGCGCCGGGACGATCCGCGGAAAGTGGCTGCGCGCCGGCTTCGCCGCGCTCCACAACTTTCCATCCACTTCCCTGGCAATGGGGGCAATCCGGCTGAGCCATAACAGAAGAATAAGCGGCGCGCCCGGAGAGCGCAAGCGCGCGGGCTTGTGAATAATAATTGGTATGTGGAAATTACTTCTGGACGCGAATGCTTTGCCGCGGCACGGTACGAATAATCGCGTTGCGCGACTTCAGCTGGTCGCTTGCGTTGAAGTTCCGCGCCATTTCGTTGCGCACGAAATGCGTGAACGCCTCCATCTGCGATTGCATCTGCGACATTTTGTCGCGCATGTTCAGAATAATCTCGATGCCCGCCAGATTCACGCCCAGCTCGCGCGTCAAATTCAAAATCACTTCCAGCCGTTCCAGATCCTCGTCCGTGTACAGCCGCGTATTCCCCTGCGAACGCGACGGCTTCAGCAAACCCACGCGCTCATACAGCCGCAGCGTTTGCGGATGCAGCTTATAAATCTCCGCCACCGCGCTGATCATGTACCCGGCTTTCGCTTTCTTGCGTGTTTTCGCGACCATATCCGCTTCTTCCCTGTCGTTCTCAGACCGTGGCTTTCTCGAAAATCTCGCGCCGCGGATCTTCCGGATCGAGTTTGCTCAGTTCCTTCAAAAGATTACGCACTCGTTCGTCTTCCGGCTTGGGCACGATGATCTGCACTTCGATAATCTGATCGCCGCGCTTCCCCGCCTGCCGCACCGAAGGAGCGCCTTTTTCCCTCAACCGCAATTTCTTGCCGCTGTTGGTCCCCGGAGGAATCCGCACTTGCGAACGCCCGTCGATCGTCGGCACTTCCACCTTCGCGCCCAACGAAGCTTCGGTCACCGTGATCGGCACCACCGAAAACAAATCATCACCGCGACGCTCGAAAAACGGATGCGGCTCCACTTTCATCACGATGTAAAGGTCACCCGCAGGGCCGCCATGCAACCCCGCATTCCCGCGCCCGGCCACCCGCACGCGCGAACCGGTCTGCGCACCGGGAGGAATCCGCACGTCGAGCGATTCCACCTTCGGCACCCGCCCGTCGCCGTTGCAATTCCTGCAAACCGTGTGCAGCTTGCCGCTGCCGCCGCAGCGCTGGCAAGCCACCTGAAATTTCATCTTCCCGCTGACCTGGGTCACGTGTCCGCTACCGCCGCACGTCGGACAAGTCTTTTCGTCACCCGGCTGCACGCCCGAGCCGTGGCACACGTTGCAGGTATCCAAACGCGTGAAACTGATCTTCTTCACTGCGCCCTTCATCGCCTCGGCAAAACTAATATCAATCTGGAATTCAAGGTCGGTGCCTTCTTCGCGTTCGTGATTCGGTTGCGCCCCACCGGCCTGTCCGCGGAAAACCTGGCTGAAAAGATCGCGGAAGCTGGTTCCGCCGCCCGTACCGCCGCCGCCAAAATCAAAACCGCCGAAATCGAATTGAACGTCATCGCGCCCGGAACCGCCGCCGTAACCGTAACCGCCCGCGCCCGGAGGCGGAGGTCCACCCTGACCCGGCGTGTTGAATCCGAACTGGTCGAACATCTGGCGCTTCTTGGTGTCGGAAAGTACTTCGTAGGCTTCTTGAATCTGCTTGAATTTTTCTTCTGCTGATTTGTCGCCTGGATTCAGGTCCGGATGATATTTGCGCGCGAGCTTGCGATAGGCTGCGCGGATGTCTTTCACCGCCGCCTTGCGCGGAACTCCTAGCAGCTCGTAATAATCTTGTTTGGGTGTAGTAGCCATTGGTCCGTGCGCCGTTCACTTCCGGCGTCGCAACAGAAAAGATACTTCAATTCGCCCGCTTCAAAAAAACGAGGGGCGGATCGCCGACCCGCCCCTGTTCGAAACCGTCTGCGCGGTTTTAGTTTGGCTTCTTGGAATCGTCAACATCCACGAACTCGGCGTCAACCACGTCGCCTTGTCCGGAGTTGTTGGCGTTTGCGTTGGCACCTGCGCTACCGGCTTGACCACCGCCGTCTGCGCCTGCACCCGCTGCCGCGCCGGAAGCTTGCTGCGCCTTGTACATCGTCTCGGCGATGTGATGCGAGGCCTTGGTCAAGCTGTCCACCGCAGCGTTCATCTTGTCCACGTCAGTTCCGCTCAACGCGGTCCGCGCTTCGGCAATCGCGTCTTCGGCCGATTTCACGTCCGCTTCAGCCAGCTTGTCGCGGTTGTCCTTCACTACTTTCTCGGTCTGGTACACCAGATTGTCGAGCCGGTTGCGCGCTTCCACTTCCGCCAGTTTGGCCTTGTCTTCCGCCGCATGCGAATCCGCTTCCTTCTTCATGCGATCGGCTTCTTCCTTGCTCAAGCCGCTGGAGGCAGTAATCGTGATCTTCTGTTCTTTCTGGGTGGCGTTGTCCTTCGCCGCGACATTCAAGATGCCGTTGGCGTCGATATCAAACGTCACTTCGACCTGCGGCACGCCGCGCGGCGCGGGAGGAATTCCAACCAGTTGGAATTTTCCCAGCGTTCGATTTCCGCTGGCTACCGGGCGTTCGCCCTGCAGCACGTGGATTTCGACCGACGGCTGATTATCCGCGGCAGTCGAGAAGATTTCCGACTTGCGGGTCGGAATCGTCGTGTTGCGTTGGATCAGCACGGTCATTACACCGCCCTGGGTTTCGACGCCCAGGGAAAGCGGAGTGACGTCCAGCAGCAAAATGTCTTTCACTTCGCCGCCCAAAACGCCGCCCTGAACTGCCGCGCCAACTGCCACGACTTCATCCGGGTTCACGCCCTTGTGGGGCTCTTTGCCGTTGAAGAGGCTCTTGACGATTTCCACCACCCGCGGAATGCGGGTCGATCCGCCGACCAGAACGACTTCATCGATCTTGTCCGCAGTTATGCCGGCATCCGACAAAGCCTGCTTCACCGGGCCAACCGTGCGCTGCAGCAAATCTTCCATCAACTGCTCGAGCTTCGCGCGAGTCAGCT
The DNA here is from genome assembly GCA_963847695.1 of uncultured Acidobacteriota bacterium. Classification (GTDB taxonomy): domain Bacteria; phylum Acidobacteriota; class Terriglobia; order Acidiferrales; family UBA7541; genus Palsa-295. The sequence continues at coordinate 9,342 of CAWKAX010000009.1, read as the reverse complement.
TCAGAGCCAGATGCTTCGGGCCTGACGCATCGGCGGTGACGAAAGGAAGATTGATCTCCGTCTCCATCAATTGAGACAGCTCAACTTTCGCCTTTTCCGCCGCTTCCTTCAGGCGCTGAATCGCCATCCGATCTTTGCTCAGATCGATGCCCTGCTCTTTCTTGAATTCGGCAACAATCCACTCCATCACGCGCTGGTCGATATCGTCACCGCCCAAGTGCGTGTCGCCGTTGGTCGACTTCACTTCGACCACGCCTTCGCCGACTTCCAGAATGGAAATGTCGAAAGTACCGCCGCCCAAGTCGTACACCGCGATGGTCTCTTCCTTCTTTTTGTCCAGTCCGTAGGCCAAAGCAGCCGCCGTAGGCTCGTTAATGATGCGCAGAACTTCGAGACCCGCGATTTCGCCGGCTTGCTTCGTCGCCTGGCGCTGGCTGTCGTTGAAATACGCCGGAACGGTGATGACCGCCTTGGTCACCTTTTCACTGAGGAAATCCTCAGCGGCGGACTTCAACTTCTGGAGAATCATGGCCGAAATTTCCGGCGGGCTGTAGCTCTTGCCGGCAATCTCAACGCGCGCGTCGTCGTGCGGTCCTTTGACCACCTTATAAGGTACGCGCTTCGCTTCTTCCTGCACTTCGTCGAAGCGGCGCCCCATAAACCGCTTGATCGAATACACCGTGTTTTCCGGGTTGGTGATCGACTGGCGCTTAGCGACTTGTCCCACCAGCCGCTCGCCGCCCTTGGTAATCGCCACCACCGAAGGAGTAGTTCGCGCTCCTTCCTGGTTGGGGATCACCGTCGGCTCGCCTCCCTGCATCACGGCTACGACCGAGTTGGTCGTTCCGAGGTCAATACCGATAATCTTACTCATGGATAAGCTCCTATAACGTCTAACGGGTGATGCCGGGAGACGTCAGCTTTGAACGAGCGCCATAATACACCTTGAGTGGGTTCTTGTCAACATTCTTGTGTATGCGTATGTCGTTTACTTACATTAATATACCGCCTTATCTAAAGAAATTTAGCTCGAATCCTTTCGGCGACTGGCGACCCCTTGCCTAATAGGATCACCTGCGCAAGGCTCCCGGCAAACCAAATCTAGCCCCCGACCGTCGAATGAGAGAGTGTTTTTTCCGCAAATCCCGAACACGATTGAGCTATCGGCCCGATTCGGGCGGCGAAAGTCGATGTACAATGTCGAGTGTTTTATGCATCACGCAGCTGGGAGGCTGGATTGAATTCGCTCACAATTTCGAGGTTTGCCGGTAAGAAGGTTTGGCGTCTCGGTGCAATGTCGATCTTGTCTTTGGCCGCGCTGACAGGCGGTGCGACCCGGGTTCTCGCACAAACGACGCCGGCGACCACCACCAAGACCAGCGCCAAACCGACTGCCAAGAAGACCTCCGCGACCACCGACCCCGCTGCATCGGCACTCCCGGTCAAAACCTTCGGCAATAAGACCGCGCCCATCACCATGGAAGTCTTCAGCGACTACCAGTGCCCGTCTTGCGGATCATTTTTCGAGCAAACCCTCCGTCCCCTGCTCGGACCCGACGGCTACGTCGCCGCCGGCAAAGTCTATTTGGTGCATCGCGACTTCCCTCTTCCCATGCATGCCTATTCGCACCAAGCCGCTCGTTGGGCCAACGCCGCCGCAAAAATTGGAAAGTTTCAAGATGTCGATGCCGCGCTCTTCGACAATCAAGCCGCCTGGGGAGCCGACGGCAATATCGAGAAGTACGTTGCGCAGGCTCTAAGCCCCGCGGATTTGAAGCGTGTTGAAAAACTAATGACCGGCTGTGAGCCGACTTCGACCTCCTGCCCGCTCGACGCCTACATCACCTCCGATCAGGAGCTGGGCAAATCCGTTCCGGTGCAAGCCACCCCAACGTTTGTGATTTTCTACAAGGGCCAAAAATATCCGGCCTCTTCCGGAATCGTGACCTACCCGATCCTGAAGCAGTTTTTTGATTCGCTTTTGAGCCAGTAGTAAGCTGAGGCCTTTCGATGACGAGCACCGCGCGCGAATCGCTGGGACGAACTCTACTGATCATCGGCCGCCTGGCGCTTGCCGGAATTTTTCTTTTCGCCGCGTATGCCAAGCTGAAACCGCAGGCCGCTATGGGCTGGTCCGCTTCCTCCGTCAAGATCTCGCTTTCGATGTTTGCCATGCAGGTCGATTCCTACCAGCTCCTCCCTCCGCAGTTGGTCGGTCCCGCCGCGCATTTCCTTCCGCTCTTCGAATTGTTTCTCGGCCTCTGGCTGCTCAGCGGAGTTTTGTTCCGTTATGCGGCGCTGACCACCACGCTGCTGCTCGGCGCTTTCTTCGCCATGATGGTCCGCACCTACCGCATGGGCCTCGAAATTAATTGCGGCTGTTTCGGCCCCGGCGAACGTCTCGGCGTCGGCACGTTGGTACGCGACGGATCCTTGCTCGCCTTTGCCATCGCCGTAACCGTCGGCGCCTTCATCATCAGCCGTCGATCGCGAAACCGCAAAGCCGACCCCGCATCGTCCAGCTCACTGTCTTCCGCTCAGCCGGCCGGATAGCCTTGATCCAGTCTCTCCCTACCATGCCATCTCGATCTGTCGGTATATCGAATTTGCGCCGTGCGATATAGAATGGCGCGTTTGCGTCTCGGAGGAATTCTCATGAAGCGCTCGGCTTGCCTCACCCTTACTCCTGCCCTCTTCGTCGTCCTTGGATTTTCGGCAATGTTGAACGCGCCATCCGCCACCGCGCAGCAATCCGCGACGTCTGCTCCAGCCGGAAAGCCGCCGCTCACCCTCGATCGCGTTTTCAGCCCCCCCTATTTAGGCGGCCGCACCACCCAAGGCATCGAATGGGCGCCCGACGGAAAGCGCTTCTCCTACATCGAGCACAAAGACCCCGGCGGCACCCTCGAACTTTGGACCATGGACGCCGCCACCGGTGAACGCAAACTCCTAGTCAATGCCGAGACGCTGAAATCCGTAACCCAGCCGGAAAAAGCGAAAGCAGTCCAAGGCACCGGCCTCGCCCGTGTGCAAGCCGACAACTATCAGTGGGCGCCGGACGGAAACTCGCTCCTCTTCATCGGCACCAACAGCATGGTGCTGCTCGACCTGAAAACCATGCAGGTCAAGCCGGTAGCCACCAGCGATGACGAAATCGAGGATCCGAAATTTTCGCCAGACGGCAAATGGCTCAGCTTTTCGCGCAACGCGAATCTCTTCGTGATCAACCTCGCCACCGCCGAAATCAAAGCGCTCACCACCGGCGGCAGCGAAGAAATACTGAAAGCCAAACTCGACTGGGTTTATCCCGAAGAACTCGACAATCGCACCGCCTACTGGTGGGCGCCCGATTCTTCGAAGCTCGCCTACTACGAAATGGACGAGCGCCCGGTGACCCGCTACCCGATCATGGACATGAGTTCACCCACCGGCTCGACCACCTTCACGCGCTATCCGCAAGCCGGCGAGGCCAATCCCATTGTGCGAGTGGGAGTCGTCTCCGTAACCGGCGGCGAAACCAAATGGATGGATACCGGCGCGAACACCGACGTGTATCTCGCGCGCGTCGATTGGCTGCCCGACAGCAAGCGAGTCGCGATCCAGCGTCTGAATCGTGCGCAGAATCAACTCGACCTACTGTTCTGCGACGCCACCACCGGCGCCTCCTCGACAATTCTCACCGACACCGACAAATACTGGATCAACATCAGCGACGACCTCTATTTTTTCTCCGACAACAAACGCTTCTTGTGGTCCAGCGAACGCACCGGCTTCCGCCATCTTTATCTTTACGACGATTCCGGCAAGCAGCTGGCGCAACTCACCAGCGGCGACTGGGGCATTTCGGATCTGGGCGGCTTCGGCCCGGGAGTCGTCAACCACCCGGCCGTCGACGAAAAGAACGGCTACGTCTATTTCATCTCGAATAAGGACGACGTTCTGGACCGCAGCCTCTACCGCGTCTCGTTGAACGACAAAACAATTGTCCGCATCACCAAGGAATCGGGAACAAACGGCGCCGAAATTTCACCCGACCTGGCCACCTTCATAAATTCGCATTCCGATGCAGCCACCCCAACTCGCCAGGATTTGTGCCGCATGGACGGCACTCGCATAGCCGTTCTGAACGACGGCGCGGTTCCGGCGTTGGCCCAATACCAACTGACGCCGATCGAATTCGTGGACGTCACCGCCGACGACGGCACCAAGCTCAAAGCCTCGATCATCAAGCCCGCCAATTTCGACGCGACCAAGAAGTATCCGGTCCTGATCGAAGTCTACGGCGGTCCCCACGTCCAAATGGTGCGCAACGTTTGGTCCGGCTTCGGCTACCTATGGCATGACGCGATCGCGCAGCGGGGCTATATCATCTTTACGCTGGACAATCGCGGCTCCTGGGCCCGTGGACACGCCTTCGAAACCCCGATTTACCATCAGATGGGAAAAATCGAATTGCAGGATCAGCTGGCCGGCGTGAAATACCTGAAGTCGCTTGGCTATGTGGACCCCGCCAGGATTGGGATGACCGGCGGAAGCTACGGCGGTTACATGACGCTCGAAGCGCTGTTCAACGCCTCGGATGCCTTCAAAATGGGCATCTCCGACGCGCCGGTCACCGACTGGAAGCTTTACGACACCATCTACACCGAGCGCTACATGGGACGCCCGCAGGACAATCCCGAAGGCTATAAGAACTCCTCGCCGGTGAATCAGGCGGCGGGCCTCAAAGGCAAGCTGATGCTGGCCCACGGAACCGGCGACGATAACGTGCATTTCGCCAACTCGATCGAATTGCTGAACGCGCTGATCGATGATGGTCTTTATCCCGACAAGTTGATGGTCTTCCCTGGCCGGGGACACGGCATCGGAGATGCCGGCGCCCGCATGCTAATGATTCAGCAAACCACGGAATACATTCTGAATAATCTTTAATGCACAGGGTGAAAACCGTAGATATTGGTAAGCCGATTTCTACTATAATCATGCGGTTTGCAGCCGGATACGCGCCATCGCGCAAGCAGGAATCTAACGAAACACTATGCATAAATTGATGCGCAGCTATTCTTCGGCGGTAATCCTGGCGGCGGGCCTGACTGCCGCGAGCATGGTGGGTCCGCTGCTGACTCCGGCGCGCGCGCAGGCCCCAGCCAAGCCCACGACTCCGGTGATGGAGCCGGACGCTTCGGTGAAACTGCTGGAAAGCGGCTATCGCCATCTCTACGAATTGAACTTCGAGGCGGGGCGCAAGGATTTCCAGGCCTACCAGAAGATGCGCCCGGACGATCCTTTGGGCAAGGCGTCTGAAGCGGCCAGCTACCTTTTCGAGCAGTTCAACCAGAAAGGCGTGCTGACTTCGGAATTCTTTTTGAATGACGAAAAATTCCTGGGCGGCGTGGAAGGTTCGGGCGCGGCCAACAAGAACGCGGCATTTCTGGAAGCCAACAATGCGGCGCGGGAGCAGGCTAAGGCGCGGATCAAGGCAAATCCGAAGGATCTGCAGGGTCTGCTGGTGCTGACCATCACCGACGGCATGGAATCCGATTACGACGCCTTGATCATCAAAAAGCAGATCGATGGTTTGAAGATGATGCGCAGCGCCGAATCCGAAGCGAATCAGGTGCTGGCCATCGACCCCGGCGAGCAGGACGCGAATGTGGCGCTGGGCATGAGCAATTACGTGATCGGATGTTTGCCGAGCTACAAGAGAATGTTCGTGTGGTTTGGCGGCATCCACGGCGACCGGACCAAAGGCATGGACCTGATGCAATCGGCCGCCGAACACGGACATTATCTAAAGCCCTTTGCGAAAGTGATGCTGGCGCTGGCCTACGAGCGCGAGCATAAGCCGGAGCGCGCCAAAGAATTGCTGGCTGACCTCGCCACCGAATATCCCAACAATCCGGTATTCGCGCGAGAGCTGGCGCTGGTCAACAATCCCACCTGCTGCAAGAACTGACGCTGCGCTTCGTCACTTACCATTTCACCCGGACGCGATAAGTTAGGGTCGAAGTTCCATCTTTCGCCACCGGAACGTCAAAACCCACGGACCGCGCATCGAGTTTCTTCGACGGGAAATTCGAGTTTACGATTGTCCCAGTCGCCGCCGATGGGTTCGTGGACTTCCACGGTAACCGGCACGGCTTTGTGGTTCCGCAGCGTAATTTCGTATTCCATCTCGTACAGATTGCTGGCCAGTTTTTTGTAGTCCGTTTGCTTCCTCTCGCAGACCACATCGAAAGCGTCTCCAACGTAGATGTTGAGAGTTTCGTCCTTCGGGGTGTGCTTGATCGAGTCTTCGCCGATGAACTGGATGCCGCCTTTGGAGTCGGCGAGGTAGACGCGCACAGTGCCGGCGGGCAGCGGCATGCCCAGACCGCCTTTTTCCTCATTCTTGAATTGGTAAGTCACTTTGACCGGCTGGGGCGTGGGGCTGCCGACGCCTTGCGAATTCCGGTAGTAATACGATTCACCTTCGGTGACCAGATGCTTTTCGACCGGAACGCCGGTGCCGGTCAACAGGCTGATCTGTTTCGACTCGTTCTCCTGGATCGAAGTGCGGCGGCCGAGCGAATACAGGTGATATTCGGAGATTCCTTCCTGGGTAAATTGTGGAGCGGCCTTGGCCATGGCCAGTTCCATCACTTGCATTCCGTCTATAGGCGGAGCTGCAACCGGAGCCACTTGGTGAATTTCGCCCGCCACGAGCTGAAGCTTGGCGTTTTGATACGAAGCGCCGCTGTTGTTGTTGAGCGTGACCCAGCCATCGAGGTCCGCTAATTTTTCGTCGCGAGCCACGGTCAGCACGTAATCCGCGCTCCAGCTCATATTGCCGGTCAGATACGAAGCTTCTACTTTCTGCGACGCAGCGCCACGATTGTCGAGCGTCCAGATGAGCGTGGGGCGGCTGTAGAAATTTCCGGGCAATTCCGGGAAGCGGTACGAGTCGGTATTCATCCCGGTAACAATTTCATTGCCAATTTTCCACACCGGGCCGTTGTTGTTGGCCAGCAAAGTGGCTTTGGTTTCGACCCATTTGGTGGAGCCGGCATCGGTTTCGGCGCGTACCAGCGTGACTTCTTTGCCGACGTACTTCTGCAAGAGTTTTTGCGGGTCGAGCAAATCGTATTCGTAATTCTGTTCGACGACGCTGAGTTTGGAATCGTCGGTGAGCGAGCGGAAATGCACGGTGGCCGGATTGATCGAGGCGGCCACATCTTCGAAGCGCAGCGGAAAGATGGATTGTCCGAGTTGAATCTGGCGCACATCGCGAACCAGAGCGATATTCGAGTTGTAAACGGTGACGGCGATTTCGACTTGGTCTTTCTCGGTGGTGGTGAATGCCGTCGATGCCGCGGCGCGATTGTCCTGCGCTTTCGCGATGCCGGCGAGCCCGAGCACAAGTGCAATTGGAGCCACCGCGAGTTTTAATTTGGCAAGCTTGAATGGGCTGGCAGTCATGGGCTGCTCCTTCTGAAGTTCGAGCGATGGGTGCTGGCGATTGTACTGCGCTTTCGCCAGTGTGATGGCGGGATCGGCCAAGAGGTTCGCTCGAGGCTATCTGTTGGACATAGCTTGCCGCGCACGGTCCGCGACATTCGCAATATTGGCCGCGCAATCGTTGATGCTATACTTCCAATCCGCAGGCCGCCGCAGTCACAGCCATTCGAAATTCCCGCGGAGAGGTGCTGGAGTGGCCGAACAGGGCTGCCTGCTAAGCAGTTATCCCGACAAAATCGGGATCGGGGGTTCGAATCCCCCCCTCTCCGCCATTTGGTTCTTGTCGCAACATCTCCCCGTAAAACCTCGGTTGCGCCACACATCTATGTGAGGGAGATGAAGACCTGCGGGTGGACCAAACGGCTGAAGAAATCGTAACCGTGCGATAGACAGGATGGTAACTCGAGGAAAAGAAATGCCTTAAACGGCAGGCCTCGCTACCCAAGTGAACCTAGGTTCGTCCGACAATTTATCACCAGCTTCGGGTGGTTCATATGAAGGGGCATTTTTGAGCACAAGTGACGGCACTCTGTTGTTTTACGGTCCGGGTACGGGGCTAGGAACTCAAAAAATAGGGGAAATTCCTAACATCAGCCCATAAGAGGCATGTCGTCCGAGTCGCGTTCCGAGAACCGTCCCTTCTAATCTACGAGGTACTGAAGGCAAGACTAAATAAATCAAAGTCGCGAGATTGGAGCTGTGATGAGGAAAATGTTGTTGACCACGCTCGTCAGTTTATCACTTATAGGTTCGCCGACGGCAACACAACCTAGCCCCGTTCGCATTTTCATCCCGAATCAAAGCAGAGACAATCCAGCCGTCTTTAGCGCTCTGTCGACTCTTGTAAGAGCATCCGAGCGATTCGTATCAGTCGACGACTACGATGACGCTAATGTTTTTGTTAACGTGAAGTGCATCGGACCAGCTGGCTCGACAGACACTTCGACCTGTTTCATGACAGCGGACTATGTTCTTCCTCATTTTAAACTTACCAGGCTATTGACAGAAGAACTTGTGACTGGAAGGAATGAGGACGTCGCGGCAAGTTTTTATCGGAATCTGGAACGACGCACCGCCGAGGGTCATCTTTCGTCCGCGCGGCAGGAGGTCCAGGCATTTGTGCGGAGCTATTGTGGCGATCCGTCGCATTCAGATGATTGTCGCGGCTCCAGTTCTGCGAAGTGATCGGAGTGGGCCGGCCGGGTTCAGCGCACGGGTGCAGTGCACGGCTGAAGAAATCGTAACCGTGCGATAGACAGGATGGTAACGCGAGGAAAAGAAATGCCTTAGACGGCGCGCTTAGTCTGCAGACTCGGAGGGCGTCAAGTCGAACGACCGCAACCACCCCACCACTCGCATCGCCCCCAACCCCGCCAAAACCGTCAGCGGCATGCCCAAATCCCAAACCAACAACCAAGGCTTAATCACCGTTGCCAGCGCCAATATCAACACCAACCCCAGCAAAACCCGGTTTTCCTTCCGCACCACGTTCTCAATTTCATCCGATAACATACAGAAATCTTAGAAGCCCCTGGAAAAACAGTCCAATCGAATATCGCAATCACATCCATAACCCAAACCGTTCACTACCGCGAAATCCGCCATTCTAGAAAGGTTGATGCGTCTCCTGAAGTGTGCACGTCGCCAGATCCCCACGTCACCGGAGCGACACGTATCTCGAAACATCGATCGCAACCATACCAACCGCTCCGCCGAGAACTTCCGGAGTGCCGTGGCTCGGCCACCGCTTTTCCCAAAGCCGCCCGCCCCACGAACCCATCCAGCGCGAAGCGCCGTCCCCCATCGCAACACCTCTAGCCACACCAGCCCCGTAGGCGCGACACA